>NZ_JBIPDA010000005.1:0-425718 GCF_044007395.1 Flavobacterium sp. FlaQc-57
AGTTAGGATTTACCTTTGATATGAAGGGCAAAAATGCGCTGTATGCGGCAATGTTTTTTGAAAAAGGATATGGTTCAATAGTTGATCAAAATAAAAACGAATCTTATATAGGTTATAATCCAGGATCGGTTTTAGAACGAAAAGCAAATGGATTGTATAGCACAGATAAAAATGCTAAAATACAACCTATAGCTTTTGGTGTAACATTAGGATGGAATTTTAAATAAATAAGAAAAGGTGTCAAATAAATAAAGAGATTAAAATTTCTTTCCTATTTTGCCTCAAAGGTGTCCGTCTTACATTACCATTAGAACTGCAAAGGGATTATTTTTTTAAGGTATTTAAACAATTGGAAAATGAACTTCTTTGGAAATAATTCCTAAGAATTAAGTAATAAAAACCACTTGTTAATTTGTGAATGAAAAACAGGAATTCAGCACTTATTTTATGATTCAATTTATTATCTTTAGTATAAACGATATATTTATTTTTGAAAACAAAAAGCATCACTTCGTTGGTGATTTTTGTTTTACAGCTTTGTTAAAATTAAATGGATTTAAAATTATGCTATAATATCTTATTTTTCGAGGTCGATCATTAATTCCATTAAATATGCCACATGTTACTTTGATTGAATGTAATTGAAAGAAGAAATTCATCTTTGAGTTAAGTTTCATATTTAAACCTTAAATAGTAGGTGGGTAATAAATTTGTCAACTTTGGGGCCTAAAGCATCACTTCGGTGATGCTTTTTTAATGAATTAAAGTCTTCTAATCTATTGTTGGAATCAAGCGCAAAGCTTGGGTATATCCAAAAAGATTAGATAATCTGAATAAGAAGAAATCTACTTTACGCACTCCTCTAAATTGACTTCTAAACGCGGGTTATGGTACTCAAAAGAAAGCAAATCTTACAGGTGCTGTAGCTTAGATTAACGGAAAAGAATTGCAAAACCGTCCTGTAGTAAACGCTGCGCAAGCGCTTCAAGGGTTGGTAGCTGGTTTGAATATTACTACAGATGCTGGAGCTTTAGACAGTAAACTCAGTATTAATATTCGTGGAACTGGTACTATCGGCGATGGCTCAAATGCCAGTCCGCTAATTCTTATTGACGGAGCCGAAGGCGACCTTTATTTAAAGAAGCTAAAAAGCAAGGGAATGTATTAGTAGTAACTTTTGAAAAACAATCAATTGGATCTGGGCTACAAGCAGAACAGAATGGGTTAACAAACTTTGAAATTGCAGGTGCTGATAAAAATTATGTAGTGCAAATTTATCTATAAAAAACAGTACACTAATAGCAAGTAGTCCTGCAAGGTTTGGTTGATTTAATGGGCGGAAGTAAAGCATTTGTTACACAACTAGATAAAGTATTTTCGTCTCCTCCAATTTTTGCCACAAAAGATTTTAAAGGAGGCGTAATTCACGAAATGAGAGAAATGCAAATTGCCAACATGGGACAATATGCACATGGAAACCAGCCAATTCAGCACATGATTTATCTTTATAATTATGCCGGAGAACCTTGGAAAGCACAATATTGGGTAAGAGAAACGATGAACAGAATGTATCATGCAACGCCTGATGGATATTGCGGAGATGAAGATAACGGACAAACTTCTGCCTGGTATGTTTTCTCTTCTTTAGGATTTTATCCTGTTACACCGGCTTCTGATAAATATGTAATTGGTGCTCCATTGTTCAAAAAAGTAACAATTCAGCTTGAAAATGGAAAAACTATAACTATAAATTCACCAGCAAATAGTGATCAAAATCGATATATTAAAGACCTGAAAGTAAATGGAAAAGCATATACGAAAACTGGCTAAGTCATTCAGAATTAATGAAAGGCGCAACGCTGGATTTTGATATGTCAGAAAAACCAAATAGAAAAAGAGGAATTAACAAAGAAGATTTTCCGTACTCATTGTCAAATGAATAACAGAAGCTCTTACAATTTTAAAATATAAAAGAATGCAAAGAAGAAAATTTATCCAAAATACCGTTTTGTTTAGCAGTTTAGCACTTATTGATCCAATGGAAATAATTGCAGGTACAAAAGCAATCAAAGATTTCCCTATTGTGAGAGTTGCAAAAGACAAAAGAAATTTTCAAAGTGATTTTATTGAAAAAACCATCGCTGAGTTTCAAAAGAATGTAAAAGACAAAGAATTAGTATGGTTGTTTAATAACTGTTTTCCAAATACGCTTGATACTACAGTAACCTATTCACAAAAAAATGGACGACCAGATACGTATGTTATAACGGGAGATATTGACGCTATGTGGCTCAGAGACAGTTCTGCTCAAGTTTGGCCGTACATGGCTTTTGCTGCGAAAGATGTAAAATTTAAAAATCTTATTGCAGGTGTTATAAATAGACAGACTGAATATGTATTGAAAGATCCGTACGCGAATGCATTTTACAATGATCCAAATAAAAAAGGGGAGTGGACCACCGATCATACGGATATGAAACCGGGCGTTCACGAAAGAAAATATGAAATAGATTCGCTTTGCTACCCAATCAGATTAGCCTATAATTACTGGAAAAATACCGGAGATATTGCGCCATTTGATGAAAACTGGGTTAAAGCGATTAAAACAACGCTTAAGGTTTTTAGAGACCAACAGCAAAAAGACGGTAAGAATCCATATACATTTCAAAGAACTACTCAGTTTGCAACAGATACAAGACCACTTAAAGGATACGGTTATCCTGTAAAACCGGTTGGACTTGTTTGTTCTGCTTTTAGACCAAGTGATGATGCAACTGTTTTCTCTTTTCTAATTCCATCTAACTTTTTTCTGGTAGCAAGTATGAATCAGGCTGCCGAAATGCTGGAGATAATTAAAAAAGACAACGCAACGGCAAAAGAATTAAGAGATTTGGCAAATGAAGTAGCAAAAGCTATTAAAGAGTTTGCAGTGGTTAAACATCCTAAATATGGTGACATTTTTGCATTTGAAGTAGATGGTTTTGGAGGTCATTTGCTTATGGATGATTCTAATGTTCCAAGTTTACTGAGTTTACCTTATTTAGATGCCATTGATGTTAATGATCCAACCTATCAAAACACACGAAAGTTTATTCTTTCAGAAGATAATCCGTTTTTCTTTAAAGGAAAAGCAGCCGAAGGAGTAGGCGGACCACATTGCGGAATGGATATGATCTGGCCAATGTCGCTTGTTATGAGAGCTTACACGACATCTGACCCAAATGAAATAAAAGAGTGTATAAAAATGCTAAAAGCTTCGCACGGAGATACGGGTTTTATGCACGAGTCTTTCCATAAAGATGACGCTAAGAATTTTACAAGATCTTGGTTTGCATGGACTAACACTTTGTTTGGCGAATTGTTATGGGATACATATCAAAAGAATCCAAAATTGCTGGAGTTATAGGTTTTAACAATTTTTAATTTTTATAAAATGATAAAATTTAACAAGAATATCGTTCTTGCAGGCCTTTCTATGTCTTTTTTTGGCTTTAATGTGGCAGCACAGCAATCAGGCGGAGGTATTTCAAAAGGAAAATATACAGCATTGGTAAATCCGTTTATCGGGACAGCACCTTTATTGGATACCAAAATAATTGGGTACACGCCGCCAAAAGATATGCGCGTTTGGGCAGGATTGGTTTTTCCGGGTTCTTCTGTTCCAAACGCAATGGTTCAGTTAAGTCCCATGACAAAATACAGATCTGGAGCTGGTTATGAATATGAAGATACTGAGATTTTAGGTTTCACTCATACTAATAAAGGACATTGGAATTTATGTCATATTCCGCTTTTACCAGTTTCGGATGGTGCTTCTTTTCCGTATAAATCATCTTTCAGCCATGATCAGGAAAAAGCAAGTCCGGCATATTATGAAGTATATTTAAAAGATTATAATGTTGAGGTAAAACTTACTTCAACTTTGCGTTGTGGTGTTCACGAATATACTTTTAAAAATAACAAAGGAAGAAAAGTACTCTTTGACCTCGGAAAAGCTAATAATCGTGTAGACGACTGGCAAATTAAGCAGGAAGGTTCAAATACAGTGACTGGTTTTCAAAGAACAGGAAGTGAAAAAATATATTTTTATGCAACCTTAAGCAGTCCAATTGAAAAATTAGATACTAAAGATTTGGGCAAAAGCGGAGGATATACTTTAGTAAATATTAAAGATGGCGATACTAAACCAATTACGATTAAAATAGCATTATCATTTGTAAGTGTAGAAAATGCAGCAGAAAATTTAAAAGCTGAGGTAGGAGATAAAACCTTTACAAAAGTATTTGAAGAAGGAAGTACAAAGTGGGAAAACATGCTTTCTAAAATTCAGGTAAAAGGAGGAACTGAACAGCAAAATATTATGTTTTACAGTATGCTTTACAGATCTTTTTTATGGCCTGCTTTGCGAAGTGATGTAAACGGACGATTTACAGATGATGCAGGTAAAGTTCGAAAAGAGAATTATCATTATTACACACTTCCTTCATTGTGGGATGATTACAGAAATAAATTAGTTCTTTTAAGTGTTTTTTCTCCGGATGTTACTGCTGATATTATTAGCTCGATGATTAACGAAGGGGAGATTAAAGGCTTTATGCCAACATTCTTTCACGGCGATCACGCAGCATCATTTATTGCAGGTTCTTATATGCGCGGAATTAGAAATTATGATGTAAAAAAAGCATATCAGTTATTATTGAACAATGCTTATAAAGAAGGCGGAACAAGACCACACATTGCAGAATATATTGCTTTAGGATATGTACCGGAACAGGATATTAAAGATCCAAAAATTGAAACCAAAGCTAATGCCGGAGTAACCAAAACTTTAGAATATGCTTATGATGATCATGCACTTTCGTTATTAGCAAAGGAACTGAACGATACACAACATTATAATGATCTGGTTAAACGTTCTAAAAACTATGCAAATGTTTTTGACAAATCGACCAGTTTTATGAGAGGTAAATTGGCAGATAGCAAATGGGTAACACCTTTTAATCCGGAGTTTCCTTATTACGAATACATGTATAGAGAAGCAAATGCATGGCAGGTATCTTTTTATGCGCCACAGGATATGCCGGGATTAGTAAAGCTTTATGGCGGTAATAAACCTTTTGAAGCCAAACTGGATGAGTTATTTACAAAACCATGGAACCCTAATTATATTGCCTGGAATATTTCTGGTTTTATAGGACAATATTGCCACGGAAATCAGCCGGATCATGAAGCGGCGTTTTCTTATTATTTTGTAAACAAACCTGAGAAATCACAAAAAAGAATAGACGAAATACTAGATACCATGTACGGTATTGGGCCAGAAAAACTAGCTATGAGTGGTATGGATGATGCGGGCGAAATGTCGTCTTGGTATGTGTTTGGTGCTCTGGGACTTTACCCATTATCACCAGCCGATCCGGAATATATTGTAACGGTTCCTATTTTTAAAGAAGTAGCATGGACAACTCCCGAAGGAAAAAAGGTAACCATAAAAAATCCTAATGGAAAAAGAGCTTTAGAAACTATCAAAGTAAATGGTTCTAAAATTGACAGTTATTTTATTTCGCATGATTTGTTTACGAAGGGCGGAGAAATACAGCTTACTACTAAATAATAGATTAATTGAAAAAAATAACGTTTCATTTTTTGTGGGACGTTTTTAATGTAAAAAACAAAAAATGAAAAAGATTAAATTATTTACATGCCTGTTTTTGTTATGGGGAATAAGCAATTATGCTCAGAAGAAAAACTTTGAGGTAACGTCTCCAAACGGAGAATTAAAAGTATCGATTAATTTAGGGGATAAAATTTATTATTCGATTTTAGCTGGAAATTAAGAATTAACTTCAAAAAATCATTTGGGATTAATTCTTAAAAATGAAACTTTAGGCGTAAACCCAAAATTATCAGGAAACAAAACAGGAAAAGTAAATGAAGATATAAAACCTGCAATTCCGCTTAAGTTTTCGACAGTTGCCAATTCCTGTAATTATTGCTTTTGAATTTTAAAGGAAATTATTCAGTTGAATTTCGCGCTTTTGATGAAGGTATTGCTTACCGATTTATAACGGCAAAAAAAGAGGAAATTGAAGTAATCAATGAAGATTTCTCTGTTAATTTTCCAACGGATTATTTCCATGGCGTTATTTTGTTATCACTAAAAACGATAAAAAGCTTATTGAAAACACGATGACATTAAAGTTGGCTCCAAAAAGTGAACTTACCGATACTTCTTGGGTAAAACCGGGACAAGCGAGCTGGGAATGGTGGAACGGTGCGACTCCTTACGGATCTGATGTAAATTTTGTATCGGGTTACAATCTTAATACTTACAAATACTTTATTGATTTTGCTTCAAAATTCGGCATTAAATATATTATTATAAATGAAGGCTGGGCTAAAAGTACGGAAGATCCTTATTCACCTAATCCTAATGTTGATGTTTAGGAATTGATTCGCTACGGCAAAGAGAAAAAAGTGGGTATAGTTTTATGGCTGAGCTGGTTAACTGTAGAAAAAAACATGAAAATTTTTAAAACCTTTAAAGAGTGGGGAATAGCGGGAGTAAAAATTGACTTCATGGATCGCAGTGATCAGGTTATGGTTAATTATTATGAAAAGGTGGCTAAAGAAGCGGCTAAAAATCAGATATTTCTAGATTTTCATGGTGCATTTAAGCCGGCTGGTCTGGAATATAAATATCCAAATTTGATCTCTTATGAAGGTGTAAGAGGAATGGAACAAATGGGTGGATGTAAGCCTGATAATAGTGTCTATTTTCCTTTTATGCGAAATGCCGTAGGTCCTATGGATTATACGCCTGGAGCGATGATCAGCATGCAGCCGGAAGTTTACAGATCTGAGCGTCCAATTTCTGCAAGTATAGGAACATCAGCTTGCTTTGTTTGTTGTTTTTGAAAGTGGTTTGCAAATGCTTACCGATAATCCAACAAACTATTATCGTGAAAAAGAGTGTACAGAATTTATAACCTCAGTTCCTACAACCTGGGATGAAACTGTAGCATTAGAAGCTCAAACCGGCCAATATATCAACTATTACAATGAAAAAGATGGTGAAATCAGAAAAAAAACACTTTGGAGAAAATATAAAATTGAGCAACAACGAATTCAAAACTTAGAAAAAATTAAAAAGAGAAAAAAATCTAACATAGAAAATCTATAAAAAATGATCGTCTAATACGTTAGTTTTTTATTTGGGTGATTTGATCAATCCAAAAAATAGAGCTTAATTTTTAGTCCCACACTCACTGTAGTAGTGGGATGTTAAACGCAAGCAGCTAAAAAATCGCTAAGAATAATTATGGATAAAGAAATTAATCAATTTGAAAGAGCTGTATTAGGTTGGCAAATTCTCAAAAGAGTTTCAATATAAAAAACTTTCATAACATATAAAAAATTTGGAAATGAAATTGGGGTTCATCATCGTGCAGTTAGATTTGTTCTTGATAAAATCCAAGATTACTGTTTAAATAATCAGTTGCCTCCGATAACCATTTTAGTTGGAGACAAAAATGGAATTTCAGGGACAGGATTTACAGCTTGGGATGTCGATAATATTGAGGAAGGTTTTGAAAAAGTTTATAATTGCAATTGGAATAATTTGGAAAATTCTTGTAGTTATGCTATTACAGGAACAACAGAAGAGGAAATTGTAAATGAATTATTAAATGATCCTGAAAAATCTAAAGAAACTTACAGCAAAATTAAAGTCAGAGGAACTGCTCAGATAATTTTTAGACAAGCATTATTAAAAGCTTACGATTCTCGATGCGCTTTTTGTGATTTTAGTTTTAGTTTTAGTTTTGCTTTACAAGCTGCCCATATAATCCCTTGGTCGAAAGCTTCTATAAGCCAACGTCTAGATGTTAGAAACGGAATATTATCGTGTGCAAATCATCACTGCTTATTTGATAAAGGTTTACTCACAATTGATAATGATTATTTGATAAATTTCAAAAGTAATATAAAACATAAAGCTATTAGTAATTATGATAATCTACTATCTTACGCATTTCACAATAAAACAATAAAGCTTCCGAATGATGAAAAACATTGGCCAAACAAAGAATTTTTATTTGAAGATAGAAATGCCAACGCCTAACACATGTAACTGTTGCGCAACTCTCTTAAAAAGTAAAATTTCAAGATAAACATAAAAAACAACCTCATTTAAGCATATTTAAGCGAGGTTTATTTTTGTTTTTAAGTTGTAGTCTTTAAAAACTGAGATGCTTAAAAACATCTTTCTCAAGTCATAGATGGCAGTTTTTAGAAAAGTTGGCACTTTTGCGTGTAATTCATTTACTACTCCGGATTTTGTTTTTGTTTTTTTAGTAATAAATTTCAAGTATTTCTTGAGATTATAGCTTAACGCTGCCATCAAAACGTGTTTGTTGGCTTGCTTGATTCCTCGTGTGTTTACTCGTTTCATATTGGTGAAATTGACCAATGTTCCAATTACCGGTTCTACGGTTTTACTTCTTACTCGTACCATTTTCTTAGCATAATGTGGGTTTTGAGTGATTTTTAAGTGCATTCTATCGTAGTGTTCTTTATGAATGCTATTGTCTATCTTTTTTATACTTAGTACTCTTTCCACAGCATTCTTCTCGTAGTGGACAGTTTTTGCAATCGCTCTCACTACTTCGATAGCTGCGTTTGGTATAGCCTTTACTATCGGTTTTTTCTCCTTTAAAAACTAAAATGGCTTTGTTTGAACCTTCTTTGATACATTCATATTGGTGCAATTCTTTATTAAAAATAAAACCTTCGCGCTCGGGTTTGTACTGTCCGAAATTGGGAATATACGCATCTATGTTTTTTTTGTGCAAATAGGCTAATGCTTCTCCTAATTCAATGCCGTTTTCTTGTAAATTTCCCTCTGTTAGTTCAACGATTTTTTGGATACATTGACTATCGCGTTGGTCTGCAAAATCAGAACATGCACCTGTTATTACATGGTGTGCATCATCTACTGCGATTTGTCCAAAATAGTTTAACTGTCTTGCTTTGCCTGGTTTTACACTTACTCGGGCATCAGTATCTGTAGGCGAATAATGGGTGTGATTCGATACAAATCTCGGACGTATTGAATTACCGTGTTCGTCTACTTTATCGATGTTGAAGTTGGGATTGGGCTGGTCTTTATAAGCTTCTTTTTTCCATTGGTGGTCTTGATCAACTAGTTTCTTTATGGTGCTTGTCGTTTTAAATTCGATATTTTCTTCCAATTCATCTACAAAAGCGCTAGCATCATCCAATACTTCTTTCTCTACCAAACTATCCATAGAGGCATTGACTTTGATAAAAACACTATCCACTGCCTGACGTTTGCCTCGAATCATGCCTTTGGAAACACACAGTTTTAAAACGGCTTTAAACAAACTCAAAAATACTTCTTCACCATACAACTGTCGGGTTCTGCTAATGGTGCTGTGCCATGGCAAAGCCTCATCAATGTCATACCGAATCAACAAACGAACATCTAAACAATTCGAGCAATATTCGATAAGTTTTCTATCTGAATTTATGTTGTTTAAATAACCAACTAAACAGATTTTGAAAAAGACAACAGGATCAATACTCTCTTGTCCTTCGTCTCCATAATAATCTGCAGTAGCTTTATAGAGAAATCGAAAATCAATAGATTGGTCTAATAATCTGTAAAAATTATGCGCTGGAATCAAGTCTGTTAAGTGTACTTGATAGAGCATTTTTGGCGTAAATTCTTTTCTTCCTTGCATGTTTAAATTTACATAAAAGCACGCTTTTTAATGTTTCCTTTTTGTTATATTTGAGTAGTTGTGCAACAAGCACACATGTTTTTCCTTATTTGAGCTTTAGTGGAATTAGCATTTTAATTCTTATTTTCGTTTGGCCGAAAATAGTCTGTTTCAAAATTCCCAAACACGGCAAAGGGCGAGAACGTTATTTGAGATTATAAAGAACCAACGTGCTAAAAAGAAACGTTGGAATATTAAATGTAAAAAAAAAACAAATAGTTACGATGGAAAATAATATTGGCGTTGGTGTTATTGTAGGATTGGTAACTACATCCTCTTTCTATGTATGGAATTCAAAAAGTTTTACGAAAGTTCAAAAAACTTTTCTACTTATATTCCTTGTTTTTCCGCCATTACAGTGGGTTTCAATATTATTAGTTTTGGCTTACAATAAATTCCAAGTAGAAAATAGTATTGAGACCAAATCAATCAAGAAAGTCTCCCAGAACAAAAACAAGCTTGAACTTGCAAAAGAGAGTCTACAAGATTTAAAAAATAGCGGTATAATTGACACCAATGAATACAACGAAAAAGTAGAAAAAATTGAAGACCAAATCTATAACTACAATCTATTAAATACAAATGAATATAAACAACTAAAGTATTTATATGATTCTGACATTTTAACTAAAGAAGAATTTGAAAGCAAAATAGAAATTCTGAAAAGCAAAAAGTCAGACGAAAACATTATTATAATTAATAAGGATTATAGAATAATTGACGGATATTCAGAAGGTTTAGCATTGGTTATAGATGATAACTTAGATTATGGTTACATAAACACTGATGGAAAAGTTGTAATTGACTTTATTTTTGAGCACGCAGAAAATTTTCTTAATGGTAGAGCAAAAGTCAGGATAAATGGGCAATTTAAAAGCATAGATCATAATGGAAATACAATGTGTTAATAGTCTCAATAAAGAATAAATAACCTTACACTACGGCTAAAGCGGATTTGGGAAATAGGCTTAATGGAAAGTTGGTTTTGTATTTGGGATTATTTAGCAAATCCGAAGAATGGGCTTAATTTAGTCCCAAACCCGGTAGTACCAGAACGTCAGGCTGTAAAAAAACCTCCTTTTCTAATTAAAACCGCTAAATTTCAGGGTATTACAATTCAAATAGAGCCTTATACTGAATCTTTTTTTTTAGGCTGCCCATTTCTCGGGATAAAAATCAGTTGCTGTAATTAGCTTTAAATAAGTAGTTTTGATCAAAAACAAGACTTTTGCCTTGTAGGGTGAGTTCCATTTTTGGAGTTTTGCAATAAAAAAACTATAGAAGAATTTTGGAATCAAAAAAATGACATGAAAAATGTAGCTTAACTTTTAATATACTTTTAGTTTGCATATTCATAGTTCATAATTGAACTAGTCGCAGTGCGATATATAAAACTAATTACAAAATGATATTAATATTCGTATCTCTGTAAAACGATTTAAAGCTTGTTCTATGAAATATTATGAATTTGAGCGTAAGCTAAAAAAGGCTGCATGAGTTTGGTAAAGAGTTAAATCAGGTAGCGTTAATTTTATCCCAAGTATTGCATCTATAGTGTCATTTATTACTTTTTTTACTTTCTTTTTAAACGAAAGAATATCTTTGCTGATAGTATTTTTCATCTCTTGAATCAGAAAAAAATATTCGCGTTTGTTTTGGATTAAAAGTAGCTGTCTCAAAACTGGGGCAGCTATTTTTTTAAGCTTGTTTTTTTCTAAGCATTTTTGGAATCAAGCGCAAAGCTTGGGTATTATCCAAAAAGATTAGATAATCTGAATAAGAAGAAATCTACTTTACGCACTCCTCTAAATTGACTTCTAAACGCTTTTACTTTAGCATTGAAAGATTCTGCAGAAGCATTAGTACTTCTATTATCAAAATAGTTTAAGATTGACTGGTAATTAACCGTTATAGTATTTAAACGAGATAGCTCATTTAATTATGCTTAAATATTGTATCAATGATTACACTTGTTACTTTATTTCTATATGTGTCAAAAGAATAATTTTAAAGAACTTTATACTTTTTTTATTTAGTAATAACATTTTACTTTTGTTTTTTTTGTAAAAAGCATCACAACTTTGTGGTGCTTTTTTTATCAAAAGGTATTTTTTTAGTATAATTTTTAAAACTCTAGAAATAAATTTAAGCCAATGGGTTTGTATAAAAAAAACTCATACTGATTTGGTTAGTTTTGTATATTCAGTCTTTTTGAAGAGTTTGAAGAAAAATTAATCTTTAATGCAACGAATTGAGAATCCCCATGAACGAGGAGTGCTGTCATTTTGTATTTCAGAATTGTTAAAATAGTAACGAATTGGGTCACGACCACAACAATTTATGGTGCTGGTCCAGTAACTGCCAAAGTTACCTTGATCATAAACGGTGGCATTATCACCTGTACGTGTACCAGCCTTGACTAGTTTTAGAATTGAATTCCATGCTGTTTGAGCATTTGTTATATTTAATTGAACTACTTCTTCTTGAAATTCAACAAAGGTAGGTACTCTAAAGCCAGTAGGACATGGATTATTTGTCCCCGAAATTCCTTGCCATAATGCATCATTTTTAGAACTGCGCCAGTCATCTATGGAAATAATGAATGAATTATTTACGCCGGCTTCTGGATATTTTATAGATGAAAAAGAGTAATATGCGCTTGCATTTATAGCATCTGTATGTTTGATACTTGCATGATCATCATTACCCCTTCCCCATTGGTATAGACAGCCATAAGCGAAATAATCAGAAGAGGAGGTAGCTATACGTGATGCTCCTAAATTCTTGGTCATCCAAAATTTTTTAGTAATAGGTGACTGAACAACTTCTCCTTGCCCAGAAGTAGAAGTAGGATTGTAAAGAGCATCGTAACATCTTCCATTTGATCCTGAAACATCTCCTTTATTTATTGCGCCTGTGGGAAGTGATCCTATTCCCGGAACCAGCCAGTTATTTCCTTCTATCGAATTATTTGGAGTTCCAGTAATCTTAAAAAGTATGGTTTTCGTACCTATGCTTGTGAAAGTGCCCGCAGGTACAGTAGCGACATCTAATCCTGTAGTCGCTCCACTTTTGCTAGGAATAAATGCGGCATAGCTTCCTGTTTGCGTTACATCAAATGTCACGGTGAAATAACTGTCAACATTTTTATCTATAGTTAAATTTGTCGGGCCTGCTATAGATTTTATCGTTGCTATTGCAGAACCACCTGTTACAGGATTGGGAGGAGGTGAGAAGGAAACAGATTTACTATAAATAGTAGTATTAGCTTCAACAACATAAAATCTTAGGTATTGAGTGGTACCTAAGTTGTTTACTTTGTAATTGTTAACTTCTAAATTTAACTTTGGATTATCAATAAAAGTTTCTGAATTTAGATAACTGTTGAGGGTATCCAATGAGGATTGTGTGGATAAAATTACTTTTTGGTTTGTAGGAGGGTCTTTTTGATCTGTGTAGTATCCATATTCAGTTATGGTTTTTGCAGGAGTTCCAGCATTAATATTTAGAGTTGTTTTGAATTTAGGATCAAAAGTTTGGCTGTCTGAGACCTCAGGGGTATTAAATACAGAAGGATAGCAATTAAATATTATTGTATTACCATAGCTTATGCCAAGTTTGTTCAAAGAATATGTTCTATAATAATATGGATATGGTTCTAATGAATTTACATTTATAGAAATTATACCTTCCTCATTAGTAATCGGGTCTATTGTCTTTAGTTTGTTGTTCGGATAAGAAGTATTGCCTGTTAAATTGTCTAGTTCAGGAAGTGTTGAAAAATCTCCGTTGATTATTTTTCGATATACAATTCCAGTTTCAATTGGGGAGTCCCCAATTATTTCTTTAAGAATTCCATTTATGGTAGCTGAGGTATTAGTTTTTTTTATTGGTTTGTTACTCTCTGTTTTTTTGCCTGTAGTTAAAATAGAAGTTGTTCTTATTTTAAGAGATGCCCATGCAGAGCCCATATAGATGCAGAGCTGTCCTGAGGCAGGTTCTGTTGATACATTACAGTCAGTGCACCATATTTGTAACCCAGTTGAAGGAGATTTTATTGCGTTACGTTGATTTCGAGTCATTCTAGGCAACAAGAACCCTTTTGTTGTACTTTCAACATCTAGAGCAGTGCTTAAAGTTATCGTGTAAGGACTTTTTCCTAGTTTTAATGTCTCCTGTGCAGTAGCAATAGATATTGAAGCCCCTATTATAACTAAAATTGTTAAGACTTTTATTTTTTTATACATTTTTTTTAATGAGTTATGAAATAAAAAATTATCGTTAGCCATAAATTCTACTGTTTTTAATGTTTAATTTTTATTCGATGTATAACAAGAATAATTAATTTCGTGTTTTTTAAAATAAGGATAAGCTTAATTTTTAATGCATCTTATCGACCATCCCCAAGATCGAGCAGGTGCACCTACGTATTTATTTTGTGTATCATAGTAATGACGATAAGCCCCACTTTCATAAACTGTGCTGGTCCAGTAGCTTCCAAAATTTCCTTGGTCATAAACAGTAGCGTTATCCCATGTTCTAGTTCCTCCAAGTACAAATTTATGTTTGGAATTATATGCAGAATTTGAATCAGTAACATTGTAAAGTGTAATTTCGTTTTGAAATTCTTTAGATGTAGGAACTCTATATCCTGTTGGACATGGATTATTCGTTCCTGAACTGTTTTGCCACAGATTATCGTTTTTTGGAGTACGCCAGTCAACTGACGAGACTATAAAATTACTATGTTTAGGGGTGTCTTCATTAGATTGAGTTGATGTAAAACCATTATAAGCGGTTGCATTATAAGCGTCTGTATGTTTGATACTTGCATGATCATCATTTCCTCTTCCCCACTGATACAAGCAGCCATAAGCATAATAATCCGCAGCTGAAATAGCAGCTCGTGATGCTCCTAAATTTCTATCCATCCATGTTTTTCCCGAAATCGAAACAATGTCTACAATTTTTGTTTCATGCAGATCATCACAGATAGCATCTCCTGTTTTAGGCTGGCCTAATTTTATTGGGCCGGTGTCAAAACTTAACGATAATCTTGACACAATAAAACTGTTACCTTCTAGAGAACTTGTAGGATTTCCTGTTAAGGGAAAAGTTAATGTATTAGTACCGATTGTGGTCCATTTGCCTGCAATTATATCAGATAGTATTAGACCTTTTGTAGCTCCAGAGGTTGAAATTACATAAAAAGCACTATAGCTTCCTGTTTTAGTTACCTTAAAAGTAGCTGTAAAATACTGTGTTACTTCATCTCCTATGGTTATTACACCTGGACTTTTGATAATACTTACCAATGTTGCTATAGCAGCACCTCCAGTTACAGCATTAGCAGTTGGTTTAAAACTAATATCAGCACTATAAATTGTTTGACCGTTAGCTACAACATAAAACCTGAAATACTGCTGATCTGTTGACGCAGTATTAAAATTAGGAACCGTCAAAGTAACTGTTGGATTAGCAGTAAAGTTTTCAACATTTAATTTTGTGTCTAAATCAGTCAAAAGTGCTGGTGTAGATAAAACTACTTTATTAGTTGTAGGACTTGCAGTTGTACCAGAATAGTAACCGTATTCCGTCACTGCTCCTGACAATGTCCCAGCATTAACATTTAAAATACCATTAAAAGTTGGCTCTAAAGCAGTGTCACTAGAAACACTGAGTCCGCTAAAACTTGGATCAGCAATATTGAATACAATAGGATTACCATAACCAATACCTAAATAACTTTTTGCATATGTTCTGAAATAGTAAGGAGTCTTGCCGATTGAAGATATTTTAATAGATATGGTTCCTCCTTCCTTTGTAACAGGGGACGTACTTGCTAATTTATAATTGGGGGTAGTTGCTATACCATTTACTTCTTCTAGAATAGGTAAAGTTGCAAAATCATTATTAGTTATTGGTCTATACACAATCCCTGTTTCTATTGGAATAGCGCCGTTTATCTCAAGTAAAATTCCTGTTATAGTTGCACTTGTACTACTGTTGCGTACTGGTTTATTTATTTCATCAGATCTTTTTCCTGTTTTTACAATTGGAAAAATGTTTGTTTCAAAAGGTGCCCATCCAGATCCTATGTATATGTAAAGCTGACCCGAAGAAGGTTGAGTGGATCCATTACAGTCCGTACACCAAATTTGTAGACCT
This sequence comes from Flavobacterium sp. FlaQc-57, assembly GCF_044007395.1. Classification (NCBI taxonomy): domain Bacteria; kingdom Pseudomonadati; phylum Bacteroidota; class Flavobacteriia; order Flavobacteriales; family Flavobacteriaceae; genus Flavobacterium; species Flavobacterium sp. FlaQc-57. The sequence continues at coordinate 15,972 of NZ_JBIPDA010000005.1, forward strand.
GATGGCGGAGATGCTATTGCATTTCGCTGGGCCTTAGTCATACGTGGAGGAAGAAAACCTTTTGTGTTGCTCTCAATATCTAATACAGCGTTTGTATTTATTGTATAGGGATTACTACCTATTTTGAGCACTTCCTGTGCTGACAATTTGAATCCTACTCCGGCAGAATAAATAAATAATATAGCATTTAATAATTGTTTGTACATTTTTTTTTTGAAGTTTTGTATTCTTAAAATTTACAGGATTTTTACTTTAAAAATGATGATTTAAAGATAAAATGTTGTTGTAAATTAGTTATATTTTTATTTTTGTTTATTTTTTTTTAATAACTGGTTTGTTTAGGCTGTGGGAGGGGTGTTTTTCTGATATAAGTGGTTTTGTTTAGTCATTTAAAGGTCGTTTCAAAAGACGTCTTTACTATTTAGTACTTTTTAGGTATTATATGTTTTTTCAATGTTTTTTATTACCGCTTTTTAAATAGTTTTCAGCTGTAAATTTTAAAAAGAAATCTTTTATTATTTTTTGGTCTGTTGCTAAATTATCTTTTTGTTTAAGTGATATTTTGTTTTTAAATCCTCTCATATTTTTAATCTAAGAAATTAGTCTTATTTTTAATTTAATGATGTATGGCAAAGGCATAAAATAATAGGTTATTGTTCTTCAGAAATATTTAACGAGGTTTTATTAGTTAATGATATCCATATTGATATTGAAGTGCTGTTTTGGATACTGCTTAATATTTTTATTATAGAATTTGAAGTATAAAAATATTCATTGTTTGATTTTTTTATAGACTTTAAAACAAAAAATATCTTTCCAAAATCTTCTATATTATATAAAAGATAACATTTTTATTTACGAGTTTAATAGGTGATTTAATATTGAACGGAGTTTTTTTTCAAGATTAATATAGGGAATTTGGTTTTTGTCTAAATAACTTTGCAAATTGATGTTCGCCATTCATTAGGTCAAGTTTGAAATTGAATTATAAAGTTTTCCTTAGCTGCTGATTTATAGCTAAGTTGTATGAATCAGGATGTAAATTTGTTACAAAATGTTGTTTGTTTTTACTTAAGCACAAAGATTTCAAATGATTTATTGAATATTTTGTATTAAATAATGAAGATGTTTTAATTTTTTGTTTTTTGGTGCGTTATTATGAGATAAAAAGACTAGTAAATTATGATATTTGGTGTTTATCGTAATGGATTTGTAGTAAAGTTGTTTTATAAGGCTAGCGTAATAGATTTCTAGAATGACCATTTTTTTAGAGGTTTGTAGTTTACTATATTAATTAAAATATTAAGATTTTTATCTTTGAATTTTTGCTTCATGGAGGGTGTAAAATTGTTCATTTATATAATTGTAAAGTAAAGCTTCTTTCGTATTATTTTTAATTCACTTGTTGTTGTTGTTGTTGTTGTTGTTGTTGTTGTTGTTGTTGTTGTTGTTGTTGTTGTTGTTGTTGTTGTTGTTGTTGTTGTTGTTGTTGTTGTTGTTGTTGTTGTTGTTGTTGTTGTTGTTGTTGTGTTTTTATTTATTCCGTAAAGAGAAGTATTCAAGAAAAGTTCAATATCGTAAGAAAAATATTTCACATGGGGTAATATTTCTTTTTTTACTGATAAATGTTTTGAAAATCGTGTTTCAAAAATCAGATTAATTATTTCTGTTATCCACCAATTTTTTTCAACTGTTTTTAAAGTGATTCCTTTTCCCTTTTTTTAAGTTCAAGCTTGTTTTTATTTTGTAATTGATTCAAGTTTTTCATAGATGATTCGTAGATTTTGATATTTTTTTAGAGTGAGTATTCTTTAAGTTTGTCGATTATTTTTTGTGATTACTCAAAGTTATATTTATAAAAAATCTTGATTTAATTCTTCTCTTTTTTTTAGTATATGATCTTGATAATTATTTTTAATAACAGATGTTCAGGGTAAATTGTATTAATAAGTAATTGTTTTTGATCCTTTACTGTTTTGTAGGTGTACTTTATTGGTAATTTGGTAATATTTTGAGTTATTGTGTTTGTTTATCTAAAATTTTAGCGTTTAATGAGGCTTAGATTCAGGTTTAAAACTTTTTAATTTTTCGTAAATAGTAATATGAAAAAAATATACTTTTTAATATTGATGAAAAGTTTCTGAATAGATAGACTTTTAATCTTTTGTCAAACAAACCTCTGTACTTAAAAGTGCAGGGTAATTTAGTTTTTTTAAGCTTCTTTTCGTGAGTTAGTCCTTAATTTCAAAGATATTTGAATAATTATATTTGAATAATTATATTTGAATTATGCTAGTTTCTGCTTTAGATTGATTCTTTTGTTAGTCAAATAAGGAATCTTATCTGTGTTAATCTTTCTCAATATTTTTTATAATATCGTTTTTTACTTACTATTTTATTTCCGAATTCAGATTTGTGAAGTAATAACTAGTTGTTGCTAAATCAATTCTTAAAAGAGCAGTTCTGTTTTTACGTTCTCTGCTTTTAATGCAAAAGTTTCTAGTAAGTAACATTGTTTAGCAGTTTTCTTTGATGGGATTAATCACGAGCTTTAATGTTTTCTGCTTTGTAAAGAGTTTTCCGTATTATGATTGTAGACTTTATGGTTCTAATTTAGCGGCTCATGCTAAAGTTTTTATATTTTGATTTTGATTTTTTTTTTACATTTTAAAGTTTATTGTTATTGTTGAGGATAATTGTTTTTATGGATTCTTTATATGTTTTGCAAAGTAGGTTTTCCGTTTGTTAAAGGAAATTAATCACTTATTCATCTTGTTAGTAAAAACATCTAATTCTTTCCTAGCTTTGTTCTATGATTTGTGGTAAGAGGTTGAGCAATTAATTTTAGTACTTTTTTTTTGTTCTAGGCAATTATTTTTTTTTTTTGTGGTATTAAAGAAATGTGATTGCCTCCTCTTTATATTTATTAGACATTTTTGATTCTGTTTTAAAAAAGTAGCAGTTGTAAAACTTAGGGTTTAAGTTAAAAAATAGATGATGTGAATAGAAAAAATCTAGATTATGACATAAATACTTTTGTTTTAATTATTGAAAGATTTCTATGAAGTGTTTATGCTTCTTATTGTAAATAGTTTAAAATAGTTTTGGTAGCTAATAGTTGTGATATTTAGAAGAGTATTAAAGTTTTTAAACTATTAGGCCTTAGTTGTTTATTGTGAAATCTATTTGTTTTCTTATTGAAGTATGTTTAATATTTTAATTGTAAATGCTGCTCGAAGGTACTGACTAGGACTTCATAATTTTTGAGATTTGGGTTTTACTCGAAGAGTCTAATGTTATTTTATTGTTAAGTTCTGCCCTGTTTTTATATTGAGGGATTATTCAGGTGTATGATTTTGAATAATAGTTTTTTGTTGAATCTTAAAATGATGTAAAATATTCTCTTATTTTGCTTTTGGTATCAATTAGTTCTCAATATCTATCGTTTTGTATTTCATGTTTTTGATCGTCACCAATAATGTCAATATTAATTTTTGTATATAAAACCTATAGGTTAGTTGGGAGGTTTTGTTAAGAGATTTATTCAGAGATCAATTTCATCGATTTTGCAAATCCAATGTTGTACTCTTAGTGAGAGTTTTTTTTGTAATCTTTCTTGTTACTATGTTCTGTGACCTGATCGATTTTGGCTCTGGTAATAATGTCAGTAAAGACTCTTTTCTTTTTTTGATTTTCTTTGTTAAATATTAAATTTGTTCGGATATATAATCCTTTGGTGTGTATTTTCGTGTGGGGTTAATGTAAAGAATGATTTTTTGATTTTTTTGTATTGCCTTAGGAGTTTCTTTTTGTTAACTTAAAAAAGCGTTCAGTTTTATTGTAGTCTTTAATGCTGCTGTTATTTGTTAATTTCTAAAAAAAATCAAACTCTTGAGTAATGCGTTTTGTCTTGATTACTAAAGCACAGTCCGTTTTATTATTTTCTCCATTTGTTCTATTGGCTTAGTGATGTCTTTTTTATATCTCGACCTACAAGCTTACTCCTTAAAAAGAAATCCTGAATAGTAATTTTATCGAGAAAAACCTTCTAGAATTATTTTAAATGAATTGAACTCCTCCGAAGGCTATTTTTAAAATGCAGATGCAACACTTTCTTTGTGTTAGTTGTAAAAATACTTCAAAGTGATTAACTAAAAAATTCTAGAAGCATAAATTTTAAAAGTTCAATGGGGGTTATGTCTAATTCTTTGATATCAATTTTGATTTTATTATAATATTTTTGTTTAGGTCTTGAAATTACTCTTTTTTTTGACTTTGAATTTCTTATTTGCTGACAATTTTACAGAGTTCGCCTTTAAACAAATCAACTTCATTAATGTTGGAATGAATTCTCATATTTTGAGTGTAAATAATCTATTGATGTGTGTATTTGTTTAAAGTTCAGGTTTATATGTTTTTATGTGTTTTTTCTACTGCTGTTTGTGTTTCGTTGTTGTTAACCTCGCTGAAAAAGCATTTGGAGTATGGATGACTAAAGTGCAGTTATCTTTTTTTTAGTTGCAAATTCAATAGGTGTGCGATGTTTTTTGTTGGCTAATACGTAGTTTCTTTTAATAATTTTGTTTAGAGGTTTTATTAGTTCATCAACGTATTTTGATAAGTAAATAGGTAAACTTGCCTTTTTAGCGGAAATCAGGGATACTGTTTTTAACTAAAAAAAACTTTAAATGCTAATTCTGCGGAAGTAAAGTTGCTTTAATAGTTTATTTTGTAAAAAAATAAAGTTACATATTTTCTTCTTGATTTTTTGAAGGAAGTCAACTTAAAGATCTCAATTTAAAAAATCGGGTAAGATTTTTTTGAGTAGTTCTATAATACGATTTCAATGCGTATTGGTTTTCTATAAATATCTGATTTTTTTGTTTCCCTTAAATTTTATTCTTGATCTGTGATATGCTTGTATGTAATACCATTGTTTTTTAAGGGCTCTAAACTTTTGGCTAATGTGTTTCTATGATTGCTTAAGTCTAAACTTATTAAGTAATTTCTCCATTAATTTTATTGGTTTAATGACTCTTTTTTGAAATGTAATTGCGAAAGCTGAATCCTTAAAGGAATTCCAGGATAGTAATCTTTTCGAAGAAAATGCTAAGGAAATAGTTCGGAAGAATTCAGCTTTTCAAGAGTTTTTTCAATGTAGATATAGTTTTCTTCTTGCGTCAGTGGTAGAAATTATTTCAAAATGTTTAATTGAAAATTGTAAAAGATCAATGTTAGAATTTAAATAGGAGTTATGTGGAATTATTAAATCGCAAGTTTCTGATTTTAGGTTGATATTTCTTTCTGTGCTTTTAGATGGGGTCTTTTTTACAAAACGATTGTTCTGTAGATGCACCACTTATTTATTAAGGCTTTTTTTTAATCTAAAAAACAATTCACTTTGCTTAAAAGTATGAGTATTAAATTTATAAATTAAATTATGAAGAAAGTTTTATTTTTCATCACGTTGTTTTCGGTTTTGACTAGCTATGCCCAAGTGGGTATTGGAACGAGTAGTCCAGATGCGTCAGCTCAATTGGATGTTGTTTCAACTAATAAAGGAATTTTGATCCCTAGAGTAAAGCTAACTGGGAGTTTAGATGTTGTTTCTGTATCAAATCCTAAAGAAAGTTTACTTGTGTATAATACGTCGACTACGAATGATGTAACTCCTGGTTTTTATTATTGGAATTCTTTGAAATGGGTTTCATTATCTTCCGGGACTTTTTCAGGTAATGTAAGTATTGCCAATGGAGGTACCGGTGCTACAACTGCTTCGGGAGCTTTGTCTAATTTGGGGGCTCAAAAAATATCTAACATGACAGATGTTTTAGGTAGTACTTCTACTCATTATCCTTCAGAGTCTGCTGTGAAGTTGTATGTTGATAATGAGTCTGTAAGGGCTATTAGTTCTGAGGGACTTCTTAGGGCTGACATTGACTTGAAGGCGACAAAAAGTGATTTAGGGAGTGAGGTTTTAAGATCTATTACTGCAGAAAATTTATTGCAGACGGGTATTAATTTACGTGCAGAGACAGCTACTCTTAATAATGAAATTATTAGAGCGACAAATTCAGAGGCCGCTCTTCAGTCTAATATAGACTTAAAAGCTTCAAAAGCAGATCTAATTGGCGAAAGTGCCAGAGCTACTACTGCAGAAAATTTATTGCAGACGGGGATTAATTCACGAGCAGCTATAACTACTCTTAATAATGAAATTGTAAGAGCGACAAATTCAGAGACAGCTCTTCAGTCTAATATAGACTTAAAAGCTTCACAAGCAGATTTAATTGCTGAAAATTCTAGAGCTACTACTGCAGAAAATTTATTGCAGACCGGTATTAATTCGCGAGCAGATATAGCTACTCTTAATAATGAAATTGTAAGAGCGACAAATTCAGAGGCTGTTCTTCAGTCTAATATAGGCTTAAAAGCTTCACAAGCAGATTTAATTACTGAAAGTTCTAGAGCTACTGCTGCAGAAGCTGTTCTTCAGTCTAATATAGACTTAAAAGCTTCACAAGCAGATTTAATTGCTGAAAATTCTAGAGCTACTACTGCAGAAAATTTATTGCAGACGGGTATAAATTCACGAGCAGACATAGTTACTCTCAATAATGAAATTACAAGAGCGACTAATTCAGAAGCTATTCTTCAGTCTAATATTAGCTTAAAAGCTTCACAGGCAGATTTAAATATTGAAAATGTTAGAGCTGTAACTGCCGAGGGAGTTTTGCAGGCGGATATTAATACTAGAGAAAAGGTTAGTAATAAGAGTACTGTTATTGATGTTCAGACTGATGATGTTCTCTATCCTAGTGTAAAAGCGGTTAAGACTTACGTTGATTCAAAGTCTGATTTTTATACTGCTGATGGTAGTTTGAGTAATGTAAGAACTGTAAATCAGAATGGGAATGATTTAACTTTTTCTACTGGCGCAGGTAAATTGGTTGTTGATGGTGCTTTTAAACATAAAGGTATCGTTTTATATGATTTTATAAGAGTTCCTTCTACTTCTTATACTGTTCCTTCGAATATTAATACAATTGTTTATGAGGGTGGAAATAATGCAATCTTTACTATGCCTGCTGCATCATCAAGTGCTGGAATGGAAATAAAAATTTATAACGTAACAGGTTATGATGTTTATTTTTCTCCTGGAACTCTTTCTCTTGCAACTGGTACCGCGAGTATAGTAGCTGGAACTGCGGGAATTATGTTTTGTGACGGTACTATTTGGTATTTGCTTAGAGGAGGGTTGTAAAAAAAAAGGGGAGTGTAAAAAAAAAAGTTATGAAAATTAAATATATTATATTTCTTTATTGTTGTTTAATGGTTGTTCAAAATAGTTTTGGACAATTGAAAATAAATACAAATATCGCTACTTCTTCGATATCGTCAAATACTGCTTTTCTAGATGCTTCTAGTTCTTTATCATGGAATAATACTTCTAATATTGGGAAAGGTTTAATTTTTCCAAAGGTAGATTTGATTCAATTAAGTTCTATGGTTCAGAGTGGTGCAACATCTTCTACAAATAATCCAAATCGTTTTGATGGGTTATTAGTTTATAATACAGTAACAGGGACATCTGCAATTGGTGCGATTCAGGTAAAACCGGGTTTTTATTATTACAGTAATAAATCGGCGACTAATAATGGAGGAACTTGGATCGCAGTAGGTTCCAATGACCAGGTTGTACTTCCTAGTTTGAAAATTGCACAGTCTAATTATAGTGTGCTAGATACGGATTCTAGCGTACTATGTAATGCTAAAAATGGTGGATTTACTGTTACATTGCCTGCGGCTAGTGCAGCAAATTCTGGGAAAACTATTGTTATTCGTAAAATAGATGATACTTATAATGTCATTACTTTCTCTCCTTTTCTGAAATTAGATGGAGTCGATGTAGGGTCTTTGAATTACTCTAGAACATTAAGAGTGCAGAGCGATGGGACTAACTGGGTCGTTATTGATTAAGGCAATTTGATTGATGAGTGCTTGATATAAACGAGAAAAAACTAAGAACAAAATACAAATATTATGAAAAACAGAATTACAAAATTAGCAGGAGTTTTATTATTATCTGCAGGAAGTGTTACTATTGCTTCAGCACAGGTGTCTCAAAAAATCGGATCAAATCCATTTAACATTTCTTCTAGTGCAGCACTTGAAATCGAGAGTAGTACGAGAGGATTTTTGCCTCCTCGTATGACAGATGTGGAGCGTAATGCTATTGTTACACCAGCAACAGGTTTGATTATCTATAATACAGTAAGTAATCTATTAGAAATTAACATTGGTACTTCATTAGTGCCAAATTGGAAGTCGGCAACTGTTATCAATCCTTCTATTTTAACACAGACTGCAGATTATACAGCTTTAGAAACTGACTACACTGTATTGTGCGATGCCACTACAGCTTCCTTTACTGTAACGCTTCCGGCTGCTTCTGCTGCTACAGGAAGGGTTTATGTAATCAGTAAAATAGATAATACTGAGAATTTGTTAACATTTTCTCCTGCATTGAATCTTACAAAAGATATAACAGTTACAAGTTTAAATTATTCTAGATCTTTCAGAGTTCAAAGTGATGGGACTGTTTGGAATATCATTGACTAATTTAAGAGGTAACTTCTTAATTGGCAATTTGCAACAAAATAAAATTTTAAACTTAAATAAATTTAATATAATTAGTTATGAAAAACAGAATTACAAAATTAGCAGGAGTTTTATTATTATCTGCAGGAAGTGTTACTATTGCTTCGGCACAAGTGTCTCAAAAAATCGGATCAAATCCATTTAATATTTCTTCTAGTGCAGCACTTGAAATCGAGAGTATTACTAAAGGATTTTTGCCACCTCGTATGACAGATGTTGAACGTGACGCTATTGTTACGCCAGCAACAGGTTTGATTGTCTATAATACGGTTAGTAATCTATTAGAAATTAACATTGGTACTCCATTAGTGCCAAATTGGAAGTCGGCAACTGTTATCAATCCTTCTATTTTAACACAGACGGCAGATTACACAGCTTTAGAGACTGATTATACTGTATTGTGTGATGCCACTGCAGCTGGTTTTACTTTAACGCTTCCTGCTGCTTCTGCTGCTACAGGAAGGGTTTATGTAATAAGTAAAGTAGATGGTAGTGAGAATTTGTTAACATTTTCTCCTGCATTGAATCTTACAAAAGATATTACGGTGACAAATTTAAATTATTCTAGATCTTTCAGAGTTCAAAGTGATGGGACTGTTTGGAATATTATTGACTAATTTGTTATTATAGTAGGACTTGAGAGTTTGCATAATGAATATTTATTTTTGTGATCTCTCAAGTCTTTTTTATTTGCTTAATTAAAGCAAATACTCATCACAGTGCCATAATTTCAAATTCATAATTTATGTATTATAAAATAATTAAAATAGTTTTCTGTTGTCTTATATTTACTGGTAGTATAGAAGCCCAAGTGATACAAAAAGCAGGAGATAGCCCTTTCGCAGTGAATCGAAGTGCCGTATTTGAATTAGAAAGTAAAACTAAAGGTTTTCTTCCTCCTAGAATGACTTCAATTCAACGTGATGCTATTGTTTCTCCTGCTAGTGGTCTGACAATATTCAATGTTACTTCTAATGCGTTAGAAGTAAATGAGGGTAGTGAGTTATCTCCTATTTGGAGCTCGGTGAGAATGTATCTTCCTTTGGCTGGAGGTGTAATGACTGGTGATATCAAAGGAGTTACTTTAACATTAAATAATGATGCTGGTTCAAACAGTACTATTCTTGGCTCGGGGAGTACTACTGGAGCTATAATTCTTGGTGGTACAGGAAGTCAGTCTATAAGTATTGGAGCAGATGCTGGTTTGAAAACGCTAATTTTAGGAAGTCTTACTGGTACCAGTTCTACTGATATTCAGTCTGGTAGTGGAGGTCTTAAATTGAATCCTGCTGCCAATGGGGTAGTTTTAATAGGTAATAGTAGTGGAACTGGGAGTATCACTTTAGGATCTTCAACTAATTCACAAATAGTAAATATAGGAGCGGGTACAGGAAGTTCTACGGTTAATTTAGCGACTGCATCAGGTACAAATTTAGTTAATATTGGAGGAAGTTTAGGTGCTAGTGCGACTTCTATTCATTCTGGATCTGGAGGTTTAGTACTGGATCCGGGAAGTTTAGGAGGTGTAGTAATTGGTAATGTATCGGGTGAAGGAACTATAAGCCTAGGATCAAGCACTGGTTCGCAGATTATTAATTTAGGTACTGGTACAGGAGCTTCTACGGTTAATATTGCTACGGGTTCAACTGTAGCTAATTCAATTACTCTTGGAGGTACAAAGTCATTAGTTTCTGTTGGTGAAGCTCCCTTGGAAAGTTCTGCTGCTTTTTCTGTTAATTCTACAAAAAAAGGAGTTTTACCTCCACGGATGACCACTACGGAGCGAGATGCGATTGTTAGTCCGGCAGAAGGATTAATTGTTTACAACAAAAGTACAAAGCTTTTAGAGGTAAACACTGGCACACCAGCTGTACCTATCTGGAGCGCGGCTAATTCTTCTATATCTTATCCAGGAATAAGTAACAGACTTACTGCTGATTACACTGTGACTAAAGATGATTCTACTATATTGTTTAATGCTAGTGCTGGCGACTTAACTGTAACTTTACCTGCGGCTTCAACTTTGAAAGGTAAAATCTTTTGTGTGAGAAAGGACGAAGGATCTTCTAATCTTCTTACTATCTCTCCAGCTTTGATGCTTTCAGGAAGTTTAACTACTGTAGCTTTGAATTATGCTAGAACAATTAAGGTTCAAAGTAATGGAAGTTATTGGGTTGTTATAAACTAGTATTTACTTTTTTAGATTTGCTAAATATCAAAGCATTGATAGGATAAGAATAAAAAAAAAAATAATTTAACTTGTTATTATATGTTTCTAAATATTAAAAATGTAGCATTATTTTTGATTTTCGGCTGCTCGGTAAGTAATTCTTCAGCTCAGGAGGTACTTAAATTAGGTACGAATCCTTATTCAATAAATGAGAGAGCTGCTCTTGATGTTGAAAGTACAAGTAAAGGGTTTCTTCCTCCTCGTATGACTAAGGTTCAGCGTAATGCAATAGTATCTCCGCCTCCAGGGTTGCAAGTTTGGTGTACGGATTGTAATGTATCAACAGAACCTGCCTCGGGGCAGCTTTGCATCTATATGGGGTCGGCTTGGGCACCTCTTACTATGACTACTACAGCAGTAGTGAAAACGGGGAGAAGAACAGATAGTTCAAATAAGCCAACACGAACTTCTACTACAGCTGTTACAATAAAAGGTACTTTAGTTGAGGTTAGTGGTGCACTTCCTACTGAAACTGGAGTTGTGTATATACCTATAACTAATGGTGATTTTGCCACTCTTCCGCTTCTTGATGCAGATGGAAGTGCCATTGCTCCTAATATGAAAACAACAACGAGTTCGGTTGTTACAACTGAAGGGGCGGCGATGTCTGTTCCAGTTAGTTCTTTGGGTGCTACTCCTTACTATTACAGAATGTATGCAAAAAGTTATTTAGGTATTGGTTATGGTAATCCTATGGTATTTAATGTTGCTAATCCAAGTTTTAGCGCACTCAGTGTTTCTAGTCCAACTGCTATAGAACCTACTTTTAATGGTATTCTAACTGTTAATGCTGGTACATTATCAGGAGCAGTTACGGAGTATGGCTACTATTCTGGTACTTCTGCAAGTCCTACAACTAATAAAGTAATTTTATCTACACCGGCACTTTTGGCTGATTTAAATGCAAAATTAAATGTTGAAACCTTTACTGCTAATCCAACAGTTACTTTGACGGTTCCTGATTTTAATACTGCGTCAACAGATCAACAGTATTTTAGATTTTATGTTATAGCTAGCAGTCAAGTAATTTATAGTAGCGATATTAGTTTTAAGCCAAATCCTGATGCTGTAACTGGAGGTTCTGCGATTGCTACTTTTACTAGTGCCGCTTTAAGCGGTGCACCTTTGGTGATAGGGGTGGATTCATCGGGTAAGAATATTGTAGTTACTTTTGAGGTTACAAAAACGGGTACTTATAGTGCTTTTACGGTAGGTGGTTCGATAGGAAATACCACTAATATAACTCTTGGAGGTGTATCTGGTGGCACATGGTCAACAACAGGTACTAAAACGTTGAATTTTCCTTTGTCAGGATATCCTTCTGGTGATATTGATGGTAGAGCATTTGCAGTTTCAAGAATACCAAGTGTTAGTACTGGTGTACTTACGCCAGGAGCTTTAACTGCTGGTTTAGCAGCTTGTAGTCGAGCGTATGTAAAAAGTACTATAGTCCCTGTTACAGGAAATGCCGGAAAGGTTTGGATGGATAGAAATCTAGGTGCTTATCAGAGTGCTACTAGTTCAACTGATCATCTTGCTTATGGTTGTTTATTTCAATGGGGACGTGATGGTGATGATGGTCATGCAAGTATTAACCGTGCTAGCGCTACAGGTAGTTCGGCTGTTAATGGTACAACAACTATGCTTTCTGCTGGTGACCAACCTACATCTTCATCTTTTATTATTACATCGGATCTTGATTGGAGATCTCCAAAAAATGACAACTTGTGGCAGGGTGTTAATGGGATTAACAATCCATGTCCTCCGTTATATAGATTGCCTACAATAACAGAGTTTAATGCGGAAATTAGTGCAGGATCTAAAATTACGTCTTTAGCTACTGCTTATAGCAGCCCTCTGAAATTGATAGCTGCTGGGACACGTACGGGGGATACAGGTGTTGTTTATGATGAGACAGTCTTTGGAAGTTATTGGACTAGTAGTGTAAATGCTCAATATGCAATACGTCTCCGTATTGATTCTTCAACAGCACTTACGGCTGCTATTGGTCGTGCTTATGGATTTTCTGTTCGTTGTGTTAAAAATTAATTTTTTTCTAACCTTGTATGTAAATTTAATGTAATATATAGTATAATATTTTAGTTTTTAAATTCTAATGTGATTTTGGTACTGTAAAATCTATTTAACTATAATTACTTTGTATTTTTACTTTTTCAGGTTATTTAAATTTAATAGACCAGTCATTTTTTTTGGCTGGTCTCTTTCGTTTTATAAGGGTATAGTTTGATTTTTTATTGGAAAGATTCATTAGTATAACTTACTTTATTTAAGCAAGTTTTTAATAGAACCTGACTTGTTTATAGTATTCAAATACGTTCGTGTATTAATGTATAATATTCTTCCAAATCCTGTTTTTTTTAGATATTCCGTAAACGCAATGTAAGATTATGCGCTTTTTAAATGTATAGAAAGTCATATAAATTGTTTCGCTTAGGGTATAGATAATTTTAGCTTGGTTCTGGGTAAAAGAATTTGGCTTCTTGTCAATTCTTCTTTACTGCTGGCAATCCATTGGTAAGGTTGTTGCCTTTCTGCCTTTCAGGTGTTTATTAGTTAAAATACGCTGTTTTTTTTTAAAATTTAGTGTATTCATAAACTTTTTTCTTTATTATTTAGAAAAATAGACGATCGTTTGCTATTTGATTTTTATTATCAAATTTTAAAAGCACTCCAATGTCACTATTGCGATATTAAAAATGCTACTCTTGATGTTGTAGAAAGCGGTGTTGGTCTTTCAAATATCATAGTATATAACTGATTTATTTCTTAAAAAATGGAGATGTGTTATTGATTAATAAGTGTTTGATATTGTTAGGTTTCAATGTTTTTTGTTTAGTGATATTTTTTAGGTAGTATAAAGATGTGCCTGATGTAAACAAATAGTAAAAACCGAAATAATAATAGCGATGAGGAATTTTTTCGAGCGTAATTTGAAACTACTATATTTTTTAGGATCTTAATTAATCTCTTTTATGGCTAAATAAAGCGTTTCAAATTGGAAGTAAGTTTAGGATGATTTTCAAGAATTTGTAATTCGATCTTTTAAACACTCAGAAAATTAGATTTTTTAAAGTTTAAGTAAAATTGCGTCGTGGCTCTAAATTAGCTTGATTTATTTCGGTTTGCGAACTTTTCCTTTTGTTGTCTTTTGCTTAGGGTAATAGCTATGTTTCTTCTATTTTTTTAGCAAAACATTATTGGAGTCTCAAGTATCAGTAATTTAAGACTATCGATAGAAAAACTTTGGTTTTAAGTATAATTTCGAATTGTTAATATCCTTGGGTTGTAAATTTTCGTCTGCATTGTTTATCGATTCGTGGTTTGTATTAGGCCAGTTTTATTGCCAAATAGAACGAATTCAATTGATATATAAATTAGTTTATGTATTTTTTTGAGGAATTAATAATTTAGTATATGTTATTTTTTTAACTTTTAATTTCACTTATGACATAAAATGATCCGATTATTTAATAACAAGGTAAAATAAATGTTAAAATAATAGCTTTGTTGAGTTCTGTATTTTTTTTTGAATCGTGATCATGATAAGCGATTTAATGATTTTTACTAAACGTGTCTGTTTAACTTTTAGCTTGCTTAGAATAAAGTAATTAAACTTTTAAAATTAAAATGATATGAGGCTTAGTTTGTTTTTTATTATAATCGTATTTCTCTCAACGAGATTTGATAAAATTGTCGCGCAGAACCAGAAAATTCAGGTTTCTGGGGTTGTAACATCTGTTTCAGAGAAGTTGTCTCTCCCGGGAGCTACTGTTATGGATGTTAGTGATCCTAGAAACGCTGTTAATGCTGATTTTGACGGGCACTATATTATTGCTTTGAAAAATGGTACTACTACTTTAAGATTTACTATGATTGGATATAAAACAGTTGACATAAAGGTAAATAATAAAAGTGTTATTAATGTGGCTATGGACTTTGATGTTTCAGCCTTAGACGAAGTTGTTGTGGTAGGTTATGGTACGCAGAAAAAAAGAAAAGTAGTAGGGGCTGTAGATCAGGTTAATAGCGAGGCTTTTAATGGTCGTCCCAGCGCTAATACTACATTGGCTTTGCAAGGAAAAGCCCCCAGTTTAACTATTCAACAGACAAATTCTGAGCCAGGTGCCGGACTAAATCTTAATATTAGAGGGGTAAGTACATTAGGTAATAATAGTCCTTTAATTGTAATTGATGGAATTGTGGGTGGTGATATTAATGCTTTGAATCCTGCCGATATAGAAAGTGTTTCTGTTTTAAAAGATGCGGGAAGTGCTGCTATTTATGGATCGCGAGCAAGTAACGGAGTTGTTCTTATTACAACAAAAAAAGGGAGCAAGGGAAAACCAATGACTCTTCAATATAGTGGTCTTGTTGGATTCAATAATTCTAAATTCTTTACAAATCCAGTTCACGGCTACGAAAACGCAATGTTGAGAAACGAAGCGGCTTACAATTCGGGTGAATCGACAGCGGTTTTTACCGCAGATAAAATTGCAGAATTGAAAACAAAAGGAGATACGCAATGGTTTGCAGAAGAAATTGTAAAACCTGCATTGCAGTTAAATCAGAATTTTTCGGTTTCAGGAGGTGGTGAAAATTCGACTTATCTTGTTTCGTTTGGGTATTTGGATCAGGAAAGTAATTTTGTTGGACCAAAAAAAGGTATGGAACGATATAATTTTAGAATAAATCTTACCAATGAATATAATAATTTTAAGTTTACTTCTACATTGGCCTACTCTAAACAAAAAATTAGTGATCACTCTTCGAGTACAAGCACTTTAATGGTCGATGCATATAGAGTTCCATTGTATTATACTCAAAAAGACGAAAATGGTAATTTTTTAACCAATGATGTTTTACAGCAATATAATTCATTAGGTATTTTAGAAAAAGGAGGTTTTAGAAAATATGATAATGATGATGTTTTTGGATCTTTTAATGCAGAGTATAAAATAACTAGTGGCTTAAAAGTAAAGGGAGTTTTTGGAGGACGTTTATGGTCAGGAAACTTATATGCGAGAACTATGCAGGTTGACTTCTTGTCGCAAGGTGTTTATGGAGCAGATCGCGATACCAATGAAGAAAATCAAAAAAGCCTTGACTTGAATACTCAATTTTTGTTGGAATATACTAAGACTTTTGGAAATCATAATGTTAATGGTCTAGTGGGTGTTTCGAATGAGAATCGTTCAGAAAGAAGATCGGCTTTGTATACGAAGTTTAATGACTACAGCTTAGGGACGCCAACAACTGAAACTGTTATAGGGAAAAATTCATTTACTTCAAATGGAACAGATTCAAATGGTAATCCAGCTTCTTCGAAAAGCAGTCTTAATTCTCTTTTTGGACGTGCAGGTTATGATTATAAAGATAAATATTTTGCCGAATTCAGTTTTAGATATGATGGTTCATCAAAATTTAGAGACGAGGTACGATGGGGATTCTTTCCGTCATTTACTGTTGGCTATGGACTTAGTAAGGAAAGTTTCATGGAAAGCTACAAAGACAATGTAGGAAATATTAAGTTAAGATCTTCTTACGGAATTCTAGGAAATCAAAACGTTGGAAACTACCAATATCAAACCACTTATTTTACTTACCAGAATGCTTATGGATTTAATAATAATGTGCAGAGTGGTACCGGTTTTAACTTTGCAAATCCTGACATTCAGTGGGAAAAAGCAGCAACATTTAATTTAGGTCTGGATGCTGACTTCTTCAAGGGAGCTTTGAGTTTTTCATTTGATTTCTTTGATAAAGTAACTTCTGATATTTTGGTTCCACCACAAGTGCCTGGGGTTTATGGTGCAGATCTGCCTGATTTTAATTCAGGTAAAGTTGGAAACAGAGGATGGGAAATTAGTGCAAGTTATCGTCACAAAGGTAAAACCGTAAAGCAAATTTTGACCGTGAATTTTGGAGATTCAAAGAGTAAAGTATTGAGTTTTAACGGGCAAGAGAGGCTAACTGGAGTTGAAGAACTTCAAGTTATACTTCGTGAAGGACTGCCTTTTAATTCCTATGTGGGACTAAAAAGAGATGGTTATTTTCAGAATGTTGAAGAAATTCAAGGGGCGGCAGTTCCAGAAGGAATTACCGTTCAACCAGGCGATAATAGGTATGTAGATTTAAATAAAGACGGTAAGATCGATGATAATGACAAGTTCGTTTTTGGAAATCCATTCCCTAGATATACTTTTGGAGCTACTTATAATGTTGATTATAAGAATTTTGATTTAAGTGTTTTTATTCAAGGAGTTGGAAAAAGAACGATGATGATTAGAGGTGAACTAGTAGAGCCTTTTCACTATAATTATGGTATGACAATGTATGCTCATCAATTGGATTATTGGACACCTCAAAATCCAGATGCAAGATATCCTCGTTTAGCTAACAATGGAACGCAATCAAATACAAATAACTTCCGAAGAGGTTCTGATATGTATTTGTATGATGGTGCTTATGCAAGACTTAAAAATGTACAAATTGGATACTCTTTGACGGATACTGTTGCAAAAAAATTTGGGATGAGTAAATTTCGTGTTTATGTTTCAGGACAAAATCTGCTAACCTTATCTAAAGTTAAGTTTGTTGATCCAGAGCTTTCGGAGTTCAATAATAGTATGTCGGCTTCGGGTGCAAATAGTGGTAGAGCTTATCCATCTCAGGTATATTATGGAATGGGTATTGATGTCAGCTTTTAAAAAAAAAAGAAATAAAATGAAAAATATATTTAAACAAATAAAGTTCCTACCAGTAGCAGCACTTTTACTATTGTCGAGTTGTGAAGATCTTGATCTTGTACCTGAGAACCAGTTTACAGATACTACTTACTGGACAAGTGTAGAAAAAGCACAGACTTTCCTTAGTACGGCGTATTCACAAATGCAGAACAGTGAGTATTTCTTTTATAATGAAGCACTTTCGGATAATGCTTATAACGGTAGAGGAGACAAAGCCGGTGCAGCGTCAATAGGTGCAGGTTTATATGATCCGTCATTATCTAGAATTAAAGATGAGTGGAAAAATCGTTATGCAGGAATTAAAACTTGTAATCTGATTTTAGAGAATATAGATCGTGTACCAAATGCTGATGCTGCTATTATTGGAAGAATTAAGGCTGAAACACGTTTTTTAAGAGCTTTTCAGCATTTTCAATTAACAACTTGGTTTGGGGATATTCCGCTTATAAAGAAGGATCTTTCTTTGGAAGAGGCCTCAAGTCTATCTAGAACTTCTCATTCAGAAGTAGTTCAATTTATTTTGAGTGAACTTGATGCAATTATTACAGTTTTACCAAAGAACACACAACAAAATGAGGCAGATAGAGGTAGAGTTACAGTGGGAGCTGCTGTTGCATTAAAAGCTAGAGTACTTTTATATGAAGGAGATTGGGCAGGAGTTATACAAGTAACAGAACAATTTTTAGCAAATAATTTCGGACAGTACAGTCTTTTCTCTTCTTATGAGGGATTATTTCTTCCACAAAATGAATATAATAGCGAAGATATTTTAAGCTTACAATATGTTCCTCAGTTTAGAATGTGGGGTGATTTTTTTGATATGGCACCCTTATCAAGTGGAGCTAGGTTAAATGCTTTGGCACCAACTCAAGAGTTAGTTGATAGTTATGTAATGTTAAATGGAAAGAAAATTAACGATGCAGGTTCTGGTTACAATGAAAACAATCCTTATCAGAACAGAGATCCGAGATTGACAGGTACAGTTGTTTACGATCAGTATATTTGGAAAGAAACAGACGGTTCTTCTCGTGTAATTTATATCAAACCTGGTTCTTCTCCAGGAAATGCTACAGACGAATTTGTGCAAGGTTCATCTGCAACTCCAACTGGGTATTATACCCGTAAGTATTATGATCCACAACACCTAACATCCTTAAACTCGGGGTTAAATTTAATGTTATTTCGATATGCAGATATATTATTGATGCATGCTGAAGCTAAGAATGAATTAAACCAAATGACAAGTTCGGTATGGGATAAAACCATTAGGGCAATTAGAGTTCGTGCCGGTTTTACTGATGGAGCAGCTTTAGGATTTAATAGTGCTTTAGGACAGGCAGATCTTAGAGAAGTGATTCGAAATGAGCGTCGTTCAGAATTGGGAATGGAAGGATTAAGAATTTTCGATATCAGAAGATGGAGAATAGCTGAGAAAGTTTTAAATGGTTATGCACACGGGGCTAAGTTCGGAGTTTCTTCTGTAGATAATGGTTATTTAAGAGTGAATCTAAGAACTTTTGATCCAAACAAACATTATTTATGGCCTATACCAAGAGATGAGCGCTTGATTAATACTAATTTATCTCAAAATCCAAACTGGTAAACTAACTTAATAAATATAAACATGAAAAATATAAACATGAAAAATATATATTCAAAATTACTATTATTAGTATGCACGATTTTCATTGTAGGATGTGATAACAACGATTCAATGAAACATACTAATGTGAGTGTAGTTAATACACTTTATTCACCAGCAAATAACAAATTTTTTGATCTCGGAGCTCAGAGTTCAGCTATTTTTGAATGGGAAGGTGCAAAAGCAGAGGACAATGGTGTAGTACTTTATGATGTTGTTTTTGATAAAGAAAACGGCGATTTTTCTAAGCCAATCTATACTATGCCATCTGATGGTAACGGATTTCAAAAAACTTTAAATGTATCTTTTACAGAGTTGAATAAAATAGCGGCTTTGGCAGGAATAGAATCAGAGGCAATTGGAAAATTGAAATGGACGGTTTACTCCACAAAAGGTGTAAATGTTCAAAAGTCTAAAGTTTCAGGAGTTTTTGAAGTACAAAGACCTGGTGGTTTTCCAACTCCAGACCAATTATTTATAACAGGTGCTGGATCTGAAAATGGAGAAACAGTTGGAGATGCACAAGCGTTTAAGAAAGTGGGAGCAACTTCATTCGAAATTTATACAAAACTTAAAGCAGGAGCTTACAAATTTATTTCTAGAAAAAATGGTACTCCTGAAGTTTTTTACATCAGTGAAGGTAAATTGAAACAAGACGGAGCAACTACTTATGCAGGAGAAAGTAAAGTATACAAGTTAAAAGTCGATTTTAGTGACGGTTCAACTACAATGACAGAAATAAAAAAAATAGAATTATGGTTCCCGCCTCTTAGCCAATATTTATTTGAATATACTTATGCAGGTGGAGGGATATGGAAAGCTACCAACAAAGCAATAAGCTTTAAACAAGAATCATGGGGTAGAGATGAGCGTTATAAATTTAAGTTTACAGTAGTAAACGGTACAGTAACAACAGAAGAATGGTACGGAAGTATCAATGGAGATAATAGCAGGCCGGATGGTGCAAATGTCTCTGCTTCATACTGGTATATGGTTCCTGTAAGCGACGATTTTTGGAACAACTGTTTTAAATTTGCTTCGACGGTGGATAACAAAAATGTAAATGCAGAAATTAATTTTAGTGCAGTTGCACTCTCTTATACACATAGTTTTACAGCTTTATAAAATAACCACAACGTCTCTTAAAAAGATGTTTTTTTGAGAGACGTTTTTAAATGAATATTATGAAAAAATTATTTTCAATTCGCTTTATTATCCTATCATTATGTTTTGTAGTATTGGGGTTGCTGACCATTTCTTGTGATGATAATCCAGTTCCATTACGAGACTCCAACAGTACAGATGGAGTTGATTTTAAGTATACTTGGGCACAAACTGCTGATTCTTTGCAAGCGACCACTTATAATGTATACTTAGGAACTAACGGAACATTTATTGAAAACAATACGGGAAAAGGCACTTTCAATTATTGGCCTAACGCACATGTTTTGGATGTTTTTGTAGATGGTTTTTTAAGAACTGGAAATGAAAATTATAAAACAAGAATGAAAGCATTGCTTCAAGGTATTAAAATTAAAAATGGAAATACTTACAATAACGTTTTTAATGATGATATGATTTGGCTGGCAAATTCTTGTCTGCGTGCTTATGATGCAACAAAAGATCAAGAGTATAAAGATGTTGCCGATTATATATGGGGAAGGGTAAAATTAAGCTGGAGTGATGTTTTGGGTGGTGGGATTACTTGGAAACAAGATACTCCTAAACAGAAAAATGCAGTTTCAAACGGCCCGGCTATAATTCTTGCCATGAGATTGTATGAAATCGATAAAAAATCTGATGATTTGGAGTGGGCTAAGAAAATTTATGCTTGGCAAAAAAATAATCTTGTGGACCCCTCTTCTGGAATCGTTTGGGATAATATTTCTGAGGTAAGCGGGGTAATTACAACTAATAAAGACTGGGTTTTTACTTATAATATGGGAACTTGGATTGGAGCTGGTTTAAGATTGTATAAAGCTACAAACGAGCAGGTATATCTTGATGATGCAGTAAAATCTGGAAGAACAGTTTTAACTAGTCCAAGACTTCTTTCTGAAGGACTTCTGAGAGATGAAGGGCAAGGAGACGGCGGATTGTTCAAAGGTATTTTAATACGTTATTTTACAGAGTTGGCGGAGCTGTCAACAATCAATTCAACAGATAAAGAAAAATTTGTAGCCTTTCTTAAATTTAATGCTCAGACATTTTATAGAAAAGGAATTTTAAGAACAAATATGTTTTCTGGAAGTAATTGGAAAGTTGCACCTGCATTAGGAGGTAATACAGATCTTACAACACAATTAAGTGGTGTGATGCTAATGGAGGCTGCAGCTAAGTTGGAAAAAGATGGGAGTTTTTGATTTGATGATAGAGCTTTTTTAGGGCATAATTAAAATCCAAGTATTTAGTTTTGAGATTTTAGTCGAAATTTCAGATTGAATTGATTTCTTGCTCTAAATTATCTTTTAGTTTTTTGAGTCTTGAAAAAACTTTGAATTAATTAAAAAGTAATTTTACTGTTGTTTGTATGAGACAAACGGTAAGACTGTTTGCTGTTCTGCGAAATGTTTTCGTAGCTTCTGTTACCTGATTTGACTGAGAAAAATGGAACAATCAGTAAATTGAGAGCTGAATTGTTGGATACTAAAGACATCAAGATGTTTTTAGGTTTATAGTTTTAAAAACGATGTACATATGCATTATTTTTCTCTGGAGTTTCATTACTTTATTCCCAATTTTGCTGCAATTGATATTAGTTATTTGATAAGCACAAGTTTGTTTGTATTACTATACTTGTTTATTTATTTTGCGAAAGCAGTCTAAAGGAATGGGGCTTGAACTTGACGATGAGATGCACTTTTATTATTCATTACTATTGAATTGTTATCCGTAGTTAGATCTAAAGTAAAGCAACATATTACGACTGATTTTATGCATGTGCATTTATTAAACAATACTGAATTTACAAGATCATGATTTGTATGGTCTAGTGTGTTGTTCTGGATTTTTTTAGTGTATTTGTCATAAAAAACAAAGACTGGTTTAATTTAAATTTTGTTATCTTTTACTTATGAAAATAATAGTTGAATATTTTTTAAGAGCATTTGTCATTTTACTTTGTGGACTAAATTTTTTATGTGCACAAGAAACATGTTATAATCCTAAGCAAGGTAGATATACTTCTTTGGTGAATCCGCTTATAGGTACAGCTCCTTTGCTGGATACTAGAATTATTGGATACGTTCCTCCAGCTAATTTGGAAGTATGGGCTGGTTTGGTTTTCCCTGGCTCTTCGCTGCCAAATGCGATGGTTCAGTTAAGTCCCGTAACAGAATTTGGTACTGGTGCAGGTTATAAATATGAAGGTAAGAACATATTTGGATTTGCACACACTAATAAAGGGCACTGGGATTTTTGCCATATTCCTATATTGCCAGTTCCAGATGGAGGAGGATCCATAGCTGGATCAGATCATCCTTTTGGGTCTTCTTTTAGCCATGATCAGGAGAAAGCTAGTCCTGCTTATTATGAGGTATGCCTTAAAGATTACAATGTTCATGTTAAGTTAAGCTCAACACTTCATTGCGGAATTCATGAGTATACTTTTAAGAATAATAAAAAAAGGAAAGTACTTTTTTACTTGGGTAAAGCAAACCATGGTGTCGATAATTGGACAATTAAACAAGAAGGAACTAATGCGGTTAGTGGTTTTCAGCAGACAATAGGTCAGAAAATTTATTTTTATGCTACTTTAAGCAGTCCGATAGAAACAATACAATTAGAAAAATTAGGACAAAATGACGGATATTCACTCGTGACTATTAAAGATATTGATAATAAACCAGTTACACTTAAGATTGCATTATCTTACGTAAGTGTAGCTAATGCTATAGAAAACTTAAATTCAGAAATTGGAGATAAAAATTTCGAGGAGATTTTTCAAGAAGGTAGTGCGGTTTGGGAGAATCTTCTTTCAAAAATTCAAGTAAAAGGGGGGAGTGCTCAGCAGAATATAATGTTTTATAGTATGTTGTATAGGTCATTTCTGTGGCCGGCTCTTAGAAGTGATGTTAATGGTCAGTTTACAGATGATTCTGGAAAAGTAAGGAAAGAAAATTATCGTTATTACACACTACCTTCACTTTGGGATGACTTTAGAAATAAGCTTGTTCTGTTAAGTATTTTTTCTCCTGATGTAACTTCAGATGTAATTAGTTCAATGATTAATACAGGGGACATTAACGGTTATATACCTACTTTTTTTCATGGTGATCATGGGGCATCTTTTATTGCTGGTTCTTATATGAGAGGTATACGAAATTTTGATATTGCTAAGGCCTATAGATTGTTACTGAATAATGCATACCTTCCTGGTAATGAAGAGCCAAAAGATACCAGGTGGAAAAGAGGAAGAGAATATTTAGAGGAATATATTAATAAGGGCTTTGTTCCAGAATTGTATGTTTCGAATCCTAATACATATACTGATAATGCTACATCAGGAGTAACAAAGACTTTAGAATATGCTTATGATGATCATGCTCTTTCTTTATTGGCGAAAGAGTTGCAGGATACAGAACATTATAATGATTTGGTAGCTCGCTCAAAAAATTATGTAAATGTTTTTGATAAAAGCACTACTTTTATGAGAGGTAGGTTAGGTAATGGAGCATGGGTGACCCCATTTAATGAAGAGCTTCCATATTTTAAATATATGTATAGAGAAGCAAATGCATGGCATTTATCATTTTATGTTCCACATGATATGCAGGGATTGGTTAATCTTTATGGTGCAAGCAAATTTGAGGATAAGCTAGATCTTTTTTTTACCAAAAAATGGAATCCAAATTATGCTTTTGCTAATCTATCTGGATTTATAGGGCAGTATTGTCATGGAAATCAGCCGGATCATGAGGCTCCATTCTCTTATTATTTTATTAATAAACCTGAAAAGTCTCAAAAGTTTATAGATGAGATATTAGATACAATGTATGGAATTGGCGACGAAAAACTTGCAATGTGTGGCATGGATGATGCTGGTGAAATGTCTTCATGGTATGTGTTTGGAGCGTTAGGGTTGTATCCTCTTTCACCTGCGGATCCTGAATATATTGTAACTGTCCCTATTTTTGATGAAGTATTATGGATAACGCCTTCTGGAAAAGCAGTTACCATTAAAAATCCTAATAAAAAAAGAAGTATGGAAGCAATAAAAGTAAATTCATCTAAAATTAACAGTTATTTTATTTCACATGATTTATTTTTATCTGGCGGTGAAATTGAAATTACTACTAAATAATTGTTATAATCTCGAAGTTTTTTGTAATCAAATAGTTTTTTTAATAGCAGCTTTTTGTAGAGTAGTTAAGTGAAAGTTTTATATTGTTGTTTATCTATTTATAGTTAAATCAGAATATGAAAGTCTGTAATTGGTTTACGTAGATGTAAAAGAACATAATTTAGCTAGGACTTAATTAGAATATTTTACTCAAGAGTTAACTGCTATAAGAGTATTATTGAATTGAACTACAATGAAGCAACAACTTGCAGAAGTTTTTTTATAAATTGTTAGAGTATGGAAAACTCGTTGATCATTGTGAATTTCATGGCTTAAATTATAAAAATTTTTGGTACTAATAACCAAAGATGTTAATGCTAAACACCCGAAGATAATTTCTGATTTTTTAACATCTTGTAATCCTTCTGTACTTGAAAATAAAAACATCTTATTGCTTTATGTTTGAAATCAATAAAAAAAAAGTGATACTTTCAGTTTTAGTTGTGATTCAAAAGTAGTTTTTTCGTATAATATTTGTCACGGTGTTTGTATTAATTTTTATAATGATAGTTCGTGAATCTGATGACTCTTGTGCATTTTGGCGGTCCTAGATAAGTTTTTAAGATGTATTTCATTTTATGATATTATATACAAGTGATAAGTTTTATAATGTGAAATAGCTTGTAATTTGCGTTTTCGAAGTATTAGTATTGTTTTAACTAATTAGAGAATGTTTTTCTAAAACCTTTTTTTAAAAATTATATGATAGTTAATAAAAGAAAGATTATGCTTGGCTTATAACTAGTGATATAATGGAACTATAATCAAACTTTCGGATATGATTTTTAGAGCTGATTATTTTTTTTAAAATTCAATACTGTATTTCTTTTTAAGAAGTTTTCATTTTCGATAAGTGAACTTATTTCTTTTGTTAATATAATGCTTTGTTCATATAATGCTTTCCATTCTTCAAAGTCATCTTTCGGTAGATGTTCTATTTGAAAATTTTCTAAATTATTTTTTTTTAATACGTTTCTCATTCGATCTTGTAGCTTTTCTCCTTTCTTTAAAAGTTTGAATATATTTTTATCATCCATCTGTTTAAAAGATTATTTGTAATTATATTTTCCTGCTAGTTAATTAAAAGTAATAGAACTTTATTTCGTTTTTGAATATCTGGGCTTGTTATAGGTCTAAATGGTTTAACATGTTAGTTTTGGAGTTGCTACATTTACTGGGACATAAATTTTAAGACTGTTTAAATAAAAATAAATATCTTAGAATTATGAAAAACGAGTTTACAGTGCTGAGTTTAAATCATCAGCAGTACTATTAAGTTACGAGCGAGAAAACATCAAAGAATTAGCAGATGAACTAGGTGTCAAGGTAGAGCGTATTTATAAATTGAGGTCTTCTCAAAAAAAACATTCACTAATCCCTTACGGAAGTCCCAGAATAGAGGAAGAGCTAAAAAGGAAAGGATATAAAATATCCAAAAGGAAAGTTGCTAAATTGATGCTTCTTAATGACTGGAGAAGTAAACTTAAAAGACGCTTTAAAGTGACCACAGATTCTAATTATCGATATCCAGTGTGCAGTAATCATCTCAATAGAAATTTTACACCAAAATCACTTAATGAGGTCTGGGTATCTGATATAACCTATATAAGGACAGCTGCCGGCTGGTTATATCTTACCACTATTATTGATTTATATGACAGGCAGGTTTTAGGATGGTCATTAAGCACACGAATGTATACCGATCAAACGATTATTCCAGCTTGGAAAATGGCAGTATCAAAAAGAGAAATAAAAGAATCTTTACTTTTTTATTCAGATAGAGGAATACAATATGCTTCGATAGAATTCAGAAAATTGATTAATAAAAATACTTTAATCACCCAAAGTATGAGAAGATAAGCTAATTGTTGGTATAATGCTGTAGCTGAAAGTTTTTTCAAGACCCTTAAAGCAGAACTTATTTATCAGCATAAATTCACAACTATTGAAGACGCTAAATTAGCAGTCTTTAAATATATAGAAGTATGGTATAATAGAAAACGTCTGCATTCTTCTTTGGGGTACAAAACACCTAAAGATATGGAACTAAAATTTTATAAAATTGAAAGTGTAGCATAGGTTTTAGAAAATTTGTCTGACTCTTTGTTGTAAGTCCAAAGAATTCTGGAATCAAAAAAATGACATAAAAAATGAAGCTTAACTTTTAATGCAGTTTTAGTTTGCGTATCCATACAGTTTAATTTATACTTTTTGATGGTATTGTATAATCTTACCAGCAAGTTTTAGAAAAGTAGTGTATTCTTCCTTGATGTTGTTTTTGTTTAAGTTTATTTTTGGATTATTTGATTTGTAGTTTGAATACATATGATGTATCTATGTTTTTTTTTTTTTTTTTTTTTTTTTTTTTTTTTTTTTTTAATTGTTTCTTTTTTTTGTGACTCTTATTAATTTGTTTGTTTTTTTAGACTTGGCAGAGATTAATTTTGATTTAACTATGTTTTTAAAACTAATAATTTAATTAATGAAGTCTATAATGCTATATTTTCACTTATGTTTTTTTGTTTGTGCATTAACTTCGGCACAGACCCATTACTCAATTACTGGACATTTTCCTCAAAGTGTTGGTAAAGATGTTTTTGTTAAAGGCTATGATTTGGATGGACTTAAAATACTTTCTAAATCTAATATTGGTTCCGATGGTATGGTTAAAATAGTTTATCCATCAAGTTATTCCGGTGCTGCTATTTTAGAGGTAGTGGATGGGAGTAGTGTTATTATTATGTTGAATAAGGAAAATTTTGAAATTCAATGGGATAGATATGAAGATTTTTCCAGATTAAAGTTTTTAAATTCACCTGAGAATGATTTTCTGTCTAAAGGTCTTGATTTGTATAGCTCTGTGGAGAGTAAAAAATCAGGTCTAAATTATTTGATGACCTTGTATTCTTCTGGATCTTCAGTTGATCTTTTTTTGAAGGAGGAGTTTAAGAGTCAAGAAAAGTTGCTTGATGTTTTTTTTGAAACTTTACCTTCGAATTTGTATGTTTCGTATTATTTGAAATTAAGGAAACTTATTTCTGATATGCCCTTAGCTGCTACTAGGTATACTAATAGGATTGTTAAGAATCAATTAGAATTTAATAGTCTAGATTTTGGTGATCTGAGGTTAGTTAGTTCGGGATTAAGCAGGGATCTTTTCGAGGGTTATGCTGTGTTTATGGAAAGTTATGCTGGTGCCGATATGGATAAATTGAAGGTAAATTTAAATTTATGTATTGATTCGGTGTTAAAAACTTTAAAAGATAAACCTGAGATTGCTCAAGTCATGTGTCAGCAGTTTTTTAATATATTAGAAAAGAGGAGTTTGTTTTTTTCTGCGGAATATCTTGCTCTTTCAGTTCTCGATAATCAGAGCTGTATGTTGGATGTAAAACATCAGTCTTTATTTGAACAATATCGTAAGATGGCAATAGGGAGAATTGCTTCGGATATTGTTTTTTCTGAACCTGTAAATGGGTACTATAAACTTTCAGATTTAAAATCTAGATATAAGCTTGTAGTCTTTGGAGCGAGTTGGTGTGATAAATGTAAGTTAGAAGTACCTAAGCTACAGCCTTTTTATGAGAAATGGAAAAGAGATGATGATCTTGAAATTGTTTTCGTGTCTTTAGATACTGATAAGGATTCTTTTCATTTGTTTTCTAAAGATTTTTTATGGATTTCTACCTGTGATTATAAATCGTGGGAAGGAGAATCTGTTTTGGATTATTGCGTTTTTGCAACTCCTACAATGTATCTTCTTGATCGAAATCAAAATATTATTGCGAAGCCAGTTTCAGCTGAGCACGCAGAAGCGGTAATCTCTTCTCTAAGGGGGAGTAAGTAGGTGTACAATTGTTCGCTATAATGCCTCACTTGTAACTTTCTAAATGGTATAGTCGGCGGGGAGGGTTAATTTTACTGTATTGTTAATTTGAACTGGGTTTAAGGTCTTCTAAATTTAGTTTTGAATAAAAAAAATTATGGTAAAAAAGAAAAAAAGTAGTTTTAGGCTTTTGTTTTTAATTGCGTCTGCTCCTTGTTTGTGTTTTTCTCAATTAAGTAATCATGGGCTTCTAAGTGTTAGTTCTGGAACTTCCTTAAGTTTGGTTTCCTTGTTGGAGAATAATAAAGGTGCTATGTTGGTAAACGATGGTGATTTTTCGTTGTATGATGATTTTAAGAATGAAGGAACGCTTGGTTTTACTTCTGGCGTTTCTTCTGGGATTGTTCGATTTGAAGGAATTAAGCCTGGTAGTCAGTTGATATCAGGTAATGGTGTTTCGGACTTTTATAATCTTGTGTTTAATACTGAGAAGTCGGGTTTTGAGTTGTCTTCTAATCTTAAGATTTATGGTAAAGCTTATTTTCAAAAAGGCATTGTTGATGCTAAAGGAGGTGTGTTGTATTTTGAGGATAATGCTGTTGCCGAGAATGTTGATGATATTAGTTATGTTAATGGACCGGTTGTAAAAAGAGGAAGTAGTGCTTTTACTTTTCCGATTGGTGATGGAGGTAAGTTTAGGCCGGTGTCAATTACTGCTCCAAGCAGTTTGGATGCTTCTTTGTCAGGTAGGTATTTTTTAAGTACGCCAGATATTAATTATCCAGTAGCTAATATGGAAACGTCTTTAAATTTGATTGATAATGTTGAGTATTGGGTAGTTCAAAAGGAGAATGCATTGTCTGGGAATTTTTTTGTTAGTCTGACTTGGGATGAGTCGATAACGCCTTCATTGTTATTGTCCGATTTTGAGAATCTTCATGTTGCTGGGTGGGATGAAGAAAAAAAGTTGTGGGTTGATTTAGGAGGAGTTGTAGATTTTTCAAAGAAGGAAGTTACTGCAGTTTCAAATTTTAAGTCTGACTATGGAGTATTTACTCTTGCAAGATCAGTGAGTTCATCACAACAGATTATTGCTTTGCATCCTGGAATTTCGCCTAATGGTGATGGTTTAAATGATGAGTTAATGATAGAAGGTTTGTCTTCTTATCCTGATAATAAGGTTACAGTATTTGATCGTTTTGGTAAGATTGTTTTTGAAACAAAATCTTATAATAGCAAAGGTAATGTTTTTAAAGGATTTACGGATCAAGACAGTTCTAAATTACTTCCTCTTGGGACTTATTTTTATACGGTTGACTATCTTGATACGTTAACTGGGCGCAGAGTTAAGAAATCTAATTATTTATATATAAATTTGAGATAATGACTAATTATACTTTTACAAAGAATATTTTTCTTTCTTTTTTCTTTTTGATGATTTTTTTTTCTGCAAATGCTCAAGAGAATGAGCGTTATACGCAATATTTTTATAACCTTACATCTATAAATCCTGCTTTTGCTGGAACAAATGGAATTACTACTTTTCTGGGGGCATATAGAGCTCAATGGGTTGGAGTTCCTGGTGCTCCAAAAACGTCTTCGTTGTCGATTAATAGTTCCTTAAAGGATAAAAGATTAGGTTTTGGTATGTCGATCATTTCAGATCAGATAGGACCTTCCGACCAAGTCGCTGTATCTGCTGATTTTTCTTACAATATAGAATTAAGTACTCAAAGTCGGTTATCTTTTGGAATAAAAGCATCAGCAAATCTCTTAAATGTTGATTTTACTAAATTGTATTTAAAAGATGGAGCAGATCCTGTTTTTGAGGATAACATAAGAAATAAATTTTCACCAAATATAGGGGCAGGTCTTTATTTTTATAATAAAAACACTTCTATAGGGATTTCTGTTCCTAATTTATTAGCAACAAAGTTTTATGATAAATATTCAAGTAGTGCTTCTGTCAGTAGTATTGCAAAAGAAAAAATGAATTTATTTTTTACAGCTGATCGTATATTTGAGTTGGATTATTATTTAAAATTTAAACCTGGCTTATTAGTGAAAATTGGAGAAAATAGTGTACAAACATATACGTCAGCTACTTTCATGGTAAATGATGTGTTTACAATTGGAATGTCTTATCGTTTTGGTGGTACAATTTGTAATTTAGCAGGTTTTCAAATAAATGATAAAATGTTTATTGGTTATAGTTATGATTTGGAAACAAAAAGTATGAGAAATTATAATACAGGTTCGCATGAGATCTTTTTAAGATTTGATTTTTTATCTAAAACTCAAAAAAGATCATCATTAGGGGGGTATTTCTAAGTGTCTTTATTTTGTTTTTAATGAAGTCAATTCGACGTTTAGGTGTTTTTTAGATTATTGATTTTTTAGAATTACATTTGTTATTAGTAATTTGAGTCTGTTTTTATATTAAAGTAAGATAAGTCTTCTTTTAGTTTAAAATCAGGCTCTCTTTTTGTTTGAATATATTCTATATAACGTGAGAAATTAGAAAAGCATCTTGAATGTTATGTTTTTTTTTGTTATTTCGCTGGAAGTTTTTTATTAATAGCGAGACATTTTTTATTTAAGATTATTTTGGATTTATATATATTTTTTTTTTTTATTGCAATCTCTTTCTCAGGAACTTTGTGCGCAATAGTTCTTATGTTCATAAATAAGTCAGAAAGATTTGCTAATCGTCTTCTTGGGTTCGGACTCTTTAATATATCTCTAGTTCTTCTTTTAAATGGTCTTACTTATGTTGATGGTTTTTATTTGAAATTTCCTCACGCATATAGGTTAGGGATCTTCACTCAATATCTTCTTGCACCTTTTTTTTATTTGTATGTTAGAGCTACTATTAGACAAGAATCTTTTTTTTTGAAATGGGATTGGTTGCATTTTGTTCCTGCGTTGCTCCATTTTATTGAATTTATTCCTTTTTACTTGATGCCGACTCAAGAAAAAATAGAATATTTAAGGTATGCGTTTTCTCATGTGGAGATACTTTCTAAGCAGCAAGAAGGATTCTTGCCAGCTAATTTTCATCCTTTTCTTAAAACATTTACTGGTATTGTTTACGAATTTTTTCAATCTCTTATTTTATTTTCTGTTTATAAGAAGGAACGTATTTGGGTGAGAAAAAATAAAGTTGTTTGGAATTGGCTTGTTCGTTTGACTTTCTTCCACAGCTTAACTTATTTATTTGTTTTTGCTTCATATGTTCTTTTCTTTAGCAAGGTTGATATGCGAGTGTATTCAGTTTTACCTTTAGGATTTACTCAGTTTTTTTGCACTATAAATCTAATTTTTAACCCAAGAATACTTTATGGTATGAAAGAAATTAAAGATGAGGTATTGGTTTCTGAATCTACTGAATTGCCGATAATGATTAATCGAAAAGTTTTATCTTTTGTAAAGACTCAGAATTATAAGAAAACACTTGATAGGTACTTAGAGCATGAAAAACCATATCTACAAAAAAAATACAGTATTAGAGATTTGTCAGCAGACTGTAATATTCCAGTCCATTATCTTTCTATAGTAATTAACGATCAATATGGTTGCAATTATAGCGATTTTATTAACAGATACAGAATACAGTTTATTATAGAAAACAGATATAGTGAATTTGGAAGATCTTTATCACTTGAGGGGCTTGCTTCTGAAGCTGGATTCAATTCTAAAAATTCATTTTATACAGCCTTTAAAAAAAATGTAGGTTGTACTCCTTCTGAATATTTCGCAAGACAGATCGAGTAAACGTGACACTGGTGAATATGTATTCACACTTTCTTTCTTTCTTTCTTTCTTTCTTTCTTTCTTTCTTTCTTTCTTTCTTTCTTTCTTTCTAAAATTAATTTTGCTGTGATTTAGTTTTTTTTGTTTGTAGGTGTATGTTTTAGAGATTACTTTATGTTTAAATCTTTTTTTGGAAGATACTTAAATTGATTGAAATGAGCTTATAGGAATTATGGTGGCTTTTTTCTCGTTTAGAAGGCTTTAGGTCTTTTAAAGTAGTCCTATTTTGCAGATTAGGACTATAAAACAACTTGTTTTTTGTTTAATTTAAAGCTTTCTACATAATTTTGAATTCGGATTTTGTTCTTAAATTTTTATTAGATTAATAATGTTTTATGACATTTATTGTTTTAAAAGGCACATTTGCGATTTAAAAGTTACGTTTGTTTATCTTCCGTCTTACTTGCAGAGAGCTGTCCTTACCTTTAGTTGAAGAATAAATTTATTTGTAATAATGCCTTAATTTAAATATATTGAATATATGAATACTTATAATGTTGCAATAATAGATGATGTACTTACTGATGTTTTAATTCTAGAAAAGATAATTTCAAATTTTTGTATTAATATTAATTCAGTTGTCCATTTGTTGTCTATTGATGATGGAATTAGAGAAATTAACTGCAATAGGCCAGATATTATTTTTTTAGATGTTATGTTTAATGATACTATTATTTTTGATTATTTAGATAAGTTTTCATTGGGGGATATCCCTGTTGTTTTTCTTTCATCAGACAAAGATTTTGCATTAAATGCTTTTAAAAATAATGCTGTTGATTTTATATTAAAACCTTTGAATGTTGAGAGCGTTATTCTTGCAATGAATAAAGCTATTAAGGCTATAAAACAAAGCGCCATCAATGATACTAATGATTATTCGATAAAAAAAAGATATGAGGCTTTCGAATACTTGGCAATATCATCACTTGATAAAATTGATTTTATTAAAAGAGATGATGTTATGTTTTGTATGGCGGATGGTAAGTATACAACTTTCTTTCTATTTGGTGGTAAAAAAATTGTTTCTAGTAAGAATCTTGGTGAATATGAGAAAATTTTAGACAATTCTTTTTTTTATAGGGTACACCATGGTTATATAATTAATATTAAGTATTTGATAAGTATTGTTAAGAAAGACGGGGTTTATTGTGAACTTGCCAATAGAATGACTATCCCTGTTTCTAAAAGAAAGCAGGAAAGTTTTAACCGATTTATTAAATTAAGAAATTAATTATAAGTTTTCTTAAGTCTGATGATTTATTTAGTAGAAAAAAATATAAAGTAGTTTCGATTGTCGTAAAGGTGTAGTTTGTTTATTTCTAGATGTATAAAGTATTTTAGTGCACTTTGTTTTTTTATGAGATTATTTTATAACGAAATTTGGTTGCTTTCTTATATATATAATCAGTTAAAAATAGTGATAATTAAAGTTTATAAGTTTTATTTAATAATTTTTGTGTTATGGATTCTAATAAAGTTCTTGTTTTTGATAATTATCATTTTTTTTCTAGATTTTTAAAATATGAGTTTAAAGATATTAAATTTATAAATGGAGAAAAGGAGTCTATCTTGTATGGAAGTGAAATTAATAATGGATTTTCTTTAATTGTTTTTGTTTTTTATTCTGAAGATGATATGATCGATCTTTTAAGGCTTTATGCATATGGGGTTAAACTTCTTGTTTGTAATCATAGCCCTAGGTTTGTGAATAAGTTTAGGAATATAAAAAACATGGGTGCTCTTGATTGTTTTGAGACGAAAAATGTATTTAGAAATGATTTGCGTATTTATTTTAATGAGGTGTTTCAGATTGCATATACTTTATAGAAACGTGATCGATGGCAGATTGTTTTTATATGATTTTGGTGAATTATTTTTTATTTATATGTTGAATGGCCTTAGTGCTGTTTTGAACTACTTCGTTTATGTTGGAGTTTTTGAATGTTGTCTAGTTGAGTTGTAAATTTAGTTTTTTTGTTAAAAATAAATTTTTAAATTAAATATATTAGTCGCAATTAAACCCATGGGATCTTTAATTACTAGTCAAGTTATCTTCAATGCTTCCGCAAGTGATTTATGTTAATATAGGTATTCACATGTCTTCCATTTTTGATTTTATCAAGAAATATGGTACTTTGTATTATATCTTGAAAAATACATGTCGCATTTTACTGTATGGAGTTGCTAACTTAGCCTGCATTGAAAGTTAAGAATAAAACTTAACTTTATCAGTTATGAAATAAATGCGTAAGATTTACGACCGTGCTTTTAAAGAGAAAGTAGTAGAATTAATCTTTCAACGAACTAATATATCAGAGTTAGCTCGGTAACTTCGTATAACTGCTCCACAGCTTTACAAATGGAAAAAGGAACACCTTGAGTTTTGTCTTGATATTTTTCCAGGCAATGGAAATGTAAAGCAGATTCGTGAACAAGAACAGATTGCTCTTTTGGAAAAGAAACTTAAAGATGCAGAGATGGAACGAGACATATTAAAAAAAGCAATTGGCATCTTTTCCAGAACGGTCACTGATATATGATTTCATTTTGACTAATTAAAATCTATTTCCGATTGAGAAGATGTGTAAGGTCCTTGAGATTGGAATTCCTACAATGGTAGTTACAACACCTGCTGGCGTTATTTTACGTATTTTATGATTACTTTGATCTGCAACATATACATTACTAATGCATCTACAGCAACGCCTATAGGACCATTAAATTGTGCTAATGTACCAGTACCGTCTTTATAACCAATTGTACTTCCTGCTATAGTAGTTACCACACCCGCTGGAGTTATTTTGCGTATTTTATGATTACCTGTATCCGCAACATATACATTACCTGTAGCATCTACAGCCAGACTCGTAGGAGTTTTAAATTGTGCTGTAGCACCTGGACCATCTGCAAAACCTTCTGTACTTCCCGCAAGGGTAGTTACAACACCTGCTGGCGTTATTTTTCGTATTTTTTGATTTTGTTTATCAGTAATAGACTTCATAGGAAGATTAAAAATAAATAAGTGGCAGTAAAAAATAAATAATCGGCAATAAAAACTAAACAATCAGACTATGCTTTTTACAACAAGTGTCTTGTTCTAGTATTTAAATTAGTAAGCGAATTTCGTTCTTCGATTCCTATGCTTGGGACAAGAAAGCTGTTGTATTTACTCATCCCTGAAATGGAAAAGCATGAGATAAAGATGGGTAGAGATCAACTTTTCAACTTACAGAGTTAGTGAGACACTACCGAAAAACCAAAGAACCAAATCTTACAAGTGTATTTAGCAGTTATGCCTTATACATGTCAACTATATACTTAAACGACCACATATTACATTGCTAATGTATTTCTTCTCACCTTACATGATCTTTACATTCAGTTTAATTTAAATAGATAAAAAAACGCCTGATGGATCATTTGGTTATAGTATGATTAGATTTTTATTTTATTCATTGGTAGTAGGTTCATTTTTATCTTCCTTTAGAGCCGTCTCACAGGTTGGTATAGGAACTATTATGCCTGACAAATCAACAATTTTAGAAATTGTTTCTACTAACAAAGGTATTTTAATACCTAGAGTTAGTCTCACTGGAGTGATGGACGAAACAACAATTATTAATGGTAACAAGGAGAGCTTATTAGTATATAATATAACTAAGGTAGCCGATGTTATTCCAGGCTACTACTACTGGGCTACTGGAAAATGGAACAAAATTGCAACTACAAATGAAAATATACAAGTTAATGCTGACAATGGATTAATGTTGAATAATAATAGTATCATACTAGGAGGAGATTTAAAAGTGCCTACTTCAATATCTGCATCATCTAATAATACACTAGCCATAAAAGGTTTAGAAAATGGAGATACTATCTCAGATGATGTTGTTGTAGTTGATAAAATCACAGGTATCTTAAAGAAAGTAAATATGACTCCATTTTTAAAAGAAAAACAGGCTATTGTAATTGCTGTTGATAATCAAACAGAATTTACTCCACCATTACCCATTTTTGATATTGAAAAAATTAATGTTTATCGAAATGGAATAAGAGTAAATTTTACTTTGGTAAATAGCTCTACGATAAAACTGGAAGCTGATGCAACTTGCTTCCAAAATGATGAAATACGGATTATACAATTTTATTAAATAAATACTTTAACACTTGAAAGAAAAATTATGAAAACACATGTACACTTACTAAGAATTGCTTTAATTATATTCGGTTTTAGTACCGCAAATGCCCAATCAACAAGCGATGTAGCCAAAGCAGCAACAGCCATTAAAGTTGTCGACAATAAAGGGACGATCAAGTATTTTCAATCGAACAATGGTATTACGCAAATAGTAAACACTACGGCTAATCAGACAACAACTACTTGGCAATTAGGAGGCACATTAACGGATAACACGTATATTGATGTTAGCGGTAAAACATTTGCTCTTGATGGCATTGATTTAGCTTCATCAACTGATGCTTCAACTGATGCTACCACAGGAAGCAGTCATGGTACAGGAACAGGATGGACACTTTTAGTTAGAGATGAAGCCACAGGAAAGACTAAAAAACTATTGCCATCTGATTTAATTAGTGGAATTAGAGTAGAGCATACACAATCCGTCGATGCAGCAGCTAATGTTCCTATTACTGTAACAGGGTTACCAGTTTTAATGGCTGGTACTACCGAGGCTAAATTATTTGTATTTAGAAACGGCGCTAAACTAAGAACAGGTACAGACTTTTCGACTGCTGCTAACACAGTTACAATCACTTATAGTGCTTCAGATTTACCTATGTATTCGGGAGATGTGATTGAAATTCAATATATAAAATAATTTAACCACATTTTGAATTTATTGAGATTAATGCTATTCTTATCAATAAACTTGACGGTTTGTGCTTCTAATTATGCGCAAACCGTCAAGTTTATTGACAATAAGGGCACACTAAGAAATCTAGAATTAGGAATTGGAAGTATTGCAGAATTATATGATGCAACCGGTGGACAAACCATTAATGAAGTTACATTTTCGGATATCAATTTTAATTCTCCTGGTATAGTAGATTCAGAAGATTTTTCCACAAATATAAATGCTATTACAGTTTTAACTCCAGGGCGTTATGAAGTTATTTATAGAGTAACTACAGAAACCACCAATAATGAAAGAAATGGAGGTGAATTTTATTTGCAAGTAGCTGGGACAGAATCTCCAGGAACTAGGGCTTATACCTACAGCAGAAATAATTTGAATAATAAAAACACAATTAGTGTTATTAAAATCATTAAAGTTTTAATTAATACTACAATTAAAGTAAGAGGAAGAGTTTATGCTTCAAGCAAAAATGGAGCGAACTCGACATTAAATATGGCCATAAACGGCTCTTCTTTAATAGTAAAAAGAATCAAATAGCTTTAAAACAATATGAAAGTAGTATTTTTTTACATTACAATGTTGTTTTTCAGTAACAATGTTATATCGCAAATTCAAGTTTTGTCAACTGACATTAATTCCATTACGAAAGCAGGACAAGGAGATTTGTACAAAACTACAGACACTAATCAATTATATATTGGTCTAAGTGATGGAACAGTCAGTTTGATAGGCAATGAAGGTGTTGGAGGAGGAAGCAGTGGCACTAGCTGGGGCATAGGAGGAAATTCAGTATCAGAATACTCCTTTCTAGGTACAACTAACAATTCAGATCTATGGTTTAAAGTAAACAATATAGAGTCAGGAAGGATTAGTTTGTATAAAAATTCACTTGCTTTAGGCTATAATTCAACCGCTGCTTATGGATCTACTTTATTAGGCTTTCAGACAGGACCGTCTGACGCTACAGAGGCTGTAGGAATAGGATATAATGCTAAGACAGCATATCGGTCAGTAACGATTGGTTCCGAGGCTAGCGCTTCAAATGTTGAATCCGTCGGAATCGGCTATAATACTCGTACTGCTTATCAATCTACCGCCATTGGTTCTGGAGCTAGTGCTATTGGGAATGGTTCAACGGCGATAGGGTATAATAGTACAGCTCCTCAAGCAAACACAATTATATTGGGAAAGAATCAGAATGTTGGTATTAATAATAATGCACCAAACAATTTTTTAGAGGTTAAGGGAGCAACTGCTTCCTCTACCTCAGGACTTAGATTGACAGGCTTAGGAGTAGTAACACCAATATCAGCGTTAACTAATGTTTTAGCTGTAAACTCAGATGGAGATGTTGTTGTTACTAATAATTCTACTGCTAATACCTGGACACTTACCGGTAATTCTAATGCATCCTCAAATAGTTTTTTAGGAACAACCAATGATGTAAAGCTAAGCTTAAGAACTAATAATGTATCTATATTAGAATTTGGAAAAAGAAGTACATTGGGTTTAGTACAATCTTATACTGATTACACTGATTCTAATCAATATCTTCTAAACATTAAAGGTAATGGTACGTCAGCTTTGCAATTCGAAGCCTCGGGAGCTAATTTTTATAAACCTATGTTTTTCACAACAGCTTCAGGTAATTTTAGGCTAAAAGGAAGTGCTGGCGGAAATGATTTTTTTGAGCTTGGATCCGCAGGCACAAACAATGATGGCTCGCTGGAATTTATTGTTGGAGATGATGGTAATGAACCAATCGTATTTAAAAAATATAATAGCAGCACTGCCACAAATGTTGAGATGATGAGATTACAAGGAACAGGTTTAGATAATAATATCAGGGTTGGTATTAAAACATATGGGGTTGCTGCAAACTCTACTTTACAAGTAAAAGGCTCCTTATCATTGGCAATTAATCGTCTCTCTAGCGGAAATATAACTTTAGATGAAAACCATTATACCGTAATTTTGACATCCGGAAGTTATTCTAATCCCACGATTATATTACCCGCAGCAAATATTTGTACCGGAAGGGTCTATATTATAAAAAATTATTCTGGATCAGTTTGTAATACAAATTTTAATTATGTGAATCGGTCAGGAGTTAATACCACAGCTTTAGCTAATGGGCGAAATTTTATGCTTCAAAGTGACGGCACTGAATGGCAGCTAATAATAGGCAATAATTAAGTTTTTAATTTATAGAAGAGATTATTCTTATTTTTAAAATCATGTTTTTTTTAATTTAACAATTAAAAACTTAGTAAATCTAGAATAAAAATTTTTAGAGGTTTGGATATGCAAACTAAAAGTAGATTAAAAGTTAAGCTACATTTTTCATGTCATTTTTTTGATTCCAAAATTCTTCTATAGTTTTGTATTGAAGAGCAGAATGCCTGCTCTTTCGGTTGTACCAAATTTCGATATATTCGAATAAATCAAGCCTCATTTGTTCTTTGCTCACAAGCTTATTTCCGTAAACCTGTTCTGTTTTGAGTGTTTTAAAGAAACTCTCCGCTACCGATTATCCCAACAATTTCCTTTTCTACTCATGCTCCTCCTTACGATCTTATAAGACTCTATAACATTGCCAAACTTTTTATTGGCGTACTGTATTGCTCTGTCGGAATGAAATATTAATCCTTTTTCAATGCTTCTGGTCTTTACCGCCATCTTCCAAGCCGCTAATACTGTTTTATCTGTACTTATACCGTTACTTAGGATCCAACCTATGATTTTCCTGTCATAGAGATCAATAAATGTTGTTAGATACAAAAAGCCTTCTTTTGTGCTGATACATCTTATATCTGACACCCATACTTTGGAAGGACCTGAGACAGTAAACTCTCTGTTTAGTATGTTAGCCATAGTGTTGTATTTATGCTTAGAGTCAGTGGTGATTTTGAACTTTAGGCTTAATTTGCTAGATAAACCCATCTCTATCATGTATTTAGCTACTGTAATCCTGGATATCTTATTTCCCAAAGAAGTCAGTTCTGCAGCTATTCTCGGACTCCCGTATCGCTGTTTTGAAGAAAAACAGATAATGTTGATCTGTTTTTTGATCGCACTAGTTTTTTGCTTTTTTTAGACAGCAATCGGACTTTCCATGTATAATATCCCCTGAGGACTATCTCAAGGACTTGATACATCTTTTCAATCGTATATGTTTTTTCATTAGTTAAAATGAAAGTATAGATCAGTGACCATTTTTGGAAAAGATGCCTATTGCTTTTTTTAATATATCACG
The DNA here is from genome assembly GCF_044007395.1 of Flavobacterium sp. FlaQc-57. Lineage (NCBI taxonomy): Bacteria > Pseudomonadati > Bacteroidota > Flavobacteriia > Flavobacteriales > Flavobacteriaceae > Flavobacterium > Flavobacterium sp. FlaQc-57. The sequence goes on from NZ_JBIPDA010000005.1 coordinate 56,385, forward strand.
TTCCATATCTGCATCTTTAATTCTTTTTTCCAACAGAGCGATCTGTTCTTGTTCAGGAGTCTGCTTTACGTTTCCAATACCAGGAAAACTTCCAAGACCAAACTCTAAATATTCCTTTTTCCATTTGTAAAGCTGTTGAGCAGTTATACCATGTTCCCGAGCTAATTCTGAAACATTAGTCCGTTGAGGCTTAATTCTAACTGCTTTCTCTTTAAAAGCACGGTCGCAAATCTTACGCATTTGTTTCATAATTGATAAAGTTAAGTTTTATTCTTAACTTCCAATTTCCGCTAAGTTAGCAAGTCCAGACTTCAATTATTCTATCTATACAAACATGCAAATTTAATCTTATAAAGCTACAAATAAAATTATAAGAAAGAGACTGCTTATAGAGTAACCAATTCCTGCTGAAATTCATAAAAAAATTGCATCAGAACTCACCATATCACAGCAACGGTCATTGATTTCATTTCATTATACTGCATTTCAACCACTTATTACTTTTACTTTGAATGTTTTTAAAAAAAAACTAATATTTGCCTATTCAATATTTTATACAAAAAAATTTTAGGTAGATGTTAATTTGGTACATCAGGAAAAAGACACCACATAAAGTGGTGTTTTTTTATGTCGTTATTCTTTATGATAACAATTATAACATTGTTATCATAAATGCGGTAAAAAAATAGTTTTTTTTCTATTTATTAATTAATGCAGATTTTCAGAATCAATTGTATCAATAATAAAAATGAACTTAGAAATATGTCCACATTAATTGAACTATATTATTCTATTCTTATCAAAAATGGATAATAATAGAAATGAACAACAATAGATTAGAAGACTTTAATTCATTAAAAAAGCATCACCGAAGTGATGCTTTTTTTTACAAAAACAGCCGCAAAACTGATTTTTTAATGATATTAAATATATAAAAAATAAAATATCTTCAAATATACTGACCTTTGATCTAACAGCAATAAGAAAAGTAATAACTGCTGGATTTTAGCGACTAATAGATCGCAATTTTTATTCTAAAAATATATGTTATCAAACAAATATCTACTTTGGACTTGAAGGAGTTTCGAGATGGTTTGTGTTTTATATTGGAAAAAAGGATCAATGATAATCTATGGATTATTGTTGGTTTTTAGATTGATCAGGAATAGTTCCGCTAATTATCTCTTTTGTCAAATGTTTGAATATCAGGGATTTTTTTATTTGAAAATTATATTATTTATCTGTAAAAACCAGTGATATTGACCACCTAATTTCAATTTAAAGTGATCACCTATTTTCGGTGCAAAGTGAGTATCTCCATTTATTTCAAAAACTACTTTTTTTCATTTGTTAATTTATATTCAAATATAGATAAATAATTATCCCTTATTTATGCTTTTTTTCTTTATCATGGATTAGCCATGGAGTTCAACTCTATGTGATTGATGTATTAATCTGTCTAAGATTGCGTCTGCTATGGTTTTCTCCCCAATGATATCATACCATCGCTGAACTGGGATTTGCGAAGTTACAATAATAGAACCGTTATTATGCCTGTCTTCAATGATCTCTAGGAGTGTGATTCTGTTGTGATTGTCGAGTTCTTGCAATCCAAAATCATCAAATATTATAATATCCTGCCTTTTGTATTTTAGTAAGTTCTCTTAAGTAAGTGCCGTCTGCTTTTGCCATTTTTAATTTTGCGATCACCTTTGAAGTATTAAAATAACTTACTCTATACCCCTTTATGCAGGCCTGATAACCCAAAGCTGTCCCTAAAAAACTTTTGCCCACACCAGTACTTCCGGTTATTAAGACATTTTCATTCTTTTCAACAAAACTGCACTCTTCAAGACGAAGTATAAGGTTTCTGTCAATATTGCGTGACTGGTCAAAATTAATACTTTTAATATTGGATATGTAGTGGAAGCTTGCATTTGCAATACTTCGTTCAATATGCTTGTTGTGTCTTTCATCCCATTCGTCATCTATATTTATCATTGATGTAAACTAATCGAGCGTATAATGATCAGTTTTTCCACTTTCAATGGCTGTTTTAAATGTGTTATGCATTCCAGGAATATCTAATTTGCTAATTTTTATGAATCAAGCGCAAAGCTTGGGTATTATCCAAAAAGATTAGATAATCTGAAGAAGAAGAAATCTACTTTACGCACTCCTCTAAATTGACTTCTAAACGCTTTTACTTTAGCATTGAAAGATTCTGCAGAAGCATTAGTACTTCTATTATCAAAATAGTTTAAGATTGACTGGTAATTAACCGTTATAGTATTTAAAAGGATATTAAAATTTTTAAAGCCTGACTCCTCTACATTCCTGTACCAATGTGCCAGTTTGGTCATCGCAATGTGTTTATTGTTATGATTGTTGTAAATACCTCGTAGTTGTTGGGTTAAACTGTAGGCTTTTTTAATATCTGGATACAAACCAAATAACAATTGGGCTCGTTCGTTTTGTCTCTGGGTCCATTTATCGCGGGATTTATAAAGAACATATCTACTTCTGGATAACAACTGTTTTACAGAGTCTCCATTTGGTAAAAGCTCTGGTATATAGTTTTTTTTTTTTTTTTCTCTCTCTCTCTTTTCGCTTGTAATATCAATTGATTCTCAGCATCCATCGCTTCCCAACGATATTTTATTCTAATCTCCTGTAATGCTTCTAGAGCTAATTTTTGAACATGAAATCTATCGGTAACCTGTACAGCTTTTGGAAAACATCTTTTGGAGATCAACTTCATAGAATTAGCCATGTCAAGTGTTATTTCTATGACACAACTTTTTTTTTGTAATCAATTTTACAGATATGTTCAATGACCTGATCCGCCTTTGTTCCTGCAACAATAACAACTAAGTAACCTTTTTTACCCTTAGCTTCCTTATTGGTTACAATAGTAAAAAGCTCATCCTGAGACAAGGCTACTTCATCAATTGACAAGTGGGTACCCAAATTTTCAGGATAAATAATCCACTCATGTGCATGTTCTGGTGGAGCCCATGTATTAAAGGAACTTAGGTGTTTTTTATATTGTCTTTGTAGTTTTTTTCCATTGACTCCGAAGAAACTTCCAATGGTTCGACAATCGATAGCGGTCTTATCTATTAATTTCTTTAAAAAAAGCCGCAAACTCTTGAGTCATGCGGGTTCCTTTAGCAACTAAATTCCAATCTCTTTTAACGATCTCACCTGTATCTTTATTAGTCCAGCGACGTCTTTTGATATGTAAATACACGAACTTCCCTCTCAGAGGAAAGTCCTGAATGGTAATCTCATCTTGAAAACCCTTTGAGACTAATTGAAGATCATTAAACTCTGCCGGAGCTTTAGCATTCTCTTCAAAATAGAGGTGTAATATTTCTTGGGTATTAGTAGATGAAACTACTTCAAAATGTTCTACTAAAAAATCAGGAAGCATAAACTTCAAAAGCTCTATAGGGGTCATATAAAATTCTTAGATTGCAAAGTTCTTATTTTATTTTGATATTTCCTCCCCAAGCTTTGTGCTTCATCCATTTTTATATTGATGATGAAGTTAGAGACATGACATTGTTGAAAAACGATAAATTGAGTATTACAATAGTTTTAGTAGATTCGGATTATGATGGTTATAATTTAGAGTTTATAGGCATAAAAACTATAGGAGATTTAACAGCAAAGTATCCGCAGCTGTTAGAGTCTAAAGTTCGATAGTGAAAAGAAAATATGGAAATAATTTAAAACTAAAAACATTCCTTGTGTAAAATGAATCGACCTTTTTGCTGGTTTTAAAAAGAGATAAATATTTAACGCTGATCAAAAAAATCAGCGCACTTTATAAGGAAGTTTGCCAAAACGTTTTTTAAAATTACGAGAAAATCTACTAGTGTTTTGATAACCCGTAACTACAGCAATATTTTTAATCAAAATATTAGAATTTTGAATCAATTGCATCGCAAGAAGCATGTTTTTTTCTTTATGATATTGCAGTATTGAGATACCAAAAACTTCTTTAAAATTAGCTTTTAATTTTGTGGGTGAAATCTTTACTTCTCTGGCAATGTAATCAATCCCTATAAAGGGAAGGTATAAATTATCTAAAATGATTTTTTCTGCCTCAAAGACGATCTGGTAATCAGAATTTTTTAATGATACATTATCTTCAATACGATTGCGCTCAAAAGAGTTGTTAAAAAAGTCAATGAACAATTTCAGGCAATCTTTCTTTAAATTGGCTGTATCGACTTGCATATTTATGTTAGATTCAGTTTTCCATATTTTAGTGATTTTTTTTATCAAAGAATGTGTCTTTAGAGTGATAGACATACCTGAAAAAAAACCTTTTTTACTATTTAAAAAATTTTCTATTGTTTGCTGATAAGAAATACTTCCTGGGATAAATGCTTTATTTGCCCATTGCTTAGTAACAGCTAACGTAAAAGAATGACTTGTTGTATTTTTATAAAATGGAGTGGTGACTTCTGTTCCGGGTTTACTAAAAGTCCAGCAGGAACTAATAAAGTCGACACTCTTTAAATCGTTAAAAGTGAATTTCGAATCAAGGACAGAAAAAGTTAGTAAATAGTAGTCATTTGATAGCTTTTTATCGTACTTGGATTTGATAACAATGTCCTGTTTTACATCAATTTCAGTAGAGAGAATCCAAAATCCTTCTTCAATTTTATGGTAGGATATGGTAGCTTTGCACAATAAACTATTCAAATAAATAGATTGTTTTAAAGGTATATGCTCCGAGATTGTTAGTTTTGTCAGACCATCAAGTAAAAGTTCCGGAGAGTTTAATGAATAGTTGAATTCCAGAAAATCATCAAAACATTTTTGAGTGCGTGCAGGCCAATGATTATTATTAATCATACGTTTAGTAATTTAATTATTTGCTTAAATCCAAGGCTTAATTTTTTTATTAAAGCTAAGGTGGAAATAAAGGACTTGTAATTTACCTTAATTAAGGCAGGGCCATTGAATCTTAAAGCTGCTCCCTTTGTAAAATCAATCCATGTTATGAGCATTTGGGTAGCTAATGTAGTTTCAATTACTTCTTTGGTATTTGCAAATTTCATTATTTATTATAGAAATGTTTTACTGATGTAATACGTGTTGCTTCCTGTGTAATACATGTGGTTGTCTTTGTAATGCATGTATATTGTCTTACTTGATAATTGATTTTTTATAGATGCAGTTTTAGAATTATGTACATAATACTTATCGGGTCTTATACCTTGATATAATAAAGTACGATCCTATATGCATTTACGACCAAAAGCATATCATTTATTACATCACTTGAAATTCTTCAAAAAGAAAATATTTACATTAGCCACAAGAAAAAGAGCCAAATTGCAGTTGATCGAAAATGATTGTGATCAGTGATTTCAGTTCTAGCGAAAAAAGGTAAAGAATTGTAATTATAAGTCTGTTTTTTACCTGTAATAAATGAGCTATTTATTTTCACATCCTAAAATTTAATAAAAGACTATTATGAAAGAATTATTCAACAAAATCAATGCTGAAATTGAAATTTTTAAATTGGAATCCGAACAACAAGTTGAGAAAAATGTAAAAGCTGCTGGAGCCAGAGCACGTAAATCAAGTTTGGAACTGGAGAAACTATTGAAAAAGTTTAGAAAAGTTTCTGTAGAAGAATCAAAAAAGTAAGCCTCAAAATAGACAGTCTGGTTAAAAGTCCTCTACTAGGCTGTCTTTTATTTTCCTCTCCGTTTTTGTCAAGAGTGCTTATTTACGTCTTAATCTCGAGCAATGCTTTGCTTACAAGTTTACCTATATAACTACTACAGGGACCTTATCTGCAACTGTAGTCTCTTCTAGTTATTTATTTTACACTCCAAATTTGACTCTTAAGCTTCCCAATACTTTTTTGTGCTTTTAATCTCTAGGGTTACTTTAGATCTGTATAGAAATTTAGGAAGAAAGAAACACTATTCTTTTCTTGCTTTAACTGAAGCGAGCTACCAGTTGTATTGTTCAGCAATTTTTTATTTCCTTATTATTTTTGTGAAAACAGTAGGTTCCAAAGCTTCTGTAAGTATCTTATTTTATAATATTTAAAGGTTACTTGTAAGGTAATAAAATAACCTTGATGTAGAACTTTACTCCAATTGTTAAATTCTATCTAATTTAGAATTAAGTAAATTTTAATTATTTTGTTTTTGATCGTCTTCAATAATGATAAACGGGTATTTCTTCTAATACTAATTTCTAATTTAGTTAAATAAATCATACTACTATATTATTTGTAAAGCGGTAAATGCGTTGGTGAAGATCTTCATCAGAAACAACTTGAGCGAACTACGCCAGATAGCGTAAAAAGATAGAAAAACTTCAGTTTTAAGGTTTATCTAAATTGAAATAATGCAACAATACAATTATAATCCTTAAATTTGAATAAGACGATGACAAATAGATCCCTGGTTTTTACATTGCATACGCAGTTATAGACGAATTGGTGTTGGGCAGCGAATGCAGCGAGTATTTCACATTTTTATAATCCGATCTCGGGTTTTTCCAAATGTAAAGTAGCTTGTCAGACTCTGGAACGAATTGACTGTTGCAATTCTAAAGTACCCTCGGGCTGTAATATTGCATATCTACTAGATGAGGCTTTGAGCGTAACTAATAATCTAAAGTAGTTTATTTAAAAACCAATACCTCTGACCGAAATAATTAAAGAGATCGACCATCAATGGATAGTAGGGGTTAGGATCGGTTGGAGAAGTGGAGGAGGTCGTTTTGTATCGATTTATGGGTACAATAATCTTGGAGCGAACAGTTTTGTCTATGTTGCGGATCTTATTTATGGGATGTGTTACATGACACTTAAAAATTTCACAGAAAATTATCTTAATGATGGGGATTGGACTCATACCTATTTAACTAAAGCAAAGGATAGTATGCTGCATTTTAATAAAGTTGATGAAAGTACGATTGAGCGGGCCATTGCAATGGTCTCGCCCGATGTTGTAATGGATTTTGATAATTTGAATGATTCTCAACTTGATTCGGGATTGATGGGGCATGATATTTACAATATAAATATAGATTCACTTAAAGGATGCAATAATATTTCATTTAATTTGATGGGTACGCGTTTTATTAGAAAAGACAATCATGGAGATAATTTTATTTTTGAATTTTCCGGTACGGCTAAAAATAGAGATCTGAGCAGGATTATTTTTGGTAACCAGTATGCAAGGAATTATTACACTGTTTTGGAATCATTACGGGAAAACTTCAAAAATATTAAAGAAGATTATAACGTGGCAGTGGTGCGATTACCTTTGTTAAAGGTTGAAGCAGTATGGCTTAGAATCATTGATGATATGGCTGATAGCTATTTTATCCCATTGTTTACCAATGATTTTCTTGATGCAGAAATACGCTATAGCATTCATGAATTTTTTGAACTTTTACGGGAAAACTCTAATAATAGTAAATTATGTGATAATGATAGGATGGGAGGTTAAAAGTATTTAAAAATGAAAAAATATATTAAGGTGAGGTAAAATTACAGTGCTGTCTAGAAAGTAGACGTGTCATGTCAGTGTCTGCAGGATGACAAGCGGAAAAACCGAAGTTAATTCGGTTTTTCCGCTTTTAGCATTTTTCTGCTTTTTGTTTTTTCATTCTTGAGCGAATTTGATAGAGGTTTCTATTGATTAAATTCAGAATGACTTTATGATGTTTTGAATTTTTATTTTTCAGACCGCGACATTGAGATACTTCCATTTTAGAAAGTGATACTTCTATGGTTTCAAGAGGAGTATTGTCTATGCGGGCAGAGAACAGCAGGGAATCGTTCTTTTTAAAATATTCGTTGGTAAACACACAGTGTCTTAAATTGTCTCCCTCTTCCATAAATTGTCTTACATTTTCCAATACGGTTATGGTTATGTCTGCCTGCGTGAAACAAAGTCCAAAAAACTGTTTTTTTTGTTCCGCGTATAAAATCTGTGCCTCCTTGATTTCGGCGCGCATTTGAAGAAGATATTTTTTTCTTTGTACTTCTTGTTTTTTCTGCACCAATTTATCGTGCTCTCCGTTTAAATCATTGGGGCAGATCAACAAAGCAGAACAGATGTCTTTTTTAAACCACCGTAGTAAATCCAAATAATCCTCCCAAATGCCAAAATCTGAAATCGTATAGTTGTTTTTAAGACAGATTTTTACCGCCTGCCAATTATTTCTAATCTGTTGATCGGGAGATTCAAGATAATAGCGGAGCAGGCGAGTCTTCGTTGTTTTTAATAGCGTTTCAGTGTAAGAATCTTTTAAAAGGGATGAAAGCAACACCTGAGGCTTTATTGTATAAAAAGCTTTTTTAAAGCCATTTCTTTTTAGAATGGGAAGTATTTTAATCTTCGGATAAATCCTGTAGGGATTGATGCGGTATTTTGGAGAGTTTTGAAAATCTTTCGGGCGGATTTCTAGATTAGAGTAGTACTGCCAGGAATCATAAGCCTGTGAAAATGGATTGGTGCTGAGTGATAGGGTACGTACTTCGCCTTTTGGATCGATCCAATGTTGCATGACTTCTTTATGATAGAAAGTAGGGAGGTTGTTTTTTTTCATGAGTTTGTGTGAGCAAATGATGCGAACGATTTGAAATTCGGACGCTTTAGTTACCACTGCGCTATATTCTATTTCTTTGAAAAGTACCTGATTATATTGGTACATTTTAAGTTTTCCTTTGCAGGAAGTGCACTTTGTAAATTTTAAGGATTTAGTTTCGCACTGTGGTTTCCAAGCGTGTCCGCAGTCAAGGCAATGGAATTTTCCTCTTGAGAGTGCGCCCCATTTCAGAAATATGTTTTTTTCCGCCCACGACTGCATTTCGGGGGTAATGGGGGCAAGGGATTGGCTTAGCGCAACAATATGTTTTTCTATGGTGGTATGTGGTTTCATAAGTCAAAGAGTGTTAAGGTGGTCTGTGTGGGTTTCGGGGTCTGTATTACCTCAGTTTTAGGCAAGTTAATTTGTAGGGTTGCGGGGAAAGCAGTAAATAAATCAGGCTTTGCAGGCTGATTTACTACTACCTTGCAACTCGGAGGCGCAGGCTCGGCAATAGTATCATCAGTATAATATTTGAGCGCCATGTCAAAGATTTCCTGATTGTCAAAGGCGCAGAATCCTGTTTTTTTGACCTCGCCAAAAATGTAATTGAAACAGCTCTCTAAGTTTTTGTCTGCTTTGGTAAGACTTAGCGCCAAGACAGTATCGCTCAGCGCAGTTTGATTCAAATAATTCTCTATGGCTGTTTTAAAAGCGTCAGTTGGTTTCATAAGGGAAAGAGTTTGATTAATAATTATTATTCAAAGACGTTTCTGTAAATGTCATAGCAGTATTCTTCAAAGCAGAGCCAACATAAAAAAGTGTAATGAGGCAGTTTATAGCGGTTTGCCACAGGATCTCCAAATGACTCTTCCAAATCATTTTTAATGTTTTCTAAATCTTCCAAATGTTTGATGTAAAAAGCTTTGCAATCGTTGTGATAGATAAATTCTCCTATCATTCCGCTGATACAGCCTCCTTTTTGAAGATCTCCGAGGAAAGATTTCAACTGCTCTTTTTTGGTTCCGTTATAGCCCTCTAAATGGCTTAAAATGATTTCGTTGAATATGTGGCTTACATCATACTCTGTGTATTGGTTTTTGTCTAAGGCTTTCATCATGTGATTTTTTGGCGTTTATAAATAAATTGCGAACCCTGTAATTAAAAAGGCAGATCATCGGGCTCCTCTGACTGATTTTGTTTTTTTGGGGTAACATCTGCTTTTTGCGCTTCTGACTCTTTTTTGGCAAAAACTAAAATTTTAAGATTGTTGATGTGAAAGGTTAACGCCCCTAGAGCCGAGCCGTCATGACCGATATAGGTACTAAGCCCAATACGTCCATAGAGCTGAACGAGCGCCCCTTTTTTGAGCCAGTCGGCAGATTTTGGACTGATCCAATAGGAACAGTCGATATAGGTTACAATCTCTTTATACTCTGTACTTCCTTTGAGTTTGTAACTGTCATTGATGGCAATTGAAAAATTGACAACTTGTTTGTCATTTGATACTTTGTGCACGGTGGCATCTTTGGTAAGGCGTCCTGTGATTTCCATGATTTTAAAATTTTAGTGATTACTATTTTTTTAAGTTTCTTTCCCCCTGCCTTTCCCATAAAATATTTTCAAAACGAAAAAACGGGAAAAAAGAAAGCAAGAATCAAGGGACCGATCTAAGGATGCGCAGTGCTATAAGTCCCGAAGGGTGGGAAAGCGTAAGCGCAGCCATTATGCGCATGGAGCATACGGCGGGCACTATCTTAGCTGCCTTTTAACCCGTTTAGAGTTGGAGATACAGCCTTTTTTCATCTTAGTTTTCTTGTTTGCACACATATAACATTATTGTGTAAACAAAATTGTTTATTTTTGTAGTATGAAATCGACACTTGAAATACTCAAAGGAATTCATCCGGGTTATGTACTGGAGCGGGAACTTGAGAAACGTCATTTGGCCAAGGGGCAGTTTGCGCTTTCTCTGGGAGAGTTTCCTCAGACCCTGACGGCTATAACCAAGGGCAAACGCAGGATGAATATACCATTGGCGCTAAAGATTGAGAAGGTATTAGGGATTGAGGAAGGTTATTTTATGATTCTTCAGGTATATTATGATATAGCGCAAGAGAAGAAGAAAGAAGATCAGCCTCAGAACAAAAGTAAAGCAGCACCTGATTTTACAAAGCTGAGAAAAGTACTGTTTTGGGATACAGATATGAAAAAAATTGACTGGCAGAAACAAAAAAAGGCGGTAATAAAAAGAGTCTTTGAGCGCGGCAATGAAGAAGAAAAAAAGGAGATTACACACACTTATGGATCCGATACCGTTAATACTATTCTGAATTCTTAAGAAAAAACAAATCCAAAAACAACAACCCAAAAAAATAAAAGGAATGCCTTTACATTTCAATACTGTTACTCCGCTTCTAAAGACTATTTTAGAAGACTTGATGAAGGCTGAGGAATTTGAATCCTTGAGACTAGTAGGAGCAACGGCGCTGAGTTTGTATTACGGGCACAGGATATCTTATCCAAAGTTATGTTAGATATAAAGTATGAATTATTGAAAATCAGTGTTACTTTTGATGATGTTATTATGATAATATTTGTTGTTTTAATAGTTAAAATCGCGTAAATATGAATTGGGAAGCGAAAATACACTCAAAACTTATAGTGAAGCATTGAAAACCTTTTTGATTTACTACCGGGAAAAACCATCGTCGAAATCTCTAATGAAGATGTGATTGTCTATTATAACGACTTTATATTGAAAAATAATCTTTCGGATTCGTAGCAAAACCAAATTGTTAATACTATCAAACTATATTTTACAACCATTCGAGAAACAAAGATTGAAATAGATAAAATTCACCGACCAAAGCGATATAAACTATTGCCTAATGTTTTGAAGTGAAATTGATTTTGAATGTGCATTGCAATAGCAAACACAAATGATGCTAAGTTTAATTTTTGGCAGTGTTTTGGTTTGTGCTGTTGTGAATTATTGGCACTTCGACCCATTCATAGCGATTCTAAAAAAAATATTGTATTGCTTAAAAACTTCAAAGGAAAGACAGACAGAATTACTCCTTTATCGTCTAAAATTTTAGAAATGCTTCGAGAATATTATATCTTATTTAAACGTAAAACTTATTTATTTGAAGGGGCAAATTCTGGTGAGTCCTATTCAGAAAAAAAAGTTTATAAAGTATATTAAAACAGGCACTTAAAAAAGTTAGCATGACAAAACCTGTAAGTTTACATTGGTTGCGCCATAGTTTCGCTACCCATTTACTTGAAAGCGGAACTGATTTAAGGTATATCCGAATTATTAGGTCATTAAAGCAGTAAGACCAGCGAAGTTTACACCTATGTTAGCACGAAAAGTATTTAACAAATAAAAAGCTATTTGATGATTTATGAAATAAAAATCCTATTTTTGAAAACAAATAAACACTGATATTTGTCAGACATATCGAACCAATTTAGGGTAGATAAGTCGGATATCGTTTGATATATATACAAGTTATGTGATAGTTTTTCGACACTGAGTTTTCAATAGCAACCAATATCTAATAACACTTAAACAAATCATATGAGAAAAATAATCTTTGCTTTTCTTCTGCTAGCGACAGTCGCCAATCTTATTCTTTTAGTAATCGCTTTAACAAATAATTCTTCAAGTTTTTACAATTATAGAGTGATAATTGGAATTTCATTTATAACGTTTGGCGGATTTTTGAGACAACATTTATTGGACTATAATAAGAAAAAAGTTGAGAAATAATTTTATGTAAAAATGTTTCCTCAGAAAATTAATAGAAAGTGAAAAAAGAATAATCCGAAATAAATACTGACAAAGTTTGCATGCTCAAGTTAGGGTAAAAAACATCATAATAACAGCTACTACAATAGATTTGGGTATTAGGCTTAATTTGAAATTGGTTTTGTATTTGGGATGATTTGGCAAATCGGGCTGTAGTACAAGAACGTCAGGCTGTGAAAAAACCTCATATTTCTATTAAAATTTTCAAATTTCAAGACACTATAATTCAAATAAAGCCTTCTGAGAAGGCTCTTTTTTTAGGGTACTAATTTGGTCGGATAAAAATTGTTAGCTCTATTTAGCTTTAAATAAATCATTTCCACTAAAAACAAGACTTTTGCCTTGTAGGGTGAATTCCATTTTTGGAGTTTTGCAATAAGTTCGGGAACGCCCAGTATATTAATACTGCGTTTAATGTTATAGACTAACATAATCAGACTATGTTCTCCGTTTACTTTTTCTAATCCCGTTAAGTTGGTGTGGTTGTAACCCCATTGCTGTTTTATAGTACCAAAGATATGCTCGTTGATTTCCTGTCGCTTGCGATAGAGTTGTGCGTTTGCGTGGTAGCGTTTATTGTTTTCCTCTACGGCATCGGCATATTGGCTTCGGTCTATATCCCGACCAGCCACCCTGCTGGTACATAACTGCTTTACGGGACATTCCCTGCATTTGGGTGTTCGGTATCTCTTGAATTCATAACTATCTTTATCGGTTTTCTTGTGCCAGTGACCTGTAGTTTTAAGTGTTTCACCTTTTGGACAAGTGTAGGTATCGGTGGTTTGGTCATATTGGAACTTCGAGATCAAATAACCCTCAGCTATCCTTTCTTTATTTTTTCCTTGTTCGGGTTGTGCTACAATTGTAGTGATGTTCGCTTTTTTGCAGATTTCTATTTGTTTGCCATTATGATAACCTTTGTCAACTAAAGCAGTATATGTTTCTATACCTAAATTCTCTTTTGCTTCAATAGCAATGGCAGATAAAGCACTGCGGTCGTTCTTGTTGATGGTATGGGTGGCTACCACAAGATTGTGTTTTGCATCTACTGCAGCCTGGACATTAAAAGATATTTCAACTACTTGTCCTTGTACTAATAAGGCTCTGGCATCACTATCAGTAGTGCTTATTTGGGGTTCGCCGCTTGCTTTTAATTTTTCTTCAAGCAAATCATAGCGAAGCTTGTTTTGTTTTAAGCGTTCTATCTTTTGTTGGATATTTTTGATTTCTGTAGAATTCTCCTTGGTATCATTTTCCTCCAAAGCATTTAGGTATTCTTGTGTTTTGATTTCAATATATTCTAAATGTTGATCTATTTTCTTTTGATTGAAATTAGCTTTCTTACTATTGTGCGCTCGGCTTTTAGTTCCATCAATGGCAATGGTTTCACAGCCTATTAAATCGGCGTCTTTTAAAAAGACAACATAGAGTTTAAACAAGTTCTTTAATGCTAATGAATTATTCTTTCTGAAGTCTGATATACTGTTAATTGGGATGAATATTTTCTAATAACCACTGCATTTCAATGTTTCTATAACATTCTTTTTCTAGTTTACGACTACTTCTCAAACCATTTAGATATCCATACAAATAGATCTTTATAAATAGCGGGCTGTTATAACTTGGACGACCCTCTTTATTAAGTGTTTGAGCTGAAAAGCCAAGTTTGGATAAGTCTAAAAAAGAGACAAAAGCGTCGATAAAACGTACCGGATTATCAAGACTTATAGTGTCCTCTAAACTTGAAATACGCATCTGGTGGCGAGAAATTCCTGAAATATGTTGCATTCTTAAAAATATGAAAATTCCTGCTTTAATACAACTTTTTTGCTATATTTGATCAAACACAAACGGAAGTTTTTTAACTTACTGACGTTAGCGGTCAGGCTGAAAAAAAAACAGATAAATGAAAAGAAATTTAGTAATTATGGGGATTATATCGACAATGTTAAGTGTACTTGGATGCTCGCCAAACGGGAAAAAAAATGACGAAAAAATCACTCAATCAATTGAAGAATTTAATAACAGAAAAATCTTTACAAAACTGAGTGAAGAAATAATTGACAATACTTCTGACGATAAATTATTACAATTAGTTTTTGATAACTTATCGCAAAAGAATTTCGAAGATTATGAAAATGAATTTGCAAATGTAATGAGTTGGAACAAATCAAAACAAGCAATTTATATGATTTGGGCTTTAGAATCAGAAGTTAATAATGGTGGATATAATCAATTTTACTTTAATTCGAGTGGACAGTTTTATAAATATTTGCCAGATGCTTTAAAATTAGTTGGAGCGAATAAATATGCCGAATTGACGAAACGAGGTAATGAAACTTTTGAAAAAGAAAATCCAAAAATCACACAACATCAAGACGGAACAATAGAAGGTTTTAGTAAATCTTATGAAGACAATCCATTAAATAAGTTTGACGAAGAATTTTATAAACTTTACGAGACTGAAAATTTACAACAATTACAAGTAGATTTTATTAGAAAGCATAAAACTGAATTTATCGACAACTGAGACGTAAAAAAAGCCCGAATCGCTAACAACTTGGCGAGATTGGCTGTTTTGGCTGAATTTAAAGATGGTTTTATATTTGGAAAATTTGTGTTTAACCGAAAAATCCCGCATTTTTAATCCCTAACCTCGACAAGTACCAGACCGTCAAGAAGTGAAAAAACCTCTTCAAACTTGGAAAGTATGTGGAGGGCTTCCAAAGAAAAATCTCAAATATGAGCTTCTAAAGAGGTTGATTTTAGTTTTTTCACAGACTGACGTCAGGCTGTGAAAAAAACTCATATTTCTATTAAAATTTTCAAATTTCACGACATTATAATTCAAATAAAGCCTTCTGAGAAGGCTCTTTTTTTTAGGATGCAATTTTCATTGGATAAAAAAAGTACGTTGTATTGAGCTTTAAATACTCCATTTTTAGTAAAAACAAGACTTTTGCCTTGTAGGGTGAGTTTCATTTTTTGAGTTTGGCAATCAGCTCGAGAACTCCGAGAATATTGATACTGCGTTTAATGTTATGGACCAACATAATTAAGCTATGTTCTCCGTTTACTTTTTTCAATCCCGTTAAATTGGTATGATTGTACCCCCATTGCCGTTTAATAGTCCCAAAGATATGTTCGTTGATTTCCTGCCGCTTGCGGTATAGTTGTGCGTTTGCGTGGTAGCGTTTGTTGTTTTCTTCTACGGCATCGGCATATTGACTGCGGTCTATATCCCAACCAGCCATCCTATTGGTATATAAATGTTTTACAGGACATTATCTGCATTTTGGAGTTCGGTATCTCTTGAATTCATAACTATCACTATCGGTTTTCTTGTGCCAGTGACCTGTAGTTTTAAGCGTTCCTCCCTGTGGGCAAGTGTAGGTGTCGTTGGTTTGGTCGTATTTGAACTTTGAGATCAAATAACCCTCAGCTATCCTTTATTTATTTTTTCCTTGTTCGGGCTGCGCTACAATTGTAGAGATGTTCGCTTTTTTGCAGATTTCTATTTGTTTGCCATTATGATAGCCCTTGTCAACTAAAGCAGTATATGTTTCTATTCCTAAATTCTCTTTAACTTCAATAGCAATTGCCGACAAGGCACTGCGGTCATTTTTGTTGATGGTATGCGTGGCCACTACCAGATTGTGTTTGGCATCAACTGCTGCCTGCATATTAAATGAAATTTCAACTACCTGACCTTGTACTAATAAAGCTCTGGCATCGCTATCAGTAGTGCTGATTTGAGGTTCGCCACTGGCCTTTAACTTTTCTTCCAGTAATTCATAGCGGATTTTATTTTGTTGTAAACGTTCTATTTTTTGTTGGATGTTTTTCATTTCCGAAGAATTCACTTTGGTATCGTTTTCCTCCAAAGTGTCAAGATATTCTTGGCTTTTTGCTTCAATATAGGCTAGGTGCTTGTCAATTTTCTTTTGATTAAAATTTCCTTTTTTGCTGTTGTGCGCCCTACTTTTAGTTCCATCAATAGCAATGGTTTCCCCTGCTATTAAATCGGCGTCTTTCAAAAAGCTAACAAAGAGTTTAAATAAGTTCTTTAATGCTAGAGGATTGTCTTTTCTGAAATCAGAAATACTGTGGTAATTCGGTCGAATGTCTTCCAATAGCCATTGTATTTCTATATTTCTAAAACATTCTTTTTCTAATTTTCGAAAGCTTCTTATTCGGTTGAGATAACCATATAGGTAGGTTTTAAGAAACAGTTTATTGTTATAACTCGGGCGACCTTCTTTTTTGAGCGTTTTAACTTCAAAACCAAGCTTAGATAAATCTACAAACGATACAAAA
Organism: Flavobacterium sp. FlaQc-57; assembly: GCF_044007395.1. Taxonomy (NCBI): domain Bacteria; kingdom Pseudomonadati; phylum Bacteroidota; class Flavobacteriia; order Flavobacteriales; family Flavobacteriaceae; genus Flavobacterium; species Flavobacterium sp. FlaQc-57. Next base: position 73,102 of record NZ_JBIPDA010000005.1, read on the forward strand.
GCATCTATAAAACGAACCTGATTGTCTGGACTTATTGCGTCTTCTAAACTTGAAATACGCATCTGATAGTGGGAAATTCCTAGGATATGTTGCATTACTAAAAATACGAAAAATCCTGTTTTAAAGCAATACTTTCCTATATTTGTTTCTAATCAAACGGAAATTTTTTCACAGACTGACGTCATGTGTCACAAATAACTAACAGTCAAAAAAATAAGATAAATTTTAAATAGTAAAAAGTACAAGTATTAATATTCCAAATTGTTGTCTTTTTAATTATTTCTTTTGCAGAATTTACTAGTTTTATTGAATGCTTTTATATTTGTCATACTATCTGATTTTTTTTTTATTTAAACTTCTTTCCAATAATAGCTATAGAAGTTATCAGTTCCCAATAATTTCTGATGATTTCCTGATTCTTTAATGCTTTTGTTTTCTAAAACGTAAATCATATCGGCTGTGTTTTTTAAAATATTCAAACGATGCGAAATAAAAAGAATAGCGCAATTTGGTTTTATTTTTTCAAATAATTTCATTGTAAAGTTTTCGGTATTTCGATCCATTGCAGATGTGGCTTCGTCAAGAATTAAAAATTGAGGTTTTTTATATAAAACTCTAGCCAATGCAATAATCTGTTTCTGACCTCCGCTCAAATTAATTCCTTCTTCTCCCAGATTAGTTGCTAATCCTTGCGGTAATTGATTAAAGAAATATTCAAATTCATATTCGGCAATAAACCGTAATATGTTTTCAGTCGAATCAATCGAACCAAGAAGGATGTTGTCAATTACGGTTCCGTTAAAAATTGTAATTTCTTGCGGAATCACACCTAATAAATCTCTATAGTTTTTAAGTCCAATTTCTTGAAGTTGATATTTATCGTTTATAATAATATTCCCGTTTTTGAAGGAATAAAAACGTTGTAAAATTTGTCCCAAAGTACTTTTTCCAGATCCGCTTTCTCCAACGATAGCAGTGAATTTTCCTTTTTCTATTTTTATATTGATATCGTGAAAAAGTTCACTGCGTCCCGCAAATCTAAAAGATAAATTTTGAATCGTTATTTTGTCAATCTCAGCAATTTCTAAACCGTCCTCGTTCTCTTTTTCTAAAGATGCAAATTCATACATTCTGTTAAACGCAATTTTAGCTTCATTTATAGGAATTGATATTAAAGCCAAACTTGCAATCGAAGGTAATAAGGATCCTGCAATTCCTAAAATTGCCATTAATTCACCAATTTTAATTTCTTTATTAAAAACCTGAATAGAAGTATAAATTAAAATTCCAATTGAAAAAGCAAGACTAGCTAAACCAGATTGCCACGAAAGGGTATTGTTGATTTTTCCTAAATTGAAAATTTTTTCCTGATAGTTAGCAAAGAGCTGCTCGTTTAATTTATTGAAGATAGGTTGTTTATTGTTATTCTTTATAGTCGAAATCCCTTGAATTGTATTGATATAGTTACTTTCATTTATCGCATAACTTTGCATTATTTCGGTTTGAGATTTGATTATTTTTTTATTGTTTTTATAGATTATAAAAAAATAAATAGGCAAGCTAAGTAAAGCAATCAAGCCAAGTTTACAGGAATAAGTAAACAAAAATACTAACGAAATAATAGCTACTAAAATATCAATTATTAAGGAGCTGGAAAGCATTCTAATAACACTTTGTATACGTTGTGTATCGTTTAATCTTGCGACAAGATCACCAGTTTTTCTAGAATCAAAAAAAGATTTTGGAAGATGTAAAAGCGAAAAAATAAATGCATTGTTTATCCTGTTATTAAAGTCTTTTGATTGTTGTAATGAAAAATATTGTCTTAAAACACCAATGGCAACTCTGGCCAAGAGCAAAATTGTTAATAATGAAATCCCTGAGATTAGCTTTTTGATATTATGTGAGGGGAGAATATCATCAATTAGTTTTTGAGAAAATAATACCATTGACATTCCTAAACCAGCAATAAAAACACCTAATAAAACAGAAATCCAAATGAGCTTATAATCATCTTTTATGAGATTTAGAAACCATTTTATTTGTGCATCCTTTTCAATTTTTTCGGTAACAAAATTTTCATTTCGTTCAAGAGTCAAACACGTTTTTGAGAGCCAAATATCTTCTAAATCAGCTATCGACAAAAAAGAAATTCCTTTTGAAGGATCGCCTATCAAAAAGCCTTTTGTTTCTGAGTATTCATAACAAACGATATAATGTTGTAACTTGTTTTCGATTAAAACATGTAGAATAACGGGTTGTTTGTGGGCAATTAGAATATCGATATCTGCCACGCAACCTTGTGCTGTGAATCCTAATTTATTAGCCGCTTGATACAAGCCCAGCATAGTTGTACCTTCTTTTGTAGTACCACTTATTTCTCGAAGTTTCTCGAGGTTTTGATTTCCGTAATTTAACTTAATGATCGACAACAAACAAGCCAAGCCACAGTCTGATTGGTCCAGTTGTAGTGTATGTGTTTTTTCTATGTGTTTTAAATTCATTACGCTTTATTCTACATTTATTTTTTTTAGCAAAGTCGATGCTTTTGTTTGTCCTTTTATTTTTGAAATCAGTTGGTGTTTCTTGTTGTATAGAATCATTGAAGGCATTGATGGACTGTCAAAAGTAGTAGAGAAGCTAACTTTGTTATCAGATAAAAAATAAACATTGTCATAAGTTATTAGTTGATGTTTTTGGACAAAAATTTTAATTAATTCTGGATTTTCAAATGACACAAAAACTAGTTGCACATCTTTAAATTGAGTTATGTTTTCTTTTATCATTTGTGCCTCGTTTATGCAGTAATCACATTCTGTATTGAAATAAATAAAAATGACAGCAGTTTCTTTTTTTAGATTCTGATTAGTGAAGTTCTCACCAGTTATATTTTGATAGGAAAATGCTGGAATGCTTTTTATATTTTGGGCTATCTCATTTTTATGGATTATTTGAGAGATAATTCGAAAACTTAGAAAAAGAAAAACTCCAATGAATGTTACAAGAAGAATGGTTTTAAAATATCTTTTCATTTTTTTCTTCTTTGTTCATAAGTAACGAGATAATAATAAGAATCATTGAGACAACGCCAAGTGTAGTCTGAACGATGTCTCCATTATAAAAAAAATATCGCACGATGTCCACCATAAGTAGTGCGCTACACAGGACAATAAATAACTTTCTGGATTTTGACATTTTAAGTGTAATTAAGGATGAAAAACATAATTATAGTTACCCATAAAAGTAAACTGGGCACGTAACTTAAACCAACGATTTTTAATCCATAGTCTGTATTGGCATTGGCTAGCTTGCCAACTTTAAATCCTAAGTAAATAACATAAGAAAGTTCAAATAAATTAAGTACTTGAAGAGGATAAATGAACCAATTTTCTAAACCTTTATAACCAATTATATTTAAAGCAGATAGTGGATAGAAATATTGAAGATCTTGCAAGTTATAATTTTTTTGAAAAAAGTAAAACCAAGCTATTTTGGTAATGTTTGCGAGAACAAAAACAAATTCTGCTTTTAAAGTGTAATTCCATAATAAACTAAAGCTCCATTTTTTGTTTTCTGAAAGTATTATTCCAATATACACAATACATGAAATTATAATTGTTTTTAATAAAATGACAATAGGAACAATAATATAGTACAACCATTGAATCTTTTTCTGAACTTCAAAGATTCTTTCAACTTGATGAGCAGATAAATTTATAGTAAGTGAATTGTAATATAGTTCCTCAATGTTAAGGAGGTGATTACCAGTTTTTGTTGCTATTAGTGAAACAATGGACAATAATAATAGTAATAAGTAATTTGTTTTTTTTATTTCCACTTTAGTAATTATTGAAGATTTAAGTTTTATTCTAAATATGTTAAAACTAGATCTGATAATTGATTAATACTTGTTATATCTAGGTCTTTAATTTTTTTCTCTAATACGATTGTTTGATTTTTTAATATTAGAATTTTATCAGTAAAATTTTCTAAGATGTCTACTTGATTAGAGGAAATAAAAAGAGTACATCCCTTTTCTTTTAAATTAGACAAAATCTTTACTACTTCTTGTATTGTAATCAAATCTAATCCAATGAATGGTTCGTCCATAATTAAAATCTGTGGATCATTTAGTATTGATATGGCTAGTAAAATTTTTGATTTTGTCCCAAATGAAATTTCAGAAATCAATTTATTTAGATGTATTGCAAAGTCTAGAGTTTGTGAGAATTCAGTGATTTTTGATTCGATTACGTTATTTGTCAGTGCTTTTAATTTACCTGCAAGAAAAATATATTCTTTTACAGTTAATTTATCAATTAACACTTCATGACCTAAGTACAAACCAATTTTCTTTTTATCGTTTGGAACAAGGTTTATGGCGCCATTATTTACTTTTATAAATCCTGCTAAACATTTAATCAAAGTTGTTTTCCCAGCACCATTTCGACCATAAATTACTGCGAGTTCACCTTTTTCTATTAAAAAATTTATATTCTCTAAAACTATAGTTGAATTAAATTTTCTAGATAAGTTTTCGACTTTAATCATAAAAGTTTTTTATATGTAAGTTATTGAACAAAGCGTTTAAAGTATAAGACCGATAAAAAATCAAATATGTTAGAATTAAAAAAAATGTTATAAATGAGTAATCTGTCAAATATGCATTAATAAAAAAGACTAATAGGGTAGTAATACAATTTGCAATTAGAATTATTAATGATTTAATAAATGGAATCCTAAAAGAAATATTGAAAATTATGTTCGCTATTACTAAGTTCATAAAAATAAAAATATTTAAAATGATCCAGTTGCGTTGATTTATTTCGCTAAATTCTTGATAAATCAAAAAAAATAAAGCTGCCAGTAAATAACAGATATTAAACTCAAGAATAAACTGAATTTGTTTAATGGAAGAAATTTTTTTTAGTTGAATTTCTTGAAATTGGAAATAAAATAATTTCTCATTTGTATTTGACCATAATAAATTAAAAAACTTATCTGAAAATAAAATAGGAATTAACAGGTAAGCTATAAAGGTGTCTTTATAATTAGAAGCCAAGATTATCATTGACATAATGAATATGTCCATTAACTTTCCTTCTCGATACGCTTTTAAAAATATTATATAGTCTAAATTCATTGTTTAGAGGTCTTGTAATAAGTTTGTAGATATAAATAAAAACAAATGACAGTAAGTAAAAGAGTTGCAGTGCTTGATCCTAAATAAATTTCATAAAATTTTACTTTGCTAAACTCAATTAACCGCAATTGCTTTTTTGTAAAATCTAAAAAAACACCTCCTAAAAGCATTAGAGGAGATAAATAAATAAAGATTAAAACGAAATATATTTTTTTATTTATGGTATTATTATATACTATTTCTTTTAAGAAAATACTAAAAGAAATAAAGAATAGCCCAATTAAAACTAAAAGTAGTTTATTCTGTATTAAAAATAGTAAAGGGATGAATAAAAGGAACTTTAAAATTAATTCTGCCAGAAAATTTATTTTAATAGTCCTGCTAAGGTCAAGTAAATTATTAAATATGAAAATTGTATTTAAGTTTGACTTATTTGAAACCGTATGAAAGTCTAGCCCCATTATTGTTAAAAAGTATACAGATAATGCATAGAAAAAATTATTAAATAAGTAGATATTATGTAATAGAAATAAATAAAAAGGGAAAAGGATGAGTAGATAGTTGATTTTAATTAGATGCTTAAATTTGTATTCATACTCAAAACGAGTGTATAGTTTTAGTTTAATTAATAAGATTTCGTAGATCATTTATAATTTTTTTGATTGCCTGTTATTATACATATTTATTGTATATTCTTCTATTACATATTATTGATAAATAAGTAATTTTTTACCCGTTGAGTAGGTATTTCAAATAATTTTAATTTTCAAAAGTTTAATCAACGGGTTTTTAATGATTTTTTATTTAACAAGTAAACATTCCATTTACAATTCCTCCTACCCATCCTGCGAGAGCACCCGCACCACCACCAAAGATTGCTCCTCCAGCCATTCCTCCAAGTCCTGAGCATATAATGCAAGCGTCCGAACGACTAAAATCGCCTCTATTCATTGTTCTAGTACATCTACCGCCACTTACCTCATCTACAGTTGTAAGTTTTTGTTTTTGGCCACCTATCAAACTTTCCATTTGATTTAATTCTAGTTTTTTCATAAGGTAATAATTCAATGATTAGTTAATAATTTATTTGTAAGACAAATCTACAAGCGATTTGAAATTATCTTCGTTCTAAAAATGGCTAGCTTAAGTTTAATTTTACATAATTAGAAAGTACTTTTTAAGCTTTATTTTGAAAAATGTTTAATCTTAAATGTTATTTATTGTGTTTTCTATAAATTAAGATATTTGGATGAATAACTTTTATCTTGTTAAGGGGTAAAATAATTGCCCCTGTATAAAATGAATTAATGAGAGCAACTGTGTAAAAGTTTTTTTGTTTATTATTTAAGCAGAATAACGTGAGTTTGAATTAAACTAATTGTGCTTTTTGGTTACCAACTAGAACAAGCGCTAGAGATGTCTGAATCTACTATTTGAAAAAACTAAAGCTCGCTTTAGCAATAGCTCAAAATCTCCAGTTTTAGCTAGCGAAAGCTATACTTCTTAAAAACTAACAACATTTCTGTTGTCTATTTTTGCAATATCTTGTCCTACAATATAATCTAAATTTTTAAGTTTTTGTTAAGAACCTCCCTTTAAACTTTGCATTTGATTTAATTTTTTTTGTATTATGTGAATAGTTAATAATTTCGTAAATCTAAATTATTTTTTTTGGGCTAAGATGTTCTGTGTTTTTATTAACCGTTAAGTATTAGTTCATAAGTGAATATATTTGGAAACGATTTTTTTAGTTTAACAAAAATATCAAAAAAGGGAGGATATGAAAACTAAAAATAGATACTTATCTTGACAATCTTCTTCTCCTTTGCTTTTTTTTTGTTTTTCAACTGATATCTTAAATAATCGTTGACCTGTTCAGTCTGCATTAGATTATCAATTATCTTATCTAGCTTTGGTAACATTGTAAAGTATTGTTTGTCTTTAAGTAACAACAAATCTAAGATTTTCACTAAATCAGCAATAGTCAGTGTATTCTTTTGTTCCTGCAAAGCAGTAATTAATGATTCTTTAAAATGGAGTTTTTCATAAAACTGATTTCTTTTTTCTTCACCAGCAATCTTTAATCTGCAAAGTTCTTGAATAGCTTTTGCTATGTATTTTTTTTTCCAAGCTATTACCATTAAAGACATTTTTTGTCACATGATCCTAAGGTAAGCTTTCTTTACTTTTTCTAAGAACGATATACATACCTTCTTTTTCCAATAACCTTGCCAGTTCGGTCAAAGAAAATGCTGGTTCTCGTAACAATGCTATATAAATAGCATTTTTCACTCTTGATTTATCGGACATATTTCTAACCTCATTTTTCTTAAATTTCTCCTCTAAAAATTTTAAAGTTGATTTGTTTAAAAACTACTGGATTTGATCGGTGCATCTATTGGTTTGCCTTCTGAGTTTAATATGTGATACAGCAATGTTCGAGCTAAAAACATTTTTGAATTTTCACTTCCACAATCAGTCATGACATTGTATTGGTTGAGTACTGCATTAAGTTATGCAAGACTTTAGTACTTGTAATTGTTTAGAACCTCATTTAGAATATTGAATATAGCTTTCTTGGAATCAATCTTTCCGTATTGAATCCTAGCTATCAAAAAGGACTCTAAACTAAATTTTTCTTCCTTGCTGCTTTTACCAGTCCAAAGAGTTTTTCAATCGCTTTTCTTGCTGGTTCTGATTTTCTCATGTCTATATTGTGCAAATCGATTCGTTTACCATCTCTTTCAATGTTTATAGAAACTAAGTGCAGGTCCATATGCACTACATCGTGATGTTGATATACCAAATACGGCTGCTGCTTAAAACCAATTTTCTCCATATGGGTATTAGCAACAGCTATGAGTTTTTCTCTGGAAAGATTCTGTGAGAGACCAAAATTAAGCGAAATATTGAATGTATTTCATTACCTTTATAAGTTAGCTGAAATCCCCAAACCAACACAATTGTAAATGAAATATTTCTAAAAACTATTGATTCAACTTATTATAGGGGATAAGCTATTACAAAAATATATTTACAATAAAGACCACAATAGGAGTTATTATTATAATTAAAATTTGTGATATCAGTAAAAGAGGTTTTAAGGGGATTTCATCATTTAGAAAAAGACAGGCTTTAAAAATCCATTTTAACAGCCAATAAGAAATAATTGAAAATAGCCTTGATAATGCCCAAACACAGAAATATAAAAAAATTAAAATTGCGACACTAATTAACAGAAGTAAAATAGGTGATATTAAAATAATTCCAAAAAATAAATAAATTAAATCACTACTCAATAGCATTTTTAATATTTGATTTCCAGATAAATGAAAATGTCTTCTTAGGATTTCTAAAGGAAAATAAATTGCTAAGACAATTATGGCATACACAAAAAAAATAATGATACGTGTTTCTATAGATGTTAAGAGTGTTATTGTTTCTTTTTTTAAAAGTATTTTTATCTTTTTTAAATCATAAATAATCCCGAATCTTAAAGTTTGAAACAGGACAAAAATAATTCCGAGGAATAGAATTTCACTAGCAACAAAAGCATTAACCACATTATTTATCTTAGACATTAATCCTAAAATAAAAAAACTTAGAAGGCAGATTACCCCCCAATATAATATCAAATATTTAATAGTTTTAATTAAAATTTCTTTTGAGGCTGTTTCATATGTTGAATTAGATATTTCTTTAATATATAACCCGCTTTTCGTATAGAATTTATTCAGTTTAGATATAATCCTCTTATTAGTTACAACATTTTCAAACGATCTCAAGACAGTTATAATAGCTAGAATCAGCCCCAGAATAATTCCCCTCATATATTTCTTGTTTTTTCTTTAGAAAGTATGTTTGTAAAAAAATCATCAAAATCATTAAATTATATTAATGAATTGTATAATATAAAAACAAATTTAGGGTGTCAATATTCATTTTTTGATAAATAAAAGTTTTTGAGTATGTCGAAATTTGTTGATCAAATCTATCTCCTTATTCACAGAGTTCATTTTTCACGTTTAATGAGCGATATATTTTATGTAACAACTGATAATTTATTGAAAAGGCTTAAATCGTTTTATTTGAGTCAAAATTTATTAAACAAGTCAATTAAAACAAAGGAATGACTATAAAATTAAGAATTGAAAAAGGATTGATTATAGTGGTAAACTTAAAGTAATGAAATTAAAAGTAATTTTAATCTCAAGAGGCTTCACCAAAATTATTGATATTTGGATCAGAGTGTAAAACGAGATCTTTACTACAGAGATCCTTTTATAGATAAAGTGCAGGAATTAAACGGAATCAGATTGGCAAGCAAGGCGGAGATTGTGGCGATGAAGCTAGATGTGGTGCAGCGAATCGGAAGAAAGAAAGACTTCTGGGACATCGACCGATTGAAAGAAGATTTTTACGATTACACAAATGTTCGAATTGCATAAAAAAAAGGTATCCCTACACCCACCAGAGGGAATTACTTATAGAAAAATTCACAGATTTCACTCAAGCCGATGATGATTTTGAACCTCTTTGCCTCAGAGGCAGGAACTGGGAGCTTATTAAACTTGATATAATTGATTTAATTAAAGGTTTAGAAGACTGATTGTTATATGATTGATTATAGTTAAATTGATCTTAGCGGAAACTCCCAACTTCATGAGTACTCCCCATAAATGAACAACAAACAAACAAACAAACAAACAAACAAACAAACAAACAAAATTTTACCGTCAGCTGCGTTTTGAGTCCCGAAAAATACTTAAAAAAAGCAGTATGGAAAGTAGTTTTTATTCATGATTACAGGATAGTTTGCTTGATTTATTTTTATAAATTTACGCTTAGGATTCAAAAGAGAAAATGATGGAAAACACTATAAAGCTGCGGGTGAGAAAAGAAATTGACAACAGTAATGAGCTTAAAGTTTTAAAACTAAAAGGGACATTAATTACCAGGGGATATACTGAAATTATTCATATCGCTGATGAAAGCGAAGATTTCTACTTAAATTCATTTTCTACTTCACCTGATCAAAAAAAAGAAGCGGAGGAATTTGTTTTGGATTATATTTCAAATAATAATTTAACCAATACCGTTGTACTTATCAACGATGTCAGGTAATCTGTTGATGTCTCATTTTTTAAATTTAATTTAATCGTCTTTTTTTAATATAAGATTCGCCAAGGCAGGATCCTTAATGATTCTTTCCATTTCACTCTCAATTATTTCTTTTACATCTAGTTTAATTTGCAGATAATTTCGCTGTACGATGGCAGTATCGATGGTGCGGATTATGGGAATTTCTTTGTAATTATCAATTTCATCCTTAAGTTTTTGGTGGTCATTTACAATCTCACAGTGAAATGTTTTAAGTTCTATTTTACAGTCCGGATTGTCAGCGATCATGCCAACAAATTCGCCAGAGCTAAGGGCATTTATTTTAGATGCGGGCACGGCGGATTCTAATTGTTTGGAGCGGCTGATTGATACATCACTGCTGTTTATGGAAAGGCTTTCACGGTCCTGCATAATCTTGCCAAAGCGCTCGGAGAGCTGTTTTGCGGTATCACCAGTAACCTGTCCGCAAATAATGTTTCCCACTATATTAATAATTACATCTGCTTGTTCTCGGCCATAGTCTTTTCGAAGCTGGCTGAAGTCCTGAATACCCAGACAGGTTGACACTTTATTACTTCTTGCAGTAGCGATAAGGCTGTCTATATTATTGAGATAAATCGTTGGAAATTCGTCAAAAATAAGGCTACTTTTCAGTTTTCCTTTTTGATTTACCTGCTTGATAAGACGACTTACAAAAAGCGAAAGAACAGCTCCATATGTTTGAATTTTCTGTGGATTATTTCCCATTGAAACAATCTTTGGATCGAGTGGATTATTGATGTCAAGTGTAAAATCATCTCCAGAGAGTACATAATAAAGTGAAGGCGACGAGAGTTTGGCAAGAGAGATTTTAGCTGCAGCGATTTGTCCCTCAAGCTGCTCATTGGCGTTATTCAAGTAGGCACTGACAAAGGGATTGATCAGCACTTCGATTTCTTTTTCTGTTCTGAGCACAGTAAAAAGACTTTCATAATCTGTCTGAATTAGTTCAATCACATGGGGTAGGGTACAGAATTCGCCATCCTTATATTTACGAAGATACCAAATTATTGCGGTTGAGAAATTGATGGGGGATTCTACAAAAAAATCACCCTGCCTTTTGATCCATTCGCGGTTAAGTCCCATCAAGATTGTCCTTGCTGACTCTGCAGCATCCGTAATATCATTCATCGCCTTAGGATCTAAAGGATTACATCTGTGGGTACGGCTTAAATCATCAAAATTGATACAATAAAACTTAGGTTCTATGGTATAAAGATGTTTGTATTTGAGCCATGTATTGTACGCAATTATGGTCAGGTCATCGAACTTAAAATCGTAGATAAACATGGCAAAACCTTTTTTAATATGCTGGGAGATAACATGACGGATTACGAAATAAGATTTTCCTGAACCCGGAGTTCCGGTAACCAAAATTGCACGGAAAGGGTTTATGATATTGATCCAGCTTTTTCGAACTTTATCCTTAAGATGGTATCGCGCAGGAAGGTTTACGGAGTATTCATTTTCGATGAGCCTTTCTTCCTGGGGAAATGTTTCATTTTCTTTATTGAAAATGTCTTTTACACTTAATTTTTGACTTATGATTCGTGAAAGAAGTGTGCCGCCTGAGAGCTGCATCAAATAGCCTATGGATACAGTTGAGATGTACAGTATTGTTTTTACTTGATGCTCATAAACAGGTATGAGCAAGAGATACCCTACAAAGTAAATTATTACTCCTATTATCAGGTAGTATAAAGCTGTTTTAAGCTGTAGTTTTTCGTCTTTTCTACCTTTTGCTCCCAGCAATGATATGTACAATAGTCCAAGGGCGAAAAGTTTAGATTTATAAAAGTTGTTAAAGAGACCAGTATGGTAGATATTGGATAGAATCCGATTTGTAAATTCCGAGGTAAGGTTCCACTGCCTGAAAGACGCATAGCAATAAAAATAAAAATGTATGCCCAGGAGCACTATGCTCATGAGCCTTGTCATATCTAAAATTTTTCTGAGCGCCTGTTCATTTTCTCCTGTCTGCATTGCCATGATTTTTATGATTTACTGATTATCGGACTGTCCTTTTCTTTTTCTTTTTTTGCGTTTATTTTTAAGCTGGTTCGGAATATATTGTGAAACAATATCAGGCTGAAGTGCATTGTCAATTATTCTTTGGAGCTCATAAACTGAAATAAAAGATTTACTATGTTTTGCTGTTTGATTGAGAGATATGGATTGTAGTTTTGGCACACTCAAGCCTGTGGTACCCAAGCGCTCCTGAAGGCCCTTTGCAGCATAAGCTGTACCAAGGCTACTTCCATTGAAAACACATTTTGTTAAATGATCCACGTAGGTAATTCCATAAACCATATCTTGCTCATTTGTTCTGATACACATAGCAATTCCTTTTTTAACCAATCTGGATTCAAGTTCAGAGAGTTTTATTTTCGGATTTTTTAAGAGCAACAGATCCACTGCATTTTTGACTCTTTTCATATGTGGTGTTCTGGAGCTCTTATTGGCTACAAAATTAATTTCGAGCTGGGCAAGGGTTGGTTTTGAATAAAAACTGCTCGCTTTAATAGGCACGCCTATTGGTCTTTTTTGCTGATCGAGAATCTGGTAAATCAGTCCTTTGCTTTGGTACATTTTTGAGTTTTCCTTTCCTTGTTCTGCCCTTATGTTGTAGAGGTTTAAAACGGCATTTAGTTCACCGATTGTTGTATATCTGTAATGTGGAACTACGGCATTTAGAACGCGACTGATGGCTCTTTTAGAATCCACTGTTCCGTATTTAATTTTTTCAATATCAATGAACACAATAGGTGTATTACGAAGATTTTTTCTGGAGTCAGCACAGACCAGATTAAAGGTTTTCTCAATTTCTTTACGCGCAGTTTCGGATTGGTTGCGGCCTATGTTATGCATATCAATTCTTGAACCGTCTGCTTTAACTTTTATGGTGACAATGTGAATATGAGGATGAGCTGCATCGAAATGCTGGTAAACCAAATAAGGCTGCTGGCCAAAGCGGATCTTCTGCATATAGGAAGCTGCAATCTGCATTAGTTTTTCTTTGGTAAGGGCATTTTCAGATGGATCAAAATTCAGTGAAATATGAACACTGCTGCGCGTTACATTCTCATTAAGTTCAAGCTGTTTTAGCAAGAGGTTCAGTTTAAAAGCGGTTGACATTTTCTGGATATCAACAGGGTAGTTTCCCTCGCCGATACACAGGGCTTCGCCTTGAGAAACCTTATTCTCATTATAGGTAATTATACCTCTTATGGAATGTCCTGTATTTATGACTGCAACCATTTTTGCGAGAGATTTTCAATGTTTGTTTTGATTTTTTCCACGGTCTCAAAGAGTCCTTTTTTATCTGACTCAAAGGCAGTCATCCACTTTTTTAAATCGGAAATTTCAGCAATCGTATGGAGCTTTTTTACGCTTTGATTGAAGTTGTTTCCAACGGCATTGAGCTGGAATCGGAGTTGAATGAGTTCTTGAATCAGCTCATCCAGTGACTGGTTCCGGTACTTTAAAACCATAGGTTTTTGCAGTAGATTTTTCCGGGCAAAATCACTGAGTTTTCTGCAGGTTGTTTTTTTGAACTGTTTTTGAATCAGTTCAAATTCATCCGCATTAAGACGAAGGTGTAGCCATTTTGTTCTGTTATTCTTTACGGGTTCCATAGTTCACTTTTTATGTTTGTCATCTCTTTTTTAATTTTCAGGTTTCACTGCCAGCGAGTTTCGAGCAAAAGGGCAGCAAGATATCGGTTGTGATACAACCGGACATCTTGCTGACTGCAGGAACGTTGCAGTTTTTGAGCTGTTTTTAAAGAAATCTAGCTTTATTTCAAAGATTTTTTAAGCTGCTTCGTCTTTAAGACGTATAACTCCATGAGATTTCACTCGTGGGATATAACTTAAAAAAAGAAGTATCATAAATTGTTTTGCCCGGCTGAGGTACTAAATTATAAAAGGTCTAGGAGCTGACCAATCACCGCCATATTTTGACTGGGATAATCTGATTTATACTTTATAGTTTTACAGTGAGTTAAGTATTAATTTTAAATTGTAAATTATGATTACAGCAAGTGATGCAGCAAGGGTTTTTGATACGGTTTTGAGTATCCCCGGAATGAATGAGATGGTGAAGATTGATTTGAAAATTTCACGAAAAAATGTACTCTTATTAAGCCATATCATCAGTGATGGTCTGGTGATGGAAAAAGACCCTTCAGCGCTATTGGGTAGTATTTCAGAGGAAGGCAAATCAGAACTTAAAAATCTCTCACTAGAATGTCTGCAGAAGGCAGGTCTTGTAGAACTCAATGAAAAGCTTACGGCAATAAGTGCTTCTATTAAATCGTAAAGTAAAATGCTGTTAAGTAATTAGATGTCTGTACTTTTTATAAAATGTACAGGCATCTTTTTTAGTTTCTCCTCAATTGGCTTAAAATTGCCTGATTTTCAAAACTTTTGGCTTGATTCTTAAAGTATTTATAAGAAATATCTCATTTACATTTGCAGTAGAATATTATCTATAGCAGATTTATTTCGATACTGTAAACTAAATAGTTACATCATGAATTCAAGTGCCAAAATAAAAAATTATGTAGTTGAGATCATCTGCCTTTTATACGTACTGCTATTTGTATATGCGGGAGTGAGTAAAATACTGGATTTTGAAAATTTTCAAGTACAGCTTGGACAGTCACCGCTTTTAAGTGCATTTGCTTTCTGGGTATCCTGGTTGGTTCCTTTAGTTGAACTGATAATAACAGCGCTGCTGATCATTCCAAAATTTCGTAAAATAGGTTTAAAAGCTTCACTGGGTCTAATGACCATGTTTACGGCTTACATTTTTATCATCTTGCATTATAGTTCTTTTGTTCCTTGTTCCTGTGGCGGGATATTGGAAAAGATGAGCTGGAATGTACATCTGATTTTTAATATTGTATTTATGATTCTGGCCATGGCAGCAATACTATTTAGCTGTGATTCTCAAGATAAGTATAATAATGGTTCAGCAGTTTTTAAATCATTAAAATGGATTGCAGCAACAATTGTAATTAGTACTTCAATTGTGATATTTTTGTTTCTTTCTTCGGAAAATATAATGCATCATAATAATCCGTTTTTCAGACGTTATCCCACTCATTCTGCCGAATTTTCCAGCGAAGTAGATTTAAAATTCAATTCCTATTATTTTGCCGGTTTCAGTAGCGGAAGAGTGTATTTAGGGAATTATACAAACCCCTCGCATGTAGTAGCACTGAATGAAGATTTAAAAGAGCAGGATACATTAAAAATAGCCTTTGATCCAAAAGCTATTCCCTTCAAAATTGTCACCATAGCTGTGCGTAATTCTCATTTTTTTCTCTTTGACGGAAGCGTTCCTATATTTTTTAGAGGTGATCTAAAAAACTGGAGAGTCACAAAAGAACTTAAAGGGATGCCTTATTTTACCAGGGCCATTCCAATTGACAGCACTACTATTGTTTTTAGGTCTAATAATGCGGTGAATTCTGCAAATGTACTGGGGATTTATAATTCAATTGACAGTCTAAAAGTTAACTACAAAAGAGGTTTACTGCAAAAACAAATTGACGGTATTTTTGATACTGACGGTACATTAGTATACAGCGAGGAACTAAAGAAAATTATATATGTCTATTATTACCGCAATGAGTTTATTGTGGCTGATCAAAATGGCTTTCTTGATTACAGGGGAAATACCATTGACACAATTAAACAGGTAAAAATAAAAGTTACCTCTTTAAAAAACGGAACAGAACGCGCTATGTCTTCACCTTCTTTTGTCGTAAATGCGCATACTGCAGTTTATAAAAATCTTCTTTTTGTACATTCAAAAGTAAAGGGGAGAGCTGAAAATGATCAGTTGTGGGAACGTTCTTTTATCATCGATATCTATGATTTGAACAACAAGAGTTATCTGCTCAGTTTCCCGATTTATCATCGTACAGATGAAAAACTACATTCTTTTATTGTCACGCAAACACATCTCTATGCTTTAATAGGAAAGAGAATTGCAGTGTATAAATTTAGAGAGATCATAAAGAAAGAATTTAAATCCAAATAAAGATATAAAAACATTAAAAATATACTGATCAGTATCAGGAAAAGAGATCGAAAACCTGTAGAAAAAAGTAGATCAAATTTTAATTTAAATATCAATATCATGAAAACGTTATCTTTTAAAAACATGCTGCCATTCGGAGTTGTAGTTTTGGCGGTTTCGGGAGCTTTTGTTACCACTTCTATGCAGAGTGCAGTAAAAACTTCTATGGCTCCGGAATCCGGATATGCAGCTAATGCACAGGGACAATGTGATGATTTACCAATTAAATGCGACAGTACGCCGAAAGACGAGTTTTGTCATGTATCAGGTACTTCAGGTCCTTTGGCCTACCGTAATCAATCTGATAATTGTATTGTACCACTTTACAAACCCGACTGATTTATTTATTAAAAGTCAAAGCAGTTCCCTTGGGAACTGCTTTGTTTTTTTCTCTCATTACAATTTTATTCTATGGTATTTTCAATCCATTTTATACCTTTTTTTCCTTTGAGGAAATAATCAAACCATTCGAGTATTTTTTGTGTTGTATTTTTCTGGTTTTCAGGTTTTATTAAAAGATGTCCTTCATTGGGATACAGCAGCATGATTCCTTTTTTTCTGAGCCTTCGAAGCGCTGTATAAAATTCTGTACTCTGACGGCTGTCTACCTGCCAGTCTTCTTTTCCAGTCCATAACAGAACAGGCGTTTTAATGTTACCAATGTGTGTAATTGGGGAATTGGAAAGATACTCTTGCTGGTTTTCAGAGGGAGGTCCCTGCATGTTCCATTCTTCGCTTTCAAATCTCCATATATCAGGCTGTCCAGTATTTTGATTCACAGTATGATAGTAACTGTTTAAATCTGTAATGGCCCCGCTGCCAATTGCAGCAGAAAATAACTGTGTCTGTGTTATGGTGAACAAACTCTCAAATCCTCCGAAGGAATGGCCCATAATTCCTATTTTAGAAGGGTCAATTATTCCCAAATCAATTATTTTTTTCGTTCCTGCGATAGCACAATCCGCGGCAGAAAATCCCGGATTTTTCTCTTCAAGAAGGATATCAGGTAAAAAGATAAAATAATTTTCAGCGGTTAAAATACTAATGTTAAAACCATTTGAATTATAGTGTGTCGGATTATCATAGACATGAAGTTCTTTTGATTGTGTTTCGTAAACTTTGACAATCATGGGGTATTTTTTTGTTGGGTTATAATCTGCCGGATAAAAGAGTACACCTTTAAGTTTTTTTCCTTTAGAATTCTCATAGGTTATCAGCTCAGATTTCCCCCAGTAGTATTTTTGCTGATGTGTATTACTGTTAAAAAATACAGTCGACTGTTCTGTGTTTTTTTGTACCAGCAATCTTGGAGGCATATCGAATCTTTGCTCTCTGAAAAAAAAGCTGTTCTTTTTTGAGCTGTAATTTAACTGATCGATGTAGCTGTCTGTATAGATAATTGGCTTCTCTCCATTTACAGCATCCCATTTAAAATAACCGGTTTTGCCGTCTTCGCCTTCTGCTCTGAGCAGTAGTGTTTTACTTAGGTCAACAGATGGAATTACAAATCCGTCATAGCTGTGTTTTTCTCCTGTTTTATTGGGAGGATCGGCTATTCGGTATTTGATTTTTGTTTCCCTTCCATGTGTTAATCTTTTAAAGGTTTTTCCATCAGGGGTAAAGGCCCAAATGTCATATTGGTCATAGAGTAAAATTTCTTTATCGCTCAGGCTCCATCCCGGATTGCCACTGATCGATTCAGGGACTAATGATTCTTTTTTTTCTGTAAATTTACCTTGTGATATGCCTGTGATATTGGTATGTTTATTTTGTGCAATATTATATACCCACCAATTATTTTCTTTAAAATAGGCAAAATAATTGCCGTTTGGCGAAGCATTAAGGGCAATAAGTGTATAGGGATGTTTTTCCAACAACATATCTTTTTTAAAAGTCTTCAGATCCACGATATAAAAATCTCTGGGGCCATTATATTCAAATTGCGGTTCATACGCTTTAGGATTAGAAAGCAAGGCATGCTCCAGATCACTTGTAAGTATAATATTTGGCAGTTCATTTGTGGTAATGATATCAAAACGATCAGATTCAGGCCGCCATAGCGCTATCTTTGGTTTGTTCTGAAAATTCCCGCTTTTCTCTTCCTGAATGTATGTCCATTTATCAGCGGTATTCCAGACTTCAACACCTGAGTGGTTTTCGCTCTTAGAAAGATTTTTCTTTTTCTGAACAGAAAAAAAGACTTTCTGAAGATCGTCTGAAATTAGGATTTTATTGAAAGCCCCTGAAACAATGGAGGTACTGTCCGGAAACTCAGAACGTGTTAACGGATTAAACTCGTACAATTTATCGTTTTCAATGGTATAGTAAAAAAGACTGTTAATTCTACGGTCGACTGTTTGCTTGCAAAAGGCAAGTGAACGAGCATCTTTTTGCCAGGTAAGAAAGCTGAATTGATTTGTACTGTCTGAAGCAAGCGATTTTGGACTAT
The DNA here is from genome assembly GCF_044007395.1 of Flavobacterium sp. FlaQc-57. Classification (NCBI taxonomy): domain Bacteria; kingdom Pseudomonadati; phylum Bacteroidota; class Flavobacteriia; order Flavobacteriales; family Flavobacteriaceae; genus Flavobacterium; species Flavobacterium sp. FlaQc-57. Next base: position 91,944 of record NZ_JBIPDA010000005.1, read on the forward strand.
TAGTTTTTTTCAAATCCATTAGCCATAAGATATTTTTAGCATTAGATAAGGTAGAGTATATAAGTCTGGTTCCATTTGGGCTCAGTAAAAAATGGTTTACATTACTAATAGACTTTATTTTGCCGCCGTTTAAAGATGCAATTATCAATTTCTTTTTATCGGTATCAGATTCAATGAGATAAATCAACTGGTCTGTTTGGGGACAATAGCTAAAAAGTTTCACACCAGAAATTGATTTTTGCTCTGCTGTTTTTAAATTTAGTATCTGCATGCCTTCAGGGCTTTTGCAAATAAAATGATTACTACCTGTAAAAACTGAATTGTCTCCTTTGGCAAAAGGATATGTTTTATTCGTACTAATATGGCGTACAAACAAGGTGTCACGGCCATCTTCGTAAGACATTGAGTAACTTGCCCATTTTTCATCAAATGAAATTTTATTCAGTTTTACTTCTCCCCACAAATGGTAGTCAGAGGGAGTCAGTTGTTTTTTTTGCACTACCTGCCCCCAGTAGGGACAGGTCACTAATTGCAAAACAAATAATAAAACTAAAAAAAGAATTATGGCAAAACGGTTTGAATAGATATTAAAGTAATAGATATCCCTTTTGTTGTATTTTGTTAGCATGGTAATAAATTTAATATCCTGGGTTCTGAGGTTTTAAATTGGGATTTGCACTCAATTCGGTGTTGGGAATCGGAAAAAGTCTATCGGTAGTTTTCCAGCCGGACTTTACTGATTTGAGCGTACTATCGAGTTTTTCCAAACGCTTTAGATCAAAAAAACGGTGACCATACTCTGTAAAAAGTTCCCATTGTCTTTCCTGAAGAACAGCATCAACTATTTCCTGCTGCGTTACGGCCGCTGTATCATTCAGATTGGCGCGATATCTGATTTTATTCAGGTCCTCCTTTGCACCAATTAAATCACCTTGCATCGCTCTGGCTTCGGCTCTTATTAAATACTGCTCGGCCAAGCGAAACACTATGGAGTACTCCTTAGAGGCTGAAGTAGTTGTGTTTTCTTTATATTTATAAGCATGGTACCAGGTTGCACTTCCATTGGAAACCGATTTGATCCACAAAGAGCGGCGCAGATCTGTAGCTGTAAAGGAATTGACCAGCGTGTTACTTAGAGAAATTAGTGGAGGGGGAGAAACCGTAAAAATAAAGTAAGTTGCCTCGGCAGTATTTTGACCCAAATTAGCTGATTGCAGCTGCCAGATTGTTTCCTTGGAAGTAACAAGAAAAGCAGTGGTAATACTTTCTAATTTAAACAGCGTTTGCTGATTGATAACAGCTGAAGCCATATTAGCCGCCTCATGATATGATTTTTTGTACAGATAAACCCTTGCTAAAAGTGCTTTTACGGTAAGTGTATTGGGACGTTTCCGGTCTGCAGAAAGATAGGTGGAAGATAAGAGACTTGCCGAAAGCTCTAAATCTGCAATAATCAAACGGTACAATTCATCAGATGGAGTTCGGGTAACCTTGCTGTTTATTTTATAGTCCGTTTGATTAATGTATGGGACATCTCCAAAAATATTAACCAGATAAAAATGTATTAGTGCACGAATAAAAAGCGCTTCACCCTGCAGTTGATTTTTCTGCGCCTGAGTCAGGTTTTTAGTGGACTGGATTCCTTCCAAAACGGAATTGGCTGCATATATTTGATTATAGGCAGTATTCCAGTATAAGGCAACATAAGAGTTTGTAGGCAATAGTGTATTGCTGTAAAAATAAAAGCTAATGTTGGTTGGGTTTGTCGTGCTTGTGATTTCGTCCGCATAATTACCCAGTTGATTGGAGATACCAAGTCCACCGCCGGTTAAAATTCCTTTATCCCTAATACTGGCATAAATTTCTGTGAGGGCAGCACTGGCGGTATTATAGTCCTCAAAAACCGTTTCACTGGTCAGTTGTGATTTAGGGAGTTCTACTTCTACGAAGGATTCGCAGGAGATCATGGTACTAAATAAAAAAAAACACAATAGTATTTGTATGGATTTAAAATGGATTGTTTTCATGGTTATAGTTTTAAAAGGTTAGCTGAACTCCGGCTGTTATTACTTTTAGGGGAGGCAGAAAGCCATAGCTTGAAAATTCAGGATCTCCGTCTTTGTATTTTGTGAAGGTCAGCAGGTTTTGCCCCTGCATGATTACCTTGAACTGAAAAGCCTTTACATGTATGGGTACGTCATAGGAAATAGAAATGTTTTTAAGACGGATATAAGATGCATCGGTAATGGAGCCAGTACTTTCGGTATATAAATTATCCCCGTTTACAGCATTAATGTTAGATCCTGTCGCATATCTCTGAAAATCTGCCATATCATTGGGCTGTTTCCAGTTGTCGACCATTCTTACTGGCTGATTTGACATCAGGCCTGCTACTCCCATAGGATAAGACCTGTTTTTTTGTTTCACAAATTGAAATAAGAAATCCAGTGCAAATTTTTTATAACTAAAGGTATTTTGGATTCCTCCATAGTATTTCGGGTTTAAATCAACCACCGTTTGTTTGTCGTCAGGAAAAGTAATTTTTCCGTCTTTGTTTACATCTTCAAATTGATAGATTCCGGTTTGCGAATTAACGCCCTGAAATTGATAGAATAGCTTTATGTTTAAGGGCTGTCCGATGCGATATTGCTGGCTGTATGAAGAAGCTTGAAGTCCAGGAAAGCTTACGAGCCTGTTTTTTGCAAAAGTAATATTGAAATTGGTCGTCCAGTTAAAACTTCCACTATTGAAGTTAACAGTACGCAGTGTAAATTCCAAACCACTATTTTCGACTACTGCATCCAGATTGGACTGTAATGAGGTAAAACCTGTTGTACCAGGTAAAGGATAACCGACCAATTGGTTCGATGACCTGTTTTGATACCATGCCCCTGTTGCTAAAATTCGGTCCTTAAGAAACCCCAATTCCAGCGCTATTTCCAGTTTTTTGTTGGTTTCCCAACCAAAATCGGCATTAAAGAGTCTGGATGGCTGCAGTCCAATAGCGCCATTGTATAATACTCCTGATGTTCTGTAGGTATCCAGATACTGGTAATCACCGATTTGATCGCTCCCGGTAATACCATAACTGGAACGCAGTTTTCCAAAGCTGAGCCATGAACTATTTACCAGAAGATTCTCTTTGCTAAAAATCCATGCAATACCCGCTGCCCCGAAATTCGCAAATTGATTCCCGGGACCAAAACGACTAGAACCATCACGTCTGGCGGTCAGATTCAAAATATAACGTTGTTGAAGGGTATAATTAAGTCTTCCAAAAAAAGCCTGATATTTATAAACCGTTTCATCATCGAGTGTAATACTGACTGTTTTGGCGGCAGCCAGATTATAAATCAGGCTGTTGGAGGCAAATCCTATACCGGACTGGTAAAGCTTTTCAGTGGTTTGGCTTTGAAAGGTTGCCCCCAGAAGAACATCAAATTTTCCAGCCCCAAACGGCTTAGACCAGTTGATCTGAGGCTCAACGATCCATGAGCTGCGCTGGGTATCATTGAGGAATATACCAGCGTTGGCACTGCTGACATTATAAACAGGATTATATATCGTAGTGGGCACTATTCTGGTTTCTTTTGTCTCTAGTGAAGTAAAACCAAAACTGCTTTTAATAAAAAGATTGGGAAGTATTTCATAGGATAACAGCGTATTGGCAAGAAGATCATTGGTTTTAGATTCAAATTTGGTATTGAGGTTTCTGAGCGGATTGTTCCATGTTGCGTTTTCCCAATTCAGATCTCCATTGGTCTGGTAGAGTGCCGGTGCATTAGGAGGCAGTGCACGCGCATCATATGTAAAATCATAGGAAGGCTGATTATTGTCCTGAATAGTATAGCCTGCAGAGAAATTGATTTTGAATTTATTATTCTGGGAATGGTGATTCAGATTCAACTGACCTCCTCCTCTTTTATAGAGAAAATTACCGGGGAAAACGGTACTTTCACGATGGAAACTCCCACTGAGCAGAAACTGTGTGTTATCAGAACCACCCGATAGGGTGCCTTGAAAGTCAGAAATCTGCGCTGTTCCGCCTAAGAGTTCTTTCTGCCAGTTGGTGTACCGATTTTGGTCCCATGTTCCGTTGATGTCATAGTCTGAGGCTTTATACTTTGCAATTCCATCATTGGCATAAGCCTGTTTACGCATTTGCAGATACTGCTGTGTATTCATCAGTTTCATGAATTTAGTCACACTGCCTGTTCCTGTAGAAGTATTGAAATTAAAAGTTGTTTTCCCTGCTTTCCCTTTCTTTGTGGTAATGAGTACCACGCCGTTTGCTCCTCGGGAACCATAAATAGAAGTTGCATCTGCATCTTTTAAAACTTCAATGCTTTCTATATTATCGGGATTGATATTGTTTAGAGGACTTGTAACTTTTGGAAAGGCAGTGCCCGTTAAATTTGACCCAATTGGGTCAGAGGCATAAGGCACGCCATCTATAATATAAAGCGGCGCATTGGCATCTGTTCGCAGGCTGTTTTGTCCCCTGATTTTGATATCAAATCCACCTCCGGGCAAACCGGTCTGCTGAGTGATGTTAACTCCTACCATGCGTCCTTGCATAACGGCCAGTACATTCACTACCGGCTGGTTTTCAATATCTTTGGAGGTGATGCGTGCAATGCTTCCTGTTCGCTCACTTTCCCTGACGGAATAATATCCGGCATTCACCCGTACTTCCTGGAGTGTAGTTGTATCATAAAGAAGTTGAATGTCTACAACTTTGCGTTCCTTAACAGGAATATAAGCCGTTTTGTATCCAATAAAAGATACTACTAAAGTATCTGATGGCGCCGCAGCAAGTGAATATTGTCCACTGTAATCGGATATGACTGCAGAATTTAGTTTGCTCTTAATAGAAACAGTCACCCCAGGGAGAGGACTGGATCCATCGGTTATAGTTCCATGAACCTGTGATTGCTGAGGTAAAAATCTGAAAGACGGTTTTGTATTGGCAAAAGAAGATGAAAAAGCGAAGCAGATACCCATAAAAATTAGGCAATAAAGAGCTCTTCCATCCTTGTAAAATGAAAAATTATTCATAATATTGGGATTGGTTAGTTAAAGTGATTTGATTAGCTACGGTCCTCTATGAAAGTTTGGCTACAGAATAGAGGGCCATTTTTTATGTATTAAGTAAACGGCTTAATGATCATAATGAACGATTTTTTTTTAACGCAGGCATTGATAGTTTAAAGGATTCGACTTTTTAGGATGCGAAATTCAAACAGATAAGAAGAATGTTGCTAAGAATAAATAAGAGAGTTATTTTAAAAAAAAGGCATGGAACTCGACTTATAGTTTTCAAGGCACTGGCGGCGCCCTACCACAAATAAGTGAGCCCACGCCATAAGACGTGAGCATCTTACTTATCCTCTCGTGGTATTTAAAACGCCAGTTTTTGAAAACGAGATTCTAAGCGAATGCTTCAATTTTTTATATGAAGAATCGCAAAATTATTTAATTAAATGCTTAAAGCAAATATTATTGAATAATAATTCAAACAATAAGCAAATATAACAAAATATATTAATTTGTTATAAGATCTTATAACATTTTTTTAAAGAATTATCACGCCTTTTGTTTAAAAGCTTAAAAAATGGAGAAACACAAGGAAAAAAAATTAGAAAAATTTGGTTTACATATAAAAAAGCTTCGAACCGAATTGGACATAAGTCAAGATAAAGTGGCGTTAAATAGTGATAAGCTTATTAAAGCTACAATAAGTGATATTGAAAATGGAAAGAGAAATCTCTCATTCACTACTCTTTTAGATCTAGCAAAGGGGCTAGGTAAGCACCCAAAAGAGTTATTAGACTATGACATAGATAAATAATTGTAAATTTTAAATAATTAGAAAGATGCTTAGGCATCTTTTTTTATGCTCGATAAAAATTTAAAACAGGTATTTATACGGTAGCCTTTTCATTATTAAAAGAATTATTTTACAACTTAGTACTGATAGAAATTATGGAAAACCGTAATAGAAAAATAAAATGGTTTTATATGTTTGGTCTTGAAGTTAATAAATGGGATAAAGCTTTATAAAATTAGATTAGTTGAGGCCATTTTAGAGCATTTATAAATGAATTACCTGCAAGTATATCGTAACATATAACAAAAAAACAGCATTTACATATGAAAATTAAAAAAATAAAAATTAAGAATTTTAGAAGCTACAAAAACGAAGTAGAAATTGAATTTGATGATTTGACAGCTTTTGTTGGTAAAAATGACATTGGAAAATCAACGGTTTTAGAAGCTTTGGATATTTTCTTCAATGACAGTAAAGGTGTTGTAAAACTTGACAAAGATGACATAAACAAACAAGCAGTTGCTGACAATGACAACGAAATAGTAATATCCGTTTGTTTTGAAGAATTGCCAACAACAATAATAATTGACAGTACAAACGAAACCACACTACAAGCAGAATATTTATTAAATTCTAGCAATCAACTTGAAATAATAAAGAAATATCCAAATGCAGGTAAAGAAAAAGTTTTTGTTAGAGCAAATCACCCGACAAGCGACAACTGTAAAGACTTGTTACAAAAGAAAAATACTGATTATCAAAAAACTATAAGGGAAAATACAATTACTTGTAGTAATCAAACGATAAATGCAGTAATGCGTAAAGCTATTTGGACACATTTTAATTCTGACCTACAATTAACTGAAATTGAAATTGATGTAACTAAAGGTGAGACCAAATCTATTTGGGATAAATTACAAAATTATTTACCTCTTTATTCGTTATTTCAATCTGATAGAAAAAATAGTGATGGAGATAGTGAAGTGCAAGATCCGTTAAAAGAAGCAGTAAAACAAATTTTGAATGATACAATACTTAAGCAAAAATTTACTGAAATTGCATTAGAAGTAGAAAATAAATTAAGAGAAGTTTCTACTAGAACACTTGAAAAAGTAAGGGAAATGAATCCCGAAATTGCGAATAGTTTAAATCCAATTATTCCACCAGTTGAAAGTTTAAAATGGGCTGATGTATTTAAAAGTGTTTCCATTACAGGTGATGATGATATTCCGATTAATAAAAGAGGTAGTGGAGTGAAAAGACTTATTTTACTTAATTTTTTTAGAGCAGAAGCTGAAAGAAGAAAAGTAGAAGAAAATATACCAAGCATTATTTATGCAATTGAGGAACCAGAAACTTCACAACATACAGACCATCAGAAAAAATTAGTATCTGCTTTTTTGGAACTTGCTACAACACCAAATACACAAGTAATTATTACGACACATAGCGCAACATTGGTTAAAGCACTAAAATTTGAGCATTTAAGGTTAGTTACAAATGATAATAATACAAAAAACATAGAAGTCATTTTGCCAAATCAACTTCCTTATCCTTCACTTAACGAAGTTAATTTTCTTGCATTTTCAGAAGTAACAGAAGAATATCACAATGAACTTTATGGTTACATCGAGTTAGAGGGAGAATTAATTAATTTCAGAAATGCAAAACCAACTGTTGCTTACAATAAGCAAATGCGAGATGGAACTTTGAAAATAGAACAGATAATTCTCACAGACTATATTAGACATCAAATTCATCATCCTGAAAACACTAATAATACAAAATATACTTTTAACAATCTCAATGACTCAATAATTATGATGAGAACATTTATCCAGACAATAATACCTTAAAAAAATACCAGCAAGTAACTGGTGATATGTTATTATCTCAAAAAATGATAAATTTTGACAAAAAAACTTTATACAATTTAAAATATGTTTACAAATCAATTCCAGCAACACATTTCAAAATTTTCAACTTCACCATTTTTATTTGTTGGTTCAGGATTTTCAAGAAGATATTTAGGGCTTCCAACTTGGGAATTATTACTAATGGAAATATGTAAGGATTTAAAATTAAGTAGGCCTTATAATTTTTATAAATCAAATGCTGACTCAAAGCTTCCAAAGGTAGCCTCAATAATTGGACAAGACTTTAATGATATTTGGTGGAGCAATCCGGAATTTGAAGAGAGTAGGAATCGGTTTTCCTCTTTAGCAGAAACAAAATTTTCTCCTTTAAAATTTGAAGTGGCAAAAATGATTAGTTCAAAAATTGAGTTGGTTCAAAATGACATAATAGACAAAGAATTAAAACTTTTAAAAAAAATTAATATTGACGGTGTTATAACGACAAATTGGGACCAATTATTAGAGCGTACATTTCCTGATTTTAATAAATTTATCGGGCAAGAAGAGTTAATTTTTTCTGAACTATATTCTATCGGTGAAATTTATAAAATTCACGGTTGTTCATCAAAACCTAACTCATTAATAATAACGGAAGAGGATTATTTAAACTACGAGGAACGTAATGCGTATCTCGCAGCAAAACTATTAACTATTTTTATTGAAAATCCAATAATATTTGTTGGTTATAGTTTAGATGATAAAAATATACAATCAATTTTAAAATCTATAATCAAGTGTCTAACAAAAGAGAAAGTTGAAAAATTAAAAGATAGACTAATATTTTGTCAGTGGAGTTCTGAACAAATAGAACCAACAATAATTGATAGTACATTGCTTATTTCAGATACTGTTATACCGATTAAATTAGTTGTTTTACATGATTTTATTGATCTATTCACCGTATTAGCAAATAATAAAAGGAAATTACCAATAAAAATTCTTCGTCAAATGAAAGGAATGGTTTACGATTTTGTAAAATCGAATACTTCAAAATCAAAAATTTACGTAACTGATAATTTGGAAGATATTGAAAAATTACATAATGCGGAATTTGTTTATGGAGTTGGGTTAAAAGATAAATTTGCCGAAGTTGGAATAAAAGGTATTGAGTTAAAAGATATTCTTACTGATACGATTAATTCTAGAGAATGGGATGCTGTAAAAATATCACAACTCTGTTTGCCATATTTAAACGGAAAATATATTCCCTATTTTAAGCATTTAAGAAATGCAGGTTTTTTGAATGAAAATTCGAAAATTGACGAAGATAATGATACGACAGAATTTTCTCCAGGTTTTATTAAAAAAGTTAACGAAGTACAAATAGAAAGTTTTTATCCATCAGCAAATTATATCCGAAAAAAGGACGAAATAAATGCAATTTTTCAATCGTTTAATGAATTGAAAGAGACAGGGAATCATTTACATGTTTTAGTTTATACGCCCTTATTGTTTGTGGACAAAATAAATTTAGAGCATTTAAGACAATATTTAGATGAAAATTGTGAATTCTTAAATAATAGTTCATTGGGAACACATTTTAGAAAATTAATTTGTCTTTATGACTACTTAACGTATACAAATAACCACAGTTAATACATTGTAGCAATATGAGCTGCCATATCTTTGCAAAATACTCAGAGCTGACCAGCGCAATAATAAGTTAATAAAACCAATGAAAGTTAACTAAATGAAAAAGCCCGCAGAAATCTGAAAGGCTAATTAGTTAAAAGTAAGAATGAATCTGTTTTTTAGATTCCTCGATAGAAACTTTTCGAAACTAAATTATTTTTTAAGATTTTTTTTGAAATTTAAGATTTATAAAAAGTCAATTACTATATTCGTTAAAATTATTTTTATGATCGCTTTAGAAGAAGATTTACGTGTAAGAAAAGATACTTTAAATGAGTTTAAAGATGTTACATTAAGAGTTTTAAATTATCTTCCCAATGTTCTTACAGGAGATAAAATTAAGAGAGATTATAAACTCCATGTTTCAAATTCTGCCGGACTTACAAAGGCACTTCGTCCAATAAATCAAATTTTATTTATCTATGACCCTATTATCTTTGAAAGTGATTTTAATCGCTTAATGATGCTTTTTAGTAAAATGAAGATTAGAGATAATGAATATGCTGAAGCGGAATTATTTTTGATAGATAGTGTGCTTTACACAATTCAACAATCAATTGGATGTGGGTTTGATTTGCTTTCGACTTCGAATAGTGGAAGAAAACATGTAGGAAATCGCTTTGAGGAATTAATGAGGGCTGTTTTTAATGAATTAGAAATATCAAATACCCGTAAAGTTCTACAGATACCTTACGTGACGGATGATGGGGAAAAAATTTATAAATGTGAAATGGACTTAATAATTTCACCATATAAAAAAGTAAAATCAACAAGCACGCATTTAGATGAGAATGAAATTGTAGTGTCGGTAAAAACTACTTCAAAAGATAGAATGGGTAAAATGTTTATAGATAAAATATTACTTGAAAAGTTTGTAAAACATAAACAAAAGGTAATTGGAATTTTTTTAAATGATGTACAAAGAAGTAAAGACAATAATACTTCATTTACATTGGTGTCCAATCTATTTATGGTTTATACTCAATTCCTAACTGAGCTTGAAGGGGTGTACTATTTAGATCCGCCACCCAATGCTCATAAAAGCCCATTTAATAAACATATGGCTCCTTTCTCACAATTAGTGACTAAAGATATTTGGAATCTTTTACCCTCTCAACTTTGATCTTCTTTTTTGTGAGGCATCTGAGTCGTTGCCAGCCTTTATCCTCTTTATAAGTTTAGAGTCAGATACTCGATTTTTTATAACTTCACAGTATTCTTCTTCTAATTCTGTTCCTAACCATTTTCTGTTATAAGCCTCCGCCACAGCGTAGGTGGTTCCAGAGCCTCCAAAAGGGTCTAATATAATGCTATCCTCATTTGAAGAAGAAAGAATAATCTTTCGTAATAGTTCAATAGGTTTCTGCGTTGGATGTACAGTTTTTTCCCAAGAACCATTTGAGATAGTAGGAATTTCAATTACATCTTTTGGTTTTGCTCCTAGTGGGTTAGGAGTCCATTCGTGTTTGTTTTTCGAACCATTTGCAAAATGTGAACTATCTCCTTGCTTTCTTGTAGGGTATTTGGTCGTATGTTCATTGTAAGGAATTCTTACATGATCTAGATGAAATATAAAATTAGTACTTTTTCTTAAATGTAAAATACTTTCATGAGATCTACCCCAGTCCTTTCCTAAGTTACCTTTATTTCTATAAAACCAAATTAACCATTTACATCCGTTAAATAAATCAGATGAGGCCCATTTAAGATCAGCTAAAATTTCAGAGAAACCACAGATATATAGTGACCCTTTTTTAGTTAAGACACGATGAGCTTCTGTTATCCATTGCATACTCCATTCAATATATTCTTTCTGTGAAGAAAAAGTATCCCATTCTGCTTTTTTAATATTATACGGAGGATCTGCAAAGATTAAATCAATTGATTCACTTTCAATGCTTTTTAGAAAATTGATTGCATCGGATCTATATAATTTACCTATTTTTGTTTCGATATATGGAGTGAAATTTAGAGTCTTTCTTTCTTCGAGAACTTTTGGGTTTTCGTTAGAAATTTCTAATTTTAATCCATTTATACTGCTTTCATCATATACTCTGTAATTATTAATAGGGTGCCTAAAACTTTTAAACTTACCTGATTTATCCCAACGACGTAAAGTAGTTGAACTTACACTTAATTGATTAGCAGCTTCGCTCACAGTATAATATTTTTCCATATTTTAAGATTATACAACGTTGTACAAGATTACGCAGCGAAGATACAATATTTGTATTAAAATAATAATATTTTGTTTTCTTAAAATTTAAATTTATTTTCATTTCTTAAAATTAAATATTAAGTAGTTTAAATTGTTTATTTAGTTTTAAGAATATTTTTGCGTTGTTGTTTCTAAAAAAAAAATACTGGATTATTGCTTTTTAAGGCTTTGTATTTCAATAAGGGATGATTACTTGAGTTAAAATTTTCAGATTATAAGAAGATTAATTGCGCTGGGCAATTCAAGAGAATAAAGTGTTAGGGTCAGTTTATTATGAAATTTTCTATTTTCTAAACAGTTTTTTTGATGAAAAAAGCCCTCCAGAAATCTGAAAGGCTTAATTAAGCAAAAGTGAGAATGAATTTATTTTTTAGCTTCCTCGATAGAAACTTTTCTAAACTCTTTTAAAAGTTTCTCAATTTCCAAAGTTGATTTACGAGCTCTTGCTCCAGCAGCTTTCACACTTTTTTCAATTAGTGAATCTGATTCTGTTTTAAAAGTTTCTATTTCTGCGTTGATTTTTGCAATCAGATCTTTCATGATACATTTTTTTAAATTAAGATTGCAAAAGTAAAATTTTGCGCCAGAAACAAAACGGTACAATCGAGAAAATGTTGTTATATGTCTTCTTTTTTTAACTGTTTAATAAAATAGCTAACAGATAAACCAGTCCTGGATTGAAATGCATTTGTAAAACGAGCAGTGGTACTAAAGCCTGCTTCATCACCTAATGCACTAATTTTATAAGTGCGGTAGGTACTAGAATTTTTAAGAAGATCTATGAGATAGTCAATCTTCAGGTCATTAATGTAGTCTACAAATCCTTTGTCTTTGTGATGGTAAATTACTTTAGATAAATACTTGCTGTTGGAATTAAATGCAACTGTAAGTGTGGCTAGTGTCAAAGTTTTGTCAAGAAATTTTTTCCCTTTTTCAAATTTTTCCAATTGCTTTAATATTACCTGAACCGCTTGTGGTGTGACATCTAACAAGTCGGATTTCTCTAATCGTGGTTTTAAAACATTTTTTGCATCAATTTTTTTTAATAACTCATCAAATTTTATTTTGTTGAGCTTTTTATTTTTGAAATGTCTGTAGGTAAAATAAATGATTACTAAAAACATAATTAAAATAATGGCTATGAACACGACATCATAGTATCTCTCATAAATCAACTGTTGGCGAATTTTAGCTCTATCAATTAAGAGTTCCTTCGTATCATACTCTTTATGAACTTTTCCAATCAAATATTTATTTGTATCAGTTAGTAAGGAATCTGCTTTAAGGAGCTGATCTATATAGTATAGTTGTGAGTTAAGATCTTTCTGTTTTTTATAGTATTTAATTAGCAGTTCAAATACTTCCTTTAAATCCGGACGAATGTATGCTTTTTCTTTAAAGGTCTGATTAACTTTTTGAAAGTAAGGAATTGCTTTGGAGGGAGAGTTAAGTTTCCAGTAACTCTTTCCGATATAAAAGTTAGCTATTGATTCATTAGCAAATTCCGTACTGCTATTTAATTTAGGCAGAACATCCTGCAATGTTTTTATAGCGGTATTAAAGTTATTTTTAAAATATTGATTAATGCCTTCCGAGTGCTCGAAAAACACTTTCATCTCGGGAATTTTTAATTTGTCGCATTCTTGAATTCCCAACAGATTAGTTTTCGAGCAGAGATCGTAATCACCTACTTTGTTATAACAAACTCCTAAGGAATGAAGTGAATTTAAATAGGGTCGGGGCTCTTCGTTTCTAAAATAGTCAATGCATTCTTTTAAAAGAGAAATAGCCTCATCATAAAATTCAAGATAATATTTTATCTGCGCGATGTTATATTTCACCTTATAAATAAGGTACTTGTCATCGGATTTTGAAATGTGCTCGTTCGCTTTGATATAATAATTATATGCTTCATTGTACTTCTTCTGGCTATAATATACAATTCCCTTTGATAAAAATGCAGAACCAATTATTGCCTGATTATTTGATTTTTTAGCGAAGTGAATCATACTGTCAGCATATTGCAGGCGTAATTCAACAGGTGACTGATGAAGCATGTTTTGATAGCCATAAACAACTTCTCTCCAGTTATTTTCTTTTTTAGCCTTGAATAAATAGGAATATAAGTAGAGAGAAGCTTTAGTGCTGTCATTTTTATTCTCATAGATTTTTTCGTCTAGATAATCAAAACTTTTTGTCTTTAGAGAATCAGGGATTTGACTTAGACTCGTTTGGGCAGTAAGGCATTTTGTTAAAAGTAGAAATAGAAGTGCATATAATTTACTATTCATAATGCATGGATATTGTGAATTCATGCCTATAAAAAACATGGATCTGATTAAAACATTTAAATGAAAGCTACAACAAAATAAAGTATTCAAAAATAATGTAAACATTTGTAATACAATGTTTTGTTGTAAGAAAATTACTTTGTTGATTTCATGGAAATCGATAGTCGATTTCATGGATATCCACAAACATGCCCTTTTTTTATTGTTTTGGTCCTCATAGATTTGCTTCGAATTCAATAGCAAAAGGTTTAGCATAGTGCTAAATAAAAGTTCTGCTACCCCGGGTGAAATGAGCTGAGAAGAGATTCTCATTCACATAACCATTTTATATCATGAAAAATTTATTATTTACCATTTTGACCATTTTGTTTTGTTCATGTTCAACAGATGATTTCGCAGATAGTGAAACGCAGATCAATCCGAAAGCTTCTGTTTTAGAATCATTTGAAGTAAAATCAAACTTTCACTATGAATCAAAGGAGAAAGGTTTGTTAAGAAAAATTAAAGTTAGAAATCAAATACTAGTAGTTCCTGAGAGAATATCTGATCAAATCATCTCACTTGTAAATCATAGGCACGTAAAAGCAAGTTCAACGAAGTTAGATAATCAGACTTTATCCAATGATACAATTGTGATGGAAACAACTCCTGTAGGAGCCTTATTTGTAATTGTAGAAGAAAGCTTGCTAGGTATTCCTCTGAAGGAAAACATTAAGAATTATATTGTTAGTCTAAATGCCTTAAAAGGCCAAGACGATGGTATAATAGATGATTATATTATACAGTATGAAATAGGAAAACGTACTGACCAATCTCTGAGCGTTAATGAAAAGAATACGATTTTGACTATTTCGTCTGTTTCAGAAGCTGTACTTTACAGTGAAAAGAAACGTAAGGACAGAGATTGGGAGACATCAACTACTAGTAGATAGAATAACTTTTTGTGATGCTTAATTCTAGCAATATGATTGTAAATCGCATGATTTTTTAACTCTCATTTTTACCACTATCTAGCCTTTTGTATGATGAAAAAACGACCAATATTCTATTTTATACTTTTCCTTTTTAATCTGTTCACTCTTTATTTTATTATTGACCTGTTGAGTTACGATGAACTTATCAAATATATTCTAAATCAAGGTAGGCATATAGAATGCCCGAGGAAGCTTGCTTATTTGCTGCTATTGTGCTCATTTGCTAATCTATATTTTCAGTTTTTTATGTGGATGGAATATCTTTTTAAGGACAAAATCTAAAAAAATAATATGCTTTAAATGATAATTTATGATCAAGGAAATATTGAATACGGAAGTTAAAAGCAAGGAAAATGAAGGGTTATTTGTAAATGTTATTAAAAACTATATCGTAAAACACGAAGTGAAAGTGCCATTTCAGATCCCTAATTTTTCTGTGCTTTTAATTAAAGCTGGTAATTTGAGAATACAGTTTTCTTCTCATGGAAAAGTTATAAGACGCAGAAATTTATTGGTAATACCAGTCAATTCAATTTGTACAAGTTTGAAAGCTACTGATAATATTGAGCTATATCTTATCAGGACCTCTTTTGATTTTGTACTCGATAATTGCTATAAGAAAGAACTTGCCGATGCTTTTAGCATACTAATGCTACAGTCAGATCATAAAATCAAACTTGAAGAGAAAGATTTTACAGTTTTGTGGATGATTTATAAATTAATGTATTTTTTACAACGCAGTTCAGAGAGTCAGGAAGTTTATAAAGATCTAAAACGTATCAGTTTTAATTTATTCATATACGAACTTAAAGTCATTTACTCGAAATATGTACCTGATGCAAATTTAGATTTCAGCAGGAAGGAAAGTTTGATAATTCAGTTTCTAACAGTACTGGCGATACATTATAGAAAACAACATCATGTCCAGTTTTATGCAGGTTCGCTTTATGTGACTCCAGGGCATTTGAATAAAATGGTAAAATTGCTAACAGGTAAGTCGGCAAAAACCTTTATAATTGAAGCTCTTGTGATTGAAGCTAAGAACCTTCTTGATGATTCACAACATTCCATTGCAAAGATTGCTGATGAATTGGAGTTCAGCAGTGCAGCGAATTTTAGCGTATTTTTTAAAAGACATACTAGTGTTTTACCATCGGAATATCGTTTGAATAAAAATCGGCCACTTTAAAATCACTTATTATAATGCTAGAGATTGTTTAATTAAAACAATATAATGATGATTAAGATGTATCCTTTGGAATGGTTTGATTCATTAGTAATAACGACATTTAATCCAAATATAAGTTCCATCAATTCCATTTCAGATTTTGATTTGAAAGTGCTGTGCGACAATATTAACAGCGAATCTCAAAGAATTAAAGCCCAAATAAAAGTGGAAATATTTGAGATGAAAAGCAAACGACAAATACGATTGCTGGTTCGAAAATATCATTCATCATTTGTGTTTCTATTAGACAGTATTGTTGAAAGTAGAAAAAATGAAGTGTTTTTCACTTCGGAATTTTTGAAAATTTCTGATGTTATCATTACATCTCTTAATGATTTACTGTCATTTGTGGAGATAAGGTTTTCTAGTTTTATCAGTTTAGATCAAAGAGTACCAATTACATATCTTACCGTATGGAGAACAGAGTTTCAAACGAATTTGGAAGTATTACTCAAAAAAAAAAGATTGGATGAAGAGCAAAATAAGGAATTCAAAATGATTATTAATTTGTTGCTATCTCAGCTTTATGGAAGTAAAAAAGTTAAGCTTACTTATAGGCATATACTATATCAGCGAGAATTGTTAAAAGAGCTTGAAGATTTTAGTTACTTTGAATCTGAAATAGAATGTGTTTCCTCTTTAGATATATTGCTAATTAGATTGAATTTTAACTGTACCGAATATACAGATCATTTAATTGAAAAATTTGTCAATTATTTAAGCAGTTTTGAGATCTTATCTGAAAGATTTGAAAATGTGCTCTACTGTTACACAAAGTTAGTTCAGATTAATTCCAATTTAAAAATAACATTTAATCCTTCACGACAAAACCTCATTACATTTCTAGAATATTGGTTTGAAAATGAAATCAAGTATTTTGAAAAAAAGATAAAGCTTTTGCTTCAGGAACAGAGGAGTATGACCGATGGGAACAGTATTAGGCAGTCATCAGATATTGGTAAACTTGAATGCATCTTATCAGTTGATCAAATTGGTCTTATTTTAAGGGCAACAGATGAAGCAAGAATAATAAAGGCAAAATCAATGAGTCATTTCTTTAAAAATATTGTGCCTTATCTTTCTACTCCTTTTAAGAAAGAGCTTTCTTATCAATCTGTTAGAAGTAAATCATATGGAGCTGAAGATAGGGATAAGCAAATTGCAATTGAGACTCTTGAGAAAATTATTAAGAAGATTAAATCCTATTGAACAACTTTGTAAAATTATTATATTTGGAACGAAAGTCAGTTTTTACATTTGTTAATTTGGGTATACAGATTGACTTTTTAATTTGAACGTATTATTAAAAAATAAAAATTATGACATTAATTGCAATTTTTTTTCCGTTTGTTTCTTTTTTTCTTAGAGGAAGAATTGTGACTTCGATTATTTGTTTGATTTTGCAAATTACTTTGATAGGCTGGTTGCCTGCTGCTATCTGGGCGGTTATATCCCTGCAAAATTCAAGAGCTGAAAAACGAAATAATAAATTGATAAAAGCTTTAAGGAAATAAGTAGTTTGAGAATTATTACAAATCTTTATTATTCAATTTTTACTTAGTTAATGAAGTACTATCTACTATAAATTTTTATATAAGAGTTAAATTATAAAATAAGGAAGAGGGATCCCAAAGGATTCCTCTTCCTTATTTTATGGGCTCTGTCAAGGGGTACAAAAAGGTACAACAAAGTTGTACTTGTAGAATGGATACCGTTGTTGTTCCTTTGACTGTATAATAAATCATATTCTTTATTTATGATTTTATGATGGAGTGAAAGTGATGTTGAACGATTAAGGAAAAGGCTATGTTTACTACTATTTCGTGGAGTAATTATTTAATTACTGTTGGTGTCCTATTATTTTGCTGGTATTTATTTTTAATAGTAAAGTTTTACGCTGTGGAACTAAAACAGCTCTTTACAGGAGAGAAAAAACTAAGTTTTCCAAGTAGGAAAAATTCCTTCGTCACCAATTCTGGTTTTAATATTTCGGATGGGGGATTATTGAAAAATTCTCAGAATACTGCAATTCCAGATTCGCATTCTGTTGCTATGGAAGACTTAAATGAATTGTCTTTACGCCTTTCTCTTGCTATTGAAGAAAGTGCAGTAGAGAGCTTAGGTTCCCTGGAATTTCAAAATTATCTGCGGTTTATTCTTAGTGAATATTCTTTTGTAAAGATTTCTTCTTTACGTGAAAACATAAATAAACATATAGTCTCTGAATGCGTTAAGCACCCACAACTTATTTTAACTTTTGAGCAGGTTGATCGATTGTGGGAAGAGACTATTTAATAAAAAAAGTGGAGGAATGATACCTGTTCTCTCTGGTGCGGTATGGCTTTATGTGACAAGGAAATAGAGTTTGCAACGGTGATATTCCTCTACTTATTTATAGTATGAATTAAAACTTTAAAAATGATGTGTGATGAGAAAGAGTGATTGGAAATTAAAGGAAGTTGAAAGAAAACTGGCACTGCAGTTCTTTCTTGTACTGTTGTGTGTTTTTTTTCATTTTGAGAGTTTTGCTCAAGATGGAGTAGCAGGAATTAATGAAGCAAACCAGAAGGTTAGGAGTTACTTTGATGCGGGTACAGAGCTTATGTATGCAGTTGGAGCATTACTTGGTTTAATTGGTGCTGTCAAGGTTTATCAGAAATGGAATGCCGGTGATCCGGATACGGGAAAAGTCGCTGCGGCCTGGTTTGGAAGCTGTGTTTTTTTAGTGGTAGTAGCCACTGTTATCAAATCATTTTTTGGAGTTTAGAATTAAAAATAACAAAAGAATGAGTAATAGTGTGTATCAAATCAACAAAGGGATTAATCAAAGTATAGAATTTAAAGGACTTAAGGCTCAATACATTTGGTACTTGGGTGGTGGTGTAGTAGGGCTTATGATTCTTTTTGCAATCTTTTATATAATTGGACTACCGTCAATTTTCTGTGTAGGTTTTATTGGAATTTGTGGAGGCTTTCTGGTTTTTAAAATTTACCAAATGAGCAATCAGTACGGAGAATATGGTATGATGAAGGCGTTAGCAAGAAAACAAATTCCTAAGATAATTAAAATCTACACAAGGAAAGTTTTTCTAATGTGATGGTTCTACAACGTTAACGATAAAGAGGGATTGAGATGGAGAAGAAGATAGATGATATTTTGCCTATTATGGCAATTGAACACGACTGTATTTTATCAAAACAAGGAGATGTAACCATTGTGTTTAAAGTTGAACTTCCTGAGATTTTTACTTTGTCTGACCAGGAATATGAAGCTTTCCATCAATCGTGGATTAAGGCTATTAAAGTGCTTCCTAAGTTTTGTGTTTTTCATAAGCAGGACTGGTTTTTGGAAAGTACTTATCAAGCTGATTTTTCAAGTGAGGATAGTAGTTTTTTAACTCGAAGCAGTGAGCGATTTTTTAATGAAAGACCTTTTTTAGATCATTCTTGTTATATTATGCTGACTAAGAAGCCGATGGGAAGAAAAAGTTCGAGTTCTTTATTTTCAAATTTGATAAGAAGCTCAATAGTGCCTGAAGAAACCTTAAAAGCAAAATTACTACAAGATTTTATTGACAGTACAGGGCAGTTTAAACGCATCATGGAAGATAGCGGTTTTGTAAAGTTTAAACGCTTGGGGAATAATGAACTGAAAAGTCAGAGTAGAAAGATGGGCCTTATAGAACAGTACTATTTTTTATCTGAGCGAGAGAGCTCTTTTATTTATAAAGATATAAAATTTGATAAAGGTTTGGAAGTAGGAAACAAACACTGCCAGCTTTTTACTTTAGGAGATGCGGCAGACCTACCGTCTTTATGCGGATCCAGAATTAATTATGATCGTTATTCCACTGACAAAACAAAATTCAGTGTTGGTTTTGCATCGACTCTTGGACAACTTTTATCATGCAATCATATTTACAATCAGTATATTTTTATTGAAGATGCTCAAAAGACTATTCAAAAGTTAGAAAGTAAACGACTGCGTCTGCAATCCTTATCCGCTTACAGCAGAGAAAATATGATTGCCCGCGATGCTACAAATGATTTTTTGAATGAAGCCATCGCCCAACAGAGACTTCCAGTAAAAGCACATTTCAATGTATTGGCCTGGACAAGTGATCCCGAGGAATTGAAGGAAATTAAAAATAAGGTTTCCTCAGCTCTGGCTCAAATGGATTCCGTTGCAAAGTTAGAGACGGTAGGGGCTCCTCAAATCTATTGGGCTGGAATTCCTGGAAATGCGGCTGATTTCCCTATGAATGACACCTTTGATACCTTCACGGAGCAGGCTGTTTGTTTTTTGAATATGGAGACAGGTTACAGATCCTCGTTAAGTCCTATGGGAATTAGACTTGGAGACCGCCTAACGGGAAAACCTGTTCATGTAGATATCAGCGATGAGCCTGTAAAGATGGGTATCTGCACGAACCGCAATAAATTTATACTTGGGCCATCAGGAAGCGGCAAATCCTTTTTTACCAACCATATGGTCAGAAGTTATTATGAGCAAGGAACTCATGTAGTTTTAGTAGATGTAGGACACAGCTACAAAGGCTTATGTGATATGGTAAATGGGTATTATTTCACTTATGATGAAAAGAATCCCATCCGATTTAATCCTTTTTATATCGGAGAAGGAGACCACCTCGATACAGAGAAAAAGGAAAGTATAAAAACACTTTTGTTAGCGTTGTGGAAAAAAGACGATGAGACCTTTAATCGAAGCGAGTATGTAGCCTTATCGAATTCTCTGCAGCTATATTATGAAAAAATGGAAGTTAACTCTGATATATTTCCATGTTTTAATAGTTTTTATGAATTTTTAAAAGAGGATTTTGTGTCAATTTTAGAAGGCGATAAAGTAAAGGAGAAAGATTTTGACGTGAATAATTTTCTTTATGTACTTAGACCTTATTACAAAGGAGGAGAATTTGACTACTTGCTCAACGCAACTGAAAACCTTGATCTTTTAAGGGAACGGTTTATTGTTTTTGAACTGGATAATATTAAAGATCACCCGATTCTTTTTCCTGTGGTAACCATTATTATAATGGAAGTTTTTATCAGTAAGATGAGAAAACTGAAAGGAATTCGTAAAATGATTTTGATTGAAGAGGCATGGAAAGCAATTGCAAAAGAGGGAATGTCAGAATATATTCGGTATTTATTTAAGACTGTTAGGAAGTTCTTTGGAGAGGCTATTGTAGTGACTCAGGAGGTAGAAGATATTATTTCATCACCTATAGTAAAACAGGCTATTATCAACAACAGTGATTGTAAAATACTGCTGGATCAAAGTAAGTATCAAAATAAATTTGATCTGATTCAGGAACTTTTGGGACTTACAGAAAAGGAAAAAGCTTTAGTGCTTTCCGTAAATAAGTCTAATGATCCTGACAAAAAATACAAAGAGGTCTTTATCTCACTAGGGGGGATGTCATCCAAGGTATATAGAACAGAAGTTTCACTCGAGGAATATTTGGCTTACACAACCGAGGAGAGTGAAAAAGTAAAAGTGAATGCTTATGCTAAAAAATTTGATGGTGATATTAAAAAAGGAATTGCAGCGCTGGCTTTGGATATGAAAAATGGAAAATAAAATGAAGAGGAAAAATGAAAATAAAAATTGTTGTTGGTATAATATGTTTGTTGCTTGTCTGTACTCCGGTAAGACCATCTACTACGATAGCTGTAATTCCTATTTTGGAAATTGTAAAAACGGTTACTAAAAAAGTAATCAAGGCTATTGATTTAAGAATACAAAGACTTCAAAATAAAACGATCTGGCTACAGAATGCCCAAAAGCAGATAGAGAATGTCTTATCTAAATTAAAACTAGATGAGATATCGGATTGGACAAAAAAGCAGCGTGATCTCTATAAAAATTATTATGAAGAACTCATGAAAGTAAAGTCAATTATTACCTATTACCAGCGTATAAAAGAAATTACCAATAAGCAGACAAGGCTGATTTCGGAATATGAAAGGGCCTGGAACCTTTTGCAAAAAGATAAACATTTCACTGCTTCAGAGGTCGAATATATGGAAAAAGTTTATTCGGGAATTTTAGAAGAAAGTGTAAAGAATATTGATCAAATATTTTTGGTTTTGGATTCTTTTACAACTGAGATGAGCGATTTTAAAAGACTGGAAATTATAAACAGTGCTGCGGATCAGATTGATGCCAATTATGATGACCTGCTTATTTTTAATAGGCAGAATGTGCTCTTGAGTCTTCAAAGAGCCAAAACGACTAATGATGTAAATAAAGTTAAACAATTCTACGGAATTCCGTAATTAAATAGAGGTATCATGAAAAAGTTAATTTTAGTGCTATTACTGTTATTTATTAGTACTGCGTATTTGCAGGCACAATCAAAGTGGCGAAAAGAACTAATTCTACAGATTGCTGCTTTGCAAGTGTATATTGATTATGCCAAAAAAGGCTATGATATTGCAAAAAAGGGGCTTCATTTTATTGGAGATCTTAAAAAAGGAGAAGTGAATCTACACAGTGATTATTTTAATTCGCTGAAGAAAATTAATCCCAATATCAAGGGGTATACAATAGTTGCTGAGATTGTTTTACTGCAGCTCAAAATTATCAAAATCTCCAACGGCACTTTTAAGCAATTAAGACAAGATGATTTATTTCACAGTAATGAATTGGATTATATAGAGCGGTCATTTAACAGACTCTTTGAGAACTGTAACAGGACATTGGATGATCTTTTAATTCTTACAACAGAAACGAAACTGGAGATGAAAGATGATCAGAGATTAAAACGAATTGATAATTTGTATAGAACAATGATGAATGATTATACTTTTTGTGTGTCTTTTAGTAACGAAACAAAAATGCTTTCACTCTCTAAGTCTAAGGATAGTAATGATACTAAAGTTGGTTATTCATTAAACGATTTGTAAATCAAAGGATCATGAGAAAAGCAATTGCATTATTTACGATGATTGTCTTATTGTGCTTGCCAAACAAAGTAGTGGCGCAGGCTCAGGAAATTCAACAACTGATTTTGAATATTGAAAAACTCAGCCAGTTCAAACAGATTCTCAGTGATATGAAAAAGGGGTACGAGATTTTATCAGGAGGCTACAAAGCTGTTAAAGATATGTCTGAGGGAAATTTTAGCCTGCATAAAACGTTTTTGGATGCCCTGATGCTGGTAAGTCCAGTTGTAAAGAACTATAAAAGAGTGGGAGATATTATCAATTATCAAGTTCTTCTGGTAAAAGAGAGCAAAAGGGCTTTTAATCGTTTTGCCAAAAGCAATAGCTTTAGTCCTGAGGAGATTGCATATTTTGAAAAAGTGTATGGTAATTTACTTGTTCAAAGCATAAGGAATCTTGATGAACTTCTAACAATCGTCACAGCTGATAAACTAAGAATGTCAGATGATGAGCGATTGGAGGCCATCGATAAGATTTACCAAGATATGGAGGAAAAACTTTTATTTCTTCGAAGCTTTAATTCATCTTCAAATGTTTTGGCACTACAACGTGCCAGAGAAGAAAATGATATAGATACTGCCCAGCGAATTCATGAATTAAAAAAATAGAAATCATGATGATATTGAAGTTGAATAAAGCGATTGTTTTTATGATCGCAGCTCTACTATTGCCAGTAATTAGTCATGCGCAGAGCTTAGGTAGTGATATAAAAGGTTTACACCAAATTTTAGAACAGCTCTATGATGAGATGATGCCTTTATGTAATAATCTTGTTGCAGTAGGGCAGGGTATAGCGGGTTTTGGAGCACTCTGGTATATCTCTTCGAGGGTATGGAGGCATATAGCGAGTGCAGAACCAATAGATTTTTATCCACTATTTCGACCATTTGTAATTGGTTTTTGTATCATGATATTTCCTTCTGTATTAGCACTGCTTAATGGAGTTATGAAACCTACGGTGACGGCTACAGCGGCAATGGTTGAAGGTTCCAATAAAGCTATTGAAGTGTTGTTAAAAGAGAAAGAAAAAGCAATTAAAGAAACAGATCCATGGAAAATGTATGTAGGAGCCACTGGCAGCGGAAATCGTGACGAATGGTATAAATATACACATAGTGGAGAAGATCCTTCAGAGGAAAGTATGCTTTCGGGAATTGGGAATGATGTCAAATTTGCTATGGAAAAAGCTTCATATAGTTTTAGAAATTCAGTAAAAGAGTGGATGAGTGAGATCTTAAGAATACTCTTCGAAGCTGCTTCATTATGCATTGATACACTAAGAACATTTCAACTTGTTGTGCTTTCTGTCCTGGGACCTCTTGTTTTTGGAATTGCTGTTTTTGATGGATTTCAGCATACGCTCACGGTTTGGCTTGCAAGGTATATAAATATTTATTTGTGGCTTCCTGTTGCCAATATTTTCGGAAGTATTATTGGAAAAATTCAGGAGCAGATGTTAAAACTTGATATCGCACAGGTTAATAGCTCAGGAGATACTTTTTTTAGCAGAACAGATATCGCTTATTTAGTTTTCATGATCATTGGAATCATTGGATATTTCACAGTTCCATCTGTAGCTAATTACATTGTACATGCAGGCGGAGGCGGAGCATTAGGCCAGAAGGTAACAAGTATTTTTGGTAATTCAGCTAGTAGTGTAGTTGCTAAAACTTCACAAGGAGCCGGAATGGTTATGGATTCAATGGGTAATGCTGCAGGGAAAATGTCTCAGAGTATGTCTTCATCATCTAATAATTCACCCTATTTTGAAAAGAAAGGAAATTATATGGGTGATAGGCTAAAAGGGAATTCTAAATAATCTTAAAACTTTTTGTAATGTTTACTAAAATGAAAAATATTGATAGTGCTTTTAGGTACATAAGAGGCTTTACGCTTCTTGTAATTGTAGGATGCATCATAATCTGCTGTTATACTCTGTATAAAAGTTTTACGACAGTAACTCTGATGCAGGACAGGGTTTACATTCTGGCTAATGGTAAAGCTCTGGAGGCCTATTCCTCAGAGAGAAAAGATAATGTTCCAGTGGAAGCCAGAGACCATGTTAAAAGTTTTCACCGTTATTTTTTCACGCTTGATCCTGATGATAAAGTAATCAAAGCAAATATTACCAAAGCGCTTTATCTGGCTGATGACAGTGCGAAACATGTATATGATGATCTGAAAGAAAATGGATATTACTCAGGTATAATTTCGGGAAATATTAGTCAGACTATCACAATTGACAGTATTCAGATTGGTGTTGATGATTATCCTTATCGTTTTAAATGTTTTGCTAAGCAAAAAATAATTCGAAGTACCAGTATTGTAAATAGGAGCCTTATCACTGAGGGTAATTTACGCAATGTTTCCAGAAGTGATAATAATTCGCATGGTTTTCTTATTGAACGCTGGGTTACTTTGGAAAATAAAGATCTGAGTGTTGAAAATCGAAAATGAAAAGTAATGAGGAATTTAACTGAGAAACCCTTTATGAATATGGTAATTGATAAATATTTATTGCTTGTTCAGAGCAAATGGGCGCAAAAAATGAGTAGTCTCACTTCAGGTTTGTCAAAAAGAAGTTTAGTTGTTCTGTGGCTGGGATTTACAATTTTATCAGGCTGTATTAGTATTTCTATTGTTTACTGGAGTTTTGCTGGAGGTGTCTCTGGGAAAATCGATATTGTTTCTGTTTCAAAGCCTGTTATAGTAAATCAGAAATCAAAAGAGAATATTCTTAAACCGATTTTAATTTCACAAAAAGAGTATAAAAAAATAGAGAACTTCCTATCCTACAAGGATAGTCTTAAAAGAAGTTCTTCTAATAAGAAAATATATGACAGTATTAAGCTGTCTCGACCAGGCCTTCTGGATAGTCTGGTTTTTATTGAAAATTATTATAAGTCTAATGTAAAAGAGTAATGTCATGGAGAAAAAAACAATTTCATTAAAAGAATTAAAAAAAAGAAAAATGCTTCTAATACTTCCGGTTTTGATTTTGCCATTTGTAACGATGCTATTTTGGAGTCTTGGAGGTGGCAAAGGAACATTAGAAATTGTCAAAACGGAAGGTAGGGAAGGATTTAACAGTGTTCTACCAGATCCAAAATTTAAAAATGATGATGATTTTGATAAGATGAGTTATTATGAGCAGGCCGTAATTGATTCAGCAAAACTGCAAGAGCAAATCAAGAAAGACCCTAATTACTCAAGTACTGTGGTCTTAGGAGATTCTGTGGTTAATTGGGATCAAGAGCTAGGGACTAATAATTTTAGAAAAGGTAAAGTGGCTTTAAATACCAGCTCCTTTAAAGATCAAAATGAACAAAGAGTGTATGAGAAATTAAAAGCACTTCAAAATGCGATAAGCCAGCCTAAGGTACAAATAAGTCAAAGCCACGATATGAGGGAGTTTGAGGGTTATGGCACTAGTGAAGCATCTGGACAGATGGAGAAACTTGAGCAAATGATGTCGGTTATGAATGAACCTCAGGAAGCTGATCCTGAACTCAAACAATTAGGAGGAATGCTTGAGAATATACTTGATATTCAGCATCCAGCCCGAGTTCAAGAAAAATTAAAACAATCTTACGAAAACAAAAAATCAAGGTCATTGACAGTTGCTATAAAGACCAAGGAGAATAATCTTACCTCATTACAATCCGTTAAAGAAAACAAAGAGAATACCTCTAAACAAAATTCATTTTATGCTTTTGATGAAGAAGAGGTTTCATTTGAAGAGCAGAATGCCATTGAAGCTGTTATACATGAAACGCAGACCATTGTAAACGGTTCTACAATTAAACTCAGATTAAGCAATGATGTTTTAATTCAGGGAAAGCTTATTCCTAGAAACAGTTTTTTGTTTGGAATTGCTTCTTTACAGGGAGAAAGACTCGAAATAAAAATAAGTAATATAAAATATGCAAATTCAATTTTTCCAGTTGAACTCTCAGTTTTTGATATGGATGGAATTAAGGGGGTTTTTATTCCAGGGGCTATTAGCCGTGATGTTTCCAAAGCATCAGCAGACCGGTCCATTCAAACTTTAGGAGTTAGCGGTCTTGATGATTTATGGGGAGTACAGGCTGCCGGAATGGGTATTGAAGCTGCCAAGAGTTTTATGAGCAAAAAGGTTAAACTTATAAAAGTTGTAGTTAAGGCGGGCTATCGAATTCTCCTTTATGATGAGAAACAAAAGAATTCTAATTAAACGATAAAAACTGAACAGATGAAAAATAATAAATTAGGATTTTTGGCGAGTTTGTTAGTATTGGCATTTTCGTTATCAGCTCAGTCAAATGATGGCGGGACTATTTTTAAAAATTTGCAAATTGGATTTTCCAAAACTACTAGCATAGTCTTCCCTTATCCCATTATAAGTATAGATAAAGGAAGTCAGGGAGTTTTGATTCAGAAGGCAAAAGGAGTTGAGAATATTTTATTAGTTAAAGCCGGACTGCAGAATTTTACACAGACAAATTTAACTGTTGTTACTTCTGATGGTAAATTATATGGCTTTATTTTGAATTATGACGAGCAGTGTCCAGATCTAAATTTAGTAGTGGATAATTCAACAGTAGTAAATAAGGAAGTTGTTTTTTCCATGGAGAATCAAAATCAAAAGAAAATTGAGCAATATGCTAACCTGGCATTTTCTAAAAATAAAAAGATAGTCGGACTCAGTAGTGCTCGATTTGATATAAAACTTCAGATTACAGGTCTTTTTATTCATCAGGATGTAATCTATTTAAGATTAGTAATTGGTAATAAATCCAAAATAAATTATGATATAGATCAGCTTCGTTTTTTTATCAGAGATCAGAAAAAATCAATACGAACTGCTTCCCAAGAAATAGAAATCTTGCCTTTGCTTTCAACTTCTGAAGTTTCAAAGATACCAGATGAATCAGAAGTTTTGCAAGTGCTTGCTTTATCTAAGTTTACTATCCCCGAGAAAAAGTATTTAACAATTCAATTAATTGAAAAAAGCGGAGGGAGACAGATAGAACTCAATATTAAAAATAATGATCTGATTGATTTGGAGGTATTGGGGACTTTATAAACATATATTAACTTTTAAAATTAAATATTATGAATCAGAAAAATGTAGAATTCTTACAAGACCAAATTAAGTTTACTGGATTTGGAGAATCGATGGATGGTGTATTGAAAGATAATATACTTAAGGGAGAAGCAGAATTTAAATTGAATCATGAGGTGAAGTATGGGACTGATACAGTAAATGCTACTTTAAACTTTAAAAAATCAGATCAAAGTGATATGTATTTTTTTAATTCCTATAAAATTAGTTTGCAAAAAGATGATTCCAAAGAAGCGTTGGAGCAGACATTCTTTATTAATAAAGATAATAATATTACTGCTAAAGAAGCCTATAATTTAATGGAGGGACGTTCTGTAAACAAAGATCTTAAAACAAAAGAGGGAGAAGCTTATAATTCTTGGATTCAGATGGATTTTAAACAGGCGGATAATAGTAATGGAAATTTCAAATTAAATCATTATCACCAAAATTATGGTTATGATTTGGAATCAAGTTTGGCAAAACATCCTATAAAAGAATTAGAAAATCCAATGTACAAGGAGGATCTAATTAATTCTCTAAAAAAGGGAAATTTACAATCAGTCACTTTTAAAATTGACGGAACTGAGAATAAACAATTTGTAGAGGCAAATCCACATTTTAAAACAATTAATGTTTACAATGAGAATAAACAGCGAATCAGAATCAGTGAAAGTAAAGATCAAAAACAAGGTGAGTCTGAAGGGAAGTCGATGGCTAAAGATTCAAAGCAGAAGCAGGATGCTGAAGATCCTGAATCGGAGGAAAAGGCTAAGTCAAAAACCAGAAAAAATAGACAAGCTCATTCAATTTGATTTATCATGGATAATTTAAAACCCTTATCAGATTTCTTTATAGCCATTGAGAAAGACTTTCGTATTAGTAGTACACATATTGCAATTTATGTGACATTACTTCAATACCGAATTGATAAGGGTTTTATTAATCCTATTGAGGTATTTAGACATGAAATTAGTCACAAAGCAAAAATATTATCAGCCTATACGTACCGAAAATCTGTTCGTGAACTTAGTGAATATGGTTATATAAAATATATTCCTTCTTGTAAAAAGACGCAAGGGAGTAAGATATTTTTTAAATTGGATCATCTGGATTAGAAGCAGTAAAATTGGTTTGTATTGGAAGATCTTTTAACATTTATAAGAGCATAAGAATTGAAAAGCCCATTACGGGCTTTTTTTGATAAATTTCATTACTATGGAAAAGTTAAAAATCAAGGAAGAGGTTTTAAATAAAAGGATTATAGAAAGTTTTATTGAAATAGACAAAATTAAAGAGCAAAAAGTGGTAAGTTTATTTATTAAAATAATCGTTGCAGCAACTATACAAGAATTTTATGAAAAAGGCAATAAGATATCTGAGGTTCAGTCAGATTGGACAGAGTAACGGTTCGATTGAAAGACAGGAATTATATACAGATCAGTGGATCAAAACAAATGATATTGAGTTAATAGACACCTTTATTGATAGAGGCAAAAGTGCGAAAACATTTGATAGGCCGGATTTTATAAAATTGCAAGAGTTTATTACAAAGCACTATAAAAATGTTGATTATTTGTTAGTGGATCAACTGGATAGATTTAGCCGAAATGCTGGGGAAGCAATGAGTATGGTTAAAACTCTTCAGGGTAAGTATGGAATACAAGTAGTAAGTGTAACTGAAGGGATAATCTTTGATTATGAGACACCTGGGAGTTTTTTTAGAGCTGGATTACAACTTTTGCTTGCAGAAGAAGATAATATAAACCGAAGTATTAAAATTAGGGGAGGTTTATACACTGCAAAGGCAAAGGAGGGCCGTTTTGTACATAATTCGCCTCCTTTTGGATATAAGAAAGAAGGAGAACGTAAAGAGCGTAAGTTGGTGGTTAACGAAAAAGATGCTAAAATTGTTCGTTTCATTTATGACACTTATTTGCGTGACGTACCTATTTATCTGATAAAAGATATGGCTAAGAAATTAGGTTTCAACAGAACTGGAAATGATGCAATTCAAAGAGTGCTTAGTAATGCTGTGTATGCAGGTTTCTTGAAAGTTGAACCTTATAAAGATCATCCCGGAGGTCTTTTTCCAGGTATTCATGAGCCAATTATCGATGTACATGTATGGAAAATGGTACAGAATAAAATGAAGAGACCTGAAAAAATTAGATCTATTATTGACGATGAAATTCCTCTTAGAGGGGTTTTGAAGTGCCATTGCGGAAATGTACTTACAGGTGCACCTTCTCGTGGTAAGTCCGGTAAATATTTTTATTACTATAAATGCAAACATTCTAAGCATAATAATATAAGTGCTATCAAGGCTCATGATCAGTTTTTAAATATTTGTGAACTAATGAGTATTTCACCCGCAGTTGTTGAAAAAATAAGAAGTGGATGTGATAAATCTTTAAAAGATGAGTTACAGAAAAATAAGGTACTTAGCGAACTCAAAAAAGAGGAATTGATAGAGACTGAAAAAAAACTATTACTGCTTGAAGAAAAATGGATAAAAAGTGAAATTGCTAAAGATACGTATGATAGATGGTATGCTAATTATAAATACAGTATAGAAAATGCTAAAGAATCTATTCAGAGATTTAGCACAAATCCTTCAGGAGCATTTAAAATTTTGCAAAAGAATTTAGACTTACTAACCGATATTTCAAGTGTTTACACTAAGGCTAATACCTTAGAAAAAAGAGAATTTGTGAATTTGGTGTTCGACAGCAATTTGTACTATGAGGATGGTATCTATCGAACACCTACAATGTTGCATGTTTTTACTTGTAATCAGTTGAAAATGAAGAACAAAGGATTGCTTATTTACGAAAAAAAACGGGATGATTTTTCAATCATCCCGTCGAGTGGAGTCGCCGAGAATCGAACTCGGGTCCAAACAAGCAACTAAAGAGCTTTCTACACGTTTATTTCCTGATTGGATTTTCGTTGTTAAGCTAGGTCAGGAACAACCACTCAACACTTATCTTCTTAATTTCGATATCCACCCGAAGCTCATGGAAATCTAGGTTTATTTTTACGGTTCCCCTGTACTGACCGCCACAAACCAAGGCTTTCAAGGAGAATCCAGCTTCCCTATCTGATAGGGACGTGGCTAATCTTACTATAATTCAGATTATGCAGCTAAAGCGTAGTTATTTTCGCCGTGTAAAATTGTAAGATCTTATATTTACGAGCAAGGTCTCAATGCTCGACGTGCTTACTTTTCAATTCGACTTGCTGTCAAAACCAGTCGACCCCAAAAATGAGTTTGCAAATTTATACTATTTGAAGTTAGTTTTGTAATAAAATTTTCAGAAAAATAATTTTATTCTTCATCTTTAAAATTAAACGGATAATCGCCAAAAATTGGAGCCAATTTTCGAACCGCATAAGTGTTTCTGGTCATTTTATTAGATAAAGCTATAATTGTAACATTTTCTTTCATTAACGGAATATAAGATGAGGTATTACCATGCCACCAACCATTATGAAAGTAAAAGTTTTGTCCAGAATCCCAATTGATCATTCTGATACCTAAACCGTAATTTTTTGTTCCTTTTCTTTCATTACTATAACCGGTATAGACTTGTTTTAAAAGCTCCGGTTTCAAAAATCCGGGAGCATTTCTGGCACGATCAAATTTTAATAAATCACGAGGAGTAGAGTAGATGTTTTTGTCACCATAAACACAATCCAAATAATCAAAACCAATTTCTACACCATTACCTTTATATGATGGAACAATTTTTTTTCTGTCTTTTTCATTATCAAAAACAAAGGTATTTGTCATTCCCAAAGGTTTAAAAATCATTTGGGTCATTGCCTCCTTATAGGTAAGTCCTGTTATCTTTTCGATAATTAGGGCTAACATTGCGTAGTTGGTATTGCAATAACTAAAGCGTGTTCCTGTTTTTGATTCTAACCCAATATCTTTTGTGGCAAGAATATTCAAAATATCTTTGTTTGTTAATTGGTTATGTCTGTCCCAAACTGATTTGTCGCGATCAGTAAAATAGGCATAATTTCGCATTCCGCTTCTGTGGCTCAATAACATTCTGACCGTACAATCAGGATAAGGAAATGTTTTTAAAATGGTGTTTACTTTTTGATCTAAATCAATTTTGCCTGCGTTTACAAGTTTTAAGACTGCTGTCGCTGTCAAAACCTTACTTACTGATGCAATATGAAGCGGAGTGTTTGCTGTGATCTTAGTATCTTCATTTTTGTTAGCATATCCATTGTATCTTTCAAAAATGATTTGACCATTTCTAGCAACTAAAAAACTTCCGTTCATAGTATTGTTAGGCCAGTTTTTATTGTAAAAATGGTTTATTCTTCCCGTAACTGAATTTAAGTAGGCTTGCGTAAGTCTTTTTTCCGGACCTAACGGCTTCATCTTTGGTAAGGTATCTTCTGTTGTCGAAGTATTGTCGGTATTGGTTTTTTTATCTTTTCCGCAAGAGCTTAAAACTAATATTAGGAAAAGTATTTGTGGTATCTTTGTGTTTTTAAGGAAACTCATTTTCATCATTCTTTAAAAACAAATATATAGAATTCAATATTTATGTTTGACCGTTTTCTGTTTACTGAAAAGCTTGTTTTAACAAAATTTTAAGGTTTTGTTTAATTAGTCGATTGTTAGTCAGCTTTTAACGGTTTTTAAGCATTCTAAATTGAAATTTAACAACAAAACTTTAACTAAATTTGTTATATTTGAAACAAATAAGACGTAAAAAGTTATATTAATAAATACTTTAAACCTGTTTAAATGAAATTCGGAATCATAAAAGAAAGAAAAAACCCGCCAGACCGTAGAGTTGTTTTTGCTCCTAATGAGCTTACCAGACTGAAGCAGCTTTATCATGATGCAATAGTCGAAGTTGAAAGCTCTGATATTAGGATTTTTTCGGATGTTCAATATAAGAGTATGGGCATTACAGTTACAGATGATGTTTCTGATTGTGATGTTTTATTTGGTGTAAAAGAAGTTCCTGTTGAAAATTTAATTCCCAATAAAGCTTATTTCTTTTTTTCGCATACAATAAAGAAGCAGCCTTATAATAGGAAGTTGTTGCAGGCTATTTTAGAAAAAAATATCGATTTGTACGATCATGAAACAATTGTTGATGCTCATAATCGTCGTTTAATTGGTTTTGGAAAATATGCCGGAATGGTTGGTGTTTATAACGGAATTAGAGCTTTCGGAATAAAATTCGAATTATTTAAATTGCCAAAAGCTGAAACTTTATCAGGTAAAGATGCATTAATTATGCATTTGAAGCGTATTACAATGCCGGCCTTAAAGTTTGTAATTACTGGAACGGGAAAAGTTGGAAGCGGTGCCAAAGAAATTCTGGATGCTATAAAAATAAAAGAAATTACGGTTGATAATTATCTGACTAAAAAATATGCGCAAGCTGTTTATGTTCAATTGGATGTTTTAGAATACAACAAACGAATTGATGGAGAAGTTAAGGATTTTAAAGATTTTGTAGCACATCCTGAAGATTACGTTTCAGATTTTGAAAAATTCACCAAAGTGACTGATATTTATTTTGCAGGACATTTTTATGCTAGTGGTGCTCCAATGATTTTAACTAGAGAAATGCTAAATGCAAATGATTGTAAGTTAAAAGTTGTAGCAGATATTTCATGCGATGTAAAAGGTCCAATTGCTTGTACTTTGCGTTCTTCGACTATTGCAGAACCTTTATATGGTTATTTTCCTTTAGAAGATACTGAAGTTGATATTTTTCATCCTGCTGCAGTGGTTGTAATGGCGGTTGATAATTTGCCATGCGAAATACCAAAAGACGCCAGTGAAGGCTTTGGAGAACAATTTATGGAACATGTAATTCCGGCTTTCTTTAATGGAGATAAAGATGGAATTCTTGAACGTGCTAAAATAACAGATAAAGGAAAGTTAACACCAAGATTTAGTTATTTACAGGATTATGTAGACGGGAAGTAGAAAAAAGTCTCAGTCTCAGGTTTCAGTTTTGAGAGTGGGTAAACTTTGACAAAGTTGTAGATATTGATAGGATTAATAAAAAAGGCAAAAAACTTTAGTTTTCTGCCTTTTTTTATAGTCATCTGAAACCTGAAACCTGAAACCTGAAACCTGAAACCTGAAACCTGAAACCTGAAACCTGAAACCTGAAACCTGAAACCTGAGACTTTTTTATACCATCTCTTCCGGTTTGACCCAGGTATCAAAATCTTCTGGAGTGACATATCCTAAACGAACAGCTTCATTCTTAAGAGTTGTTCCGTTTTTATGAGCTGTTTGAGCTATTTCTGCTGCTTTATAATATCCTATTTTTGTGTTTAAAGCAGTTACTAACATTAATGAATTGTCTACCAATTCTTTAATTCTCTTATAATTGGGTTCAATTCCTTGCGCGCAATGTTCATCAAACGAAATACAAGCGTCTCCTAATAATCGTGCCGATTGTAAAAAATTGGCTGCCATAACAGGTTTAAAAACGTTTAATTCATAATGGCCCTGCATTCCGCCAACTGCAATTGCCATATCATTTCCAATAACTTGTGCGCAAACCATTGTTAAAGCTTCGCATTGCGTTGGGTTTACTTTTCCTGGCATAATAGATGATCCAGGTTCATTTTCAGGTATGTGAATTTCTCCAATTCCGGAGCGAGGTCCAGAAGCTAACATTCTAATATCATTTGCAATTTTATTTAATGACACAGCCAGTTGTTTTAAAGCTCCATGAGTTTCAACAATAGCATCGTGCGCGGCCAAAGCTTCAAATTTATTTTCGGCAGTTACAAAAGGATGATTGGTAAACTTAGCGATGTATTCCGCCACTTTTACGTCGTAACCTTTTGGAGTATTCAATCCGGTTCCGACTGCGGTTCCTCCCAAAGCGATTTCAGATAAATGTGCTAAAGTGTTTTTTAATGCTTTTAAGCCGAAAGACAATTGAGCAGCATATCCTGAGATTTCTTGTCCTAATGTTAGGGGAGTTGCATCCATAAGATGTGTACGCCCAATTTTTACGACATCTTTGAATTCTTTTGCTTTTGCAGATAAAGTGGTTTGCAATTTTTCGACTCCCGGAATTGTAGTTTCAACAATCATTTTGTAAGCAGCAATATGCATTCCGGTTGGAAAGGTATCATTTGATGACTGCGATTTATTAACATCATCATTTGCTTTAATAAACTGTTCACCTTCGCCAATTTCGAAACCTTTAAGAACTTGAGCACGATTTGCAATTACTTCGTTTACGTTCATGTTACTTTGTGTTCCTGAACCGGTTTGCCAGATTACAAGCGGAAATTGATCATCTAGTTTTCGGTCCAGAATTTCGTCGCAAACAGCTGCAATCGCATCTCTTTTTTCTATGGGTAAAACACCCAGGTCATAATTGGCATAAGCTGCTGCTTTTTTTAGATAAGCAAAACCTTCAATGATTTCTTGTGGCATCGATGCCGAAGCTCCTATTTTGAAATTATTTCTAGAGCGTTCTGTTTGAGCTCCCCAGTATTTATCGGCTGGGACTTGTACTTCGCCCATAGTGTCTTTTTCTATTCTGTATTTCATTTTGTATATGTGTTTATTATTTTTGTGATTTGAAAACTGATCTGTAAATAAAAAAACAGAAAGTTCTTATGAAAATGATTGTCCTAGCCCTGATGGGAACGGCATCCTTTTTCTGGCTTCTTTAGCCAGGAAAAGATAGAGTGTACAGCAGGAAATGGCTCCTGAAAACATACATGCTCTCTTGATTTGGATAGTTGAATAAAAACGTTATTTAAAATGAGTTTAAATATACGGATTATTGTGATTTTATAAAAATTGATTTGGATTTAATTGCTAAGGAAAAATATAAAACTTACATTTGTCCTTACATTCAAAAATTCCGGAAAACATGTTTGAATTTTCACAGTACTTAGGTTTTTTACTTTTCTTGACCATACTAACTATAGGGTTTTGGTTGATGTTTTTCTTAGTTGGTTTCGTATCTTATTGGGTTACGGGAGCAAGCTGGGAAATGATCAAAGAGAAGAGAGCAAAGAAGAAACAAGAACAATCAATTTAATTTTAAATTGATTTCATAAAAAAAGGACCCGTTTTTACGAGTCCTTTTTTTTATGTAAAAAAAATAGAATTTCAATAAAAAATCCAAATTCCAATTTTATAAAACTAATTTGAAGTCTTATTATTGGAATTTGGATTTTTAAATTTGAATTCTAACCTATATTATCCTGGGAAATCTCCACCTCCGTCACCATCATTTTTAGGTGCTGCATTTTTGTCTCTTTCGCTTTTTGGTTTGTTAAAACGGTAAGTGAATGATAAATTGAACTGACGTTTACGGAATTGCATTTCACCATATGATGTTTGGTTTTCAAGGTAAGTATAAGACTTCATGATTCTTGAATTGAAAACATCACTAATATTGAATGCGATTGTTGCTTTGTCTTTTAATACATCTTTACTAAATGCTGTATTCATACCAAACTGACCTAAGTTTTTACCTTGTGCCGTTTTTTGTTCGCCATTGTACATCGCTGTTAATTGCCAGTCGATTTTGTATGGTAAAGTTACTTTAGAGTTGATTCTGGCGAACCATGAATTTGCCTGATTGTCTAAATTTTGTACAACCACATCTCCATTTGCATCTTTGTAACTGTTCTCTCCTGTTGTTTTTACATTGTAAAGGTTGAAGTTACTATTTACTTTCCACCATTTAAATGGAGTGTAATTTAAGGTAAACTCAAATCCGAATTTTTGCTCTTTTCCTAAGTTAATAGGTCGGCTTAAGATAACCGGAATTCCGTTTACAGTTTCGCCTGTTGGAGATCTTACAAAGCTGAAAACATCTTTCGTATCTTCAAAATAAGCAGAAGTATTAAAAGTTACTTTGTCCCAACGTTTGATGTATCCGATGTCATATTTATCTGTTAAAGACGGATCTAAATCAGGGTTTCCTTGAAAAATATTGATATTACTTGAGTAATTTGTTGCAGGGTTCATGAAACGTCCTCTTGGTCTTGATAAACGTTTACTATAACTTGCGGTGAAATTACTTTGATCTGATATTTCATAACTAATAAAAGCACTTGGAAACAAGTTGTTGTACTTTTTAGTATTGAAATCGTTTGTGTCTAAAAGGTTTACCTGAATATTTGTGTCTTCCCAGCGTAAACCAAATAAGTATGAGAATTTGTTTACCTTAAGACCATATTGTGTGTATATCGCATTGATATTCTCCTTGTATTCTAAAGTGTTTGATAAACTCGGAATTGTCGCTCCCTGATCATCAAGGACGTAATATTTATTATTTAAATCTCCAAAACTTCCTTTATATCCAGCTTCAAACTGACTTCCTTTACCTAATGGTAAAACATAATCTGCTTGTAGTTGTACTTGTTTCTGAACTTGGTCGTTTAAAGTATTGTTGAAATTGTCTGAACCTGTAATAAGACTATTACTGTCGTCGCTGTTTCTTGAAACCGATAAATCAGCAGTCAATTTATGACCTTTATCGTTGAAGTTTTTAATTAAGTTGGAAGTATACTCAACGTTCTCACTTCCTGTATCTCCATTGTTTAAACGGTAAGATCTACCTGTAAAAGCATGAGCAGCATCATAATTATTGTAGTTAATTAAGTCTCTTGTGTCTCCAGTGCTTTTTTGATAGTTAATCG
Organism: Flavobacterium sp. FlaQc-57; assembly: GCF_044007395.1. Classification (NCBI taxonomy): domain Bacteria; kingdom Pseudomonadati; phylum Bacteroidota; class Flavobacteriia; order Flavobacteriales; family Flavobacteriaceae; genus Flavobacterium; species Flavobacterium sp. FlaQc-57. The sequence continues at coordinate 129,769 of NZ_JBIPDA010000005.1, forward strand.
CGTTTGTCCAGAAAGTATTTGGAGCAACTGTCCATTCGATTCCGGCTCTACCGTTAAATCCGTCAGAAGTTCTTTTGGTATCACGCTCTTCGTCCAGGTAACTTTTTATAGATCCGTCTGGATTAAAATATTGAGAGTTGGTTAAACCGCCACCTTCACTTGTTCTGTGGTTGTATCCTGCAGTAGTGAAATAGTTGAATTTCTCAGTCTTATAATTCAGGTTTGCACTCAAGCCATATGTTTCAGGAAGTCCTGTAGAGGCGATGAAAGTTCCGTTTAAACCTTGGTTTTTTCCTTTTTTAAGAATGATATTAATAATTCCTGACCCACCTTCAGCATCATAACGTGCAGATGGATTCGTTATTACTTCAACTTTATCAATTGCATCTGCCGGAAGCTGACGTAAAGCTTCAGCAACATTTATCGCATTTGATGGTCTTCCGTCAATTAAAATACGAATATTATCACTTCCTCTTAAGCTTACATTTCCTTCTGTGTCAACAGAAACTGATGGAACATTGTCTAAAACGTCACTTACAGTTCCGCCTTTTACCATCATATCCTGACCAACATTATAAACTTTTTTGTCTAATTTTATTTCTACTGTCGATTTTTCTGCACGAACTACAACTTCGTTTAATTGTGCAGCATCTTCAGATAAGTTAATTATTCCCAGATTGGTATCGTCCAGAATGTTTCGTCCTTTAATTTCGGTTGGTTTGAACGAAATAAATTCCACTTTTATATCGTAGACTCCTGGTGCAACAGCTACTTCAAATTCACCCTTTGGATTTGTGATTCCCCCCGCAACAACTTTAGTGTCATTTGGCGCTGTGATCGAAATAGTTGCGTATTCAAGTGGTTGTTTGGTTATTTTTTCAAAAACTTTTCCAGTAACTTTTACCTTGCTTTTTGAAGGAGGTGCTTGTTGGGCATAGTTGTAAAAGCTTGTAAAAAAAGCTACAAGTAATACAGCAAATTTGATTTTTTTCATTGTTATTTTTGGTTTCAATTACTCTTTAGACGGCAAATGTAGCCTTTGGTTTAAAGAAAGAAATCATAAAATAATGTTAATTTGATTCTTTATAATCAATCTAAAAAAGAAGCAACCAAATCAATGTCTCTGCCAATAATTGCTTTTCCATCTTTTACAACAATCGGACGTTCTATTAAAATCGGATTTTCAACCATTGCCTGAATAATTTGATCATCGCTCAATGTTTTTTCTTTAAAATTTTCAATCCAGACTTTTTCTTTAGTACGTACTAATTGAATAGGATTAAGATTTAGTTTTTCAAGTAAACTTTTTAGTTCATTATGAGTTGGTGTATCTGTTAGATATTGAATAATTTCGTAGTCTTGTTTTGAGTTGTCAAGAAAAGCCAGACAAGTTCTCGATTTTCCACATCGTGGATTATGGTAAATTTGTATCATTTTGTTTTATTTAGTCAGTTGTAGGATAATTAAACTTAAAAATAGGTATTTTAGCAAGAGCAAAAATAAGACTTACTTATCAAATTGAATTCTCATTTTTAAATTATTATAAATATGTTTTTAGAACAAGGAGTTAAGCCTGAAAATAGTTTTTGGAAATACCTTATTGGGTCAGTTTTTATTATTACAGCTTCTTTTATTGGTCAGATTCCTTTTTCATTGGCGGTTTATTTTAATTACAAAGGCGATAAAGCTTTTCCTGGCGATAGTGATACTGCAATGAAAATTTTTGATTCAAATGTTACTTTATTTTTAATAATGGCTTCTTTTGTTTTTGCTTTTATTGGCATTTGGTTTATTGTAAAATATTTGCATCATCAAACACTTTTGTCAGTTACCACTTCGAGAAAAGAAGTAGATTGGAATCGGATTTTGTTTTCGTTTTTGTTATGGTCTTTTTTTTCGATTTTAAGTTTCTTGTTTCTTTATTTTAATGCGCCGGAAAATTTTGTTTGGAATTTTAAATTAGTTCCTTTTTTGATTTTAGTTGTAGTGGGGTCAATTTTAATTCCGATACAAACAAGTACAGAGGAATATGTTTTTAGAGGCTATTTGATGCAGGGATTTGCTAACTTAGCTAGAAATAAATGGTTTCCACTTTTGATGACTTCTCTAATCTTTGGTTCGATGCATTGGTTTAATCCCGAAGTTACTAAAATGGGAAATATAATTATGATTTATTATATTGGAACAGGCTTGTTTTTAGGGGTTATTACTCTTATGGATGAAGGGATGGAGCTGGCGTTAGGTTTTCATGCTGCTAATAACTTAATCGGAGCGTTGCTGGTTACATCAGATTGGACGGTGTTTCAGACCCATTCTATTTTTAAAGATCTGTCAGACCCATCAGCAGGTTTCGATGTAATTTTGCCCGTTGTAGTGATATATCCTATTTTGCTTTTTATTTTTAGTAAAAAATACAAGTGGACGAATTGGAAAGAAAGATTAACAGGAAAAATAAATAGTATACAACCTTCAAATTAATAAAGTCATGTCAAAATTAACACACAAAAATGTCCATAATTATTTTAAGTTAAATGGTTATCATTTAAACGGAAAAGACTTGTGTCGCGTAGGGTATAGCTTCATTAAAGAGGGCGATATTAACGAACAAGCAATTGGTGAATTTTTGTTGGATTGGTTCGATGATAAAGAGTATATCGAAATGACAACTTCCGGAACTACTGGACTTCCAAAATTAGTGCGATTAGAAAAACAGGCCATGATTCAGTCGGCTTTAGCAACAGGAGATTTTTTTGGATTAGAGCCTGGAGATAAAGCTTTGCTTTGTTTGCCTACTCAGTTTATTGCAGGAAAAATGATGTTGGTGCGAAGTTTAATTTTAGGATTGGATCTCGATGTAGTTTCACCGAGTACAGAGCCATTGGCTTTAAATAAGACTCAATATGATTTTGTTGCGATGGTGCCTTTACAAGTTCAAAATTCTATAGATGAATTAAAAAATGTAAAGAAGTTAATTATTGGCGGAGCTAAAATAGATAGTACGCTTGAAGAAAAATTAGTACCATTAAAAACTGAAATCTACGAAACTTACGGTATGACCGAAACGATTACTCATATCGCGGCAAAAAAAGTAGGCGAGAAGGCTTTTTCGATTTTGCCAAATGTAAAAATAACAAAAGACGATCGTGATTGTCTGGTAATTCATGTATCGTCTATTTCTGAGGAACCAATTGTAACAAATGATTTGGTAGAATTGATTAATGAGAATCAATTTGTTTTTTTAGGAAGGATTGATAATGTAGTTAATAGCGGAGGAGTTAAATTGATTCCGGAGCAAATCGAAGCTAAATTGATTAATAAAATAAACAATAGATTTTTTGTTACCGGAGTTCCTGACACTGTTTTAGGAGAAAAGTTAATTTTGGTTATTGAAGGTGAAAAACAAGATTTTGCCCCGGACTTTTTTGATGTCTTAGGGAAGTACGAAAAACCAAAAGAAATTGTTTTTGTACCGAAATTTAAAGAAAACGAAAACGGCAAGTTATTACGTAAACCGAGTTTGGTTTAAGAAATTCCAATAAATAAAATATCCCTAATTCCAATTGTAAAGTTGGAGTTAGGGATATATATAAATATTTGGAATTTAATTATTCTTTAATAACAGCATCTTTACGTTCCAAAAGCGCCATATAGAATCCGTCGAAACCAGATTCTGAAGCTAATATTTTACGATCTTTTATAAAAGTAAATTGTTTACCGATTTCAGTTTTTAAGAATTTTTCTACTTGTTCTTGGTTTTCTGATGGTAAAACAGAACAAGTTGCATAAACCAATTTTCCTCCTGGTTTTACAATTTTTGAATAGCTTTCTAAAACTTCAGCCTGAACTTTACGAATATTGTCAATAAATTCAGGTTTTAATTTCCATTTAGCGTCAGGATTTCTTTTTAAAACTCCTAAGCCGCTACAAGGTGCGTCAATCAAAACGCGATCAGCTTTTTCATGTAATTTCTTGATCACTTTTGTAGTGTCAATAATACGGTATTCAATATTAAAGGCGCCATTTCTTTTGGCTCTTAATTTTAATTGCTTCAGTTTACTTTCGTACAAATCCATTGCAATCAATTGTCCTTTATTTTCCATTAAAGAAGCAATGTGCAATGTTTTTCCTCCAGCTCCTGCACAAGTGTCTACAACACGCATTCCAGGTTTTACATCAAGAAAACCGGCTACTAATTGTGAGTTAGCATCCTGAACTTCAAAAAGTCCTTGTTTAAAAGCATCTGTTAAAAATACGTTTGCTCTTTCTTTTAAAACTAAAGCTTCCGGTTGATCTTTTAAATATTCTGTTTCAATATTCAAATCCATCAAAGTATTTCTCAAGCTTTCTTTAGTTCCTTTAAGTGTATTTGTTCTTAAAATAACTTTAGCAGGTTGGTTTTGAGCAGCAATTTCTTTTGCCCAAACTTTTTCTCCAAGTTCTTTTACACCCAATTCATCCATCCAGTCCGGAATAGATTCTTTTAATGCTCTAACTTTAGAAAGTTCATCAAAACGTCCTTTGATTTTTCTTTCAGGAGTTCCTTCTAATTGTTTCCAATCCGGAATTGGGTATCCTCTTAAAACTGCCCAAACTGCGAACATCCTCCATAAATTCTCTCTGTCGAAAGGCTCTTTTACTTCGGCAATTTCTGCGTATAATCGTTTCCAACGAACAATTTCGTATATCGTTTCAGCAACAAACTTCCTGTCAGAACTTCCCCAACGTTTGTCTTTTTTTAATGCTCTGGCTACCACTTTATCTGCATATTCTCCTTCATTGAAAATTGCATTTAAAGAATCGATGGTAGTATAAACTAAATTTCTGTGTAATCTCATTTTAAATATTTGAGTTGCAAAGGTACTATTAATTGATTGAAAGTTAAATTTTTAATTCTGATTGTTGTTTTAACTTCTTTAAAAAGAAAAAAAAACACTCTAATAAAGCTTAAAAGAGTGTTTTTCTGAATGTATTTTATAAATGATTTATTTTATAATTCGGGTCAATCCAATATTTTCCGGAGCATGAAGCACCATTGGGAATTTTTCTATTTTTACCGAACTACTGTCTAAACCAAAAGCTCTTTCTTCAGATAAACTCAGTTTCTTGATAAAGAAGTAAGAGTTCATGATGATATTCTCGTGCCATCTTAAATCGTTGTCATTTGATAAGAATTTCTCGGACAATACAAATTTGAAATCACCAATAATATTGTTTTTATTCAATGATTCGTAACGGCTGGTAATATCTACTTCTCCACGTTTTACCATGTCACGAATTACTTCTCTAAACATTAAATTGATTTTGGTAGGTTCTCTAAAACCTAAATTAAAATCGATTCTGTAAATGTCGTCTTTCGCTATTTCAGTTACTTTATATTGTGTTTTATATGGTTCTGTAAGGATATTTACGTGAACAAACCAATAAATATCAGCTCTTTTTGGGCGTTTTTGTAAAATTGAATAAATTACTTTTTCCTCCAGTTCATCAACACGATTTGCATTGGTCATGTAAACCAGGTGCGTTGCGTATTTAGGAATAGATAAATCTTCGCTCAACTCCATCAATACTTTTTTATAATCGTCAATTTTGATGATTTTAGTGTAGCTTTTATTAATTTTCTTAGCCAGGTACCAAATCGTCATAATCGAAATTAATGCCATTGCAATGATTAACGTTACGTAGCCACCCTCTGCAAATTTGGTAATATTAGCGATTAAGAAGCTAAATTCAATTAATAAGTAAATAGTAATAAGCGGAACCATTAAATACAGTTTTACCCTTTTCATTATCAAATAATAATTAAGTAAAATAGTAGTCATTATCATACATAAAATGATAGCAAGACCGTAGGCGTGCTCCATATTTCCTGATTTTTCGAAGTGTAAAACAATTCCAACACAACCAAAAAACAATAACCAGTTAATTGACGGAATATACAATTGCCCTTTAACTTCTGTAGGATATTTGATTTTTACTTTTGGCCAGAAATTTAATCTCATCGCCTCGTTTATCAAAGTAAATGAACCACTAATAAGCGCCTGAGAGGCAATTACAGCTGCTAAAGTTGCTACTACAATTCCGAATGGAAGAAACCAATGTGGCATTATTAAGTAAAACGGATTTCCGTTTTCTCCACCTAATTGTTGTAATGTGCTTCCTTCATGATGAATTAAGTATGCAGCTTGACCAAAGTAGTTTAGTACTAAAGTAGTTTTTACAAAAATCCAGCTAATTCTAATATTTTTTCTTCCACAGTGTCCCATATCTGAGTACAAAGCTTCAGCTCCTGTTGTACATAAAAATACAAATCCAAGTACAAAAAAGCCATCAGGATGGATAGAAAGTAAGTGATAAGCGTAGTAAGGATTTATGGCTTTAATGACTTCCGGATGACTAATGATCTGAATCGTTCCTAACGTTCCTAACATGGCAAACCAAATAAGCATCATCGGGGCAAAAAACTTACCAACTAGTTTAGTTCCGAATTGTTGAATTGTAAACAAGACAAATAAAATTCCTATAACAATATAAACAATTGTCTGAGTTTCCATTGTCGGATAAAAAGCTCTAATACCTTCTACAGCAGAAGATATCGAAATAGGAGGGGTTATAATACCATCTGCTAGCAGGGCACTTCCTCCAATTATTGCGGGCACAATGAGCCACTGAATCTTTGTTTTTTTGACTAAAGCATAGAGGGCGAAAATACCACCTTCTCCGTGATTGTCTGCACTTAAAGTGATAAGTACGTACTTTATGGTAGTTTGTAAAGTCAATGTCCAGAAAACACAAGAAATTCCGCCTAAAACAATATCGGAATTGATTGCATATTCACCAAGAATGGCTTTCATTACATACAATGGAGAAGTTCCAATATCTCCATATATAATTCCCAATGTTATCAATAAACCCCCTATAGACAACTTACTATGTAAGTTTTTATGCGATGCGCTCATGTATATTTTTATAAAAGACGGTTGCAAATTTACTGTTTTAAAACAAATTAGCGTCAATTATAATTAAAAAGATAAAAAAAAGCACAATCGTTAAATTGTGCTTTATATTTTTGGGTTGAAATGTGTTTTTAATATTAACCTCTTCTTCCGTTGCTTCTTCCGTTAGAACCGCTTTCTCTTTGTGGTTGACTACTTCTTGATTCCTGATTTACTCTCGGAGACTCAGAACGTTGTGAACTTTCTGATCTTGCTGAGCTGCCTCTATTTTCTGAATAATTTCTAGAAGATTCTGTTCTCTGACTTGGAGTGTTTGAATATGTTCTATTTGAATTCATTCTGTTTTCAGAGTTATTTCTTGGAGTTTCAGTTTGTTGAGACGCAGCAGTTCTGTTCGTATTTGCTCTGTTGTCATAATTTCCTCTTGAAGTACTCGTGTTGTTTTCATTGTAATTTCTTCTGTTTTCTGTTCTTGTAGAATTATCAACTCTTACAGGAGTAGTTACAGCGGCCGAATTATCTCTACCGTTAGAGCTCACTCGGTTTGTATTATAGCTTCTATCAGCGTTAGTTCTGTTTTCAGAATAATTTCTGTTTGAAGTTCTGTAGTCTCCATTTGAAACTCTTCCTGTACTTGGTCTGTTTGTGCTATAAGTATTTTGGTTTCTTCCAGTTTCTCTACTTGCAACACGTCTTTGATCCAAGTCATATCTGTTTGTAACATTAGAATGTCTTTGAGCGAAGCTATAATCCGGACGTCTTGTTTCATAACCATAAGTACGTCTTGATTCGTATAAAACCGGAGCTCTGTAACTTCTTCTTGTGCTTACGTAATTGTAACGATTGTTTACGTTGATACAAATATTGATGTTGTTTCTATATCTGTAAATTGGGTACGGTGTCCACGCTGCATAGTAAGTTGGGTAATAATTCCAGCTCCAGGTTGAATAGTATGGTCTGTAATTAGTAACCCAAAATGAGTTATAAATTACCGGTACAACACTATAAACAGGTTCGTAAATGTAGTTTGCTCCATACAAGTACGTGTTACCAACTACCTGAACGCTAACTTTGTTATAATTGTTTCTTTCGACATCTATAGTTGCAATATCTTGGTAAACATCACGATCTAAAACCGCTTGTATAATTACAACGTGAGTTCGGTCTTCGACAGATTCGATTACACGTAAATAATCAACTTCATTATCACCATTTAAATCAAGGTTTGATATTTGATATTTTGGATCATTTAATCGTCTTTCAAAATCCTGAAGATTTGCTGATTCTCCAAAAATAGAAGCCACGGCTCTTAAATCTAAATTATCGCTTATGTCTGAGTTTTTTGCGTATACTGATGCTCCAGCTTGAGCTTGACAAGAACTTATAGTTAATGTGATTAATGCTATAAAAAGTAGTTTCGTTTTCATTTTAAATCGTATTAAGATTGATAATCTGAGATATCCAATTACTGTGCCAGAAAAAAACAAAACATATTTTATATGTTAGAATTAATTGTATTTTAGCAACAATTAAATCTTAACCTAATATGAGAAAAGTAATATTGTTTTTTGGTGCATTTGTTTTATTAATGTCTTTTAAAACACTGAATAATAGTGGTAAAGTCATGATTAGCAATTGGTTTACATCAGTGCAAATAGATACTTTGTTTCAGGATAAAATTAGTATAAGAGCCATTTTAATTGATAAAAATAAAATTTGGTACGGTGCTGATAATTCGCGTTTTGGGTATTATGATTTAGATAAAAAAGAGAAATTTGAAGATCATATTTATCGTGATACTTTAAAATTAGAATTTAGAAGTATTGCTCAAAATTCAAGTAACATTTTCTTGTTAAGTGTATCGAATCCGGCTTTACTTTATCAGGTTTCGAAAAAAACGCAAAAAGTAAAATTAGTATACAAAGAAATCAATCCGAAGGTGTTTTATGATAGTATGCAATTTTGGAATGATAAAGAGGGAATTGCTATTGGAGACCCAACAGAAGATACTTTTTCGATTATTGTAACGCGAGACGGGGGTGAAACCTGGACAAAATTATTGTCAGACAAATTGCCTACAAACGCACAGGGCGAAGCGGCTTTTGCAGCTAGTAATACAAATATTGTAATAAAAGGAAATGATACCTGGTTAGTTTCAGGAGGTAAAAAAGCACGCGTGTTTTATTCTCCGGATAAAGCCAAAAGCTGGAAAGTTGTCGAAACTCCTATAGTTCAGGGAAAAACAATGACCGGTATTTTTACGGCCGATTTTTACGACTCTAAACACGGATTTATTGCTGGAGGTGATTATGAACTTCCAAATAATAAAAGAGATAATAAAGCCTTTACCAAAGATGGCGGAAAAACCTGGGAATTAATAGGTCAGGATTTAGGTTTTGGATACGCATCATGCATTCAATATGTTCCGGGAGGAAACGGTAAAGAAATTATTTGTGTAGGTTCTGAGGGAATACAGTATTCTCAAAACGGAGGTGAAAACTGGACGCAATTATCTACCGATTCAAAACTTTTTACAATTCGTTTTGTAAATCGAAATACTGCAATTGCAGCAGGTCATAATAAAGTTATTAGACTTCGCTTTAAATAGCTAAAAATAACAAGAACCCTAAATAATAAAGTAAGTATTATTATATAGGGTTCTCGTCGCTGTTGTTTCTTGTAGGCAGATAATTAATCTTTAGCTGCTTTGTCTCGGTATTGTTTTAATAATTTTCGATTAAAATCATCTTCCGATTTTTTAAGTTTTAATATCTTTTTTGCAGAAAGTACCTTTTTTAAATCTGAATTGTATTTAACGCGTAAAAGGTATAATTCTTTATCAGTGCATTCTATTTGTGATAAAAGTGTCGAAGCTTCCTTTTCTGAAAGTGAAGAGATGTTATCATCATCTAACTTCTTTAAATAAGTTTTCATTTTTTCATGACGCAATTCATATTGCTTGTCGTCATAAGAGTTGTAAATAGGCCAGAATTTCTCCGCTTCTGTAGAAGTTAATTCCAATTCGGTCGTTAAAAAAGAAACTTTATACGCCTTAATCTTTTCGCGTTTCTCATCTGTTTTATTGCTTTGTGCATAAAAAGAAAAGCTTACTAAAAACAGAATTATTGGTAGTATGTTTTTGATTTTCATCTTTTAAGTTTTGTTTTATTCAGAAATTAAGTGTTCTATATTTGGACTTGATGATAAGATGTCTTCAAGAGTCTCATCTTCTATTGCGACATTTTTGTTTAGTTTTTGAATGTCATTAGTATCTAAATTCTGAATCAAATCGTATTGATTCAAATTAGATTGATAGGCTAAATAAGTTTCTAAAGTGTCTTCGTCAAGATCTTTTGAAGTAGCGTTGTAATTATTAACCACCGGAATCATTAATCCAATTACCACTACAGCCGCTGCCAGCATTGAAATTACTTTTTTGCGTTTGTACAACGGAATTACTTTTAGTTCTTTTTCGTTTATTTGTTGTAAAACTTTTGCTGAAAAATTATCAAAATAATCCTCTGGCGTTTTAAAACCGGTCGTTATTTTGGGTTCGTTTTCTAATTTAAATGTTTTCATAATATCTATAAGATAACTTTTGTTACAAAAGGTTTAATTTGAGGTAACAAATATTTCAATTTTTTTTACTGCGTGATGGTATGATGCTTTTAATGCACCAACTGAAGTGCCTAAAATTTCGGCAATTTCTTCGTATTTTAATTCTTCAAAATATTTCATTTTAAAAACAAGCTGTTGTTTTTCAGGTAAGTTTACAATGGCTCTTTGAAGTTTTATCTGGATTTCATTTCCGTCAAAATAAGCATCGGCTTTTAAATTGTCGATGGTTTTATTTTGCAAAGCTTCCGAAGTTATTCCGCTTAATTTTGCTTTCTGATTTAAAAAGGTAAGTGCTTCGTTCGTAGCAATTCTGTACATCCAGGAAAAAAGCTTACTTTCTCCTTTAAAGTTTTTTAAATATTGAAAAACCTTGACAAAAGTATTTTGCAATACATCGTCCGCATCATCATGATTCAAAACAATGTTTCGAATATGAGAATACAACGGTTTTTGATAATCAGACAAGAGTTTTTGAAACGCAATATTTTGCGTTTTAGGATTTAATAATTGTTGAATAAATTCCTTCTCGTCTGTCAAATGTTTTGATTTACTTTATTAGAATGAATTTTAAACAAAAGGTTTAATCAGTGTTCAAAATTTAGAATTCTGATTGTTCTTCTTCAGGAGTTGTTTTAGGTGTTTCTGTAGGTTTTGGTGCAGTTGGTTCTGTGTCATTTCTGTAAACAGGTACTTTAGCAACCGGAATTACTTTTGGTTTTGTTGGGAAATAAATTTCAGTCATTAATTTTGATGGGCTTTTTACATCAAATTTGTTGACTGTTAAGATCTCAAGGTGAGACCAGCTTAAATCGGGAGTGATTTTTTCGTTGTTTATAAAGGCCGTTGTTTTAGCAATTGCCTCATTGGTATGAGAGTAATCTCCTGTTAGTGTCGTTTTTACAGCTTCAAATCCATCTAATTTTCCTCCAGAAATATCACTTCCTGAAGTTGTCATTATCTCCTTGTTTGTAGGTAAACAGATCGAAATTTTGGCTAATCCCGTTTTCGTATCGTAAGTATGATATATAATAAAAGGTTTTCCGTTTGTAGCTAAGCCATTATTTTTGCTGAATTCAATAAGTTTTGGAATTACAATTTTAGCATTTTTGTTTACTTTCTGAATTTCGCTCGTAAAAGTTTGCTTGATATAAGGGGTCTCTGTTTTTTTTACAACTCCATTTACTTTAATAGCAAATGTTTTAGTCTCGTAATCTAGGTTTTTATCAATATTTACAAGGCTTTTCTCGTAGATAGTTCCAATTACTTTGTCTGAACCACCGTTTAATGCCGTATAGATTTTAAACAAAAAGCTCATTGTTCCTTTTGCTTTCCAGGTAACTTTGGTTTTTCCTGCCAAAGTATCTTTAAAGGTCCAGTTTACATCCGCTTCGGTCCCGTCATATTTCATTTTTTGTTGAATGCTTTCTCCGTCTTTTGTTTTAAGCGTAATGGCATTTCCATTTCCTTCACTGGTAGTCCAATAAAATGAAGCTCCATTTCCAACAGTTTTATTCGGAAAAGTCATTTTTATAGAAGGATCTTCAACAGACCAAGATTCAAAATCTTCATAATTTCTAAAATCATTTACATAGTTGTACACAGTCGCTTTTGGCGAATTAATTACTTTGCTTCTTTCGACAGTAAAAACACCTTTTTGAGTAGCAACAAAAACAGTAAGAGCAACTAAGCTTAATAATAATAAAAGGAATAAATATTTTAAAATCTTCATTTGGGTAGGTTGTTTAGTGACGTAAAGTTATAACTTTTATTAGTAGTCGGCCTAATAACGCAGCAATAAAAGTACACTTTATAAAATAAATTTGGTCAAAGAAAACTTCAGATAGAACGTTTTTGAACAAGTTTAATTGTAAAGCTTCAAAAATTATTTAGTTTATTAAGAATTAGGTAAACACTTAAATTATCTTTTGAAAAAGAATTTAATCACAAATAAAATTGCAATAAAAAGCATGAACACAATTAATACTTTATAATTTCCTTTGTAAAAGATTCTGTGCAACGCAAGATCTTTACGATAAGCAATTATCATTACGATTACAAATGCAATAAAAAAACAGAGCGCGAATATTAATTGTCCTTGACTAAACATAGTTAAAAATTATTTTTGACAAATTTAGAGAATTGTATACGAATTGTTGCTAATTTGGCATTTCATTTAATCAAATAAAATCATGAAGAAACAACTTGATGCGGTTACTGAATTTCATACTGCCTTTAAAATAGGTCACAGTCAAATACCAATTGCTGATTTGGGAGAAACGAAAAAGATACTTCGTTACAATTTAATGAAGGAAGAAAATGAAGAATACCTGGAAGCAGTTCAGAATAATGATTTGGTTGAAATAGCTGATGCACTGGGAGATATGATGTATATTTTGTGCGGAACTATTATCGAACATGGTTTGCAGGATAAAATTGAAGCTGTTTTTGATGAAATTCAGCGTAGTAATATGAGTAAACTTGGTGAAGACGGACAACCAATTTATCGTGAAGATGGAAAAGTAATGAAAGGCCCAAATTATTTTAAGCCTGATTTTTCTAAATTGTTATAAAGAAGATTAACCGCAAAGAGCGCTAAGTTTTTTTTGCTAATATTAACTTCAAAAACACAAATTTCGCAAAGCTTTGCGTCATTTTTGTCATTTCGACGAAGGAGACCCGAGTGATAGCGAACAGACGAAGTAAATCACACTAGGGATTCGATAAAGATTGGCGATTTTGATTGCGGAGTTTTTAGTGTCATTTCGACGAAGGAGAAATGACAAGATTGTGTTTAATCATATAAAATAGAAAACCCGACAACTATTAAGCTGTCGGGTTTTTATATTTAAGTGTCTTTTAGTTATTGAACTTTAACCGTCCAGCCAAAAGTATCTTCAGAAAGTTTGTTTTGAAGATTGGTTAATTTTTCTTTCAAAAGAGAAGCATATGAATTCTCAATTGGAGCCATTTCGTAATAGGTATCCTGATAAGAGAAACCTTTAATAACGCTAATTACTGCAGCAGTTCCTGCTCCAAAAATTTCTTTCAAAGATCCGTTTTTAGCAGCTTCTACTAATTCAGAAACAATAACAGGGCGAACCTCCACATTAAGACCTTCTTTTTCTGCCATAGCGATTAAACTTTTTCTGGTAATACCATCTAAAATTCTTTCACTTGTTGGAGCAGTTAATAAAGTATCATTAATTCTAAAGAAAACGTTCATTGTTCCCGCTTCTTCTAGTTTGGTGTGCGTTGCATCATCTGTCCAGATAACTTGTTGAAAACCATCTTTGTTCGCCAAGTTAGTTGGGTAAAACTGTGCAGCATAGTTTCCGGCAGCTTTTGCAGCTCCAATTCCGCCATTTGCAGCTCTACTATAATGTTCAGCAATAATTACTTTTACTTCGCCTGCATAATAAGATTGTGCCGGAGAAAGTAAAATCATAAATTTATATTCGTCAGAAGGATTAGCAACAACACCAGCGCCCGTAGCGATCATAAACGGACGAATGTACATACTGCTTCCGTTTCCTCTTTGAATCCATTCTTGGTCAATTTTCAATAATTCGTTTAAACCATCCATAAAAATAGCTTCCGGAACTTCAGGCATTGCCATACGAACTGCAGAATTATTAAAACGTTTGTAGTTTTCGTCAGGTCTAAACAACCAAACATCATTATTGTCATCTTTATAAGCCTTCATTCCTTCAAAAATAGCTTGTCCGTAATGAAAGACTTTTGAAGAAGGATCCATTAAAATAGGAGCATAAGGCTTAATGACCGGATTTTGCCACTCTCCATTTTTAAAATCACATTCGAATAAATGGTCTGTAAAAACAGCACCAAAGCTTAAGTTTTGAAAGTCTACTTCGCTAATTTTTGACGAAGTGGCTTTTCTGATTTCAATTTTGCTTGTTTGAGTTGTACTCATAATTGTGTAAAGTTTTTATGTAATTTTCATTGCAACACATAAATTCTAAAGTAATGATTTGGTGTAAAATAGAATTTATTGAATGCAAAATTAAGTAAAAATATATAATTTACTTAGTAAAACTGCATTATTTATGCCTTTTAACTGCGATTTATTTATCTTATAAAAAAGTCAAAAAATTAAGACAGTTTTATAAAGAATTTATGAAAAAAGAGCCGATTTTTAAGGCTTTACGCATTTGTTTTGACTAAATTTGACTCTTTAAAAGGACTTAAACCTTATAAAATCAGATTATAAATTTCGAAAAAAGTGAAAAGAGAAATAATTAAGACGCTAGATGGCTCAACGACAATTCATTTACAGGAATGGGACGAGTGTTACCATTCTAAGCATGGTGCAATTCAGGAAGCGAAACATGTTTTTATAAAAAACGGGCTTTCATTATTCGAAAATAATCCGGTTAGTATTCTTGAAATTGGCTTTGGAACCGGTTTAAATGCCTTTATTACTTTCTTAGATACCAATGCAAAGAATCAAAAAATAGATTATGTTGGAGTAGAAGCATATCCGGTCGCTCCGGAAGAGGTTCTGGCAATGAATTATGTTTCTGAGCTTAACGCATTGGAATTTGAGAACATTTTTGAGAAAATGCATAAATCTGATTGGGATAAAAAAAATGAAATTTGCAATGCTTTCTCATTAACCAAAAGGAAACAATTTTTTCATGAAATCGACGATTTAGAAATTTTTGATTTGATTTACTTTGACGCCTTTGGATATCGAGTGCAGCCAGAGCTTTGGAGTACTGAGATTTTTCAAAAAATGTACAATAGTTTAAAGCCAAATGGAGTTCTTGTTACTTATGCTGCTAGAGGAGTTGTTAAAAGAAGTATGATTGAGGTTGGGTTCACAGTAGAAAAATTGGCTGGACCTCCAGGTAAACGTGAGATGTTTCGCGCATTTAAAAAGGTCTAAATGAGTTGTTTAGAATCATTCTAGATTGATTTATGTATAATAAGAAAACGTATTCGTTGCCAAAGTTTTTAAAATAATAAGTTAAAAAGAGTGCTTATGAATGATATTTGATTAAATTTGTGCGAGTTTAAAAATAATGATAACCCCCGAAAATCTTATTTTATTATGTCAAAAATGATGTTTGATTACACGAAATCAATACTTGAGAGAGTAAGTTTCGATCCGATACTTTTCTGTAAAGAACTAGAAAAAGCTATCAAAACACTGTTACCATACGAAATGGAGCAATTGCAAGAATGGTTATTAAATTTCATTGTTGAAAAACCAGAATTAAAACAGAGTTTACTGCTAATTAAAGTATAAAAAAAAGGAGCCAAATTGGCTCCTTTTTTATTTCTATTTCTTTTGCAGTGGACTGATGATTTGAACGTTTTGAAAAACAATAGCCCCTTTTACAACTCCAGCGATTGTCGATCTCAATGCGTCAATGATTTGCATTTTTAATTCGCTTTTAGGGTAAATTAAACTTACTTCACGAGCAGGTTTTGGTTCCTTAAAGTTTCGTAGTTTCAGTTTATCGGACTCTTTTAAGTCTAAGGTGTGCAAGTACGGTAGTAACGTTGTGCCCAAACCTTCGTCGGCTAATTTTATTAGGGTTTCAAAACTTCCGCTTTGAATCTGAAAATTATTCTGATCGATGTCAGAACCGTTTTTGCATAAGTTTAAAATTCCGTCTCTAAAACAATGTCCGTCCTGCAAAAGCAAAATTTCATTTAAATTTAAATCAGAAACTTCAATCTCTTCTTTTTGAAAACTAGCATGATGTTCCGGTATGTAAGCTACAAAAGGCTCAAAATACAAAACGATTTCTTTTATTTTTTCATCTTCCAATGGAGTTGCAGCGATTGCAGCATCAAGATGACCGTTTTTTAATTTTAAGATTATTTCGTCTGTATTAAGCTCTTCGATTAAGAGTTTGACTTTTGGATACTTCTTAATGAAGTTGTTTAGAAACATTGGTAAAAGCGTTGGCATAATAGTCGGGATAATTCCCAAACGAAATTCACCGCCAATAAAACCCTTTTGCTGTTCAACAATATCTTTAATTCGGTCAGCTTCGTTTACGATATTTTTGGCTTGATTTACAATCTTCTGACCAATATCAGTTAATTGTATAGGTTTTTTGCTTCTGTCGAAAATCAAGATGCTAAGTTCTTCTTCAATTTTCTGAATCTGCATACTTAGAGTAGGTTGGGTCACGAAACATTTTTCGGCAGCAAGAGTAAAATTTTTATGTTCGGCAACAGCTAACACATATTGTAATTGGGTTATTGTCATTTTGATAGTATTTTTTGATGCAAAAATAAGAAAATATAATTTTTTTTTATTTACTTTTATGAGAAGTTGTATTAAATTTGTAGTAAACTTATTATAAAACGAAAATTATGAAAACAAATATTTTAGGATTACCGGTAAAAGAGTCAGAATTGTTAGTAAAAGAATTAAATATTCTGTTGTCAAATTTTCAAGTGTATTATCAAAATTTAAGAGGAATACACTGGAATATTCGTGGTAAGCGTTTTTTCGATTTACATGTAAAGTTTGAAGAATTGTACACAGATGCTCAATTAAAAATCGATATGATTGCAGAGCGAGTTTTGACAATAGGCGGAACTCCTTTACATACATTTGATGACTATATAAAAAACAATAAATTAACTGTTGGAAAAAATATTTCTAATGATGAAAAAGCAGTTCATTTAATTGTAAGCTCTTTATCAGATTTATTGAAAATAGAAAGAGAAATTTTGAAACAATCTGATGAAATTAACGATGAAGGAACAAATTCTATGATGAGTGACTTTATTGCAGAGCAGGAAAAAACAATTTGGATGATGAAAGCTTGGTTAGAAGAAGAGTTATAATCGATTGTTTATAAATAATTTAAAAGGCAGAACGATCAGGTTTGATTGTTCTGCTTTTTTATGATTGTTAAATTTGTATAAAATTTTTGCCTCTGCGCTTTGATTTTATTTGTTTAACACTATTTTTGCTCCAATGAAATTAATCGCTCGCATATTATTATTCATATTTATTACCTTCTTATCTACCCCGACAATTGTTCAGGCGATAAAGAAAGGTACAAATACGACTATATCTTTTAATTGCGCAGAAGAAGAAGTTCATAAAGAACTTAAATCGGTAGTTCATGCTACAATATTAGAGCATGAAGTTCTATTGCCTGTTTATATTCAAAAGAAAACGATTGTTTCTGAAAATATCGTAAAATTAGACAATATTTCTCCGAGCATATTTGCTCCACCTCCCAACTTGGTATAATACTTCCGATTATTTTGAACTAAACTGCATTTGTACAAATGCGGCTAATCTTTAATGAATAATTTTTTTAGTATTGTATTATGACAAAAAAAATCAATCTTTTTGCCAACCTAAAATCTGATTTCGCATCAGGTTTGGTTGTGTTTTTGGTGGCTCTCCCATTGTGTTTAGGTATAGCAATGGCTTCTGGAGCACCTTTATTTTCTGGTATTATCGCGGGTGTTATTGGTGGTATTGTGGTAGGTTATTTAAGCCAGTCACACATTAGTGTATCGGGACCAGCAGCTGGGTTAACAGCTATTATTTTAACCGCTATTACTGATTTGGGAGCTTTCGATGTTTTTTTAATGTCTGTTTTTATTGCTGGATTAATTCAATTAGCATTAGGTTTTTTAAAAGCCGGAAGTATCTCGAATTATTTTCCAACCAATGTAATTGAGGGGATGTTAGCGGGTATCGGAATCATTATCATCTTGAAACAATTGCCTCACGCTTTTGGTTATGATGCTGATTTTGAAGGAGACCAGGCTTTTGCTCAGAATGACGGAAGTAATTCATTTTCATTTTTATTCGACGTATTTAATCACATACATTTAGGAGCAGTAGTTATTTCTCTTATTTCACTTGTTATATTAATCTCTTGGGATAAAGTTTCTTTTTTAAAGAAATTAAAATTAATTCCGGGAGCACTTGTAGCCGTTATTATTGGTATAGCCTTAAATGAATTTTTTGTTTCTACAGGAAGCTCATTGGCAATTGCGAAAGAACATTTGGTTTCATTGCCAGTTCCAAAATCTTTTGATGAATTTAAATCTATTCTAATAACTCCAAATTTTGCTGCTGTTACAAATCCGCAAGTTTGGGTAGTTGCTATTACAATTGCCATTGTAGCTTCTATTGAAACATTATTATGTATTGAAGCTGCTGATAGAATGGATGTGCAAAAACGTTACACAGATACAAATGTTGAGCTTAGAGCACAGGGTATTGGTAATATTGTAAGTTCACTTTTAGGAGGTTTACCTATGACATCAGTTGTAGTTAGATCTTCGGCAAATAATAATGCCGGTGCAAAATCTAAAATGTCTGCTATTATTCACGGGGTACTTTTATTAATAAGTGTTTTGGCTGTTCCCGCACTTTTAAACAAAATTCCATTGGCAACTTTGGCTACCGTTTTAATTTTAGTTGGATATAAATTAGCTAAACCTGCAACATTTAAGCATTTTTGGGAAAAAGGAAAATACCAATTCATACCTTTTGTTGCCACTTTAGTATTTGTTGTAGCAACAGATTTACTTAAAGGAGTTGCTTTAGGAATTATCATCAGCGTAATTTTTGTATTGAGAGGAAACTTAAAAAGAGCTTACAGCTTTAAAAAAGAAGAATACGAAGATGGCGATGTTATTCATATCGATCTAGCTCAGGAAGTTTCGTTCTTGAATAAAGCAGCTATTAAATCGACTTTGAGTGAGATTCCTGAAAATTCTAAAGTAATCATCAATGCTGAAGATACAGAGTATATCGCGCATGATGTTCTAGATTTGATTCGTGAGTTCAAAGAAACTAGAGCCATTGATGAAAATATTAAAGTAAAACTAAAAGGTTTTAAAGAAGCTTACGAGCTTGAAAATTCACCAGACATAAACAACCACGTTTCTATTGAACATTATTATGATGTTGCAAAAAGAGCCTTGGTTAAAAAAGAGGTGGTAAAAGAAGATTTTTAAACAAATTAAATAAATTAAGGTATTTCTTGATTGTGAGAAGTATTAAAAATTAGATAACTTTACACTAAAGTTATTTTTGATATGTTTAGACATAGAGAAATACCATTCAAAAAACAAAAAAATACAATGAGAAAGTTTTATGAGCAGTTATTAGAAAATAATAAAAAATGGGTAGAAGATTCTTTAGCAAAAGATTCAAATTATTTTGCTGATTTAGCAAAAGGACAATCTCCGCCATTATTATGGATTGGATGTTCAGACAGTCGTGTCCCTGCAAATGAAATTATTGGTGCTAAACCGGGAGAAGTTTTTGTACACCGTAATATTGCTAATATGGTTGTGCACTCTGATATGAATATGTTGAGTGTTTTAGATTATGCAGTAAATGTTCTTAAAGTAAAACACGTTATTGTTTGCGGACATTATGGTTGTGGTGGTGTAAAAGCTGCAATGGGTAATATGTCTGTTGGAATTATCGACAACTGGATTCGTCACATTAAAGATGAGTATCGTTTACATGATAAGTATTTGAACTCTATTGAAGATGAAACAGAACGTTTTAATGCTTTTGTTGAAATCAATGCTAAAGAACAAGTTTACAACTTAGCTAAGACTTCAATTGTACAAGGAGCTTGGAAAAACGGTCAGGATTTAATGCTTCACGGATGGGTTTACGGATTGAACTCAGGTTTTGTTACTGATTTGAATGTGAATATCAGTTCGAATGATGAACTAGATGATGTTTATCAGTTGAATAATCTATAAGAATAAAAAATCGCCTCAAAAGGGCGATTTTTTTTATTCGTTTTCGTCTAGATTTTCATTGAATGCTGATGGTAATAACGTTGGAATAAACTTTATTAAAATTGGCAATAATAAACTTCCGCCAGGAAGTAAGAAAATAGTTAGTGACGGAATCGTTTTACAAATATCCAAAAGTTGTTTTTTTACTTTCTTCTTTTCTTTTGCATCCAGATCTCTGGTGGTAGAATATGCTAATAAAACCATTAATTCTTTGCTCTGAATAATTTCCTTAACCAGCCTGTTTTTGTTTCTTACAATCAATTTTACAACACTCTGTGTCATTTGATCGTAAAAGTGTTTTACAGGATTAGAATAATTAAAATATGGAATTTCCTTTTTGTGAGTAGTTATAAAGGTATTAGTCGTATCAATACTTTTGGTTATAAAATCGTCAGAGATGTTCATCATTGATCCTAACGAGTATAAAAAATAAGCTTCTTCATTTTCTACAACGCCATCACTCCATAACGCCATTCCGGCCATATCGATCAAATAATATTGTTCGAGTTTATTATGGAAATAATCGAGTTGCAAAGTTTCTAAAGTGTCAACTGTAACTTTTGAAAATTTTGAATATCGAATAGAAGCTTCAAAAAGTTTAATCAATAAATCGTCGTGCTGCGATTTGATTGTTTTGGTTTTTAAAGCCAAAGCCACAATGCCAAGAACAGTTTCTTCAATTCGTTTTAGATATTTTTCAGGAATTGCACCTTTCTCTAAATATTGTCTGAAAGCCAGTACATCAATAAACAAAAGCGCATTAGTAACCAAATGCGAAAAGTTTTTACTGATAATACTATCATTCGTTTGAACACGTTGATCTATAATGTTCTCTAAAGAAAGGGAAGGAGTATCTTTTGGAAGTAAAATTTTGAACAAATTAAATCCCTCCGGATTCATTTCGTTGTAAAACTTTAAAACTTCAGTAATGAAATTGTTCGGTTCAGAGCTTCTTTTTTCTAAACAAAATACATGATATAAATTGTTTAACAAAGCAACCTTAGAAATTTCGGTCTTGAACCAGCCTTTTATAGGTATTGGAATTTGAGAATCAATAGCAATGATGTGACCATAGATAAATCCGGTTTCTCTAACTTTATAGTAAAACGAATCGGCAGTTTCAAAAGGAATAGCTTCTGAAAACTTTTGCTCACTAAAAAACTTATCTATCCAGCCGTGTGCTGATGGGTTAATCATTGAATTGAATTTATAGCTGCAAAGCTATATCTTTTTCTTGTTTTCGACTAGATTTTAAATGAAATAACCACTACATTTTGTGAAAATATAGTGGTTATTACGTATTCTTATGATTTTTTTACTTAATGATTCCTGCGCAAGCAACTCTACCGCCTGCATTTCCTGTAGGTTGTGTAGTAAAATCATCAGTTCCCTGATGCACAATTAAACCTTTACCCAGAACATCTTTAGTTGCATCTCCACAACCAACACACCATTCGTCAGTAGTTAATGTAATAGTTCCGTTACCTTTTGCATCAGCAGTAAAGTTGCCAATATCACCTTTGTGATATTCAGCTGAACCCCATTTTCCGTGTTTTTTAAAAGTTGGATTCCAGTGTCCGCCGGCAGAGCTTCCGTCTGCAGAACTACAGTCTGCTTTTTCGTGAATGTGTATTGCATGAACACCTGGTTGTAAACCGGTCATTTTTGCAACAAACGTTACTTTACCATTTTTTTCTGTAAAAGTTGCTGTTCCGGCTACTGTACTGTTGCTTTTTGGCTCTAGTGCTACAGTAAGAGTTTTAGCATCACTTGATTTTGTATTAGTCTTACAGCCAACAACTAAAGCTGTAATTATAGCGAAGGAAACGATTATTTTTTTCATATAAGAGACTTTTGAATTAAAGATTAAGTAAATTTAACATAAAATTCCGACTTTGATTGGCGCTGATAGTTAAAAAAATCTAAAACTATTCGTTGCAATTTAATGTAATTTTAAAGTGCAGAACCAAAAATTATTGCGTAAATTCGTATAACCTCGAATTGAAAGAATTATTCATTACTATTCATCGTATTTTTAATTTAATCTATAAAATCATGATAAAGAATATTTTAACTTTATTTTTTTTGGGAGTTGTCTTAGTTTCGTGTAATGCTTCTAAAGCACAAAAAAGCGATTCGGTTTCTAAACTTGAAGGAACTTGGGAGTTGGATTATATAACAGGTCCAAGAATTGCTTTTGATGGTTTGTATCCAAATAAAAAGCCCACAATTAATTTTGATATAAAAGAAAACCGAGTTTCTGGAAACAACAGTTGTAATTCTTTTACCGGAAAACTTGTTGTTACAGGTAATAAAATTGATTTTAATCAGCCTATGGCGATAACCAAAATGATGTGTGCAGATCGACAAGGTGAGCAAGTTTTTATGAGCACCTTACCTAAAATAACTTCATATGATGTTACTGATGATGGTAAAACGTTGAACTTTATTTCCGGAGATATTGCGATGATGCGTTTTACCAAAAAGTAAAATAGCTTTTAATCCTATTAATATATTTTTTATGAAAACTAAATCATCCATTTTATTGGTGTTGTTTTGTTTTTTGAATTTAGCTCTTTATGCACAGGAGAAAACGAGTAAGGAGATAAAAGCAGAGCAAGCTTTAAAAAAACAAAAAGAAATCGAAGCCCTTATAGATTCGAAGAAATTTGATTTTGAGGCAGAGAAAGTTACTCCGCAAGGAGGAAGACTTATTTTTATAGATTATAACACGTATTTTTTAAAATTCAATCCTGAGAAAACCACTTGTGATTTGCCTTTTTTTGGTCGTGCTTTTAACGTTCCTTATGGTGGCGATGGCGGAATGAAATTTGAAGGTATACCTGAAAATATTAAAGTAGAAACAAAGAAAAAAAACTATACTTTAAGTGCAACCGTAAAAGGCAAAGGCGATGTATATAGTCTTTTGTTTACTATATTCTTTAACGGAAGAGGATCGCTTTCTATAACAAGTAATAATAGAGCCTTTATATCATATGATGGTGAGATTAGAGCTCCTAAAACTGAAGAGAATAAAAAATAAGGAAGATATTTTAATATCATAAAAATTCATTGTGCTTACCCCTATATAAATTCTTGAAAAATAAATTTAAAATTAGAACTATGAAAAAATTAAGTCTTATTCTTGTTGTGGCAGTCGCCTCATTTTCGTCTTACGCACAATCTTCATTTAAGGAAGATATAGAAGTTGTGCAGAGTATTTATGGAAAATCAAAAAGTGATCTTGTAAAAGAGTATATGAATTTATCAGATACTCAAGCTACTGCTTTTACAAAAGTTTACGATAATTACGAGGCAGAACGCAAAGCACTTGGTCAAACAAAATTTCAATTGATAAATGATTATGCTGCAAATTATGCAACTCTTACAGATGCAAAAGCAGACGAGTTGGCAAAAGGAGCTTTGAAAAATAATTTGTCATACGAGAAATTATACTCTAAAACCTATAATCAGGCTAAAAAAGCTATAGGAGCAATAAATGCAGCAAAATTTATTCAGTTAGAAGTGTATTTGCAAACAACCATTCGTGACGAAATTCAAAATTCGATTCCGTTTATAGGAGAATTAGATAAAACAAAAATATAAGTAAGTTAATTTATATTTTTATAAATAGAAAACGTCAACTACTTTAATTAAATAGTTGACGTTTTTTTTTGTTTTGAAGTGTTTATTTAGCGATTTTTACCTCGTAAATAGCATTTACCATTCCATTGCGGAAACTGTCTAAAGGAAGTTCCCAAAACATAATACCTCCTAATTTTTTCGATTTTACATATTCAGTTTTTGCTTTTATAGAGGTTAAATCATCTCCTGTTGCAAATATTTTTTCTTTTGCATTATACCAATAAGGTGCTTTAGCTTTATCATCCCAAAAATACTTCCATCCATTTGCTTCTGTGTAATACGTAGCAAAGTTTTTAAAATCAACACCTGAAATGTGTTCTCCGGCTTGGTATAAACCATTATTGATGTTCTCTACATTCTTCCATGTTCTTGTATAAAATGCGCCTCCAATAACTAATTTTTCAGCAGGAATGCCTTGTTTTAGTAAATAAGTCACCGCTCTGTCTGTAGACTCTTCTTTAGGATTTGTGCTATATAATGGCGTGTGATGTCCTGTAACTTTAGAATATCCGTTAACCAAATCGTAGCTCATAATATTAATACGATTAACCAATGGACCAACAGTTTTCCAATCAATAGATTCGTCCAGATATTTTTGAAAACCTCCGGCAGCAAAACTTAATTCATATTTTTTACCTAAAGTTGAACGTAGAATTTTAATCAATTCAGTAAAGTTTGGTTTGTCGGCAGCTTGGTATAAATGTCCTGGCAGTCCCTCAATTGCCGGATATTCCCAATCTAAATCTAAACCATCAACTTTAAAATAGTTACTAACTTCTTTTACAGATTTAGCAAAAGTTAATCTTCCTTCGGCTGTAGAAAATGCCGCAGAACAAGGCTCACAACCTCCCCAGCCACCAAGTGAAAGAATAATTTTAAGTTGCGGATTTTTGGCTTTCAAAGAAACCAAATGCTTAATCGTAGTAGAATCCTTAGGTGAATCAACACTTAGTTTTCCATCTTTTAAATGACAAAAACTAAAAATAATTTGATCCAGCTTATTTATTTCATATTCGTTAATCAATTTGTTATCGCCTGTATAATAGGCAATAATGTCCATTTTTTTTGTTTTTTGTGCAAAAATACTTGTGGTAAAACTGCACAATAAAAACAAGGCAATCAGGTTAATTTGTTTCATTATATATCTTTTAGAGTTTTTAGAATGTTAAATATAAAGTAATACATTCGATTTTTAACTATTTTAGATAAGGCAGAAAGTTAATTTTAACGAAAATTTTGCAAATGACTGCAAAAATATTGCGGTTTGTGGTTTCTGATTTTTCTTTAAGAATATAAAAAAATAAACCCGCACTGTTTCGGATTAGTGCGGGTTCAAACAAATTAAAAGCTAAAAACTATTTTTACATTAGAAGCAGTAAGTATTTTCTGCAACTAATTTAGAAGCGATTGTTTCTCTCAATGCGATTACATTTGGCAAGTTGGTGTATTTCGTAAAACGTTTTAATCCCATTAACATCATACGTTGTTCGTCACCTTCAGCAAAAGAAGCAATACCTTCTTTTCCTTTTAAGTTTACAATATCTACAGCTTTGTACAAGTATAATTTTGCCATAGCGATTTGCTCCTGAACTTTATCTTCACCTTGATTTTTGGCTAATTTTTCAGTTCTTAAAATAGTACTTTCAGCCATGTAAATCTCAATTAAGATATCAGAAGCTGCCATTAACAGCTGTTGGTGAGCATCTAAATCAGCACCATATTTTTGAACAGCACTTCCTGCAACCATTAAGAAAACTTTTTTCAAGTTTGCAATGATTCCTTTTTCCTCAGCAAATAATTCAGAGAAATCCGGAGTATCAAAAGATGGAATTCCCATTAATTCTTCCTGAACTTTCATTGCTGGTCCTAATAAATCAACATGACCTTTCATAGCCTTTTTGATCAGCATACCAACAGAAAGCATTCTGTTAATTTCGTTTGTTCCTTCGTAAATACGAGCGATACGAGCATCTCTCCAAGCACTTTCCATTGGAGTATCTTCAGAGAATCCCATTCCACCAAAAATCTGAATACCTTCATCAGAACAAGATTGAATATCTTCAGAAACAGCTACTTTCAAGATTGAACATTCGATAGCATATTCTTCAACACCTTTTAATTCCGCTTCTTGATGCGTTGTTCCTTCTGCTTCACGCGCAGCAATTCTGTCTTCAATATCTTTTGCAGCACGGTAAGAAGCACTTTCTCCAGCGTATGCATTAGTTGCCATTTCAGCTAATTTAGAACGGATAGCTCCAAAAGATGAGATTGCAGTATTAAATTGAATTCTTTCGTTAGCATATTTTACTGCTCCGGTTGTTACTCTTCTTTGTGCATCAAGACAAGCTGCAGCCAATTTAATACGCCCAACATTCAAAGCATTCATTGCAATTTTAAAACCGTTTCCTCTTTCAGATAGCATGTTTTCAACAGGAACTTTTGTATCGTTGAAGAAAACCTGACGAGTTGAAGAAGCACGGATTCCTAATTTATGCTCTTCTTCATTCATAGAAATTCCGTTTGACGGATCGTTTTCCACGATGAAACCAGTGATGTTTTTATCATCTCCAATACGAGCAAAAACGATGAAAACGCTGCAGAAACCTGCATTCGAAATCCACATTTTTTGTCCTGTAATAGAGTAGTATTTTCCATCTTCAGATAAAACAGCTTTTGTTTTTCCTGAGTTAGCATCAGATCCTGCACCTGGCTCAGTCAAGCAATAAGCTCCAAACCATTCTCCAGAAGCCAATTTTGGAACGTATTTTTTCTTTTGCTCTTCAGTACCATAAAGTGTAATTGGCATAGTTCCAATTCCTGTGTGAGCACCAAAAGCAGTAGAAAACGAACCAGTTGCTCCAGAAATGTAATCACAAACTAACATTGTAGAAACAAAACCCATTCCTAATCCACCGTATTCTTCTGGAACCGCAACACCAAGAAGTCCTAGTTCACCAGCTTTACGCATAGATGATTCAGTATACGCATAATCTTTCTTTTCGAAACGATCTTTATGCGCCCATAATTCTTTATCAACGAACTCTTTTACAGAGTCACGCATCATTAACTGCTCTTCAGAGAAATCTTCTGGGGTAAAGATATCCTCGCACTTTGTTTCTTTAACTAAAAACTGACCACCACGGGTTACGTTTTTTTCGATTGTATCTGCCATTTTGTTTTTGTTTTTTTTTTGAAAGAAAATAGAATATAGAGTATAGAAAATAGACTTTTACTTTAGTCCGTTTTGAAAACCCATTGTCATTCTTTGGAATTCTTCTATTTTAATTTCTAATTGGTTAAATTGTATCTCGTTTATATATTTTCTATGCTTAGCAATCAGTAATTGTGTAATAAGTTCAAATGAAGAACCAAGAGAAATGTCTATAAAGTGACTAAATGATTTATCGGTTCTTGAAGATCCTTCGGCAATATTACTAGGCATCGAAACAGAACATCTGCTTATTTGAGAACTCAAATCGTATCGTTCGTGTTTTGGAAATTCTATTAATACATCTGAAATTTCATTAGCAATTGCAATTCCAATCTTCCAAATCTTCAAATTCTTATAATTATGTCTCATGTTTTTTGAGCCAAGATAAGAAACTAAGAATTTTAAAGTAAGTTTTTTATTACTTTTTAAAAATCTTTATTCTTGTCTCTTTCATCAAAAAAACATCTATTCTCTTTATTCTATATTCTATTTTCTCTTTTTAAAGAACTTCGTAAATCCCTGCAGAACCTTGTCCAGTTCCCACACACATACTCACGATTCCGTATTTACTACCTCTGCGTTTCATCTCGTCGAATAACTGAACAGAAAGTTTAGCTCCTGTACAACCTAGAGGGTGTCCTAAAGCGATAGCTCCACCGTTTACGTTTACGATATCCGGATTTAAACCTAACTCGCGAATTACAGCCAAAGACTGAGAAGCAAATGCCTCGTTTAATTCAACCAAGTCAATATCTTTCAATTCTAAACCAGCTTGTTTCAAGGCTTTCGGAATTGCTTTTACAGGACCGATACCCATGATTCTTGGCTCAACACCAGAAGAAGCAAAATTTACCAATCTTGCAATTGGCTCAAGATTTAATTCTTTAACCATATCCTCGCTCATGATCAAAACAAAAGCAGCACCATCACTCATTTGAGATGAGTTTCCTGCAGTTACGCTTCCGTCAGCGGCAAAAACTGGTCTTAAACCTGCTAAAGCAGCAACAGAAGTTCCGGCTCTTGGGCCTTCGTCTTGTTTTACAACGTATGATTTAGTTTCTTTTTTACCATTTTCGTTTATGAAAGTCTGTTCAACAGTAATCGGAACGATTTGTTTGTCGAATTTTCCTTCAGCCTGAGCTTTTAAGGCTTTCATATGAGAGTTATAAGCAAACTCATCTTGATCTTCTCTTGAAATTTTATATTGATTGGCAACCGCTTCAGCAGTTAAACCCATTCCCCAATAGTAATCTTCGTGACCTGCAGCAGCAACTTTATAATCCGGAGTTGGTTTGTAACCTCCCATCGGAATAAAACTCATACTTTCAGCTCCACCGGCAATAATACAATCTGCCATTCCTGATTGGATTTTAGCAGTTGCCATTCCGATAGTTTCTAATCCAGATGCGCAATAACGGTTTACAGTAACACCAGGAACATCTTCCACTTTTAATCCCATTAATGAGATCAAACGCCCAACGTTTAAACCTTGTTCTGCTTCCGGCATGGCATTTCCTACCATAACGTCGTCAATACGTTTTTTATCAAAATCTGGCAGTTCATCCATCATAAACTGAATAGTTTCTGCTGCTAATTCATCAGGTCTTTTAAATCTAAAAACCCCTTTTGGTGCTTTTCCTACCGCAGTACGGTAAGCTTTTACTATATATGCTGTTTTCATTTGTTTTGTTTTTTAAGATTATAGAAAATAGATCATAGAAAATAGACCGTTACTTTGTCTCAAAATCTATATTCTCTTCTCTTTATTCTATTTTTTAAGAGTATAGAAGATAGAGTATAGAAAATAGACTTTACGAAGTCTGAAATCTATATTCTATTCTCTTTGTTCTATTTTCTAATTTCTAAGTGGTTTTCCTTTAGTTAACATATATTGGATACGCTCCAGAGTTTTTCTCTCAGTACATAAACTCAAGAAAGCTTCACGTTCGATATCTAATAAATATTGTTCAGATACTAAAGTCGCTTCAGATAAATCACCACCAGCCATTACATAAGCTAGTTTGTTAGCGATTTTCTTGTCGTGCTCAGAAATGTATTTTCCAGCTTCCATTTGATCTGTTCCAACTAAGAACATTCCAAGTGCTTGTTTTCCTAATACTTTAACATCAGTTCTTCTGATTGGTTGTGTATAACCCGCTTCAGCCATTAACAAAGCATGTTTCTTAGCTTCTGCAATCTGACGATCTTTGTTTACTACGATAACATCTTTTCCATGTTGAAGAAGTCCAGTATCAAAAGCTTCATAACCAGAAGTTGAAACTTTAGCCATAGCAATAGTTAAGAAATACTCTTGAAGAACGTTCAATTCCACATCGTTTTTGCGGAATAAATCTGAAGCTCTCAAAGCCATTTCTTTAGATCCACCACCACCAGGAAGAACACCAACACCAAATTCAACTAATCCCATATAAGTTTCAGCAGCAGCAACTACTTTATCAGCGTGTAAGCTCATTTCGCATCCACCGCCAAAAGTCATTCCGTGAGGTGCTACAACAACTGGAATTCCTGAGTAACGAACGCGCATCATAGTGTCCTGGAACATTTTGATTGCCATGTTCAATTCGTCATATTCCTGTTCAACAGCCATCATGAAAATCATTCCAATATTAGCTCCAACAGAGAAATTCGCTGCTTGATTACCAATAACTAAACCTTGATATTCTTTTTCAGATAAGTCGATTGCTTTATTGATCGCTTGTAGAACGTCACCACCAATTGTATTCATTTTAGATTGGAATTCTAAGTTCAAAATTCCGTCTCCTAAATCTTGGATGATTGCACCGCTATTGCTCCAAACTTTTTTGCTTTCGCGAATGTTGTTCAGGATAATAAATGAATCTTGTCCTGGAACTTTAGTTTGTGACTTTGTTGGAATGTTGTAGAAATAAGTTGCTCCTTCTTTTACAGAATAGAAACTTTTGCTTCCAGAAGCAATCATTTCGTTAACCCAAGCAGCAGGCTCTAAACCTTCCGCTTTCATGATTTCAATTCCGTTTTCGACACCAATTGCATCCCAAATTTCGAAAGGACCATTTTCCCATCCAAAACCGGCTTTCATTGCATCATCAATTTTATATAATTCGTCTGAGATTTCAGGAATTCTGTTTGACACATAAGCAAACATTCCAGCGAAACTCTTACGGTAAAATTCTCCAGCTTTGTCTTTTCCTTTCACTAAAACTTTAAAACGATTGATAGGTTTATCGATAGTTTTTGTAAGTTCAAGTGTAGCAAAATTTGCTTTTTTAGCAGCACGATATTCTAGAGTATCTAAATCAAGAGTAAGAATATCTTTGTCTACTTTTTTGTAGAAACCTTGTCCGGTTTTACTTCCTAACCAATTATTTTCCATCATTTTTGTGATGAAATCAGGAAGTTTAAATAATTCGTGTTGTTCGTCAGTTGGGCAGTTTTCGTAAATACCGTTGGCAACATGTACCAAAGTATCTAAACCAACAACGTCAACAGTACGGAAAGTTGCTGATTTTGGACGACCGATAACCGGACCAGTCAATTTATCAACTTCCTCGATAGTTAATCCCATTTCTTTTACCAAGTGGAATAAACTTTGGATTCCGTAAATACCAATTCTGTTTCCAATAAACGCCGGAGTATCTTTAGCAACAACAGATGTTTTTCCTAAAAATTTAGATCCGTATTCGTTTAAGAAATCCAATACTTCAGTTGAAGTTTTTGGACCAGGAATGATTTCAAATAATTTTAAGTAACGCGCAGGGTTAAAAAAGTGAGTCCCACAGAAGTGTTGTTGAAAATCTTCGCTTCTTCCTTCACTCATAAAATGAATTGGAATACCAGAAGTATTAGAAGTAACCAAAGTTCCCGGTTTACGGAATTTCTCGATTTGTTCAAAAACTAATTTCTTAATGTCTAAACGTTCTACTACAACCTCAATAATCCAGTCAACATTGGCAATTTTAGCCATATCATCAGTCGTATTTCCAGTTGTGATTCGGTTTGCGAATTTTTGACTATAAATAGGAGAAGGTTTCGATTTTAATGAATTCGCCAAATGTTCGTTTACCACACGGTTGCGAACGGCTTTACTTTCAAGTGTTAATCCTTTTTTAGCTTCAGCTTCTGTCAATTCGCGCGGTACAATGTCAAGAAGTAAAACTTCAACACCAATATTTGCAAAATGACAAGCTATTCCTGAACCCATAATTCCGGATCCAATTACAGCAACTTTTTTAATTGTGCGTTTCATATTTGTAAAATTTGTTTTTTTGGGTAGAATTTGAATTTTCTCTTTACAAAAGGCTATTCATTTTCTGTGTTTTCTGTTTGATTAAATATGTTTTTGTCCTGAATTAATTCGTTTATAATTTCAGAAACTTCGATAAAATGTTTCAGTTTTTCGTCTGAAACATGTTTTCTAACGGTTTCATTAAATTTCAGAACTGTATTTTTAGATAACTCTCTTTTTTCTTTTCCAAATTCAGTCAGGTAAATTAAAACACCGCGGCCGTCACTGGGGTTTTTTTTGCGAACAATCAAACCTTTGTCTTCCATCGATTTTAATGTTCGGGTTAAACTCGTTGCTTCCATTCCCATTCTTGGGCCCAAAGCAGTCGATGGAGTCCCGTCTTCTTTGTCAATACTCAAAAGTGCAAATCCGGTGGCCATTGTGGCGTCGTACTTTGCAGCTTCCTCGTTATACATTCTTGATACGGCCTGCCACGTAGCTCTCAAAATATAATCTATTGTTTTCTCTTTCATAGGTAACTATATCGATTTCAAATATAATCAAAAAATACTATGCACGCATATAATTATTTGATAATTTTTTGGTTAGTAAAAAAATGTCTCTGATTTAGAGTGGTTTATGGTTTAATTTTAACTGAAATATACTATTCTTTTTTTAGATTTTAACAAATTTAATGCTGTAAAAATTGTTTTATTGTTTTAAAATGAAGTTTAATTCTATAATTTGTAAAAAATTATGATTTTAATTCAGAACTATCTTCAGTTTCATATCTCGATAATGCCTTTTCTAGTATCTTTTTCATTCGTTTTCGTAGGTTTTCGGGCCGCAGAACTTCAATTCCATCTCCAAAACCAAGTAAAATACGTTCCATTTCATAATTTGAAGTAATAAACAAATGAATAATAATACTTTTATCTTCATTTTCTTTGATTAAACGTTGGGATTGATGCAAAGGTTTTGTCAAGACATAAGGCGCATTTATGGCATCAATCCAAAGTTCGATTCTGCTGGGTCTTGAACCCGTATTTACAGTTACGCCAATTACATTTTTGTAAAACAAATCGGCATCAAAATCTTCTTCTATATAAGGAAGGTTAAAATCATAATCGATTCCTGTGATTCTGTCGAGCGCCAAATTGGTAATCGGCTGCGAACTTTTTTTCTTCCCAACCAAAAACCATCGATTATTGAATTCTTTTAAAATAAAAGGATGAAAATGAAACTTGTTTTCTTCTTTTGATTTAAATGATTTGTAAGTAATTACAAGTACAACTTTTTTGATAATCGCCTGATAAATTTCATCTAAATAATGAAGCCCTTTCAGTTTCTCATTTTTATCCAGATAAATTACGGGTTTGGTATGCGACTTTTCAGAGTAGATTTTATCCTCCAAACGTTGCAAAATATCCGATACATCATTAAACAAAGAAAAATCCTTAAACTGTTTCAGCATCGAAACCGTTTCTGTCAAAACATTCATATCCGTTTCCGTTAGTGGAATATCGGTTATCGAAAATTCTTCGTCTTCATACTTATAATACTTTTTATCGTAAACAACAATTGGCGCATTGTAACCCAGCTTTTCGCTCCGCATCAGCTGAATATCCATTTGAATCGTCCGTTTGCTAATAGGGTTTTCGCGGCCTTCATATTCAAACAAAGCTTCAGAACAGCATTCGATTAAATCTTCCAGAGTCCATTGCCGGTATTTATTTTGCAGACATTTGTCGATCGTTTTATACCGAATTAAGGCATTTTTGTTTTGTGACATATTGTGTTGTTTTGCTCTCGAAGGCGTGAAGTTTTCTTTCTCGCAGATTGTGCAGATCAAGCAGATTTTTTTTAATCTTTTAATCTGTGGCTTTAAAAACAAAAACTTTGCGACTTCGCGTCTTTGCGAGAGATTTATGCTTTAGTTAAAATAAAAATACATTTTTTATTTTACTGCGCAAAATAATTGCGTAGTAAGTATAAACATTTGTACTATCAAAAAATAGAAACAATGAACACACAAATAAACGGTACAGATATACTTGAATTAGGATTTCCAGAGGGGAAAATAATTGGTATTGCCTTAAAAATAAATAGCAAACGAAACGGATTTACAAGAGATGAAATGATTGCAAATTTTAATAACGTTTTAAATACTCCGGAAAAATATATTGACGATAAAATTTTTAGCAAATTGGCCATTGCCTTAATCGAAAAAGCAAATGAAAAACCAGAAGATTTTATCGCTTTAAACCAAAACCCCAATGCATATTCTGCTTACGGATTAGAACATATCGAAGACGGAGCCAGAAAACAAATGGAAGTTGCCATGAAATTGCCTGTTACCGTTGCCGGCGCTTTAATGCCAGATGCGCATCAAGGTTATGGATTGCCAATTGGCGGTGTTTTAGCTACTAAAAATGCTATTA
The DNA here is from genome assembly GCF_044007395.1 of Flavobacterium sp. FlaQc-57. Classification (NCBI taxonomy): domain Bacteria; kingdom Pseudomonadati; phylum Bacteroidota; class Flavobacteriia; order Flavobacteriales; family Flavobacteriaceae; genus Flavobacterium; species Flavobacterium sp. FlaQc-57. The sequence continues at coordinate 163,642 of NZ_JBIPDA010000005.1, forward strand.
TTCCGTATGGAGTTGGAGTTGATATTGGGTGCAGAATGGCTTTGTCAGTTTATGATATTGGCGAAGATTTTTACTTTGAAAACGAAGCTAAGTTCAAAAGAGAATTAATTGCGAATTCGATTTTTGGAGCAGGTCACGGATTTCACGGACAATACAAATTAGATCATGCGGTTTTAGAAAACGATGCTTTTAATATGACTCCGTTTGTGAAGAATTTAAAAGATAAAGCCTGGTCGCAATTGGGATCTTCAGGTGGTGGGAATCACTTTGTCGAATTTGGAATCATGGAATTTGCGAAAGACGATGTGGTTTTGAATATTCCAAAAGGAAAATATGTCGCTTTGTTAACGCATTCAGGTTCGCGTGGAATGGGTGCCACAATTGCCGGACATTATACTAAAATGGCAAAAGACGTTTGTAAACTTCCGGAAGTGGCTAAAAACTTAGCGTATCTGGATATGAACTCACAATTGGGACAAGAATATTGGATGGCGATGAATCTTGCGGGAGATTACGCTTCGGCTTGTCATGAGATTATCCATAACAAAATGGAACGCGCTCTGGGAGCAACGATTTTAGCCAAAGTCGAAAATCACCATAATTTTGCGTGGAAAGAAATCTGGAACGGTGAAGAAGTGATCGTACATAGAAAAGGAGCAACTCCAGCTGGTAAAGGCGTTATGGGAATCATTCCCGGAAGCATGACTGCACCAGGATTTTTGGTGAGAGGAAAAGGCGAGGAGAACGCCATAAATTCGGCTTCGCATGGAGCAGGAAGACAAATGAGTAGAACGAAAGCCATAAAAAACATTACTAAAACGGAGATGCAATCGATTTTACAACATCACGGCGTAACACTTATTGGCGCAGGTTTGGACGAAGCGCCAATGGCTTACAAAGATATCAATCAAGTCATGGAAGCACAGCAAGATTTAGTTGATGTTGTAGCGAAGTTTACCCCTAAATTGGTTAGAATGGCGGATGACGGAAGCCGTGAGGATTGATTTTTAGTGTTCAGTCGCAGTTTTCAGTGTAGAGACGTTTTTTTTTTGATCAGTCACGGTCTCAGTTTTCAGTGTAGAGACGCACTGCAGTGCGTCTAACGTTTTGTGGTAATTTTAACCGCAAAGAGCGCAAAGAATTACGCGAAGGTCGCAAAGAGTTTTTCTGCGCAAAGTTTGTCATTTCGGCCGAAGGGAGAAATCAAACGCGGGACTCGACAAAGATTGGCGACATTCTGATTGCGTCCCGAGGCTTCGGGATAGTGTGATTTCTCCCTTCGGTCGAAATGACAAATATTACACTAAAAAAAAAATAATTTAAGGCAACAGAGAGAGAAAAACCTTAGCCCCTTAGCCTCTCAGAACCTTAGCAACTTAAAATAATAATTAAAGACTCAAAGAGAAGAAACCTTTGTCCCTCTGTCCCTTTGAGCTTTTGTAACTTTAAAAAAAAAATGACATATATAGATATCGGAATTAATTTAACAAACAAACAATTCCAAAACGACATAGACGATGTCGTACAAGATGCGATCGATGCCGATGTATCGCAAATGATACTCACCGGAACAAGCGTAAAAAATAGCGAGGCTTCTGCCCAAATGGCAAAAGAATATCCCAGAATATTATATGCAACGGCGGGAATTCACCCGCATGATGCGAAGAGTTTTGATGCGCAGAGCATTATGAAACTTCGAAATTTATTAAAACAGAAACACGTAGTTTCAGTAGGTGAGTGCGGACTCGATTTTGATCGTGACTTTTCGCCCAGAAATGTACAGGAAACCTGTTACAAAGCCCAATTAGAATTGGCGATCGAAGTTCAAAAGCCTTTGTTTTTGCACGAAAGAGCCGCTTTTACAAGGTTTATGAGCATTACCAAAGACTATTTACCGCAATTACCAAAAGCCGTTGTGCATTGTTTTACGGGAACTTTGCAAGAAGCCAAAACCTATCTCGATAACGGATTTTATCTGGGTTTTACGGGAGCAATTTCAGATACCAAACGTTTCAGTCATTTAAAAGAAGTCATTCAGTATGTGCCGCTTGACCGAATGATGATCGAAACCGATGCACCATTCATGCTGCCGAAAAACGTACCCAATAATCTCCTGAAAAAATACCACGAACGCCGTTGCGAACCTGCTTTTCTGCCTTTTGTTGCAGCAACTGTAGCGCAGTTTAAAGGAGTTTCGGGGATTGTGGTTGCTGAAGAAACGACCAGGAATGCTAAAGACTTTTTTGGAATTTAGAATTGGAATTTAATTTATTTCTAACCGCAAATTTGCAAATTTATCATGTGAGTTTGTGGTTTTTTATTTGTTAATTTGAAGTCATAATACAACTCATATACATACCGAAAAACTAATTAATTTTTAGCAGTTTAACCCAAAATAAGATTGATTAATGACTTATAAATCAATATGCTTTCAAAGTAAAAAAATAATTCTTCTTGCCTTTATTCTCTTAGCATTTTCATGCAAAAAAGAAGTAAAAGCTGTACATAAAAAAAGTAGTAAAGACACGGTTTCGGCTGTAGAACCAGAAGAAGAAAAAGTAATTCCGACCGAAATAGAAGGCAATTTTTTAAAAAGGCTTTTAAATGAAGAAATTGGCGAACAAAAATATAAGGAAATGCAAATATCTGAATCTCCTTATTACGTTTCGTTTGCAAATGATGACGATCCTTATACCGTTTCATTTTCAATTTTTGAAAAAGCTGATTTTAATAATGACGGAATCATTGATTATGTAATTAACAGATCATCTGAAGGAATGTTAGGAGGAAATGCAAACACAAATCAAGATTTTATTTTCTATATTATGAAAGATGAAATTAAGGAAAAAGAATCTCATAGTATTCTGGGATATGCTCCTTTTTCATACAATATAATTGACGAAGCAAATTTTGTTGGTAATAAATTTAAAATTAAGGTTACACAAAATTTCAGAACGTATTCAAGTTCGGTAGAAAATTTAAAATCGACTTCATTATCATTTATATACAAGAATGGTAATCTATACGAAGAATCATATTTGTCAAAATGTAAATTGGCAAAATTGAAATCTAAAACTATTTTTAATGATATTCCTGGAGTAGAAAAACGTACCAGAAGTATCGAAATGCATAATTATACCGAAACTATCGAAGAAATATATAAAAAGAATGATACTCTAATTAATGCAAGTGTAGGTGGCTGTGATAATTTAATATTAGAGTTTAATACGTTTTATAAAGTAGAACCGGATAAAATAAATGATACTGAATTTAAAAAGGAAGCTGCTTTACAATTATTAGAATTTTTAGCTAAGAATACTCAGTTTTCAAAAGAAATTAATGTTGCAATAAGCTATTATCAGAACAATCCTTTAGACAACGAATATATCGAAAAGATAAAAGGATACGGATTTAGAGTTTTAATTGATAAAGATGACGACCGCAAAGGGCAATTGAGGTTTTTAGTTCAAATTGATAAAATAGATAATCCATATCAAAAAGAGAATTGGGAAATAACGACACGTAATAAAACTGCTCCGCCTGATAATGAAGATTACTAAATAGCGATGTTTCCTAACAGGTTTCAAAAACCTGTTAGGTATTATTAGAGATTTTATTTGTTGGCTTTTAAATCAGGTGTTTTTACTGGGTTTAAAGGCTTTTTGTTTATATATATTTGAAGACAAGACATAAAATGATATTCGGCTAGATACATTTTATTGAATTTCAATGATTTATTTAAAAGATTGATTACGGAAAACCGTAAAAACATGTAGTAAAAATCTTTATATATTTACATAAATAGTAACATAATCAATTGGAGATGGCAACTAAGATTAAAGAAATAGATTGGTTACAGCTTATAAAAGTTGACAGAGACACTTTTTTGAATTGGTTTATTCTACATGAAGAGGAAGTAATCTCAGATGAAGTTAAAATTAAATTTTATAGTTTAAAATGTGAAAATAATGAGCAGAATATTGAAGGTTTTATAAATTACTTGCGTTGTGAAGTTGAACAATATGTATTTGATAAAAAAGAAATAAAGGAACTTATTGAGGATGGATATATTCCTCTTGATAAAGCATTAAGTTATTTTGGAGATATTGATCCATTAACAGATGGCAGATATGGTGAACTAATTTTATATCTATTCGTTGAATCTGTATTGCAAGCGCCCATGATTGTTCATAAAATTTCTCAAACATATAATAATAATGATCAAGTAAAAGGAGGAGACGGAATTTTTATTGGGAATATTAATGATAAAGCAACTCTTTTAATTGGTGAGTCTAAAATGAGAAATAGTTTTAATGCGTGTGTAGGAGATGTAATAGAATCTTTAGAAAGATTTATAAGCAACTCTGAAACAGTAGAGAGAGAATTGGATGTAGCAAAAAAACACCTAAGCAGGGATTTAAATAATTTAGACCAAGGTGATTTGGATCTAATTTATCAAAGTTTAAGAGTTAAACAAAAAGAATTTGAGGAATACAGTATATGCTATCCCGCTTTTTTAATGTATAAGGAGAAAAAAATTGGTAAAATAATCGAAGAAGATTTGACAGAAATAGAAAATGAAATTTTAAAATTAATTAAATCAGTTAAAACTAAAAGAACAAATTATATTAAAAAATCATTGGCAAATGTTTCAGATATTACACTTGAATTTTTTATGATGCCGGTTAGAGATGTTAGTTCTTTTAGAGAAATGTGTTATCAGATTTTCCATAATGGAAGAAAATACGAACGGAAAGGATGACGAATTTAACGATTAAATCAGCAAAAGAACATCCTGTTTTTAAAGGTGTTTTAAATTCTTTAATAACAAATAGATTTTATTCTGAATTAGAAGTAGAATTACCGAAAAACGAGATTGATGAAAATAGTTTAGACAAGGCGATATGGCTAGCTACCATTATTTCTACAAGTACTGAAGAAAATGATAAGTATTTAAGTTCAGTATTTGGAATTGCTCTCTTTTTAGAATATGATTCGAAAGAATATAGGAAAGTCGCTTATATCATTTTATCTAGATCAGGAAATTTGATTGCTGCTAAGTTTTTTAAAGAACTTGTAACAATAAATTCAATGTCTGGAAATTTATTTTTTGATGTTAGTTTTGGTACGGTAATGGACTTTGAATTGGGATCTAAAATTGCTTTAAATGAAATTGATAGTGGAAGTAAAAAAATAATTGGATCAGATTACCAAAAATTTTTATGGAACATATTGACAAGGAGCAATGAAAATGTTGCTATATCTGCTCCAACTTCTGCGGGAAAATCATTTATAATTCAAAATTTTGTTAGATATTCTTTTTTAAACAGAGAATCATTTTTTGTCATTTATATTGTTCCAACTAGAGCTTTAATTTCAGAAGTTTCAGAAGATTTTAGAAGAATATTAGATTCTGATGTAAACATAAATACTGCATTTATAGAAAAAGAAGGTCTTGATGTAGAAGACCAATTCTCAAATAAAGAGATATTTATATTGACACCAGAACGGACATTAAAATTAATACAGTATTCTTATAAAAATGATTTTTCTCCTGATTTGATCTTTATAGATGAAGTTCAAAATATTGAAGACGAAGGTAATAGGGGTTTTGTTTTTGAGCATTTAATCAATGAAATGGAAGCTCTATGGAAAAAATCCAGAAAAATAACGGCAGGGCCGTTTTTGAATAATCCGGACTCATTATTAAAACAAATGTTTAAAGAGTTCAGCGAAAATTTAAAAACAATATTCTCTCCAGTATTTCAATTAAAAATTAGTTTAAAACCATTAAAGGATAATAAGGTAGTTCTTGCTAGTATTTTTTTTCTTGAAGAATTAATAAACAAAATTGAGGTTCCAATTGATTTTGATTATGGAAAACAAATAAAGGATAATAAATTAAAAACGACAGTAAATGTTTTATTGAAATTTGGAAAGAAAAGCAAAAATTTAATTTATTTACCAAAAGCAAATTATGTAGAGCAATTTTCAAATTATTTAACAGTAGCTAAAAGTAATGAAAAACCTCAATTAAGCGAAGAAATAAATGAATTGATTGATTTAATAAAAGAAGAAATTCATCATCAATACAATTTAGTAGATATATTAAAAATTAAATCTGCTTTTCATCATGGCAAATTGCCTGAGATTATAAGAGGTGAATTAGAGTATCTTTTTTCAAATGGATATCTTGATAATATTATTTGTACTTCTACATTGGTAGAAGGAGTTAATTTACCTGCTGAAAAAATTTTTATTCCATACCCAAAAAAAGATAACAAGAAACTAAGCCCATTTGAATTTGGAAATATCGTTGGGCGGGCTGGTAGGATTAGAGATGCGCTTACTGGAACGATAATTTGCTTAGAAAAAGAAGAAGAAGAATGGGCTGAGGATTTTTTTGAAAATGAGCCTGATAAAGAAATTATTCCCGCTATTAATAAAATTTTAAGCCATCCAATTGACGAATTAATTTCGGCTTTAAACCAACCTCTGGATATTGGGAATAAGAAATTAGAGTTTGGAGTTACTTTCCTAAAACTGAAGTACCTTAAAGGGGAAGAAAAACTTGTTGAGTACCTAAAGGATAAAAATACAGATGAGAATTTAATTGAACTAATAGTAAGTAATCTTTCTGAAAAATTAGAATATATTAAGTTGCCCAGTGACGTATTACGACTCAATCCTAGTATAGATCCTGAACTTCAAAATCAGTTATACTTAAGAATTAAGGAAGAAGGTGTAAAAGATTGGGTTCTTCATATGCATAAATATATAAATGCGAAATGGGATAGGGAGACATTATCAAAAAAAGTTCACCAAGAAAGTAATTTCTTTGGCCAATTAAATAATATATTATACAAGTTGGATGAAATATTTGATTTTCATAAGGAAGCTTATTTTAAACATGATATCTCCAGAACAGTTCCACAAATGGTATTTTATGCTACTTTATGGTTAGATAATGTAAGTTTTAAAGAATTGATAATTAAAGAGATAGATTTTAATTCTGATGTCAGAAAAATTATCGATAGAAATAATAAAAGAGATGTAAATAAGACAATAAATGAAGTAATAAAAATTTATTCATCGATAATAGGTTATGTTTTAGTAAAATATACAAAGTTACTGGCGGATATTTTAGAATATGTACTTACAGAAGAAGAATTAGAGTTATATAAGCTTAGCCTTTCTTTACCTACAATGTTAGAATTAGGAACTAGAGATAATTTAGTTTTATTTTTGATTTCTAAAGGAATTTCAAGATCAATTGCAATTAAGATTTATAAACTTATACCCGAAGAGCATGCTGAAAAGCCAATAGAATGGTTGTCAACTCAGAAAGAATTGAAGATTCAAAAAATCTATAATGATTATCTAAAGAGAAAAGGTTTTTTGCTTCAAGATGAAGAATAGCTTATTTTCAAAATACAGATATATTTAATAACAAAAAAAAGCGCAAACCTTAAAGTTTTGCGCTTTTTTCAATTCTATATAAAAAGAAAAATCCCTATTTCAATTTCATCAATTTCTCTAAATACTCAACCTTATCTTTTTCAGCCTGAACCAAACGTTCGTAAAATTCCACAACTTTATCAAGAGGATTGAATGTACAATTATGATTAGGACCATTTATTTGACCTTGATTAACACTATTATCATAAAAGGTATTAAAGTAACTAAAAACAGATTCTTCCGAAAAGTTTTCAATCGCTTCAACAGTAACGCCAAGTGCTTTTGCAATTTCTAGCAGTTTTTTAGCATCAACTTCTTCGCTTCCTTCAATTCCTGAAATAGCTTGTTGGTTTGAACCAATTGCTTGCGCAAGTGCTTCTTGTTTCATACCACGAAGCTCTCTTATTCGGCTAATATTTCTGCCAATATGTTTGGGTTTAGTTGCTGTGCTCATAATTCAAAGGTATTTATTTTTTTTGATAAAAATAGCTTTCCGTAAAATACAAAATCAATTTGATAAAATACAATTTTGGTTGGTTTTATAAAAAGTAAATATATGCTTTTTCTTACTTTAATAGGTTAAGTGTAATTGTTTTTAACACATAGAAACATAGACTTAACACACTTAAAAAAGGCGTTTCACTTATTTAAAATAAACATAGAGAGCTATGTGTTAGAAACTTGTTTCTTTTTGTATTCTTTTATAAAGACTATAACCTATGTTTGTATGTGTTTAAATAAAAACAAGCTGCTAAGAAATCATCATTTTAACTCCCAAAATATGCTTGCAAATCCCTCTTTTACCCTGATAAGCCGTAAACCAGTCGCAGGTACATCTTTGCGAATTATTGTCGATAATAACTTTGTGTACAACGCCGGAACCTTTTACTTTGGCTTCGATATAATCGGCTCTTCGCTCGACGATTTCGATGTCTTCGTTAGCTAATAGTTTTTTGGCATTTTTAAGCCTCGGATTTAGTGATAAAATACGTTCGGTTTTAAAAGGAAGACGACGGTAAAAATGTGCTTTTTCGCTTAAATCATAACCCAATAATCCCATCGAGGATAAATTCGAAGTCAGATTATCCATCGTGCCAAAATCGATGTCATTTTCGATCGAAAGCATTGTTGGGTCAAAAGTTTCGTTTGATTTTAATAAACTGTTTAATCCGTAAACCCATTCTATAGGTAAGTTTTCGGTCATTGTTTCGAGTACATTTCCTTCGCCCGAAAAACCTCGGTAGGAATCTGGAGAAAAAGCCATAAGAAGCTGCATTTTTCCAAACTCGGCCACAATCGCGCAAGTTTGTTTGTCTGACGATTCGTAGATGAAAAATTTATCTACAATAGCCAGAATTCCTTCTAACAAACGCAAACGCTGCACACCGCCAATTCTAACGCTATCGGCTGTAGCTAAAGTCGAAAACATAAATTTTCCGGCTCTTTTGGTGATGAAAAAATCACCTTTTACAGTTCCTTTTGGTAAACTTTGAAACAGCTGAATCGTCTGAATTTTATTCAACTCAAACTTAATATCCATATCTGCCAGATACAACTGAACGCTCGTTAAACCTTTTATCCAGCGCATTGGCAAAGTCACTTTTTTCTCCGTCACTTTTGCTTTGCTGGTAATCACCTGAACATCCTGCTGACCCACGGCAAGCGTTACTTTTTCGTTTTTCTGAATCGCATTTAAGGCATTCAGCATTGGGTCATTAAAATCGACATTCGTGGTTCCGTTGGCAATAAATTCTCCGTCGATTGCTTCGGGTTTCATGTCTAATCGCACATAAACGCCATTGCAGGACGAAAATCCTTCGAAACGCAAACGCTCAGATCCTGCCGAAACGATAGGATCGCGAAGACTTGGCGGAATGGGACCAAAACTGGAACGAACGACTTTGGCAATCGTAGTCCAACATTTTGCGGTAACATAAGGATCTGTCAAACTTCCCCAGAAAAAACAGGGTATGTTATTGACTTCTTCAATTTCGGTTTGGTGTGCCAAAACCAGATTGTTAATGCCTTTGGTTTTACTGTAAGTCGAAATTCCTTTATAATTATATTCGAGATCTTTCATTTTTCTTTATTTTAAAATTTGCTTAATCAATGATTTAAGCGATGCATTATCTTTCCATTTTTCAAAGAAAACAATTGCCTCAGCAGATGGTTTCTGATTGGTTTTGGTTAAAATATCCAGATAATTTTCTATTATTTTCTTGAAGTTGGTTGGTAATTTGTCTTTTAGATCAAGAGTTGAAAAGAAGGCGTTCAACAACTTCAATAAAGCATTATTATGCAATGGCGAAACATCTTTTATGGCAATTAATCCGTCGACTAATCTTAAAAACACGCCATATTTTTCGGTTACCAGATACGCTATTTTCTCAGCAAAAAGTTCGATATCTATGGCTTGTTTTTCGATTAACTGAATCAAAACTTCTGATGCCAGTAATCGTAAATCTTTCTTTTCCTGAAAGAAACAGCAGGCATACAAAAACAGGCTGATGTCTGAGAATCGAAATTCAGGTCGGTTGATGACGTCTAAAAAACCTTTTAATTCCGGTTTTGCACCATCGGCAATATTACAATTATGCAATAAAGTCAATGCCAGCGCATCTGAGTTTTGTGGCGTAAGACTGTGCCAGAAATAGGTGTTTCCGGTATAATTAAGTAAATAATCCCAACTGTTTGGTCGCTGATACACATCAAGGCTGTACAGTAAATAATTTGGAATTTTAGAATAATTCGGCAAATCAAATTTTAGCTCGTACCACGATGGCGTTCGCTCTTTTTCTTTGGTTTGATAGTTTGTCCATTCATTCCATTTTTCTTTAAACTGAACTACCGGTTTAAAAGGAGCAACCACAAACGGAACATCTTTTAAATAGGTATTTTCGAATTCAGGGAAAGTATCGTTTGGATAAAAAGTTCTTGCAGCAACTGCCCAAAGCGATAAGTTTCCGGTTTCTTTGGTCGTTTTGCCCATTGTCGCCAATAGTTTCGAAAACAACGAAGTCGAATCTAATGCTACTTTTTCGTTTACGCCCAGACAAAACGATAATAAGGGTTTGAGTTCGCCTTCGATCTTATCCAATAACGGAATGGCTTCTTCAACATTTTCTCTCGGCATACGCGCGATTGCAATAGCCAAATCGGCAGCATCAATTTCTTCGTTGGTATTTTGATACGCAATAATTCTTTCGAGCAAAACTTTTGGAGCGACCCAATACGGTTTATGGCTAGGGAAAGAGAGCAGGGGCAAAGTAGAATTGGTATCTATTTTTTGCTGTACTTTTTCGAGTAAAGGCTGCATCAGCAAAGTGGTATTAATCTTTGAATAATGATTGACTTTACTATTGAATTTGTTGTCGATGTTGGCAATTTTAGATTGTAAAAATGCTTTCACGAAATTTTTGTGAGTGGCTTCAAAATAATGTTTCTGCAATTGCTTTTCATAAGGCTGCAATTGCGCGCTATAATCTGCAGGAAACAAATCCCGTTGCGCAATATAAATATTCAATAGAATTTCTGAATCGACCGTTTCTTCTGAATTGATGAAATTTCCAAACTGAAAAACAACATCGTTCCAATCCTTTGGCAACTGAACTTTTTCTGTAAGCAATAATTCTTGTTGAGGTTCAAATGTATATTCTTCATGTGCAGTATCATCAACAACCAGAGCATCTTCGTCTAAAAACTGCGTTAACCCTGATTTTATATTTCCCTGCATCAAAGTCACGTAAGATGATAATTTCTCTTTAAGAGTTTTATCTTTTACGTTGGCAATTTTGGTAATAATTTTGGTAGCGCGTTCCTGCAAAGCCAGATCTGCAATAACATAAACATCTGCAATAATAGATGCAATTGTGGCGCTTAGTTTAGGGTTCGATTTGGTGATTTTTTCCAGAATTGGCAAAACATTTTTAATGGCCGCTTTGCAATCGCTGCGCATCATTAAAGGTTCGAGCCATTCCAGGAATGATTTGGTTTTGAATTTTGGATGATCGTATATTTTCTTGATCAGTTCAATTCCGTAACTCGTTATAGGCGGATACGGATTGTGTAGAAAAGAGAATATATTTTCCTGATAAAGAATCAGTTCATCGGCAGTAATATTAAATTCTTCAATTCTTTTTCTAAAGAAAGATTTCAGATTATTGTTCCATTCTTTGGTCTGGATTAGGATCGCATTTTCGATAAAAAACGCGCGATCCATCTTTTTCTCCTCTAATAATGATTTGTAAATAACGGCCCAGGTCTGGAACTCATCGTGCTTTTGTTTATCATTATCCCTAAAAAAACTACTGTGCAGAATCGTTTCATAATTAAACAATTCCGGAATATCCCTTTGATACGTTAATTTGTCGCTTAAGGATGTATTAATGAATCTTCGGGTCTTCATTTTGGCACGCCACTCATTCGTTGCGGCCAATGTCAAAGCGTATAGTTCAGAATTATAGGTTAATAAATCGTGTTCTTCGAGTTTGCGGAGGGTATGATAATTAAAGCCTACCCAATCTTGTCTTTTTACTTTGTCTAAAATAAAAGTATCGAGCCAATTGGGTTTTGCCCACAATAAAACTTCCATCACGTGAGGTTTTTCGTCTAATTCATTTAATAGACTCAAAGCCTCGTCCCAGGAATTGATATCTGCTTTATCAAATAAGGCGATCGCGCTTAGGGTAATAATATCACTTTGTTTTTTATCGCCTCGTGTTCCCCAGCCATAATCGTGTTTGTCTTTTTTTACGTAACCCGGATCTTTGGTAAGATCAGTATAAGTCATAAAATAACGTTTACTTTTCTTGATCAGTTTTTTTAGCGCTTCAATATTCCCTTTTGATTTTTCTTTTAGAAAAGGCAAAAGCAAATCTATATTTTTACATTTTATGATAGTCTCATATTCTTCAAGAACTTCATCAGATTTTGCGCTTTTAGCGGTTTTAGGTTTTGAAGCTACAGCAACATCACCAGTTTCCGAATATCCTTTTTTTACTTTTTCGGCCAGTATTTTTTCTGCTGATTTCAGACATTCTTCGTCTGTAGAAAATGATTTGGTTTGAGAAGTTCCTGATGTTCCGTTTTTGCCGTAAGTCACAGTATATTCTAATCCTGTAACTTCAATTTGCCAAAACTTATCAGAGTTTCCGTCTATGTATTTTAAATATTTTTTCATGGTATTTTAAAGACTGAATTTGATGAAAAATAATATGTGCGTATATTCTCAAAAATATAAAATTATTCAGGTATAACTGAGGTTTTAAATGAAAATTTTGGTCTGTACGATAAATATTTCAGCACTAATTATATAGAAATGAGATTTCGACCCCGCTTAGTATGACAGAGAAATAACCTTTAAGCGGGTGTTTTTTGTGCCCAAAAATAAATGATTTAATAGCTCAATTGGTAGATTTATTAGTTGTTAATCAATAGGTTGAAGGTTCGGTTCTTTCCAAAATCGCACGTTCTCTAGAAGGAACTGGCTCATTGGGATTACTGGCTAACCTTCCCGACTGTCTCTCGGGAGAAACGGGTTCAACTCCTGTATGAGCCGCTTTTTTTGAAGTTGCTAAGCTTCTGAGTTGCTAAGATTTTAAAAGAATCTTTAATATGTTGGAAAAAAAATTTGCGACTCTGCGGCTTTGCGAGAGATTGATTAAGATAATCTTAGAGCAAAAAATGCGAATGATTTTCGCGCAAAGCCGCTGAGTCGCAAAGAAAAAAAATATAGTCTTAGTGCCTTCGTAGCAAATATAAATTACTACGCAGAATAACTGCGCACTACAATTTGAATATTTGCTCAAGAAATAAAACAAGTTCTTTTATAAATTGAAATACATCAAAGGAAACTTTGATTTACAATATCAAACAAGTCCTGTTGCGTGTTTCTGTATAGCACCATTGTAGGGAACTTTTCGCAAAAGCGTATTATGTTTTTCTATGCAACTTGATTTGGAGGTTTTGATTGTTTTCCAAAAAATGATCTCACTCTATCGGTCATGGGTTCGACTCCCATTCGCAGTAATGCGATAGTTCAGTCTGGTTAGAACAATAGAAAATTCGCAGGTTCGAATCCTGCACTGATTTAGGTTCAGTTTGACAGTGGCTTGTCGCCAGAGCGCATCACTCTTAAAAAGATGCTTATCCAAAGAAAACTGATTTGTCTTTGTCAGTGAAATTTTAGTCCAGTCCCGAAACTTCGGGATCGGGACGGGACTAAAATTTCACACTCATGATAAAACCAGTGCGAACAGAAATGTATTTTGAATTACTCATTTTCTTTTCGGTTTGATTGTTTAAGGATTTTTAGAATCGCTTTTACAAAATAGAATCGCAAAACAATAGGAGTAAAGAAACCGCAAGCTGTTTGTCCGTTTTTCTCAGAGGAGAGAGGCAATGAAGTTTTTTTATTTAGAATTAGAGAGAAGAGCATAGAAGCAAGAATATAGAATATAGAAGAAAGAGAATAGAGGCAAGAGAATAGAAGCAAGATTTCGATAGTGTTAAACTTGAAACTTGAAACTTGAAACTTGAAACTTGAAACAAAGAAAACTTGAAACAAAAAAAAGACAAAAAATATTATGATAAAAAGAATTAAAATCGAGGCGTACCAAGTAGGTTTGGTATTCGAAAACGGAAAATTAGTAAATGTAGTAGAAGCAGGAATGCACTGGATTTTTGGAGACAAAAATGTAATGATCTATAATATGAACGCAATATTTCAAGCGCCATTTGAGTTGAATATTTTGTTGCAAAACGAAAAATTGGCTTCTATGTTGGAAATTGTTGCGGTTGCTGATAACGAAATTGTTCTGCAATTTGTAAACGGAAACTTTAAAGGAGTTTTGCCTGCGGGAAGATATGCGTTTTGGAAAGGAATTGCCCAAAATGAATTCACAAAAGCAGATATTTCTAAAATTGAAATTACGGAGAATGTTGCTGTAAATTTATTAGAAAATGCCCAATTGAGACTTTTTACAAGAAAGTACATTGTTGCAAGCAACGATAAAGCATTGTTGTTTGTAAACGGAACTTTTGTAAAAGAGTTAAAAGCCGGAACGCACTACTTTTGGAATAACGCGATTACTATTGAAGTTAAAACTGTTGATGCCAGACAGCAACAAGTCGAGATTTCAGGTCAGGAATTGTTAACGAAAGATAAAGCAGGATTGAGAATCAACTTTTTTGTGAGATACCAAGTAGTTGATATCATGAAAGCTTTGGTGGATAACAAAGACTTTGAGAAACAATTGTACGTGGCAATGCAATTGGCTTTGAGAGCTTTTGTTGGAGGATTGACTTTGGATGAATTGTTAGGTAAAAAGGATACAATTGCTGAGGCAATTTTAGCCGAAGTAACGACTAAGATCAACGAGTTGGGATTAGTGATTTCTGATGCCGGAATTCGTGATGTAATCTTGCCTGGAGATATGAAGGAAATCATGAATCAGGTTTTGGTTGCCGAGAAAAAAGCGCAAGCCAACAGCATCATGAGAAGAGAAGAAACCGCTGCAACCAGAAGTTTATTGAACACAGCAAAGCTGATGGAAGAAAACGAAATGTTGTGGAAATTGAAAGAGATGGAATACGTGGAAAAAATTGCCGATAAAATTGGTGAAATCACAATTTCTGGTGGCGGTAATGTTATCAGTCAATTAAAGGAAATCTTCGTGAAATAAAAAAGGCTGTCTCGTAAAAGACAGCCTTTTTCTTTGGTTAATTATTTTGATTTTTAATTGAATTCGCAAGTGGGACACAGGCTTTAACAGGTGAGAAATGCAAAACCGTGTAAAACAGCAATCATCAAGGCGATTGTTGTAAAAATCTTATTTATTGTGAAATTTGTTAAATTAATGCAAAATATAATATATTTGTATCTGTAATTAAAAAATAGAAAAATACAGATGATACTTTCAGCAATCCTTAGTTTTGAACCTTTAGCCGGAGATTTTCCAGTTGAAGTGGCAGGATGCAATAAGTATTTTTATGAAATTGAAATGTGAATTTTAGAGTTTAAACTCAACATAAATATATAAAAGCATCCTTATTGAGGATGCTTTTTTTGTTTTAAGGCACTTCAATTTCGTTCAAAAAGAACTTCTATTGCGCTCGACATGATAGCAAAATGATTGAAAACAAACCATAACCAGAAATATTAAAAAAAATAATTGACCAAATGTTTAATGATTAATCAAAATAGCGAAATATAATCTTGAAAAGTAATCTGATGAGTAACAGTCATTTGATAAAAAGATAAATCTGCATCAGTTTGCGGACAGGGATTTCTTTGTTTTAATTTAAGTGTAACTATCTGTAAGTTAATAAAGTAATTTTAAAAATGATTTGGAAATGTGATTTTTTCCATCATATCTTTGCCAAACAAAATCGAAACATAACGTTTCACAACAACAACAACAACAACAACAACAATTTTAAAAAATAAAACAATATGAATTTTAAATTATACATAAACAATAAAGGATTAGCAGCCACGACTTCGAATAGTGAATGCTTTTACATACTGGTGCATCAATATAGGCAATAGGATAATTATATCGTATTTGTCATGAAGCACCTTTAATTGGGTGCTTTTTTTGTTTTTAGGAACATAGGTTCATAGAAGCAAAGGAACAAAGGAACAAGGGTTCAGAGTGCTAAAGAAAAAACTTAGTCTCTTAGTCCCGAAGCTTCGGGATAGTACCTCAGAAGCTAAAAAAAAATTAACAATAAAAATTTAAGGATGAATCAAAAAATAGGACTTAGGTCAGACTATAGTGGTCAAACAGATAAAGTGGAATTTGGTGAGTTGCCGTTTGCCTCAAGTAAAGAAGCGGATTTAGAACTTATTAACCTATGGAATGGAAAGGGGAATTTTAGGAATATTATATATATCATTTAGAGATGTTTCTCTAGTAAAGCAATGGTGCTTTTAACCTTTTGTGATATTGGATTTCCCGGAAAAACCTTCGATTTCCTGAGAATTCCAAGAATTGCAAAAATAAAAATACCATGCAAAACAATACATTAGAAAAATATAAAAAAGCAATTAGAAAAAAATACGAGATCGAAAAAGAAGGTAAATACTTTGATTATTTGTACAAACCTTCTCGTGGAGTACTTCGTGATTTATGCTGGTTGATTTTCGAAAATAACCCAACGAAAGATGACTTGAACGTTTTTAGTAATCTATTAGGATTAGATTTCGATCATAGTAAAAAGAATAAGTTTAAGGAGAAGAAAGATAAGTTTAGACCTATCGAGACGTTCTTTAAAGGCGAAACAGAGCTATCAAATATCGATGCTATAAATATGGCAGCTATTTTGGTTGACTTTGAGCCACGTCCTTTTAAAAGGTTTTACGAAAATTCTAAAACCGAAGAAACAAAACCAGTAAAACGAATTGAAAAAGTTCAGGCAGTTTTTGAAAAAAAGAGTTCTGTAAAAAAAGATAAGCTTGAAAAAAAGTCTAAGAAAAGAAGTTTTTTTCGAGATTTTAAAAGCATGTTCTTCTAGTAAACAGAAGTGAAGAATTGTAAAAATACAATTTGTAAATTGAAGGAAATCTTCGTGAAATAAAAAAAGGCTGTCTCATAAAAGACAGCCTTTTTCGTTGGTTAATTATTTTGATTTTTAATTGTGATCGTAGATTTTAAAGTAAAGATCTTTATAAATTTCTTTAATGATTTTACGTTTCAATTTTAAAGTAGGAGTCAATTGTCCGCCATCGATAGACCAAACATCCGGAGTTAACTCAAAACGTTTGATTTGTTCCCAGTGTCCAAATTTTTTGTTGATTCCTTCAATTTCTTCGTCAATACGTTTAATAACGTCTATATTTGAACTAATGTCTTTGTCTGTGTTTCCTAAAGTTATTTTATGAATTTTCGCCCATTCTTTTACAAATTCAAAATTGGGCTGAATAAAAGCAGCAGGCATTTTTTCGCCTTCTCCAATTACCATAATTTGCTCAATAAAACGAGATTGTTTCATGGCGTTTTCAATTAGTTGAGGTGCAATATATTTTCCGCCAGAAGTCTTGAACATTTCTTTTTTACGGTCTGTAATTTTCAAGAAACCTTCGCTGTCAATTTCTCCAATATCTCCTGTATGAAAATATCCGTCTATTAAAGCTTCGGCAGTTTTTTCAGGATCTTTAAAGTAGCCTAACATTACGTTTGGTCCTTTGCAAAGAATTTCACCGTCCGGAGCAATCTTAACTTCTACGTTGCGAATTACTTTTCCAACCGTTCCAATCTTGAAACCTCTGTTTCTTTGATCGTTTACAGCAATTACAGGCGATGTTTCAGACAAACCGTAACCTTCCATAACCGGAATCTCGGCAGCAGCAAAAACTCTTGTTAAACGTGGTTGTAATGCAGCACTTCCTGAAACCATTAAATCCAAATTTCCTCCCAAACCTTCTTTCCATTTGCTGAAAATAAGTTTGCGGGCAATTTTTAACTGAAATTCATACCAAGCACCATTTGCTCCGTATGGCTCATATCTTAAACCTAAATCAATAGCCCAGAAAAATAACTTTTTCTTGATGCCCGTTAATTCAGCTCCTTTAGCATAAATTTTATCGTAAACTTTCTCTAAAAGTCTTGGTACAGCCGTAATAACTGTTGGGCGAACTTCTTTTAAGTTATCACTAATTTTATCAATAGATTCTCCAAAATAAACAGAAACACCATAATATTGATAGATGTACAAAATCATTCTTTCGAAAATATGGCAAATAGGCAAGAAGCTTAGTGCAGTGCTTTTTCCCGGATCAAAAGGGATTCTTGGGGCACTGTCTAATACATTTGACACAATATTTTTGTGCGAAAGCATAACGCCTTTAGGTCTTCCTGTTGTTCCTGAAGTATAAATAATCGTAGCCAAATCATCGGTTTGAATACTGTCTTTTCTGGCTTCAACTTCATTTTGATTGCTTTCATCTTCTCCAAGAGTCAATAATTCTGACCAATGTTTACAACCCGGAATTTCATTAAAAGAATACACTTCTTTTAAAGTTGGTACATTTGCCTGTATCGATTTTACTTTTTGGTAAACTTCATCATCTGATACAAAACAGTAAATACTACCACTATGATTTAATATATATTCGTAATCTTCTTCAGAAATTGTTGGATAAATAGGCACGTTTTGCGCACCGGTTTGCAAAATACCAATATCCATGATATTCCACTCCGTACGATTGTTTGAAGTGATTAAAGCAATTTTATCATCTTTTTGAACGCCTATGCGTAATAATGCTCTCGAAACAGCATTTGCTTTTGCAATATATTCCTGGCTAGATGTTTTTTCCCAAACTCCATTTTTTTTGGTTGCTAAAGCAACTGGAAGGGCATAAGTTTCTTGTTGATAATAGGGAAAATCAAAAAGGCGTGTGATTGAAACCATGTTTAATATATTGAATTTTATTGCAAATTAAATAAAAAAAGGGTATAATTTTTAAATTTACAGAATTTTATAATAAAAATTATAGGTACTTTAGAAATTCTACGAAAACGTTTTCTTTTTTGTAGTAAAATTTCGAAAAAACAAGAAAAGTTTATCTTAGGATATAAGTTTTAGAAAAATTATTGAACGTTATAATCAACATATTCTTTTACTCTTTCTCCCATTAAAAACATTTTTTTCTTTGCAAAATGAATAGAAAACTGAGAGTAAATCCAGGCTTCGCTGTCATTTGGTTTGTACCAAAAAGTATAAGAGGCACTATTAAAACCTTCCTTGAAAACCGGAATTCCTTCGTCAGTGCATTCGATTCCCCAATTGATCTTGGATTTTGTTAAATCGTTAGACTGAATAACTCCTGTTCCGTCCTGATTTAATACGGTGCTTGGCTCTTTTTGGCCTGTCGTTATAAAAGTTCCGGGAACAGGGTAACCAATAGTAGTTGTAATGTAATGATCTCGTCCGTTGTAAGTAATTTGATCTACGTGAATTTGTGAATAAGAATGTGTAGAAACAAAAAATAACGTAATAAATACTGAAAATAAAAATTTCATTCTTTGTAGGTTTAATTGTTTTTGGAGGCGCAAAAAAAATTTAGTGGCATAAATTTTTTCGCGAATATAGTTCAATTTTCATTAGAAAAATGAATCCAAATTACAAGAATGATTTTTTTTCTTTTTGTGAAAATATTACTCAGTTGAAAACTGATTTTCCAATAGTTTTTCTTTAAAATCAGATTTAAAAGTATAGGCAAAAGTTACCATTAATGCACGAGTATCTGATTTTGAAGTACGATTATTACTAAATAATAAAGTATTGTTTTTGTAGCCGCTTTCAAGCGTGTTAAACATATCAGTAACCACCAATCCCAGACGCGCATTTCCGCTGCCTAATTTTTGCTGAAAACCCATGTCAACATTATAAATCGGAATTCTTTTTCCTTGTGCGGTAGCCAAAGCCGAATTGTAGTTCCCGATAATTTGTAGTTTTCCGCCTTTCCACGGAACAAAATTATTGATCATTTTTCCGTACCAGCTAAAAGCATTATTGACTACATCTTGCGCTAAATTTGAAGCATTTATGTTTTGCTGAAAGGCAGTTACACTAATATTAGCATCATAAAAGCCAATTGATTTTAAGCTAAAAATAGTTTCTAAACCGTAAGTAATTGTACTTCCAATATTTCGGGGTTGTAATAAAATCACACCATTGTCTTGAAGTTCTGCATATTGCCTAATTGTATTCGTAGCATTTCTATAAAAAGCATTGGTAGAGAAGGAGTACTTTGACCAATCTTTGTTATAACTCATTTCGGCGATATGAATAATTTCAGGTTTTAAATACGGATTTCCACCATGCGGATTCAACGCATCTGTAATATCAATAAACGGATTTAAATCATCTAAATCAGGACGATTGATACGTTTGCTGTAACCAATTTTCACAAATTCATCAGATGCTAAATTCATTTGAAGAGATGCCGATGGGAAAAGTTTTAAATAATGATTAGAAAAATTATCACTATTGTTTTGTGTTTTTCCATTGTTCGAAACCTGCTCGGCGCGCAATCCTAAATTGTATTTCCATTTCGGATTTTCCTTTTCTCCTATAAAAGAGTTTAGCATTCCGTAAGCAGCATTTATCTGTTCGTTATATTTAAAGCCATTGCTTGCTAAAGGATTTATAACATATTCGCCATTCGTCATATCAGCACTTTGAAAATCGGAATTAAAAAATCGGAATGTTCCTTTGTAACCCGTTTCTACAATTGACTTTTCAGAAACTGGAACTGCGTAATTCACAATTGCATTCGAGATGTTTTCATGCTCATAATTGTGTGTTCTCTGCAAAAAAGCGTCGCCGATTTGCGCATTATATTGATCGTAATTAAAAGTATCAATATCAGTGTTTTCTCTATGTTTATTAAATGAAGATGTAATGCTGGCATTCAGGCTTTTTCGTTCATCGGCAAATTTACGATCATAACCAAAAGCCAGTTCGCCAACTTTTGAGCGTTCTAGTTCTAAAGAATGTCTAACATTATTAGAGAAAAATTGATTCGTACTGGTATTTACCTGTGTATGTAAAGTTTCGTCATTATCCTGGCTTTCCATGTTTCCTAGAGCTTCAAATGAAAAACTGTTGCGCTCGTTAGGAGAAAAATCAATATTGAATTTCAAATTCTGCAAACCTTCAGTTCGTTGATCGCTTCTGTTTTGGTTAATGAAATGTTCGTCGTCAATAAGATAATTGGTTCTCTCGCCTTTTATTTTTTTAGTTCTACCGGCAAAACGGTTGTCATATCCCAAACCAAAATTCCATTTATCAGTTTTATGATTCAAAAGAACAGAACTGTTTAAACGTCCTTTTGCGCCAAATCCGCCACCCAAAACCACGGCGCCATTCATACCGCTCTGATTATTTTTTTTGAGCTTAATATTGATAATTCCACTTTCGGCATTCGCATCATATTTTGCAGTCGGATTGCTGATTACTTCAATACTTTCGATACTGCTTGCTACAATTTGATCCATATTGGTAATCGCCGAATTTTTGCCATTTATTAAAATCATCGGAGATTTTCCTCTTAGTGTAATTCCTCCATCTGCATCAACAGCGACAGTCGGAATGTTTTTTAGCATATCCGTAGCAGTTCCTCCCGATTGTGAAATATTAGAAACGGCATTAAAAATAAAGCCCTCATCTGTTTTTTGAATTTGCTTTTTCTGAGATTTTACAACAACAGCGTTCAATAAGTTAGTATCAGTTTGTAATGTTATAGTCCCGATAGAAATAGGAGAATCTGCAATTTTTACTTTTTGAGTTATGGTTTTAAAACCAATTAATTTGAATTGCAATTTATAATCGCCTGAAAGTACATTTTCTAATGAAAAATTTCCGGATGCATCAGTCACGGCGTAGCTTGCTACTTTTGTTGAGTCACTTACTTTTTTTAAAACTACATCTACAAATTCTATAGCAAGTTTCCCATCAGAGACCTTTCCTTTTATAGTTGAAGATTTTTGACCAAAAGAAAATTGACTGATGGTAAATAAGAGAATAAGGAATGATATATTTTGCGTCCAATTTTTCATGAGACAAAGATATTTATCCCATTGTTTATGATTGCTTAAGCTGTCTTAAGATACCATTAAATTAATCTTAGAGTAGTTTAAAAATCAATACTAATCCACATAATGATTGCCATTCCTTGGAATGACATTGCGGAAAAGTTGATACGGAAAAAGATATAAACAAAAAAAAACGTCCGATAAATTCGGACGCTTTCATAATAAAAATATATTTTTAGATTTTCTCAATCCATTTTCTAGCATTAACAAAAGCTTCATGCCAAGGAGAAACTTCGTCGTTTCTGTCTTTTGGATAATGAGCCCAGTTCCATTGGAAAGTCGAGCGCTCAATGTGAGGCATCATCACTAAATGTCTTCCAGTTTTATCACATAGCATTGCTGTGTTATAATCAGAACCATTTGGGTTCGCAGGATATCCTTCGTAAGCATATTTAGAAACAATGTTGTAGTTTTCTTCCCCAAGAGGTAAATTGAATTTTCCTTCTCCGTGAGAAACCCAAACTCCCAAAGTACTTCCGGCCAATGTCGATAACATAACTGAGTTATTTTCTTGAACCTTTACAGAAGTAAAGATACTTTCGTGTTTGTTACTTTCGTTATGAAGCATTTTTCCATGAACTTCATGCTCTGGATTAATCACTTCTAATTCCATAAACAACTGACATCCGTTACAGATTCCGACAGATAAAGTATCTTCTCTTTTAAAGAATTTATCTAAAGCTGTTTTTGCTTTTTCGTTGTATAAGAAAGCTCCGGCCCAGCCTTTAGCAGAACCTAAAACATCTGAGTTAGAGAATCCTCCAACTGCACCAATAAACTGAATATCTTCAAGAGTTTCACGACCAGAAATTAAATCGGTCATGTGAACGTCTTTTACATCAAAACCGGCTAAGTACATAGCATTTGCCATTTCACGCTCAGAATTACTTCCTTTTTCACGAATAATAGCTGCTTTTGGTCTTGGTTTAGAATTGTCGATTTCTGGTTTCTTTCCTGTAAAATGTGCTGGGAAAGTATATTGTAAAACTTGATTTTTATAGTTTTCAAAACGTGCCTGAGCTCTTCCGTTTTTAGATTGTTTTTGATCTAATAAATAAGAAGTTTCGAACCAAATGTCTCTATAAGTTGGAATATCCAATTTATAATCTCCAAATTCTAAAGTTGCAGTATTTTGAACTGAACCAATTTTGAAGAATTCGATATTGTTCGCTTTTAATTTAGCTTCAACAGCTGCGTCAGATTTAGCCTGGAAAACAATTCCGATGTTTTCTGCGAAAAGGATTTTCAATAAGTCTTTTTCCACGAAAGCGCTGAAATCAATTTTAGCTCCAAGATTTACATCAGCAAAACACAATTCTAATAAAGTAGTAATTAAACCACCGCTTCCGATATCGTGACCCGCTAAAATTTGGCTTTCGCCGATTAATTCCTGAATTGTATTAAAAGCATTTTTGAAGAAAGAAGCGTTTTTAATTGTAGACGTTTCGTTTCCGATTACATTTCTAATTTGTGCAAAAGATGAACCTCCAAGTTTGAAATCATCCTGAGACAAATTGATATAATAAATTGAATCTCCGTTTTTCTGTAAAACAGGCTCAACTACTTTTCTAATATCTGTACAGTTTCCTCCAGCCGAAATAATAACCGTTCCCGGCGCAATTACTTCGTCGTTTGGATATTTTTGTTTCATAGAAAGTGAATCTTTTCCTGTTGGAATATTGATCCCCAATTCAATTGCAAATTCTGAACAGCCTTCAACCGCAGCGTACAAACGAGCGTCTTCACCTTCGTTTTTACAAGCCCACATCCAGTTTGCAGATAATGAAATTCCTTTCAAACCATCTTTAATTGGCGCCCAAACAATGTTTGATAACGATTCTGCAATAGCATTTCTACTTCCCGCAACCGGATCAATCAAAGCCGCAATAGGAGCGTGCCCAATAGAAGTTGCGATTCCTTCTTTACCTAAATAATCCAGAGCCATAACCCCAACATTATTCAAAGGCAATTGTAATGGACCTGCATTTTGTTGTTTAGCCACTTTTCCACCAACACAACGGTCAACTTTGTTTGTTAACCAGTCTTTTGAAGCAACAGCTTCTAAACGTAAAACGTCTTGTAAATAACTTTCGAAATCTCCTGCTGAATAAGAAACAGCAGCATATTTTCTATCGATCGTTTTATCTGTCATAACCGTTTTTGGAGAACTTCCGAAGAAATCTTCTAAAGCATAATCCATCGGTTTTAAACCAGTAGATTTTGATTCGAAAGTAAAACGGTGATCTCCCGTTACATCTCCAACCTGATACATTGGCGAACGCTCTCTGTCAGCGATTCTTTGCAAAATATCAATATCTTTTTGACCAATAACCAATCCCATTCTTTCCTGAGATTCGTTACCAATAATTTCTTTTGCAGAAAGTGTTGGATCTCCAACTGGTAATTTATCCAAGTCGATTAATCCACCAGTTTCTTCAACCAATTCCGAAAGACAGTTTAAGTGTCCTCCAGCTCCGTGGTCGTGAATCGATACAATTGGGTTATGATCGCTTTCTACCAAACCACGAATGGCATTAGCAGCGCGTTTTTGCATTTCAGGGTTTGAACGCTGAATTGCATTTAACTCAATTCCTGAACCAAAAGCACCAGTATCTGCAGATGAAACCGCAGCACCACCCATTCCGATTCTATAATTTTCTCCACCAAGAATTACGATTTTATCGCCTTCTTGTGGTTTCTTTTTAATTGCCTGATCTAGTTTTCCGTAACCAATTCCACCCGCTTGCATAATTACTTTATCGTAACCAATTTTACGGTCGTTTTCTGAATGTTCGAAAGTTAAAACTGAACCTGTAATAAGCGGTTGACCAAATTTATTTCCAAAATCAGAAGCTCCGTTTGAGGCTTTGATCAAGATATCCATTGGTGTTTGGTACAACCATTTTCTTTCTTCAACCGCATTTTCCCATTTTCTGTCATCATTCAAACGAGAATATGAAGTCATATAAACTGCAGTTCCAGCTAATGGCAAAGAACCTTGACCACCCGCTAAACGGTCACGAATTTCTCCTCCTGAACCTGTTGCAGCTCCGTTGAAAGGCTCTACAGTTGTTGGGAAATTGTGTGTTTCTGCTTTTAAAGATAATACCGAATCAAATTCTTTTATCTCGTAATAATCAGGTTTGTCAGCTGTTTTAGGTGCAAATTGCTGCACTTTTGGTCCTTTTACAAAAGCAACATTGTCTTTGTAAGCAGACACTATATCGTTAGGATTTTCCTGTGATGTCTTTTTGATTAATTTGAAAAGAGAAGTTTCTTTTTCTTCACCATCGATTACAAAAGTTCCGTTGAAAATTTTGTGACGACAGTGCTCAGAGTTTGCTTGAGAGAAAGCAAAAATCTCAGAATCGGTTAATTTTCTTCCTAGTTTTACAGCAAGATTGTCTAAATAATCTACTTCTTCCTGACTTAAAGCCAAACCTTCAGTTTTATTATAAGCAGCAATATCATCAATTTCTAAAATTGGTTCTGGCTGAACGTTAATCGTGAAAATCTCCTGATCTAATTGATTGAATTTTTGAGAAAGCATTGGATCAAAATCAGTAAAATCTTCCGTTGCCGGATGAAATTCTTCAATTCTGATAATGCCCGGAATACCCATATTTTGAGTAATTTCTACAGCATTTGTGCTCCAAGGTGTGATCATAGTGGCGCGAGGACCAACAAAAAAATCCGTCAATGCGGATTTTTCGATCTTATTAGAGTTGGCAAAAAGCCAGTTTAGTTTTGAAATGTCTTGAGCCGAAATTTCGTTTTGCGTTTGTACGGCAAAAACAGTTTTGCTTTGGTTTTCAAAGAAATGGATCATTGTGATGTGTAGTTTGTTGTATTGAGGTGCAAATTTAGTGTAAATAAATAGCAAGCGCAAATTTGAAAACAAACTCTTTTGAAAAAAAATAATAGAATAATTTAAACCTTAATTCTATCTTTTTAAAGAAAAATGTCCTGTGTGTTGCTGACCATTACTGAATGTTACAGTAAACCAATAATCATCAGAAGGAAGCTCGTTGTTATTAAAAGTCCCATTCCAGGAGTCAGAACTATCATTTAACTCTTTTATTAACTGTCCATAACGATTGAATATTTTTGTTTTTAAATAGTTTTCATTATTCGTAAATTGTATTTTCCAAGTGTCATTATAACTGTCGCCATTTGGGGTGAAGAATTTAGGATACTTTATAGAATAGGCATATCCATAATCACTACCACATCCATTTTTATCTCTTACATAAATAATTTGTTTGCCTGGAAATTCTCCTATAAATTGATTACTTTCCTGATAATCTTCTCCATTAAGAGAATATTCAAAATCACCTGTCTGCGTCGTAATGATCGTAATTTTATTGATTTCATTGTTTAATTCTTCTGAGGTAATATTTTTAATCGCAGCACTGTTTGCAGCTTTTATTTCGAATTCTTTTGTAGAAATACAATTAAAACCGACATGTTTTTTTGTTGCTTTCAATGTATATTTCCCAATTTTATTAATTAAAATGGTTGAGTTTGTACTGCCGTCTGACCATAAGTATTCATCAAATCCTAAATCAGCCTGAAGGGTCATACTTTTTCCATCACATAAAGAATAAATATCCTGAAGTGTAATTTTTGGAGAATCGATAAGAGTCAATTTTAGAACAGCTATTTTATAACATGATCCATTATTGATTTTAAAGTAAAATTTATTTTCTCCAGAAACCAAATTGTAACTTGCGGTATTTGTTATTTGGTCAACAGTTAAACTATTTTCTGCACCGTTCAAACTTTTGTAAATAGTATGATTATAACTGCTGGAATTTGTAATCAAATGGTTCAGGTAATCATCTAAATTTGTTTTCTGAAATCCATCATTCAATTCGTCGCAAACCGATTCTTCATAATTCTGAGTAGGTAATTCTGTAATGATAGAAACGTTGATAGGGAAGCGTTTTATGCTTTCACAGCCGTTTAAAGTTTGTGAGGCATAATATGATTTTCCATCCATCAATAAAACAGTATTGGATAAAAGTGTTCCGTTTATCGCAGCATCGTACCATTTTATTGCAGTTCCATTAATAGAAATAGAGCTTAAATCAGCATTTTGGGCAATACAAAAACTCTGATTTGCAGTTCCTGAAGGAGCAATTGTTTCACGAATATTTATTAGAACTTCTGTTCGACCACTTTCACAGCCATTTATAGTTTGTGCAGCATAATATTTTGTTTCATTTACTAAGGTTGAATTTCCGTTTAATGAGCTTCCTCCGGTTAAAGAAGTATACCATTTGATATTTACACCCGTTTGAATGGCTATATCATTTAACGTTTTGTTTTCCTGCATACAGAACTGTTGCGGAGAAATTATCGTTGGAGGAGCATCTAAAATATCCGTATAACTTGAAGTTGCATCTTTGATAGTAGACCAATTTGCGTTTGAATAAGCAGCATTATCGACAGCAATACATCTTAAGTCAGGATTTTGTAAAAAAGAACAATAGAGAAAAAAACTCACGTCAAAATTAGTGTTATAGCCATTTTTTAAATTTAGTGAGGTAAGCAGGTTATCTTTGCAGCTAAATTGTTTCAAAGCAATATTTTTGGAAGCATCTAATTGTGTCAGGTAATTGGTGTCACATCGAAAATAAACAAGTTTGGTATTCTTTGAAATGTCTAAATTTCTCAATCGATTAGAAGAACAATAAATTTGAACTAAATTTATATTATTAGAGACGTCTAAAGTATTTAATGGATTACGACTTGTTATTAAAGTTTTTAAATTGATGTTTTTTGAAAGATCAATACTGGTCATTTCATTAGTATCACATTCTATTGTCTGTAATTTTGTATTGTTAGAAAAATCGACAAAAGTTAGTTTATTTTCATGGCACCATACGACTTCGAGATTTATATTTTTTGTAATGTTAAGACTTGTCAATTTGTTTATTTGGCATTCTAAGTTTGTCAAAGCAATGTTTTTAGAAAAATCTAAAGTGGTCAGATTGTTTTGATCACACCAAAAATATTGTAATGATACGAAATCCTCAATTCCTGTCAAATCAGAAATATTTGCATGTCCAGCATCTAAAAACGTAATGGTGCTTATTCTCGAAGTTAGAACTTTTCCGTCAATCGGACCAAAATCAAATCCTCGATCAATTAATCTTTGTTCAAAATTTGGATCCGGAATTAAAGTATATTGAGCATGTGCTGTAAGTGTAACTAGAAAAATAATTGATAGTAGTAATTTTTTGATCATGAGATGCGAATTCTTTTCTTGCAAAGAAAAGTTTATGTTTTATTTTGGATGATATTTTTACTTTGGAAAAACAACACTCTGATAAGCGCCTAAATCCGGTGGAGAAGTTCTCGTAATTCCAAGAATATCTTGCGGAATCAAATACGCCTGATTCCCTTTCGCGAAAGCGGCAGATGTATTGTCAATATTAAATTTATTTTGCGAAACATTATAAAACTTCGGATTTTCATTCAAAATAATCTGATTATAATGAACAGCATCAGTTTTAAATTGATAATCCGGATTTGTGGTTGAACTGCTAAATTTTAGAAGGCAATTATTTAATTTATAGACAAAAGCAGCGTTGGTGTTTTTATTCAAATTGAATTCGTTGGTGTTTGAGCCATAAATAATACAATTGTTAAAAGTAGCATTTGTAAGCGCATTTGTTTCTGGAGTTTTACCTTTTAAACTATTGCTTAATGTAACAGCAAAATGCGAAGGATTTGACCAGTTATTATTGAAAGTGCAATGTGTAAAACTATAATTACCGCCATAAACACATGATAAACTTGCTATACCTGCATAATTAATTACGATGTTTTCAGCAATAATATGCGTGTCTTCTGCCAGAATTCCATATTCGACACAATTGTAAATCTGCGTATTTTTAATTTCAACGGTATTAAACGGACTTCTAAAATCTAAGCCTGTAACCGCATTTTTTAAAGTTAAATGATTGATAGAATGATTTGCACTTCCGCTAGAAAAAATAACCGATTTCCATTGTCCGGGGATATCGGAATATAAAGATTCTAAGCGATCTCCTTGAAAAACGACTTCATTTTCTAGTTTACTGGTTTTTGAGGCAGTTCCGTTAATTTTAAGAGAAGCATTATCTCCTATATACAGTCCGGAATTAGCATGAAAATGAACTTTGGCTCCAGCTTCAAAGGTTACGGTTTTAAATTCAGGAACGCCGGCGTAGCCATAAATAACGTACGGTTTTTGATTGGTGAAAAGCAATTCATTTCCGTTTACAGGATTATTTTCATCCAAATAAAAACCATCAACATCTTTACCGTCAATCTTTATTTTTTCTTTAGTTCCATCCGGGTTTTGTTTTGGATAAAGAAAAACAGCATCTTGAATTAAAGTTACCAAAGCTACTTCCTGAAGATTTGCGCCACTATCAAACTGAATTTGATCAGTGTATAAAAAATCGGTCGGATCTGCATCTGTAATATCTGCTGTAGTTTCTATAAAAATGTACAAACTATCTTTTGCTAAAAGCGTAACATCTTTAAAAATCTTGCCGTTATTGCCGCTCATTCCGTCAACAGTCATTCGGTATTTTGAATTTAAACCATTTTTGAGTTGAATGGTCGGAATCGAAATGTCATTTTTGCTTTTATTGTACACTTTAAGTTGGTAAGTGCTTGAACCAATATTTTTAAAAACAGTATCTAAATAGACGGTATCTTTTGAAAACTTTAAATTTCCGGAACTGGCAACGGTATCAAAATCTGTGCGACATGAACTGATAGTTAAAATTATTCCGAAAAGAAAAAGTACAAGATATTGACGCATTTTGAATAGTTTTTTGCCACAGATTAATAGATTAAAAAGATTTTTACGCAATGTTTTAAAATAAATAATCCATGTAAATCTGTGCAATCTGTGACGAAAATAAAAAGATTTTGGCGACAGATTGTATTTGATTGTTTTTGTAAAAATAACAAAAAACTGACAGGTTCATAAATGATTTTTAATTTAGAATTGGATTTTCTGATTTGTATCTCTTCTTTTCTTTAATTTTACGATTTTAAAGCCTATTTTAATGAATTACACAAAAGAGCAAATATTAGCGCGTTGCAATCAGTTTTCTGAAAACACTTTGATGGAAACGCTAAAAATAGAATATATTGATGCCGGAGAAGATTTTTTAACAGCTAAAATGCCTGTAAATCCAAGCGTTCATCAACCAATGGGGTTATTGCATGGAGGAGCTTCAGTTGCTTTGGCTGAAAGTGTAGGCAGTGCAGCATCTTTCTTTTTTATTGATCCAAAAGAACAGGAAGTTAGAGGAATTGAGATATCAGCAAATCACTTAAAAAGTATTCGCGAAGGTTGGGTTTTTGGAACAGCGCGAATTATTCATAAAGGAAGAAGTATACATCTTTGGGAAATTAAAATTACGGATGAAGCCGGAAACTTGATTTCACTTTGTAAGTTGACTAATATGGTTTTGGATAGAAAGAAAACAGAATAGAAAATATGAATGACTTTTTTTCTACAATAAAAAAACACCGAGAGCAAAACTTACCTTTTGTAATTTACTCTAAACCTAATTCGTCTAGTATTTTTGCTTTTTTGCAGCAAGATGCTTCTTTGTATACCGTTTCAGATTACAGTGAAAGAGGTTTTGTCTTTGCTTCTTTTGATGAAAAACAACTGATTTTAATTCCTGAAAGCGAATCGAAAATTATAAGTGCCGAACAAACAAAAGTCGATTTTGATCCAATTGAAACTGAAGATTTGAATTTTGATGCTGAAGCTAAAAATCAATACGAAAGTTTGGTTGAAAAAGGAGTTGAAGCAATTAAAAATGACGAATTCAAAAAAGTTGTTTTATCGAGAAGTGAAAAAGTTGATTTGTTAGATTTTGACTTCAGTACGACTTTTCAGCGATTGATTCATTTATACCCTGCTACTTTTTCGTACTGTTTTTTTCATCCCGAGATTGGACTTTGGATGGGAGCAACTCCTGAACAATTATTAAAAGCAAGTGGGAACGTTTTTGAAACGACCGCTTTAGCAGGAACTCAAAAAGCTAACTTAGAAACTGAAATTTCATGGCAGCAAAAAGAAAAAGACGAACAGCAATATGTTACCGATTTTATTGTAAAAAGGTTGCGTGAAGTGGCTTCGTCTGTAGTTGTTACAGAACCTTATAGTTTAAGAGCCGGATCGATTTGGCATATTAAAACGGATATTTCTGGGGTTTTGAATGAAAACTCTACTTTAGAAGAAGTTATTGATACGTTACATCCAACACCAGCTGTTTGTGGTTTGCCAAAGAAAAAAGCAAAAGCATTTATCATCGAAAACGAAAATTACGACCGAACTTTTTATACCGGTTTTCTAGGAGAGTTAAATAGCAGTTTTGCAAATAATAGTAATAGCTCTGATTTATTTGTAAATTTACGTAGTATGCAAATTCAAGATAAAATTGCTGTTTTATACATGGGGTGTGGAATTACAAAAGAAAGTATCCCTGAAAAAGAATGGGAGGAAAGTGTCAATAAATCAATGACAATGAAAAAGGTTTTGAGAAAGTGAAAATAGAATAAAGAAAATAGAATAAAGAAAATAGATAAAAGATCAGTTTGGATTTTAGAATTGTTATTGAAATTGATTTTTGACATTGAAATTGAAAATAAAATTATGAAATTAGACATATTAGCCTTTGGTGCACATCCGGACGATGTAGAATTGGGTTGTGCCGGGACAATTTTAAAAGAAGTATCTCTGGGTAAAAAAATAGGAATCGTTGATTTGACGCGTGGAGAATTAGGAACGCGCGGAACTGCTGAAACCAGAGATCAGGAAGCAAAAGACGCTGCAAAAATATTAGGTGTTTTGGTTCGTGAGAATCTGGCGATGCGTGATGGCTTTTTTGTAAATGACGAAAAGCACCAGTTAGAAGTTATTAAGATGATTCGAAAATATAAACCCGAGATTGTATTATGCAATGCTATCGATGACCGTCATATTGATCATGGAAAAGGAAGTAAATTAGTTTCTGATGCTTGCTTCTTATCTGGTTTAATGAAAATCGAAACATCTATTGATGGTGTAAATCAAGAGGCATGGAGACCTAAGTTTGTTTATCACTACATTCAATGGAAAAACATTGTGCCGGACTTTGTAGTAGATATTACTGGTTTCGAAAAAAAGAAGGTAGAGGCAGTTTTGGCTTATAAAACCCAATTTTATGATGCAAGTTCAAAAGAACCTGCGACGCCAATTACAAGTAAAAACTTTTTAGAAAGCTTAAATTACCGTGCGCAGGATTTAGGAAGGTTAATTGGTAAAGATTTTGCTGAAGGTTTCACTGTTGAAAGGTGTTTGGCTATCAATAGTTTAAGTGATTTGATTTAATTTTT
The DNA here is from genome assembly GCF_044007395.1 of Flavobacterium sp. FlaQc-57. Taxonomy (NCBI): domain Bacteria; kingdom Pseudomonadati; phylum Bacteroidota; class Flavobacteriia; order Flavobacteriales; family Flavobacteriaceae; genus Flavobacterium; species Flavobacterium sp. FlaQc-57. Next base: position 196,101 of record NZ_JBIPDA010000005.1, read on the forward strand.
TTTATTTTTTGATGAAATTTTTTCAGTTTTTCCTTTGTAGAAGTAAACCTTTGTTATATATTTGCACTCGCAAAGAAAAAATGGTGGTTGTAGCTCAGCTGGTTAGAGTATTGGTTTGTGGTGCCGAGGGTCGCCGGTTCGAACCCGGTCAGCCACCCAGATTTTTTAAAAGCCTTGAAGAAATTCAAGGCTTTTTTTATGCGCTTTTTTTGGGCCTCATAAGTTTTTTGAGATTAATGACTTTTAAGCCAGTTGTTTTTTTTTTTTTTGTCTTTCCAAGGAACGAGGAATCTCCGCAAGGAACTCGTTAAAGATTAGCTTTAATTTTTATTGTCGGTTTTGATTGCGGAGATTCTTAGTTTCTTGGAATGATAAGAGCCAAAAAAAAACATGACCGTTAAGTCATGTTTTTCATTTGGTTATTATAGTTTGGTTAATGAATTATCTTATTTCGTCAAAAGTATTCCCTTGATTGATGTCTCCTGTTTTATAGCCTTTTTTAAACCAGTACATTCTTTGTTCAGATGTACCGTGTGTAAATGAATCCGGAACAACATGTCCTTGCATTTTGCTTTGAATGGCGTCGTCACCAACTGCATGAGCAGCACTTAAGGCTTCTTCGATATCACCGGCTTCAATATACTGCTGGTTGTCATGAGCCCAGACTCCTGCATAAAAATCAGCTTGTAATTCCAGAGCAACCGAAAGTTTATTGGCTTCGGCTTCGCTTTTACCTTCTTGTGCTTGTCGCATTTTTGCCGATGTTCCAAGTAAGGTTTGTATGTGGTGGCCTATTTCATGCGCTATAACGTACGCAATAGCGAAATCACCACCCTCGGCACCAAATTTAGTTTTAAGTTCTTCAAAGAAGCCTAAATCCATATATACTTTTTGATCTCCCGGACAATAAAAAGGCCCAGACGCTGATGATGCACCACCGCAAGCTGTATTTACTGAACCTCTAAAAAGAACTAATTTAGGTTTTTTATAGGTCATTCCGAGTTCTGCAAATTTTTTGTCCCAAGTGTCTTCTGTTTTTGCCAGAACAGTTTTAACAAAATGACCCATTTCTTCATCTTCTTTGCTTAATGGGGCAGCGGCTTCAGTTTGATTTGATTGAGAACCTTGCATTTGTTCCAGAATTGGAGTTATCATTTGAGCATTTTCTCCTCCAAAAACATTTACTAATAAAATAATAATACCGATGATTCCACCGCCTACAATGGTTTTTCCTCCTGAGGACATTCCTCTTCTGTCTTCGACATTGTCACTTTCTCTTGTACCTTTCCATTTCATAGGTTGCTGTTTTTGTGTTGATTGTGTGTTATCTTAGTACGAATTTATAGATTTTTTTAGAATAACACATTACCAGATGTAATTTTGTTTTTAACTATTTTAACCATTTGGTCAAAGCTTCTTCTACAGTGCCTTTCATTATTGGTTTTGAAATATAATCGTTCATTCCGGCAGCCAGACATTTGTTTCTTTCTTCTTTTTCTGTACCTGCGGTTACGGCAATTATCGGGATTTCTTTTCCGATAGTTGTGTTTCTTATGGCTCTGGTAGTTTCATAACCATTCATAATTGGCATTTGAATATCCATAAATACAAGATCAGGATTTATATTTTCAAATTGGGTTACAGCTTCATACCCGTTTTCACACTCATATATGTAGGCCGTACTATACAAGTTTCTAACAATGGTTTTTAAAAGTAACATGTTTACTTTGTTGTCTTCTACTATTAAAAAGGTAATGTTTTTATGAGCGGGATTTATGTTATTTGAAATTAGTTCGAGATTGATTTTTTTACGTTCGGCGTTGTATTTTTCGTTAATACTTTGATTGCTTGTCTTTAAATTTAGATCAAAATAAAAATTACTTCCAATATCTATTTTGCTTTCAAGTTGTAATCGGCTTTCCATTAAAGCTAACAATTGATTTGAAATAGTTAGCCCTAAACCGGTTCCTCCAAATTTTCTCGTTGTAGAGCTATCTTCTTGTGAAAAAGCTTTAAAAATCTTCTTTTGATTTTTGTCGAGAATTCCGATTCCAGTGTCGATTACTGAAAATCGAATAGCGCAATTATCATTTTTGCTTTTTTCTAAAACAGAAACATTTAGTTTGATAGAGCCTTCATCAGTGAACTTTACCGCATTTGAGAGTAAATTGATTAAGATTTGTTTGATTCTTACGATATCTGTCCAAATGTATTTAGGAACATCATGGTCTATATTTAATTCTAATTGTAAATTTTTTTGATTGGATTCGTAAACAATTAAGTCGAAAACCTGACCAAGCACTTTTTTAATATCGTATAAATCAATAAAAAGCTCCAGTTTTCCGGCTTCAATTTTAGAAAAATCAAGTATGTCATTAATAATTTCAAGCAAAGAATGTGCTGATTGATTAATAGTGGTCATGTATTTTTCCTGAATTTCTCCCAACTCCGTTTTCATCAATAAATGTGTGAAACCAATAATACCGTTTAAAGGCGTTCTGATTTCATGCGACATATTTGCTAAAAAATCTGATTTTGATTTGTTTGCGGCTTCTGCCAGTTGTTTTGCTTTTATTGCATCTTCAGTTTCTTTTTTATTTGTAATATCAAAATAGATTCCGCCCACAAATTCAATTTCATCCCCTTTTTTAATAACATCTCCAAATTCCTCTATCCAGATATACTCTCCAGATTTTCGTTGAATACGGTATACATTATGAAGCGCCTTTCCGTTTTGGAAATTATTAATCTGGTTATTGATTACTTCATTTTTATCGTCAGGATGAATAAGCGATAAAAACGATAAATTATTCTCAATAAATTCTGATTTAGAGTAACCTGTTAAATTTAAAATTTCGTCATTTAGAAAAATTTTAGTCGAAAAAGCATCAAATTTTGACAAGTAAACTGTACCAGGAATATTATTGGCGATTAATTTGAATTTTTCCTCGCTTTCGATGATTTTAGTTTCATTTCGATTTCTTTCCAGAGCCGATGAAATGTTGTTGGCTAAAACCTGAAAGATGTAAATCTCTTCTTCAGACCATTTTCTTTCATTTGTACAATCATCAAAACCAATAAATCCGATAAATATATCATCAATATATAAAGGTAAAATCAAAATTGACTTGATTTTATTGTCAATTAACAGTTGTTTAAAAAAAGTGTCTCCAAGTTTTCGGGTATGCTTGTTAACGATCTTTTTGTTAAGCGCCGCCTCGTAGATTTCGTGTAAATGATTTTGGGTAAGTTGTTGTAAGTCGGTTATTTGATGTTCAATTCCTTTTCGCGACCATTTGTATTTTTGACTCACAGTATTGTTTGTAAGGTCTTTTTCATAGTAATACATATGATCGACTCTGGCAGCTTTTCCTATTAAGTCGTAAGTTTCCTGAAACATTTCGTGAGGAGTTTTGCTCAATAAAAATTTCTCGGTACAAAGTGAAAGTGCTGAAAGTAACTGACTTTTAAATTCTAATCTTCGCTCAGCTTCTAAACGCATTTGCGAAGAAATGGCTAACGAAATAATATCAGAAATGGTTCGGGCATAATTAATGTCTTCGTTATCCCATTCTCTTTTTTCCTCCGTACTTTCAAAACAAGCTACACCTGCCAATTGACCGTTTAAAAATACGGGAACATCAAGCATAGATTTGATGTGATTTTTTGTGAAATAAAGTTTTTGGAATTCAGATGTTTCTAGTTTAGTAAAAACATCAGGAGCATTTATAATGCTTTTGTTTTTTAACGTTTCAAAATAAATGGGGTATGATTCTTTATCCAGAGTATTTTTGTCGCTTAGGTTTTGATTGTCAACGCTAAATAAATTTTTGCAGGTAATTAAGTCTTTATTGTATTTCCAAAAACTCACACGATTGGTTCTGGTTACCATTGCAGCTTCTTTTATAATAAAATCGATGACGCTATCTAAGTTGGCATAATGACTAAAGTCTGTAGTAGATAATTTACTGGTCGAATTATTGTGTGCTTCAATTTTTTTCAGTCTCTTTTTTTTCTCATTCTCAATGTTCCTGATGTCAGTAATATCGCGGGCTATACCGGCAAAACCTATAGTTTGGCCTAAATCATTTTTTCGAATAATGATCTTTTGTGAAATCCATATTTTTTTACCGTTTTTCTTTAAAATCGGAATTTCGATTGTTGGAAAATTATTTTCGTTAATTTCTAAGTTTTCATAGAAATCGACGGCATTTCGTTGGTATTTTTCATGAATGAAATTAGAATAATGCTCCGAAATAATTTCATTTTCAGAATATCCTAAAATCGAAAAACCAAAGTCATTTATAAAGGTAAAATAACCGTCAGCATCAATTTCAAAAATAATATCAGTTGCGGTTTGAATCAGGTTTTTGTATTGATCCCGAACGTTAATCTGCTCTGTAACATCTTGACCAATACTGATAATTAAATTATCGGAGAACTTTTTATCTTTCCATTGAATGTATTTGAACTCGCCGTTTTTACTTTTTAATTTCCTGATGTAAAGTTTGTTTTCTTCATGCATTAAATTATCAATGTTTTCAAGAAAGTCAATTTCTTTAGTCAGTTTCCAGAACTTTAATCCCATTACTTCATCAGGTAAATAACCTAATATTGAGGTGATGGTCTCACTGCAAAATAATACTTCATTTTTGTTGTTGGTTGCTATCGTGAGCGAATTTCCTTTGTGTACGATTTCGTTTGTAAATCTGTAATTATCACGAGTGTTTAACAATACAGCGTATTTAACCTGATTGATGATAAAAATTAGAATACAAAAATTGATTAATAGAACAGATGATTTTATGGAAATCAAATGAAAAGCAACTGTAGAAAGCAGAAAGATAGAAACCAGACCAATAAAAAACCAATAAATTTTAATAGGTTTTAAGATGCTGTAAGAAAAATAAAAGGAGATTAAAAAGACAATTATTGGCACAACATCATTAGATAAATGAGTGATATTGTATCCAATATAAAACATATAAACAAAGAAAAAGAATATGAAAATAGACTGAATTCTATCCCGTATAAATTTTATTTTGTCGGTTGCAAAATAAATAATAAGCACTGCAAAACCTATTGATACATTTTGGATTAATAGGCTTTTTGGTCTGATTTTAAAAATTTCATTAATGATCTCTATCAGAATAACGGCAATACCAAAAAACAAAATATAGAGTTGATACTCTCGACTTTCGGTTTCAGTTTCGGGTTTTTTTTCGATAAAATAACCAATTCTTGCTTTGATTTTAAAAAATTGGTAAACAAGAATCGTTAGAAAGCCAAACAAGGCCAATCCTAAGACAATAAGCTTAGGATTGTTGAAAAAAAATAAGTTTGTAGTGAAAACATACCAATTCGCAATAATTGACTTCAGGGTATTACCAAGCATGGCAATTCCTGAAATCAACGAATTGAAATTACTATAGTTTTCTACCATAGATTTTTGGGGATATGTTTGGTTTACTAATTAGTTTTGTGAAAATTTCGGTAGAGTAGGTTAGGCTCGTTTTTGTTCGAGATTTTCTATTATGTTAAAAATCAGATTGTCCGATAGAATCAATAGGATCTTCTTTATCAATATTAAAAATGGCACAATATATCGCGTAAGTCATCGAGTAAGTAAACGGAATTGTAAAGACTAATCCGATGCAAAGTGCTAAAAGACCAACAACATAAGCGGCAATAATCATGATCATTAATCCTAATAACACTATGGGTTGTTTTGCGATAATTATGAAACTTGACTTTATTGCGTTAATTGCGCTTAGATTTCCGAAAATAATAAGCGGAATGGTTAAAAACGTAAAAAAAGAGATGATTAAAGAAATTATTAGTCCAAGACTGTTTAGTTTTTGAATTTCTAAAAAGGATGTTATTACCACACTAAATAATGAAATAATGAAAGTCGCGAGAAAGATTTGCGAAAAATGGTGTGTTTTGTAATATGTAAATATTGTTGCAACTTTAAATTCTTCGTCTTTGTCTGCGCAATCGGCCATTTTTAAAAATCCTGCAGTAAAAGGGCTAAAAAGTGCAGAGACAAATGCCGATCCGGCAATATAATAAATCAAGTGAATTTGAGATAAATGCTCAGGTTTAATGCTCAGGAGGTTTGCGTTAGTCAATTTGTCTAAACCAAATATTGAGCCTAAAATTGCGTAAGCGATGAAACCAAAGAATACTGAAAATACCAATATCATTAATCCTGCATAAAGAGCGATTTTTTTGTAATTTTCAAAAGCATGGTTAAAAACATTTGAAAAATCCAGTGCATAACCATGATTTTTAATGTCTTTGATTTGATCAAGAGTAGATTTCATTTTTTAATAGGTAAAATTATTTTATATTCTAATGATTTAGTAGAATGAATGAGACGTAAATATAATATTTTTAATCAATTCCGTACGGAAATCTACAAAACATTACGAAATTGTTTTTAATATTAAATCCAGTCTAATAAACGTTTAAGAGATGTAAGTTTGTCTTTGTAAGGCGCATAGCGCATAGGAAGATCGAGCCAGTTGGCTTTTTTTACGACTGCTTTGTGATGTGAAAAAATATCGAAACTCAACTGACCATGATAGGCGCCAATACCGCTATGACCAACTCCTCCAAAAGGCAGTCTTTTATTAGAAAAATGAACAACTGTATCATTTATACAGCCTCCTCCAAAAGAGTACGATTCGATGAGTTTTTTAGCAAAAGATTTATTTTCGCTAAAGACATAAAAGGCGAGAGGTTTTTCATAACGACTGATAACGTTTTGAATGTCTGCTTCGGTTTCATAAATAAGAATTGGTAAAATAGGACCAAATATTTCTTCTTTCATGACGGGACTGTCTAAAGCAGGTTCTTCAATTAGTGTTGGAGAAATAAAAAGCTTTTCGGCATCAGTTTCTCCACCAAAAATTACTTTTTCGCGCTCAATCATGCTGTCCAGTCGGACCCAGTTTTTAGTATTTATAATACGGGCAAAATCAGGAGATTTCTCCATTTTTTTTCCGTACGCTTTTATAATTTCTTCGATCAAAAAAGAAACGAAATTAACTTTCATATTTTTCTGAACCAAAATATAATCCGGAGCAATACAAGTTTGACCGGCATTAATGAATTTTCCCCAGACAATACGTTTTGCAGCTAATTTTAAATTGGCAGTTTCGTCAATAATACAAGGGTTTTTTCCACCAAGTTCTAAAGTGACCGGAGTTAAATTTTCGGCAGCGGCTTTGGCGACAACTTTACCAACAGCAACACTTCCGGTAAAAAAGATATAATCCCAACGTTGTGCGAGTAATTTGTTAGAAACTTCTACGCCTCCTTCAAAGACTTCGACATGATTAACGTGAAAAGTTTTTTCAATAATTCTCGCAATTACTGCAGAGGTGTGCGGAGTAAGCTCTGATGGTTTTAAAACGACTCTGTTTCCTGCGGCAACGGCAGAAATTAAAGGGCATAAAGCCAATTGAAAAGGATAATTCCAGGGAGCAATAACCAAAACGTTTCCGTATGGTTCTTTATAGATATAATCAGTTGAAGGAAAATTAAGTAATGATGGTAAAACGCGTTTTCGTTGCGCCCATTTATTGATGTTTTTAATGGTGTCTTTTAAATCCGAAATGACATAATTCGTTTCGGTTAAAACAGCTTCAAATTCTGGCTTTTTAAAATCATCGTACAAAGCTTTTACAATTAAATCTTCGCTTTTTTGAATGTTGTACAATAATTTCTTTAGCGTTTCTTTTCTGTATCCGATGTCGTTTTTGTAGTCCATTTTAAGATTAACTTGTTTTTTCTCTATGCAAGTTAAATCATAATTTTTAAAATTTTAACAATTTAATCATAAAATCACAGAGCGTTCCAAATGGTTTCATCTGGAGTTGGCGCAACAATTGTAATATTTTCTTTGGATACAGGATGAATGAAAACTAATTTACGAGCGTGAAGGTGAATTCCGCCATCAGGATTACTACGGTCAAAACCATATTTTAAATCCCCTTTTATTGGAGATCCTATGGCAGCCAATTGTGCACGAATTTGATGATGACGACCCGTATGTAAGTTAATTTCCAGCGCCACATAATTTTGAAGTTCTTTAAAAACGGTATAATCTAAACTTGCCAGTTTACTGTCCGGAACTTCTTTTAAATGTGCTTTTGAAGTGTTATTCTTTTCGTTTCTTTTTAGATAATGAACGAGTTTTGCAGATTTTTCCTGAGGTTTATTCTTCACAACTGCCCAATATGTTTTTTGCGTTTCACGATTACTGAACATTTCATTCATTCTCGTTAATGCTTTGCTTGTTCTGGCAAAAACTACGATTCCGGTTGTAGGACGATCCAAACGATGAATCACACCCAGAAAAACATCACCAGGTTTATTGTATTTGTCTTTAATATATTCTTTTACAACATCAGATAATGGTTTATCACCCGTTTTATCTCCTTGCACAATATCCCCCACACGCTTGTTTACCACAATAATATGATTGTCTTCGTGTAATATTTGGAGATTGTTTTTATTGGAAAGAATTTTCATATTAGACATTTTAGATTTTTAGACTTACTTAGACTTCTTAGATTTTGTGGATTGAAATTTAGAGTAAAGTTGCTCTAAATCTGGATGTCATTTTAGTGATTTCTTCTAACATGTTTATTAATTCGGTTGTTTTTTCTTCATTAATAAAACCCAAGTCAGATGAAATTAAGAGTTGTGTTTCAGCTTCATATGCAGATCCAATTGCAATTTCTAAAAAACGAGCAAAATCTTTATTAGAGTTTCTTGAAGAACCTTCCGCTATGTTTGAAGGAATAGATACAGAAGCTCTTCGTAGTTGATTTGTTATTCCAAATTTTTCTTCACTTGGAAAACTAGCGGTTACATTATAAATTTTAGAACAAAACAATCTGCTTCTTTTCCAAATTAAAAGCTCTTTAAATTGATGCATTTCTTAGATGTTTAGATTTCTAGACTGACTTAGACTTCTTAGATTGTTTTAAGTTTCAAAGAACAAAAATCTAAGAAGTCTAAAATCTAAGAAATCTAAGCAAGTCTAAACTTAATATTGTTCCCCAGCATTAGGGAAATCGCTAGACTTAACATCAGCAGCATATTGACCAATTGCTTTTGTCATTTGATCGTATAGATTTAAGTAACGACGCAGGAAACGTGGGCTAAATTCATTGTTCATTCCTAACATATCGTGAATAACAAGAACTTGTCCGTCAACACCGCCTCCGGCACCAATTCCGATAACAGGAATCGAAATACTTTCAGCAACCTTTTGTGCCAAATCAGCAGGAATTTTTTCTAAAACGATAGCAAAACAGCCTACTTTTTCAAGTAATTTTGCATCTTCAATTAGTTTTTCAGCTTCTTCATCTTCTTTTGCACGAACGCTGTAAGTCCCAAATTTATAAATTGATTGTGGAGTTAAACCCAAATGTCCCATTACTGGAATTCCTGCGTTTAATATTTTTTTGATAGATTCTTTAATTTCTTTTCCTCCTTCAAGTTTTACAGCGTGTCCACCGCTTTCTTTCATGATTCTAATGGCAGAACGCAAAGCTTCTTTTGGATCAGATTGGTAACTTCCAAAAGGTAAATCTACTACAACTAATGCTCTTTCTACAGCACGAACTACAGATGAAGCATGATAAATCATTTGATCTAAAGTAATAGGCAAAGTCGTTTCATGACCCGCCATAACATTTGATGCTGAATCGCCTACTAAAATGACATCGACACCCGCAGTATCAACAATTTTTGCCATAGTATAATCGTAAGCAGTAAGCATAGAGATTTTTTCTCCATGGCTTTTCATTTCGATTAATGATTTTGTAGTGATTCTTTTATAATCTTTTTTTGCAACTGACATTATAAGTGAGTTTTAGTTTTATGAAATAATTTTAAAAGCTGAATGTACTTTTAAAACGTGAGTTTTTTTGTTTGCAAAATTAAACAATATTATTCTAACAGTCGGCCATATTTACAGCAATTGCTAATCCGCCTTCAGAGGTTTCTTTGTATTTAGAATTCATGTCTTTTGCCGTTTGCCACATTGTATTAATAACTTTGTCTAAAGGTACTTTGGCATTTTTAGAATCAGTTTCAAGAGCTAATTCTGCGGCATTTATGGCTTTTATCGCCCCCATAGTATTTCTTTCGATACAAGGAATTTGTACCAAACCACCAATTGGGTCACAAGTTAAACCTAAGTGATGTTCCATTGCGATTTCGGCAGCCATTAAAACCTGAGCAGGAGTTCCGCCCATTAATTCGCAAAGTGCCGCTGCAGCCATTGATGACGAAACGCCAATTTCGGCCTGACAACCGCCCATAGCGGCAGAAATGGTTGAACCTTTCTTAAAAATACTTCCAATTTCCCCGGCAACCATCAAAAATTGTTTGATTTCTTTTTCGCCTGCATTATGGTTTTCAATTACCAAATAATACATTAAAACGGCCGGAATTACACCAGCACTTCCGTTTGTAGGAGCCGTAACGACACGGCCTAAAGAAGCATTTACTTCATTTACGGCAAGTGCAAAACAGCTTACCCATTTAAGAATCTGACGAAATTTTACTTCAGTTTTTCTGATTTCTTCTAACCATGTTTGCGGATTAGAATAATTAGATAAACCTATTAAGTTTTGGTGCATATCAAAAGCTCTTCTGCGAACGTTTAATCCGCCGGGAAGAATTCCTCCGGTATGACAACCAATGTACATACATTCTAACATTGTGTTCCAAATGCGCATTAATTCCGAATGAATTTCGGCTTCAGGACGCATTGATTTTTCATTTTCATAAACAATTTCAGAAATCGATTTGTTTTCTGAAACGGTATAATTTAAAAGTTCAACAGCATTTTGAATCGGAAAGGGGAAAGCACATTTTATAACTTCATTATTTTTAGCATTTGTGCGTTCTTCTTTCACCACAAAACCTCCTCCGATCGAATAAAAAGTTGATTCATACTCAGAATCATCAGTTTTATAAGCTGTGAATTTTAATCCATTTGCATGGAAAGGAAGAAATTCTTTATTGAAAACAATATCCTGAAGAAAATAAAATGGAATCTTATATTCGTTAGCCAAAATAATTTCGTTTGTATCTTCGATGGTTTTGATGATTCCGGCAATGTTTTCGACCGGAATATATTCCGGATCCTGTCCACTTAAACCCAACATAACAGACAAATCGGTAGCGTGACCTTTTCCGGTTAAAGAAAGTGAACCGTACAAGTCGACTTTTACGCGTTTAATTTGGTCTAAAATTGATTCGTTTTTTAACTCTTCTAAAAAACGTTCTGCGGCTCTCCAAGGCCCTAAAGTATGAGAACTTGAGGGACCAACGCCAATTTTAAGCATATCAAAAACAGAGATACATTCTTCCATTGTGCAATATTTATTAAGACAAAGATAATTGAATAATGCAATGAACATTTATTTTCATTTGTAAATGTTGCGATTTTGTTAAAAAAAATATTAAATTTTAATAATTTGGCAACGAAACAAATTTTATTACTTAATATGCGGTTTTCGTGAAAAGTTCGCAATTTTTTTAGGTATTTTTGTAATGAAGCAATCACTAAAGAATCCGATTTGTTTGTTTTTAAATAAATCGGTAATAATAACTTCTGAGATTTGATTTTAATTTTAATACCACTTTTTACGAAAAATTAAAATACATAAAGAAGATAAAATTACATTATGATAGAATTTTTCAAGCATTTTTTACAAGAATTCGAATTACCACTAAGCAACCCAGTATTGATTTTTTCGTTAATACTTTTCATTATTCTCTTGTCGCCTATTTTATTAAAAAAAATTAATATTCCCGGGATTATCGGGCTTATTATTTCGGGTGTTATTATTGGGCCTCACGGACTTAATATTTTAGCAAAAAACTCAGCCGTTGATTTATTCTCTACAATCGGACTTTTGTATATTATGTTTATTGCTGGTCTGGAACTCGACATGAATGAGTTCAAAGCCAATCGAAATAAGAGTTTACTATTCGGATTTTTTACCTTTATTTTTCCGTTAACAATTGGATTTCCAGTTTGTTTTTACTTACTGAATTACGATTTTAATGCCAGTTTTTTAACGGCAAGTATGTTTGCAACACACACCTTAGTTGCATACCCGATTGTGAGTAAACTCGGAATCGCAAAAAATCAGGCTGTGGCTATTACAGTTGGAGGAACAATTTTAACAGATACTGCTGTTTTAATCATTCTGGCAGTAATTATGGGAAGCAGTCAGGGAAATCTGAATCAGGCTTTCTGGATAAAACTAACCGTTTCATTAGCCATTTTTTCAGCAATTATGTTTTTGGTTATTCCAAGAATTGCCAAATGGTTCTTTAAAAAATTAGAAAGTGAAAAACACGCTCATTATATTTTTGTGCTTTCGGTAGTTTTCTTCGCGGCATTCCTGGCAGAAGTTGCAGGAGTAGAGCCAATTATTGGAGCTTTCGTTGCAGGTTTAGCATTGAATCCTTTAATTCCGCATTCGTCTGCATTGATGAACAGAATTGAGTTTATTGGGAATTCATTGTTTATTCCGTTTTTCCTGATTTCTGTGGGAATGTTAGTTGATATCAGTGTGATTCTAAGCGGACCAACGGCATTAATTGTAGCAGGAACATTAAGTGTTGTGGCTATTTTTGGAAAATGGATTGCGGCCTTTTTTACCCAAGTCGTTTTTAAATATACGAAGACTGAAAGACAGCTGATTTTCGGATTGAGTAGTGCGCACGCGGCTGCAACTTTAGCGGTTATTTTAGTTGGATTTAAAGCTAAAATTCTTGATGAAAATATCTTGAACGGGACCATTATCTTAATCTTAATTACTTGTATTGTGGCTTCTTTTGCGACTGAAAAAGCAGCTAAGAAAATCGCGATTTGCGAAGAAGAAGTTTCACATGAAGATGCTAACAGCGATGAAATTTTAGACGAACATATCTTAATTCCGTTAGCTAAAACTTCGGCTACAGCCAGTTTATTAGATTTTGCACTTTTAATTAAAGATAAAAAATCATCTAATCCGGTGACATTGTTAACGATTGTACCCAATAATGATCAGGCAGAAATTAATATTTTAAAGTATAGAAAAGCTGTCGATAAATTTGTTATTCAAGGTTCGGCTTCAGAAGTAAAAATTAATACGATTGCCAGAATTGACCATAATCCTGCAAGCGGAATTGCAAGAACTTCGAAAGAAATCATGTCGGATATTGTGATTATTGGATGGCCAAGAAAAACAGGTTTTCTGGATAAAATTTTTGGAGAAAATGTAGATTCGATTATCAATAATGTAGGTAAAAGTTTGTTTATCTGCAGGTTTCAGAAATCATTTATCGAAGAAAAAAGATTGGTTTTTATTTGTCCGCCTTTTTCTGAAAGAGGAGTTGGATTTCACCTTCTATTGCAGAAAATTTGCCGATTGTCGCAGGAATTAAGTATTCCGATAGTGATTTATGCCGAGTACAAAACACATCAAACTATTCAGCAAATTGCGGCAAATTTAAAACTAAATGCAAAATTAGGTTTTAAAAGCATTATGGACTGGGAAGATTTTGAATCTATTTCTGAAGAAATCAAACCAACCGATTTAATTGTCTTTAATTTATCTCGAAAAGGTTCTGTTTCGTACCAATCGATCTTTGATAAACTGCCTCAAAAATTCGAGAAATTTTTTAGCGATAATAACCTGATTTTGGTTTATGCGCAAGACGACCGTAAAGAGACTTCTATGGATGCTTATGAAGATTTTACAGCAACGCCATTAACAAAAGGAATTGAAACAATTGAGCAAATTGGTAGAGGTTTAGGTAATATTTTGAAGAAGAGATAGGCTTGATTTGTGTCTTTTAGATTGAAATATATAGTAAGATGAAAATTAATAAATTCATATATCTCTTTTTGATATCAATTTCCTGTTTTTCTCAAACAGTTAAATTGACAGGAAAATTAATTTTAAAGGATACCGAGAATTATAATAAGGTTTTTGAGAATACCGTTATAGTTTTGAAAACCAGCATAAAAACTGATAGCATAAAACTTGATTCTGATTTAAGATTTGCGTTCGAAGATGTAAAAGTTGAAAAAGTAAACATATTTATTTCGCCAAGAAGTTATCCGACTAATACTTATTATATCCTCAACTTAAAGCAAAATGAAATTAATCATATAGAAATTCCATATTCATCTGTTTGCCCGTTTGGAAAGAACAAAAGTAATTTTTGTACTGTTTGTGGTAAAAATGATAAAGTAATTCCAATTGTTTACGGATTAATTGCAAGAGTAAGTTATCGGGATAAAAATGGAAATCCTACAGATAAAAATGGAAAGATAATTTCTAAAGAAGAGAGCGAAAAGGTAAAATATAAATCGGGTGGTTGTGTTGTATCTGAGTGTCAACCAAATTGGTTTTGCGAACGTGATCAAACACAATTTTAGTTACAAAAAAAATAAAAAGTAAATACAATTACGAAGCATTTCAACTATTTAGCAGATTATAAATCTTAAAATAATCTAGCAAATTAGTTATGTTTTATGCAATATTTCGAAGAAAGGATAGTTGTTAAGAATAATTCTCACAATTTTATAAAATGATATTTAAGTTTTCTTTAATTACATTGCTATTTTTAACTTTTACAGTAACTGCACAAAACAAAATGAAAAGTGCTGAAGAACTTATAGATAAAGCAGACCCAGGTTGGACAACTGTCGAAGACTGGATTAAAACAGCAAAAAATAAAGTAGAAGTTTTGCCCGTAGATGCATTAAACGGAAAAGAATCATTATACAAAACCCAAGTAACAACTCGTTCGACAATGGGAGCTGTTGTTTTTATGACGGGCGGAATTTTGATTGATGATGGCTGGATTAGAATTTTGGGTTCTGGAAATTCAAAGTTTAATCGTACGCTTCCGGATTGGAACAAAGGAAAATCGTTTAAAGAGTTTGGCGAAAAACCATCTTTTTTATTAATTGCAGATGATGCAATTGGTGGTTTTTATCTTTTGAATGGTGGCGGATTAGGAAAAGATTTGGGGAAAGTTTATTATTTTTCTCCTGATAATCTCGAATATGAGCCACTGGATATTACTTATTCTGAATTTTTAGGATTTTGTTTTAATAATGATCTGGATAAATTTTATGAAGGAAACAGGTGGAATGGTTGGAGAGAAGAGGTTTCAAAATTAAAAGGAGATGAAGTTTTTAATTTTTACCCATTTCTATGGTCAGCCGAAGGAAGCGATATTAATAAAAGCACAAGAAATGTAATTCCAATTCAGGAACAATATAGTTTAAATCTGGATCTAAGAAAGCAACTTGGTTTTGAGAAACAATAATATTTAAGTAAGAGTTTCATTATATTTGTTTTTAACCTAAAAGAAAATAAATGAATGAAATTGTAAATTATTATGATACATTGGCAAGCACATATGATGAAAATAGATTTAATAATACTTATGGGCAATTTATCGATAATCAGGAAAGAAAAATTCTAAATAAATTATTGACTAATAAAAATGAAATAATTCTTGATTTAGCTTGTGGTACTGGAAGACTTTTAAATTACGCATCTTTAGGAGTTGATGCGAGTAGGGCAATGGTTGAAATTTCTAAGGCAAAATTCCCTGAAAAAACGATTTTATTATGTGAAGCTCACCAGCTAAAAATAGAAGACAATAGTATCGATACCATTATAAGTTTTCATTTTTTTATGCATCTAGAGGAGAAAAAAATTGATGCCATACTTGAAGAATGTAATAGAATCTTAAAAAAGAATGGAAGAATTATTTTTGATATTCCTTCAAGAAAAAGAAGAAAACTTCTGGGATATAAAAATAAAGATTGGCATGGAGCGAAGAGTTTTTCGATTGGCGATCTAAAGTTAAAGCCAAATTTTAAACTCAAAAAAACTATTGGTTTTTTGTTTTTACCCATTCATAGATTTCCTAAGTTTTGCAGAAAGTTTTTAATAGAATTAGATTCACTTTTAGCAGTTTCATTTTTGAAAGAATATAGTTCTTATTTAGTCATTGAATTTGAGAAAAAATGAAAACTTGGAAACAAATTAAAATAAATATAAAATTACTTATAAGGTTTAAAAATGATTTTTTAAGTAAAGATTTGTTTAAATTTTCTAAGGAAACGAATGACAAATTTATTTTTGATTATAAAGTAACAATATCCCAGAAAATAATGCCAAGCCAGACTTTTGGGAATAAGTTGTATAACATAGAATTAGCCTCAAAAAGAATAAATAGACACATCCTTAAACCAAATCAAATTTTTTCTTTTTTCAAAATTATAGGTAACCCAAATCATGGTTTTAAGAAAAGCAGAACCTTAGTTAATGGAAAATTAGAGCAAGAAAACGGAGGTGGTATGTGCCAAGTATCTGGAATTGTATACCAGATGAGTTTAATAACTGGTTTAGAGATTTTAGAAAGACACAATCATTCTGTTGATATTTATACTGAAGAAACAAGATTTGCACCTTTAGGTTGCGATGCAACAATTGTTTATGGTTATAAGGATTTAAGAATTAAAAATAACTTACCATTCCCTGTTAAATTTGAAATTGTAATAATTGATAATTTTATATATGCAACTTTGCTTAGTATGGAAGTTATTGACAAGAAAGATTTGATTTTTGAGTCTAAAATAGATGAAAATTTCATCTATGTTAATGTCCTCAATTGTGATAAAAAAGTACTTAATAAATCTCAATATAAGGTAATGAATTTTGAGTAATAGTAATTTTTTATATTGATATTTTAAGTTTTATTAAATGAAAAATTTACAAAAAATAATTACAAAATATAGCTTTCCTAAAAGAGATATAAATTCATCTGTAGAAGTATGCGATGTTGAAGCTTATTCCAATTTAAAGCTTCCAGTAGATTATGTTTATTATCTGGAAAACTATTTAGGTATCGATCAATTTATTGGGGTTGAATTTATAAATCTTTGGAGTTTAGAAGAAATTATTGAAGCCAATGAAAGCTATAATATCGTAAACGAATTGCATCAGACAATTGGGATTGGATCAAATGGAAGTGGAGAATTTATTGGAATTGAATTTGGCGAAAATGAAAATATCAAAATAATCCTTTCACCTTTTATAGATTTGAATAATAAGTATAATATTGAAATTGGTTCATCTTTTACCGATTTTCTCATTCGTTTAGATAATGGAGTTGATTGGTTTTTAAATGAATAATGAATAAATTTGTTAGAAGGTTCATCATTACAAATCTAAAATCATGAAACACAAAGCCACATCGATCAGACCATTTATTGGAGCTAAGGATTTTCAAATATCAAGAAGCTTCTATCACGATTTAGGTTTCGAAGAAGGAGTTTTAGATTCGAAGTTTTCTGTTTTTAAAACAGGAGATTTAGCTTTTTATCTTCAGGATTATTATGATAAAAGCTGGAACGAAAATACAATGATTTTTCTTGAAGTCGAAGATGTTGATTACTATTACAATGAACTTTTGAAACTCAATCTGACGGAAAAATACGGAGTGAAATTAACTCCAACAAAACATTTTGATTGGGGAAGCGAATGTTTTCTACACGATCCGTCTGGTGTTTTGTGGCACTTTGGAAAGTTTAATAAATAAAATTCGTGCTAATTCGTGAAATTCTTGGCAAAAAAAATAAATTCGTTGCGAAAAAAAATTACAAATAGAAATCTGCTAAATGTATGGTGTTTTCTACTTTTTGATACCAATCATTATAAACCAATTCTAGTTTTTCTACCTTAAATTCTCCAAAATCATAATCACGATATTGCTCCAAAACTTGTATTAATTTTTCCGGATTTTTAAGTGTTTCCTGAAATCGCATTACGGTCGAATGTGCCGTTTCAATTGTGTAGCGACTATCAATACTTTGCTGTAAATCTGATTTTTTAAAATTGTCACGAAGTTTATTTCTAAAAGCGGTAAGAGTTTTATCCGAAGGAAATCCTTGAATCATTATTGCAGAAGATGAAGCTGTAATGCCTCGAAACTCGATATTTATTTGATTGACTTCAATTAAGCTTTTTTCGATGATTTCAATATAATCATGCACCTTAATTTTATCGAGACTAAAACCGTCATAACACGAAATAATCGACATAACGGTAATATGAATGTCAGCATCTGGATAATAATATTGCACGTCATCAATAGCTTTTAAATCCTCTAAAAACAATTGAATATTTGCTCTCACAGTTTCGCTTGGGCGAATGAGAAGCGTAATCCCAAAACGAGAGTCAGAACCATTATTAATTTGAGTATCTAATGTATAATTTTCGGCTAAAATAGCTTCAGAAGATGTTTTGTAAAGTTGATTGTAGTGTTCGGCTAGATTCATTTTAGGATTATTTCTTTTTCGTTTTCTCCAGATTTTCTTTTACTCGAAATTTCACGATTTTGGTGATTAAATCAAACGGAATTTTGTCTTTTAGAGGAAACTGAACTGAACCTTTTCCCGATTTATATTTTGATAATTCTTCTTTGAATTTTTCGTGACCGCTTGGTAAAGCATACAAACCAATATGATTTTTGAAAGCAGCAAAATAAACTACAATTCCGTTTTGCTCAAAAGCAGGCATCGAATAACTAATTTTTTCTTTGGCATCAGGAGCTGCTTTTTGAATTGTCATTCTTATTTTTTCTAAAATTTCCTGAACATCGTTTGGAAATGCTCCAATGTATTCGTCGATGTTTTGAGGTTTTTTGATATCCATATTTTTTTTGGTTTCAGGTTTCAGGTTTCAAGTTTCAGGTTTTCGACAGCAACCTGAAACTTGAAACAAAATCAACTTTTACGCTAAGCCTTTCGGGAATCTGTCAAGAACCAAATTCAGTTGAATTTTATGTTCTAAATATGCTTTTGCTCCAGCCAAAACCAATGTAAAACCTTCAGTAGAATTTCGAACCTGATCGATTATTTTATCTGAATCTCCTTTTAAACCTGAATTGGTAATGCTCACGAAAGTTTCATGTTCATTTAGCGGATGAAAAGTCCATTCTACAATTGTGGTTTCGTCCGGGTTTCCCCATTCGATTACAATCTTTTTATTTTCCTGCAAAACGTGAGTCGTAACGGTTAATGAAAAACCATACATTTCCCAAGTCCATTCGGTTTTCGTGTCTTGTTCTAATATTCCGGAACCTTTTGTAAACCAAAATTTACGAGTTATTTCCGGATTTATAAAAGCCTGAAAAACTTCTGAAACAGGTTTTCTGATCAGCATTTCGGCTTTTGCGAAGTGGTTGTTTTCTGCTTTCATTTTTTTTATTGTGAAATGTGATTTGTAAATTTGAAATCTGAAGTATTTTTTGAGGTAACTAATTTAAGAATAATAGTTTACACTTTGTCTTTATCAATCCATTTTCCAACAGTTGGAGGTACATAGTTTTTCATTTGATGCAATAAATCGTCAATAGTATTACTTATCAAAAGCATTTTTTGGTTGACATCTTTCAGTAACCCTTTTTCAACCATAACTTCAGTTAATTCAATTAAAGAATCATAAAAGCCGTTGATGTTTAAAATGGCAATTGGTTTTTTATGTAAACCTAGTTGTGCCCAAGTCAGCATTTCAAAAAGCTCTTCAAGCGTTCCAAAACCTCCAGGCAATGCGATAACGCCATCGCACAAATCATTCATTTTGGTTTTTCTTTCGTGCATACTTTCTACCAAAATTAATTCGGTTAAACCAAGATGCGCGATTTCTTTAGATCTTAAAAAATTTGGCAAAACACCAATTGCTTTTCCGCCGGCATTTAGTACACCATCGGCCACAGCGCCCATTAAACCAACATTTGCACCGCCATAAACCAATTCTATATTTTGTTTGGCAAGAGTTTGTCCGAGCAAAGTAGCTTGTTCTTTATAAATTTCTTCGGTACCAGAACTAGAACCGCAAAAGACTGTTATTCTATTCATTAAATTTATTGTTTTTTTAATTCGTATTCAAAATGCGGCATATCTACACCATTGGCAGAAACTATCGTTTCTTTTATTTTTGCTGCTCCAAGTTTTGAAACCGCTTTTTGCGAACGGAAATTTTCTATTCCAACATGAAAAAGTATCGTATCGACATGCTGAAAAGCATAATCGATCATTAATTTTTTATTTGATTTATTATACGGTCCGCCCCAAAATTTTCGGCCAATAAAAGTGTAACCAATACCAACACTTGACTTTTCTTTATCGTAATCATAAAATCGGGTGGTTCCCATTACTTCATTCGATTTTTTATCTAAAATTAAAAAAGCACCTTTAGAATTCATAGCTCCTTCAAAAAAAGGTTTAAATATTTCTATTTTATATCGCTCTTTTACTGGATGCTGTTCCCAAATTAATGGGTCTGAAGCAACTTTATAAAGTTCTTCAAAATGATTTTCTTGCAACGGAATCAATTTTGTGATTTCATCTTCTAAAAAGTCAGGTTGTAAGTTGAATTCTGGTTTCATAATTTTTAAAGTTTTTTTGTTTTAAGCCACAGATTAATAAGATTAAAATGATTTTAAATCTATGTATTGTTATTTTAAAGTAATCGGAATGTTTGTCAGATGACATAAAATGAAAATAAAAATAAGAGCGAAAATAAAAAATTCGTGATAATCCTTTCAGACCAGTAAAATCTGTGGACAATTAAAATTATATCCTTTTTATCTGTACACAAGAAACGTTCTCTATTTTAACTTTATTTTCTATTTTTTTAAGCATTCCTGTTTTTTGATTTCTTTTAAAAACGACTACGTTTCCAGAAATAACATTCGTTGCAATTAAAAAATTTCCACTTTCATCGATGGCAAAAATTCTCGGATGTTTTCCTAAAGTCGATTGATATCCAATGTTTTTCAATAAACCATTTTCGTCAATAGAAAAAATAGCAATATTGTTTTCTTTTCCTCGGTTTGTGGCGTAAAGAAATTTTCCGTCAGGAGAAATATGGATATCTGAACTTTCAAAACCAGATTTGATTTTTTCAGGATGTGTGTTGATTCTCTGAATCTTTTTTAAACTTCCGTTTTCATATTGGTAAACACTAATTGCGCCTGCCATTTCTTCAATACAGTATCCAAATTTCTGATTCGGATGAAAAGTAAAATGTCTTGGTCCAGCTTCTAAATCTGTTTTTATAAAAGGATTTTTTGTTTCCAGTAAAGGTTGTTTTTTATTTTTATCAAATTGATAACAACGAATTTTATCTGCACCTAAATCGGGTAAAAACAAATAATCATTTTGAGGTGAAAACACTGCCGAATGTACGTGCGATCGGGTTTGTCTTTCTTTGTTGACACTTCCGTCCATATATTGGAAATTCTGCGCAAGCGAATCGATTTTTCCATTTTCTAAAAGAGGATGTACAGAAACACTTCCTTCAGTATAATTAGCATTTACAAGCCATTTTCCACCTTTATGAACTGAAACATAAACAGGATTTTCGCCTCCGCTTGATTGTTTGTTTAAAAAAGTAAGCGTTTTATTTTTGGAATTAAATTCAAAACTGCTAACGCTTCCTGCATTTGGTGTTTTGGTATCAGTGCAAGCATATACAAATTTTCCATTTGGCGATAAAGTCAAGTAAGACGGATTGATTAGATCTTTTGCTGAAGCAACTTTGGTCAGTTTACCTTTTAAAGTGTCTAACTGATATACCTGAATAGATTCGGCAGTTTTATCTCGATTATAACTTCCTAAAAAAACATAAGTATTTTGGGCAAACAGATTAAAAGTTGCCAGAAAGACAATTGTAAAAAAGAGTGTTTTAAGTTTCAATGTATTGATTTTAAAATTTTAATTCTATGATGTTATTTTTAATCTAAATCCGAAAACGGCCAATTCTCCTTGCATAAAATCTAAATCTTCAGATCGTTTAAAGCCTAGATTTTCATACATCTGCCATGCTGTTTTCATTGCTAAAGTTGAATGAATTATAAGCTGTTGGCGTTTGTTTAAGGTTGCTTTTTTAATGCATTCCTGCGTTAGTAATTTGCCAATCCCTTTTCCGCGTGCATTGGTGCCGACACCTAATAATCGAAAACCGGCCGAATTTTGTTCCTGAGTTGCAATTCCACCAGAACCATAATATTTCATGTCATTAAAATAAACAACTGCACCCAAAACAGTATTATCTTTATCGACAGCTACTAAAAGTTCCGTTTCGGGATAATTGGTAAAGTCTCCAATATTTGCCAACATCTTGTAATAATTTGGCTGGTCGCTTTCTTTAGGAAAACCGTCTAATTGCGAATAAACACTGATAAGTAATTGTCCTATTTCTTCAAATTCTGAAAAGAAAGCATTTCGAATCGTATAATTTAAAGTATTCATTTTTTATCTTTTATTTCTGAATTCCGTACTAGTGAACTCCTTTCCACCATTGTTGAAATTCTTGTTTTTCATTTTTGAGTTCGACCAATTCACCAATTTTAGGTGTTATTAGCGGAATTGGGTTTTCAGACAAACGGTTCAATTCTGTTACTTTTAGCAAAGGTTCGTCCCACGGATGAAGCGCTAACGGAAATTTCGATGAATGCACCGGAAAGACTCGTTTGGCTTTTAAATCTTTCATTGCTTTTATGACATCTTCCGGCAAATTATGAATGTATTTCCAGGCAGGATTGTATTGACCATTATCGATAAGAGCAATATCAAAAGGCCCAAATTTATCTCCAATTGCAGCATAATGTTTATCATAACCGCTATCGCCGCCCAAATACATTTTAAAGTCTTTGGTTTCTAATACAAATGATGTCCAAAGTGTGTTACAGCGATTGATACTTCTGCCTGAAAAATGTCTTGACGGCGTTGTATAAATCGTAATGTTTTGATCCAGTTCTATTTTTTGATGCCAGTCTTTTTCGATAATACTTTCAACAGGGAATTTCCAAAATTCAAAATGTGAACCTACACCAAGCGGACAGATTATTTTTTTGATTTTAGGTTTTAATTCCATTATGGTTGTATAGTCTAAATGATCATAATGATCGTGCGTAATCAACAAAAAGTCAATTTCCGGAATATCATCAGCAGTATAAATATCGGTTCCTTTAAACGCTTTTGTAGTTCCGTAAATAGGAGAGGCGTTACCGCTGAAAACAGGATCTATTAGAAAACGTTTTCCTTCAAGCTGAATGAAATAAGAGGAATGTCCAAACCAAACCAGAATATCCTGATTTAACGGGATTTCGTGTAAATTAGTTTTTATTGACGGAATTATATCTGTCGGAATTTTGCGGTCTACTTTCTTAAAGAAAAAATCTTTTAAAACATCAAAATAACCGTAACCTTCTGCCAGTTCAGGTGTGAAACTTTCGTTTTCGAATTTTCCGTTTTTATACTGAGGTGACTTTTGAATCAAAACCAATCGTTCTCCAGATGGTCTTTTCCCATATCTCGGATGCATCAAAAAGTAAATAAGAAGAGCCAGTAAAAGTAGAATTATTGTTAGGATCATGATTGTTTAGTTTTTGGTATTGCTGTGTCAGTTGAAAAATAAAACTTAGAATAGAATTTGTCTTATAAAACTATAAACAAATAGTATAGAAATTACAATAAAAAACAGTAAGCTTGAAAGTCGGCGAAATTTAAGATATGTAAAGTCATTTACATAGTTTATTAATTTGATATACAGTTTTTTATAGTTGTAAATGGAGTAGCAAATAATTGTAACAATAATTAAAAAAAACATACATTGCAATACAAAACGGTCATTTTCAGACTGTGAGTTGTGTTCTGATAGAAATCTTTTCATTTATTAGGTTGCAGCAGGTTAATTTGATGGATATAATTTATTTAAATTTTCTACTGAAAGTGAAACCATTTTTTTTAGCACTTCGATATCAATATCTGCCAATTTTTTGATGTAAATACAACCTTTTGCGGCTCTGTGTTTTCCTAATTTCAAAAGTAACTCCTCTCTTTTTTCCGTAGGTAAAGAAACATAAAGCGAAATGGCGGCTTTTCTTGGCGAGAATCCTGCAAGTGGCGCGTCGCCTTCGTGACCGCTGGCATATTTGTAATGATAACTGCCAAAACCAATAATACTTGGTCCCCACATTATAGCGTCAGAACCAGTAACTTTTTGCATTATTTTGATGAGCTCAAAAGAGTCATTTCTTTTTGCTTCATCTTCGACTGTGTTTATGAAATCAACAACACTGCTCTCGGTTTCAGTAGTTTTATTCTTTGCCATTGTCTCTTATTTTTGATTCAGTAAACTGCTTTTCAGTAAAATATTTTTGATTTTAAATTCAGAAGCATAAAACAAATCTGAACTTACGTTCATCTCATTTTCCTGAATAATTAAACTAACATCACTCTCAGGAAAATACAAATTTACAGATGAAAATCCGTCGCCTAAACCCGTGTGACCTAAATATTTGACAGGTTCTTTTTCTAAAATTCTGATACCGTAACCATAACCTTCTTTTTCTTTGCCAAAGAAATTATGTTGAGAAGTAATATTATATTTAAGCATCAATTGATAGGTTTCCGGTTTTAAAATTTTTCCTTTATGGAGATTATTATTCCAAATTGCCAGATCATTTGCAGTTGAGACGATTCCATCTGCGCCTAAGTTATCAGAATTAATCTTAGATTTTTTTACAATTTCAAAAGAATCATTTTTGTTGATATATCCCGAAACGAAATTTTGTTTTTTAGCTTCAGAATAGCAAAGTGTATTGTTCATTTTTAGTTTCTTAAAAAGCGCATCTGCTACTTCAGTATAACTTTTTTTAGTAGTAGATTCAACTATTTTTCCTGCAAGACTAAAACTTAGATCTCCGTATTTAAAATTCGTTCCGGCTTTATAAGCAAGTGGTTTTTGTAAATCGACAATCCCGTGCGTGTGATTTAGTAATTGATGAACTGTAACAGAATCAGCCCACGATTGCGTTAACTCCGGTAAATATTTTTTAATTGGTGCATTCAGATCGATTTTTCCTTTTTCAACTTCCAATAAAATCAAAACTGCAGTAATTTGTTTACTGTTGGACATAATTTCGAATTGACTATCAATTTTTAAAGGTTTTTTAGTTTCAAAATTGCTAAATCCCTTCGCTTTTGAGTACAAAGTTTTTCCGTTTTTTGAAATTAGGATTACGCCGTTAAATTTAGGATTATTGAGTTTTATTACGCTGTCAATTTTTGCAGAATAATTGTCCTTTTTTTGTGCGAATGAATTGCAATTCGAAAGAAGTAAAAGAAAAGATAGTAAAGAGAAGATTCTAAATGTCGATTTCATTAATTTTTTTTGGTGTTTTTGGTTTTAGGTTTTCGTTTTTTTGTTTCAGGTTTCAGGTTTTCGTTTTTGTGTCTTTGTTGATTGTTAACTGTGACTGAAAACTATTTTTAGAACATTCCGTTCTCGTTAATTTTTTCTTTTGGAATCAGTTGTCCTAAATCCCAAAGTTCAATTATTTTATTTGCTTCGAATTTAAAAATATGTACGACTGCGGCGCCTAAGTCGGTTGAGTTTTGCTTTACATGAGAATGAACCGCAACCAAATCTCCGTCGCTTAGCGCGTGATGAATTGTGAGTGTTTTGTTTGGGTTTTTTCTTGACGATTCTTCCATTGCCAGCATCAAAGTGTCAGAGTCACCTTTAAAATAGGCGTTATGATGTTTAAAATCCTTGCCAACATACAAACGAAACGCTTCGTGCGAATGCCCGTTTGCAGCGAGTTTAAGAAAGTCTTTGGCAATAAATTTCTTAGTCATGATTTTAAAATTAAAAAACAAACTAAGTTATGAAATTTACCATCTTAAATGGAAATTTTTTCGGATTTAACTTTAAGACAAAATGAAGTTTACAATAGCCTCAGAATGTATTTTGGTAGTATCAAAAACAGGGAATGAAAAGTCAGATTGATCGATTAGCAACGGAATTTCGGTACAGCCTAAAATAATGCCTTCTGCGCCGCGCTCCGTTAATTCATTTGCAATATGAATATAGTTTTGTTTCGATTCCGGATTAATAATTCCTCTTCCAAGTTCTTCTTTCAAAACGTGTTGTATATAATCTCTGGTTTCCTGCTTTTCAGGAATAAGTACATTTAAGCCAAAACTTTTCAGACGATCTTTATAAAAATCCATTTCCATGGAAAACGAAGTTCCTAAAAGTCCAATTGTTTTAATTTTTTGTGCGGATATTTTTTGTGCGGTTTCTGTCGCAATATGAATTAAGGGTAATTCAACTTCTTTTTCAATTTTATCTGCATACATATGCGCTGTATTTGCTCCCAGTACAATGGCATCAACACCACTTTTCTTTAAGCTTAAGCAGGCATTTAATAGAATTTCGTACGAGTCAGTCCAGGTTTTTTCCTGTATGTCGGCAAAGTTTAAAGAATAAATTAAGCATTCTGCAAATTGTAATCCTCCCAGTTTTTTATTGACACCTTCGTTGATTAATTTATAATATTCAATGGTCGAAACCCAACTGATTCCTCCTACGAGTCCAATTTTTTTCATTGTTTTTTAAGGTAGATTGAGAGAAGAAATGTCTTTATGATTTATTATTGGCAAACAATTTTATCGCTAAATATGTCAGAGGAATGTAAGCAAAAACTAAATCTATAATTGTAAACCAAATAGGAGAAGGAAGAGTACAAACACTTACGATTCCTCCAATTAAAAAGAAACCACCAATTATTAAAGGTAATTTTGTTTTATGAGTTATAGCAATTATAGCTGTTGTTGCTGCTCCCGCAAACGTTCCGATCGCATGTGCTAAAAACGGAAAAAGAAAATGCTTCGGTTCAAATAAATGCATAGTAGCTTTTAAGCTTTCGGTAGTTGTATTATCTGCGCCATTTGGAAGCGGAATGATTGAACTACTCAATAAAAGAATAAACATATTAACAATACTTCCAACAAAAAGTCCGGCAATAACAGCCAAAATGTTTCTTACAATAGGATTCATAGTTTTGGTTTTTTAGCTACGAATTTATGAAAATTATTTCGATGATAATTTCTTTTCCGTATCTGTCTGCGGTTTTCCTGAGGCATTTGGCGCACCTTTTCCAGTTGTGATCAGTTTAAGTAAACTATTCTGAATATAATTTGTCCAGCCTTCTTTGCAAATATCAAAACATTCATATTCTGGTACCAAACCAAAATGGGTGAAATGAAGCTCTGTTTGGCCCTCTTTTTCAGAAATTTCAAAAGTGGGTTTTGTTCCCGTCCATTCGGTTTTGTCTTCGGTAAATTTGAAATAATTTTGCTCCACTAACCAAACAATTTTTTTGTTCGGGACAACTTCAATTAATTTTACTTTACATCGATGAACATCTTCATAATGATAATCGAATTCATCATTAAGCTTTGCCGAATTGCCTTCTACTTCTTCTGACCACCATCCGCGAACATTTGTAATGGCATTAAAAACGTCTTCGGGAGATTGATCTACTTTTATTGTTGTGGTAAAATCTGTTGCACTCATTGTATATGTTTTTAGAAAGTTATACAACAAAGTTATCTTTTAAAAATCAATTGGTTAGGGTTGTTTAAGGACAATTTTAAGGGGGAATTCGGACAGGTTTAAAATCAGTATTAATTATTTCAAATTTAAGGAGCAGAAAAATTATTTTCATAATAACCTTTAGTCCCGCTGTACGCTATATCTTTTCCTTGCTAAAGAAGCAAGAAAAAGGATGCCGCTCCCATCGGGGCTAGATTAGACGTTTATCATTTATAAGAAATACTTTTTCTGAATGAGTGAAAAAATAAGGAAAAATGTCAAAACGATTATAAAAATTAACCATCCGTATCCTTGTGTGTTTTTTAAGTTTTTAGAGTCACTTTTTAACTTAAAATAAGAAGTAGTTATATTCTTTAAATTTTTTGCAAGAATAGTATAATTTGTAATTTCCATTGAAGTTATAACTATTTTCTTTGAGTTATAAAGTTCAATTATGATTTTATTACCGCTATAAATATCAAAAGTCGAAAAGTCTCGCGAACCTTGAACACTATATTTACTTTCTCTAACTTTATAAACATCCTCAAAAGCTATATTTCGTTTGTAAAAGATTAAAGGATACGAAATAGTCAGGATTGTATTGGTTAGTGTAACTCTTTTTGAACTAAACAGCATGTATAGACTTCCAAAGGCAAAAAAAGCGAATAGAAACACAATTATCCATATTAAATTAGTTTCGGTATCGTTATTTGTTATCCACTCACTGCCGCAAATTAAAAAAATAATACTTGAAGGAAATAAGAACCCCATAATGCTAAAGCCTATTTGAAGTAAACTAGGGTTTCCTATTATTACTTCAGGTGTTTCAGTTTCGTTAATCATATTTAGTTTCTAAAAAGATTCTAAAGGATTTAGGTTGTTCTAAACAATCCAATCAATAAATTAATAATAAAAATAGGTACAGCAACAAAAATAATTAGTAAAAATTCATTCACTAATGTGATGTTAATTAACTGGTTTCCGTTGTCAAGCATAGGAAAGTTAGGATCTCTTGTTAATAGTTTACTGTAAATAATAACGAGCCAATAAATAACAAAACTCCCAATCAAAATAGAAGAATGAATTATAGTTAACGGATTTATAAGCCGTTTTTTAGGTAGTTTCTCGAATACCCAATACAGTAGCCCCGTTAAAAAATATAAGGTAAACAAAACAAGAGTACAATGATAGTTTGATATTACAAAATAAGTATCGTGAACATTAATATCTAAGATTGAATTTGGATCAGTGCTTCGATTAAATCCAATCAATAAAATTAGTATTGAAACGATGAAGAACAAGTTATAGACTTTTATTTTTTTTACATTCATAAATGGTGTTTTACTCAATTCGTTTTACCACATTGTCAATGTTTTCAACTACTAAGTTAAAAACAATTTTATTTCGGGGGAATTCTTTTTGCACAGTATTTCGTAATTCGATAAAAGGCTGGTAAGCTTCGGGTTCAGTTTTTACTGATTCATTGCAAGAAATAGATACAATATAATTGTTATCTGTCTTTTCCAGATAAACATATTTAGTTAATGAGTCGTCAAAAAAGGTTCCTTTTGTGAGCGCTTCGGCTATTTTATCGGCTTCATTTTCATTGATATTGCTTTGATAGACAATTTCGTGATTCATTGTGCCGTATTTTTTTGTTGATTCAGAAAGTGTTCCTTTCGCGGCTTCATTTAAAAAACCTAAACCAACCAATACACCAAGCGTAACTACACACCCTATTAAAGTTATCCCTATTGTACGCCACCAATTATACTCTTCACCGCCATTGTTAATATGCTTATTTATTTTCTCTTCCTGAAAACGTTTGACTAAGTAAGCTGTAATTCCTACATATATTAAAGGAAATATAACACTAGGAATATTTACGCTCTCCGGAATTAAAAAGATTAGACTAAAAATAAATATGGTTGAAAGTACTGTAATAATCCAGGTTTTCTTAACGTTTTTGTAATCAGCAAAAGTTCTGAAATTTTCTGAAATAAGATAACCTGCAACTAGAGGGCCTCCTAAAAAAGTACCAATGTTAATTGCTTTTTCAGAGTATATTTTTCCTGTTGGGATTTCTTCAAAAACTGATTTTTCTAGTATTGTTTCTTCCATGATATATCTTTGATTTATGATTTGAAGTTTTATTGTATCATTTTACTTTAATCAAGAGTAGTTTTCTACCTTCATTAATCATTCGGACGCCATACGAAATAGTCGCAATTGCACAACCCAGGCTCACTACAACGTTGGCAAAATTTACTGTAATTGTTTTTTGTGTTATTAAATAAATACCAAGTATTGCAAACAGGCAAGTCCAGGCTCCCATATAATAATCAAAAGTGCGGTTGAAAATTTTGGCTAACGGAAAAAAATGCAGACCAACTGCTAAAGCAAAAAACGAAATAAACAATTCGTCGTGATGAATGTTCATCAAAACATTCTTTGCAATAAGTATTCCCAGACCTTCTAAACCAAAGACGATTAAGAACCATTTTTCTTTCCTTTTTTCTTCAATAGTTTTTTCTTCGGTACTTTCAATAAGAGATTTTTGTGCTTTGGTAAATGTCAAATAGAAGTATAAAAACGCTGTAATGATAAAACCTAAAAGAACTCCAATAAGCCTGTAATCTTTATTTTCAAGATAATATTCGGCAATAAAAGCCCAAATTGTAGTATTGATAATCATAAAGAATAAACCTCCAATTGGTTTGTCGATATCTTTTTTGGTAATTGGTTTCATTTGTTTTTTTGTTAGGTATTGGTCTCTTCTTTTTTTAGGTTTGGATAGCCTTAAACATTGTTTTTTAAATTAAATCTACTTAAACAAAGGCGCTACTAAATAAAAAGTAAGACAGGTAATTCCTGAACTGGCCAATAACCCCATAAAAATACCAATGAATATTTGGCTATTAACTCGTGGTACTAAACAGGCTTTTTGAGGTTTTTTAGGATCGTAATAAACTCGTGTAGGCGTTCCAATCATATTTTTTATTTCTTTTTCACTATTTATGAAATTCAGATCACTATGTTGATCATAATTGTTTGAAGGTTTGTTCAAGCGCTTATAGTCTTTTATAAAAAGAGAATCAGAGGCATAAGTCTGATTCGATTTGTATTCTTTTCCATCAACAGTATAGCGATATTCTTTTACAATTGCTGATCGGGAAGTTGTTTCATGATCAGTATTGAATTCAGTATATTTTATCTCAGCGTTGGTAATTTTACCAAGTGTCGATTTCCAGTTGCGGCTTTTTATCATTCGGTACAATCCTATAATTCCGGAAAAAAATAACCAATAGCTAAAATAGATAAATAGCGGAAAAAACGCACATACAAATATTGTGGCCGGAACATCGAGTTGCCAATTGTTTAAATTCATTTTTGTTGATTTCTAATGTGATAAAACAACAGGAGTAGGATCGTTTTCTTTAATTCTGATTTTACATTTTTTTTCAATATCATAGACATTTTCAATTCCTGAGATGTAAATGATATCCGGAACAAATTTGTCTGCTTGGTTTTTTTGGCTTTGCATTTTGCCGGTTCTCAATTCATATTCCAGATCGCCCAAATTGTTTTTGGATTCTATTTTTACATTTCCTGTAAATTGTTCCCAATCTGTAATGGTACTTTTTCCGTTGTAATATTGGATAAGCCGGGTCTCTGTTCCAACAAAATAACTTCCTTTTTGAAATAGCGATTTAATGGCAAAAAAAAGCAAAATAAGTCCAATTACTGCAAATAGTCCAATGATTAATCCGGGAACCAAAAGCTCACTTAAATCTTCCCAACTGGCGGTTACCGGTACATCATTTGATGTAAAATGAACTTCCTCATTTCTAAGTAACGGGCCAAAAAGGGCATAGGCCATAAAACCTACAAAACTGCACCATATACAGGCAAAAAATAAGCCAATCCGTGTTTTACTCAGAGGATATTTTCGTTTTGCTTTTGTCAAAAAATCGACTTTTTCATTTTCAATAAGTTTTTTAAGATCAATAGGTAATTCGGTTAAGTTCATTTTTGTTAGTAGGTTTTGGAATTGTTTTTTTTAGTTATTATTTAATTTATGTTTTCGGATAATTCAAAAAGAATATAACCTCCATGGTCAGATTGTCCTCTTTCTATTGCAATGAAACCTTTTTTGAGATAGAAATCAACAGCTTTTAGGTTGTTTTCAAGACATTTTAAGGTAATTGGTAATTGTGTTTTTGCAATTGCAGCTTTTAATAATTGGGTTCCAATGTTTTTACCCTGATGTTGTTGATCAATATATAAATGATGAATAAAATGATCTCTCATCCAAATAGAAATAAATCCGACGGGAATATCATTAAGATGAGCAACCAAAATTAACTCTCCTTTTGTATCCCGATCAAAATCTTTTAACTGAAACTCTGATGGATCGAGCCATAAAAATGTCCCTCGTCTTACCTTAAAGTATAAGTTTCGTAAGGGCTCAAAATCGGATTTTCGGATTGCGGTTATTTTCATTTTGAGTGTAAATTTCCAGCTTTTATTTGAATGATTTTGCCTCGTTTTCAAGCATTTTTTCAATATTAAAGTATACTCCGTCTACTTTATATTTGCCTTTCTCGAAACTGAGATAATCACATTTTCCAATTAAGGACTGAGATTTAGTTTCGAGTTCAAAAACATTCAGAACGACATATTCGTGTGATACAACAAGAACATGAAAACCGGTTTCGCATTGCTTTCCGTCTCCGGATGATAAAATGGCATTTATAATATTGTGAAATTTAAATGATGTTTTTTGTGCCAATTCTTCATTTCCTTTTACATGATAAACATAGCCCAGAAAATTTAGCAATCTTAAATCGAACGGAAAATCATTTAGTGAATGATTGGCCAGTTTAATGATTTCATCGCAATCTGTTGGTTCTAATTTTTCTTTACCGTAGTATTCGCGAAGTTTTTTGTCATCAGGAGAAGTCCAAAAGGCGCTATATTTAGGTTGAAATACATATCCAAAATACAAATGGCGATACTCATCCTGGTTTAAAAGTGTGTCATTACTAACCAGTCTTTCCATTAATTTTGGATAATAATACGATGAACTTTTGTCTTTAATTTCTTTTTCAATTGCTTTATAATCTAGAATTTTAAAAGTAGTTTCCTGAGCAAAAACGGTAATTCCGATTAAGAATAATACTAAGGGTAAAAATTTTCTGAACATGGTTTAAGGTTTAGGTTTTTGGTAGAATTAAATTAGTATTTTATTATGATATTTCATTATCACTTCAATCTTTCTAAAACTCCTTTTCGTTTGATTAAATTTTTATAATCCCATTGTATTTCACGTGATTTATTGAGCCAGCGTTTTAGATCTTCTTTATTAATTTGATCAGTTTCAGTATATCGAAATTCAGCTGCTTTGAAGGATCCTTCGTTTGCGAGCTTTTCTTCCTCAAAAGATTGTCCGCTCCAAAAGAGTAATCGGATACAATTTTTTAATTTACTATAACCCACAATCGGATTTCCGTTCAGAAACCAAACCGGATGCGCATGCCAGATTTTATTTTCAGCATCAGATAAATTTTTACTGATTATTGTCGCCAATTGATCGCAGATTTCTTTGTCTGAAACAGTTTGCAAATTATTATAATCGTTTATGGCTGTATTCATAATAATGCGCTTTTTAGTTGTCTGTAAATAAACAATACTGTCTTGTTAATTGCATTTGAAAGCTATTCGCACAAGCTAAAATAATCTTTTTTTATTACAAAAACATAATTTAAAAAAGGGGCTTTCTTTTCAAAATGGGTTCGCGAGCCATAGTAATGATGGTCGTGGCCAGAAGAAGGACAAGCAAGAAAATATAATGTCTCAATAACGATCAGGAAGTGTAGTCCGAAAGTACACGCTCAGATTAATAAAAAAATCCGACTTACTTTGTGTAAATCGGATGTTGTATTGAAAACGTGATTTTTTTTAAACGTTACTTTAGTTTTACTATAATTTGAGCTACGGCTTTTTCTAATCCTTTGTGAAAATCTCCTTTTTTGAATTCGGGCAAGGCAAAATTGGATATAATTTCTCTTGTTTCGTCGTAGTTGAGTTTATTTCCTATTTGATTGCTTGCCTGAAGCTGAATTTGTCTTAAGTCTTTACTCAGAACAATTAAAACAGCTGCATTCATTTTTAATTTATTACTTAAATAGGTGTTGAGGTACAATGCGTATTCTGGAATATTAGCGTAAGGAATTATAGAGGAAGTTGTTACAATAATAATTTTATGACCTGAATTTGATTCGCATGATTTTAATGTGTTTTTTAAACCTGTGATTTGGCTCGGAGATAATATCTTTTCGTAATCATTTACATAGTCATACGATTTCGAAAAAATAGTTTGTGTTTGCGAATTTTGGTTCGTCACCTTTTTTGTTTGAGCAAAGATAGTATGAGATAAAAATAAGGTAATTGTAATAATGAAGAATGTCTTTTTCATTGTAGATTTAAGCTTTGATTTGGTGCCGCGAAAATAACACTTTATTATCATAAAACATCTTGTAATTTGTTACTAAATAAGGAATGTTCTATTGGTTTTGCTCGGATTGAATGAATGTTGAACGTAATTTTTTGAATTGAAAATTAAATGGAACTTTTATTTGTTTTCCTTTTCAACGGTTATTGTTAACTTATTTTTCTTTTGTTTTATATTTATCATTTGCCCCGCATTGAAACCAAGTTTGTTTAGCCATTTACCTTCAAGTTTTATAACCGGAATTGTTGTGGCTTTATAAGTGCTTGGTTGATATTTTGTATGAATTTTTAGTTTTCTTGAGTCTTTCATTGTCATATAGTTTTATGTTTTTAACCTTAATTAAAAAACGATAAATTTTTAAGACAAAGTATTGTCATTTCGACGTAAGGAGAAATCACACAAGTAATTCGACAAAGTTTGATGATTTTCTTTGCGGAGTTTCTAGTGTGATTTCTCCTTACGTCGAAATGACAAAAATTGATGATTTTGGAATAAACCAAATGTCTAACTAATGGTTGAGAATGTTGTCATATTATAAGTTGACAAACAAGAATCTTATCAACAATTTTCAATATGAAGAAATAAAAAAATCCGACTTGCTTTCACAAATCGGATTCTTTAAATTGAAAATTATATATAACCGTAAAACGGTATGTTATTACAAGTGAATTACTTCGCCGTAAGCATCAGCAACTGCTTCCATAACAGCCTCGCTCATTGTTGGGTGAGGGTGAATAGATTTTAAGATTTCGTGACCAGTAGTTTCTAGTTTACGAGCTACAACTGCTTCAGCAATCATATCTGTAACACCGGCACCAATCATGTGGCATCCTAACCATTCTCCGTATTTAGCATCAAAGATTACTTTTACAAATCCGTCTGGAGTTCCGGCAGCTTTAGCTTTTCCTGAAGCTGAGAATGGGAATTTACCAATTTTTAATTCGTATCCTTTTTCTTTAGCTTGTTTTTCAGTTAAACCTACAGAAGCGATTTCTGGAGTTGCGTAAGTACAACCAGGAACGTTTCCGTAATCGATTGGATCTACGTGTAAACCAGCAATTTTCTCCACACAGTTAATTCCTTCAGCAGAAGCTACGTGAGCTAAAGCTTGCCCTGGAGTAACATCTCCAATTGCATAATATCCAGGAATGTTAGTTTGGTTGAAAGCGTTTACTAAGATTTTATCTCTGTCAACAGCGATTCCAACTTCTTCTAAACCAATATTTTCGATGTTAGTTTTAATTCCAACTGCCGAAAGTACGATGTCAGCTTCAAGAACTTCTTCACCTTTTGCGGTTTTAACAAACGCTTTTACTCCTGCACCAGTTGTGTCAATACGCTCAACAGATGAGTTAGTCATAACTTTAATTCCGGCTTTTTTCAAAGAACGCTCAAATTGTTTTGAGATATCTTCGTCTTCTACAGGAACAACGTTTGGCATAAATTCTACGATAGTAACATCAGTTCCCATTGAGTTGTAAAAGTGAGCAAACTCAACTCCAATAGCTCCAGAACCTACAATGATCATAGATTTTGGTTGCGTTGGTAATGTCATTGCTTGTCTGTAACCAATTACTTTTACACCATCTTGAGGTAAGTTTGGTAACTCACGAGAGCGAGCTCCAGTTGCGATGATAATATGGTCAGCGCTATATTCAGTAACTTTATTGTCTTTATCAGTAACGTCAAGTTTTTTTCCTGGTTTTAGTTTTCCAAAACCTTCGATAACGTCAATTTTGTTTTTCTTCATCAAGAACTGAACTCCTTTGCTCATTCCTTCTGCAACACCACGGCTACGTTGTACAACAGCAGGGAAATCTTTATCAAATTCAGAAACTTTCAATCCGTAGTCAGAAGCGTGTTTTAAATAATCAAAAACCTGAGCCGATTTTAGTAATGCTTTTGTTGGGATACATCCCCAGTTTAAACATACACCACCTAAGTTTTCTTTTTCAACTACAGCTACTTTAAAGCCTAATTGTGAAGCTCTAATAGCTGTTACATATCCGCCAGGACCACTTCCTAAAACAATAACGTCGTATTTCATTTTTTTGGTTTTTAGTATTTAATACCGAAAAATGAAGTTTAATTCCGAAACTCATTTTCCGATTTTATTCTTTTGTTATTTGTGATTGCGAATTTAAGGAATTATTTTAAAAAACGCTTCAAATTTTATTTTTACCCACACGCATTTTGATCTTTTCACAGAAACTTAAGTAATTGTTAATTGTAAATTATGAATTATGAATTGAAAAATCAGATTTAGAAATGAAATCTCAAATTAAATTGGTTACCAAAATAAACGAAGTCGAAGCCTTTTCGCATTGAAAATTCTTCGACTTCGCTCACAGTGAAATAAATTAATAATTCACAATTAATAATTAATAATTTATAATTAAACCTTAACGTGTCCCCAGTTTTCACCGCTCGCAATTCGTCTGATTTGCATTTCGCTTACACCAAATTGTTTGGCGATCATTTTTAGACGTGTTTTTTGTTCAGGTCTTGCTAATATCTTCTTGATTAACATCACTTTTGTAGTGGTTAATTTTCTTCCATCAGCTTTTAAGTTGTGTTCAATTAGATTCTTTTTGGCCTGAATTACACGCGGACTCTTACGGCTGTGCGCCATCATTTCGGCTTTTGTTGCCCAGCGTAGGTTGCTAATATCATCATTGCTTCTGTTATAATCCATATGAAGAACATAAGTTTGCTCTTCAGACTCTTTTGGAATAAAATACTGCGCAACTAATTTGTATAAAAACAGGTATTTGTTGACAATTTTGTCGTCTTTTTTAACCTTAAATCTAAAGGTTGGATATCCGTCGCTTAAACCGCCTTTCAGGAGACGTCCGTTTTCAATTTCATCTGAAAAACTTACTAAGCGACCTCTATTCGAAATTGCGTATCTAAGTTGTAATGAGGCGTTTATTTCTATTTCTTTGAATTCTTCTTGAGGATAAAATCTGTTTTGTGGCATTTTCTTTTACATTTGATTTTTTGATTCTCAAAGATAAAGAATAAAGAAAAATAGAATACTATCGCGCTGGTTCTCAACTATCACATTTATGATTCTTATAACGCTAATTTAACTTTTTTAAGAATTTTTTTAGCATTTCAAAATCTAATTAGCCACCGAAAATTGTGAGTCGTAGAGGTTTTTGTAGTAACCGTCGACTTTATTCAGTAATTCCTGATGTGTTCCTTGTTCTACAATTAAACCTTTATCCATAACCACAATTTTATCTGCATTTACAATTGTCGCCAGTCTGTGTGCAATAATAATCGAAGTTCTTCCTTTAGTAATCGTTTCGGTCGCACGCTGAATCAATTCTTCAGAATAAGTATCAATTGAAGAAGTAGCTTCGTCTAAAATCAAGATGCTCGGATTACTCACATACGAACGCAAAAACGCAATTAATTGTCGTTGCCCTGACGAAAGCATAACACCACGCTCTTTAACATCAAAATCATAATTATCAGGCAGACTCATAATAAAGTCATGAACACCAATTTTTTTGGCAGCATTTAAAACCTGATCACGTGTAATCTCCGGATTATGCAAAGTAATATTGTTGTAAATCGTATCGGCAAATAAAAATACATCTTGCAAAACCACTGCAATTTGTTTTCGTAAAGAGGCCAAAGTATAGTTCTCAATATTATGACCATCAATAAAAATAGTACCGCTGTTAATCTCGTAAAAACGATTCAATAAATTAATAATTGTTGATTTTCCTGCTCCTGTCGAACCAACAATCGCAATGGTCTGTCCCGCATCTACAGATAAATCAATACCTTTTATAACTTCTTCTTCCGGAATATAACTAAAACGTACGGCTTTAAATTCGATACTTCCATTAAAAACCGGAGCTTCAAGAGTTCCCGTATCCTGAATATGATCCTGCGTATCGATAATATCAAAAACACGATTGGCAGCAATCATTCCTAATTGCATCTCATTGAATTTATCTGCAATCTGACGCAACGGGTTAAAAAGCATTCCTATAAACATGGTATAAGAGAACAAATCTCCAAAAGTTGTAAAATGATCTCCATTTAAGATTTTAAAACCGCCATAAACAACAACTAAACCTAAAGTAATCGAAGAAATAATATCGGCAATTGGAAAAAATATCGAGTTGTATAAAATTGTTTTGATCCAGGCTACACGATGTTTATTATTGATTTCTTTAAAGTTTTCGGCTTCTACTTTTTCACGGTTAAAAAGCTGTACAATTTTCATTCCTGTAACGCGTTCCTGTACAAAAGAGTTCATATTGGCAATTTGCGTACGAACTTCCTCAAAAGCAACCTGCATTTTACGCTGAAAAATTCTAGTGATATAAACCAAAATTGGCATTGCAACGACCACAATCCATGTTAATTTCCAATTCATGTAAAACATAAAAATCAGTACGACAAGCATTTTCATCAAGTCGCTTATAATCATGAACAAACCTTGACTAAAAATACGCGCGATCGATTCAATATCAGATACAGATCTGGTTACCAATTGCCCCACCGGAACCAAATCAAAATACTTCATTCTAAAGCTCAAAATATGTTTGAAAAGTTTCGTACGAATGTCTTTTACAATATCCTGCCCAAGCCAGTTCGCCCAATACACAAAGTAAAACTGAGAGAAAACTTCAAACAAAAGAACAACGCCCATTAAAACAATGTACATTAATAAACCCTCTTTATCGTGAGTTTTTATGTATCCGTCAACCGTTTGTTTTAATAAGTAAGGACGAAGTGCGGCAAAAATCGACAACGAAACTGCAAAAACAATAACGCCGTAATAACGCCATTTATAAGGTTTAGTATAAGTTAAAATTCGTTTGAATAATCCGGTATCAAATGCTTTTGCTTTCATTTATTTTTTTATATGCTTTAAGCAATAGGCTTTAGGCGATAGGCAAAAACTTTAAAGCTTAATGCCTACAGCTGATAGCTTATAGCTATATATAGTCGTAATCAATTTCGGTTAAATATAATCCGTGTGCCGGTACCGAAAAACCAGCTTTTTCTCTGCTCTTGCTAGCTATAATATTTTCAAAATCGGCCAAAGAAATTTTATGTAAACCTATGTTTACTAAAGTTCCAACAATAGAGCGAACCATGTTTCTTAAGAATCTATTTGCCGAAATGGTAAAAACCAGCTTGCTGTTTTCCTGTTTCCAGTAGGCTTCAAAAATCGTGCAATCAAACGTGTTGACATCTGTATTTACTTTCGAAAAACACTGAAAATCGGTATGTTTTAGTAAAATTTTCGCCGCTTCATTCATCAAAGCTACATCTAATTTTTGATTAAAATACCAGCTCAATTCCTGCAAAAATGGATTTTTAACAGTATTGATATGATATTCATACGTTCTTTTAGTAGCGTCAAATCGGCAATGGGCATCATCTTTAACCAAAATAATATCAAAAATGGCAATATCCTTTGGTAAATACGAATTCAGTTTATGCACTAAATTCGAAACATCAAGAGAAGTTTCAACATCAAAATGGCCATACATTTCCTGTGCATGAACGCCTGTATCAGTTCTTCCGGCACCCATTACATTTATAGGAGTATTCAATAAAACTGAAAGAGCTTTGTTTAAAGTTTCCTGGACAGAAGATGCGTTAGGCTGAAATTGCCAACCGTGATAATGTGTTCCGTTATATGCAAATTGAATAAAATATCTCATTTGAAGGTGCAGAGGTTCTAGGGCGCAAAGGTACAAAAAAAAGTTGCTAAGGTTCTAAGGTACTTAGATTCTAAGGTTTTTATGCTTAATGAATCTTAGAGAAGCACAGTAGTGCTACTCTAGGCAGATTAGTAAATTGCATAATCTCGTAAACTAAAAGATC
The DNA here is from genome assembly GCF_044007395.1 of Flavobacterium sp. FlaQc-57. Taxonomy (NCBI): domain Bacteria; kingdom Pseudomonadati; phylum Bacteroidota; class Flavobacteriia; order Flavobacteriales; family Flavobacteriaceae; genus Flavobacterium; species Flavobacterium sp. FlaQc-57. Next base: position 235,983 of record NZ_JBIPDA010000005.1, read on the forward strand.
TTTGACTAATTGAAAAAATAATTAATTACATTAAAATAATATTCAGGATATAAAAACTTAGAGTCTTAGCTTCTCAGAACCTTAGAACCTCTAAAAAGAACTGTTAACGTCTAAAATACCAATCATAGTTTGTTCAGCAAAAAATCGTGTCAGAAATTGACAATTCCAACGATTTAACTCAAGCATTTTTTTAACATTATTTGCAAAAAATCGGCAAATGTTAATTTTGATAATATTTTATTTTAACAGGAAATATTTAGATTATGTTTGTAGTCTAATATACCAGAAACTATGAATGAAATTACTTCTTATTGGTGGATAATTTTAATCTTATTCTCCATTGTTTTTTACAAATTTATTTTGCGCGTTTTCTTCGGAATGGTAATGGTTCCTGAAGATAAAATTGGTTTAGTAACCAAAAAATTCGTTTTGTTTGGAGCCGATAAATCGCTGCCGGATGGTCGTATCATAGCGACAAAAGGAGAAGCAGGTTATCAGGCAAAAACGCTTGCCCCGGGTTTATACTGGGGAATGTGGATCTGGCAATATTCTATCGATATGTCGGGATTTACAGTTATTCCTGAAGGGAAAATTGGTTTGGTTTTAAGTAAAGACGGGCAGGAAATTCCAACGGGACGAATCCTGGCTCGAAAAGTAGACAGTGATAATTTTCAGGACGCTACTTTTTTCTTAAACAATGGCGGACAAAAAGGACGTCAGACTGCTTTTATTACTACAGGTTCGTATCGTATTAATACGTTCTTGTTTGAAATTGTAATTGCTGATCAGATTAAGATTTACGAAAACATGATTGGTATCGTGACAGCACTTGACGGAGAGCCAATTCCACAAGGACAAATTGCCGGTAAATTCGTCGAAGGTCATAATAACTTTCAGGATTTTGATAAATTCTTAGAGCATGGCGGAAATCGTGGTTTGCAGCCTCAGGTTATGTTGGCAGGATCGTACTACATTAATACATGGGGAATTTTAATCGAACAAAATCCAATGACAGATGTACCTATTGGATATGTTGGAGTTGTAATTTCGTACATTGGAGAAGACGGACAAGATGTAACAGGCGATACTTTTAAACACGGAAATATCGTTTCAAAAGGACAGCGTGGTGTTTGGATGGAACCTTTTGGACCAGGAAAATATGCGTTGAATAAATACACGACAAAGCTTGAGCCGGTTCCAACAACCAACTTGGTTTTGAACTGGGCAAATGCCAGAAGCGAATCGCATGATTTAGATAAAAATCTTTCGACAATTACAGTTCGTTCAAAAGACGGTTTCCCGTTTAATCTGGATGTAGCGCAAATTATTCACGTTCCCGCGGCAGAAGCTCCAAAAGTAATTGCTCGTTTTGGAAGTATGAATAACTTAGTTTCTCAGGTTTTAGAACCTACAATTGGTAACTATTTTAGAAACTCGGCTCAGGATAGTGATGTAATTTCGTTTTTATCTACAAGAAAAGAGCGTCAGGAATCAGCTAAAAATCATATCAAATTAGTACTTGACGAATATAACGTAAACGCAGTTGATACTTTGATTGGAGATATTGTTCCGCCAGATTCATTGATGAAAACTTTAACGGACAGGAAATTAGCCGAGGAAGAGCAAAAAACGTATCAAACTCAAAGAATGGCGCAAGAACAACGTCAGGGAATGGAGAAAGAAACGGCGATTGCAGATATGCAGAAAGAAATTGTTCGTGCTTCGCAAAGTGTTGAAATTGCTCAACGTACTGCGGATGCAACAGTTAAGAAAGCAGAAGGAGATGCAACCAGTTTGAAGCTGAATGTAAACGCTGAAGCCGAAGCAACAAAAATGCGTGCCAATGCAGAAGCAGAAGCTACAAAAGCAAGAGCGGGAGCACAGGCCGAAGCAACAAAACTGAATGCAAGTGCAGAAGCAGAAAGAATTTCAAAAACCGGTTTGGCCGAAGCAGAGAAAATTATGGCAATTGGTAAATCAACTGCAGAGTCATATCAACTTCAGGTTAGTGCGATGGGTGGTGACAACTTTACGCGATATAAAGTAACCGAAGAAATTGGTAAAGGAAATATCAAAGTAATTCCGGATGTTTTAATTTCCGGAAACGGTGGTTCTGATGGTTCTATCAGCGGTTTGCTAGGATTAAAATTAATGGAAATGATGGATACAAAGGATTCTAAAGATTTAAAAAATCCGAAGAAACAGTAGTTGTCAGCGTATTTAAATACCTAACAGGTCTCCAAGATCTGTTAGGTATGAATTCTAGATGAGGGATAAATAATAATACCTAACAGGTTTTTAAAACCTGTTAGGATAGAAATCCGATTTGCGAAAGCAGATCGGATTTTTTTGTTAAAATCTTAGCAACTTAGCACCTCAAAACCTTAGCGCCTTTAAAAAAAACCTTTGTACCTTTGCACCTCTAAGTCTTTGCACCTTTAAAAAAAATGAAAAAAATTCTCCTCCTTTCCGATACACACAGCCATATTGATGATACGATTTTAAAATATGTAAATCAAGCTGATGAAGTTTGGCATGCGGGAGATATTGGAGATCTGAATGTTACCGATACAATCAAAAAGCTAAAACCTTTACGTTGCGTTTATGGAAATATCGACGATGCACAAGCAAGATTAGAATTCCCATTACATAACCGTTTTTTGTGCGAGAATGTTTCGGTTTGGATTACACATATTGGTGGTTATCCAGGTAAGTATAATCCAGCGATTAGAGAAGAAATGGCTGCAAATCCTCCCAAATTATTTATTTGCGGACATTCGCATATTTTGAAAGTGATGTTTGATAAAAAAAATAATCTATTACACATGAATCCCGGAGCCGCAGGAAAAAGCGGATTTCATCAAGTTCGAACCATGTTACGATTTGTAATTGATGATGATAAAATAAAAGATTTAGAAATTGTTGAAATAGGGAAGAAGTAATTTCCGCTTAATGAGGAAGAGGTACCAGAATTTTAATCGAAGTTCCCTCATTAGATTTTGAGTTGATAGAAATACTTCCCTTGTACTTTTTGATTCGGGCTCTAATTCGGTTCAAGCCAAAACCTTCAGCTTGATTTCTTTTTTCAGATTTAAAGCCTTTTCCATCATCATGAATTATAATGGTAAATTGATTGTCCTTTTCAGAAAGCATAATTTTGGCTTTTCTCGCGCCGCTATGTTTTATGATGTTGTTGAATAGTTCTGTTACAATAAAATAAAGCTTCATTTCGAATTTTTCAATATATCTTTTTTCAGTCGAAATAGTGCTTGAAAATTCGAAGAGAATACTTGAATTAGAGTTTTTCTCACATAAATCTTCTAAAGCATATATCAAACCGAAACGTGCCAAAAGGGTAGGAACCAGGTCGTGCGACATATCACGCAAAAGATCGTGAGCTTCTGCTAATATTGATTTGGCTTTTTGAATTTCTTCTGACTTTATATTATTTTGAGCAGTAAAAGTATTTAGATGTAAACCAACAGAGGATAATAAGGAATTGATATTATCATGTAAAAATGAAGCGATCTTTTTACGTTCAACTTCCTGACTGTCAATTCCGGCATTAATAACATCAAGAAGTATTTTTTGCTTGGTGTCTTTTCGTTTGATTTTTTGTTTTAGTTTATTATTTTGATAAAAAAAATAGAATAAAATAAACAATAGAATTGCCATTACGATTGATAAGCTGACTATTTTTTTAGTTCTAAATTGCAGTTCAAAAGCATTGTTGTTTTTTGAATTTTGTGAAACGGGTATTGAGGTTTCTATTGGCGTTGCATTTTCTTGGTTTAAGTTAATGTTTGCGCTCAGTAAAATAAAAAGAAGAAGTAAAAGGAAGGTTCTGAAAATTGACATAAGAGATTATAAAGTATAAAATGCCTTATTTTAAAAGTTTTAAGGATTTATGAGATTGTTTTTTAAAGCATACTTTACAAGACCAATTGTGTTTTTGGTTTGTAATTTTTTCATGATATTTTTCCGATGAGTTTCGACAGTATTTGTACTGATAAAAAGTAGTTCACTTATTTCTTTACTACTATATTCAAGTGCAATTAAAGAAATGATTTCAACTTCTCGGGCACTTAGAATTGGATTGTCGATATATAGACTTTTATGAAGGTCGGAATTATTGTGAGTAAAACTATTAAAAATCTTTTCCCGTACAGCATCGCAAAAATATTCCTGACCTTGATAAACGGCTTCAATAGCTTCGATGATATTCTCGCCGGCACATTTTTTAGTGAGATAACCTTTTGCGCCCAATTTCATTACTTCTTTAATGATTTTTAAATCATCATAACTGGAAAGAATGATTATTTTACAAGGATGATCTTTTTGATTAAATTCTTTCAGTACTTCGATACCATCTTTTTTTTGCATACTAATATCTAAAACTAAGATATCGGCGCTGTTTAAAATGATATCATCATAAATAGTGACTCCATCCTGAGAGTTACCAACGACTTCAAAATTTATAACCGTCTGTAGTAAGTTGGTAAGCCCATCAATAAGTACTTGGTGGTCATCGGCAAGATGTATCCTTATTTTTTGTTTCATGATTGTTTTTGGTGCTGAACGCAAAAATATAAATGAATTATCCTACGGAGTTACCCATATAAGGTTAATTTATATCTATATAAGGCACAAAAAAACCCGAATTTTATAATTCGGGTTCTCTTCGCACAAAAAACTTAAGTTTATAGGTCTATCTCAAACGATCTACAGATTTTACAAGATCTTCATCCTTTTTGATGGCCTTATTAGCTAAAACTAATAATACGATAGCAACAATAGGTAGAAACATCCCAATACCTTTCTCAGACACAACCGATGTTGTATCTCCAGATAAATTTAGAGAACGATATACAAATAATCCTAATAAAATTAAATTTAATATTATGTTCAGTCTGCCCATCACAAACTGATTTTGTCTTTTTTTGTATGAAATAATACTAATGGTGGTAAGCATCGTACTTAAACCAACAATTACAGTATAAATTGGATCTTGATTAAAATAGAATAGTGCTCCTGTTTTTAATGTCCATAAAGGAAAAAAAAGCATCAAAACACTTGTTGCTATAAATGCAAGAATTAAATAAACTGTTTGAATTCGTTGTATCATGGTCTAAAATTGTTTTACAAAAATATATTTTCTTTTTTTAAAATACTATTGTATGATTAAATTTTATTCGTATTATTGCATCATAATACCGTAAGCACTTCATACTGCGGGCAATTGAAAAAAAATATCTACCTATTCTTTTTACAGTATTTCCTTAAAATAATTAAATTCATAGAACATTCATGTTTGATATTTCTGCATTAAAAGAAATGAAGCTTGCTGAGCTTCAAGAAATAGCTAAGTTAGCTAAAACTATAAAGTTTAATGGCGTTAAAAAAGAGACTTTAATTAGTCAGATTTTAGCACATCAAGAAGCGACTGTAGCGCCGCCAGTTAATGTTGTGGCTGATACTGCGGAAGATGATAAACCCAAAAGAGCCAGAATAGTTCCTGCAAAAAAAGTGGCTATTTCAAAAAGTGCTCCTGTTCTAGAATTTGATAAAGTTGAGGAAAATCCTAAGAAAATAGAAGCCCCTGTAGTTTCAGAAAATACTCCAAAAGTGAAAGCTGCTCCGGCTGTTAAAATAGCCCCGGCAGTCAAAACAACTCCGGAAGCAGAGGAAACTCAAGAAAATAAGGAAGTAGAGAAAAAGGGACCGAAAATTGTAAAGTTTAATAAATCAGCTTACGAGAAAAAAGTTGCTTTACAAAAAGAAAAAGAAGCTTCAAAAGAAGGAGTTTCTGAAGAAGTTGGAGAAAATAGTACTCCGGCTGCAACTGCTGAAACAGAAAAAAAGGAAATCGTTGAAAAAGCAGAAGTTTCTGCTCCGGTAAAAAAGATAAATCCGAATCAAAATAAAAACCAAAACCCGAATCCAAATCCAAATCAGAATCCAAATCAGAATCCAAATCAAAATGGGAATGGAAACGGAAATGTGAATCAAAATCCAAATCATAAAAATAAAAAAAATAATTTCAGAGATTCAGACTTTGAGTTTGATGGAATTATTGAAAGTGAAGGTGTTCTTGAAATGATGCCTGACGGTTACGGATTCTTACGTTCATCAGATTATAATTATTTAGCTTCTCCAGATGATATTTATTTATCAACTTCACAAATTAGATTGTTTGGTCTTAAAACCGGAGATACAGTAAAAGGAGTTGTTCGTCCTCCTAAAGAAGGCGAAAAGTTTTTCCCGCTAGTTCGTGTACTAAAAATTAATGGTCACGATCCGCAAGTAGTTCGCGATAGAGTTTCTTTTGAACACTTGACACCCGTTTTCCCTTCTGAAAAATTTAAATTGGCCGAAAAAGGCAGTTCAGTTTCAACACGTATTATTGATTTATTTTCTCCAATAGGAAAAGGTCAGCGTGGTATGATTGTCGCGCAGCCAAAAACGGGTAAAACAATGTTGTTAAAAGACATTGCAAATGCGATTGCTGCTAATCATCCTGAAGTATATCTTATTGTTCTTTTGATTGATGAGCGTCCTGAAGAGGTTACAGATATGCAGCGTAGTGTTCGTGGTGAGGTTATTGCTTCAACTTTTGATAGAGAACCACAAGAACACGTGAAAATTGCCAATATCGTTCTTGAAAAAGCAAAACGTTTGGTAGAATGTGGGCATGACGTAGTTATCCTGTTAGATTCGATTACACGTTTGGCAAGAGCTTATAATACGGTTCAGCCTGCATCAGGAAAAGTTTTAAGTGGTGGTGTTGATGCCAATGCATTACAAAAACCAAAACGTTTCTTTGGAGCTGCAAGAAATGTAGAAAACGGTGGTTCGTTAAGTATTATCGCAACTGCATTGACTGAAACTGGTTCTAAAATGGATGAGGTTATCTTTGAAGAATTTAAAGGTACAGGTAACATGGAATTACAATTGGATCGTAAGATTGCAAACAAACGTATTTTCCCAGCTATCGATCTTACTTCATCAAGTACACGTCGTGATGATTTATTATTGGACGAAAAAACATTACAAAGAATGTGGATTATGCGTAAATATCTATCAGATATGAACCCGGTAGAATCTATGGATTTTGTAAACGAACGTTTCAAGAAAACCAGAAACAACGAAGAGTTTTTGATTTCTATGAATGACTAAGAAGAGGTACAAAGGTTCAAAGTTGCAAAGGGACTAAGGTTTTTTTACTTTGAGATTATATACTATAAAAAAAGGGATGAGTTTTAAAACTCATCCCTTTTTTGGTTTTGATAATATTTAATTATTTTGTTTTCTTAAAGTTGGTACTTAGAAGTAAGAATCACAGAACCTTCGAAAAGAAAACCTCTGAACCTTTGTCCCTTTGCAACTTTGAATCTATTTCTTATCAACTACAGGTCTATTCTCTCTATTAGCTAGATCCCAAGCGATAACGAATGCCAATTGAGTTCTCTTTGTTAGAGCATCATATTCGATTTTTTCTGGTTCGTCGCCTTTTTGGTGGTAATCTTCATGAACTCCATTGAAGAAGAAAACAGAAGGAATACCATGTTTTGCAAAGTTATAATGGTCAGAACGCTCATAGAAATGATTTGGATCTTTAGGATCATTAAATTTAAAATCTAAATCTAATTTGGTGTATTTTTCGTTTTGAGCTACTACAATATTGTGTAAATCTGAAGATAATCTATCTGCACCAATTACATAAACATAATTGTTTGTTTTGGCATGTTCTACATCACGACGACCAATCATATCGATGTTGATATCTGTAATAGTGTTCGCGATAGGGAACAATGGATTTTCAGAGTAATAACGTGATCCGTGCAAACCATGCTCTTCGCCAGTAACGTGAAGGAATAAAATAGAACGTTTTGGTCCGTGTCCTTCTTTTTTGGCTTTTGCAAATGCTTTAGCCATTTCGATTACTGCTACAGTTCCGGAACCGTCATCGTCAGCTCCATTATACACTTCACCATTTTTTATACCTACGTGATCATAATGTGCTGAGATTACTAACACTTCATCTGGTTTTTCAGAACCTTCAATATAGGCCCAGATATTCTCAGAATCAGGTAAATTCTCATTGCGTTTTGCGTTAAGGAAAGATGCAGGGATACGTTGGTAGTAGTCTGTCGCTCCTTTTGGGAAAGAGATTCCATTTTTCTTGTATTGCTCAATCATATAAAGACCGGCTTTCTTTTGTCCTTTAGATCCGGTTTCACGGCCTTCCATTTCATCAGAAGCGACAACGTATAACATTGTTTTAAGATCTTTTTCGCTAATGGCTTGTATGTATTTACTTGGGTCTGAATTGTCTTTCGACGTAACTGACTGCGTATTTTTACAGGAAAATGCAGAACCAATTAATAATAAGATTACAATTTTTTTCATATTTATTAGTGTAAATTGATGAATGTGTATAACATGTAGAATGTTAGTAAAAATAGGATAAAAAAGAAGTTTATAAAAAATAATGTTACACTTTTAACAAAAGAAACCAACCTTGTTTCTCCGTAAAAACGATGATGCGCCGGATAAAAATAGTAACACATCCAAACTACTCCAACAAAAGTTATAATGTTTGAAATAAAGCTCAACGGACTATCCGGGCCGAATAATCCAAATAATCTGATTGTGATAAATAAAATGAGGAATACAAGCAGCAAAAATGAAAAATAATGGAGTGTAAAAATTCCATGATCAAAATAATACCATTTCTTTTTGTTATGAAAAATCCATAAAAAGAAGGCAAAGAACGGCATTATAATAAAGAGAATTTTGGGTATGTTATGTACAAAAGACTCTATAAATTTTTCAATAATTTGCTTTTTAGTGTTAGTCTCCGTCACGTGGACAGCTTTCTCCTGGATCCAGTATTGAAATTGGTTAAGTTTATCTTCTTCTTTCCCATATTTTTGAACGGAATCGATTTCTTTCATTGTTCTAAAGTGAAAATAGGACTTATCTAGTGTCTTCGACTTTAAATAGGACTTTTCATCCCAGCTTTTTTTCTTTTTTTTATCTACTTTTTCTAAATTTGATGTAATTTCTTTTTCACCTTTTGTCAGGTCCTCAGTTATATTACTTGGAAATAATGCAATTAAAAGAAAGGTTACAAAACTTATAAAAATGTAAAGTCTAACCGGTGCCAAATACGATAAACGTTTTCCTGAAAGATATTCTTTAGTTAAGGTTGAAGGCTTAAAAAGAAGGTTTTTTATTGTTTTCCAGAAAGCATTTTCATAATGCGTCAAATCTTCAAAGAAGTGTATGAACAAATGATGAAATGTTTTTCTGCTGTCTGTATTTTCTTGACCACAATTTGGACAATATTTTTGTTCTACAACGTGCCTGCAATTCAAACAGGTTTTGTCTTTTCTAATCGGACTGTGTGACATTGGTTTATTTAAGTTGGTTTATTTAAGTTGGTTTAATTTTGGTTTTTGATTTTACTTTTTAAGAACTTCATTGAGAAAAAGCTGTAAATGCTCAAAAGATCTTTTTGCAGCAACAGCGTTGTAAGCAGCACCTTTAGAATTGTCGTTTCCGGCTTCAGGATTTGTAAACGAGTGAACGGCATTAGCATAATAAATCATTTGCCAATCGGCTTTTGAATCACGCATTTCCTGTTGAAAAGCAGTGATTTCTGCTGCAGATTCAAAAGGATCATCAGCACCATGACAAACTAAAACTTTTGTGGTAATTGGTTCAACTGCTCTGCTTGAATCTTTGCCTAATCCGCCATGAAACGAAACAACGCCTTTTACATTCAAATGTCCTCGAGCTGCTTCAAGAACTCCAGTTCCCCCAAAACAATAACCTATAGCGACAATATTATCAGGATTTGCGCCCGCTTTTATTAATTCTTGCAAAGCTACATTGATGCGTTTTTGGTAAATTTCGTAGTTATTTTTATAGTAACCAGCTTGTTTTCCTGCTTCAGCGGTATTTTTAGGGTAATTTCCTTCGCCATAAATATCAGCGATGAAAACATTATAGCCTAATTTTGATAAATTCTCAGCAATATCTTTTGATGCTTTATCAATTCCTAACCAAGCCGGCAAAAGTAAAATACCCGGGTTTTGGCTGCTTTTTTTAGCTGCTTTTGCAAACAATCCATTTAATACCAATGAACCATCTGCATATTTTACAGGTTTTAATTGTGCATTTATAGCGTTAGAAAATAAAATAGTAGCGAATAAGAGAATAGCTGAATTTTTCATAGTTTCACAATTTTTAACAAATATCAGAAATAAAATGTTACAAAAAAACCTCGAATTGTAATTATTCGAGGTTTCTTTTTGTTGTTTTTATGAATATTCTATAAAGTGATATTTCGTTTAAATGCACAGCCTAATTCAATAATAGAATCAGTTTTGGCAATACCCGGAATACCATCTATTTTTTCGTAAAGGATTCTTCGCATATGTTCGTGATTCTTTGCGATGATTTTAATGTAAAGTGTAAATGAACCCGTTACATAATAGCATTCTGTAATTTCAGGAATATCCTTTAAGGCCTCAATAATGCGATCAGAATCAGAATCTTTATTCAATGTAATTCCGGTAAAAGAAGCCCAATCATAACCAATTTTTTTTTCCTGAATAATGGGTTTTATACCGCCAATCACACCTTGTTCGATCATTCTGTTAATACGTTGGTGCACCATCGTGTTTGATATTTTCAAATTAGCAGCAATTGCAGAAAATGCCATTCTACCATCTTTTTCTAATTCTTTAATGATGTTTATATCAAATTCGTCTAATGTATCCATTGCTTTAGATTGGTTAATTATTTTCGGATTTATAAAAGTAATTATTTTTTTTAATTAATAAGGAATAAAATCGGCCTCTTGATAATTAAATTGATTTTTTTAAAGCTTTTAAATCGTTGTTTTGACTTTAAAAGTAAAATATAAAGTCAAAACAAGTGATTTATACCTTCTTAATTAATAATTTTTAATACTTTTGTGCTTTGAAAGAATTAAAAGAAATAAATCATGATTCATACTGAAAATAACCTTTCATCAAAATCAGAAGTTTTGATTGAAAAAGAAAATAAATACGGAGCTCATAATTATCATCCACTTCCGGTTGTATTAGAAAGAGGAGAAGGTGTGTATGTTTGGGACGTTGACGGAAAAAAATATTATGATTTTTTATCTGCATATTCTGCCGTAAATCAAGGTCATTGCCATCCAAAAATTGTAAAAGCAATGGTAGATCAGGCACAAAAACTTACTTTGACTTCGCGTGCTTTTTACAATGATAAATTAGGTAATTACGAAGAATTCGTGACCAATTTTTTTGGTTTCGATAAAGTTTTACCAATGAATACAGGTGCTGAAGCGGTAGAAACAGCTCTTAAAGTTTGCCGTAAATGGGCTTATGAAGTAAAAGGTATTCCAGAGAATCAAGCACAGATTATTGTTTGCGAAAATAATTTTCATGGAAGAACAACAACTATTATTTCGTTTTCTAATGATGAAACAGCCCGTAAAAACTTTGGTCCGTTTACAGATGGATTTATAAAAATAGAATACGATAATCTTGAAGCGCTTGAAAAAGCTTTAGAATCATCAAAAAATATTGCAGGATTTTTGGTTGAACCAATTCAGGGAGAAGCCGGAGTTTATGTACCTTCTGAAGGGTATTTAGCGAAAGCAAAAGCGTTGTGTGAGAAACATAATGTTTTGTTTATTGCTGATGAAGTTCAGACAGGAATTGCCCGTACAGGAAAATTATTAGCAGTACATCACGAAAATGTTCAGCCTGATATTTTAATTTTAGGAAAAGCAATTTCTGGCGGAGTTTATCCCGTTTCGGCAGTTTTGTGTAATAATGAAATTATGAATGTTATTAAGCCAGGTCAACACGGATCTACTTTTGGCGGAAATCCTGTTGCTGCTGCTGTTGCAATTGCTGCACTTGAAGTAATTAAAGAAGAGAATCTTGCTGAAAATGCGGAACGTTTAGGAATCATTTTAAGAAAAGGTTTAAATGAAATTGCTGAAAGAAATAATCTAATCACATTGGTTCGTGGTAAAGGATTGTTGAATGCGATTGTTATTAATTGTGGTGAAGATTCAGATCTGGCTTGGGAAATTTGTCTAAGATTTAAAGACAACGGATTATTGGCAAAACCAACTCACGGAAACAAAATCAGGTTAGCACCGCCATTGGTTATGACTGAAGCTCAAATTCAGGAATGTCTTGAAATTATTGAGAAGTCATTAAATGATTTTAGAGATTAAACATTTTTCACGCAGATCTAGCAGACTACGCAGATTTTATTTAATCTTTTTAATCCTATAATCTGTGGCATAAAACAGATAGCTACGTTTGTTTAAATAAATGAAATGCCTTTTTTTAAGTTTACAGAATCTATGATTCTATGTGTTTAAAAAAATGACATCATTATTTTACTTATCTTTATTATATAAAAAGGCGACTGTAGTTAAACAATCGCCTTCTGGTTATAATTACTTAAAATATCAAAAAAAGTAACTATTTCTTTGAGCCAATGCATCAAGTGCATTGGCTCATTTTATTTTAAACTCTCACTTTTTTAAGTTCCCAAAGGGTTTTAATAAAAGTATCAACGTCTTGTGTCGTATTATAAAATGCCAAAGAGGGACGAACAGTAGTTTCGACTCCCATTCTTCTCAAAATAGGTTGCGCACAATGATGTCCGGTTCTAACGGCAACACCTTCTTTATTTAAAGCCTGACCAACCTGATCGTTAGAATATCCTTGCAGATTAAAAGAAAGTACACTTGCTTTATTAGCAGCAGTTCCTATCAATCGAACACCCGGAATCTCTCTTAGCAGTTTTGTGGCATAATCCAGTAATTGATGTTCATATTGACCAATGTTTTCGATTCCAAGTTTGGTTACATAATCGATTGCTGCACCAAGACCAATAGCGTCTGCAATGTTTCCGGTTCCTGCCTCAAAACGATTGGGTGCTTTGTGGTATTTTATTTCCTCAAAAGTTACATCCTGAATCATGTTTCCGCCAGATTGATAAGGCTGCATTTCGTTTAGTAAATCTTCTTTTCCGTATAAAGCGCCAATTCCTGTTGGACCAAAAAGTTTATGGCCAGAAAAAACAAGCCAATCCGGATTTAAATTCTGAACATCAACTTTCATATGCGAAACAGATTGTGCTCCATCTATTAAAACTTTTGCACCAACAGCACGTGCCATTTCTACAATTCGTTTTGCAGGAGTTACCGTTCCAAGTGCATTTGAAACTTGAGTGAAAGCAACCAAACGAGTTTTAGAATTCAGCAATTTAGCATATTCATCCAACAAGATTTGACCGTCGTCATCAACTGGAATTACTCTTAGTTTTAAACCTTTTTTATCTGCCAAACGTTTCCACGGAACAATATTAGCGTGATGTTCCAAATTACTTACAATAATTTCGTCGCCAGAATTGAGGTTTTGATCGCCCCAGGTACACGCCACTAAATTGATACCTTCCGTAGCACCTCGAACAAACACAATCTCATTTACCGAAGCAGCATTCAAAAACGTTTTTACCTTTTCGCGAGCAGCTTCATAAGCGTCAGATGCGCGAGCAGCTAATTCATGTGCAGCACGATGAATATTCGAATTTTCATGTTCGTAGAAATAAGCAATACGATCAATAACCGATTGTGGTTTTTGAGTTGTTGCTGCATTATCAAACCAAACTAAAGGTTTGCCATTTACGGTTTCTCTTAATATCGGGAAATCTTTTTTAATGAGATTTGCATCAAAAGGAGCACTTGTAAGGTGGCTAAATCCTTGTGGTTCAAAAGTCTTTCCTACTGCTAGATTGGCATTTTTCTGATCAAAAGCAAACGGATTTTGATCTAAAAAATAATACGAATTTCCAGTTTCATTTCCGTTTAACGGAAAATCTACACGCTTTGTAAAATGCGTATCAACAAACGAAAGTGCTACTTTTAACTCGGATTCAAAAGAAGAATTTTCAGATTGAAAAGGCAAATACTCATTATTTAAAAGCAATTGCGAAAAAAATGATTCTTCACTCAATTGCGGAGCTCCTCCATTTTTTAGATTAATATCCTGAAATCCCGTATGAGGATTATTTAGATTTAAGTTGTTGTCTTCCTGAACACCAGATGACGTTACTCCGCTTTGAGGATTAAATCCTGCACCCGCATTTGGGTACAGAGCAGAAGCTCCCGAACCGTAATTGGCCACAGACGGTGATGCTCCAAAACCACTAAATGCTGGCGAAGCAATAGGTGAACTTGCTGCATTTTGCGATGAAATTGGATTTTCGGCACCGCTGTTTAAATTACCGGATTGCAAAAACGTTTCGGCAATCTTTGTGGCACGCGGATGTTCAGTTCGATCAGGACTTAACGAAATTTCCTTCGGAAACTCATTAGGTAAAGTCTTGAACAATTCGTTGGCCAAAAGCTGCAAATCGTCAATGTTGGGTAAACCGTTGTTGTTAGTATTTATACTCATGATACTTACCTATTTCTACATCTTCTAAAACGGCTATAGCATCGTCTACAAGTATTGCTAATGAGCAATAAAGAGATACGAGATAAGATGCAATTGCTTTTTCATTTATTCCCATAAAACGAACAGATAAACCTGGAGACTGTTCTCCTTGTAAACCCGGTTGAATAAGTCCGATTACACCTTGACGGCTTTCGCCTGTGCGTAATAAAATGATTTTTGATTTGCCGTTTACGATTGGTAATTTATCTGATGGAATAAGCGGAATTCCTCTCCATGTTAAAAATTGAGATCCAAACAAAGATGTAGTAGGAGGTGGTACACCACGACGCGTACATTCGCGTCCAAAAGCGGCAATTGCTAAAGGATGCAATAAAAAGAACCCCGGTTCTTTCCATACTTTTGTTAATAATTCGTCTAAATCATCTGGAGTTGGTGCGCCCGTTCTGGTTTTAATAATTTGCGATTTTGCAACATTACTTAGTAAACCATAATCTTTGTTGTTGATCAATTCGCTTTCCTGACGTTCTTTAATGGTTTCGATCGCCAAACGAAGTTGCTCCGAAATTTGATTGTATGGTTTACTGTACAAGTCAGAAACACGCGTATGTACTTCGACAATAGTTTGAACTGCTGCAAGATTGTACTCTCTGGGATTATCAATGTAATCAACAAAAGTGTTTGGAAGAACTCTTTCGTCTCTTGCAGAACAATCTACTTCAATGTGACTTCCGTCTTTTACTTTATTCAAACGAAATACGCCCGATTCAACCGGAGTCCAATGCAAAAGATGTGTTAGCCAACGTGGTGAAATTGTTCCGATTTGTGGCACTGTACGTGTTGCAATCGCCAGTTGTCTTGCTGCAACATCTCCTAATGCCGTTTGTTGTTGTTTAGAATCCGCCATGATTTAATGGTTTTTAAGGTTATTTTTTGGTTATAATATTTTATAAGTTTCTTTTAAAAAGAAAATCTTGTTCTATAGTAAATTTATGATTTTAATAAAAGCGACCGAAATAATTGCGCTTTATTTTACTGTAAAATTATTTGTAAATTGCTGTATTTTAAGTTTTTGAAATAATGATATCGATTTTAAATCAAATGATGCTTTTTTCTTATTATTTAGATCCGTAAATTCATAATTCGTTATTTTGTGACTTCGAAAATTTCTCTCTGATATAATAAACCGGTATTCCAATACCTGCAATAATTAATCCCGGCCAAGTATAAGTGGGTTTGTAAATGATTAATAAAATACAAAACGCCGATCCCAAAATGATATAAATGGCAGGTAAAAACGGATATCCAAAAGCTTTGTAAGGTCTGTCGTGCTTTGGTCTGTTAATTCTCAAAACAAAGATTCCTGCAATTGTTATGACGTAAAACAAAACAACTACAAAAGAAATCATGTCTAATAAATTTCCGTAACGTCCACTTAAACTTAAAATAACCGCCATAAAAAACTGAATCCATAATGCATTTGCAGGAACAGAATGTTTATTTAAAATGGCTGTCTTTTTGAAAAACAATCCATCTTTTGCCATACTTTGATACACTCTCGCGCCAGATAAAATCATTCCATTGGCACAACCAAAAGAAGCGATCAAAATCATTAAAGCAATAATTGAAGTTCCGCTTGAGCCAAAAATAGCTTGAGCAGCTGCAATACCAACTCGATCTTTTTCCGGAGTTCCAATAGCTTCAATTGGTAATACTGCTGTAAACATGATGTTTAATGAAACGTAAATGATTGTTACAACGGCAGTTCCAAGAAGCAAACTCAAACCAATATTTCGTCTTGGATTTTTTATTTCGTCAGAAACAAAAGTCACATTATTCCAAGCATCATAACTAATTACCGTTCCTACTAAGGCCGATGCGATTGCTCCCCAAAAAGCTGGTGTATTGGTGTATTGTAAAAATGAACCATCGGGATTTAGTTTCTGTAAATGAAAAGGATTCGTCCAGTTCGTTTGCCAGATTTCAGGTTTAAAAAAGATAAACCCGAAAATAATAAGAATTAGTAAGCTTATTAATTTGGTTCCGGTGAAAAATTTCTGAATTAACTTTCCAAGTTTTACACCTTTGGTATTGATGTAGGTTAAGATGAACAACAAGACAATTGAGGCAAGCTGAGCAGGCGAAACGGCAAAAGAATCTCCAATTCGAAAAGCAACCAAATCCTCACTGAAAAGCGGAAAAAAGTAAGCCAGAAATTTAAAGAACGAAACGCAAACTGCAGCAATAGTTCCGGTTTGAATAACTGTAAACAAACTCCAACCATAAACAAATGCCACCAGAGGATTATACGCTTCTTTTAAATAAACATACTGACCGCCTGATTTTGGAAACATTCCGCTTAATTCGCCATAACTAACCGCTGCAGTTAAAGTCATAAATCCACCAATTAACCAAACCAAAATTAGCCAACCCGCTGACCCGACATTTCGTGTAACATCTGCACTTACAATAAAAATTCCAGAACCAATCATTCCGCTGGCGACCAATAAGGCAGCATCGGCAAGACCGAGTTCTCTTTTGTATTCTTGTTTTTTTTCTATTTCTGACATTCTTGTTTTTTGTTTTTAAAACTAAACCAACTCTGCATTGGTTAAAGGTGTTGTAGGTGTTTCATGCGGTATTCTACCTTGTAAATGGGGCAAAGAGGCATTAGGTAAACGTGGTAAAACCAGTTTGGCAAAATAGTTCGCTTCTTCAATTAATGGAAATCCTGAGAAAATAAAAGATCTGAAACCCATATCCATATAGCGGTTTAGTTTTTCTATAATTTGATCGGCACTTCCTACCAAACCACTTCCGCAACCTGAGAATACTTTACCAATATCTGTCCAAAGAATATCTTCTACATAACCATCTTCATCAGAAGTTTCTCTTAATTCGTCTTGTTTCAAAACGCCTAACGAACGTGAGTCTTCGCCACGACTTCTGATTTCTAAACCTCGTTTTTCGTCAAATTTTGAAATTAGTTTTTTGGCGTAAGCTCTTGCTTCTTCCTGAGTTTCGCGAACAATAACATGAATTCTTAAACCAAAATCTATTGTTCTTCCTTCTGCGGCAGCACGTTCGCTCATTTCTTTAAGCGTTACGTACATCGATTCTTCAGATTCCGGCCAAGTCAAAAACACGTCGCAATGTTTCGCGCAAACGGCTCTGGAACCAGGGGAAGTTCCTCCAAAATACAATAATGGGCCACCGTTTTGCTGATATGATTTAACCGGATCTGAAGGCAGATCAAATTGATAAATTTCTCCTTTATGTGATATTCTGTCTTGTGTCCAGCCTTGTTGCAAAATCTGAATTACCTCAGAACATCTTTGATATCTTACATTTGGGTCTTCGCGCGTTCCCGGTAAATCCGAGTTGATAATATTCAATATTAAACGTCCTTTCAGCATATGATCTAATGACGAAATGGCGCGCGCCAACATGGGTGGATGCACTTCTCCGGTACGAATTGCCAGTAGAAATGTGATCTTATTTGTTTCGGGTGCAACACTTGCAGCAAAAGCTAACCCGTCTTGTCCCACAGTATAAGCCGATGGATAAAGTATATTACTAAAACCCAATTTTTCTGCTTCAAGAGTAATTTCACGACAATGCTCGTAACTGCTTCGGCGATCATTATCTAAAACGCCTAAATATGCTGTATCTCCACCAATAATATCATTAAACCAAGAAATTTCAGCTACTCTTTCCTGGGTTCTAATGGCTACAGTTTCAATTTTACCTTCAATCATTTTTATTTCTTCTTTTTTAAATCCTTTTTTATTTTTGCATTCTTTTTATCTTGCGAGCTTCTGATATCAGCTTCACTAAACCAGGAAATTTCAGAAGAATTTTTGGAGATTTTCATTGACATAACCGGCGTAGGATTAATGTTTATCTGAGTCATTTTTTTAGTTTTAAAGGGTTATTTTTTAAAAACTGTTTTTCCTTCTTTGATGGTTTCCAAAACGGTAATATCTTTTATTTTAGAAGGTTCGATTTTGGTTAAATCATCAGATAGTACTACTAAATCTGCCAATTTTCCGGTTTCGATAGAACCTTTACTATTTTCTTCAAAATACTCGTAAGCACCATTTATAGTAATGGCACGAAGACCTTCGATAGGCGTTAATCTTTCGTCTGGACCAATAACTTGTCCCGTGCGTGATTTTCTTTCTACAGATGTCCACAATAAAAATAATTGATTTAATGGTGTAACCGGATAATCTGTATGGTTTGTAGCCACAACCCCTTTTTTAATGGCTGTTTTTAAAGGGCTTAAAAAATTGGCTCTTTCCGGACCTAGATTTCTAAGGTGCACATCGCCCCAAAAGAAAGCATGATTACTAAAGAAGGCTGCAATGATGCCTAGTTTTTTATAATCGTCCAATTGATCAGGTCGCACAAACTGAGAGTGAATAGTTACCGGTCTACGATCGTTACTGTTTATATTTAAAGTTTTATTGGCGTTTTCTATCGCTTTTAAATACATATCGATTGTTGCATCACCGTTACAGTGCACAAACGGACGAACATTATTTTTGAATGCTTTAATGACTAAGTCATTAAACTGATCTTGTGTAATGTTTGGGAAACCTGTACATACATCATGATTACAACCCGGAACTTCTACTAAATACGATTTGCTAAAAAAAGCAGTTTTACCTTGTGGAGAACCGTCTGCAATCATTTTTGTTCCAGCCAGTTTTAAGTGATTTTTTAGTACCCCAAACTTATATTCTGGATTCTCTAATACTTTATCTAAAGTTGGGTAACCCGGCAAAGCTTCAATATCAATAAACAACTCGTTTCTTTCTGCCGCTTTGTGTAATAATTGAACAGATTCGAAACTAGAATATCCATCCTGAGCAGTTGTGATTCCGTTACTCGCATAAAACAATTGCTGCTCTTTTAAACTTTTTATCTGCTCGTCTAAAGTAGGAGCAGGTTTTGCAGGTCTTTTAAGTAATCTGGCAGCATTTTCCTGTAATAATCCTGTAGGTTCGTTAGTTCCTTTTTTTCTTTCGATGGCGCCACCGGCAGGATTTGGCGTGTTGGCATCAATTCCTGAAAGTTTCAACGCGTAAGAATTGGAAACTGACATATGCCCGTTGATGTTGGTAATGGTAACCGGATTGTTTGGAAAAGCGGCATCAAGATCTTCTTTATTCGGATGCCTTTTTTCTTCCAATTGATCTTGGTCATATCCGTAAGCATCGATCCATTCGCCCGGAGCGATATTTTTTTCTTTCTGAAAATCCTGAATACGGCTTACCAAATCGGCAATGTTTTTAACAGTTCCCATTGGCGGAGAACCAACATTTACAGTAGTCGATCTCGATAAACCCATAAAATGGCTGTGACCATCAATAAAACCCGGAACAACGGTTTTGCCTTTTAAGTCGACAACGATTGTATTTTTGCCTTTTAGTTTTTCGATATTACTATTCGTTCCAACTGCAAGAATTTTACCGTTACTTACCGCAACAGCTTGTGCCGTGCTATTTTTTGCATCGACGGTGATAATATTACCGTTTATGAAAATCTTTTCGGCAGTATTTTTTTGCTGTGCTGTGATAATCGTCGTAGCGAAGATTATAGCCAGATATTTAAAATTATTTTTCATTTCGTTATTTCTTTTTTTGTTTTTAACACATAGAGACATAGCTTTTACTTTATCAAGAGAGGCGTTTCACTTCTTTAAAATCATCCCGAGGCTTCGGGACTATTCTATGTGTGAGAAACATGTTTCTTTTTGTTTCCTGATTTAAAACTTAGAATCTATGTTTCTATGTGTTTTTTTAGTTAAATTCAACGGTTTTAGTATTCTATTTTGGAGCCAGTTTGTTATAAGCCAATTCATTACTTGGAATTGCCCACACATAATTACTCGCTGTTGGTAATACTTCTGGCGCTACACCGGCGTTTCCTGTTTTCCCTGGAAGGGTTTGTACTCTTCTTAGTAAGTCTGGTGTACGGAATCCTTCGCCTACCAATTCTATTCTTCTTTCGTTTAAAATTGTGGCAATCAATTCAGCTTTGGTCGTTACTCCGGTTGTGAAAATATAGGTTGCATCAGAACGATTTCGAACGGCTGATAATAAAGTTCTGGCCAAAGGTAAATTGTCATTTTGAGCAGCGGCTTCGGCATAATTCAAGATCACTTCGGCATAACGAATTACAGGAACGTAGTCTGTAAAAGGAGCGCTGTTTTTCTTGAATTTATTCAGTAATTTTTGTCCCGTTGCATTGGTGATCACTAAACCTTTTCGTGTATCTGCTGAGGTTGGAGAAGCGAAAACAGGATCGGCAATAATTCCAGCCGAGTTAAAATAAATAACCGGGGTTAAATAATTGGCTCCAAGTGCGCTTTGTAAAGCCGGAGCTTCGGCAGCAGTTGTAAACGGAATTGAAAAAACAGCTTCATTCCCAACATAAGAACCTCCAAAAACAGTAGCAACATTTGGTTCTAAACGATGTGTTAAGCTTCCTGAAACATATTGAAATGGTGCTGCCGACGGAACAAGTTTTGAAGCTTCGGAAACTACTTTTGCATAATCGCCTTTGCTCAAATAAACTCTTGTTTTTAACGCAATCGCGGTGGCTTTATGTGCTCTCGAAGCGGTAAGAATTCCTGTTGAATAGCTTTCAGGTAAATCAACTTCGGCTTCGTCTAAGTCTTTTAATATTTGTGTGTAAATGTCGGCAACGCTGCTAAAAGCCAAGTCATTGAGTCCGCCAGACGAGTTTCCTTTTAATCTTAGCGGAAGCGCCAATGCAGCACTATTTTGTGCATAAGGTTTTGCGTAGGTTTGAACCAGACTCAAATACGAAATGGCTCTTATAAATTTAGCTTCGGCAATATAATTTTTACGTAAATCTTCATTGACAACTGTAGAATTGGCTAAATTATCAATCAGGATATTCGAGAAATTTATTGCGGTATATGCAACGCTCCAAACGGAGTTTACAAAATCTCCTGACGATGTGATCGATTGGTTCCAAACATTGGCTCCAGTCGAGTTGTTACCATCATTTTGGCTGAATTCATTTCCCCTTTGTTCGTTAAAAATAATGAAGCGGCCGCCGTATAAAGATGGATTGCTAAATTGACCGTAAAGTCCGTTAACCTGTGCCAGAATTTTGGCTGGAGTACTGAATGCAGTTTCGGTAGAAATACTTGTTTCAGGAACTGTATCCAGCGCGTCATCACTACATCCTGCTAATAGCAAAGCTATAAATGGTGTAATAATGAAGGCTTTTTTGATACTCTTTTTATAATTTTTATAATTGAAAATCATGTTATTTTTATTTAATTGTATAACTAAAATTAATGCTAGAAACCTACGTTAAGTCCTAAAGTAAATACAGAAGAATTGGCTGGCACGTTTTGATCTTTTCCTGAATTGATTGAGTTTCCGTTAATTGAAATCTCCGGATCTGAACCTCTGTATTTTGTCCAAGTCAATAAATTAGAACCTTGTGCATATACTTTTGCCGATGAAATGTATTTGTTCACTAACTCGTTCTTAACCGGAATTCTGTAACTTAAAATGATGTTTTTTACTTTTAAGTAAGATCCATCTTCGACATAAGCAGAGTTGCTTGACGAGAAACCTCCGGAGAAACTATCTCCGTAAACTAATTTTGGAATATCTGTAACTTGTCCCGGAGTTGTCCAACGATCTTTTATAAAAGTTCCGTTGTTAAAGAAACGTTGATCAGATAAAGTTGATCTCGTACCGTTGTACAATTTATTTCCTCCGGAAAAAGTCAAACCAATCGTTAAATCGAAATTTTTATACGATAAATTGTTATTTAAACCTCCATAATAAGTTGGTAGAGAAGGACCTTGAATTCGGCCGTCACGATAGTTGTCGATTGCCGGAGCAGTATTTCCGTTTAGATAAGTAAAAGCCTTTGTAAGTGCATTATACTGAACTTCTTCATTGTTTGCATTTACATAAACGCGATTTCCGTTTTCAGGATTAACACCGGTTGTAGGTACCGCAAAAATAGATCCTACAGAATAACCTTCTCTCGTAATATTTTGTATTCCGAAAGTGCTTAATGCTGTTGGGTAAATGTCTCCGTAACCTCCTAAAGAAGTCACTTTGTTTTTGATGGTGGACAAATTTAAACTTGCATTCCACTGGAAATCATTATTGTCTATAATATTTGCACTAACCGTAAGTTCAAAACCTTTGTTGTATAACGAACCAACATTTGCTGCAATAGAGTTGTTCGGAATTCCTTGTGATAAAGCTTGTGGAGCATTTAAAATCAAGTCATTAATGTCATTTTTGTAATAATCAGCTTCAACAGTAATTCTATTGTCAAACAATCCTAAATTAAGACCAATGTCAAACTTTTTACTGGTTTCCCATTTTAAATTTGAATTTCCTGATTGTGCAAAATTTAGTGTTGGAACTCCGGCGTAAGTTCCTGCCGTATACTGAGATAAAGCAGCGTAATCGTTCAATTCGCTATTACCAACAATTCCGTAGCTCGCTCTAACTTTCAAAGCATTTAAAACACTTTTTACCGATGAGTTTTTAAAGAAATCTTCTTCAGAAACATTCCATCCAATTGATGCACCACCAAAATTTCCCCATTTATTTCCAGAAGCCAATGCCGATAATCCGTCTCTTCTAAAGTTTAGATTCAACAAATATTTTTTGTCGTAATCGTAAGCAATACTGCTAAAATAGGAAAGCAAAACATTTTCTGTCTGAACAGAAGGACCAGGTGCAATAGTTGTAAATCCGCCTTGGTAACTTGTAAAGAAAGGATCCGTTAAACCTGTTTTTATAGCGCCCCAACCGTCAATTTCACGAACATTTTTTTCTTGTCCCAAAAGTACTTTTAAACTGTGTTTTTGATCAAATACAGTCGAGTAGGTTAGGGTATTAGTCCAGTTCGATCTTGAATATTTAGTGTTTGAGTTTGTAGCGGCTCCTTTAGTAGCAAAACCATCTCCACTATACGGATTTCTAAATTCTTTATTTTCGACTACAAAATTATTGACTCCATAAACAGTTTTGAATTTCAGGTTTTTGATAATTTCAAGCTCAGCATAAATACTTCCGATAAAAGTGTTATTTTCAGAAGTGTTTTTATCTAAATCTAAAATCGTTTGCAAGTTGTAAGCATTAAAAACACCCAATGCAGGACTATTTGCACCGTACCCAATATTTCCATTACTTGGATTAATATTATATGATCCGTCAGGATTATAAACAGAAACGTTTGATGGTAAAATATACGTAAGTCTTCCAAGAGGTTGTAAACCGATGTATTGTGTATTAACGCTGTTTCCTGCTGATGTTGCAACTGAATTTGGCGTTGAGGATCCTGAATTTGGCCCTGAATTTATAGAGTTGTTATAAGAAAAATTGGTTCCTAAAGTTAGCGAGTTGTTTAACTTATGTTCAAAATTCAAGCGAATACCTTTTCGAACAAATTCGTTTGTTTTTAAAATACCATTTTGATCAGAATAATTGGTAGAAATAAAATAACTGGTAGAATTTGTTGCTCCTGAGAAGCTAAGGTTATGATTCTGCGAAACTCCCGTATGATAGGCTACATCGTACCAATTGGTTCCAATTGTAGATCCGTCGGCATTTTGTCCTAAAGCAAAACCGGGTGTTAATCCTGCATTTGTTCTGGCTTCATTTTTGATCGTAACATAATCCTGAGCGTTTAAAAGTTTTGGTAAATTCGATGCTTTATTCCAGCTTACCCAAACATCGTAATTGACGTTTACTTTTCCTTTTTTTCCTTTTTTAGTTGTAATAACAATCACTCCGTTTGCTGCGCGGGAACCATAAACTGCAGCAGCCGAAGCATCTTTTAAAACGTCTACAGATTCAATATCATTTGGATTAATATCTGATAAAGGATTATTGCCAATTGCTCCACCGGCGGTTCCGGTAAAAACTGTAACACCATCAACAATTACTAGCGGATAAAGCGAACTTGTAATCGAGTTAACTCCTCGAATTCTAATTACAGGAGTACTGTTTAAAGATCCGCTGGGCTGAACAATATTTAATCCTGATGCCTGACCGCCTAATAATTGATCGAAACTTTGTGCCGGACGATTGGCAATTTGTTTCGCGTCGATTTTTGAGGTAGCTCCGGTAAAGGTTTTTTTGGCCGATGTTCCGTAACCTACAACAACGATCTCATCTAGTTTTTCAACTTGTTCCGTTAGTTTTATAACTACCGGACTGCCGTCTACTATAATTTCTTTTGAGTTATATCCAATGTAATTGATGATTAAAGTATATGGAAATTTTTGTCCTGTTTGAAAGTAAAATTTCCCGTCTAAATCTGTTTCAACGCCGTGTGTAGTTCCTTTAATGTTTACAGAAGCACCAACAATAGGCTGATTCGTTATTTGGTCTACAATCGTTCCGTTAAGTTTCGATTGAATATTTGGTTCTGTATTTTGTGCATTGATTCCGATTGAAATAAACAAAATGCTAATCCATAAAATAAGTTTTGTATTTTTTTTCATTCCTGGTATTGAGTTTTTGTAATTAAAGAGCATTAAAAGTTTTGATAAAACTCTTTGTTTGCATTCTTTTATTTAGTGATAAATGTTCCTTAAACCGTTCTATTTCTGTTGCCGCAGAAATTTTTTTAGGTGCAATTGTGTTGCTGTATTTGTGTCATGTTTGTTGGTTTTTAGTTATTATTTTTGGATGATTTATAGTTATGCGTAATAATCTCTTTGATGCAGGAAAGCGCAACAAAATGATTTATAATGTTCAATAAGAAACCTTTTCGGCCTTGAGAGATTCGTTTTTTAATTCTGATTTCATAGAAGAAAGTCAGTTATAAACGAAAGTTTTTTTAGGGGATTTAGCAACAGAAGCACATATAACAAAAGGTGTTATAGGTATATTTTTTAGGAAGAATGTAATACGATATGCTTTCGGTTGTTTTCAAAATGTAGTTCTTTTGGTTTTAAACTCTACTAATTCTATAGACAAAGTTAATTTTAATATAATAATATCCAAAAGTTTTTTAAAATTTATTTGTGAAAGTAAGAAAGTGGTTGGTGAAATGTGAAATGATTTTGTTTATAATATATTGATTTTTAGATTCTTATATCTTTATTTCGAAAAATAAAAAAAAGACAAAAAAATAAGTATAAGTGAGATTTTTATACTTATTTTTCTGTCTTTAAGTGTTTTAGGTAAATGAAAAACTTTTCGGTTTTATGTCTTTTCGCGTAAATTTCTCGCTGCTTATCGAAAGAATCTTTGTCGTTTAATCTCGCAAAGGCGAAGGCGCAAAGTTTTATACTAATAGTTCAAGCTATAATAAGTGAACTTAAAAAAGCGTTAGATAGAATTATTGAGATTAAAATAATTTTGTTTCACGCAGATCTGGCAGATTAGAGCAAATTTAATTTTAGATTTTATTAAATTAATCTGCGCTTATCGGCTTAAATCTTTTTAAATCTGCGTGAAAAAATAGTCAACACATGGATTTAATTGGAAAATCAGCACTAAAAATCAGCAACCAGTTCAATTATAAATTACTTTTTCAATGCTGCACCGCCAGGCATAACCTCCGTTTTTAATTTGAATTTACTATATTCTACAACACCCGTTTTATCTGCCCAATCAAAATAAGCTGCCGAAAGTTTGTTTACAATTCCTGGGTTTTGCTGCGCAACATTTGTGGTTTCGCCACGATCAGTTTCAATATTATAAAGTTCCCATTCGTACGATGGATAGGTAGAAACTAATTTCCATTTGCCATCTCTTACAGCTCTGTTTCCTGCTCTTTCCCAGAATAAAGGCGCACCTCGATTTACTTCTGAAGCATTATCGAATAAAACCGGTAATAAGCTTTTGCCTGCCAACGGATTTGATTTTACGCCATTGTACTCCTTTGGATATTCAATTCCGGCCAATTCATAAAAAGTAGGAGCAAGGTCAATAATATGTCCCGTTCCTTTATCGATTCGTCCTGCTTTTATTTTTGATGGAAACCAGGCAATAAATGGAGAACTGAATCCGCCTTCATGCATATTGTTTTTATATTGCTGAAGCGGAGTATTAGACAAATACGCCCAATTTTGTTCCTGATAATCAAACGATCCTGAAGTTCCAACTGGGCCATCATTTCGCACCAAACCTCTTCCTAACGGATTGTAAGTATTAAAACCACCTTGCGCTCCATTGTCTGAGATGAAAATAATCAAGGTGTTTTTATCTTTCTTTAAAGCTTTTAATTTCTCCAGAACCTTCCCCACATTTTGATCCATATTATCAACCATAGCCGCATAAACTTCCATTTTAGCTTTCCAAAATTGTTTTTCGTCATACGTTAATTTACTCCATTCCGGAACTTCGGGATCTCTTGGAGAAACGGTTTGATCAGCAGGTAAAATGCCGTTTGCTTTTAATTTTGCAATTCTTTTCTCTCTTAAAATATCCCAACCTTCATCAAATTTCCCTCTGTATTTGGCAATATCAATCGGTTTTGCCTGCAATGGCCAATGCGGAGCCGTAAAAGCCAAATACAAAAAGAACGGTTTGTTTTCTTTGTTTTGTTCGTCTAAAAAAGTCACAGCATTATTACCAATTTCATCTGTAAAATAATACGAATCATCTTTTGGATGAAGTTCCTCATTATTCCGAATCAGTTTTACCGGATAAGGGGTTTTCCCGAAAGGTAAAGGTTTGGTATCAAAATAGTTCGATGCACCTTTTAAGATTCCGTAGAATTTATCAAAACCTCTTTGATTTGGCCATTGCGCCTGATCTTCAGAACCTACGTGCCATTTTCCTGAAAGCAAAGTGCTGTAACCTCCAGAACGGAAAACTTCGCCCAAAGTCAAAGATTCTTTGTTTAAATAACCTTGATATGCCGGTAATCCTAAATTGATATCAAAAAATCCCATTCCGGCCTTATGCTGATACTGTCCTGTTAATAAAGATCCTCGGGTTGGCGCACAAATTGAGTTATTGTAAAACTCTCGCAAGCGCAAACCTTCGCTAGCCAGTTTATCTAGATTTGGTGTTTTGATTTCAGAACCGTAATTTCCTAAATCAGAATAACCCATATCATCAACCATTATTAGAATGATATTAGGTTTTTCAGTTGTTGTTTTATTTTGTGCCGAAACTAAAACTACTGATAACAGAAGGTTTAGTGTTATAATTATTTTTTTCATTTCATTGATATTTTAATTTGTCGAAATTTGACTTTTTTTGAAATACAGCTACTAAATTATTTTAACACATAGAAACATAGTTTTCTTTGTCTTTAAAAAGGCGTTTCACTTACTGGAATACACATAGTACTATGTGTGAAGGCGTGCTTTTTTTGCAATCTTTAAAAAGCACCATAAATCTATGTTTCTATTTTTTGTGACAGATTAAAATGAGTAAATTTCGACTTTCATAAACTCAATAAACTATCTGGATCTTTAGGACTATGTGTTAAAAAATAAACGCTTATGTTTGTAAAGTTTGAACCTTTCAAAATAGATTATTTACTAAAAAGCAAAAACGCAATAATCAGCGTAACAATCACATTGAATAATTGTGCGATTAAAAAAGCATATAAAGGTTTGCGACTATTGTTACTTAATAAATCTTTAAAGTTGGTTTCCAGACCAATACTTGTAAAAGCTAAAGCAAACCAAATGCCTTGCAGATTCTTCAAACTGTCTTTAACTTCATCTCTAACTTCAGGAGTTAAAAGAAACGAGAATAGTATTGAAGCCGCGATAAAACCAATAACGAATTTAGGAAAACGCTCCCAAATAACGCTTAAAGTAGGTTTTGATTCCACAGCTTCTGCCGATTTATTGTGTGTATAGGTCCAATAAACTGATATTGCAAAAGCGGCAATTCCCAGTAATACATTTTGAGAGAATTTTACAATTGTGCTAATTTTCAAAGCAGTTTCGCCAACCAAAGAACCAGAAGCCACAACAGCGCCAGAGGTATCGATGCTTCCTCCTAACCAAGCTCCGGTAACTTCTTCTGGAAAGTTGAAATATTTGGCAATTATTGGCATGAAAATCATCATAGGAATTGCAGTAACCAATACAATCGAAATAACGTACGATAGTTTTTTAGAATCTCCTTTTATAGCTCCGGAAGTTGCGATTGCGGCTGAAACACCACAGATAGAAACAGCACTCGAAATCATCATAGTCAATTCGTCGTCGACTTTTAGTTTCTTACACAACCAAAAAGCAAAATACCAAACTGATAAAACCACGACCAAAGCCTGAATTAATCCTAAAGAACCTGCTTTTAGAATGTCTGAAAAAATGACACTGGTTCCCAATAAGACCAATCCAATTTTGACAAACACTTCCGTCGAAAGTGCTGATCGAAACCAATCCGGAAGTTTGAAGAAATTGCCAATTGCCAAACCGATTGCTAAACTGAAAATTACAGCTTCGAGATTTAATCCTTTTACTTCGGTATTTCCCGCAATGATCAACGCGAGAACAGTCAGGATATAAACAAATGGAAACCCCAATAAAAAATATTTCACAGATTTACCAATTAAAAAAGCGCCTAAAGCTCCAATGGAAAGCAGATACAAAAATTGTAATCCAAGGATTTTTAAATTTTCAAAATCGAACACATCATGAAATAAATCGGCTCCGGTTGACCATTTAAAAATAGGGACTTCGGGTAGAAAAACGAAAAGTGAAATCCCGATGATTATAAATCCGAGAATTACGACTGTCCAGTCTTCGTGAAGGGTAAATTGTTTGGCTGGGGTTGACATTGTGTGTTCGTGAGTTTAAATTCGGATATTATTTAGAAACAGTAGTAAAACCGACAGTTCTGAAGACTCGGGATAAAACCTGTCGGGTTTGTATGTGAATAAAATATTATTTACAAATCGACAAAATATTTTTGCTTGCCAAAATCAAATTCGTAATACGTTAGATTTGGCCATAAAGGTTTTATTAAATCTTTCTCCCAGTTTTGTAAAGCAAGATGTAGTTTCTTTACTTTTGCCGGATTTTTTGAAGCTAAATCTGTTGTTTCAGACTTGTCTTTTGCCAGATTATAAAGCCATCCTTCGTGTGTTTTTCCGCTTACGATTAATTTCCAATCTCCGCTTCTAATGGCTTTTGCATCGCCGGAACGCCAGTATAAAGTTTTGTGTGCTTCTTTGTTTTCGTTAACTGTACTCACAAGGTCAACACCATCATAAACACGGTCTTTTGGTAAACCTGAATGAATGGCGGCAGCAATTGTACTAAAAATATCCAACGTACTTACCGGAGTTTTATAAACAGTATGAGGTTTTATTTTTCCTTTCCACGAAAGTGCAAACGGAACATTTATGCCACCTTCAAAATGAGAAAATTTTCCGGCTTTTAAAGGTGCATTTGTAGTTGCAAAAGTATAATCGGCGCCACCGTTATCACTCGCAAAAATGATTAAAGTATTATCTTCAAGACCTTCTTTTTTTACTTTGGCTCTAATTCTTCCAACAGCATCATCAAGCGCACTAATCATGGCAAAATAGACACGTTTGTTTTCGTCTTTTACATTCGGGAAACGATCGTAGTATTTTTTGCGAACCTGAAATGGCGTATGTGGCGCGTTGAACGGAACATAAAGTAAGAAAGGTTTCGTTTTATTTTTATCGATAAAAGCTTCGGCTTCATCAGCGAATGTTTCCGTTAAATAGGCTTTATTATGAATAATGGTCGTATCGCGACGAATTTGACCGATTCCGACACGACCATTTCCCCAAATCATTTTATCTGTAAAATCTTTGTGATGATGGTTGATAATATCCGGATTGTCATCTTCTGGGGTATAAAGTGAAAATGCCTGATAAAACCCGTAATGATAATCAAAACCTCTGTCTAAGGGAAAAAATCCTTTGTTGTGTCCAAGATGCCATTTTCCGATAATTGCGGTGCTGTAA
Source organism: Flavobacterium sp. FlaQc-57 (assembly GCF_044007395.1). Taxonomy (NCBI): domain Bacteria; kingdom Pseudomonadati; phylum Bacteroidota; class Flavobacteriia; order Flavobacteriales; family Flavobacteriaceae; genus Flavobacterium; species Flavobacterium sp. FlaQc-57. The sequence goes on from NZ_JBIPDA010000005.1 coordinate 266,432, forward strand.
CCTTTTTTTTTGGCCAAATCTGCAAACGTAATTTCAGATTGTGGCAAACCCTGTGTCGCTATCGAAGCTTCATTAGGATAATTTATTTTTGAGTTTAATCTCCAATTATTGGTATTGATTAAATATTTAAAACCATAATATTCTAAGTTGTTCTTTGGATAACGATCTCCGGGCTGATATTCATGGCCAAAACGTTCCTGATAACGACCAGTTAAAATACCGGCACGCGAAGGCGAACAAATAGGAGCCGAAACATAACCGTCCTGAAAAGTAACTCCTGAAGCCGCCAACGAATCTATTTGTGGAGTAGGTGTTGATTTTCCTCCGTATAAAGAAATGTCGTATTTGCCTAAATCATCAGCAAGAATAATAATGATATTTGGTTTTTTTAAGGTTTTGTCTGTATTAACTTTTTCACTTAGAAAAGCTGTTTTTCCTGCTAATAATTTTTTATCGGGTTGTATTAACGTACCATCAGTATTTATGGGCCAGAATAAAAATGCAGCCAATAGAAAAAGGATAACAACTATTGGAAGAATAATCTTTTTTGTTTTTGATAACGGCATAGTTTTTTGTTTTTGTTTTGGAAATGATGCTTTTAATTTTCGCAAGCAAGGTAATGGCAAAGTTTTGTCATTTCGACGAAGGAGAAATCACACAAGAAACTCCTCATCGAAAGTCAACAATCTTTGTCGATCTACGAGTGTGATCCCTCGTTCCTCGGGATGACAAAAAAGGCGATTGTAATTGCGAAGGATTGATTAATCCGTTGAAAAGAATCGTATTATTTAACAGCCAAAGCGACATCAACATCGTTTTTCAAATCGCCTAAACCTTCTTTTTTGAAAACAATTTTTCCATCTTTATATAAAATCAAAGTCGGAAAGACCTTTACTGTTTTCAAATCAGCGATTACTTGCGGGCTATCTTCCAAATCAATTTCGATGATTTTTAAATTTGCACCATATTGAGTTCTGATGGTTTCTAAAACAGGTTTTACTTTTTTGCAGGCACCACAGTATATAGATCCAATATCAACCAAAACATCTTTATTTTCAGCGATGATTTTTTTGTATTCCGCTAAGGTTAATTTACTTTTTGAATTGGCATAAAAAGGTTTTCCGTTTCCAATCCAATTGGCAATTCCGCCTTCTAAACTATATGCTTCTTTGAAACCTTTTTTTAATAAATCATCTGCTAACCAAACGCTTCTACCTGCACCAATAGAATAATTAAAAACAGGTTTTGTCTTGTCTAATTTTGCAATTTGTTGATCATAATCTTTAGATTCCAGATTAAAATTTACTGCGCCATTAATGTGGTTCAATGCAAATTCTTCAGGACCTCTCGCGTCAATTATTTGTGGATTTTTTTCGCTTTTAATTTTTGAATAAAATACATCTAAAGATACGGTATTCGAGCTTTTGGTTTGTGAAAAACCAATTATAGTTAAAAACAGTATTAAAATTGTAATACTGTTTTTGATAGTTTTATTTGTTTTCATATTTCTTAAGATTGAGCTTGCTCATATAATGCCGGACTCGGTGTAAGGTCTTCGGATTTTTGTTTTAATGGCACTGAAAAAACGCCATCTGCCAAAGCACTACCTTCTTTTTTAGATTTGAATATTGGCCAAAGAAACTGAGCATACCATTCTTCTTGTTTGTATGATTTTATTCCGTATGATTTTGGAAATTTACGAGTGATCAAACCTGTGCCGAAGATTACGTCCCAGATAAAAAACATATTTCCGAAGTTGCCTTTAAAGTGTCCAACGCCGTCTCCGCTTGTATCTGCATGATGTGCGTGATGTGTAGCGGGAGTAGAAATTAATCGTTCTAAAACCCATGCAATTGGATGCAATACTTTGTATTTGTATAAAGGTTTGTCCCAGGCAATACTAGAATGCGCTCCTAATGTGATAAAGCTTTTTAACACCAAAACAAATAATGCAGGTAATCCTAAACCTAAATAAGTTAAAGTAGCTGTTAGATAAATTTGAGAGAAAAAAATGGTGTAAATGAAGTTTTGTCTGGAAAGCATCGCCATTCCCATGTATGGAGCTGAATGGTGCGTTCTATGAAAACGCCACAAAAACGGAACTTGATGATGCAAACGATGGTACCAATATTGCGTTAAATCATCGGCAATAGCGATTAGAAAAAAGCCTCCCCAAAACGGAACCCAAGAAAGTGAATTTTCAAGATTCGGAATTAAAACTGGTAAAACGGTTAAGCTAAAAAAGGCAATTACCGGAGGTAAAATTAGTTTTGGAGCTAAAAAGGATATAATATCTATTTTGCGTTCTTCGCCAGTCCATTGATCGTCATATAAACCAGCGCTAAATTCGATGATTCCCAAAACGAGCATAAAAACCGTCAATCCCCATGTTCTAATATTGGTGAATGCAGGTTTTGCAAACTCTAAAAAAGACGGTAATGTAATATGTGATTCGCTTACAACACCATTACTTAGTTTAAAATAAAGGTAAATTGCCAACACCGGCAATGTGTACAACAAAAGACTAATACCTAAATCTCTTGTTAGTTTTGAATTTTGAATTGTTGCCATAATTTTTTATTTTAAAAATTGTTTTAATAATGCTAAACCGCCAGCCAAAATCGCCAGTGGTACTAAAAATAGGATTGTACCAACTACAATCTTTTTTCCTATAATTTCAAAGTCTACTCGTTTCATCTGTTTCTGTATTTGTTCTGGTTCATCAATTCTTTTGGAATGTTCTGAAAATCAGAAATTTTAAATAATGGTAAAATTAAAAAATAAAACATTCTAATTCTATGGATTTAGTAGAGTTTTATTTAATTGTTTTTCAATAATTTGTTATAATGTTTATTTTACTTTTTGAATGGTTGGAAGGGTTTCAACAGTTAAATTGTCTCTAAGTTTTTCAGACGGCAAATACAAACGTATGATTAAACTTGTTGATTTAACATTGCTGATAGGCAACCAATTTTCTTTTTTCTCAGATCCTGAAAGATTGATTTTGTAAGAAGTACTATCGGCTTCATATTTTACATCTTCAAGATTGTAGCTGTATTTGTTGATAGGGTTTTTAATTAAAAATCCGCTTTCATCATAAGCTGTAATACTCCAATATTTAGCATCTAATTTTTTTCCGCTAATTACGTAATCAGCTTTAGGATCTAATGCGTTTCCTTCGCTATCTGTATTAGTGCTCAAATAGATCACTTCTTTTTTAGTCAGGGCATAAGGTCCATAAACAGCTACTTGCGCAATTGTCAACAAATCTGCTGAGTTGAGATCTTTATCTTTATCGACAGTTTGCCAATTGCCAATAATGCGTTGCGAATCACTTTTTCCTGATTTAATATTATAGACCCCAACGGCGCTCCCGAATATGCTAGCCAGAATGATCAATGCCACGGCAAGACCTATCTTTTTATTTTTTTGATTTAAAGCCATTTTTATTTGATTTTAAGTTGAACGTTTTGTTTTTTAGGAGCTAATCCCGCTATCCGTTTCAATCTTTTGTTCCGAACCCCGGAACAAAAGGATTTCCACTTCTATCGGGGCTAGGTCAACCATTGTCGAGTTACTTGTGTGTCCTTCGACTTAGCTCAGGATGACAAAGATTGTGGTTACTTTCCTAATTTTTCTACCGTTACACCATGTTGCAATTCTGCAAGTTTGGTTACAGGATAGGCTTTCGAAACTAAATAACGAAAGAGAATCAATCCTTTTGACGTTGGACTAAAGATGATTTTTTCTTTCGGAATATTTTTCAAAACTTCAGCTGTACTTCCTTCGGGGGCTAAATAATATTCGAATTTTGCTTTTACTTTTTCTTCATTTTCTACGAAATAATTAGTGGTGTTTTGCTGATAAGCTGAGATCGACCAATAAGTAGAATCTGGTACAATTCCTGAAATCTTCAAAACTTCATCTTTTAAATCATAATTGATTGTTGAATACAAAAAATCAGGATTTGGAAGCGGAATTACTCTGCTGTTCTCAGCATTTGGCTGATTTCCAAATTGAGGTGTATTGATAACTCCCAGACTTTTTTCGGCAAATTTACTTTGCACATAATATGGAGTTATCCATATCGTTAAGTAATAAAAGCTTACTGCAATTACTACAAGAACCAAGGCAAAAATGCCTTTTTTGATAAGTGGTTTTACTGCTGCCATAATTTACTTTTTTTAGTTAACCTGCAAAGTTTTTAAAACCTTGCAGGTTATGGAAATCAATATTTAATTAGTACTTCCGGAAGTGGTTGCACCGTTTCCTGGTTTGGTAACTTGTTTTACTAAATCCTGTAGCGTTTTACCTTTATCTGCTCCGCTATTATGTATTCTTCTGTTGTATACATCTTGCCAGTCAATTAGCGGATAAACGTTGTTTTCTTTAGCTTGCTCATCAAATAATTTTTTAAGCTCGGCCAATTTTTCAGGATATTTTTTAGCAAGATTGTTACGCTCGTTAAAATCTTCGTTCAAATTGTATAATTCCCAAACATCAGCGTCAAAATTGCTTTCAGCAGGTTTTTCGCTTTTTCCTAGAGCTTTTTTAACTGCAAATGAATCTGGTAAATGTGCTGCTCCGGCTTTCCATCCATCTTTATAAATGGCTCTGTTTCCAAAAATGTAGTAATATTGAACTTTATGCAATGACTCTGCTTTAGCGTCATTTAATGAAGCATATAAAGACGATCCCTGAATAATATCTTGTTTCACTGATTTGATATATTCCGGAGCTTTAATTCCTGCAATGTCCAATGTAGTTGGCAATAAATCGGTAACATGACTGTATTGGTTTCTAATGCCGCCTTTTTCTTTAATTCCTTTTGGATAAAAAACGATCAACGGATTGTGTGTTCCACCTTCAGATTGCGCATCTTGTTTCCAGTTTTTAAAAGGAACATTTGTTGCCTGAGCCCATCCTAAAGGATAATTAGTATTTAAACCTTTTGCAGTACCTATTTCGTCGATATTTGCTAAGTTTTTCTTCAGGTTTTCGTCGTCAGATGTTCCTTGAGAAAATAAACTTTGGTTGATTGTTCCTTCAGTAGTTCCTTCTTTACTTGCGCCATTGTCTCCAATTGCAACAAAAATCACAGTATTGTCTAACTGATTGGTTTCTTTAAGATAATTTACAACTCTTCCCACTTCATAATCTGTATACGTTAGGAATCCTGCATAAACCTCCATAAAGCGAGCATAAACTTTCTTTTGATCCGGAGTTAGTTTTTTCCAGTGTGTAATAAGTGGATTGCGTTCTGGTAATACAGCATTTGCAGGAATTACACCTAATTTCTTTTGGTTCGCAATTACTTTTTTGCGGTAAGCATCCCAACCGTCATCAAATTTTCCTTTATACGGATCACTCCATTTTTTTGCTACCTGATGAGGTGCGTGAGCCGCGCCCGGTGCATAGTACAAAAAGAATGGTTTTCCTGGCGCTGCCTTTTGTTGCTTCTGAATGTAACTAATTGCTTTATCTGTAATTAGTTCGCTTAAGTGACGTCCGTCTGGCGCAACATGAACTTGATCTTCCACTAAATCAGGATTGTATTGATCTGTTTGAGATCCTAAGAATCCGTAGAAATGATCAAAACCTTTTCCGGTTGGCCATCTGTCAAATGGTCCTGCATCTGTAGCATCTTCATCTGGCGTTACACCATATTTACCAACGGCAAAAGTGTTATAACCGTTTTCACGTAAAATCTCTGCAATAGTTCCTTTATCAGCTGGAATTTTTCCGTCCCAACCAGGAAAACCTGCTGATAAAATAGTGTGCGAAAATCCGCTAACATGCACTCGTCCTGAATTTCTTCCGGTTAATAAAGTCGCACGTGTTGGCGCACAAATTGCGGTTGTATGAAAGTTGGTATAACGCAAACCGTTATTAGCCAAGGCATCAAAAGTTGGTGTTTCTATTAAACCTCCAAAAGCACTTGAAGCTCCAAATCCAACATCATCCAATAAAATCCAAATCACATTGGGTGCACCTGCCGGAGCTTTTACTGGTTCTGGCCAATATTCTTTAGAATCGGCTAAAGTTTTGCCAATAACTCCTTTAAATTCTTCGGGCTTGTTTTGCGCAAAACCAAATTGAGCAACAAGTAATGCCGTAATCAAAAGCCCTTTTTGCGGGCTTTTGATTAAACTAGTGTATTTAAAATTTTTCATAATTTATTAGTTTTTATGGTTGTTAATATCCAGGGTTTTGAGGTAAACCTACCGGATCAATATTTCTTTCACTTTGTGGAATCGGATATAGATTATTACGTTCTGAAACTGAGTTTTTAGCCGTTACTTTTTTCACTTCAGTAACTAAAGTTCCCCAGCGTACTAAGTCAAACCATCTTTGTCCTTCCTGAACAAACTCTTTTTTGCGCTCTTCCTGAATGGCAGCTCTAAAAGTGGGTTGCGTTAATCCAACTAAATCTACAGTTGCATCCGGCGTTGTGATTGGTTTTGCAAATGCTCTTCTTCTTACCTGATTAATCAATTCGTAAGCTTCAGGTGTTGGTGCTCCCTGTTCATTTATCGCTTCCGCTAAAGACAATAAAATGTCGGCATAACGAATTACAGGAAAGTTAATAGCAACGTTTGCCGGAGTAGCCAGATTAGTTAAGTCTAAGTATTTCTTAAAAATTGGTTTAGGAAAAGTATAGACGTTTGCCGTTCCCGGAATTGGTAATGTCTTAGCATAACTGACATCTCTTCTGGTATCACCAGCAGCATAAATATTATAAAATAAAGCAACGTCTGAGATAATATCTGCAGGTTCTGTAGCAGTGAATCCGGTAAAAGAAGTAGCTTGAAAAGTACTTCCGCTAGATCCGTTCCCTGCTTGATTTGGCTCAAACTGAACGGAGAAAATATGTTCTTTTCCGTTCTTTTTAGTTTTAGTGAAGATATCCTGAAAGCTTTCAAAAAGTCCGTATCCGTAACCTCCATTAATAACTTCTCTTGCTTTTAAAATTGCATTTGGATAATCTTTTCTTGTCAAGTAAACTTTGGCAAGAATTGCTTTTGCAGCACCAGAGGTAGCACGTCCGGCATCTGTTGCAGCATAAGTAGACGGTAAACCCTCGGCATCTTTTAAATCAGAAATAATTTGAGTATAAACTTCATCTACAGTAGCTCTTTTAGATTTTAAACTTTCTAACTGAATAGAGGTTGGTTCGTGCAAAACAATTGGAACTCCACCCCAAAGACGAACGGCTTGGAAATACAATAATCCTCTGATGAATTTTGCTTCAAGAATCAATCTGTTCTTAACGGCATCTGTACCAGCAACTTTAGGAATATTATCAATAGAAACATTTGCTCTGTTGATTCCTGCGTAAATTTGGCGCCAAGCTACCTGAACACGATCTGATGTTGCATCATGAGTTAAACTGCTCAATGCTCGTACTTGCGGGTTTGTTGCCGAAACTCCTGCAGCGGCATAATCAGTAGCCATATCGGTTAAGAAATATAAATTTCTGCCAAATAAACTTTGCTCTCCCGGATCCAAACTCAACGAAGCATAAACTGCTGTTACGCTTGCAATCGCGTCATCTTGGGTTTTAAAATAATTATCTTCGGTTACAAAAGAGGTTGGTGTTACCTCCAGATCTGCGCACGATGCAAATAGACCTGCGCTTAATATGATTGTTATTATAATCTTTTTCATTGTATATATTTTTTACTTAGAAAGTTACGTTCAGTCCGGAAATGAATGTTTTAGAGTTTGGATAAGAACCAAAGTCAATTCCGGGGTATAAATTGTTTTGTTCGTATGAACTTACTTCAGGATCATAACCTGTGTATTTTGTCCATGTAATAAGGTTCTCGGCAGAAACATAAAATTTCACGCTTTTAGCTCCAAGTTTTTGAGAAAGACTTTTTGGTAAAGTATATCCAAGTGTGATTAACTTTAATCTAAGGAAAGAAGCATCTTCTACATAGCGTTCTGAAACAATACCAAGAGGTGAACTTGTTGCTCTAGGAATTTCGTTGCTTGGGTTTGTTGGTGTCCAACGATCTTCAAGAGTAACATTTGCATTTGTTCCTAATGTAGAAATCTCTAACTGCTGATTTAAAGCATTGAATATTTTTCCGCCGTAAGATCCTTGAAAAGAGAAATTAAGATCAAAATCATGGTAAGAAACTGTGTTGCTGAAACTTCCAACAAATTTTGGCTGCGAGCTTCCTAAATTTCCTTTGTCAAGAGCTGTAATTACACCATCTCCGTTCGTATCGACATATCTTCTGTCTCCAACTTTTGTGTTGGCCAAACTGTTTATTTTAGGCTGTGTATTTACTTCTTCCTGAGTCTGAAAAATTCCGTTTGTACGGTATCCCCAGAAAGTTCCCAGAGGTAATCCAACTTTTACAGTTACAGGCTGTTGTTGTAATAATGAACCGTTTGGAACTACAGGAAAAAACTGATCAACACCATTTCCTATCGAAACTACTTTGTTTTTATTGGCAGAGAAAACGAAGTTAGAATTCCATGAGAAATTTTCTGTTTTTATGTTTTCAGTAATTAAACCAACTTCAACACCTTTGTTTTCAACACCACCAATATTTTGAAGAACTGTTGCATAACCAGAAGTTAACGGAATTGGAACATTGATCAATAAATCGTTTGTTTTCTTATAATAAACATCAAACACAAGATTGATTTTTCTATCTAATAATGATAAATCTAAACCTACGTTATATTGATTTGTTTTCTCCCATTTCAAGTCTGGATTTGCCAATCGGGTAGGAGCTAAACCAGTTTGTAATGTTCCTCCAAAAGCATAGTTTACAGAACCCATAGAAGCCAAAGAAAGATAATTTCCAATTTCCTGATTTCCTGTAGTTCCTGCCGTAATTCTCAACTTAGCTTCCGTAACACCTTTTATATTTTTGGCGAAATCCTCATCAGTAATATTCCATGAAAATCCTGCTGAAGGGAAATAACCCCAAAGCGATTCTGAACCAAATCTTGATGAACCATCGGCACGTGCAGATAATGTAAAGTTGTATTTTCCTTTATAAGAATAATTTACTCTTGTCAACCAGGATTTCAACACACTTTCGAATGCATCACTATATGGTTTTACCGGTACACCATCTTGCAAAGCGTTGTACGTATTGGCATCGTTGACAAAAGTTTGTGCACCTGCATTTACTATTTCGCCTTGTGTGTATTGAAGCGTGTATCCGCCTAAGACTGAGAATTTATGATTTTCGCCAAAAGTAGTGTTGTAATTCAGCGTATTTTCGTTTAGTACAGAACTTACAATTCGATCTCCAACTGATGCTAAACCTTTAACTCCCGCTCCGGTCGTTGTAGTTGCCGGAGCATAATAATTTTGTTTGGTATTAATTACGTCTCCACTAACAGCGACTTTTGCAGTAAGTTTTTTGGTGATTTTATATTCACCAAATAAACTGGTCAGAATTCTATTGATTTTGGTCTCGTTAGTAGTACTTACCAAATCATTTATAGGATTTGGGATAATACCATTTGTAGCAGTTGCGTACGGATTGTTGGTTAGATTATAACTCCCATCAGCATTCTTAATAGGAACTACTGGCGGCTGATACAATGCTACAACTAATGGACTTGGAGATCTGCCGGCAGAAGCTCCGCCATTTGTTCCAACACCATTTGATACGGAATTACTATAGTTGGCATTTACACCAAATTTAAAATTAGGCGAATAATTTCTTTCGTAATTCGCACGAAGCGAAATCCTTTTAAAATCAGATGCAATTATAATTCCGTCTTGTTGAAAATAACCTGCCGAAATAGCGTAACGGGAACGTTCGTCTCCACCAGAAAAAGACAATTGGTGATTTTGAACCGGAGCGGCCGTTCTAAAAAGAGCGTCCTGCCAGTCATAACTTCCGGATGTTTTAAAAGCTTCAATTTGAGCTGCTGTAAATGAAGGTGCCTGCCCAATACTTGCCTGAACATCATTGCGTAGACTTGCCCATTGGCTGGCATTCATTAAATTCAGTTTTTTCGAAACATTCTGGAATCCAAAATAACCTTGGTACGAAATATTATCTTGTCCTTTAACACCTTTTTTAGTGGTAATAATTACAACACCATTTGCACCACGTGATCCGTAAATGGCAGTTGCAGAGGCATCTTTCAGTACTTCGATTGATTCAATATCACCCGGATTGATCGTTGATAATACGTTTACAGTTGCACCGGAAAAAGCGACTCCGGCTGTACTATTACTATTGTCATTGTAAATTAATATACCATCAACAACATATAGAGGTTCATTACCCGCCGTTATTGAATTTCCTCCTCTAATACGTACACTTGACGAAGCGCCTGGACGACCGGAACTTTGTGTAACTACCACCCCGGGAATTGCGCCTCTAAGTAAATTATCAGCAGATGAAGTAACCTGAGCTAAATTCGCTTTCGGAACGGAAGCTACAGAACCCGTAATGTCTTTTCTCTTTTGAGAACCATAGCCTACAACTACTAATTCATCAAGTTCCTGACGTTCTTCTTTTAAATTGATCGTAATCGGATTTTTGTCTACAATTACTTCAGCTTTTTTGTAACCAATATAAGTTACGATTAATGTGTAAGGAAATTTTTGACCTGTTTGAAAATAAAATTTTCCTTCTGCATCAGTCTGAACCCCGTGAGTAGTCCCTTTAATTACGACAGAAGCTCCAATAACTGGTTGATTTGTAACATCATCAACGACAGTTCCGTCTAGTTTAGATTGGATAAGAGGAGTTGTATTCTGGGCATTTATTCCTGCCGTCAGCAGCAGGAGAAATAGTAATGAGTATGTTTTTAAATTTTTTTTCATTTCTTTGTACTGGTTTAAGTAATTAACAAGGCGCCCTGAAAGTTGAATTTTCAACTCTCTAACTGTTTCCTTGATTTAGTGATAAATGTTCTTTAAGCCTCGCCATTTCTGTTGCCGCAGAAATGGCTTTTTTTATTTACAGCAACAGCAGTTTTGCATCTTTTTCATTTTAGTTTTATTTTAGTTATTAGTTGTTTTCTTTTTAATTTATAGGTATAGTTTCAGAAATCCTTTCAACACAAATTAATGCATCAAACAGACTTTTGTAATTTTCAATAAGAAATAGTGTGGTTTTTTTTTTAAGCTCGTTTTATATCAATTCGTTGTAAAATGAAATCGATTGTAAACGAAAAAATTGCTGAGGTTTAGCAACAGAAGCACATATAACAAAAAGTGTTATAAGTATATTTTTTAGAAGGAATGTAATACGATATGCTTTCGGTTGTTTTCAAAATATAATTCTTTATGGTTTTAAATATTTTTATACTCTACTAATCCTATAGACAAAGTTAATTTTAATATAATAAAAACCAAAAATTTGTAGAGTTTTTTTTAAATCAGCAAGAGTGAAGAGGTTTTTGTAATACGTTTTATTTTAGTTAACTAATTGATTTTTAGTTACTTGAATTTATTTTTTAATCAAATTAAAAGTGTTAATTTGTAAGCAGGCTATCGTTTAAAATGTAGTATTTTATACTTAATTTTTTGGTTTTAATCTTCCTTATTTATGAAAACAAACAATGCAAAACGTCTGGAAAAGATTAATTTAGGATTTAAAAGATCAATTTCAACTAAAAACTTGAGTCCTTTTTAAAGTTGATTTTGAATAAATTAGACTAATTTTATAGACATTAAAATAATTTAAAATTTTTCACTCATACTATGAATTAATACTTATATTTGCAATAAGTATAAATACTTAGTTTTATAAAACCTAAAATGATACAAGTTAAAGAAGCTTTAGCGATTGTGGCAGAGAACAGTTCAAATATGCCTGTTCAGAGAATACCAGTGCATAAAGCGCTTGGATATATTTTGGCAGAGACTATTTATTCGCCAATTGCTATGCCGCCTTTTCGTCAATCGGCGATGGATGGATATGCAATTATTCATAGTGATAAACATCAATATGATATAATAGGCAGTTCACAGGCAGGTGATCATTCTAATTTAAAACTAAAAGAAAATGAAGCTGTTCGTATTTTTACGGGTGCTTTCGTACCCCACAATGCAGATACAGTAGTAATGCAGGAACATGTAATGGCTAATGAAAGATCGATTCTAATTACTGTTATGCCTCAGCAATTTGCGAACGTTCGTAGTAAAGGAGAACAAATTGATAAAGAAGATGTAGTTTTTGAAGCCAATACTTTAATTACGCCAGCTGCTATTGGCTTTCTGGCTTGTTTAGGAATTACAGAAATTGAAGTTTTTAAAAAACCAAAAGTGGCCATTTTAGTAACAGGAAACGAATTGGTAAAACCGGGTAAAAAACTCGCGAAAGGAAAAATTTACGAAAGTAATTCGGTCATGTTACAAGCGGCGCTTCAAACTATCGGAATTAATAAAACAAAAGTTTATAAAGTAAAAGACAATCTCAAAGCAACAAAAAAAGCTTTAAAAGATATCTTATCAAAATATGATGTTGTTTTAATTTCCGGCGGAATTTCTGTTGGCGATTATGATTTCGTCAAAGAAGCATTATTAGAAAATGGAGTCGAAGAATTGTTTTATAAAATCAATCAGAAACCCGGAAAACCAATGTTTTTTGGCAGTAAGAATGAAACATTAGTATTTGCATTACCAGGTAATCCAGCTTCATCACTGACTAATTTTTATATTTATGTATATCCCGCAATTAAAAACCGAATGGGATTTTCGGATATTCATTTACCAAAATTGGTTAGGAAATTAAATTCAGGATTTACAAATACAACTGGAAAAACACTGTTTTTAAAAGCTTTATATGACGAGACAAATGTTACGATTTTAGAAGGTCAAAGTTCAGCAATGCTAAATACTTTTGCGATCGCCAACTGTTTGTTAATTGTCCCAAACGACGTAGAAACGCTCAAAAAAGGCCAGTTAGTAACATTATTACCAATTAATTAGAATTTTGTAAAATAGAAAAAAGAGTATAGAAAAACTTTTAACCTTTGTCCCGAAGTCTTGGGACTGAACCTTTGAATCTCAAAAAAAAAATGAATATCCTTAGTTCCGAAAATATCGTATTATTCAGTTTTGCCTTAATCGTGATTGCTTTTTTATATTCAAGCGTTGGTCACGGCGGTGCATCGGGCTATTTGGCTTTAATGACGATTTTTGCTTTTCCGGTGGCAATTATGAAACCATCGGCTCTATTGTTGAATTTGTTTGTTTCGAGTATTTCATTTTTCTTTTATTACAGAAAGAATTTTTTTAGACCAAAGTTGTTTTATCCGTTTGCAATAGCATCAGTTCCGGCAGCATTAATTGGAGGTTTTATAACTTTGGATAATGCAATTTATAAAATTATTTTAGGAATTGTTTTGGTTTTTGCAGCATTAAGATTGTTTGGAGTATTTAATTTTAAAGAAAAAGACGCCGTTCAAATTAACCTTCCTTTTGCATTAATAATTGGTTTTGCAATTGGATTATTATCAGGCATGTTAGGTATTGGCGGCGGAATAATATTAAGCCCGATTCTACTATTTTTAGGATGGGCTTCAGTGAAAGAATCAGCGGCAATTTCGAGTTTATTCATATTTGTGAATTCATTTGCCGGAATGTTAGGCTTCTTTTTGGGAGGAAAAACAATCCCGACAGAAAGTTTTTATTTGGTTCCAATTGCCGTTGTTGGAGGTATTTTAGGTGGATTTTATGGCAGTGGATATTTCTCTAATAAAACTTTAAAAATGGTTTTGGGAGCAGTGATTTTAATGGCAAGTATAAAATTGGTTTTTCCTTGATATTGAATGAAAATTAACAGCAAAGTACGCAAGGTTTTACCAAAGCGGTTTATAGAAATAACAAAGCAAAGTTTGTAAAGCTTTGTATTTATTCAGCTTTACGAACTTAATTTAAAAACACAACAATGAATAAAAAAACTTAGCGCACTTTGCGGTAAAATTTTTTCTCATTTCAACTTGAAACCTGAAACCTGAAACCTGAAACCTGAAACAAAAAGAAAAGTCATGGAAACACTAACAGTATTTATTCTTTGTGGAGGAAAAAGCTCCCGAATGCAGTCAGAAAAAGGATTAGTGCTGTTTCAGGAAAAACCATTTATTGAACATATTATTCAGGCGATTTTGCCTGTTACAGATCAAATAAAATTGATAACGGCAACCAAAGAATATGATTATTTGCCCTATCAAAAAATACCGGATATTGTTTCGGATAAAGGACCTCTAGGCGGAATTTATACAGCATTAACACATTCTGAAACCGAATTTAATTTGATTTTAAGTTGTGATATTCCTTTAATTTCGACCGGATTATTATCAGAACTAATTTCAAAACATAATGAAGAAGCTGAAATTACCATTTTTGCTTCAGAGAGTAGAATGCACCCGTTAATTGGAATTTATTCTAAAAAAGTATTGCCTGTTATCAAAAGCGCAATTGATAACAATGATTTAAAAATGATGAATTTAATTGCAAATGTTCCGCATCAAATCATCAATATTGACGAAAGTGAAAACTTTCATTTAACCAATATTAATTCGGCTGACGAATTAAACGACCTGAATATCAATTTAAGTTAAAAGTTATGCGAAACTCAAAAACACCAAAATTAACAATTGTAGGCGCAGGTCCCGGTGATGCCGAGTTGATCACTTTAAAAGCAATTAAAGCTTTAGAAAATGCTGATGTTGTATTGTATGATGCGCTGGTAAACGAAGAATTATTGCAGTACGCAACAAAAGCCGAAATTGTTTTTGTTGGTAAGCGCTTAGGATGTCACGCCTATACACAAGATCAAATTAATGAACTGATTGTCTCGATGGCGAATCGTTTTGGTCACGTTGTACGTTTAAAAGGAGGCGACCCTTTTATTTTTGGAAGAGGAAGTGAAGAAATTGAATATGTCGAAAAATTTGGTTTAGAAACTGCAATTGTTCCCGGAATTTCATCGGCTTTAGGCGTTCCTGCTTCAGTTGGAATTAGTTTGACACAACGTCAAGTGGCCGAAAGTTTTTGGGTTATTACTGGTACAACTTCGAATCATGAATTATCTAAAGATGTTTATTTAGCTTCAAAATCTGCTGCGACAGTAGTTATTTTGATGGGAATGCACAAATTGGAAGAAATCATTTCAATTTATAAAGAAAACAGAACAGATGATTTACCAATTGCCATTATTCAAAACGGAACAAAAAATACAGAACAAAAAGTAGTAGGTACAATTAGTTCAATTACTAAATTAGTATCAGAAAATAAAATTTCATCTCCCGCAATTATTGTGATTGGAGAAGTAGTGAAAAACACTTCAAAATTAACTTCCTATTTTCAAGAGCATTTTGAAGATGAATTTATTTTACAGAATTTAAATTTAGAATAATGATTGAGATTAAATATTTTGGTGCTGTGGCTGAAAAGACAAAATGTGAGTTCGAAAAAATCCCTTTTTCTGAAGTATCACTGCAAAAATTATTGCAGAATTTAGATGAAAAATATCAATTCGAATCATTATCTTTTAGTGTTGCAGTAAATCAAAAAATAGTTCCAAAAGCGACCAGTTATACTTTGCAAAAAAGTGATATTGTGGCGTTATTACCTCCTTTTGCCGGAGGATAAAATAAATTTTATGAATGATTCAACACGTTATAACAGACAAATAATATTGACCGAAATTGGAGATACGGGTCAGCAAAAATTATCGAAAGCCAAAGTTTTAATTATTGGTGCCGGAGGTTTAGGTGCTGCAATTTTACCTTATTTGGCTGCTGCCGGCGTGGGAGAAATTGGGATTGTTGATCATGATGTTATTGAGATTTCAAATTTGCATCGTCAGGTAATTTACAAGACTTCGTCAATTGGAAAACACAAAGCAGAAGAAGCAAAAGCGATGATTACCGAGTTAAATCCTTTGGTAAAAGTCAATGCAATTACAGAGAAATTATCTGCAAAAAATGCCATTTCGTTATTTGAAAAATATGATATAATTGTCGACGCTACAGATAATATTTCGATTAAATATTTAATAAATGATGCTTGTACAGTAACAGATAAACCAATGGTTTATGGATCTGTTTTTAGATTTCAAGGTCAGGTTTCGGTTTTTAATTATAAAAATGGACCAACTTACCGATGTTTATATCCAGACGAAAATAACCAATCTGCGAGTTGTATCGATGCCGGAGTGATTGGAATTTCGGTTGGAATTATTGGAATGCTTCAAGCCAACGAAGTGATAAAAATGATTCTGGAAATTGGGGAGGTTTTGAGTGGAAAAATATTGGTGTATAATATTTTGAATAACGATCAGCAAAAATATGATTTTGAAAAGAATGTAAATTCTGTGATGAACAAAGAGGTGTTTCAGGAAAAATATATTATTGCAGAAAATCAAGTCGAAGAAATTTCAGCTGAAGAAATTTTGAATGAAATTAATGAGAATGAAGTTCTTTTTTTGGATGTTAGAAATCCTGATGAACTTCCGAAAATTAGTTTCAAAAACAGAATTCAAATTCCGTTGATGAATTTAGAAAATGAGATTGAAAAACTGGATAAAAACCAAGAAATTTATGTTTTCTGCCAATCCGGAATAAGAAGTAAAATGGCTGTTGAATTGCTTCAGAAACATCAATTTGAAAATGTAAAAAGTATTGTTGGCGGTGCTTTAGCAATGAAACAATTAACAGAAAAAATTGAATTATAATTTAGGGGTAGCGAGATAATATTAATTTATGGCAGAAAAGAGGATTTGGTTTTTAACTAAAATAAAAGGTTATGGTTGTATTGGTTTATTTTTTCTGCCATTTATATTAGTTGGTATTTGGACTTTGTTTTACAGCTTAATTAATATTTACAATTCTCAAAAAACGGAAGGTTGGAATAAAGTTCCCGCCACTGTAGAGCATGTACAGTTGGAATATAATTCTGATAGCGATGGTGGAGGCACATATGAAGTACATATTGGTTATAAATATGTAATTAATAACAAAAGATATTTTGGAAATAAAATTGCCTTTGGATATGGGGGTAATGATACAGAAGGCCATTCTTCTCTCTTTAATAAATTAGAAAATTCAAAGAAAATTACAGTGTTTGTTGATCCTAAGGATAATTCTAATGCAATAATAATTAGAGGTATTAATAATTCTATTATTGGAGTTTTAATATTTTCAATAATGTGGAATTCGTTGCTTTCAATTTTTTTTATTCCCTTATTTATGAAAGAGGATTCTAAATTTACTTTTAAGTATGTGCTTATTTCAGTTATGATAATATGGATTATAGGTATTTCTTTATTAGTTTCGGATAGTATTAAAATTCCTTTTGAAGATAAAATTGAAGTTATTGAAAGCAAGAAGGTAATTGAAGCAGCTGGCTAGCTTATAATGTTTAAATCATAGAAAAAAATGAGTAAAAATGTATTTGTAGAAGGACCAATTGCTCCTGAATTTATCGCCGAGTCAATCGCTAAACATCAATCAAAACATACAATTGGCGCGCACAATATTTTTTTAGGACAAGTTCGTGCCGATGTAATTCACGACAATACAGTTGTCGCTATTGATTATTCGGCTTATACTGATATGGCAAACGAAGCTTTGCATGCAATTCGAGAAAAAGCTTTTGCTAAATTCGATTTAACCTGTATGCATATTTATCATAGTTTAGGAGTTGTAAAAGCAGGCGAAATTTGTTTGTTTGTATTTGTTTCAGCTACGCGACGCAAACAAGTTTATGAAGCGACAGAAGCTATTGTAAACTGGATAAAAACTGATGTACCAATTTTTGGTAAAGAAATGTTTGAAAACGATACATTCACCTGGAAACAAAACAATAATGGTTGATATTACGCATAAAATAAACACATTAAGAGCAGCGACGGCCACAGCGATTGTAAAAGTTAGTAAACAAGAGACAATTGATGCGGTGGTGAATAATCTGGTTCCGAAAGGAAATGTTTTTGAGATGGCAAAAACAGCTGGATTATTTGCTGTAAAAAACACACATTTGTCAATTCCGGATTGTCACCCAATTCCAATTGAATTTACGTCGGTAGAATATAAAATTGAAGACTTGACGATTGAAATTATTTTCAATGTAAAAACAGTTTACAAAACCGGAGTTGAGGTTGAAGCGATGCATGGAGCGTCAATTGTTGCGCTGACGATGTACGATATGCTGAAACCAATTGATAAAGAAATCGAAATTTCAACAATCAAATTAATCAATAAAGAAGGCGGAAAATCTTCTTTCAGAAATAAATTCCCGAATGTAATAAAAGCGGCAGTTTTTGTTTGTTCCGATTCGATTTTTGCTGGAGACAAAGAAGATCGCTCTGGGAAAATCATCGTCGAAAAACTGAATGACTGCGGTGTCGAAACAGCACATTACGAAATCATTCCTGATGAAATTGATATTATTCAGGAAAGAACTAAAGCTTTTGCAAAAGGACATCAATTGGTGATTTTTACGGGCGGAACAGGATTATCGCCAAGAGATGTTACGCCAGAAGCATTGTCGCCATTGTTGGAAAGTAGAATTCCGGGAATCGAAGAAGCCATTCGCAATTATGGTCAACAGCGAATGCCATATGCGATGTTATCCAGAACGGTTGCGGGAACATTAGGAAAAAGTTTGGTTTTGGCTTTGCCGGGATCAACCAACGGAGCCAGAGAATCTATGGACGCTGTTTTTCCGCATGTGATGCACGTTTTTCATATTTTAAAAGGTAAAAATCATGACACCCTCTAAAACCATTTTAACGGATGATTTTGGGCGAAAACACAATTACTTGCGTATTTCGTTGTTAGAAAAATGCAATTTGCGCTGTACATATTGCATGCCTGCTGACGGAATTGCCTTATCTCCAAAAGCCGCTTTAATGACGGCCGAAGAGATTTTTGCTATTGCTCAGACTTTCGTAGAAAATGGTGTTGACAAAATAAGATTAACGGGTGGTGAACCGCTTTTAAGAAAAGATTTTCCTGAGATTGTTTCGAAATTGAGTTCTTTGAATGTTTCGCTTTCGATCACGACAAACGGAATTTTAATTGACCGTCATATTGATGTTTTAAAGCAATTTAAAATCAAAAAGATAAATTTGAGTTTAGATACTTTGGTTTCGTCTAAATTTCACACCATAACGCTTCGAAATCAATTTGAAAAAGTAATTGATAATTTGCATTTGCTTTTGAATAATGATTTTCAGGTAAAAGTAAATGTGGTTTTGATGAAAGGTTTCAATGAAAATGAAATTGTAGATTTTGTCAAATTAACTCAGTTTTTGCCTATTTCTGTAAGGTTTATTGAATTTATGCCTTTTGCAGGAAACGAGTGGGACAGAAGTAAAATGGTTTCGCAAAAAGAGATTTTATCTTTGGTGGAAAATAATTTTTCATCAGAAGAAATTCAAAAATTAGAAGACGAAAAAAATTTCACCGCTAGAACGTATAAAATAAACAGTTTTCAAGGCGATTTCGGAATTATAAGCTCAATTACAAATCCGTTTTGTGATGGGTGCAATAGAATTCGTCTGACTGCAAATGGAAAAATAAAGAATTGCCTTTTCTCTAATTCAGAAACTGACTTACTGACACCTTTTAGAAATGGCGAATCGATCACGAATTTAATTTTTGATTCCATAAAAAATAAAAAGAAAGTCAGAGCCGGAATGGTATCTATTAAAGAAATGGACGATCCCGCCTTGCATTTTGATAATCGCAGTATGATTGCGATTGGGGGATGAGTTTACGTATGATCGCACAGTTTTGTCATTTCGACGAAAGAGAAATCACACTAGAAACTCCGCAAAGAAAAACGCCAATCTGTGTCGATTTACGAGTGCGATTTACTTCGTCTGTTCGCTATCGCTCGGGTCTCCTTCGTCGAAATGACATACTAGACGATAAATTTAGAGACAAAAAAAAGGTTCAACTTAAAGTCAAACCTTTCTGATATTATTTTTTCTTTTTAGCCTTAGATTTTTTTTGAGACTTCGCTTTCTTTTTGGCTATTTTTTTAGCTTTCGCTTTTTCCTTCGCCTTTTTAGCTTTTTCTTTTTTCTTAGCTTTCGCTTTTTGTTTTGCTTTTTTAGCTTTTTCTTTCTTTTTATCGTTTTTAGCTTTTTCTTTTTTCTTAGCTAATTTCTTTTTCTCTTTTTCCTTTTCCTTTTCTTTCATTTTTTTCTTCTTTTTATCCGCTGATTTATCTTTTGTATTTTCTTCTTTTAAATCTGTTTTAGCTGCCTTGCTTTCTTTTGGTTCTATAATTTCCTTTATAACTTCAGGTTTTATAGTCGGAATGGCTACTTTTTTTACTGGAGTACTTTTTGCTGCTGGTTTCGCCGTAGTTGTTGCTTTTGCGGGAACTTTTGGCACAGCTGTTGCCGCTGCTTTTACAGTTGTCGATGCAGCAGGTTTTATTGGCGTTTTTGTAGTCGCTGGTTTTGCAGTTGTTGGCGCAGCCGGTTTTGCAGCAGTTGTTGTTTTTACCGGTGCTGGCTTACGAACGGGTGTTTTTGCAGGAGTATTTGCAGGTTTTGCCGCCTCTGTGGCTGGTTGCTTAATTTCTGGTTTTGGAGAATCTATATTCTCAAGATTCGTATCTGTGGCTTTGTTTTCCATATAATAAATTTGCTTTTAGATGAGTACATTGTCAACAATGTAACTAAATTGTTAATTTACAGTTAAGTAAATATAATCAATAAACAAATGCGCCAATGTTAAGCTTTTAGTTAAATTTTACAATTAAATAACTGATTATTAATTTGTTAATAATTTAGTGTAATTTAAAAATTCAAATCTCTTAACAATTATATTTTGAAATGCGTCGATATCGATTTGTAAGTGATTTTAGTTTTCGACAACTTCTAAAATCTTAAAATTACTCTTCGGCGCTTCGCACAAAGAACAACAATACGTTTCAGCTAAATCTGTAAATGAAATGCCTTTTGGAATTCCCTGCGATTCGTCACCGTATTCAGAATTATATAGTGTTAGACATTCCTGACATTGGTAAATATCCAATTGTGGTTTTTCTTTTTTCTGTAGATTTTCTGTAGTTTCGGGAACAGAATTTCCGAGCTCATCGAAATATTTCCGACTCAATTCAATTAAAATTGTTGGCAATTCGAGCTTGTCAATATCTTGCGAATGCACTATATATTCTCTCGTATTTGGATCGAAATTCTTTGCAAATAAAACATTGTAAGTATCTCGGATTTTAATTGATTCTAAAGCTGGCGGCAGCTCATTTTTTTCGACAACAATCGAAGTGAAATAATGTCCGTCACGGTTGTATTCAGATATGCCAAAAGTTAAGCCATATGTGCTAATATCAAATTGATCGAGCGTGCGAACGAGAAAGGTTTTAAGGTTCAAAGCCCATTCCATTGCAACTGGTAAATGCCAGTTGAGTTCTAACAAAGAATGACGGACGTTGATTCCTTTTTTACCCAAGAATTTTTCCCACTCCAGTTTTCGATCTTTTGGAATTCCTTTTACAATAAATGATTTCCAGGGCGTAATACATATTTTCCCGATTTTACAATCAAAGCATAAATCACACATTTCCTTTAGAAAATCTAAATTGTACAAGTTATTCCTCCAATATAATCCCAGCCAGTATTGATCAATTCCCATACGGTTCATTCCTTCGTAATATGGAAAAGGGTAAAACGGAATGTTCAACGGTTTGTCAATTGTTCGGTTGTTTGTATCCAGAGTTTCGCTAACAAGCGCAAATATCATATCGATTCCAATAGATTCTTCAGCCGTTATTTTTTCGATTTCGTAGTAAAATTTCGCAATGTCCCAACTGTAAATTAAAATGGGATACATTTCCATGCGTTCCCATTTTGGCAAACGAATGTATAAATACCAGTAATCTTCATGCTCTGAGGCAATAAAATTAAGATGCCCTGTAAATAACGGAACCAATTGTTGTTTTGGGTCGTTGATGTTTACTTTGAGTTTTGGCTGCTCTTTAAATTGTTCTAAAATATATAAGAATTTGTTACCCGTAAGCCAATTGGTATTTCTGAAAATATCAGTTGAAACATAGGAAGAAACAATGTTGTTACCGCTTTTTTCTTCCGGAAATACAAAATGATGTTTCCCTAATTTTTCTTTATCTAAAGATTTAAATCCGTTTGGAAAAATAATGTCTTGTCTTGAACCAAATGAAATTGAATCTAAGCCTTGTTCCATTGCCATATTGACAACTTCTCGCAGTTCACCTGGTGAAATAACGCCTCCTTTTACTATTAATCTTGTTAGTTCCATTATCTTTTTTTGTTTCAGGTTTTTACTTTTTGTTTTAGTTTTTTTTGTTTCAGGTTTCAAGTTTTACTTTGTCCATAATCTTTGTGTAGACAAAGTATTGTCATTTCGACGTAAGGAGAAATCACACTCGTAAATCGACAAAGATTGACAACTTTCTGTGCGGAGTTTCTAGTGTGATTTCTCCTTACGTCGAAATGACAAACAATCCAACAACTTGAAACCTGAAACAAAGTAAACTAAACTTTACACTTAGCAAGTATCTCTTTAACCTCTGTTTTACAACTTCCGCAGCCTAATCCTGCACCGGTGTTTTTACATAAATCCGTAAAGTTATTGACACCGCTTTTAATCGTTTCTTCTATATTTCCGGCTCCAACCTGACTGCAGGAACATACTAATTTTCCTAAAACAGGTTTTGCATTTGAGCTTCCTCTTAATAATGTGTTTCGTTTATCTGATAATTCGATTTTGCTTTCGATCATCGTTTTAAACTCGGCAAATTCATTTTTATCACCCATTAAAATGGCACCGACAAGCAAATCATCTTTTACAATGCATTTTTTGTAGTAGCGTTTTTTGAGATCGGCAAAAACAATTTCTTCGTAAGAATCATCGTTTTCAGGAATCGTTAGATCACCAATACTGCACAAATTAATGTCTTCAAGTTTCAGAATATTCATTAAGATCGAACCTTTGTAAAAACTGCTGATATCGCCCGCTAAAAAATTCGCCAGAATGTCGGCTTGTTCTTCTGCTGCCGATGTGATTCCGAATAGTTTATTATTGAATTCAGCGATTTCTCCAATGGCATAAATATCAGGATTTGACGATTGTAAATACTGATTTACTTTTACGCCACGACCACAAGCAAGGCCTGTTTCGCGGGCGATTTCGATATTCGGAATTGTTCCAATAGTATATACGATAGCATTAGCAGTAATGATTCTGCCACTTTTTAAAGCAATTTCTATTTCATTTTCATTATCAGTTTCAAAAACAGTACTTACTTCATTATCAAAATAAATTTGAATATCACGAAGCTGAACTTCTTCGGCTAATAATTTACTTGAAATTCGGTCAAGCTGACGTTCCATCAAACGTGAAGCTCGCTGAATTATGGTTGTTTTTACTTTTTTATGTTTTAAAGCAGCTGCCAATTCTAAACCTAATAAACCACCGCCTATAATAACAACGTGTTGTTCTTCGGGAGGTAAATTAGTGCTGTCGAGATGTTTTTTTAAGCGATCAGCATCTTCTTTTCGTCTTACGGTAAAACGACCGGGAAGATGAAGTTGAGCATTTTCAGGAATAAAAGGACGGCTTCCGGTTGCGAGAATCAAAGAATCATAAGTATGAGTTTCGCCCAGACTATCTATAATTGTTTTTTTAGCTGCATCTATTTTATCAATTGCTACGCCGGCTTTCATGGTGATTTTTAGCTTATTTAAAGCTTCACCATCTTTTACTTTTAATAATTGTTCCCAAGAAAATTCGCCAGTCATATATTCCGGCAGTAACACACGATTGTAAAACGGATTAACTTCATTCGAGAAAACGATTATTTCATCGGTTTGATTGAATTCACGATAATTTTGAATGAATCTGAAAGAAGCTGCTCCAGCACCAACAAGAACTATTTTTTGAAATGGTTTTACATATTTTGCAATGTTAACCGTAGTATATTTAAAATCGGGTTCTTTTGAAACCGGATCGACAACCGTATTGGTTAAATTATTGGTTCGGTTCAAGTCATTTTCGAGTTGTTTTCCCCAATGCATCGGCAGAAAAACTACTTTTTCTTTGATCGAATCAGTCACTTTTGCTTTTACCCGAACTTCTCCATTTTTACTGGAAACTACGACAATATCGCCGTTTTTTATATCATTTTTAAAAGCATCAATCGGATTAATTTCTAAAACCGGACTTGGTGTATGTGTCATCAATCTGGAGACTTTTCCGGTTTTGGTCATTGTATGCCATTGATCGCGAACTCTTCCTGTGGTTAGAATAAAAGGAAATTGTGGACTTGGCTGCTCTGATGTATTTTCAATATGCGTTGGTAAATTGAAAATAGCTTTTTGTGATGGCGTATAGAATTTTTTATCGGTAAAAAGGCGAGGAGTTCCTTGATGTCCATAATCAGGAACCGGCCATTGAAAAGTGCCTTCGGTTTTTAAACGATGATAGTTTAAAAATGAAATATCGATGTTGGTATTTTTCGTTAGCGCGCAATGTTCTTTGTAAATCTCTTCGGCACTATTAAAATTAAAACCATTGAAATTCATTTTTTTAGCAAAACGAATTAAAATTTCAATATCAGGAAGTGCTTCTCCGGGAGCATTTATTCCTTTAGGTAAATACGAAATACGACGCTCAGAATTCGTCATAGTGCCTTCTTTTTCTAACCAACCAGCGGCGGGTAATAATAAATCGGCATATTTTGATGTATCTGCATTATGCGAAATATCCTGAACAACAACGAATTTGGCATTTTGCAAAGCTTTTTCGATACGTCGCGAATCAGGTAAACTTACCATAGGATTGGTACAGATAATCCAAACGGCTTTCATTTCTCCAGATTCTAAAGCTTCGAACATTTCAGTAGCCGTTAAACCAGGTTTGTCTGATATTTCATCAACTCCCCAAAAATCAGCGACTTCTTTACGATGTTCCGGATTTGCAATGTCTTTGTGTGCGGCCAATAAAGTTGCCATTCCGCCCACTTCTCGTCCACCCATTGCATTCGGTTGTCCAGTTAATGAGAAAGGACCTGAACCGGGTTTTCCAATTTGTCCTGTTAATAAAGATAAATTCAGTAAAGCCGTATTTTTATCAACTCCAACGGCACTTTGGTTCAATCCCATCGCCCAAAGCGAAATAAACCCTTTCGCTTTTCCGATAATATCTGCAGCAATTTTAATATCGTTTACAGAAATTCCGCAAAGTTTAGAAGCTTTTTCAAAAGAGGTATTTAAAACTAAGTCTTTATATTGTTTGAAGTTTTCGGCATGATTTTTTACAAAATCGTGATCGACATAACCTTTTTCGATGATTCGTTTGGCAATCGCATGATACAAAATAATATCAGTTCCGGGAAGAATCTGCAAATGCAAATCGGCGAAAGCAGCTGTATCTGTTCGTCTCGGATCAATAACAATGATTTTTATTTTCGGATTTTTCTCTTTGTGTTTTTCAATTCTTCTAAATAAAATGGGATGACACCAAGCAGGGTTTGCGCCTGTAATCAGGAAAGTATCTGCTAATTCGATATCATCATAAGCAATTGGCACAGAATCTTCGCCAAAAGTCTTTTTATAACCCACAACTGCAGAGCTCATGCAAAGTCGGGAATTGGTATCGATATTATTGGTTTTCAAAAAGCCTTTTACGAGTTTGTTTACCAAATAATATTCCTCGGTTAAACATTGGCCAGAAATATAAAAACCAACGCTATCAGGTCCGTGTTTTTTTATAATAGAAGTAAAAACTGCAGCAGCGCGATCAAGTGCAGTATCCCAGCTCACACGCTCTAAAGGATAAGATTTGCTGCCGCGCATTTCAGGATATAAAATCCTGTCCGAAGTATCATTGGCAACGTAATGCAAATTCATTCCTTTAGAACACAACATTCCTTTGTTTACCGGATGGTCTTTGTCGCCAGTTACCATCACACCGTTTTTTGCATCATTGGTGACGATAATCCCGCAGCCAACGCCACAATAAGAACAGGTAGTTTTGATTTTGGTATTTTGCATTGCAACTGTTTTTTGAATACTACTATATTGATTCTTCTTGGATTCTAAATAATTCACTTATTTAGTTCTATACAAAAATAAGTATTTATACGTAAAAATACTTATTTTTAGAATTTATTTTTCTACTTTTGATAAAAATAAACAAGGAACAGCAAATTAGTTTTAAATGCATAAAATTAGAACTCATGAAAGAAGAACAACCTATTTGTTATACCTGTATCAATGAAAATTGTTTTATTAAGAAACATTTGCACTTAGAGCAAATGAGACAATTTATTTTGAAGAAGAATAGCTTTGTCAGTAAAAAATCGGATCAATTTATTACTGAAGGCGCTCCATTACAGGGACTTTATTTTATTTGCAGCGGAAAAGTAAAAACGGTGAAAACGGGTATAAACGGTCGGGAACAAATTGTTCGCTTAACGAAAAATGGAGATACAATTGGTTTCCGTGGATTTGGAACTTCAAAACGTTATTTAATTGGTGCTTATGCCCTTGAAGATACCGTTTTATGCAATTTTAGTAATGAAACGATGTTAGAAATCCTGCAAAATGTTCCTGAATTTACGTACGCTTTAATGCTATTTTATGCTGATGAACTTAACAAAAGCGAAAATAACATTCGAAAAATTGCGCACATGAATGTTCGTGAACGTGTGATTGATTTGTTGTTGTATATCCATCGCAAATTTGGACAAATAGACGGTTTAATTGATATTGAACTCTCTAGAAAAGAAATCGCTGATTTTGCCGGAACGACTGAAGAACAAGCCATCCGAATACTTTCAAGTCTTAAAAAAGAAATGCTAATTAAAACTGTCGGAAAAAGAATTGGAATTTTGGCTATTCCTGAGTTACGAGCTGAAATTATGGAACATAAATATTTTTAAATTCTTAATAAGTATTATTACTTATTAAACTATTTCGTGCGTTTGATTTTTAACGGATTTTGTCTTGTATCAAAAACATCAGCAATTTTAATTCGCTTATTTTCTATGTCAATACAGTAAATAATTTTGTAATTATTGCAAATTAAATAATAATACTTGTTTTCTCTATCAATTAAAAGATCCTCAATTTGAGTAGAAAATGTATTACTTGTGAGTTTGTTTGGTTCAGAAATTATTTCTTTGATGATTTTTTTAGCGACTCTAATTCCAGCTTTTTGAAGATAATAATCGTATATTTTATCAATTTGATTCTCTGCAAATTGTGACCAAGTAATTTTTAATTTCATTACTTATATTTTTCTAAAAGTTCAGAGGTACTTTTGTATCTGCCATTTTTGAAATCATCTTCGGATTGGTCTATTCTGTTGTTGAATTCTTCAATAGACATTGGTTTAAAAAAGTTATCCTCATCAACATCTTTTTTGTTTCTGTTTAATAAATTTTCAAGTTGAGAAATAACTTCTTCGCTTTGAATTTTTAAAAACTCTTGTACAAATTCTATTTTTCTAGTTTGTAAATCCATCACATTCAATATTTTTCCAAATTTACGAATTATCTTCCAAGGGAATGTTTTTTTGAGGTATTTTTTAAAAGAGCCAATTGTAGAGACGCACTGCAGTGCGCCTCCACGTCGTGTATAATTTACTTTTTTGTGCCAACAAATCGAATTACAGAACCTTTTCCGTTATGGAATAAACCTTCGTTTAATTCGATTTCTTTTTCTTCTAATTCGATGATTTCATAATTAGGAAAATCGGCTTGAATTTCTTCAATCGAAAATAAAGATTCAATGTCTTTTGGACCGCCAACTTTATCGTTTATAGCAAGATATTCTAAGTGTTTTTTGCTGAAAGCTTCAAAAATAATAATACCATCTTTACGCAAATAAGTTTCAAGTGTTTTATGAAGTGATGATTTTATCTCTGCTGGAAAATGAGCGTAAATCAACGCAATAGCATCAAATTGTTCTGGTTGATAATTTAATGTTTCTAATTCTCCAACCTTGTAATCAATAGTTACATTATTGGCTTCAGCAAGTTTGATGGCTTTGTTTTTTCCTTCTTCACTTATATCAAAAGCGGAAACTTTCCAACCTAATTTGGCTGCAAAAACTGCATTTCTTCCTTCGCCTTCTGCGGGAAAAAGGATTGTTCCGGGGTTTAATTTTTCTATTTGTTCTTTCAAGTAATTGTTGGGCTCTTCGCCGTACGCAAATTCTTCATTGCTGTAGCGGTCGTCCCATCTTTGAGTCCAGTTGTTCATAGTTATATATTAAATTTAATTATTAAAGGTTTGTGATCACTGTGCATTGTCCAATCTTGATAAGTTCCAACTTCGACACTTTCTAAAATATTTATAAAATCATTTGAAGCAAAACAATAATCAAGATGATACGGTTTGTTTTCGTGACGGTACATATATAAAGTGGGATGTTCTTCTTTCCCTTGCGTTTGATTGTAATATTTATGGTAGGTACTGAAAATATTCTTTTCGGCTAATGTATTGACAACCGTTGTATGATTTCCTTCGCGACGTGGTTTGTCCCAAATTGTATTGCTGTTGAAATCTCCAATTAAAATCGTTTTGTTTTCTGAGAGTAAATCTTCGTAATAATTAATCGCTTTCCAAACCTGCGTTACATAAGCGCCGTCTTTATCTGAAGGATTATTTGCCCAAATAGCAAATAGAGTAAAATCAACTTTTCCGCCAGTTACAGCGATTGGTAAAATATTTTTGAAATCAGGATTATGACAATCCATCAATCGAAATCGATAATCGCTATAAGAAAATATTCCAAGTCCTTTATTCGGATTTGTTCCGTACCAAAGAATATCCGTTGGTAATTTTGTATCGCTGGGAAATTTGAGTTTTTCAGGATTTTCACACTCAGAAATTACAACAATATCAGGATTGAAAGCCAGAATAAGTTCCGCTTTTTTTCTGAATGCCATATTGCAATTCCAGGCTATGATTTTCATTTGGGTAATGATTTACAACAAATCAATAGAATAATTATTCCTAAAGAAAATAATATACGATTCATATATATTGTAATTTATTCAATAAAAATACAATATCAATTCATATAAAAAAAATACCCTTTCTCAATTTTGAAAAAGGGTAAAATATTAAAGTTGATGTGAAAAATACCTATTTCTTCCAACTAAAAATTCTAGGATTTACAGAAATCATTAACCATGCCCAGTTGTTGGTATGTCCTGCATATCCGGGAGATTTTAAAAATTCTAAAGTTTTTGTGCCAAACATTTGAGAATAACCTCCAGTTAAGGTAATGTCTTTTTTGAAATTAAATCCGGCTGTAAAGTCAACCTCAGTTCCTAAGTAAGGATCAAGCTCTTCGTTCGCAGCATTAATTACTTTGTTTGGTGCCGAAAAAACATGCGGAATCAAAGCAAATTGCCATTTTTTAATATTGTAATTCAACTTTAAATAAGCATCTTGTAAACCAACACTGTTTAAGTGATTGCCTACATAAAAATAATCCATATAGCCATTAAAAGCATGATTAGTACCGAATATTGGGTTGAATGATTTGATCACTGTGCTTCCGTCATTCATGTCTTTTCCAGATAGAAATTCATAACCTAAACCAGCTTTAAACGAGTCGGTTATATTGTGTCCAAAAGCAGCTCCGACATACCAAGCGCTCACACTTTTATCAGTACTTTTTCCGGTTTGACCGTAGAAACTAAGATTACTATCGATTTTTTTGGTTTTATAAGTCAGGTAAGTTCCAAAAGTTTGTTTGTAATCTACCAATAATTTAGCAGCTGTATTGGCGTATTCATAACCGGTATTCAGCATTAATAAACTCACGCCCAATTTGTCAAAACTGGTATGATACCAAGCATATTGCATCGCTTTGTAATTAGCAACGATATATGGAGTTTGAAAAGTATTTTCGGCATTTGAGTTGTAAGCTGCTCCCATATCTAATTGATGGTTTTTAGGATGAAAGCTAACCATTAACGCATCATGACTTTGTCCTTGTTGCGCCCAGTCTATTTCGCCCATAATGCGCTGATTGTCGTACGATAATACTTGTCGTCCCATTCTGGCACTCCATTTTTCAGTAAGATTGTATTGCGCCCAAGCTTCAAAAATGGCTACTCCGTTTTTATCTGCTGTTGTTGTAGTTGGAACATCACCCCAGGTTCGGGTATTTTGAAAAGTCAATTTTACAGTCAGTTCATCTTGTTTGTAATTGAAATTTAATCTTGAACGCTGAGAGATTTGCGAAGTTCCTTCCTGGCCTTCAGGTAAAAGCGTTTTGTAACCGTTTCGATATTCAAAGCGGGGTCTTATCTGTAAATTTACATCTAATTCTTGTGCCTGAATATTATAACTTATTCCTGCTAAAAGCATTAAAATGGCTGTTTTTAATTTTTTCATAATTTGGTTGGTTTAAACAAGATGTTAAATTAGAAGAAAAGTATTTTTTGGGGAATGATAATAATCATATTTCCTTACTAATTTTTAAGCTTTTAAAAGGAACTATTGTCTGTCTATTACTTTGGCTAAAACAGGTTGTTTTTCATTCATAATTTTGGTGATAGTGTAGTGCATCCAAATCAAACAAATTGCTGAAAGCAGTAAAATAAAAATCCATGAACTTGACCAGATTCCTGTGGCTGTTAATAAATATCCAAAGATAATTGGCCCAAAGAAACCGCCTAAACCGCCAATCATTCCAACCATTCCGCCAACAACGCCAACTTCTGTCGGGAAATATTCCGGAATATGTTTGTAAACTGCCGCTTTCCCGATTCCCCATGAAATTCCAATTAAAATCACTAAAATCAGGAAAACCCACATATTGGCATCGAACTTAATTACCGTAATTCCTTTGGCTAAAAGTTCTTTTTTCTTTACGGTTTGGTTTTGTTCGACTACAACTTGCTGCCATGAAGTTTTGGTTGGAAAAATCGCATTTTCAGATTCGGTTTCTTTTTTCTGTGCAACAGCAATATCAGTATCACCAATTTTTATTTTGTCGTTAGAAACTTCCGTAATAGTTCCTTTTTTAGTTGCTAAAACGCCTGGTCCGGTTGTAGTAATTTCCATTTTCGGAATCATCAATAAAGCGCTCAAAATTACTGATGAACTCAAAACCCAGTACATGACTTTTCGGGCGCCAAATTTATCCGATAAATAACCTCCAAAAGCTCTGATAACACCAGATGGCAAGCTGAAAAGCGTAGCAAATAATCCGCCCATCACTAAACTGGTTTGATAAACGTTCATGAAATTGGGTAATAACCATTGTGAATAGGCAACGAAACATCCAAAAACTAAAAAGTAATAGGCTCCAAAACGCCAAACTCTGGCAGATTTTAAAGATTGAAGCATTTGCGAAACCGTTTTGGTATTGTTTTCTATTTTTTTGTTTGTAGCAAATATTAAAAAGGCAAGTCCTATTACAACTAAAGCAATGGCATAAATAACGGGAAGTATTTTCCAGCCATTTTGAGGATCTTCTATAGAGAAATGATTCAATAATGAGGGCGCTAAAAAGGTAGTAATTGCGGCGCCGGCATTTCCCATTCCAAAAATTCCTAAAGCGCGACCTTGCCATTCTTTTGGATACCAAATCGAAGTATATCCAATTCCGACAGCAAAACTGGTTCCAACCATTCCAAATAAAAAGCTTAGTAAGGCAAACATAAAAAAGCTATCTGCGAAAGGCAATAAAAACAAAGGAATAGAACAGAGGAGGAGTAAAAGAACAAAAACATATTTGCCACCAAATTTGTCGGTAAGAATACCAATTGGTAAGCGCATGATTGAACCTGTTAAGATCGGAATTCCAAGAAGCCAGCCAACCTGAACGACACTCCAATGAAAAATTCCGTTATCGACTAAAAAAGTTACCAGAACTCCGTTTAATGTCCAACAGGCGAAACACACTGTGAAAGCCAATGTGTTCAAAAATAAAATCTTGTGTGATTGCGATAGTGAGTTTGTAGTTTTCATAGTACTTATAATTTTTGATAAAAATAAGTACTATAACTTAGTTAAAACCTGCTAAAACGCAGTTTATGAAAAATAATTACGTAATTATACGTAGTTTTTAGAGTAAGGAATATTCTGTTGCCTTGTTCGAAAGTTCCATTAGGTTCTTTACTTTTAGCTTTTTCATTAAGTTAAAACGGTGCACTTCGGCTGTTCGCTTACTGATTTCAAGGGCTTCAGCAATTTCTTTGTTTCCTTTTCCGGATAACAATAATGTAAGGATTTCTTTTTCTCTTTTGGTAATCATCATTTCTTCACCTAAATTTTGTTTAGGTTCTAATGAAACTGAAGAGCTGGTCAATTGGCTTATTAAGATAGAAGAAATGTCTCCGCTAAAATACTTTCCGCCTGCGGCAACAGTATGCAATGCTTTTAAGAATTCTTCTTTGCTTGAACCTTTTAGTAAATAACCATCGGCACCCGCTTTGATAGATTTCAATACGTATTCTTCAGATTCATGCATCGAAAGCATAATAATTTTCACATTGTTATTATCACTTCTAAGTTTTTCTACTACTTCAATACCTGTTAAGTTAGGCATACGAATATCTACTATAAGTAAATCAGGTTTGCTGGCTTCAACCACTTCAAGAGCATCGGTTCCATCTATAGCTTCACCTACAACCTCAATGTTTGCTTCGTTTTCCAGTAATGATTTTATTCCATCTCTTACAAAAACATGGTCATCTGCCAGAACTACTCGAATAATATTACTCATGGTTTACTTAATTTTTTTCTGAATTTTTACGTATATTCATCTATAATGATGAGGCTAATATACGTAATTTTTGAATTTTAAAATTAGATAATTAGAAAATGTGGCAATTAGATAATTCGAGAATGTAAAAACAACGTTGTTAATCGGTTATTTTTTTGCAACAATCTTGTCATTCTGAGGAACGAAGAATCTTAATGAGTAGCTCGACAAAGATTGGTAAGTACAAAGTTGTGTTATCTTGATATAACGAGATATTGCAGTCGTAAATCGACAAAGATGATCGATTTTTTATAGCAGAGTTTCTTGTGGAGATTCTTCGTTCCTCAGAATGACAAGATTGTGGTAATTAAAGATTGTCGATTATGATTGCGGAGTTTCTAGTGCGATTTCTCCTTCGTCGAGATGACAAGATTGTGAAAACCTTTGTCAAAGTTTTGTGCGTAAATTATCTAATTAATCAAATCGGAATATTGAAGGTAATCCTTGTTCCTTCGCCAGGAATTGATTTGATAAAAACACGTCCGTTGATGTATTGGATTCTTTCTTTCATAAACAATAATCCCATTCCGGATTCGCTGTTTCGTTTTTTGTCTACAGCATGAATATCAAATCCTTTACCGTTATCATCAATAATAATGCTCAATAAAGTCTCGCTGTGCGAAAGTTGCACAATAATATGAGATGATTCGGCGTATTTTATCGCATTGTTAATCGCTTCCTGCGTTAAACGGTAAATATTAATTTCGATTAAAGAATCTAAACGCTGATCAAAATCGGTTTTATTGTAAAAGAGGATTTCTTTTCCGGTTAGTTTAGAAAGTTCCTGTGTAAGTTTTGCTAATGAAGAAACGATACCATGATCGCTCAATTCCGGAGGCATTAAGTTGAAAGTTGCCGTACGAACTCCTTTGATTATATCGAGCGATAACTTCTTTAGATACTCTATTTTTTGAGCTGATTTCTCTTTGTCTTCCAGATTAATGCTTTCTAAACTAAATTTCAAACCTGTCAACATCTGGCCAATTCCGTCATGAATTTCTTTGGCAATTCGGTTTTGTTCGTTTTCCTGGTTTTCGACAATTTTACTCGAAATTATCTTTTGTTGGTTGATTTTTTCAGTACTGTTTTCGAGATTCAAACGTTCGACTTCTCGTTGTGCTTTTTTACGTTCGGTAATATTAAAACATACGATTAAAAGCTCTAATTCGCCTTTTTTGATCATTACCGGAACCATCGATAAATCTAACCAAATCGTCTGGTTTTCTTTGTTGGTAATTTTAATTTCGCCTTGCCAGCCGCTGCGTTGTTTCTCAAAAATAATACGATCAATATTGAGTTGTTCTTTTTCATCGGTGGTTAAAACTTCAGAGAATTTTTTATTCGATGAAAATTTGGTATAATTTAAAAGTTTGGCGAATTTTTCTCCAACATGAATAATTGAACCGTCAGGAGCAATACGGCAATAAAGCAGCGTATTTTCCATGGCATAATTCAAAGATTTTAATTCTTTTACGGAGTTTTCCTTGATTTCACTTATAACTTCGGTATCGTAAGCGAGCTTAAGTGCTTTTTTTTCAGAAGCTAAGAGTTTGGCGATTAGTCTTTCAATTTTCTTATTTGTTGGTCTGAAAATAAAGAAAAATTCGAGAAGAAGAATGAGTAGCGTAAAGGCAAAAATCCAATATTCGATTTTACGTTGTTGAGTTACTTTTTCGTGCGCTTCGATATCATACTGACTTACAATTTGATTCATTTTAGAAAGAAAGATACTTTCGTTTTCTAGAATTTTTTGTACCAGTTTTTGATTGTTTTCGAAGCTGTTTTTTTGTTCTAAATTTAGGAGAAATAAGTCTGCGGCTTCCGCAATATTTGAGAAACTTGGATTTATTTCTTTATATAATTTAGAAAGAGTTTCGCTTTTTTCTTTTGGAAAAGCTAAAGTATCACTGCCATTTTCTAATGCATTTTGATTGTTTTTCCAAAGTAACAAAACACTTTTTAAATGTGCGATTTCTGGTTTTTTGGCAGTATCGACAACATAGTTTAAGATCAAAACTTCCTTGACAATTTTCTGACTCAACATTCTTTGTTTACCAGAAATATTGATGATTTTAGAATCGCTTAATTGTTGTTTTAAATTATACTGAACAAGAATCTGACTTAAAATGATGGTTATAGCAATAGTCCAAAGCGCAAAAAAATACCAACGGCGTAAATTTTTGAAAGTAATTTTATCTGCAGCTTCCTGATTGCTTTTCTTCATAAATTATAATTACAACCCTAAAGAAGCTTTTATCAAATTTAAATTTTCTTCAGAATAATTAATTTTTAAGGCTTCCTGATGTCCTTTTTCAGACATTTTATCCCAGGTTTTTTTGATGATGTTTTTTAGTTTTTCCTCATCGTGTTTGTGTACAAATGGATCTAAATAATATTCTAAGAATACAAGACAAATTACATCTTCAAGTAATTGAGTTTCGGCATCTTTTTTAAGTAATTTCTTTTCGATTAAAAAAGAAACTCTCGCAATAAATTCATGATTGTAACCTGCTTTTTCTAAAATTTCGGAAGCTAATTTGGCATGAAATTTTTTAAGATCTTCTCTCCATTTTAAATAACCAACACGATCCATAGGGTACGTTTCGCGCGCTACTTTCCATCGGCAAATATGTTGTGCTTTTGAGGCGATCTGAACTTCTTCTGAAGCATCCGGTTGAAATTGCATCAGTTTTTCATACATTCTGTTTGAATACAATAATTCCTTAGGATATTCTTTATTTTGGTCGATTTCGATATTTGGATCCTGAGCATTTTCGGCATCAATCCACGCGCTTGCTTTTTGAAAAGGTGTTGTCATTTTTTTGGAAGAATAATAGATTTCAAATATACGGAATTAAGTCTTTATGTGTGGTTTTTTCTAACACATAGAGACATAGATTTGTTTTGTGGGTTGAGGCGTTTCACTTGCATTAATTCACATAGTAATTGCAATAGTTTTGTCATTTCGAGGAACGAGAAATCACACTAGAAACTCCGTATAGAATATCGCCAATCTTTGTTGACTCCCGAGTGTGATTTCTCGTTCCTCGAAATGACAAGATTGCGCGTGCTTAATCTATGAATCCAACAAACACTTCGTCTTCAACGATTTTAATAGGATACGTTGCAATTTTATATTCTTCGCCATTTAAATTTGAACCATCAACCAAAGAGAATGTTTTTTTGTGCATTGGGCAGGCAATCTTCGGAATATCGTCCGTAGATCCTGTCATGCCTCTTGCCAGAACCATTTCCATTTTGTGCGGACAAGCATTTTGACAAGCATACCATTCGTTACGACGTGCAAAATTGAAAATGGCAATTTGTTTGTTTTTGTATTTGATGCATCCGCCACGATTGGTTGGAAAATCTTCTACTTTACCAGCTTTGAACCAAATTGTAGCATCGTTTGGATGTACTGTTTCGTATTGATTTAAAATTTCTTCCATTTTGATTTTATTTTAGTTCCTGTTCTTATCCCTCTTTTTACAATCAAGAAAGTTTGACGGCGCAGTAAAAAAGAGGGTAAGAGGACAGCAAACGTTAACGATATTTTTTTCTTTTTTTTGGAGCTTATTTTTTTCTCACGCAGATTTGGCAGATTAAGCAGATTTTTATTTTAATCTTTTTAATCCTTTAATCTGCAGCTTTAATTTTAAACACTTAGAAACATGGTTTTTTTTGTTTTTCATGAAAGAAAATTAAAAGAAACTAGTTGCGAACACATAGCTATCTATGTTTGTTAATGCAAGTGAAACACCTTTCTTAAGTTTAGTAATTCTATGTTTCTATGTGTTTAAAAAATTATTATGACCAAGCTTTTGGCATTTTTTGATCTCTTAACGGAACAAAAACAACATTATCATCTTTCTCTTCAGAGTTTACAAAATGGTTGAAACGTTTTAATAATCTTGGTTTTTCTAAAACTTGTTTCCATTCACATTCAAAAGTATTGACCAAAGTTTGCATTTCAGCTTCTAATGTTTCGCATATTCCTAAACTGTCTTCTATGATTACTTCTTTCAAATATTCTAAACCACCATCTAGTTTTTCTAACCAGGTTGCCGTTCTAATTAACGGACCAGCTGTACGTATGTAATACATTAAAAAGCGATCCAAATATTTGATGACTGTTTCTTTGTCAATTTTTTCAGCCAATAAAACAGCATGTTTAGGGTTTGCACCACCATTTCCGGCGATATATAAATTCCAACCGCCATCAACAGCAATTAATCCGAAATCTTTTCCTCTAGCTTCCGCGCATTCACGGATGCAAGCCGAAACACCGCCTTTTAATTTGTGTGGAGAACGAATTCCTTTGTATCTGTTTTCTAATTCGATTGCAAATCCCGCGCTGTCGTCCATTCCGTAACGGCACCAGGCATTTCCAACACAGCTTTTTACAGCACGAAGAGATTTTCCGTAAGCGTGACCACTTTCAAAACCATTATCGATTAAGATTTTCCAGATTTTTGGCAAATCACTCAAATGTGCTCCAAATAAATCAACTCTTTGAGCTCCTGTGATTTTGGTGTATAAATCGAATTGTTTGGCAACTTCTCCAATAACAATTAATTTCTCAGCCGTAATTTCACCTCCGGCAACTCTTGGAACAACAGAATAAGTTCCGTTTCGTTGAATGTTCGCCAAGAATCTGTCGTTAGTATCTTGGGTGGTAACATGTTTATTGGCTGTATCGTTGTAAATACTGGAGAAAATAGAAGCCACAACAGGTTTGCAAACTTCGCAACCATCGCCTTTACCATGATGATCGATTACTTCATAAAAATTCTCGTATTTATTGATTTTTACCAAATCGAATAATTCTTGCCTATTATATTGAAAATGTTCGCAGATAACATCTTTTACTTCTTTCCCTAGAGATTTTTGAGTCGCTTTTACCAAGTCTGAAACCATTGGTTTACAACCTCCACAACCAGAAGTCGCTTTAGTATGTTTTACAACATCTGAAAAATTAGAGCAGGTTTCGTCTAAAAGCGAACAGCAAATAGCGCCTTTTGTAACATTTTCGCAAGAACAGATTACTGCTGTATCCGGCAAATCTAAAACGCTTCCTAAACTTGAACCTTCAGAACCGTCTCTGGAACCTAAAATCAAATCTTCAGGATTTTTAGGCAATGCCATTGCATTACTGTAAATCTGAAAAAGAGAGTTATAATCGCTTGAATCTCCCACTAAAATCCCGCCCAATAAGGTTTTGGAATCTTTAGTAACGTTGATTCTTTTGTAAATACCGCTTAGTTTATTTTCGTAAATAATAGCAGTTACATTAGCATTTTCGATAAAAGGATCACCAAAACTCGCAACTTCAACACCAATTAATTTCAATTGTGTCGACATATCGATGGATTCTCTCATGGTTTTAGAACCATTTAAGATTTGCTCGGCAGCTACATCGGCCATTTCGTAACCGGGAGCAACGAGTCCGTAAATATTTTGGTTATAAAGTGCCACTTCGCCAATAGCAAAAATAGAAGGATCTGATGTCTGCATTTGATTGTTTACCACAACGCCACCTCGAACACCAACTTCAAGTCCTGAAACCCGAGCCAATTCGTCGCGAGGTTTAATTCCGGCAGATATAACCAACATGTCAACTTTTAACAATTCTTCATTGGCAAACATCATTCCCGTTATGCATGCTGCACCGTCGATATATTGTGTGGCTTTGTTAAGATGAATTCCAATATTTAATTCTTCAATTTTAGATTGCAGCATGTCGCTTCCGCCTTTGTCCAATTGCCTTGGCATCAAGCGTGGAGCAAATTCTACTACATGCGGATTCAATCCTAAATCACGAACTGCTTTTGCTGCTTCAAGACCTAATAATCCACCTCCTAAAACGGCGGCTTCTGTTGCACCTTTTTGTTTTATTTTTTTGGCGTAGGCCATAATTGCATCTAAGTCTTCGATGGTTCTGTAAACAAAAACACCTTCTTTTTCAACTCCATCGATTGGAGGAACAAATGCCGAAGATCCTGTTGCAAGAACTAAGTAGTCGTACTTATGAGTTTGTTCTAAGTGCGTATGAATTGTTTTTTCTTCTCTATTAATATCAGTAATTAATTCAGAAGTATTAAGAGTAATATTGTTTTCTAAGTACCATTCGCTTGTAGATAATGACAGATCATCAGCTGTTTTGCCTCCAAAATATTCACTTAAATGAACTCTGTCATAAGCACGTCTTGGTTCTTCGCCAAATACTGTAATCTGATACTTTTCTTGTCCTGATTTTGCGATGAATTTTTCGCAAAATTTATAACCAACCATGCCGTTTCCAACTACTATTACTCTAATCATGATTTTTTTAATTAAGTATTATTATGCAAATATAAGTATTTGTACTTATTAAAATACGTATTTTTGTAATTTTTTTAAGTAGATGTTTCCTTTTTTATACGTAGTTTGTTTTAATCTTTTAAGTAGCGCGGGTTCAAAGTGTTTTCTATTTTTAGTTTTTTTTTGTAAGTGTGTTATTTTTCTTAATTTTATAAGGCATTCGACCTAAAAAAATCATAAAAAATGAGGCTTCGTAATTTTTGGCTCAGTTTTTTCTAGTGGGAAGGCATAATAAAAAAGATATAATATGAAAAAAGTACTTTTACTATGTGTCTTAGCGGCTGTGACGTTAAGCTGCAAGTCAGTCGCAGTTAAAAATTCGAACATGAAAGAAACAACTTCTAAAACAACTTCAGATGAAGAAGATCTAACAGTTTATTTTAAGGCTACTGGAAATGAACCATTTTGGGGATTGAAAATAGGGAAGGACAAAACTGTTTTTACATCATTGATCGAAGGAATGGAGTCAGTTAGTTTTAAATCTGTAGAACCTATCAGAGCTATGGATGCCAATGTAAAGATGTATAAACTTGACAACGGAAAAACTTCTGCCACAATTACGATACAACAATTCGAATGTCAGGATTCTATGTCAGGCGAAAAATCACCTTATACAGTTAAGGTCGAAATTGATGGGAAAACTTTAAATGGTTGCGGAAAATACATTACAGATTACCGTTTACATGATATTTGGGTTTTGGAAGAATTGAACGGAAAGAAAATATCGATTGCTGATTTTCAAAAAGAACTGCCAAGAATTGAAATTTACGCAGCAGAAAACAGATTCATGGGATTTGGAGGTTGTAATTCTATTAACGGAAGCATCTTCTATGAGAAAGATTTATTGAGATTTACCAATGTAATCTCAACTCTTATGGCTTGTGCGCCTGGAAATAAAGAAGATGAATTTACAAAAGCACTTCAAAGTACTACAACATATTCTATTGGAAATAATAGATTAACACTTTCTAATCCTTCAGGAAAACTATTGGTTTTTAAGAAAGTAGATTAATTCTAGGATTAAAAATATGTCTTAATATGGTTTAAAAATGACTTATAGTTTCTCTTTATAGTGTAAAAGTTAAATAATTTTGAAAGCTAAAACTTACAAATTATAATTTACATGAAAAGGATTTTAATGTTATTTATTGCTGTGTCGTTGACTTACAGCTGCAAATCTACAAAAGACACTAATACTGGTACAGTTGAAAAATCAATTGAAAAGAAATTGCAACAAACCTGGATTTTAGAGAACTTAAATGGAAAAGTAGTTACTGAAAAGGATTTTTCAAGCTTTCCGAAAATTGAAATGTTATCGTCTACATTTTCAGGTTCGACAGGATGTAATGCTATTAAAGGAAATTTACTTTCGAAAGATGCAGGACAAATTCAGTTTTTAAATCTTACATCAGAAACTAAAAAGTGTGATGCAAAAAAAGAAGGCGAGTTTGTGCAGTTGTTAAGAACAACATCTGGTTATTCTATTGAGAATAATAAATTATTTCTTTCAAACCAGTTTGGATTGACTATGTCTTTCAAAAAAGGAAATTAAATAAAAAAGGCTTCGAAATCAATCGAAGCCTTTTTATTTTATTGAATTATTCCAATTCTTTAGGATCTTCTTGTTCGTCATCTTCAATAAAATCGAGTTCTAAAGCTCTAACAGTTTGAACAGCATTTCCGGCAATACCACGAATAGATCCGTACATTCCTAAAGTGTTGTGAACGACTTTTTCGATTTGTTTTTCACGTTGTTTCCAAATACGTTGCATTGCTCTTTTTTCAGAATCAAGATCACCTTGCATTTGAGTAAAACCTTCAACGATTCCTTCAATTTGCAAACGGAATTCGTTACTCGTTAAAAAATCATACAACATCGACATTTTATCGCCTTTGTTTTCCTGCGCCTGAACTGCGTGACTTACCTGAATTAATGATTGGCGTAAAACGGCACTTAAACCTTTAAACTCTTCATAAGTACAAATCCAGATTCCGTCGCGCATTCCCATTCGGTCCATTCCTGCAGGCATGACTTCGGTTACTAAAACTCCAATATTGGCTCTTTTAGTTCTAATATCATTTTTAAATTTCTCAATCCAAGCAGGTTGAAAAGCTTTTGTACGTTTACTTTCATAGTAAATAGAACCACAATTTTGCAATTCGCGAGTATTTACAATTTGCAAACAATCGGCTCCATTGGCACCTTTTTTAATTTCGTCGATAGTATCTAACGGGAAATTACTAGCCAGCCATTCTTCAATTGCTAATTCCATAACTTCACCTTGCAATTGCATAGAACCTTGTTCCTGCTTGCGTTTCATTTCTTCAATCAGCTTCTTTTGGTCGTCAGATTGTTTTTGGTACTCTTTGATTTTTAACTCGTTTTTTTCTTCTTCTTGTTTACGGATTTTATCACGTTCTAAAATCAAAGTGGCGTTGAGCTGTTTTTCGGCTTCAGCTTGAATAGCATCTTTCATCTCCAGTTTTTCACGCTGAAGTTTGGCAATTTCGCCTTCCATTTTATTCAATTCACGAAGTTTTTCTGATTTTTCAGAAAGCTCTTTTTCCATCAAAAGCAAACGATCTTTGTTTTCTTCGTTGAGTTTTGTTTTTAGTTTTTCGGTTATTTCTTTTTCGGCTACCTTTTTTTCGCGTTCTAACCGTTCAGCAAAAAGTTCATTTTCTTGTTTCTTTTTAGCTTCAAATTCGGTTTTAGCTTTTTCAAATTGCTCGTTTTTAAGTTCTAATTCTTTAGATTGAGCGTTGGCTTTTTGTTGAAATTCTTTACGAATACTATCTTCTAACTGATGTTTCAGTATGTCATTTACATCGATATTAGTTCCACAATTTGGACACTGAATTGAAGATTGCTCTGCCATTTTTATTGATTTTATTGAGTAGAATTATAATTTGCTAAGGTATTTAAAAGTTCTCTTTTTAGCGTGAAGTAAGGTGTGATAAATTGTAACGTTTTTTTTAGCCACGAATTTCCCGAATTTGCACTAATTTCTTTACACTTGTTATGGTGTGCAATTTAAATGCTTTTAGATTTTAATTTTTACGTATTTCCTTCATTTAAAAATAATTCGTGAAGATTTGTGAGATTCTTGGCTAACTTTTTTATTTTTTAGAAAAATGCAATAGAAAATCAACGGCAGCTCGAGTAATTTCGGAATCGTCTTCTTTTGACGTAATTAGTGAAACATCCGTAAATAAATTGACTTTTTTCAATTCGATAAAACCAATTTCTGAATCATGATTATTTTTAGCAATGTTGGATGGAACAATCGAAATTCCTAATCCATTTTTAACCAATTGTACAATTGAATTAATGTTGTTGGATTCATGAACAACTTTCGGCGTAAAACCATAAAATGCACAAAGTTCCAATAAAACTTCATGATAATGCGGTGCATAATCTTTGTTGAAAAACACAAAAGTTTCGTCTTTTAGATTCGGAACTTCTTTTTCAGAATTAATTTGAATTAAGTTCCTGTTATAAACTACTGAAAATCCGTCCTGAAACCACAATTGTGATTTTATTTTGGGAGATTTTACAGGTGATCGGATAATACCTAAATCTATTTTTCCTTGCTCTAAAGCGGAGATCTGTTTGGTTGTGGAGATTTCAAAAAGTTTAAAATTTACATATGGAAATTGCTCTTTCAGATGTTTTATTAATTCTGAGATAACAGATGAATAAATCGAACTGATGTATGCAATTCTGAATTCGCCGGAAATATTCTCTGCAATTTTTTTCGTTTTTGCCGTAATATGTTCCAGGTTCTGAAAAAGTACTCTTACTTCTTTCTCAAAATATTTTCCGGCTTCAGTTAATTCGACTTTTTTATTGTTTCTATTGAATAAACGCGCCTGAATTTCTTCTTCCAATTCGATGATTTGACGACTTAGCGGCGGTTGAGAAATGAAAAGTTTCTCAGCGGCTTTGGTAAAATTTAATTCTTCGGCTACAGCCAAAAAATATTTTAAGTGACGTAATTCCATGAATACCTATTAAGTATTAATAATTGCTAAAATAAGTATTTTTGAAGTATATATCAAAGTGCTAGTTTTGAAAAAAAAATGTTTCTCGCAGATTTGGCAGATTGAGCAGATTTATTTTCTGTTTGATTGTTTATTTTTTAGTCCCGAATTAGAAAGGTTACAATGATTTTTAATTTCATATTTAACGAAAATATTTAGCAAAAGATCTGCTCAATCTGCCAAATCTGCGGGAGACAAAAAAACAAAAAACTATGGAAAAATCAACGATTAAAGAGATTAAAGAAAGGTTTGATAAAGATGTCGAACGATTTTCGAATTTAGAAACGGGGCAAGTTGCTACAATAGATGCGACAATTTCTTTAGAATTAATTACGGAAGCATCGAAAAGAATTGTTCCAAATGCAATGAATGTTTTAGATATCGGTTGTGGAGCTGGAAATTACACTTTAAAAATGCTTTCGAAATTGCCAAATTTGAATTGCACTTTGGTCGATTTGAGTTTGCCAATGTTGGATAGAGCTTTTGAAAGAGTTTCAGTGGAAACGACCGGAAAAGTAGAAGTGAAGCAAGGCGATATTCGGGAAGTCGATTTGCAGGAAAATCATTTTGATATTATTTTGGCAGGAGCGGTTTTGCATCATTTGCGTGATGATGAGGACTGGGAAACAACTTTTACTAAAATTTTCAAATTATTAAAACCGGGCGGATGTTTTATGATTTCAGATTTGATTACACAGGATACTGAACTGTTGAATGAATATACCTGGCAGATATATGGCGAATATTTAGAGGGAATTGGAGGTGCTAAATATCGTCAGAATGTGTTTGATTATATTGAAAAAGAAGATACACCAAGATCGATGAATTATCAATTGGATTTAATGAAAAAAGTTGGATTTAAAAGCGTTGAAATTTTGCATAAAAACATGTGTTTCGGCGCTTTTGGAGGAATTAAATAATAAATTAGGTTGCCACGAATTTCACGAATTAGCACTAATTTTTTTCAATTTTAATTCGTGTTAATTCGTGAAATTGCTTCGCCTATTCCCTTCGGTCGGGTCGTGGCAAAAATAACTTTTATAGAATTTGTGTTGTTTTATAAACCTGAATTGGAGCTGATACCAAAGTTTCGCTTTTAGTAATAAAATCCTTTAGGTGAGATTGATTATTGTGAATATCTAAACCTTCCTGATCTTTCCATTCTTCCCAAATAATAAAAACATTTTCAGCATTGTGAAGATCGTAACGCACACATGCAGCTTCTTTTCTTGTTTCGGTAACCAAATGGTTCAGCAAGTTTTTGATCTGTTCTATGTTTTCTTTTTTACTTTTTAAGATTGCTGTAATTGAAATCATAATTATAGAGT
This sequence comes from Flavobacterium sp. FlaQc-57, assembly GCF_044007395.1. Classification (NCBI taxonomy): domain Bacteria; kingdom Pseudomonadati; phylum Bacteroidota; class Flavobacteriia; order Flavobacteriales; family Flavobacteriaceae; genus Flavobacterium; species Flavobacterium sp. FlaQc-57. The sequence continues at coordinate 310,917 of NZ_JBIPDA010000005.1, forward strand.
TTTAAAAATTTGTTCTAAATGTTTGGTGTATTCATACTTAAAGATACTAATATTTTCTGCAGTAGCACCTTTTTCGACATCATGAAAATGGAATCCGTCTAGTTTTTCCATTCCTGTGAATTTGTTCATTTTATGAAAACCAAACATTACTCCGTCGTCTACAGATGTTTGTTCGAAAAATTCTCCTGGAAGTGTAAAAGCGGTTGCGGGCGCATTCCAGCTTGTGGTTAACATGTATTTGCGTCCGTGTAAAAGTCCGCCAGTTCCGTAATTAATGTCCGGATTTGTTCTTGTTCTTCCGTCGCTTCTATAAATTCCTTTGTTGTGACCAGCAGTAAAAACATCATCTATGTATTTTTTGAAAAGATTGGGTAATTGAAACCACCAAATTGGCGTGTGATAAATAACCAAATCTGCCCAAACGAATTTTTCGACTTCTTTATCCAGGTCAATTTCTTCTTTTATGCTGGTTGTTTTTATTTCGTAATTTTTACTTTTTAAGTATTCGATTGTCCAATCTGTAACGGTTTGATTGAATCTTCCACCTGAATGTGCGAAATTTTGTCCGCCGTTGATAATAAATATTTTCTTCATTTTACTTTTGTGTTCTTGTGAAATCGTGATGTGTGAGGGATAGTAGTGAAAATCCTTTTTTATAAATTTTTTCTATTTATAAAAAAGATTGTAACGAATAGCCCGACCCGGAGGGGCACACCCAAATTCTTATTATTTAGTTTTTGAGATTTTTTTTAAACACATAGAGACATAGATTTTTCTTTTCTAAAAAAGGGAATGGAAAGAAACTAGTTTCTCGCACATATCTATGTTTGTTTAAACAAGTGAAACGCCTTATTAAGGTTTCTAAGACTATGTTTCTATGTGTTTAAAAATTTTTTAGTTCAATTTTGAAATGGCTTCGTTAATGAAAGCTAATTCTGAAATTGATAAATCGAAATCCATTGTTTTTGCGTTTGAAATGGCTTGCTCAGCATTTCTAGCTCCGGCTAAAACAATTGTGATTCCTTTTTGTAAAGTCGTCCAGCGTAAAACCAATTGTGAAATCGAAATGTGTTTTGCGTTTGCCAGAGAACTTAATTCTTCGACTAAAGTTTTTACTTTTGGAAGGTCGAATTGTCCAAAATAACCATTTCTGTGATCGTTGTCTTTTAGTTTGCTGTCTGTGAAGTATTTTCCAGTTAGTAAACCTCTTTCCATTGGACTGTAAGCTATGATTCCGATATTTTCTTCAACTGTAAATGGAATTAGATCGGTTTCAATTTTACGGTTTAGCATGCTGTAAGCGACCTGATTTGAAGCAATTTGAATTGTTTTTTGTGCTTCTTGAATTTGTGGAATGCTATAATTACTTACTCCAAAAGCTCTGATTTTTCCTTGTTGAATTAAAGTTTCAACGGCCTCCATTGTTTCCGAAATTGGAGTGGTAGAATCTGGCCAGTGAATTTGTAATAAGTCGATATAATCAGTTCTAAGACGTTTTAAGCTTTCTTCGATTTCTTTAATTACACTTTCTTTTGATGAATATTTATAGACTGGAACTTTTTTACCGTTGTCATCAGCATCAAAAAAGAAATCTCCTTTTCCGTTGTTGCTTCCGTCCCAAACTAAACCAAATTTAGTTAGCAATTGTACTTTTGAACGATCTTGCGATTTTAATGCTTCGCCAATCATTTCTTCGCTTAAACCAAATCCGTAAAATGGAGCGGTGTCGATTGTGGTTACTCCGTTATCTATTGAAGCGTGTATAGAATCGATTGAGTCTTTTTTTTCATTTCCTCCCCACATGTTTCCGCCAATAGCGAATGCACCGTATGTAATGGCTGATAATTCAAGTTCGGTATTGCCTAATTTTCTATATTCCATGATCTTATATTTTATTGCTTAAAAATTGTTTGACAAAATTATACCATTTTTAAGAGTGTTAAATGGTATATATTTGTGTTTTTTATGTAAATTTGTAGCCGAATTAATAAACTGCATTATGAAAAAAGAAAATTTATACGAGCCTTTTACGGTTTCTTTTGAAACTCTGGATGAATATCCGGATGTTGGAGATCGTCATAATTTCTTTGAATTGGTGTATATTTTAGAGGGGGCAGGTTCGCAATGTATCAACAAAAATATTTTTGAATATGATGCGGGACATATGTTTTTATTAACGCCTGAAGATTGTCATAACTTTACGATTGAGACCAAAACGAAGTTTTTCTTTTTGAGATTCAATGATATTTATTTGAAGAATTCTAGTTTGCAGAATGAGAATATTCAGCGTTTAGAGTATATTTTGCAGAATGCGAATCATCAGCCGGGTTGTATTTTAAAGAATGATTCTGATAAGTGTTTGGTTAAAGTAATGATTGAAGCAATTTGTCGCGAACATCAGGATAAAGATGTTTATAATCAGGAATTGATTCAGCAATTGGTAAATACCTTGATTATTATAGTTGCCAGAAATATTGCGAAGTATTTACCAGAGCAGGTAAATATTGGTTGTGAGGCCAAAGCAATGGATATTCTGCAATATATTCAGAACAATATTTATTACCCTGAAAAGATAAAAGCAGAATCGATTAGTGATTATTTTGGAATTTCGAATACGTATTTAGGACGTTATTTCAAGAAACACGCCAATGAAACCATGCAGCAATATATCAGTAATTACAAAACGAAATTAATTGAACATCGTTTGCAATTCAGTGATAAACGAATTAATGAAATTGCTTATGAGTTTGGTTTTACTGATGAAAGTCACTTTAATAAATTTTTCAAGAAACAGAGAGGGAATAGTCCTTCGGAGTTTAGGAAAACGATTCGGATTAGTGCGTGATAGGGCGCGCAGATGACGCAGATTCGCAGGCGAAAATCCGGATTATCGCGGAATTTTTTTGCCACAGATTTAAAGGATTAAAAATGATTTTTAATCTGTGTTAATCTGTGAAATTAGTGGCTAAAAAATTATATAATTTTCTTGATTACTCTTAGTTTATGAGTGTGTTTGTTGATTTCAGGATTGTAAATTCCTAAATGGTCTAAACGGTCGATACGAACTTTTCCACTTGCGTGAATGATATAATTATTATCCATAATGATTCCGACGTGAATGATGTTTCCTTCGTCATTGTCAAAAAAGGCTAAATCTCCAGCTTCACTTTCTTCAATAAAACTCAAAGGTTCGCCTTCAAGTGCTTGTTGCGAAGCATCACGATGTAATTTGTATCCGTTTAGTTTGTAAACCATTTGTGTAAAACCGGAACAATCGATTCCGAATGGTGTTTTTCCGCCCCAAAGATAAGGTGCGTTCAAATACATAAAAGCGGTATTTATCAGAGCGCTTTTAGGTTTTATACCACTTGTTCTGGTGCCTTCGAAATCAAAGTTTGAAGTATTGATTTCGTTATTATTTAAAAATGATAAAGAAGCTCCAAGCGGAATTGGTAATAATAAGTTTTCAGGCGCAGTAATGTAATCAATCAAATCAGCATTTAGAATAATGGCATCATTACTTAATTGATTGTAATTTGCTTCAGAAATAACTTGATATTGTTTAGAATCTACCCAACCTTCGTAATCATCATATTGAATTTTTATTCGGGCCCATTGATTTTGGCGTTCTAAAATCTCGATGTGTTCGCCAAACAAAAGTTGTGTAACGATTTCACTTCTGTCACTTGGCTCAGATCGAACGGGTACTATGGCTAGATTGCAAATTCCGAACATTTAGGGTACTTTATTGAGTTGAAATCAGGAGTTATTTGTTTTAAATAACTCCTGATTTAATGTATTATTATTTAAGCTCTTTCGATAACAATTGCTGATGCGCCACCACCACCATTGCAAATTGCAGCAGCTCCGGTTTTGGCATTATTTTGTTCTAGAACATTTAGCAAAGTTACGATGATTCTTGCTCCTGAACAACCCAGAGGATGTCCTAAAGAAACAGCTCCACCATTTACGTTTACTTTATTGTTATCAAGACCAAGGATTTTTGAATTGGCTAGTCCAACAACTGCAAAAGCTTCGTTGAATTCGAAATAATCAACATCGCTGATAGCAATTCCGGCTTTATTTAAAGCTTTTGGTAAAGCTTTTGCCGGGCTTGTTGTAAACCATTTTGGTTCCTGAGCAGCATCGGCATAACTTTTTATGTAAGCAAGAGGTTTTAATCCTAATGAGATTGCTTTTTCTTCAGACATTAAAACTAAAGCTGCAGCTCCATCATTGATTGTTGAAGCGTTTGCGGCAGTAACTGTTCCGTCTTTTGTAAAAACAGCTGCTAATGAAGGAATCTTATCCAGTTTTACATTAGTGTATTCTTCGTCTTTAGAGACAATGATTGGTTCACCACGTCTTTGAGGAACTTCAACAGGAACAATTTCGTTGTCGAATTTACCGGCATCCCAAGCTTTTGCACTTCTTTCGTACGATTGAATGGCAAAATTATCTTGTTCTTCACGGCTGATGTTGTATTCAGTTGCACATAAATCAGCGCAAACTCCCATTGCGTTGTTATCGTAAGCATCTGTCAAGCCATCTTTTTGCATTCCGTCAAGCATAGCTGCAGGACCAAATTTAGTTCCGTTACGCATTTGTACGTAATGAGGAATCAAACTCATGTTTTCCATTCCTCCGGCTACTACAATTTCAGCATCTCCACAAGCGATTGCTTGCGCTGCGAACATAACAGCTTTCATTCCTGAAGCACAAACTTTGTTTACGGTAGTTGCAGCAACTTCTTCAGATAAACCTGCAAAAAGTGCAGCCTGACGTGCCGGTGCTTGTCCAACTCCGGCTTGTACCACATTCCCCATAAAAACTTCATCAACTAATTTTGGGTCCAGGTTAATTTTTTGAAGGGCTCCTTTTATAGCAGCAGCGCCTAGTTTTGGTGCGGGCACGGTAGATAAACCTCCCATGAAACTTCCGATAGGTGTTCTAACGGCAGAAACGATAACAACTCTTTTGTTCATTTTCTGTTAATATTAGTTAATCAAGCAAATTTACTCTTTATTTGAATAAATTCAAATTTTGGGGCAATTCGATTGGATTTTAAATTTAATATCAATTTTTTGTTAATTCTATTTGTTTGATTGTGAAGCGATTTAAAAAAAAGATCAAAAAAAGATAAAAAAAAGCGGTGAAATAGTTGTGAGATATATAATGTTGTCTTAAATTTGCAACCGCAAAACAGAACACGTTTCTTGAGCTTGGAGAGGTGCCAGAGCGGTAATGGAGCAGATTGCTAATCTGTCGACGGGTAACCGTCGCCAGGGTTCGAGTCCCTGTCTCTCCGCTTAATAATTTTGCCTTCGGGGTGTAGCGTAGCCCGGTTATCGCGCCTGCTTTGGGAGCAGGAGGCCGCAGGTTCGAATCCTGCCACCCCGACGAAAACTTTGCCATAAAGTTTTAAAACAAATGGACGCATAGCTCAGCTGGATAGAGCACCTGCCTTCTAAGCAGGCGGTCGAAGGTTCGAATCCTTCTGCGTTCACATAAGAAGCCACTTAAATCGAGTGGCTTTTTTGTTTTAATTAGCGAGGTATAGTTACAGAATAATAAATGGATTCATAGCTCAGCTGGATAGAGCATCCCGATTTCCAATCGGGACGGTCAAAAGGTTAAGTAAAGAAAATAAATGGATGCATAGCTCAGCTGGATAGAGCACCTGCCTTCTAAGCAGGCGGTCGAAGGTTCGAATCCTTCTGCGTTCACATCAAAAGCCACTCAAATCGAGTGGCTTTTTTGTTTTTATATTGAATGGCTTAAATGCATAGCTCAGTTGGATAGAGCATCCCGATTTTCAATCGGGACGGTCGAAGGTTCGAATCCTTCTGCGTTCACATCAAAAGCCACTCTAATCGAGTGGCTTTTTTGTTTTATATTGAAATGGCTTAAATGCATAGCTCAGTTGGATAGAGCATCCCGATTTTCAATCGGGACGGTCGAAGGTTCGAATCCTTCTGCGTTCACTAAAAAAAAAACACTCTATTTGAGTGGCTTTTTTTTGTTTAAAATTTAAACAAAAAATGATATGAACTTTTTCTACATTTTATACTCAAAAACATTAAATCAATATTATATTGGTCATACTTCTGAAAGTTTACAAGAACGATTACGTAAGCATCTATCAAATCATTCTGGATTTACTGGAAAAGCAAAGGATTGGATTATAATTTATTTTGAAGAATTTGAAACCAAATCACTGGCTTATAAACGTGAATTAGAAGTCAAGAAATGGAAAAGTAGGGTTAGAGTTGAAAAATTAATAAATGACTTAAATGCATAGTTCGGTCAGATAGGTCATCCCGATTTTCAGTCGAGACGGTCGAAGGTTTGAATCTTTTTGCGTTCACTATAAAAAAAAGCCACTCAAATCAAGTGGCTTTTTTGTTTTATGGTGATCTTATTTTATTAGTGTCTAATTTTATTTAAAAATTCGACCAATAATTTTTCCAATATCAGCAAAATCGTCCAGATTACTTACGGCTCTCTTTTCGGTAACCGTTTTGTCTATTTTTGAAAAAGGATAGATCAATATATAATTATTGTTATTCAGGTTTTTATTTAAAATTTCCGGTACTTTCTGCATTTGCGAAAAATAAGAATGCATTCCTCTGTCTGCCATTAGAACGATCAAACCCTCGTCCTGCTGCAAATTGCAGGCAGCTTCCTGAGCTTCCTGCCATATAGTTACAGTATTAAAAACAGCTTCAATATTTGCTTTTTTTATAATACTCTTTAAAATTTCGGTTGTTTTATCGTTGGCATAAAAGCTCATTTTTGCTCCTGAATTTTTGCCGATATTCCAGACTCTTAATAATGAATGAAAAAAACCTGGCTCGTGTTCTGCATTTGCAGGGATAAGAACAGCATATTTTTTTATGGTGGCAACAGGTTGAACAGCATGATATATAATGACATTTATTTCCTTATTTCGTAAGTATCCATTATAAAGATTATAGGTAAACGAAGATGAGAAACCTTTTTCTTCTTCTAATCCAATGATTAAATCGGTAATATTTTGTTCTTTGACAACATTGCTAATACCCAATACTACATCATTGTCATGTCTGGTAATAGGATTCAGTTTTACATCTGCTCCGGCAGCCATATTTACGGCTTCACCAAGTAGTTTTTCTGCATTTTTAGAAGAGGATTCGCTTTTGTCTTCATTGATTATATTTACGGCAAACAGACTGTCTTTATTGGTTTGCGTTTTAATTAGCAAGCCAAGATTAACTATTTTTTCAACGGTATTTTCATGGTTTAACGCTAACAGAATTTTTTCATTTTCGTGACTTGTTCCTGCGACAGTTTCTTCTTTATCAGAATCTGCAATTCTTTGAGCACTTGCCATCGAAACAAATGATGAAATAGTACAAGAAACCAATATCAGTAAAATACTTCCGTTAAGTACGTGTTCATTTAAAAGACGAACTGGTTCTCCGGCTTCATTTTCGAATAAAATAATATTGTACCCAACCATTACAGATGCTAATGTCGCTGCCGCAGAGGCTGCACTCATTCCAAAAATAAGTGTGCCCTCATCATTAGTAAGGCTGAATGTTTTTTTAGTTAAAATAGCTGCTACGTATTTTCCTCCAATCGAAGCTATAAGCATAATCGAAGCTACACCCAATGTTTCCCAACTCTGAATAAAAGCGTTAAAATCGATAAGCATACCAACACTAATAAGGAAGAAGGGAATGAAAATCGCGTTTCCAACAAATTCTACGCGGTTCATAAGTGATGAAGTATGCGGGATAAGTCTGTTTAACGCAAGTCCGGCAAAGAAAGCTCCAATTATGGCTTCGATTCCTGCTAATTCTGCCAGTAAAGCTGCAAGATATATCATGACAATAACGAATATATACTGCGAAATTTTATCTTCGACATTCTTAAAAAACCAACGCGCTATAATAGGAAATACCAGTAAAACTATAAGAGCAAACACCACCATAGAAACGGATAATTTCACCCAAAATGAAGTTCCTACTTCTCCTTGCGACATACCAACCACCACAGCCAATACGACCAATGATAGTACATCTGTAATCATTGTTCCGCCAACGGTTATGTTTACGGCCAGTTTTTTAGCGATGCCAAGTTTGCTTATCATAGGATATACGATAAGAGTATGAGACGAAAAGAGGCTGGCAAATAATACTGTGGTTAAAATGGAGAAATGCAATACATAATAACCGCCAATAAGCCCTAGCACAAACGGTACTATAAAAGTATAGATCGAAAAGGTAATACTTTTCCATTTATTTTTTTTAAAATCTCCCATATCAATCTCAAGTCCTGCCAAAAACATGATGTAGAGAAGTCCCGTTGTACCTGTTACCACAACGCTGCTATCTCTGGCAAGTACATTAAATCCGTTAGGGCCTATTAAAGCTCCGGCTATGATAAGACCTAAAAGGTGTGGTACTTTTATCTTGTTTAATAAAAGTGGAATACATAATATTATAATAAGCTCAATTAGAAATTTTAAGAGAGGATCTTCAATAGGTAGGCTAAGGTGTTGTATACTTAAAAACATATATTATTTTTTTTGAGGAAGAGTAAGTTCTACAGAAAATCTCGCAGTACAATTGTCTTGTCCTGTTATAGTTTGAGTTCCTTTAATGACATTATCTTTAATATCATCAAGAATTACGTTCATTTTTACATTAGTTTTCGAAACACTATCGGTTTTGAATTCAAGCAGTATTTTATCATCAATATATTTTGCTTTAAATACGCGAATGAGCTTTTTATTGTTTAGAACATTGGTGTAAATTCCTGTAGAATCCGATAAAAATTCCCAGGTTTCATTGCGCTGATCTCCTATTACGTATTGATTACATTTCGATTCACGACAAAGCATTTTACTATTCCAGATACCCTTAATATTTTCAGGCCATTCTTTTACTGAAGTAATATTGTTTTTGATAGAATCTTTTAAAGCATAAATGCTGTCACGGAAAAGGAGTAAAGATTGATAGTCTGTTTCTTTTTCGGTTATTTTTTCTTCTCTTAAGTTCAAAGCTTGTTCTCTTTTTTCGAGTTCAATTTCTTTTTTATTTTCGCATGAAATAAACAGGCATGTTAGAAATAATAATAGAGGGATTTTTTTCATAAAACAGGTCTTATAGATTAGATTTTGTAGAAATAAAAAGTCACACTTTTATTAGTGTAAAAGAAACTTTGATACTACAAGGTACTAAAATAATTGGGGATATGCCAGTTTATGACTCGGTAAGATTTATTCTGATTTATCTCCGATTGAATAAAGTTGGCGTTTTTGACATTACGAAATATACAAGATATATTCACAAATGATTATATAATAAGGTACTACAATTTAATTTTTTATAGATGATTAGTTGTTTCTGTAAAATTTTATGATCCCTAAAAAAAACACGGTGTAAATTTATTGAGTTAACCTTATTTTTATTGAGTTAATGCGATGTGTTAAAAAAAAGTACATTTATTTTAAAAATTTAAAATAATTACAATTTAATACAGATACATGCATTTCAAATACCTATTGATTTTTTTTGTTTTATTTTCAATCAAATCAAATTCTCAAATTTCTCAAATTTTAGAAGAAAAGAAAAATTTTCGGGCAGCAGATTCGCTGCTAAAAGAGCCTAGTTTTTCTGTTCATAAGGACAATTATTTTTTAACAGGTGTACCAATAAATACTGACATTACGCGTGACAATGCTGATGTAAAATATCAGGTGAGTTTTAAGTTAAGATTGAAATCAAAGCCTTTATGGGGTGGTTTTTTTCCTTATTTAATGTATACACAAAAAGCGTTTTGGGATATTTACGCAAGTTCAAAACCATTCTCAGAAATTAATTTTAATCCAGGTGTAGCCATCGTTCGTCCGTTTTATCTAAAGGGCAACCGACTTACTTACGGAACAATCTCGTTCGAACATGAATCAAACGGCAGAGATTCTATTTACTCCAGAACATGGAATATGCTTGCTTTTTCTTTAAAATCGCAGGTGTCTCCACGATGGACTGTCGGAATCAGAGGATGGATTCCGTTGGTTGATAAAGAAGATAATCCAGGACTTACAAAATATGTAGGCTATGGTGAAGCGAGTGCAACGTATCAAATTCAGCCAGGGAGATGGAGTGCAGACATTCTTTTCAGAAAGGGAAGTGGTCTTATTAATTATGGATCTTTGCAGACGCAAGTAAACTGGAGACCCTACAAAAATGAGAATTACTATCTCACGCTTCAATGGTTTGTAGGTTATACCGAAAGTTTAATTGATTACCAGGAGCATAAAAGTATGGTACGGATAGGTTTTACGATCAAACCGGAAAATATGGGGATTTTTTAAATTTTGCGCTGTTTAAAATAAAAAGCTGCATAGCTCAGCCGGATAGAGCATCCCGATTTTCAGTCGGGACGGTCGAAGGTTCGAATCCTTCTGTATTTTGCAATTTTCTACTCAATTGAGAGATTCGGTTATATTTTTTATTCAAATTTATTAAATCAAACTAGCTGACTCAAATCAGATTTGAATAAGATAAAGAATTAAAAACCTTTTTAATATTCCTTTTATTACAATCCAAAAACTTCCAAATTTTAAATTTAAAGAAATTAACTACAGACATTTTATTTTCAAAAATTAACCGAAAAAAAACACAACAAACTTTAGTATTGAAAAGGTGTTAAGAAATCTGTTTTTATGGCAGGAAAGAATTAAGAATTTAAAAATTTCACACATTATTTCTAGATTAAATTTAAATATCGATAAAATTGGTAGAGTTTAAAAGGGTTTGGCAATATTAGAACAGAAGCTGTTGACTACGATCAAATTATATTTATTGAATTATTTTATTATGTTTGTTCAAAATAATTTTTTTCAAAAGAAGTAATTGTCAAAATCAGATTTAAATAGTGATATAATTTTAATCAATCGCCTGCGAGATGGAGAGGAGTCTGCGTTGACTGAATTATACAATAAATTTTGGCAATCTTTGTTTGTTTCTTCTTATAATGTGTTAAAAGATAAGGAGTTGTGCGAGGATATTATTCAGGATATCTTTATGAATATTTGGCATAACCGTGAAAAGCTTGAAATTAATATTTCTTTGAAAGGTTATATGTATGCTTGCGCCAGATATCAGGTTTTTAATCAGTTCAAAAAGAATAAAGATAAAATTCATGTTGAACTTTTTGAGGATTTAGATAAACGTTTTCAGTACTCAACTCCCGAAACTCAATTGATGCATGAAGAACTTTTGGATCAAATTAATTCAATCGTAGAAGCGCTTCCCGAAAAATGTCAGTTAGTATATAAACTAAGCAGAGAAGAGCAATTATCGCACAAAGAAATTGCTGAACGCTTGGAGATCTCTACAAAAACAGTCGAAAATCATATTACAAAAGCGCTTCACGTTATTCGGCTTTCTATGGGAACTTCTGCCAGTATGGCTATGGTTTTATGGTTGTCAAAAAATCTTTTTAAGTAAGCAGTTATTTTCTGTAAATCTCAAAGTAGCAGATTGAATAATGTATTAGGTTTTTTGAAATTTAGCATAAAAATTTTCTTATTTTTTTGAGTTTTTATATAGAATTTTAAAAAAAAATAAAAAAAAGTGATATCTCGACTAGGGGGTAGATGGCTTTTTGTTTACTTACTATATAACCTCGCAATTAATTTTAATAAAGAATGAAAAAAGACGAATTTTTGGTATTATTGAACAGATATCTTTCTGGGGAAACCAATTTGGAGGAGGATAAGTTTTTGATGAATTATTTTGAGAGTTTTCAAAATGCTTCGGAATGGAATGAAGATTTGGGAGTCAAAGAAGAAGTTCAAAATAAAATGCTGAATAGAATTCAGGATTCTTTGAAAGCTGAAAAAGTTAAGGTTATACCAATAAGACCATTTTATACAAGATCTACTTTTAAAGTTATTGCAGCGGCATCTGTTGTAATGCTTTTTTCGCTTACATTATTATTCAATGTTGATAAAACATCGAAAGGAACTTTACCAGTCGCTGTAAATAAAAAAATTGAGATAGGTAGTGATAAAGCTACTTTAACATTAGAAGACGGATCTGTAATTGCATTAGAAAAAGGAGAAACTTACACGACAGGAAATGTTTCGAGTAATGGTGAAAAGTTAGTTTACAATTCAAAAAATGCAGTAAAAGTTATTTCAAACAACATATTAACGATACCAAGAGGCGGACAGTTTTTTATACAATTGGCTGATAGTACAAAAGTTTGGTTAAACTCTGAATCGCAATTAAAATATCCTGTAGCTTTTGTTGATGGTGAAACTCGCCAAATCGAGTTAGTGTATGGTGAAGCGTATTTTGAGGTATCGCCAAGTACGAAACATAAAGGTTCGAGATTTAAAGTAAAAACGCAATCGCAAAATGTGGAGGTTATAGGAACTGAGTTTAATATTAAAGCGTATCGCGACGAAACTTCAATGTATACGACATTAGTAAAAGGTAAAGTAGCAATAAGTAATGCAACGGCAAAAGAATTTTTAGAGCCAAGTCAACAATCTAAAATAAACTTCAACAGCAATACTATCTCAATATCGAAAGTAGATGTTTACAACGAAATTTCGTGGCGAAAAGGATTATTTGTGTTTAAAGGAATGCCTCTTAAAGAAATCGCAAAAGTTTTATCACGCTGGTATGATGTAGATATTGTATTTGCAGATCCGGCATTAGGAAATGTGAAATTTAATGGGGTTTTAAATAAAAATCAAAAACTAGAGGACATATTAACAACCATCAAGAATATTAATTTTATTAATGCCTATGAGATAAAAGACCATAAAGTAATATTGAAATAAAAAAGAAAAGGGATTAAAGCTTAGACTTCCGACGGTACTGCACTTTATCCCTTTTTTGAGTATTAATCAATTAATCCATTTTAACAACCGACCAACCAATTAACATGTAAATTTATGAAATTTAAATTAACCAGCGCACTTTTCTATTTTAGAAGAGGGCTAATTATTACCATTATGAGAACCTTTATCTTCTTGTTTTGCACAACAATTTTTGGTTTTTCTCCCGTAAAACTTTTTTCACAAAATGCAAAAATTGTTATAGCAGCTGATAAAACGGTAAGTGTTGACGAAGTTTTTGATATAATCAAACAGCAAACCAACTATACCTTTATTTATCAGGAAGATTTATTTAAAAAATTACCAAAAGTACAGTTAAAAAAAGGTACAATTCGAGTAAATGATCTTTTAAAAGCCAGTTTTTCGAGCAAAGATTTTGACTTTAGTTTTGCCAATGGAAACACCATTTTAGTCAAAGAAGTTCGTGTAGAAAAAGTAATTGTACAGCAATCTAAAAATATTGAAATTACCGGTACTGTAACCAATGACAGAAAAGAACCTCTGCCCGGAGTAAATATTAAAGTGAAAGGGACAAATGCAACGGCTCAAACTGATTTTGACGGAAAGTATACGATTACAGCACCAAACGACGGAATTTTATTGTTTTCGTACATTGGTCACAGATCAGAAATTATTGCCGTAAACAACAAAAAAGTAATAAATGTAAGTCTTGCAGAAGAAACAAAACAGTTAGAAGGAGTTACTGTAAATACTGGAGTTACTGTTCGTAAGAAAGAATTAATTACAGGAGCTGTAACCATATATAAAGGAGAGGAATTGCGACAAATTTCGACTCAAAATGTTGTTCAGGCATTAAAAAGTTTAGATCCGTCATTTATTGTTGTCAATAACAATTTAGTAGGATCGAACCCAAATATTTTACCAACTATTGAGGTAAGAGGGCAAACCAGTTTGAGCGCCAATCAAGTTGACAGTCAGTTTAGAGACGACCCAAATCAGCCGTTGTTTATCTTAGACGGATTTCCAACCACATTGCAACAAGTTGTCGATCTTGATATTAATAGAATTGCCAGTATCACATTACTTAAAGACGCCGCTTCGACAGCTTTATACGGTTCACGTTCGGCAAACGGAGTTGTTGTTATCGAAACCAATAAACCAATTCCTGGAAAATTACAATTTTCTTATGTTTATAATTCCTCCTATGAATTTGCAGATTTAAGTGTATATCATTTAATGAGTGCTGAACAAAAACTGGAATTTGAAAGACTTTCCGGTGCTTTTATTGCTCCAAATGGCTCAAAAGCTGATACGCAATACAAATGGGATCAGGAATACAATCGACGTTTAGCTGATGTACGTAGAGGTGTAAATACCTATTGGTTAAACGAACCAATCCAAATGGGACTTACTTCGGGACATAGTTTATCTCTTGGAGGAGGATCTGAGGAATTTAGATTTAACATTGCCGGAAATTATAAAACGCTTACCGGAACTATGAAAGGTTCTGAGCACAATACTTGGGGTTATAATACCACATTAAACTACAGAAAAAACAGATTAAGTCTTAATAACAACTTTTTTGTTTCGGGCGGTAACAATCAGGAATCGCAATATGGTACATTCGAAACTTGGGCAAAAGCAAGTCCATATTATTCAAAAGTGAATGAAAACGGAGTGATAACGCGTTATTTAGATGGTACTTCATTACCAATACCGTCAAATGTGCCTGTTGTGGTAAATCATGCTGCCAATCCGCTTTACAATGTTTTTTTACCGAGTTATGATAAAGGAAATGATTTTAATTTCACCAATAACTTTGCTATTAATTACGATATAAATTCACACCTTAAAAGTACAGGAGCAATATCAGTTTCCAGAAATAGTAGTATAGGAACTGTGTTTGTATCTCCGGATGATACCCGTTTTATTAGCAATATTGCGACAGAAAAAGGAACTTATACCAGAAACGAAGCTGTAAGTAATAAATGGAATGCAAACCTTGGAGCTACTTATTCTAATCTTTTCAATGGCGTACATTCTTTCAATTATACCATTCGAGCATCGGCAGAAGAAAAGAGAAATAACTCTTATTTATCGGCCTTAAGAGGATTTCCAATTGGAGTTCCCGGAAACCCTTCATTTGCTTTTGGATATGAACCTAACGCAAAACCAAAAGTTTTTCAGGAATTAATTCGCAGCGTCGATTTAACCAACCAAATTAACTACGCTTACGATCGACGATTTTTATTCGATTTTACCCAGACCATTTCGGGGGCAACCAATTTTGGAACGAACAAAAAATATTCACCTTATTGGGGTGTGGGACTTGGATGGAATTTAAATCATGAATTCAAAATGAACGAAGACATCGTAAACATTTTAAAAGTTCGTGCGAATGTGGGACAAACCGGAAATCAAAATTTAGTAGGTTTTGCATCTTATGATGTCTATGCTTACGATCCAAATACCAACGTTTTTGGAGCAGGATTAGGGATTTCTCAAATTGCAAATCCTAATCTTGAAGCTCAAAGAACCAAAGACATATCAATAGGATTAGATTTGGGAATGTTTAGAAACAGATTAACAGCCACAATAGGAGCATACAGCCGTAAAACGTCACCACAAATTGTAGCGATAGATCTTGCCTCTTCGACAGGTGTAGATGGTTATCCTTTAAACGTTGGGTATTTAACAACAAGAGGATTGGAGCTAAAAATTAATTACAACTTTATCTACGACCTAAAAAATAACTTTGTTTGGGGCGTAGGTTTAATGTCTACATCAGGGGATAATAAATTAGGAGGTTTCAGCAATGCGCTGGCTTCTTTAAATGCTGCGGCACAAAAAACATCAAGTTTAACCAGATTTTATGATGGTGCAAGCAGTAATGATCTTTGGGCAGTTCCATCGTTAGGAATTGATCCTGCAACGGGGCAAGAAGTTTTCTTGAAGAAAAACGGACAATCGACTTTTAATTTAGATAAAAAAGACGAAGTGGTTATGGGAAATTCAAGAGAAACGGCAACGGGAGTAGTTTCAACAAACCTTACTTATAAAGGTTTTAGTTTTGGATTATTTGTACGTTACAGTTTTGGAGCCGAAAGATTCAACTCTGCCTTGTACAATAAAGTAGAGAACATTGCAAAAGCTGATATTTTTGATAATCAGGATGCAAGAGCTTTTACAGATCGTTGGACAACCCCGGGACAAATTGCACAATTTAAAGCCATTGGTTTAAAAAATGATACCCCAATATCATCAAGATTTATTCAGAAAGACGATTATATCTCGGGCGAATCTATTCGTTTTGGTTATAGAATAACAGATAGGGCGTGGCTAAAAAGAAACGGAGTAACAGCATTAGGATTTAATGCTCTGGCAAACGAATTTTTTAGAGTATCTACTATAAAAGCAGAACGAGGTATCGATTTCCCTTTTTCAAGAATCTATTCACTTAGTTTAAACGTATCATTTTAATCAATATGAAAAAGTATATACATAAAATAGCGAGTCTTTTTCTGGTATCCGTAACAGCAATTAGCTGTAGTGATTTTTTGGATGTAGTGCCACAAGACAAAATTTTAGAAGAGCAAATTTATAGTTCAGAAACCGGTGTTCAAAACGCGCACAATGGGCTTTATATGCAATTGGTATCTAATAGCCTTTACGGACGACAATTGACTATGGATGCCATAGAGATTTTAGGACAACAATATAATATGTCGATAAATTCTGCACAAACCACATTGGCAAATTATTCGTATGCCGAAAAAGCACCAAAAGCAACCATTGCTCCTATTTGGGAAAAAGCGTTTGCAACCGTTTTATCAGCAAATAAATTTTTAGAAAGTTTAGACGAACACAAAGGAGTCGTTTCTGAAGAAAAAGCCGATTTATTAAAAGGTGAAGCCATTGCTATTCGTGCTATGCTGCAATTTGATATGCTTAGAATGTTTGGGCCTATTTATAAAGTATCACCAAGTGATCCGGGAATACCGTATTACGATAAATTTGAAACCGTAAACAATCCAATTTTGCCTGCTAACGAAGTAATGGCTAAAATTCTTGCTGATCTCGATTTATCATTAAAACTTTTAGCCAACGACCCTATTCTTACTATTGGAAAATACGGAACTACAAACGCATACAACGGCAATCCGTATTATTTTGAAAACAGAGCACAAAGAATGAATCATTTGGCTGTAAAAGCTTTAAAAGCACGTGTTCTATTATATTCTGGAGATAAAGTAGGAGCATCTAAAGCAGCCAATGAAATTATAGACTTTTTAAAAGCAAAACCCTATTTTACTTGGACTCCATTTTTAGAAGCAACAAATGCGGCTAATCCTGATCGTACTTTTTCTTCAGAAAGCTTTTTTGCTTTGAGCGATTATACCTTATATACCAAGCAAAAAGCATTATTTGATGCAAGTCTGGAAGATCAGGTAATCTACTCACCTTTATTAAGCAGATTAAATGCTGTTTTTGAATCGAATGACAATGATTACAGAAGCTTGCCAAGCTGGAAAGTTCCTATTGTAGGAGGAAAAACGCAGAAAACATTTTACAAATACGAAGATGTTGCCGATAAAAAAATGACGTTTCGTTTTCAGATTCCGATACTTAAAATGGCTGAAGTTTATCTTATTGCGGCCGAAACTGCTGCGGTTCCGGCTGATGGAATTGCATTTTTAAACACACTTCGTTTCAATAGAGGATTAACCAATTTAGGAGCAACAGCAGTTGTCGCCACAGAAGTTACAAAAGAGTACAAAAAAGAATTTATTGGTGAGGGGCAATTGTTTTTCTATTACAAAAGAATCAATTCAGCCACAGTACCAAACGGTTCAGCAGCATCTGGAAACATATCTATGAGCAAAGTACAATATGTAGTACCGATGCCGGATTCTGAAATTAATTTTCAATAATTTAATAAAGTAAAACATGAATAAAATATTGATTTTTAGCATCATCTTTTTGTCTCTATTGGGATTATCATCTTGTAGTCAGGAAGAAATAACGACTTATAAAGACACCGATAATATTTATTTCTCAAGAGCATTTTTTCCTTTGTTTAATAATGACCCGGTAATAGACAGTTTAGGCTTTAGTTTTGGTTTAGAGAATCCTTTAATCAAAGAAAGGGTTTATAAACTTGCAGTACGAGTTCAGGGAACTGTAAGTAATGTCGACCGAAAAATAAAACTTACCGTAGATCCTTCGAGTACAGCTGTTTTAGGAACCCATTTTACATTACCCGAAAATATTGTTTTACATGCAGGAAAAGAAGTAGATACTATACCTGTTACGTTACGAAGAACAGCCGACATGAAAACGAACAAGTTTACACTAGTGCTGAATTTGGAAGAAAATGAATTTTTTAGTACAAAAATGAAAAGTAAAGTGATCAATGTTATCACCAAAAAAACAGTAAGTTATATTCGTTTTAAGCTTACGGTTGAAGATCAGCTTACGCAGCCAAAAGGTTGGGTTGCTGGATTTTTTGGTCCTTTTTCAGCAAAGAAATTCTATCTAATGTGCGATTTAATGAATTTAGATCCCATTATTTTTAACCAGTCACCTGGAGGTCCAGGGTTAAGTGTACCGGATGTGCAATACTATCAAAATTTTATGAAGCGCTATCTCATCGATCAAAAAGCTTCCGGAAACACCATTTACGAAGAAAATGGTACTGAAATGTTCTTTCCATAAAATCATTCTTTTTAATTTAAAAATATAAAACAATGTTTAAAAATATAAAAATACAATTGAGCTTACTATTAGTTCTTTTAATGACTTATGGTTGTGTGAGCGACGAGGGGAATTACGACTATGAAGCCATAAATGAACCCAATGTAACCGGACTGGCTGAGGAATATACAGCTTATACAGGAGATTATTTTAAGATAACACCAAAATTAAATCCAACGCTCGACGATGGGACAGATCCAAATCGTTATGAATATTTATGGGTAGCAGTAAATCCTACAAAATTAGTTTCAGAGTCCAGAACGACAATAGGAACGACTAAAGATTTGGACGGAATATTAAAATTACCACCGGCAAAATATACCGTTTATTATTTTATAAAAGATAAAGTTACAGGCGTAAACTGGCAGCAAACTGCTTTTACCTTAAATGTAGTGTCTTCTATTTATGAAGGTTGGTTGGTTCTTGGTGACGTTGATGGAAAAGCCCGTTTAGACATGGTTTCGATTATACCAAATGTGGCTACACCACGTATTGTTATCAATGCTCTAGATGCTGCAGGATCTGCATTAAAACTAAGTGGAAAAGCCGTAAATGTGTATTGTGTTTCGCAGGCACTTTCCGGTACTAATACTTATGGTATTTATGTAACTGCTTCAGAATCTGGAACGGCAAGATTAGACCCGGATTCATTTGGATGGGCACAATCACAAAATATAGCGTACGAAACAGTTGGAGGAGCATTACCAACCAATTTTGGTGTCGATTTTATGAAATCGCCGGCAGGCGGAGAAAATTTCCTGTATAGTAATGGAAATATTTATTGTTATTACAGAACTTTTCAAATTAAATATGGCTTGCCGCAAAACAAAGTCGATAACGAGAGTAAAGATTTTTATGCCGCTCCATTTATAGCAGAAAATAGAGGTTCATTAGGAAGTCCGATATTTTATGATAAAAATGCCCGTCGTTTTGTACGATACAGTATGTCAAAAAGTACCTGTTCTGTAATGCCACCAGTAGTAGCTTCGCCAACAGTATTAGATTGGAACAATACCAATTGCGATTTGGTTTATATGACCACTTCAGCTTTTAATTCCTATGAAAATTTTGCAGTACTTAAAAATATTTCAACAGGCAAATTTCATTTAGTACGTTTTACTACAGGCTTAGCACAAGTATATTACAAAGAAATATTGAATGCACCAGATTTTGATAAAGCGACCAAATTTGCGGTCAGCCCAGATTCAGGATATTTATTCTATGTAGTTGGAAACAAATTGTATGAATACGATAACGGAACCCAATCTGCTAAATTAATGCTTGACAAAGGAACAGAAGAAATAACGTATATCGGTTTCCACTCGGGAGCAGCAAAAGGATTAACCAATAAACTAACGGTAGGAAGTTACAGTACAACCGGAAAACTAGAATTGTTTACCGTTCCACCGGTAAATGGAGATTTGGTTCTGGAAAAAAGTTATTCAGGATTATGCAAAATTGTAGATGTTGCATACCGTTTTAGATAATCAAAAACCTTAAAAATATCAAAAGCCGGATGAACACTACAGATTCATTCGGCTAATAAAAATCACATCGTATGAAAATCATTTTTAAAATTGCAAGTGCATTTTTGCTGCTTGCCTGGACTTCTATTGCCGTAAATGCACAGACACCGTCTACAGACGAAAGTTGGGAATTGGTTAAAAAACAAGCCACTACAGAGCATAAATTAATTTTTGTCGATTTGTATTTTACAGGTTGTATGCCGTGCGCACAAATGGACAAAGACGTATTTCCCGATCCAAAAGTAGCATCGTTTTTAAAAGACAATTTCATCACATTCAAATCTGATATCTTAAAAGAAGAAATTGGAAAAAAATTAAGCATGAAATATGGCGTTACAGGATTTCCAACCTTTCTGTTTATAAATGCCGACGGAAAAGTGATTGATAACGCAATGGGTTTTCAGGCAGTAGAACCTTTTATAGCTTTACTTCAAAATGCAAAAGAAGCAGCGAAAAAAGGGAACTTTAAAAAATATAGTCCGCAAATTAATGAAAAAGACTATCCGGAGTTTTACCAACAAGCTTATATGGCCGGCAAAAGAAATGTTTCTTTTGAGGTTGTCGATGCTTATTTAAAATCACAGCCTTCTATTGTTGCTGAGGTTCCCTTTGTAATTATTACAGGATTACGAATTGGCAAACAGTATGACGATCTTTTCTTGAAGAATATCACGCAATTGTCTAAAGATTATGCAAAAGGTAGTGTTTCAAGTCATGTATTTACCATTTTGCAACGTAAAAGAAAAGACTTTGAAAAATCAAATGATTTAGCTGGTTTCAAAAAATTACTGGCAGATGCAAAACCACTTTATACTGCTGAAGAATGGACAAAATATGAAGGTATTTTGTTGAAAGATTTTGGGGTTACAAAAGAAACAAACAATCCGTATACTTTACAAAAATAAAGCGATGAACAAGATATTGATACTTGCCGTTTTGACTTTGACATGTTCTGTTTATGCGCAGAATAAGTCAATTCTGGAATCGCTTAAAACATTTGAAAAATCATTTCAAAACAAAGATTATAATGCAATAAAAACATTGCTGTCGCCAGAATTTACTGTTGGCGTGGGCGATGCATCATCAAACGAATTTTATTTAAATACTATTTTCAAAGTTTCATCAGCATTAGATTCTCTACAAATAGGAAAATCTGTTGCAGTTAAAAATCAAACTCGTGTTGCCGTGAATTTTTTCTTTAAAGGAAAAGAAAAAAAAGCCTCAGAAATCGTTTTTAATGCAGCAAACAAAATACAATATGTAACTTTTTTTGATGGTTTATACAGAATCGATCGAAATGCTGAGGTAAAAAAAGTTGCCAGTATTCCGTTTGAAATGATCGAAAACGCAATCGCTATTAAAATAAAACTGAACAACACTGATCGCGAATTTCTTATGCTGTTCGATACCGGCGCAGATGGAATGGCTTTAAACCCAGATAGCGCATATAAAGCAGGAATAGTCATTACGAGTAATAAAGCAGCATCAGTTGTGGGCGGAAGTCAGCAGGTACAATATTCGGCAAATAATACAATTCATATTGGTAATCAAAGTATAGCCAATCAGGGATTAGTTATTTTTCCTAAAAGTAGTGTTTACGACGGCTTATTTGGCGCCAATTTACTTCGCAATTTTATTACCAAAGTTAACTTTGATACCAAAACAATTGACCTGTATAATTTCGGCAATTTTGTTTATGATGGAAAAGCAAAGCCGCTGGTTTTTGATTATAAAACGGGTTTGCCAATAGTGCCGTTAACATTAACTTTTGAAGATAAAAAAACTGTTGAAGGCAATTTTACTTTTGATACAGGAGCGGGTTATGATTTGATCGCTTTTGGACCTTTTAATCATAAAAATAACTTAGACAAAAGTATAAAAACCGAGTATACATCAACGAATCATAGTTTAGGACATCAAACACAAATTATTGGAGGAACGCTTCCAAATGTATCCATCAACGGAAATAATTTTTCGAACGTTACAATCGCTTTGCAGGAATATCAGGAAGACAATAAAAGCTGGGCTACTGCGGATGGATCACTTGGAATCGATTTAATCAAACGATTCAATTTTACGATTGATATGTTGCATAAAACCGTGTATTTAGAACCTAATAAAGCATTTAAAAAAGCATCGTCTTTTTATTTGTCAGGACTTGAGTTAGACTTTGACGATCAGAATAATTTAGTTGTAAAAAAAATTGCAGATACTGAAAACGAAGAGCTAAAAAAAATCAAACAAGGCGCAATAATAACACAAATCAATGATTTTGAAATTGCAGATTTACGCAATCCAGAAACCATTAAAAAATTAAAATCCAGCAAAGAAACTAAAGATTTTATTATGGAACAGAACGAGCAATCTATCAGAATTTCACTTTAATACATAATCAAAAAACAAATAAAATATCATGAAAAAACAAACCATTTTACTTCTGTTAATTGCCATTTTTGTCGGGCAATTTAGTTTTGCTGCAGACATTTCTGAGTATGCAGTAATCAAAGGAACAATTTCGATTCCTGATACTGAAATAAAACAAATTACCATTTATAATGTCGAAGAAGGACAACCTGCAGTAGTAGCGACAGCGAAAGTAAATGCTTCGGGCGAATTTGGTTTTATGTTACCCATTGCAACTTCCGGATTTTATTATGTTGATTATGGACAGTTTAAAGGTCGAAATCAATTAATCCGTTTGTATTTAGAACCTAAATTAGACATTAATCTTTCGATTAGTAAAGACAATTATGTTTTAAGTGGTAAAGCTTTGGGGCAAAATGCTTTGGTTCAAAAAGCAAATGGAATTTACAATGATTTTGCACCGTTTGCAAGAGTTGGAGGCAATGTAACTTATTTGGATTTTTATCCTTGGGTAGATAAAGGTATTGCAAAAGCAGACGTTTTTATAAAAAGTATTAAAACGAAAGATGCCACTTTTGATAAATTATTAAAATTGGCCGTAGCAACAGATGTTGAAGAATTGACCTATTACTTTTTTAGAATGCCAAGAACAGCATTTCCTGACAAAGACGATCGTCCGGCGGTTATTAAAACATGGCAAACTGATAAAAAATTTACAGATCCTGATTTGTTGAAATTAGCTAACGGAGTTTCTTTAATGTCAAATTATTTTTTCTATGTAACTGTAAATGGAGCCGGAGGTCCAAAACGTTTAGACTTGGCAGAAGCTATTACACACATTACAGATCCTACTTTAAAAGATGTTTTTCTACGTGATGCAGTAGCAACTTCTCGTATGAAAATCGAAGAATATGAAAAAGTGGCTCCAAGTATTAAACCTTACATGATCTCTGAAGCTAGTAAATCATTTTTAATTGATTATGAGAAAGTATTGCATAAAAATGTAGGTCAAAAAGGATTAGAATTTACTTATAAAGATATCGAAGACAAACCGGTTTCATTCTCAGATTTTAAAGGAAAGTTAGTGTACATCGATTTGTGGGCAACATGGTGTGGACCTTGTAAAGCAGAGATTCCTCACTTGAAAAAAATGGAGGAAGATTATCATGGTAAAAACATTGTATTTGTAAGTCTTTCATTAGACAAACCAAAAGACAATCAAAAGTGGAAAGACTTTGTTAAAAAAGAACAACTAAAAGGAATTCAGATTATGGCTGATAAAGATTTTGATTCTGATGTTGCCAAAAATTACGATGTAAATGCCATTCCGAGATTTTTATTATTTGATACAAAAGGAAATATTATTAATTCAAATGCCTTACGTCCGTCAAATCCAGAATTGAGAGAGCAATTAGATAAATTATTGAAAGTGTAAAAAAAAAATAAACACATAGAGACATTGTTTTAATTATTAATTTCAATCTATGTTTCTATGTGTTTAAAACTATACTAATCAATTTTAAAAAAAAGAAAATTATATGTTTTACAAACAAAAATCAGCACTTCTTTTCTTCGTTATAATTGCCAATTTATTTACGGTTCAGGCTCAAAATTTTAAAGGCAATGATCCAATTGCCATCAATCAAAAAATAAAAAAAGGAGTCTTGCAAAACGGAATGACGTATTATATTTATCCAACAACGGTAAATAAAAATACAGCCAGTTATTATATCATTCAAAACGTAGGTTCTATTTTAGAAAACGACCAGCAAAAAGGTTTGGCGCATTTTCTGGAGCACATGGCTTTTAACGGAACCAAGAATTTTGAAGGAAAAGGAATTTTAAACACACTACAAAAACAAGGCGCCGTTTTTGGCAAAAACATCAATGCATATACGAGCACAGACGAAACGGTTTATAATCTCGATAATATTCCGTCAAAAGAAAGTGGAGTAGTCGATACCTGTTTATTGGTTTTGCATGATTGGTCTGGTTTTTTATCCTTAACCAATCAAGAAATCGATGCCGAACGTGGTGTAATTACCGAGGAATGGCGTACGAGACAAAATGCTTCGCAACGTATTTACAATCAGCTAGCACCATATTATTACAATAATAGTTTGTATGCAGATCGTAAACCTATTGGCGACATGGACATTGTTAAGAATTTTGATTATCAGGTTTTAAGAGATTTTTATAAAGATTGGTATCGTCCGGATTTGCAGGCAATCGCGATTGTTGGAGATATAAATGCTGACGATATCGAAGCAAGAATAAAAAAACTTTTTGCTGATATTCCTGCGCGACAAAACCCTAAAAAACGTTTTGAAATTGCCATTCCGGATAATGATAAAACGACATTTAAATTGGCTTTAGATAAAGAAATTACAGCTTCGAATATTATTTATATGGTTCGTCATAAAGCAGAAAAGCCAACAGGGACTTTTGCTGATTTAGAAAAATCGACACAACGAAGTATTGCATTTTCATTAATCAATAACAGATTAAGTGAGTTGAATCAAAAAGAAGATTGTCCGTTTAAAGGTGCTCAAATTGGTTTTCAAAATTACAGCCGTTTAAATGATATTTTATTTATAAGCCTTTCTCCAAAACCTAATCAGCAGGAAGCAGCTTTTAAAGTTGTTATGGATGAATGGACGCGTGCGTCTAAATTTGGATTCTCAAAAGGAGAAATTGAAAGAGCAGTTGCTGAAAGAATTTCATCTTACGAAAATTATTTAGAAAAGATAGACGAAATCACACATAAAAATGTGATTGCTATGGTGAAAGATGATTATTTAAAGCATGAAGTTATTGGTGATCCGACAGCTGAATTTGAAATGATGAAGGTAATTCTTAAAAATTTAGACACCAACATTCTCCAAAAACAAATTAATGAATTGTACACTGCAAATAATAGAGTAATTGCAGTTACAGGAGTAGAAAACGAAACAAACTTAACGCAGGAGCAAGCATTTGGTATTATAGATAAAGCTGAAAATAATCCTGCATTAAAACCTTATATAGACAATTTTGTTGCCACAACATTAATGGGCGATACCGTTTTAAAGCCGGGAAAAATCGTCTCTGAACAGAAAAATGATGTAATTGGTGCTACAACTTATGTTTTAAGTAATGGTGTAAAAGTGCATTATAAATTTGCTGACAAAAATAAAAAAGAAGTAGAGTTACAAGCGCAAAGTTATGGCGGAGTATCATTGTACGAGCCAGAAGATATTGCTTCGGCTACCTATGCATCTAATTTGGCACTGATGTCTGGTTTAGGATCATTTTCAAATACAGATTTAGATAAAGTTTTAAAAGGAAAACTAGCTGCAAGTTCTGTTGATATAAACCCTCTTGGAGAAATGGTATCTGGTTCAGCGAATGTGCGAGATATAGAAACAATGATGCAGTTGGTTTATTTGCGTTTTGAAAAACCAAGGTTTGAACAAAACATGTTTGCCTTGATGAAACAAAGGTTTCAAAATTCTTTAAAAAATAAAGATAAGGATCTAAATAGGAAAATGAGTGATAGTATTTCGGCAATAACGTACGGTACTAATAATCCCAGAGTACAAATTTTAAATCAACAATTTATAGATAATTTGTCTTTCGACAAGATGAAATCAATTTACGAAAATCGATTTTGTGATGTGTCAAATTTTGAGTTTTACATTGTGGGCGATATAACTCCAGAAGTTTTAAAGCCTTTGTTAGAAAAATACATTGCAAGCATAAAAGGCATTAAACGTAAAGAAAATTTTAGAAATAATATACCAAAATGGATTTCTACAAAGATTGATAAAGATGTTTTTATCAAAATGGAAACACCAAAAAGTTCCGTAACAATTATGTATCAGCAAGAGTACAAATACTCTCAAAAAAATAAAATTTTAGCTTCGTTTTTAGGAGACATTTTAACTTTAAGATATACGGAAAGCCTACGTGAAAAAGAGGGCGGAACTTACGGCGCCCATATAAAGTGTTTTGCAGCTAAAGATCCGGAGCCATACCGACATCTTGCCATTACATTTGATTGTGATCCAAATAAGGTAGAGCTTTTATTACCAATTGTTTATCAGGAAATTGAAAAAATAAAAAAAGGTGAAATTGCTACAGAAGATTTAGAAAAAACTAAAACAAACTATTTAAAAGCGAATGCAGACCGTAAAAATTTTAACAGATATAGTATGGATTTGGTGATCAACTATTTTAGGGATAATGACAATATCGACGATCCAAAAAATTATACAGATATCGTAAAAGCGATGACATCAAAAGATATTCAGGATTTTGCAAATTCATTTTTAAACAAAGCAGATACTTGTGAAATAGTTTTTAAACCGCTACAATAGACATTTTAGAAACTTTATAAAAGAGTTTAATTAGTTCTCCCTATCAATAATTATTTTGAATTAGTAAGCAAATAAGTTTTTATAGCGGATTATTAAGGGGGCTGTTTATTGCTATTCAGCCCCTATTCTTTAAAATTTTATCCCATGAACAAGAACATATTTTTAGTGAGTATTATGCTATTGTTTTCGATAATGGCAAATGCTCAAATATACAATCCCATCAAGTGGAAAACGAATGTGCAAAAAATTTCAGAGACTGAATATGAATTGCAGGCACAGGCTACAATAGAAAATGGCTGGCATTTGTACAGTCAGAATGTTGCCGATGGCGGTCCACTACCCACACATTTTAATTTTACAAAAAGTCCAGATTTTCAATTACTTGGAGAAGTAAAAGAAGAAAAAGGAAAAATAATTAATGATCCGGTATTTAAAATGTCAATTAAGTTTTTTGAAAAAGAAACCACTTTTAGACAACGTATAAAAATAAGTAGTAATAAGCCATTTAAAATTAAGACCGAAGTTGAGTTTATGGCTTGTAATGACGAAAATTGTCTTCCGCCAAGTTATGATGAGCTTGAATTTAATATAAGTCCAATTGCTAAGATTACTGCATCAAAAGATATTCCTGCAAATGTTGTTGCTGCAAATGTAAAAGTAGATTCTTTGAAGGTGATCGAAGAAGTTCAGGTAGCTGATCTTCCGATTAAGAAAAATATTTCGCCAATAAAAAAGCCGCAAAAAGCAAAACCAAATAAACAAGATTTAAATAGTTTGGGAACCATTTTTATATTGTCTTTTTTATCAGGATTTGCTGCTTTGTTAACGCCTTGTGTTTTTCCGATGATTCCGATGACGGTAAGTTTTTTTACCAAACAAAGCAAAACAAAATCGCAGGGAATTAAAAAAGCCATTTTTTACGGAATCTTTATTATCACGATTTATATTTTTCTTGGTGCGGTTGTAACATGGGCTTTTGGTGCCGATTCATTAAATGCACTTTCTACGAATGTTTGGTTTAATTTGATATTTTTTATTTTACTAGTATTTTTTGCTTTCTCTTTTTTGGGAGCATTCGAAATTATGTTACCCAATTCGCTGGCAAATAAAGTAGACAATCAAGCAGACAAAGGCGGTATTATCGGAATATTATTTATGGCTCTAGCTTTGGCAATAGTTTCGTTTTCATGTACGGGCCCAATTGTAGGGACATTATTAGTTGAAGCAGCTTCAAGGGGAGGAATTGCTCCTTTTGTCGGGATGTTTGGTTTTTCTTTGGCTTTAGCGTTACCATTTACTTTGTTTGCCGCATTTCCGGGTTGGCTGAATTCTTTGCCAAAATCCGGTGGCTGGTTAAATGCTGTAAAAGTAGTTTTAGGTTTTTTGGAACTGGCTTTGGCTTTCAAATTTTTATCCAATGCCGATTTAGTTTTACAATTGCATTGGTTTCAAAGAGAAACTTTCCTGGCGATCTGGATTGCTATTTTTGGAGCTTTGGCATTTTATTTATTCGGAAAAATACAATTGCCTCATGACTCACCTGCAGCACATATTTCGGTTGGTCGTTTAAGTTTGGGATTAATTGTTTTAAGTTTTACTATTTATATGATTCCCGGACTTTGGGGAGCTCCATTGAATCTTATAAGTGCTTTTCCGCCACCTCAGGATTATAGTGAATCTCCTTACGGTGTTGGGAGTTCTAAAGGAAATAGTAACGAGATTGGATCGTTAGCAGCGGAACTTCCTGAAGGGGCACATCTTTTGGCTCCACATGATATAATGGCTTTTGACGATTATGACAAAGGACTGGCTTATGCTAAAAAAGTGGGGAAACCTGTAATGTTAGATTTTACTGGATGGGCTTGTGTAAATTGCAGAAAAATGGAACAGAATGTCTGGACAGAACCTGCAATTATGAACATCTTAAAGAATAATGTTGTTCTAATTTCTTTATATGTAGATGATAAACGAACGTTGACCGCTGAAGATATTGTTGATTCTAAATTAAATCCCGGAAAAAAAATAAAGTATATTGGACAAAAATGGAGTGAAATGCAGACACTTCGTTACAAATCTAATTCACAACCTTATTATGTATTGATGGATCATAATGAACAAACATTGCTGGAACCAGTTGGCTATACGGCTGCGACGGCAGAGTATCAGAGTTGGTTAGAAGAAGGGCTTTCAAAATTCACAAAGGAATTATAAAAATTAAATAATTTTACCACAATATAATTCACACTTTTTAAACAGAAAAAAAGTCTTTGAACAATCATGTTTGAAGACTTTTTTTGTTTCATAATGATTTCTATAGAACTATTTCTTTTCAAATTAATAGTGCAAATTGCTTAGGTAGTATTTTAATATTATGATCGTTTGTAAAAACAATAACTTTTGCCAATTAAGATTAATTATTAGTTTACAACTTGAGTTTTCGTTATTTTTGCACTTTTAAAAATCCTTCATGAATTCCTCTGCAAAAGCCATCAATCCAATTTACAATCTTCAATTTGGATTAGTCTGTTTAAGTTCACTGCTCTTTTCTGCCAGCTTTAACATGCTAATTCCTGAACTTCCGGAATACTTAAGTAATATGGGTGGAGCTGAATATAAAGGATTGATTATTGCCTTTTTTACATTGACAGCCGGAATTTCAAGGCCTTTCAGTGGTAGGTTGACAGATACTTTAGGTAGAGTGCCGGTGATGGCAGTTGGCTCTATTGTTTGTTTTGTCTGTGGCATTTTATATCCCGTTTTGACAACAGTTTCCGGGTTTTTATTTCTAAGATTAATTCACGGATTTTCGACAGGATTCAAACCTACAGCTACTGCAGCTTATGTTGCTGATATTATTCCGAGAGAGCGTTGGGGTGAAGCTTTGGGTTTGCATGGGCTTTGTTTTTCTATAGGAATGGCTCTTGGACCTGCGATTGGAAGTACAATTAAAATGTATTCTTCTATGAATATGCTTTTTTATGCATCTTCTGTTTTTGCACTTATGTCTATTGTTATTCTAATGAATATGAAGGAAACTTTAAAACACAAACAACGTTTTAGCCTGCGTATTCTGAGAATTTCCAGAAAAGATATTATTGCTCTCGAAGTATTACCGGCAGCTATAGTAACTTTTTTATCTTATATGGCTTACGGAGTAATTCTGACATTGATTCCGGATTGGAGTCAACATTTAGGAATAACCAATAAAGGTCTGTTTTTTGTAGTTTTTACGATTACTTCGGTGATGATTCGTTTTGGGGCCGGAAAAGCGTCTGACAAATACGGACGTCTTCATTTGATTGTAATCGGACTTTTCTTGTTGATTATATCATTGGTGATTGTTGGTTTTTCGACTTCAATTACAGGACTTTTAGTTGGAGCTGCAATTTATGGAGTTTCTACCGGTATTGTTTCGCCAGCCTTAAATGCCTGGACAGTCGATATGAGTTTTCCGGAACATCGAGGTAAAGCCATGGCGACAATGTATATTGCACTTGAGGCAGGAATTGGTCTTGGTGCTCTTTTTGCAGGTTGGGTATATCAGGATGTAATTGCAAAAATTCCGATGTTGATGTATGCCAGTGCAGGAATGGTTTTCTTAGCTTTGGGTTATGTTTGGGTGCAGTTTCAGAAGAATAGAAAAGCTAATTTTTCTTCATAGCACTATATGTAAAAGTGAATATGCGATATTGTCGAAGTAAAATATTTATTAAAGTTGCTTTTTAGAGCTCAAAAAAACATTTTCATTAATTTGAAAGTATAAAGGTATATCAGATAGTTTTCGATTATATATAACGTAATTTTTCTTCTTCAATATCCAAATAATGCATGTGTCTTCTTATAATTGTTTCATCTAAAGTTTGATCTTCTTTATTTTTAGCTATTAACCATTGTCTTTGCTGATTCAGTAAATCAAGATAAATATCTTTAAGATCTTTTCCAATAGATTCATCATCGATTTCATTACTATGCTGTTCCCATTTTTGAATTAATTGCTGCAATGAAGCATTACTTTCTATCTGGTCACTATAATTAGTTTTTAAATAATTTGAAGCATGTTCAGCTAATTCTTTTCGCAAGAGATGATATGCTTCTTCGCGCGGTACAGTATCTTCAAAAACAGTAAAATTAATTTTTCGGATAAAATACGGTAATGTCAATCCCTGAATTAACAAAGTCAAAAGAATAACAATAAATGTAATAAACAAAATGAGGTTGCGTTGGGGAAAACCATTTCCATTATTTAAATAAACAGGTATCGATAGTGCAGCTGCCAATGAAACAACTCCTCGCATTCCGGTCCAGCCCAGTATAAAAGGTGTTTTCAAACCAGGATTTCTACTATCAGCAACAGTGATAAAATTACGGGCAATTAAAGTAACAATTACGGCACCGTAAGAAGACAATATTCTACTAACGATCAAAACGAATGTTATCAAAATGCCATATCCAATTGCTGTTATAAGACTAATATTAACTGCTTCAAGTCCTTTAGTAATTTCGGGCAAATCCAATCCAATTAGCATAAAAACTAATCCATTTAGTATAAAACAAAGACTTTCCCAAACATTTACTCCCTGCAAACGAGATTTGCTGCTTAAAAAACGATGTCTATTATTAGACAAAAGTAAACCGCCACTTACTACTGCTAAAACGCCCGAACTATGTACCTCTTCGGCTGCCAGATATATAATGTAAGGTGTAAGCAATGACAAAACGATATCTGCATTAGCATCTGTAGGTAAATATTTATGCGCTTTCATAAATAGCCATCCAATCAATAAACCAATTGCGACACCACCAATAATCATCCAGCTAAAACTCAATGCCGCTTTATAAAATATAAATTGTTCCGTTGCAACGGCAATCATTGCAAATCTGAAAATAATTAATGAAGAGGCATCGTTCAATAAACTTTCGCCTTCTAATATTGATGAGATTGTTTTGGGTACTTTAACAAATTTTAAAATGGCACCGGCGCTTACCGCATCTGGAGGAGATACAATACCGCCTAATAAAAAACCTAATGCTAACGAAAAGCCCGGAATAACATAATTAGCCACCAATGCTACTGAAAGTGCCGAGAGAAAAACTACTATAAAAGCAAAACTGGTAATTATACGGCGCCAACGCCACATTTCTTTCCACGAAACCGTCCAGGCAGCTTCATACAATAATGGTGGCAGAAAAATAAAGAATATGAGTTCAGGTTCGATGTTTATAACAGGTACACCAGGAATAAAACTTATAGCCAATCCTGCCAAAACTAATAGTATAGGATAAGCTACTTTTATTTTATTAGCCACCATAATCAGCAATAAAATAATGATTAGTATACCTAGATAAAAAGGGAAATTCTCAAGCATTCTTTATTTGTTTATAGTAAAAAAATTAGTTTAAGCTCCTGTATTCAATTGGTGTGTAACCCGTATTCTTTTTGAACATTCTATTAAAGTGTTGCGGATATTTAAATCCTAATTCAGATGCAATTTGACTGACCGATTTATCAGTGTCAAAAATTCGTTCTTTGGCTAGATTTATTAATTTTAATTGAATGTGTTCCTGTGCAGTTTTGCCGGTTTCTTTTTTGATTAAATCACCAAAATAATTCGGAGAAAGATGCAAACGATCTGCAAAATATCCTACAGAAGGAAGACCAATATCCTGAGGAGTTTCAGACTGGAAATAATCATTTAATAAGTTTTCAAATTTTGATAAGACATCCGTATTGATGTTTTCACGGGTTATAAACTGTCTGTCATAAAACCGAACACAGTAATTTAGCAGTAACTCAATAGTATTGACAATAATGCTTTTGCTATGCTTATCAATAGAGTGACTTAGTTCGTATTCTAATTTATAAAATAGATCTTTTATAATTTGTTGCTCTTTTAAAGATAAATGAAGTGCTTCATGAAACTCATACGAAAAGAAAGAATATTGATTCATTAGTTTTGCCAGTGAAGTTCCTTTTATTAAGTCAGGATGAAAAAGTAAAGCCAAACCGGTAGGTTGATAATCCTCTTTATTTTTAATTTCAATGACTTGTCCAGGTGCAACAAAAACCATAGTTCCGTCATCATAATCATAGCTGTTACGTCCGTATTTTAATTCTCCACATTTTCCCGCCTTTAAAAAAACAGCATAAAAACCAAAATGCATGCGACTATGATTTGGTAATGCTTTTGTTTTATAATTGTCGAATACACTTATTAAAGGATGCTGAGTTTCAACACCTTTAAGGTTATTGTATTCTGCAATATTTTCAACTTTTATAATCTGTTCCATCTTGTGGTTCTTTGAATTTGTCATACAAATATACTGTTCAGATTGTTAAGGAGTTAGGTCGAAAGTCCAAATCAGTAAAAATGGTAATTATTGCAGTAATCTGTATACTATAAAGATACGGTTATTGAAGGAAATTTGTACCATCAAAATGGTAGCAAGATTATTATACGAATAAATAAAAATATATAAAATGGAAAATGTTATTTTAAACAATGGGGTAGAAATGCCCATTTTAGGATTTGGAGTTTTTCAAATTACAGATCCGTTAGAATGCGAAAAAAGTGTCATTGACGCTATAAATGTTGGTTATCGTTCTCTTGATACGGCAGCTTCCTATTTAAATGAAGTTTCGGTAGGTAATGCCATCAAAAAAAGCGGAATTGCCAGAGAAGAGTTATTTGTTACGACTAAACTTTGGGTTCAGGACACGGGTTACGAAAACACGAAAAAAGCATTTCAGAAATCGCTGGATAGTTTGCAATTAGATTATCTGGATTTATATTTAATTCATCAGCCTTATGGAGATGTTCATGGTTCGTGGAGAGCAATGGAAGAGTTATATTCTGAAGGAAAAATTAAAGCCATTGGTGTTGCCAATTTTCATCCCGACAGATTAATCGATTTAATTTTGCAGAACAAAGTTGTCCCTGCGATTAATCAAATTGAGACACATCCTTTTCATCAGCAAATTGAGACACAAAAATTCCTTCAGGAGAATAATGTGCAAATTGAATCCTGGGGACCATTTGCAGAAGGAAAAAATGACATTTTCAAAAATGAATTACTAAGTTCTATAGGTAAAAAGCACAATAAAAGTACTGCTCAGGTTATTCTTCGTTGGCTCACACAACGCAATGTAATTGTGATCCCAAAATCGGTTAAAAAAGAAAGAATGGCAGAGAATTTTGATATTTTCGATTTCAAGCTTTCTGATCAGGATATGGAAATAATTACAACATTGGACACCAATAAAAGTTTGTTTTTTGATCACAGAGATCCAATGATGGTGAAATGGTTGAGTGAAAGAAAGCTTGATATATAATTGAAGAGTTGCTTTTAATACTCATTTTTAATTCAATAAATGCGTATTCATTAACAAAGTTGAAACTACAACACATTATGGAAACTGATAAAATAGATCATAATAAATCGGAAATTCTGGATCTAACCCGTCAATTAACAGAGTTGATGATTGATAAGAATATTGTAGAAATGAATAAGATTTTAGATTCGCATTTCACACTCACACACATTACCGGATATGTGCAATCTAAAGAAGAATGGTTCTCGGAGATTGAAAGTGAACGAATGAAATATTATTCATATTCAGAGGTAAAAACTTCGGTAAATATTGATAGAAATAAAGCTGTATTTGTTGGACAGAATCTTTTGGATGCTCGAATTTGGGGAACGCGAAATAATTGGCGCTTGCAACAAACGATGCATCTTGAAAAACGAAATGAGAAGTGGATTATCCTTAATTCGGTGGCAACCACATTTTAAAAAATCATTAAAAATATAAAGTCATGCAAAAAAGAATATTAGGAAACGGATTAGAAGTATCAGCTCTTGGTTTAGGCTGCATGGGATTAAGTTATGGTTATGGACCAGCAACGGATAAACAAGATGCTATAAAACTTATTAGAGAAGCATACGAACAAGGAATTACCTTTTTTGATACTGCCGAAGCTTATGGTATTGCAAATGAAGAATTAGTGGGCGAAGCCTTGAATCCGTTTAGAAAAGAGGTTGTTATCGCAACCAAATTTGGTTTTAAAGATGGAAATGCTAATAATGGTCAAGATAGCCGACCAGAACGAATTAGAGCAGTTGCCGAAGAATCTTTAAGACGATTAAAAACAGATGTTATTGATTTATTTTATCAGCACAGAGTAGATCCAAATGTTCCTATGGAAGATGTAGCGGGAACTGTCAAAGAGCTTATACAAGAAGGAAAAGTAAAGCATTTTGGACTTTCAGAAGCTGGTGTTCAGTCTATTCGAAAAGCACATGCAGTTCAGCCTGTGACTGCTTTGCAAAGTGAATATTCTATTTGGTGGAGAGAACCAGAATTAGAGATTTTACCAACACTTGAAGAATTGGGAATCGGTTTTGTACCGTTTAGCCCACTAGGAAAAGGTTTTTTGACAGGAGCAATTAATGAAAATACAAAATTTGACAGTACCGATTTTAGAAATATTGTACCTCGTTTTACTGAAGAAAACAGGAAAGCAAATCAAAGATTAGTAGAATTATTGGGCGAAATTGCTTATCAAAAGCAAGCTGCACCTGCGCAAATTGCACTGGGTTGGCTGCTGGCACAAAAACCTTGGATTGTACCTATTCCCGGAACTACAAAATCGCACCGATTAACCGAAAATATTGGAGGCGCATCAATTAATTTATCTGCCAATGATATTAAAAAAATTGATTACGCATTTACACAAACAACAATACATGGAGATCGATATCCGGCACATTTACAAAAAAGAGTAGGAAAGTAAAAAAACGATCCCAAAAGGATATCAAATGTTAATTGTAATCGAAATCAATTTAATTTAATAGTAAAATTTACTTATGCTGAAAAATCCCAAACATCAATTAAATGTTTGGGATTTTTTTTAAGTTTAAATGCAAAATAATTACACCCAACGGGTTATTAGTTGCAAATAAGAAACTATTAATTGGTTCGTTTATTCAATTCTTATAAAGTGGGATTTATAATAGAGATTAAGTCTTCTCTAGCTCCTGTTTTCAGATTGATGATTTCAAATCTTTTAGTTGAAGAAAAAGACCCAACATCACTATCACTGTTAATTAAAATTATACCAGTAAGTATTACATATTTACAATTGTATTCTGTAGCAGCTACGAGTTCTAAAATTCGTTTGTCAATGGCTTCATAAACTACTTCGGTAGCTTCATAGAGAGGGATTTTTTGGCTTAGAATTCTATCCTTTTGATTGTATAAAATCTGTTCAATAGTATTCATCTGATAATCCATTTCTGTAATATTACCAGGTTTTATATCGTTATCTGCCAATTTATTTAGCGCTCCCTTGGCAGCACCGCAACAACTTGAATTTTTATTTTGCCCGAATCGATTTATTTCGCCAACAATTCCATCTTTCGAAATTCCGATATGTGGACCATAATATATAAAAACGGCACCTTCATCAGGTACATGACTCGCAAAAGCCTGCATACCTGTTAATCCGGTAAATGGAAATCCGTCTAATCCTCCCATTTTAAAAGGACCTAAAAATTCAAGCGCTCTGGCAGGATACTGTATACTGTTTACATCATCACTGCAAATACTATCCGCTAACATTATTTGTGCGGGTTCTAAATCTAGTTTTTCTTCAACATAATCAATGATTTTATTTATAAAATCGATAGTTGTTAAAGCATTAGGATAGTGTTTCTTAATAATTTCTAGTTTTTCTCTCTTTTTCATTTTCTGAAGGTTTGAAAGTTCTGCCATAATTACAGAACGCAAAATCATAAATAGGTAATCGCTCTTAATAACAACTAGAAAAATGTTGCTGTAGTAAAGTTATAAAATTTCGACCAGTGTCAAACTTCGATTTGATTTGTTTTTGAAAGAAGTGGGCTAATTTAAATGTAAAAATGATCTCTAAAAAAGTTGAAGCTCCAATTTTTAAACTGATTATTTGTATTTTATGTTTTGATAATCATTGATTTATGGTTTTTGTTGTTGAATATTTCTTGTCCTAGATTAAGTGCTTAGTGCTTTATTCTTTATTAATTTTACACTACTAAAAAAAATCATCATGGAATATACCGTTATAAACAATGAAAAAGATAAACGTTTTGAGATTCATCTCGACGGAAATATGGCATTTGAACAATACAAATTGTTTGAAGGAGGTATTGCTTACATTCATACCGAAGTTCCACCGGAATTAGGAGGAAGAGGAATTGCTGCTTATATAGCAAAGTATGTTTTGGATTATGCTGAAGAGCATCATCTTAAAGTAAAACCTTATTGTCCGTATATAAAGGCTTATATCGATAAGCATCCGGAATATCAGGCAAATTCATTATTTCATAATAAAGAATGAAAAATAGCTTGCGTAATTGTGTTTTTGTTATAATCTGATAGTTATTAAATTAAAAAAGTACATGCAATTTTTGGTACTAAAAATGAAGTTTATTCATTAACTAAATGCATTAAAAAAAATATTCAGTAAAGCCAAAAGTTATAATTTTTGGCTTTAATACTTAAATAATAGTACCTTTCTGCAAATTATTTTTTTAGAAAATCTAGTTCCAAATAGTTTATGAAAAAGAGTTTATTTACAGTGATAATAATAGCAATAGTGTACTTTTTTGCAACAGTTTTATATAGTCTATTGTTTGGTCTTCCGCCATTTAATACAGGTTTCGTTGTGGGATATCCGGCAATATATTACCAATTTGACATTTCAGGAAGCGAAAGACAATGTGGTTTTATGGGGAGCATTAATCTTGTCACTAATGTTTTAATTATTTTGATAATCTTCTTCATTTTTAAAATTATAAAGAAAAAACGAGTGAATAAATCAAACCTGAAATAATGACCGAAAAGATACTTTCAAAGCGATGGATTTACTTCGTAATGGCGTTTGTATTAATTATTTTTCAAAGAGGGTACAGATTGATTTTAAATTTTCCGTTTGTTTTAAATATATCGCTTTTTCTGCTTTGTTTTTTAATTATACTTGTTTTTTTATATCAGTACAATCAAAAAGAAAAAGATAAAAACAACCTAACCAAAAAGAATCACAAAATATACGATAAAGTAGATTTGTTTATTGACCTTTTGGGATGTCTTATTTTCGCATTTTTTATTTTCATCACTATAAAAGTAGCTGTTAATTTTTATTTAGAAAGTACAGCAAATGATTTGCCTACTCAGGAAATAAAGCTGCCAATTGATAATTATATTTCAGGCAGATCAGATTTATTGTACTATCATTTTGAAGATAAAGGATATAGTTTGGGTTATAGTAATCCGGATCACTTGACAAGAAAAGAGATAATAGAACATTATGTTCTTAATATAAAGTATAGTAAATCAATTCTTGATATGTATGTCATAAAAGAATATAATATAGAGATCAAATGAAAAGGATTGCCTTAATCGTTTTACTAATTCTCATTAATACGGGGGTTATATTCTATATTAATTTTAAAATAGAAACAGATATTTCCTATCACTACGGAAAAGATGGCGGAATTTTTTCGGCATTAAAAATGATTGTACTTTTAAGTGCAGTTTATTTTTTGGTCTTAACGAAACACAATAAATTTATCTTCTTTATAATTGGTTTTATAGTCGGAATTGTATCATTTATAGTGGGTTATTTTGCATTGTTTTGGATTTCTGGTTCGAATGATATTTATTTTTATTTCTTTGCCATGGTACTTTTTATTTTGTCATTTCATTTAATAGAAAAACAAAGAACGATCTCAAAATTAAAAGCGAAACAGTAGTTTAAAATAGCTTTTTAGAGAAGATTTCTTTTGGTATAAAAGGATAAAAACTATGAATTCAAAGACTTTCAAAATATTAAATAAGAGAATGGATTTTTTTGTTTAATTTCATTTTTCAAATTTTATAGCACATGTCACAATCTACTAAAACATTATTTTTTCTGATTTCTCTTTTTTGGATCGTCTCTTCAGAAGCTCAAAACGAAGTTTACTCGAGTGAAACGACGCAGGAAATTAGTGATACTACTTTTGTAAATTTAAAGGATTATAGCAGCGATTTTGTTTACGACATGAAATACGCTACCGAAGATAATTTTCTAAAAGCCAAAGTATATGATTGCGCCGAGTGTATGTTGCGCTATAAGACTGTTAAAGCATTAATTGCTGCCAATAAAGAATTCATGAAGAACGGCTGTAAAATAAAGCTTTTTGATTGTTACAGACCTTTATCAATACAACAGAAAATGTGGGAGATTGTGCCAAATCCGGAGTATGTTGCTGATCCAAAAAAAGGCTCCATCCATAATAGAGGAGGAGCCGTAGATATTACTTTAGTAAATGCTCAAGGAGTAGAACTCGAAATGGGAACTACTTTCGATTATTTTGGTATTCAGGCCAGTCACAATTATAAAAAGTTGCCTGTGCCAGTAAAAGCAAATAGAAAATACCTTAAGAATGTAATGATAAAAAATGGTTTCAATTCATTCGATTCAGAGTGGTGGCATTATAATTTAAAAACAGGTTTAAAAGATACTGTTTCCAATCAAAAATGGGAATGTAATTAGTTATTCAACACATCTAATGTTCTCCATAAAATAGGTATTCGGATGGTAAACTTTACCATTCAATTCAGAAGTTAAGTCAGTTTTAACAATATAATCTTCTGTGTCTGTCAAGTATTTAATTCGCATGATCGAAATAGGAGATTTCTTTAGTTCTTCAAAATTATCTTTCATAAACATAAAGATTCCCGTGTTTACGCGATTATCAAAACCTTTATCATCGCGAATAAGCGTTCCGCAGTTCTCCTGATTAATATGCATTAATGTAACTATTTTTCCGTTTTCTAACTGTAAATAGATTTTTGAGCTTTTATCAAAGCAATTTGCTTTTATAAAATCTTTGCTTTTTTGAATCAATTGTAAGTTTAAAGTTGGTAAACCATCTGTTTGAGCCAACGAAAAGAAGATGTAATTAAAAGTTCCGCCAAAGTACTTTTCGCTAATCATATATTCGTTAGTTACTTTGTAACTACCAATAGAGTCATTCACGTTTGCACTGTATTCACATGGTTTTTGGGCAAAAGCAGTAAAGGTTAATAGAAAAAAGGTTAGTGTAATTAGTTGTTTCATTTTTAAGTTATTTTTCTGCAAATTAAAACTATTTTGTTATCATTTTTATCAGTTGTAAAAAAACAATACAAATTTCCTCCATTTTTTATTTTCCATTTTTTTCGAATGTTTTCTACTGTGTCCGGAAAGTTTCTTGTAGTGATATTTGCTTGCTGATTAGCAAGTTCTGTTTTCATTTCATTTTTGCTATACGGAATCACTTTTTCGATTTCAAAACGACGTCCCGGAAAATCGATCAAATCTTCAGAAGTATATAAATGGGAATGTTTATGGAGTTTATTAATATCGAAAATAGTACTTACTTCGTCAAAACCACCAGATTTCATAATAGCCGAATTGGGTTCGTAAACATACTTTTGAGGCAAGTGATAGGATGGATAAGCGATTTCATCACCTAGAACAAATTCAAAACTTTCAATTTTTTCTTTTAAAATATTAGCAGTTTTGATCGTGATTTCACCTTTATAATGATTGTGAATTTCAAATAGTAATTCCTTTACTTCATTTTCAAGGGCAATAATATGAATGTTTTTAACGAATTTAAGTTCTGATAAAGCTGCCGAAAGATCTAAAAGCGGAGCAGTCTTTATTAGAATTGAGTTGGCTTTTTCGAAATAAAAGTGCAATAAATCCGGAACGTTTGGCAAACAATCTTTCAGCATGAAAACTTTGCCTTTCGCATCATTTCTGCGTGAAGGATCAATATAAATCCAATCCCATTTTTGACTTAATTCATTTAAGACATTCGTAGAATCATTAGCATAAAAAGTACAATTTTCAATTTGTAATTGCTCAAAATTGTGTTTTACAATTGCCGATAAATCTTCATTGATTTCACAATGCGCTATGCTTTTAAATCTCTTAGAAAAGTAATAATCATCGACTCCAAAACCTCCGGTTAGATCAATTAACGTTTCTCCCAATATTAAAGAAGCCTTGTAAGCTGCTGTTTTTTCAGATGAGGTTTGTTCAACCGATATTTTACTCGGATAAATAATATTCGCAGTCGAAAACCAGGTTGGTAATTTTTCCTTTGCTTTAGATTTGGCTTCAATTTGATTTAGAATTAAAATCCAGTCTATCTCAGGAAACGGGTTTTTCTGAAGTGCTAATTTTGAAATTGAACCACCACTATTTTCAGTTATAAAATCTTGAATATCTTGGCGTAAAATAGGAGTGTTCAATGCTAAATTCTTTCGGTTAATACGGAGACAACTTTGTTGTTAGGAAAAAATTCTTTTAAAATTACTTTCACCATTGTAAAAACAGGAATTGCAATAATCATCCCAACAATCCCAAAAGTAATTCCGCTGATTAAAGTAACCAAGAATATTTCTAACGGGTGCGAATTTACACTTTTTGATGAAATTATTGGTTGACTAATGTTATTATCAATAGCCTGAACCAACAAAAATCCTATGATTACATATATTGTTCTTGGAAGAATTTCTGTTTGAAAATCACTTCCAATCATACTGATCATGGTTAAAATTCCGGCTAATATAGTCCCGATTATTGGCCCGATGTATGGAATGACATTCAAAATGGCACATAAAAACGCAATTACAAATGCATTTTCATTTCCAAAGATCATTAAAACAATTAAATACAAAATAAATACGACCGTTAATTGCAGTAATAAACCAATAAAATAGCGGGTTAAAAAGTGATTTATTTTTGTAATAGAGTTTAAAATTTTATCCTCATTAGTATCAGGAAGAATTTTTCTTGCACTTATTTTAAAAGCATCCTGATCTTTGATAAAGAAAAAAGTGATAAAAAATACAGATACAAGGCCCATTCCCATATTGGCCATAAAGCCAAAAATTGAATTTAGAAAACCTGTAAAATAGGTAAAATCTATAATAGAG
This sequence comes from Flavobacterium sp. FlaQc-57, assembly GCF_044007395.1. NCBI lineage: Bacteria > Pseudomonadati > Bacteroidota > Flavobacteriia > Flavobacteriales > Flavobacteriaceae > Flavobacterium > Flavobacterium sp. FlaQc-57. Next base: position 352,794 of record NZ_JBIPDA010000005.1, read on the forward strand.
GTTATTTTAGAATCTTTTAAAACTTTATTTAAATCTACATGTTGAATGTTAAAGTAAGATTCAATAGTATGTTCCGTTTCAATAAACTGCTGTTGTAAATTTTTAGTATCTAACAAAGATAAATTATTGGCTTGCGAAATGATTAAAGGCACAAATAATAATATAAAACCAACTATTGCCAATATAAATAGAACAAGCGCAGTTGTTGCGGCTAGCGAGTTACCGAATTTTAATTTATGCTTTAAAAATTGAACTAATGGGTTTGCAATTAAACACAATATCAGCGAAATGCATAAATAAACAATTACAGTTTGTATTTCATATAAAAAATATAAAATGGCGCCTACAACTAAGATTGTTGTTAAAGCTCTTAATATTCCGTTTGAAATAATTTTCGATGTTATCATGATTCAATTTTAGATTATAAATATAGGAAAAAGCTTTTGAAATTTAGTAAGAAACAAAAAAAAGCGAGATGATATCATCTCGCTTTTAGCTTTTAGATTTTGTTGTCTTTTAGATTCCAAAACCAGCTCTTGGACCACCGGAAACAAATATGGCAGCCATTCTGCTTTTTTGCCCTTGTGAGAACATGTACATTGCATTATCATCAACGTAATCCATATAATTCATAGTCATTTCTACAGGAGTTCCTGAGCATGTACTATAATGTGGATATGCCGGTAGACCATAATTTTCTTCGTTATGAGTTGGAGTATCAGCAACTAAATCGCTTCCGCAATTCGCATCTCCCCAAATGTGGCGTAAATTCATCCAGTGACCCACTTCGTGAGTTGCAGTTCTTCCTAAGTTAAATGGAGCATTTGCAGCACCAGATAAACCAAAATATCTTGAATCAATTACAACTCCGTCTGTAGCAGATGCTCCACCAGGAAATTGTGCATAACCCAGGATTCCGCCGCCAATGGCACAAGACCATAAATTAAGTTTCGTAGTTGGAGAAGTTGGTGCCAAACCACCTTGAGCTGTTTTTTTCATGGCATCATTTGTTCCCCATGAAGTTTTGGTAGTTGATTTTCTAATAATCTGATCCAGAACAAATGTAATTCCTACATTCGCTTTTACACCAGCAAAAAGAGCCGGAACACTATTGTAATCTGAGTTTAATGCATTGAAATCTTTATTCAAGACATCAATTTGTGATTGAATTTGTGCATCAGAAATATTCTGTGCAGCTGTTTTGTACAAAACATTCACAACAACCGGAATTTCAATTTTTCCGTTTACAAGACGATTAGTAAGCATACTCTTGTTTGTAAAAGCTTCAATTTCATTCATTCTGATCGCTAACATTGGATCAGCTTTCAATTGAGCTTCTAACACTTGTTGTGATGCACATGCACGACGCGTTGCAGCATTAGTTTCTGGACCAGTAGATTCAGTTTGGTCATTTTGGCAAGCAAACAGCATTAACGCTGCAATTGCGGTAAAAAGAACTTTTTTCATAATAATTTGGGTTTTTGTTATAAAAAATTAAATTTGGTTATTTATGACGCAATTTTATAACAAAAACATATTGTAGAAAAATTTTTACAATAGAATATTTGTGAGAATTTTACAAACCCTTACAAATGCTGATTCCTACAAAAAATAATTAAAAAATATTAATCAGTCTTTTCTTTCTTTTTACTTTTTTAAATGTATTTGGTCGTGATTATATGTGTTTAAACGATAATTTTATCGAATCAATTTGATGCAAAAACAGAAATGATACTTCAAAATGAAATTTTAGAGTTCAGTTTTTATAAAGAAGTTATTTCATAAAGTGCTATACTGGCAGCTTGCACAACATTCATACTGGAGTTTTTTCCAAACATATTTATGTGTACAATTTGGTTCGAAATTTTTAAAAGTTCGTCTGAGATTCCGTCAATTTCACTTCCTATTAAAAGTGCAATTTTTTGATTTTTAGGAATTACAACCTCTTTTAGGGGTTTGCTATTGCTTGCAATTTCTAAAGCAATAATTTCAAAGTTGTTTTGAAGTAAATAATCTACAAGTTCTGTTGTTTCTTCAATTATAGAATGAGGCACATGAAGATGCGTGCTTCTTGAAGTTTTATTGATTTTTCGTGGTGTAAGCGGAATATCTTTTCCTAGAAAGATGATATTCTCAACGCCAAAGGCTTCACTAATTCTAAATAACGAACCAATATTTTGCTGGAAGTAAATATGATCACAAACCAGTGTTATCGGAAACGTTTTTCTCTCAAATTGATTTTCTTCGTGAGTAAGTTGCACTTTGTAGCGTTTAATTAGTAAAAATATAATTGATTATGTTGGCACCCATTTTTAAAGCTTTTTCTCTAACAGCTGCCGGGTCATTATGCACTTCGGGATCTTCCCATCCATCTCCTAAATCGCATTCATAAGTATATAGAAGTACTAATTTATTGTCGATAAAAATTCCAAAAGCTTGTGCGCGGGTACCATCATGTTCATGAATTTTTGGTAATCCGTTAGGAAAAGGATATGGTTTTAGAAATATGGGATGATTTGCAGGGATTTCTATTAAATTATTATTCGGGAAAATTTTTTTTATTTCTTTTCTAATATATTGGTCCATTCCATAATTGTCATCAATATGAAGAAAACCTCCGCCATTTAGATAATTTCTTAGATTAGTAACGTCATCATCGCTAAAAACAACATTTCCGTGTCCCGTCATGTGTACAAAAGGATACGAAAGCAAATCAGGATTACTTGGTTCAACAGTAGAGGGTTTTGCTTTTATTTTGGTATTAATGTTAGCATTACAAAATTTGATCAAATTAGGCAGCGATGTTGGATTTGCGTACCAATCGCCACCACCACTATATTTTAGCAATGCAATTTCTTGTGAAAAAGAAGAAATTGAAACCAATAAAAATAAAAGAAATATTTTTTTCATACCAACTTTAGCATCAATTAATTCGAAGTTTCATTAAAAAATACCACACTATGACAAGCTACAATCGCTGCAGTTTCTGTACGTAAACGAGTATTTCCTAAAGTGACAGGCTGAAAATTATTTTCTATCGCCAGTGCGATTTCTTTATCGGAGAAATCTCCTTCGGGACCAATTAAAAGTGTTACGTTTTCATTTGGTTTTAAAACGTCTTTCAATGATTTTTTATCCGTTTCCTCGCAGTGTGCGATTAATTGTAAACCTTCATTTTTTTGTTTGATGAACTCCTTAAATGAAATAGCAGGGTTTAATTTAGGTAAATAAGTTTCGTTCGATTGCTTCATTGCTGATAAAATAATCTTTTCAAAACGTTCCAAATTAATCACTTTTCGTTCAGATCGATCACAAAAAATTGGAGTAATTTCCTGAATTCCAATTTCGGTAGCTTTCTCTAAAAACCATTCAAAACGATCATTCATTTTTGTTGGAGCAACTGCCAAATGCAAACGGAATTTTGGTTCAGGAGATTTTGTTATCGAAATAACATTAACAATACATTTATTGTCAGACGCCAAAGTAATTTCGGTTTCAAACAATAAGCCAAAGCCATTCGTAACGTGTAATATATCGGAGTCTTTCTTTCGTAAAACCTTTATGATATGTCGGCTTTCTTCTTTATCAAATGAAAAGCTTTCAGTTGTTTCATCTATATCAGGATTGTAAAATAATTGCATAATTTAAAATTGAATTCGCGCTTTCGAAACGACTGCTGAAGTTTCAAAACGACTTGATAAATATTTTTGATATCCTACAATTCCTATCATTGCAGCGTTATCGGTTGTGTATTCAAATTTAGGAACAAAAGTTTTCCAACCGTATTTTCCTTCACTTTCTTTTAATCGGGTTCTAATTCCGGAGTTTGCAGAAACACCTCCGCCAATAGCAATTTGTTTGATTCCGGTTTCTTTTACAGCTAATTTCAATTTGTCCATCAAAATTTCAATAATAGTGTATTGAATAGAAGCGCAAATATCATTTAGATTTTCTTCGACAAAATTTGGGTTTTCTAATTTTTTCTTCTGTATAAAATATAAAATTGCTGTTTTTAATCCAGAGAAACTAAAGTCTAATCCCGGTACTTTTGGTTTTGTAAAAGCAAAAGCCTTCGGATTTCCTTCCTTAGCATATTTATCAATTAAAGGTCCGCCGGGATAAGGCAGGCCTAAAATTTTGGCGCTTTTGTCAAAAGCTTCTCCAACGGCGTCATCTGTGGTTTCTCCGATAATTTCCATATCAAAAAAGCCATTCACTTTTACAATTTGTGTATGACCGCCACTAATAGTCAAGGCCAAAAACGGAAACTCAGGTTTATCAAAACCTTCTTCATCTATAAAATGGGCTAAAATGTGTGCATGCATATGATTTACAGCAATCAACGGAATGTTCAAAGCCAATGATAATGATTTGCTAAATGAACTTCCGACTAATAATGAACCCATCAAACCCGGACCTTGTGTAAAGGCAATGGCGGTTAATTGATCTTTTTGTACATTTGCTTTACGAAGTGCTGCATCTATTACAGGTACAATATTTTGTTGATGTGCTCTCGATGCCAGTTCCGGAACTACACCACCATATTGGTTGTGAATTAACTGGTTGGCAACAACATTTGAGAGTACTTTATCGTTATGTAAAACCGCGGCAGCAGTATCGTCGCATGAACTTTCGATGGCAAGAATAAAAACCTCTGAATTTTGCATATAAAGGCACGAATTTTGAATTATATTTGACAAATCAAATATTTGATTTTCTTTTATTATAAGGAGAAGCCAAAATTAAAGAATTTTTATCAAAAACAGCCGTTCTTTGTCTGTTCAAAGTAAATTTAAAAGAAAACTAAAATAAAAGAGCTATCAGAAAAGTAAAAAAAATAATATCACGAACCCTAATTGGGTTAATTTTACTTTTGTTAGCACTTGCTATCATATTGGCTTTGCCTGTCGTTCAGACAAAAATCGCAAAATACATTACCGAGACTTTAAACGAAGATTTTAAAACAGATATTTCTGTAGAGAAAGTTGCGATTAATATTTTTGGAGGAGTAAAACTCAAGACAGTTAGGATTTTAGATCATCACAAAAAGACTTTAATTTACTCGGATATTATCACTACTGATATTGTAAGTGTTAAAAGATTAATCGATGGAGATTTAATCTTTGGCGATCTGCGTTTAACAGGTTTAATTTTTAATTTGAAAACTTATAAGAACGAAGACGAAAACAATATTAATAAGTTTATTAAACGATTTGAAACAAGTCCAAAGAGAACGAAATCCAGTAAGCACTTTTTGTTAACAGCTAAAAACGCCTATATTTCTAATGGTAATTTTTCTGTTGTTGATGAAAACAAAATGACACCGGTTTTTTTAGATTTTAAAAAGCTAAACGCCTATATCAGTGATTTTAAGTTGTACGGACCAGATGTAAATACTACGATCCACAGGTTTTCTTTTTTGGATCATCGCGGTTTGTATGTTTCCAATTTTGCCGGTAAATTTAGTTATACAAAAAAGCAGATAAAAGTTGAAAATCTGGCTATAAAAACTAAAAGATCTTCAATTTACGGATTGGCTGTTTTGAATTATAAAATAGAAGATTTTCTGCATTTTACAGATAAAGTAAAGTTCAATGTTGTACTGGATTCAGCTTCAATTGCATCAAATGATATTCGTTACTTTTATGATGGTTTGGGTAAAAACCAACATTTTAAAATAAAAACTAAAATCAGAGGTACGCTAAATGATCTTAATTTAAGGCATCTTAAATTAAGTGATACAAACGGTTCTAAGATTAACGGTACAATTAATTTTAAAAATCTTTTAGGCAGCAAAACTCAAAAGTTTGCGATGGATGGAAAGTTTGAAAAATTAGTTTCTAGCTATGACAATTTAGTTGTTTTATTGCCGGGAATTTTAGGAAAAAAACTTCCAAAAGAACTTCAGCGAATTGGTAAATTCAATATAGTTGGAAAAGCAAAAGTTTCGACAACTGACTTAGAAACTAGTTTTAAAATGATTACCGATTTAGGAAATGGTGAGGCCGATTTGCATTTGAATAATATGGATTTTATAGATAAAGCTTCATATTCCGGAAATGTAATTTTGGATAATTTTAATATCGGTGCTTTATTGGGACGAAAGGATATTGGAAAAACGACCTTAAATTTAGATGTTGACGGAGTTGGTTTTACCGAAAAATATCTGAATACCATTATAAAAGGGGATATTACAAAGTTAGATTATAATAAATACACCTATAATAATATTGTGGTAAATGGTAATTTTAAATTGCCTTATTATAAAGGACAGGTTTCTATAAATGATCCAAATTTAAATTTGAGTTTTGACGGTTTGGTTGATTTGAGTAAACGTGAAAGTAAATACGATTTCCATATTAATGTTGAAAATGCTGATTTACGAAAACTAAAATTTATAACTGATTCTATTTCATATTTTAGAGGTGACGCGATTGTTGCAGTCAGCGGAAATTCTATTGAGAATCTTCAGGGAACTGTTTCTATCAAAGATGCTGTTTATCAAAATCCAAAGTCAACGTATGCCTTTGATGAAATTACCGTAAATTCTAATTTCGATGCCGATAAATTACGTACGATAACCATAAGTTCTAATGATGTTGTAAACGGAGAAATAGTAGGTAAATTTCAGTTTGCACAATTGGATAAATTAGTAATGAATTCAGTAGGAAGTCTTTACACGAATTACAAACCTTACAAAGTTAAAAAAGGACAGTTTTTGCGATTCAATTTCCATGTTTATGATAAAGTGGTTGAAATGCTGTATCCTGAAATTAATATTGACTCGAGTACTGTAATGCGCGGAAAAATTGACTCCGATTTACAAGAGTTTAAGTTTAGATTTAAATCTCAGAAAATTACGGCTGCAAAAAATACATTCGATAATATTCGAATCAATATTGATAATAAAAATGCGCTTTATAATGCTTTCGTCGAATTAGATAGTATCAAAACGCCCTATTATAAAGTCCGTGATTTTAACTTAATTAATGTTACCTCAAAAGATACTTTGTTTGTCCGATCTGAGTTTAAAGGCGGCGAAAAAGGAGAAGATTACTTTAACTTGGATTTGTATCATACTATAGATAAAAATAAAAATAATATTGTTGGTATCAAGAAATCTGAAATGAAATTTAAAGATTATCTCTGGTATTTAAATGAAGATGAGGATAAAGATAATCAGATTGTTTTTGATCAATTCTTTAAAAATTTCACGATTGATAATATTATTTTGTCGCACGAAAATCAGAAAATTGATTTAAATGGTGTTATTAAAGGAAGTGATTACAAAGATATTGTTCTGAATTTTGAAGATGTTGATATTAATAAAATTACGCCGTTAAACTCTAAGTTTGTTTTTAACGGGAACTTGAATGGAAATGTCAATTATAAGCAGAACAAGAATGTTTTTCAGCCAACGGCATCCATTGTAATTGATCATCTTAATTTGAATAAGACCGACTTAGGAACTTTAAATTTTGATATTGCCGGTGATGAAACCTTTAAGAAATTCACCATAAATTCGTCTATTCAAAATGGTTTTACAGAATCGTTTAGAGCCAATGGAACTTTTGCGATAGAAAATAAAGAAACTTTCCTGGACTTAAATTTAAAACTCGAAGGATTTAATCTGGCTACTTTAGGGACAGTTGGAGGAGATGTTTTGTCTAATATTCGAGGATCAGTTTCTGGTAATGCCGCAGTTGTAGGGAATCTTAAAAAACCGGAGATAAACGGGCGACTATATGTCGAAAAAGCAGGAATGACGATCCCGTATCTTAATGTCGATTATGAATTGAGTGATCGTACGGTAATTGATTTGACGGATGAAAAGTTTTTGTTTAGAAATAATCAGCTTACAGATACAAAATATGAAACTAAAGGTTTGCTGAACGGAAGTATTGAGCATCATAATTTTGGAGATTGGAAATTAGATTTGACAATTACATCAAAGAGATTGTTGGCGCTGGATACAAAAGATAGTGAAGATGCAGCATATTTTGGTACGGCATTTATAAATGGTACGGCAAGTATTAAAGGGCCTACAGAAAGTTTATTTATAAAAGTAGATGCTAAGTCTGAGAAAGGAACAGAAGTCAAGATACCTATTAATAATGCTCAAAGCGTTGGAGAAAGTAGTTGGATTCATTTTGTGACGCCAAAAGAAAAATACAACTTAGCAAATGGTATTGTAGAAAAAACAAGAAATTATAATGGTCTTGAACTGGAATTTGATTTTGATATTACTCCAGATGCCGAGGTTGAAGTAATTTTGGATAGAAATTCCGGACATGGTATGAAAGGTAAAGGTTACGGATCCTTATTATTTAAAATCAATACGCTTGGGAAGTTTAATATGTGGGGAGATTTCCAGGCATATGAAGGAACTTATAATTTTAAATACGGAGGTTTAATCGATAAAAAATTCTCAGTTAAAAAAGGAGGATCTATTATTTGGGAAGGAAACCCAATGAAGGCACAATTGAATTTGGAAGCAGTTTATAAAACTTCTGCAAATCCTGCAGTGTTATTAGATAATACCTCTTCGTTTAATAAAAAAGTACCTGTAGAAGTTGTGATTGGTTTGAGAGGAGATTTAACAAGTCCGGAACCAAATTTTGATATTCAGTTTCCATCCGTAAGTAATGTTTTAAAGTCAGAGATACAATATAAGTTGGATGATAAAGATATTCGTCAGACACAAGCACTTTATCTATTGTCAACGGGCTCGTTTATGAGTACAGACGGATTTAGTCAGGGCGATTTATCTGGAACACTTACAGAAACGGCTTCTAGTTTGTTAGGCGGAATTATAAAATCAGATAATGATAAAGTCAATATTGATTTAAATTATATTTCTGCAGATAAAAGGTTAGGGCAGGAGGCCGATGGTCAGTTTGTTGCTAATATAACGTCTCAGGTAAATGAAAGAATTACAATAAACGGAAAATTAGGAGTTCCGATTGGCGGTGTCAACGAATCTGCAATTGTTGGAGATATTGAAATATTATACAGAGTAAATGAAGATGGTTCAATGAATCTTCGTTTATTTAATAAAGAAAATGATATCAACTATATTGGACAAGGAATTGGTTACACGCAAGGAGTTGGTATTTCGTATGAAGTAGATTTTGATACCTTTAGTGAGTTGGTCAATAAACTGTTCAAGAATCATAAATTAGAAAGAGCTATAAAAAGCTCTTCAGATGATTTGCAGGATTCTTATTTAAATCCTGAATTAGTCAAATTCTCAAATAAAAAGGATGCCGAAAAGAATAAAAAGAAAACGGATAAAAAAGAAGAGAAGAAAACTACACAACCACAAAATAACGAAGGATTGATTCCGGATAATGACTTTTAATTGATTTGTTAAAAATATATTATATAAAACCATTCACTGCGGTGAATGGTTTTTTTTGTGCTAATTTTAAAGGCTGATTAATTTTTTGGAGATTGATATAAAACAATAAAATTTTATAACACTTCATTTATGTATTGTTAATTTTAAATATTTACTTAAAATAAGTAGCTTTTATTATTTTAAATGAATTTTTTACTATCGAAAAACTTATTAACGAAAACGTTTGAATTTAACATATTTTATTAATTTATTATAAACATAACCCGAAAAGTGGTGAATGTTTGCTAATTTTACACTTTAATACTTAAATAATGCCAAAAACAATAAAAAAAGTTGGTGTTCTGACATCTGGAGGAGACTCACCAGGAATGAATGCCGCAATACGATCAGTTGTTAGAACGTGTGCGTATCATAATATAGAATGCATCGGAATTTATAGAGGGTATCAAGGAATGATCGAAGGTGACTTCAAAGAAATGGGACCTCGAAGCGTAAATAATATTGTAAACAAAGGTGGAACGATCTTAAAATCGGCTCGTTCAGTTGAGTTTAGAACTCCTGAAGGTAGAAAAAAAGCGCACGAAAATCTAGTAAAAGCCGGAGTTGATGCTCTTGTTGTTATTGGAGGAGACGGAAGTTTTACCGGAGGATTGATTTTTAATTCAGAATATGGTTTTCCAGTAATGGGAATTCCAGGTACAATTGATAATGATATTTTTGGAACAAGTCATACGTTAGGTTATGATACAGCACTTAATACTGTTGTAGATTGTATTGATAAAATTAGAGATACTGCAAGTTCACATAATCGTCTGTTTTTTGTAGAGGTTATGGGTAGAGACGCAGGACATATTGCTCTTAATGCCGGAATTGGAGCAGGTGCCGAAGAAATTCTTATTCCTGAAGAAGATTTAGGTTTAGACAGATTGCTAGACTCTCTTCAAAAAAGTAAAGCTTCAGGAAAATCATCAAGTATAGTGGTTATTGCCGAAGGAGATAAAATTGGTAAAAACGTTTTCGAATTAAAAGATTACGTTGAAGCTAATTTGCCGGAATATGACGTTAGAGTTTCGGTTTTAGGACACATGCAGCGTGGTGGTTCTCCATCTTGCTTTGATCGTGTTTTAGCAAGCCGTTTAGGTGTAAAAGCTGTAGAGTCATTAATAGATGGTAAGTCAAATTATATGGTTGGATTACAGGCTGATAAAGTAGTTTTAACTCCTCTTGAACAAGCAATTAAAGGTAAATCTGAAATTGATAGAGAATTGTTAAGAGTATCTGACATCATGTCAACATAAAATAAAAGTTTAAAAAAGGAAAGAAGTTTATTGTGAGGAAATTAGACTTTAAATTAGTGTAATAAAAACAAAAGCAAAAATTAAGTAAAATGTCAAAAGTAAAATTAGGAATAAACGGATTTGGACGTATCGGAAGAATCGTTTTTAGAGAAACTTTCAATAGAGATAATGTAGAAGTAGTAGCAATCAACGATTTATTAGATGTTGATCACTTAGCTTACTTATTAAAATATGATTCAGTTCACGGACGTTTCAATGGAACTGTAGAAGTGAAAGAAGGAAAACTTTATGTAAACGGAAGAAATATCCGTATCACTGCAGAAAGAAACCCAGCTGACTTAAAATGGAATGAAGTTGATGTTGATGTAGTTGCTGAATGTACTGGTATCTTCACAACTATTGAAACTGCAAACGAGCATATCAAAGGTGGTGCTAAGAAAGTAATTATTTCTGCTCCGTCTGCAGATGCTCCAATGTTTGTAATGGGTGTAAACCACAAAACTGCAAAAGCTTCTGATTTAGTTGTTTCTAATGCTTCTTGTACTACAAACTGTTTAGCTCCTTTAGCTAAAGTAATTCATGATAATTTCGAAATTGTTGAAGGTTTAATGACAACTGTTCACGCTACAACTTCAACTCAAATGACTGCTGATGGTCCTTCTAGAAAAGACTGGAGAGGTGGACGTGCTGCAAGCATCAACATTATCCCATCTTCAACTGGAGCTGCTAAAGCTGTTGGAAAAGTAATTCCTGCTTTGAATGGAAAATTAACTGGAATGTCTTTCCGTGTTCCTACTGCTGACGTTTCTGTAGTGGATTTAACTGTAAAAGTAGCTAAAGAAACTTCTTACGAAGAAATTATGGCTGTTTTAAAGAAAGCTTCTGAAAATGAATTAAAAGGTATTTTAGGATATACTGAAGATGCTGTTGTATCTCAAGATTTTATTTCTGACAAAAGAACTTCTATTGTTGATGCTACTGCAGGAATTGGATTAAACTCAACTTTCTTCAAACTTGTTTCTTGGTACGACAATGAGTACGGATACTCAAGTAAATTGATCGATTTATCTGTACATATTGCAGGTTTAAAATAATATTATATATTTTTGTAAAGTCCCGTTATTTAATTGTAGCGGGATTTTTCTTATTTTGTTACTTCTTTAATTAACGTAAAAAATACACTTTTTATTTAGTTAAAGAAAAACTAATCCAAAAACTAAATAAAATGAAATTAATAGTTGATAGTGGGTCTACTAAAGCCGATTGGATTGCAATTGATGATAATGGAAAGGTATTATTCACGACACAAACTTTAGGATTAAATCCTGAAATTCTTGACAAGCCTGAAATAATTGAAAGATTGAATGATCGTTTTGATATTTTGCAAAATAAAAAGAATGCTACACACTTGTTTTTTTACGGAGCAGGTTGTGGAACTGATAGAATGAAAACTGCGCTTTCGCAAATATTTCAAGAATATTTTACAAATGCTATTGTTGAAGTTCAGGAAGATACATACGCAGCTGTTTATGCAACTACTCCAAAAGGAGAAGAAGCTATTGTGAGTATCCTGGGAACCGGATCAAACTGTAGTTTTTTTGATGGAAAAGTATTGCATCAAAAAGTTCAGTCATTAGGTTATATTGTAATGGATGATTGCAGCGGAAATGTTTTTGGAAAAGAATTAATCAGAAAATACTATTTCAATAAAATGCCTAAAGACCTGGCTGTGGAATTTGAAAAAGAGTACGATGTTGATCCAGATTTTATCAAAAACAAATTGTACAAAGAGCCAAATCCTAATGCTTATTTGGCAACTTTTGCTAAGTTCCTGATCAAACATAAAGATTCTGAATTTTGTAGAAAAATCATCTTCAAGGGAATGAAATCTTTTGTAAAGAACTACATTAAGCAATTTGATAATTGTAAAGAAGTTCCTGTACATTTTGTTGGTTCTATCGCTTTTTATTTAAAAGACGAATTACAAGAAACATTTGATAAGTATGAACTTCAATTAGGAAATGTTTTAAGAAGACCTATTGATGGTTTAATTGCTTACCATGTTGCTAATCAATAAATAAAAGTAAAATATGGAGATTGCTATTATAGCTCACGACGGAAAGAAAGCAGATATGGTTCAGTTTTTGAATAAAAACAAAACTCTTCTACTTCAGGAAAACATTAAACTAATCGCAACAGGAACTACAGGCAGTAAGGCAGTTAATGCTGGTTTTAAGGTAAAAAGAATGCTTTCTGGACCAATGGGAGGTGATGCTCAAATTGCGGCAAGAGTAGCTGAGGGAAAAACAGAAATGGTATTTTTCTTTAAAGATCCACTTGCAAGCCATGCTCATGAAGTTGATATTAATATGTTAATTCGTGTTTGCGATGTACATAATGTACCATTGGCAACAAATGAGGCTTCAGCGCAATTATTGTTAAATGCTGTCGCGTTGCAATTATAGAAATCCCAATTTATGATATAAAAAAACCGTTACAGATTGTAACGGTTTTTTTGTTTCAAGTTTCAGGTTGTATTTTATTGAATAATTATGCAGTTGCCTAAGTTCAAAGTGATGACCTGAGGGCTATTTTTTTTATTGTACTGCGATTATAGAAATTTCTACATTTACATTTTTTGGCAAACATGCAACTTGCACTGTCTCACGTGCCGGAGCGGTTTTTTCATTAAAAAATGAACCGTAAACAGTGTTTATAGCGCCAAAGTTATTCATGTCCATAATAAAAATAGTAGCCTTAACTACATTTTCAAAAGTCATATCTGCAGCTTCTAGTATAGCAGCAATATTTTGCATTACTTGTTTTGTTTCATCATTGATGTTGTCTGTAACAAGTTCTCCAGAGGCAGGATTAATAGCAATCTGGCCAGATGCATAAAGTGTGTTTCCTGATAAAACGGCTTGATTGTAAGGACCAATTGGAGCCGGAGCCTTTTCTGTAAAGATGATTTTTTTCATAACAAATTATTTTTATTCGACGATTTATCGATTTGAAGTGCTTCGTTTATTCCATTTAATGTCACTAAGCATTCCTGATTTAATTCCGATAAAGAAATTCCAGTTAGAATTTGTACCAAGCGGACTCCAGTTAAATGCCATTCTCCAGCTTAATAAATCTCTTTCAAAACGAAACTGGGTAAAAGTAACACCTTTCTGTACAAAATCGTAACCGGTAGAAATTCCGCCTTTCCATTTAGGAGTGATGTCCATATTGGCAGAAATCATAACCGAGTTTCCTGTGATCTTATTTTCTCTGGCGGCATTAGAATAGGTTAATGAGTAAGCCATTGTCATATCCCAAGGTATGTGCGAGTTGAAAAATTCTGTTATAACATCTTTGTCGTCATCTTTTTTATTGGCAAACTGACTATTTCTACTGTCATTTAAATCGGTATTAGTTCCGAATAAATCATCATTACGTCCACCGTTCCGTTGGCTTTGCGTGTTTTTTTCGTCATTACTGCTTCCTTTATTAGAAAATGAGTAATTCAAAGTAACATTCGCACTTGTCATTCTAAACAAGCTTCCGCCATTATCAATGTTATAGATGTTCATTACTTTACCTGAATTATCAATCGCATAAGGGTTTAAAACTGCTCCAAAATTGACATTCATTTTGTTGTCAAAAAGCTGTGTTCCACCGCTTAAAATTACGGGTTGCCAAGCTAAAACTTCTTTTCCGTCAGCATCAAAATTATAACTTGTGCTAAGGTTTAAATTGTTTAGCAGCATGATTTTTTTAGGTTCTGTTTTTGTGCTGTCTCTGTCTCTAACTTTAGCCTCAAAAGTATTGCTCAAAGCAAATGATACGATGTTGGAGTTGCTCTTTCCCGGAGCGCCAAAAATACCATTATCAAACGGAGAATATTGTCCAATTTTTCCAGAAGCATCAACTGTGTAGTTGTTGTAATATTGGTTGAAACTTGGTGTGTACGAATAAGTAACGGTTGGTCTCATGACGTGACGAATCGATTGAATTTTTTTGTCACTACCAAAATTAAACGTTCCATAAATAGTGGTTCCAAAATTCGTGCTGAAATTATAAGTTCTATAAGCGTCAAATCCGTTTACAGTTTTATCAACTACTTTGGCTTGCTCTGGATCGTAATTTCTGTCAATCGTTTTTGTTACCCAGGTTTCTTGGTAGTTCGTAGAGGCTCCCGCACTAAAATATTTGAATAACTTAAAGTTTGTACTAATCGGAATAGTGTGTTGCATTCCTATTTGAGCATCTCTAAACATTTGAGGTTTGAAAAACAATGAATCCGTAGTTTTAAAATTGTTTTTACCGCTTAAGTTGTATTGTAAGTTGATGTTTTTTATAAATCCTTTCTTTACACCATCTTTTCCAACAAATGGATATACACGATCAACACTAGCTTGTAAAGCGGGTAAAGTCATCTGAATTTCTTCTGTTTGTGTATTTTGTTGATGTGTTGCTGTTAACGATATACGCGCTTGCGGAATCGTGTTAAATGTTTTATTATAAGAGATCGATGAACTTAAGGTGTTGTTTAGGTTTGATCCTACGTTTGCCTGGTTAATAGATCGCTTAAAGTACTTACTACTACCCATGTTGACAGAGGCAGAAAAAGTTGAATTAGGATTTGATTTGCTATCTTTTGCGTGTGACCATTGAATGTTGTAAATGTTTTGCTTAGAATAATCAGGATATCCACGCTCACTATTAATTAGGTTTTCAAATCGAACATTTACGTTTCCTCTGTATTTGTAACGCTTCGCATATGATGATTCAAATCGCATCGCATAACTACCATTGGTGTAATAATCTCCTAAAACGGTTAAATCATAATTATCGCTTAATGCAAAATAATAACCACCATTTTGTAAAGAGAAACCTCTGGTATTAGAGTCATTGTAACTTGGAATAATGATACCTGAAATACTTTTTTCCTGACTCATCGGGAAGAAAGCGAAAGGTAAAGCTACAGGTGTCGGAACGTCGGCAATTACCATTTGAGTAACACCAACTACAACTTTTTTGTTGGGTACAAATTTTACTTTGTTTGTTCTGAAATAATATTCTGGATCATCTATATCGCTTGCAGTTGTAAAACGAGCGCCTTTTAAAAAGTAAACTGAATCATTTTCTTTTTTAGTTATGGCTGCTTTAATTTTAAATTCTCCCTGCTCAGTTCTTGAATTATAAATTAACGCTCTTTTTGTTTTAAAATTAAAGCGTATAGAATCGGGTTGAACTTCGTTTGCGCCTTGTTTAAAGTTTGGATATTGGGTCAAAACTCCTGTAGAATCTTTTATTCGACCCGCATAAACTTCGTCTTTTTCAAGATTTAAAACGATAATTCCTGATTTTAGTTCGACATCTTTATAATAAAGTTCGGCTTCATTATACAAAGTAAGTGTTTTAGCTTTCTTGTCGTATTTTGCGTAATCTTTAGCTTTATATTTGGTAATAGCATCTAAAGCGCTCTTTTTTTTCTTAAGCGTGTCCTGTTTTATAGTGTCGGTAACGGGTGTTACGACTTTGTCTGTTGCTGCAGTTTTGGGTTTATCTGTTTGTTTTACAGTTGGTAACGGCTTTGTTTTGTTTTTTATCTCTTGTGAATATAATTTACCACATCCTAAAGATAGGAAAAATGATAATAAAACGATATTAAATAAGTTTGTATGCAAAGGTTTAAATGCTATTTTTGTAAAATTATGGCTTGTTTTTTGACACGTCAAACTTACATATAATTTTTTGTCAAAAATAATCAATTGTAAAAATTATAGCAGTTGCGTTTTATTAAAATTAACTTTTAGATTTATGAATAGATTTAACAAAATTAAAGTAGTATCTACTTTTTTTCTAACGATATTGTCTTTTTGTGCTTATAGCCAGGCAAATGTTTTTAAGGTAACACTTGATGCTGGACATGGTGATCATGACTTTGGAGCTGTTTACAGTGGTCGGATTGAAAAAAATATTGCTTTAGCAATTGTTTTAAAAGTTGGTAAAATTTTAGAAGCAAGTCCAAATGTCAATGTAATCTATACTCGTAAATCAGATGTTTTTGTTGATTTGATAGAAAGAGCAAATATTGCGAACAGGGCAAATTCTAATATTTTTGTTTCTATTCACTGTAATGCTAATAAAAACACAGCAGCATTTGGTACAGAAACTTATGTAATGGGTTTGAGTAAAACAGCTTCAAATTTAGAAGTTGCAAAAAATGAGAACTCCGTTATTACTTTAGAAAAAGATTACAAACAGAAATATGATGGTTATGATCCAAAGTCTCCTGAGTCAATGATTGGAATGAATATGATGCAAGAAGAATATTTGGACAATAGTATTTCTCTGGCTAGTAAAGTTGAAGATAATTTTGGAAAACTTGGAAAAGTTCGAAGAGGTGATGGAGGTGTAAAACAAGCTGGTTTTATGGTTTTACATAAAGCTTATATGCCAAGAGTATTAATTGAGACAGGATTTATCTCCAATCCAACCGAAGGAAATGTTTTAAACTCTGAAGAAGGGCAAAATGATATTGCAAGAGCAGTTGCAGATGCAATTTTAAGTTATAAAAATGAATATTTTGGATCTGGAAACTCTGAAATTTCAGATGCAAGACCAGTAAGAGATACTTCGACTCCAAAAAAAGCTAAAGTCATTGAAGCTCCTGCGGTAATTAAAAATGTTCCAAAAGGAACGTTCTTTAAAGTGCAGCTTATAGCGAGTATCAAGAAAACACCATTAGAACCTAAAAACTTTAAAGGCCTTAAAAATGTAACAATGTTGTATGAAAATAATATTTATAAATATTTTTATCAGGAAACTTCGAGTTATGATGCTGCCAAAAAATATTTGGAAGAAGCTAAAGGTAAAGGATATGGAGCTGCATTTTTAATTGCAACCAAAGATGGAGAAAAAATCAGTATTCAAGACGCAATTAAATAATAGCTTCTAGTTCGAATATTTATATTAATTTTGTACAAACACTAAGAATTTTGAAACTAACAAGAGAAATTAAAACGGCTATTTTAGTCATCGCGTCAATTTTATTATTTATTTGGGGCTATAGTTTTTTAAAAGGTAAAGACCTTTTTACAAATTACAAGACATTATATGTAGAATATGATAATGTTGAGGATTTGTCAGCATCAGCACCCGTTACCATAAATGGACTTACTATTGGTAAAGTAAGTAAAATTACAATTAACGAAACAACTGGTAAATTATTGGTTGAACTTCAGTTAAAAACAGATTTTCCAATTTCCAAAACAAGTAAAGCATCTTTGTATTCTCCAAGTTTAATTGGTGGAAAGCAAATTAAGATTTTACCGGATCTTACGGATAAAGATCCAGCTGTTGACGGACAAACATTAGAGTCGGCTGTAGAATTAGGATTGACTGAATCTTTAGGTGGTAAAATTGAACCAATTCAGAAAAAGTTAGATCTAATGTTGGCTAATATTAATACATTAGTTTCTGGATTAAATAATGTATTGGATAAGCAAGGACAGGAAAATTTAAAAAAATCATTGGCGGAATTGAGCCAGACTATGGAACAATTTCATAGAGCCTCAGGAAGTCTTAATTCTATTTTAGATACAAATAAAGGTCAGATTAATGGAGTTGTAACCAACTTTAATAAAATGTCGAATAACTTTAATAAAATATCTGATTCATTAAGTAAAGCTGATTTAGGAAAAACGGTTAGAAACTTAAATCAGACTTTGGCTAAAGTTGATGGTATTATGAGTAACTTAAACTCAGGAAAAGGTACTGCCGGAAAACTATTAAATGATGACGCTTTATATAATAATTTATCTAAAACTTCAAAAGAGTTAGAGTTGTTATTGCAAGATGTTCGTCTTTATCCAACACGTTATGTGAATGTTTCTCTTTTTGGAAAGAAAAACAAACCATATGTGGCCCCAACAGAAGATGCTAACACAACTACTAAAAATTAATTAGATGAGTTATTTAGATAATATTTTATTCGCTATACTTCTTATAGTTGGTTTCGGTTTTTTTGCATCGAGCGTAAAAAAAATCATCCGTAACATTAATTTAGGAGTAGATGTAAATCGAAAAGATAATTCTAAAGCACGCTGGAAAAACATGGCATTGATTGCTCTTGGGCAATCAAAAATGGTGAGACGCCCTGTAGCCGGAATACTTCATATTTTTGTGTATGTAGGTTTTGTAATTATTAATATTGAATTACTCGAAATTATAATCGATGGATTATTTGGTACACATAGAGTTTTTGCACCTTATTTAGG
The DNA here is from genome assembly GCF_044007395.1 of Flavobacterium sp. FlaQc-57. Lineage (NCBI taxonomy): Bacteria > Pseudomonadati > Bacteroidota > Flavobacteriia > Flavobacteriales > Flavobacteriaceae > Flavobacterium > Flavobacterium sp. FlaQc-57. Next base: position 371,723 of record NZ_JBIPDA010000005.1, read on the forward strand.
AGTAGTTTATGATGTATTGATCGCTTCATTTGAAATATTAGCACTACTTGTAATTTTTGCAGTGACTGTTTTTTGGATTAGAAGAAATGTGATTCGTTTAAAACGTTTCATTAATCCGGATTTGAACGGATTTCCTAAAAGCGATGCAAATTACATTTTGTATTTTGAAACAGTTTTAATGCTTTTGTTTTTATTGATGAATGCCTCTGATTTGCATTTACAAAATGTACCGGGTGGGTTTTCGCATTTTCATAAAGCAGGAAGTTTTCCAATAAGTCAGTTTATTGCGCCGATGTTTAACGGTATGTCAAATGAATTGGTCTCGTTATTGTTTGAAGTGTTTTGGTGGGTGCATATTGTGGGGATTTTAGTTTTCATGAACTATTTGTATTTCTCAAAACATCTGCATATTCTTTTGGCTTTCCCGAATACCTATTTTGCGAACTTAAATCCCGAAGGCCAGTTTGATAATTTAGAATCAGTAACAAAAGAAGTTAAACTAATGATGGATCCAAATGCTGATCCGTTTGCAGCAGCTCCGGTTGATGAAAACGCAGTTCCGAGTAAATTTGGAGCAAGTGATGTTCAGGATTTAAACTGGGTACAGTTGTTGAATGCTTATACTTGTACAGAATGTGGTCGTTGTACATCATCATGTCCTGCAAATCAAACGGGCAAAAAATTGTCTCCTCGTAAAATTATGATGGACACAAGAGATCGTTTGACTGAAGTTGGAAAAAATATTGACGCAAACAAAGGTGTTTTTGTTCCGGATAACAAAACATTGTTAAACGATTATATTACTCCTGAAGAGTTATGGGCATGTACTTCATGTAATGCATGTGTTGAAGAATGTCCTGTAAATATCAGTCCATTGTCTATTATTATGGATATGCGTCGCTATTTGGTTATGGAACAAAGTGCAGCTCCAATGTCATTGAATGCTATGATGACAAATATTGAGAATAATGGAGCGCCTTGGCAATACAATCAGCAAGATAGATTGAACTGGAAAAACGAAAACTAAAACCGTTTAATTGGTTATTTGTTTAACCGTTTAATGGATTAATAAAATAAATTTCTGTGTTAATGTTAGCGAAAGGGTTATTTCAAGAGAGTGATTAACCAAATTAACAATTAACCGATTTAACAAAAAAAAAGATGTCAGAAAGTTTAGTAGTGCCAACAATGGCTGAAATGCTAGCCGAAGGTAAACAGCCAGAAGTTTTGTTCTGGGTTGGATGCGCGGGAAGTTTTGATGATAGAGCAAAGAAAATTACAAAAGCATTTGTGCGAATTTTAAATCGTACTAATGTATCTTTTGCTGTTCTTGGTACTGAAGAGAGTTGTACCGGAGATCCAGCAAAACGTGCCGGAAATGAATTTTTGTTTCAAATGCAAGCCATGATGAATATCGAGGTTTTGAATGCATATGAAGCTAAAAAGATCGTGACGGCTTGTCCGCATTGTTTTAATACTTTAAAAAACGAATATCCTGAATTAGGAGGTCAATATGAGGTAATTCATCATACGGAGTTTTTAAAGTCACTAATAGATGATGGAAGATTAACTGTTGAGGGTGGACAATTTAAAGGAAAACGTATTACTTTTCATGATCCTTGTTATTTAGGAAGAGCAAATAAAGTTTACGAAGCACCAAGAGACTTAATTCAGAAATTAGATGTTGAATTAGTTGAAATGAAGCGATCTAAAGCTAATGGTTTATGTTGTGGAGCGGGTGGAGCACAAATGTTTAAAGATGCTGAACCAGGAAACAAAGAAGTAAACGTGTTGCGTACAGAAGATGCTCTTGAAACTAAACCGGATATTATTGCAGCTGGTTGTCCGTTTTGTAATACAATGTTAACAGATGGAATCAAGCACCAGGAAAAAGAAGGTCAAGTGAAAGTAATGGATATTGCGGAGTTAATCGCTAATGCACAGGATTTATAGTATGAAAAGAATATTTTTAGTACTTGTTATATTGTGTAATGCTGCTGGATATTCTCAAGAAGTTTTTGATGTTATAGCAAAAGAAACGTGTGAATGTTTAAATGCTAAGAGAGAAAAACAACCCAATTTATCCGCTGACGATTTTAAAACTGAAGTTGGCGTTTGTATGATCAAAAGCTACTCAGATCATATTTCTGAATTTAAAGGTGCCGACAAGGTAAACTTTAGCGATAAGGAAGGAATGACTAAGTTGGGAGAAAAAGTTGCAATAAAAATGATGCAGTTTTGCCCTAATGTAATCTTGGACTTAGGAAGAACCGTTAACAATGACGAAGAAGAAGTTGAGAAGGAAGACGCATTTGTTGAAGGTGTAGTTGTTGATATTATATCAGAACAATTTATTACTTTGCAATTGAAAGATCAAAAGGGAAGAAGTTATAATCTTCTTTTGTTGGATTACTTTGATACTGCATCTTTGTTGACTAATAATGAGATAAAGAAGAAAGATAAGCTTAAAGTTAGCTACGCAGAAATTGAATTATTTGATTCAAAAGCGAAAGAATTTAGATATTATAAAATTCTGACGAAAATAGAGAAACAGTAATTTTAAGGTTCTGAGGCTCTAAGATTCTTAGGTTCTAAGTTTTTTAACCTGAAACCTGAAACAAAAAACTAAAAGAAAAAACAAAAATGTATATACCTTTTGAAGATTTACCTGGTGAATCCAGAATATGGATTTATCAATCGAACAGAAAATTTTCTGAGGAAGAATTTTCTGAAATAGAAACTGACCTAAAAGCTTTTGTTGAAGGCTGGGCAGCACACGGAACAAGTTTAGAAGCTTCGTATTTATTGAAATACAATCGATTTATTATTTTGGCTGTAAATCAAGATGTGCAGGCGGCGACGGGTTGTTCTATTGATAGTTCGGTAGAGTTTATTCAGAGTTTAGAGAAAAAATATGACGTTGATTTGTTAGATAAAATGAATGTTACTTTTAAACTTGGTGAACATATCGCACACAAACCATTAATTGATTTCAAGAAAATGGTTAAAGACAAATCGGTTTCTGAGAATACAATCGTTTTTAATAACCTTGTAAATAATATCGAGGAATTCAATGAATCTTGGGAAGTTCCTGCTGCTGATAGTTGGCATAGTAGATTTTTCTAAGAGATATTTAGAATATAACGAAAGGCATGAAATTTAGATTTCATGCTTTTTTTTGTTTCAGTTTGTCATTTCGAGGAAAGAGGAGTCTCCGTTGGTGATTTGCCAAAGATTAATATTTGGTTTGTAGAATTACTTGTGAAGATTTGCTTCGCCAATTCGCTATCGCTCGGGTCTCTTTCCTTGGAATGACAATAAACTTTGACCGTAGTAAATTGTGTCAAACCTGACAGGTTTTATCCCGAGGCTTCGGGACTGTCGGGTTTAGAAAAAGCTTCTTATGAAAATTAAAAGTTCAATTCTAGCCCCGATGGGAGCGTTATCCTTTTTCTGGTTTCTTTAGACAGAAAAAGATATAGCGGACAGCGGGACAGATAGTTCTTTTTGAAAATTATTATGTCTGCTACTATTAAAAATTTCGATTTAGATGAAAGTTCTTAGATGATAATTAGAATGGTTGATTTTTTAAACTGGAAATCCTTTTATATAAGGGTTAAGATGGTCTAATAATCTTGTGATCTAACAATCAAATCATCTGATAAAACTAATATTCACATAAATCTAACAATCTAAATGTTCAAATAAACGTGAATTTTGAGTACTTTCGTAGTACTAAATTTAATACATGAAAATAGCTATAGTTTGTTATCCGACATTTGGTGGTAGTGGTGTAGTTGCTACAGAACTAGGCCTTGAATTAGCCAGACGCGGACACGAAATCCATTTTATTACTTATAGTCAACCGGTTAGGTTGGCACTTTTGAATCCTAATGTTCATTATCACGAAGTAAACGTTCCAGAATATCCTCTTTTTCACTATCAGCCTTACGAATTGGCGTTGTCAAGCAAGCTTGTTGATATGGTGAAATTATATAAAATTGAAGTACTTCATGTGCATTACGCCATTCCTCATGCATATGCGGGCTATATGGCGAAGCAAATGTTGAAAAATGAAGGAATTAATCTTCCGATGATTACAACGCTTCACGGAACGGATATTACGTTGGTAGGAAATCACCCTTTTTATAAACCTGCAGTGACTTTTAGTATCAATAAATCGGATTATGTGACTTCGGTTTCGCAGAGTTTGAAAGATGATACTTTGAAGTTGTTTAAAATCAAGAATAAAATTAGGGTAATTCCAAATTTTATAGAGTTGGATAAAGTTGTTAAAGACCCGCAGGCACCTTGCCACCGTTATGTTATGGCAAAAGAAAACGAGCGTATTATAACACATATTAGTAATTTTAGAAAGGTAAAACGTATTCCGGATATTATTAAGATTTTTTATAATATTCAGAAAGTGATGCCTGCCAAATTAATGATGGTTGGTGACGGTCCTGAAAAAGAAAAAGCCGAAGCCTTATGTATGGAATTGGGGATTTATGATAAAGTAATTTTCTTTGGAAACAGTAATGAAATCGATAAGATTTTATGCATGACCGATTTGTTTTTACTTCCGTCAGAAACGGAAAGTTTTGGTTTGGCAGCCTTAGAGGCTATGGCTTGTGGAGTTCCTGTAATTTCAAGTAATTCAGGAGGTTTGCCAGAAGTTAATTTTGATGGTATTTCTGGATATTTGAGTAATGTGGGAGACGTGGAAGAAATGGCTGCAAATGCGATTAAAATTTTACAAGATGAAAAAGTTTTAAATCAGTTTAAAGCGAATGCTTTAGAGGTGGCTAAAAAATTCGATATAAAAAATATCTTGCCAAAATATGAAGCTTTATATGAAAGAGCTATAAATGATTACAAACATGAGAAGCAATAATATTAAAATAAACGGTAAATGAAAAAAGTAATTTTGGTTTTAGTAGTGTTTGCCTTGGTCTCTTGTGGAGCAAAAAAAACATCAGATTCAAAGGCTTTGTATGAAGTTTTAACAGTACAATCTGACGGCGGAGGAAATATCAAATTTTTTGAAATTTTGACAGAGCCTAATGAAATCAAAATGTTAGAAAATGATCCGCTTTTAGCAGATAAAATGAAGCAGACTGATATTAGCAATTCGAATTATGTAATTCTGAATATGGGTGAGAAAAATACTGGAGGATATTCTATTGGAGTCGACAAAATTGAAGAGACAGACAAAAATATTATTATTACAGTAAAAGAAAATAGTCCTGCAGCAGATGCAATGGTAATGCAAGTAATTACATATCCGTATACGGTTGTGAAAATACATTCTAAAAAAGAAATTATTATAAAATAAGGTTTTCCCGAAGCCTCGGGATCGCTCAGCCTGACAAAAAAAAATCCTGTCGCTTCAAAAGCGACAGGATTTTTTTTACAATTATTTTTTGTTTGCTATTCTAGAATCTAAATTTAACTCCTAAACCTACATCGAATCCAAAATTGTCATCGTCATAATATCCAGAACCAATCTCTGGTCTAGCATCTAATGAAAGAGTGATAGGTGCTTCTTTAAAAGTATATTCTATACCAATATCTCCTGCAGCAAAAACATAAGTTCCGCTATCATTATATTTATTGTTGTTTGTGTAATAATCGTGATCCCAAGCAGCGATACCAGCTCCAACACCAGCGTACCAGTTAAAACCACCGTCAATATTCCAAACCCATTGGTAAAGTCCAACAGCTTTTATAGCATCAACGTCACTACTGTTTCTCCATCCTAAATCAAACTCAAGTCTGTTTTTTTGGCTTAATCCTCTTTGGTAAGAGATTTCTCCCCCAAAACCGTTGTTGTCACCTAAACGAATTCCTAGTGAATTTTTAGCAATATCTTGTGCTTGAGCCGTAAATGCCAATCCAACTAGCATAATGGCAGATAAAATGATTTTTTTCATAAAAATGGTTATTAATTTTTGTCAAATTTAATATGAGGTACCATTCTTAAACGTATAATATTTTCTGAAATTGTTACATAATTCACATTTTTGCACTTAACTAAAATGTAATTAAAGTATTGCTGTCTCCTATGATTTAAGTGTTTTAAGGTTGTAGAGTGTTATTTTTTAATAATAGAAGCAATTAATTGAGAGCTTAGAATGTCTTCCATTTCAAAAAGATTTTCCTCTTCTGAAAAATTGCTTTCGGCATAAGAATATAATTTCCAGCGTTTTTTATGGTATTCCAGAGCGGTCAAGTTTTCAACCCAATCTCCGGAATTTAAGTATAAAGTAGAGCCGTATTTGTTTTCTTTAGTGATGATTTTTGGTTCGTGAATATGTCCGCAAATTACATAGTCGTATTTTTTTTCGATAGCCAGATCAGTAGCTGTAGTTTCAAAATCGGATATAAATTTAACTGCTTTTTTTACGCTTGCTTTTATTTTCTTTGAAAATGAATAAGGTTCGCGTCCAAGTTTTGCTAAGCACCAATTGGCAAATCGATTGCTTAAAATTAAATAATCATAACCAAGTCCGCCAAGTTTTGCAATCCATTTTGAGTGCTGAACAGAGGCATCAAAGACATCTCCATGAAAAATCCAGGCTTTTTTATCGTCTAATTCTAAAACTAATTTATCGACTAAAGCAAAATTCCCCATGTTCATATCGCTGAATTTTCGAAGAATTTCATCGTGATTTCCAGTGATGTAATATACTTTTGTACCCTTTGAAGCCATTCCGATAATTCGTTGAATAACTCTTAAATGAGCTTTTGGGAAATATGATTTTCTAAATTGCCAAGCATCAATAATATCGCCGTTTAAGACTAAAGTTTTGGGTTTAATACTTGATAAATAGTTATTTAATTCTTTAGCGTGACTTCCGTAAGTTCCCAAATGGACATCTGAGAGAATGACCAATTCGACATTTCTTTTTTTCAATTTTTCTTTTTTTGAAGTTTAACAAATAAAAGAATCTCTAGCGGGATTTATTTTATCAAAAGGTTATCAATTTGGCGACAATTTTATTAAATTGTAATTTTTAGACTACTTAACCTTTACTTAATAATACTAATTTTAAATTTTTTAATTTAATTCATAAAACTTACATTTGCTCAAAACAAATTACAATGGCAGGAAATAGCTTCGGCACACTATACAAGGTTACAACATTTGGAGAGTCTCACGGCGAAGCTTTGGGCGGAATTATTGATGGTTGCCCATCAGGAATTGAACTTGATTTGGAAGCAATTGAAGTTGAAATGTCTCGCAGAAAGCCAGGGCAGTCAGCAATTGTGACGCAAAGAAAAGAACCGGATGCAGTTCAATTTTTATCTGGAATTTTTGAAGGTAAGACTACCGGAACTCCAATTGGTTTTATTATACCAAATACCAATCAAAAATCGGATGATTATTCACATATAAAAGATAATTACAGACCAAGTCACGCTGATTATGTATACGATCAAAAATATGGTTTCCGTGATTATCGCGGTGGCGGAAGAAGTTCAGCAAGAGAAACAGCAAGTAGAGTAGTAGCGGGTGCAATTGCAAAGCAAATGTTGCCTGACATTAAAATTAATGCATATGTGTCTTCAGTTGGTCCAATTCATTTAGATACACCTTATCAGGATTTAGATTTTTCGAAAATAGAAAGTAATCCTGTTCGTTGTCCTGATGAAAAATCGGCAGCAATTATGGAAGAATATATTCGTGATATTCGTAAACAAGGTGATACTGTTGGTGGTGTCGTTTCATGTGTAATTAAAAACGTTCCGGTTGGTTTAGGCGAGCCTGTTTTTGATAAACTACATGCAGAATTAGGAAAAGCAATGCTTTCTATAAATGCAGTAAAAGGTTTTGAATACGGAAGCGGATTTTCAGGTTCTGAAATGAAAGGAAGCGAACATAATGATTTATATAATCCTGACGGAACAACGAAAACGAATCTTTCAGGAGGAATTCAGGGTGGAATCAGCAACGGAATGGATATTTATTTTAGAGTAGCCTTTAAACCTGTTGCGACTATCATGCAGACTCAGGATTCATTAGATAATAAAGGAAACATCACACCAATGACCGGAAAAGGACGTCATGATCCGTGTGTTGTACCGCGTGCAGTACCAATTGTTGAGGCAATGGCTGCAATTGTTTTGGCTGATTTTTACTTAATCAACAAAACATATTAATAAAAGTTAAGACAGTGAGGGTTTTAATATTTTAATTCTAAATAAAACAAATTAATGCAAGTTACAGAAACCAAAAAAAAATCATTTCTTTCAGGATTAACAGGGCAAATTATTGTTGCAATGATTCTTGGAGCAACTTTAGGAATTATTTTGCACAATTCGATTTCGCAAGAAGCTGCGGTATCATTTAGTAATAAAATAAAAATGCTGGCCACCATTTTTATCCGATTGGTGCAAATGATTATTTCTCCTTTAGTATTTACAACTTTAGTAGTTGGAATTGCCAAATTAGGAGATTTAAAAACAGTAGGAAGAATTGGAGGAAAGGCACTTGGATGGTTTTTTACGGCTTCATTTATTTCTTTATTAATTGGGTTGTTTTATGTAAATATTTTAGAGCCTGGAGTAGGTTTGAAATTAGATCATGTTGATATGTCGGCTGCTTCAGAAGTCACTGCTAAAACAACAACTTTGTCTTTTGAAAATTTTGTTGAGCATATCGTTCCTAAAAGTATTTTTGAAGCAATGGCTACCAATGAGATTTTGCAGATCGTTGTATTTGCTATTTTCTTCGGATTGGCTGCTGCGTCATTAGGAAGTACTGTAAAGCCAGTTATAAATGCTTTTGATAAAATATCTCATATCGTTTTAAAAATGGTAAATTATGTAATGAACTTTGCTCCAATTGGAGTTTTTGGAGCCATTGCAGGTGTATTTGCGATCAGAGATGCTGAAGAATTAATGATTACATATTTTAAGTTTTTTGGATCATTTTTAATCGGAATAAGTACATTATGGATCGTTTTGATAGTAGTTGGTTATATTTTCTTAAAAAGTAGAATGACTGAGTTGTTAAGACGCATTATAGGTCCTGTAGCAATTGCTTTTGGAACAACAAGTAGTGAAGCTGTTTTTCCTAAATTAACGGAGGAATTGGAAGAATTTGGTGTTAAAGACAAAATTGTATCATTCATGTTGCCTTTGGGTTATTCATTTAATTTAGATGGAAGTATGATGTACATGACTTTTGCCAGTATTTTTATCGCTCAGTTTTATGGTGTACATTTAGATTTAGGTTCGCAAATGGTAATGCTTTTAGTTTTAATGCTTACAAGTAAAGGTATTGCAGGTGTGCCAAGAGCTAGTTTAGTTGTTGTTGCCGCAACTTGCGGAATGTTTAAGATTCCGATTGAGGGAATTGCCTTAATCTTGCCAATTGATCACTTTTGCGATATGTTTAGAAGTGCTACCAATGTTTTAGGAAATGCTTTAGCGACATCAGTTGTTGGTAAATGGGAAGAAGGTAAAGAAATTGAGATTGCTACTGAAAACTAACTTTTACGCTGTTTTTTCGTAAGAAAAAGACCTGAGTATTTAAAAGTGTTTAAATAAAAAAAGAAAAGCTGTATTTTTATATGAAATACGGCTTTTTTTTATTTTTAAGCGTATATTTGATCGAATTAGCCAAATTTTTATGCCCCGAATGCGGATTTTTTTGTTGCTTCTTTTGTTTCTGAATTGTTTTGCCAATTCGGCAATTGCACAATCTGAAACTATGTCAGAAGAGAAGATTAGCAAACTTGTGGAACAGGCTTGGGAGGATTATAAAGAATCGAATTTTGAAAAATCATTAATCAATTCCCGAATAGCTTTAAATTATGCTACTCTTGCTAAGAACGATCATTTAATTGCAAAATCGTATAAAATTATAGCCGGAAATTATAATGAATTATCAGAATTTGATAAAGCTATTTTCTTTTATAATAAAGGATTACTCTACGCTAATAAAACGGAAGACGATACGCTAAAATATAAACTTCATAACAACCTGGGTAATATTTATTGTTTTGAAAAAAAGCAATTTGATAAAGGAATAAGCTACTATAAAAAATCGATTGCTTATAGTTTGAAAATTAACGATATGAGTCAGGTTTATTTTACTAATATAAATATAGCCTGGGCGTATTTTGATATTGGTAAATTCAAAGAAGGATATCCGTATTTAAAATTTGTAGGTAATAATTTCGAAAAGTATGGCGATAAATCGAATGAAATTGTGGTCAATATGCTTAACGGAATGTATTTTAGTGATCGCAATGATTATAATGCAGCAAATGCATATTTTGTAAAAGCCATTGCAGCTGGGAAAAATAATGATGAAAAATCTGATTTATCATATGCACATTTAGAATATTCTAAGTTTTTATCTAAAGTAAAAAAATACGAGGAAGCATATAAGAATCTGGCTGCTTCTAATAGGATTACGGAAGAATTATATAATGAAGAAAAACTTAAGAAAGCTTCTATTGCCGGATTTAACCTTGAATTAGATGAATACAAAAGGCAAATTGATAAAATTGAGGGCGAAAAAGACTCGCAATATCAAAGCCTTAAGAAATCTCGAATTATTGTAATCTTATTCATTTTGATTTCTCTGATTCTTCTCTTTTTAATTATAACATTGATTAAAAATATTAGATTTAAGAAAAAGCATAATTTAGAGCTTTTAAAGGCAAAAGAAATAGCCGAGGAGGCATCACTACTTAAAACTCAATTTATTTCGACCATAAGCCACGAATTGCGTACTCCGCTGTATGGTGTTGTGGGTATAACAAATATGCTGCTTGAAGAACATAAAGAATTGTCGCAAAGCCGCCATTTGAGTGCCTTAAAATTTTCAGCAAGATATTTATTGTCTTTAGTAAATGATATTCTTCAAATTAATAAAATAGAAGAAAATAAGGTTGTGTTGGAGAATTTGACATTTAACATTTCAGATGAAATTACGATGATTAAAAATTCGCTTTCCTTTTTAGCGCAAAAAAATAATAACAAAATATCGGTTTCAATTGATCCGTGTATTCCGGAATATTTGATTGGAGATAAGTTGAGACTGGCTCAGATTCTGATGAATTTAGTGAGTAATGCATTAAAATTCACTAAGAATGGCGAAGTCGAAATTATTGTAAAATTAGACAGAACAGAAGAGAAAATGTATTTTCTGGATTTTCTAATTAAGGATAATGGAGTTGGAATCGCAGTTGTTGATCAAGGGAAAATTTTCGAAAAATTTGTTCAGGTTGGAAGAAAAGATGAGGATTATCAAGGAACCGGATTAGGGTTGAGTATTGTAAAACGATTGCTAGGGCTTTTTGGTACTACGATTAAGCTGGAAAGCAATATTGGCGAAGGAACTTCATTTACATTCGTAATTCCTTTTGAGTACGATCCGATGAAAACGAAGAGTATCATTGAAGAAATCGAAGTTGATTTGACCTCAAACGAAGTGTATAAAATTTTAATTGTTGAAGATAATCTTATAAATCAATTGGTTACAAAAAAGATTATTGAAAAAAATAATTATACTTGCAAAGTTGTTGATGATGGTTTTGCTGCTTTGGAAATATTAGAGAAGGAAGAATTTGATCTTATTTTAATGGATATAAATATGCCTTTGATGAATGGGTTTGAAACTTCAAAAAGAATTCGTTTAAAAGACACTAAAATACCAATAGTAGCTTTGACAGCTTTTGATAAAGATGAAATAACAGATGAAGCAATTTCTTCAGGAATAAATGATATTATTATTAAGCCATTTGAACCTGTAAGACTATTTAAAATTATGAACTATTTAATAAATGAAGCAAAAAACGCTGGTTAATACCAGCGTTTTTTATTTTGTTTTGAAGCATTTGACTTTCTCGATTTATGAGCGCCGCCACTTCGGTTTGAGTTTTTAGGTTTCTCGGTAGTCGCTTCAGGACTTCCGGAATGCCATGGGTAAGGATGATCAGTAACAGTTGTTACGTCAACTTTTATTAATTTTTGAATATCTTTCCAATATCCGTGTTCGTCTTTACTGCAAAATGAAATTGCAATTCCGCCATTTCCTGCACGTCCGGTTCGTCCAATTCTATGAACATAAGTTTCGGGAATGTTAGGCAAATCAAAATTGATTACAAAAGGTAATTGGTCAATATCAATTCCTCTCGCAGCAATATCTGTAGCGACAAGAACGCCAACTTCTTTGTTTTTAAAAGCGTCTAAAACACGTTGTCTTGCATTTTGCGATTTGTCTCCGTGAATAGCTTCTGCCGGAATATCTTTTTTACGAAGCGCTTTTACAACATTATCAGCGCCATGTTTAGTTCTTGAGAAGACCAAAACATTCGATAAATTTTCATTTTTTATCAAATGGTATAATAAGTTTCTTTTTTCTGTTTTTTCAACAAAATAAACACGTTGCTCTACATTTTCAGCTGTTGACGATACAGGAGAAACTTCTACTTTTGCAGGATCTTGCAAAAACATTTCAGCCAATTCACGAATAGCAATTGGCATCGTTGCTGAGAATAATAAGGTTTGACGGTTTTTAGGAGTCAGTTTTACGATCTTTTTTACATCGTTTATGAAACCCATGTCCAGCATTTGATCGGCTTCGTCTAAAACCAAAGTATGCAGGTGATCTAAATCAAGAAAACCTTGCTTTTGTAAATCCAATAATCTTCCTGGTGTTGCAACCAAAATATCAACGCCATTTTTAAGAGCGTCAACTTGTGGATTTTGAGAAACTCCTCCAAAAATAGTCAATTGAGTTAAATTGGTATATTTAGCATAAGTGTCAAAACTTTGTCCAATTTGAACGGCTAATTCACGAGTAGGAGTAACTATAAGTGCACGAATTACTTTGGCTTTTTTTGTAGAGCCTACAATTCGGTGTAATTGATGTATGATTGGAATAGCAAATGCTGCTGTTTTTCCCGTACCTGTTTGTGCACAACCAATTAAATCTCTTCCTGCCAGGACAATCGGAATAGATTGTTCCTGTATAGGAGTAGGGTTAAGGTAGCCTTCTTCAAATACGGCTTTTTGTATACTTTTTGAAAGTGATAAATCTTCGAATAACATATCTTATGTATTAAGAATTTAGTTTTAAGTACTAAAATTCTGTGCAAAGATAGGTTTATTCGGTTAATCCTTTATTTGAATCTTGTATTATTTGGGAAATGTGCGGTTTTAAACCCGTTGACCTTCATTGCGATTTCTCTTTTTCATTATTGGCTTTGATAAAATCAGTTACTAAATAACCAATTAGTTTACCAATTAAATTATTGTTTGGAGAGTCGGCTAAATCTGGTGCTCCTTCGCAAATATGCAAATAAGTAGCATTTCGATGTTGTCCAAAAAATGAAATAAACTGACGTAGTTCTTCAACAGAAAAACCACTTATGGTCATTGCGCTACTGGCAATATTTGGAATTGCGTCTAAATCAATTTCGATTCCAAATGAATCAGTTTTTATGAATTCTAACGCTAAAGCCATTTCGCGATTAAAATCTTTTTCTTTACGAATATTGACACTGTCGTAAGTATTGTAACGAACCCGATCTTCAATTTTTTTGATAATGTCTAAAACGCTTTTAGAAGTGTAGTTTTCGTGTAATCCAAAAATAAAATACTTTTTCAGGAATCCTTCTTCGTATGCATATGAGAAACCATTTCCGCTATGACGACCTTCCAGAATTCTAAAATCAGAATGGGCATCAAAATTAATCGCATTTATTGGTTTTCCTTTAGCTAAAGCCGAACCTTTTATATTTCCGTAAGCATTATTATGTCCGCCGCCAATAATAATTGGAATCTTTCCGGCTTTTACAATCGTGAAAATAATATGTGAAACTTCTTTGTCAATTTTTTCAACCAACTGACTAAGTTTAGATCGATCGTCGATATCGTGAAAATCTAGATTTTCGACATCACGCATTTCTTCAGTAACATTTAATTGTCCTAGAACAATAATCTGGCTGCCTTTCGAAAAACGATTGTGCTGAATGTTTGCAATACTTTTTATTGCATTTTGCCATGCCGATGCTGCTCCGGGTCTTCCAAAATTAGCACGTATGCCAATATCTTCTGGAATTCCTAAAAGTACATATTTAGCTTCGCTTTCTTTTAAAAATGTGACTTTATCAACTCCTTTTGGAATGACAATCATTTTTTCTCCGAACTTTATTTCACCACTTCGATGATTTGTAACTTTTGCCAAATCATTAACAGTAAACGGGATTAGTTTCTCCATGAAAAAAATTTATTTTCCAAAAATAATATAATTGTGGTAACTTACGTTATTACCTTATATTAATTCTTAAATTTGTTTTAAAGAAAATTATTTAAATATGGAAAACCCAAAGAACAACAATTCAAGTCTAAAAGCGGTAATCGCAGTTTTAGCAGTCCTACTAATTGGTAGCTTAGTGTATATTTTTAAATTATCTTCTGATACAGAGGTGGTTAAGACCGAACTTACAACAACAATGACGGAGAAAGAGTCTGTTATGAAAGATTTGCAAGAGTTGAAATCAACTTATGATGCTGCAATTGCAGAAAATACTTCTATGTCTGATGAATTAATTCAGGAAAGAGATAAAGTAGTAGCTTTAATGGATGATTTGAACAAGTCTAAAGGAGATGTGTCTAAATTCAGATCACAAGTTCAGGCAATGCAGGGTAAAATGAAAACTTTAGTTGCTGAAAACGATGAATTGAAAAAACAAAATGGTGTTTTAACAGTTCAGAGAGATAGTACAATTACAGTTTTAGGTGAGTCTAAAAAATATAATGAAGTACTAGTTGGTCAAAACGAAGAGTTGGCAAAAACTGTTGAAAAAGGTGCTAAGTTATCAGTTTTGAATACAAAAACTGCTGCTTACAAATTGAGAAGCTCAGGAAAACAAATCGAAACTGATAAAGCAAGTCGTGCTGATGTTTTGAAAATTAGTTTTACAATCGCTGAAAACCAAATCGCTAAATCTGGTGATAAAACATATTATGTGCAGGTTATCGATTCTAAAAATAATGTTTTAGGCGAAAAGAAAACGGAGAGTTTTGGTGACAATACTTTAACTTATAGTTTTAAAACTACTGTTAAATATGAAAACAAAACAGTAAATGTTAGCGAAGACTTACCAGGTAAAGATTTTGCAAAAGGAGCTTATTTTATCAATGTTTATGATAATGATGAATTGGTTTCTAAAACAAGTTTTAACTTGAGATAATAGCCCAATAGGAATAATACCACTTAGATATTAAAGGTCTGTGATTTGCTTCACAGACCTTTTTTTATTTAGGATTATTTTCTTTTTCGGGTTTGTTTCTCTTCTAGCTTTTTTAGGATTTTCTCCTGTTTTTTTGCTTTTAAATCTGTTTTTGCAGTTTTTAAAGTGTTCATCTTAGCCATAATTATGTTGTTTTAATATTAAAAAAAAATGCAGAATAATCAGAATCCTATTATTCATTTTGAATTAAATAAAACTTTATAAAGCGAGTTGTATTCTCCAATGAATATTGGAAAAACAGGGTAAATAATAAAGTTAATAGGATTTATTTAAGCACACTCGCGAGTGCTTAATAATTCGGGAAGATTTTTAATTTTAAAACACAAAAAAATGTATTGAAAATATTTTGATTAAAACACAGATCCGTAAATGCAATCGAAACATTTTGTTTCAATTTAAAGTGATGCAAATCCAGATTGTGATTTAATAAAATCATAAAAAGAGGCTAAATTACAAAGTAGTAAATATAGCCTCTTTTTCTATATTGTCAAATTTAAACGCAGCTTTTAAGATAAGATTAGCGTTTGAATTCGAAATTTTTTTAATCTAAATTATTAGATGATTTTGCCCTCAATAAAAACATTTTCAATTAAGTTGCTTCCAAATGCGTATGGAATTTGATAATAAGATGAAATAGGTTTAGTGAGTATTAAATTGGCTTTTTTTCCTTTTGTAATACTTCCGTGAGTTTCTGAAATTCCCATTGCATAAGCTCCATTTATTGTTGCGGCATTTATGGCTTCTTCAGGAGTCATTTTCATTTTGATACAAGCTGTTGCAACTACAAAATTCATATTTCCGGATGGTGTTGAACCAGGATTAAAATCTGTAGCTAAAGCAATTGGTAAACCTGCTTTTATCATTTCGCGTGCTGGAGTATATGGGATACTTAAAAAATAGGAGCACGACGGCAGTGCGACAGGCATCGTTTCAGTGTTTTTTAGTGCTTCAATGTCTTCCCGGTTCATAATTTCAAGATGATCGACTGAAAGGGCTTTAAATTTAATTCCGGCCTGTATTCCTCCAATCGAGTTAAATTGATTTACGTGAATTTTTGGTTTTAATCCAAATTCAATTCCTGCTTGCATGATTTTTTCTGTTTCCTCAACAGAAAAATAACCGGTTTCGCAAAATACATCAACAAAATCAGCTAGTTTGTTTTTGGCAATTTCGGGTAGCATTTTAGTTATGATTTCATCAATATAACCTGATTTATTTTCTTTGTAATGTAACGGGAAAGCATGTGCGCCAAGAAATGTAGCTTTTATTGAAATTGGATAATTTTCAGTCAGCTTTTTTATTACGCGAAGCATTTTTAGTTCACCTTCGATTGTTAATCCGTAACCTGATTTTATTTCGACGGCGCCGGTTCCTAAATGCATAACTTCTTCTAAGCGAAGTTTGGATTGCTCGTATATTTCTTCTTCAGAAGTTTCGTTAAGTTTTTTGGCTGAATTTAAGATTCCACCGCCGCGATTTGCGATTTCCTCGTAAGAGAATCCGTTAATGCGATCTACAAATTCCTGTTCGCGATTTCCTGCGTACACGATATGAGTGTGGCTGTCGCACCAAGATGGTAAAATGATTTTTCCTGTTGCATCAATTACTTTATCTGCATTAATTTTAGGAAGGTTTTTCATTGAACCAAAATCATCGATAAGATTATCTTTTAGAATTAAAAAAGCATTTTTAATAGTTGGAAGTTCCGCCATCTCGGCTCCTGAAACTTTAGAAATAGAAGTTTCGCGAACCTGAAGTAGTTCTTTTATGTTTGTTATAAGAGTTATCATGGATTAAATTTAGTTGTATAAAGGTATTTTAAAACACAAATTTCACAAATTATCATGAAACAATTCATGAAATTTGTGAAATTCGTATTTGTGTTTAACTATTTCGAGTTATTCTGAAACTGTTATTTCGAATATTTTGCTCCAGTTTTTACCAGTTACAAAAATAGTTTTGGTTTTAGGATTATATGCAATACCATTTAAAACATCTTCAGTGGTAACACCTTTCATCGATTTACGTAAATCTGTCATGTTTAAGATTCCTTCAACTGCGCCCGAAGTTGGATTTACAACAGCAATAGCATCTTTGAGAAAAACATTGGTATAGATTTTTCCGTTGATCCATTCTAATTCATTAATGGCTTTAATTTTTGAAGTTCCTGAATAAACGTTAATGTAATCAAGCATTTTTTGAGTAGCGGGATCCATTTTCCAGATTTTTTCTGTTTTATCAGTTTGGTAAATGTATTTTCCGTCATTAGTCATTCCCCAACCTTCAATATCTTTTTCGTAAGTAAAAGTTTTTTCTAGTTTTAAGGTATTGGCATCGTAGATAAATCCTGTTTTGTTTTGCCACGTCAATTGAAATAATTTCCCGTTGATAAAAGTGATTCCCTCTCCAAAATACTTTTTATCTAAATCAATTTGTTTGAAAATTTTTCCAGTTTTGTAATCGTACTTTCTAATATATGAGTTTCCTTCTTGTCCTGTACTTTCATATAAAGTGTCCTTGTAAAACTCTAAGCCTTCTGTAAAAGAGGTTGTGTCGTGAGGATATGTATTAATAACTTTATACTTTAATAATTTTGGTTCAATATTAGAAACCAATTCAACGCGTTTTGTTGCATCAGATGAATCTGATCCAAAATAAACGGTCGCTTTTAAGTATTGATATCCTAATTTTTGGTCTTTTAATTCAAATTTGAATTTTTCTGCACCTTTTGTACTTCCCACTTTTTTATCGTTAATAAAGTAAGCAACGCTGTCAATTTCTTTCGAATTTGGGTTCAAAATAGCGATCGAAATTGACTCTTGAGGTAAAAAATGGGCCGGAAAAGCCGAATCATCGATATTAAATAAAGAATTTTCACCTTTTTTTGTATCTCCACATCCAATTAATGTGATTCCTAATAAAATGACAGTTAGGAAGTTATATTTTTTCATAGTTTAAAATTTGAATAAGCCAATATACGACGATATTTTTATAGCAACAAAGCTCTTGCAAAAATATAAAAAGATTGTATATTTGCACCGGCAAGTCCTACACGACCAGCTCCTGCAGACTCCCCCAGGATGGGAACATAGCAAGGGTACGTGGTTGAGCGGTGCGATGTAGGTCGCTTGCCATTTTTTTTTAATCTGAACTTTATGTTCGGATTTTTTTTTAGAATTAATTTAAAAGTAGTCTTCCTTCGGGGGGATTTTTTTATTTTTGGACCTTTCATAGAGTTAGAAGTTGAATGTTAAAGGTTAAAAGTTTTATCCCAGGACATCAACTCATAACTCATAACCCATAACTCATAACTTTTCAAAATGAATAAAGTCGTTTTAATTACCGGAGGATCCTCAGGCATTGGAAAATCAATTGGAGAATTTTTGCATAAAAAAGGTTTTGTTGTTTACGGAACGAGCAGGAATCCAGAAAAAGTACTGAATTCAATTTTTCCACTTGTGGCTTTAGATGTTCGAAATGCTGAATCTATTAAGACGGCTGTTTCAAAAATTATTGCAACTTCGGGACGATTAGATGTTGTGATTAATAATGCTGGCGTTGGAATTACGGGACCTTTGGAGGAAATTCCAATGGAGGAAATCAAGAATAATTTCGAAACCAATTTTTTTGGTCCAATTGAGGTTATGAAAGCTGTCTTGCCACAAATGCGTGAGCAAAAATCAGGTTTGATTATTAATATTACCTCAATTGCGGGTTATATGGGATTACCGTATCGAAGTGTTTATTCGGCATCAAAAGGAGCTTTAGAATTGATTACTGAAGCGTTAAGGATGGAGGTAAAGCAATTTGGTGTTGAAATTACAAATGTAGCGCCGGGTGATTTCGCTACAAATATTGCTTCTGGTCGTTATCATGCTCCGGTTTTAAAGGGATCTGCTTATGAAAAAGTGTACGAAGAAACGCTTTTGGCAATGAATGAACATGTAGATGCAGGAAGCAATCCAAATGAAATGGCAGAAGCTATTTATAAAATCATGCAGCAAAAAAGTCCAAATGTGCATTATAAAGTTGGGGCTTTTATGCAAAAGTTTTCAATTGTTCTAAAACGTGTGCTTCCTGATAAAGTGTACGAAAAAATGTTGATGAATCATTATAAGTTGTAATTTTGCACGGAATTTGCGTGAGATTTGAGATTAAGAGGAGGACAGCCGGCGGCTGTTAGGTATTTTATTTTTAAATCTTCTTAAAGATGAAGTCTAAAGCCCGATTTACTGCAACGAACACGCCCAAAGTATGAACACAATTAAATATAAATAGATTATGAAATTTTTTATTGACACGGCTAATTTAGCTCAAATTAAAGAAGCGCAAGCTTTAGGTGTTTTGGATGGGGTTACAACTAACCCATCATTGATGGCAAAAGAAGGAATTACTGGAAAAAACAATATATTGAAGCATTATGTTGACATTTGCAATCTTGTAGATGGTGATGTAAGTGCTGAAGTGAATGCACTTGACTTTGATGGAATGATCAAAGAAGGTGAGGAATTGGCTGAATTACATGAGCAAATCGTGGTTAAATTGCCAATGACTAAAGAAGGTGTTATGGCAGCAAAATACTTTTCTGATAAAGGAATTAAAACTAACGTAACTCTTGTGTTTTCTGCAGGTCAGGCTTTATTAGCTGCAAAAGCCGGAGCAACATATGTTTCGCCTTTTATTGGTCGTTTGGATGATGTATCGACTGATGGTTTGAACTTGATTGAAGAAATTAGATTGATTTTTGATAACTACGGTTACGAGACTCAAATTTTAGCAGCTTCTGTGCGTCATACAATGCATATTGTAAATTGTGCTAAAATTGGTGCTGATGTTATGACTGGACCTCTTTCTGCAATTTACGGATTATTGAAACACCCGTTAACTGATATTGGTTTAGCTCAGTTCGTAGCTGATTTCGAAAAAGGAAACAAGTAATACTTAGGTATTTATAAATTAAAATCGTCATTTTTCATTAGAAAGATGGCGATTTTTTTTTACTTTTATATATCTCAAATCTAAGTATATATGAAAAAAGTAATCTTTATTTTGGCATTTTGGTTGATTAATTTCTCTATAAATGCACAGGCGGCTAAAGTTTTAAAATCGGTTAATGAAGCAGGCGATGTTGCTACTTTTGAATTAGATTGCTCGAAGCAATTTCAGACTTTGGCAAAAGGTTTACGTTACAATATTACACGTCATGAATTTAAAGGTCCGGAATTGAAAAATTCTTATCGATTACTATTAGTTATGGATGGATTTTATTCTAGTACCTTAAATAAGACAATGACTATTTCTGCAGTTTTAAGTGACGGAACTATTTTGGAAGCCAAAAAGATTATTGAAGACGATGGTTTTTTTGATGGAGCTTGTACATTAAAAATAAAGGATCCTAAAGCGCTTTTAGAAGCAAATATTGATAAAGTTATTGTTCATGCGGATAAAGATGTTATTTATACGTTATCTGAGCAAAATAAAGCTATTTTCAAGAAGAACTTAAATGAAATTCTAACTGCTAAGTAAAGGCTCAAAGACTCAAAGGTTCGAAGTTGTGTGTGTGAAAGAATTATACTTGAATTATAGGTTTGTCTTCAGTGAATAAAAAAAGCTCCCATTTTACATTGTAAAATGGGAGCTTTTTTTATGAATTTATATTTTAATTAGTGACCTCCGCCACCGCCTTCAACATGATTGATACCTTGTTTTTTTAATATTTTTGGACAGTAGTAACCGTAGAATCCTAAATATGCAAAACCAATTAATGGTACAACGTAAGAGAAATGTGTCCATGTAATACCAAATATTCCTCCTGGACTTGTTAAATCGATATCACAGATGCTTCCTTGAACTAAAGGAATAACTCCTCCTCCAAGAATCATCATAATCAAGAATGAAGATGCTTTTCCTGTGTTTTTTCCTAAACCTGCAATTGCTAAATCGAAGATAGAAGGCCACATAATAGATAAGAATAATCCGCCAGAGATAAAGAAGAATTTAGCAATTTGTGGATCTGGACAAACCAATCCTGCAAACATCATTAATACACCTGATATTCCGAAAAGCATTAAAGTTTTTCCTGCATTTTTACCCCCTGCGAAACTTACGGCAATAAATAGTAAAATCCAGATTGGGTAGATATAGAATGAAGATACATCGTGTGCAGCAAAAATGTTAGCTCCAATAATTACTCCAAATGCTACAGCAGGAACAATAAATTTAAGAGCTGTGTTTACTAAGTTTGAAGTGTTGAAAACGTTTACACCGCCATTCCAACGACCAATCATTAAACTTCCCCAGTAAAGTGCGATAAATGGTGCAATAGCGTCTTCTAGTACATTACCAAATTCTGCAGTATGCAATAAAGCGGGTAAATTACTAATGATTGTTACCTCTGTACCAACATAAATAAAGATTCCTAACATTCCTAAGTATAACTGTGGATAGTCTAAAATGGTGAATTTTTCGTGTGCTACTTTAACTACCTCTTCCTCTTCTTTTGCAGGATCTTCAATTTTAGAGAAGTTCATGAAAATAGCAACGGCAATAAATGCAAGTCCAAGAATGATGAACGGTAATTTTATGTCTTCTAATGAAAGTGAAGTCTTTTTATTGTCTCCCATTCCAAATAAAGCGATACCTAATAAAATAGCTCCAATTGTTGTTCCAAAAGAGTTGATACCTCCTGCTAAAGTTAAACGGTGAGCTCCGGTTGCTGGGCTTCCCATTTTAATTGCTAAAGGATTTGCTACAATTTGCTGGATCGAAAATCCTAAACCTACAGTAAATAAAGCGGTTAAGAAAAAAGGAAAACTTTCCATTGTTGCAGCTGGAATGAACAAAAATGATCCGAATGCTGAAAGGAGTAAACCAGCAGAAAGGGTTTTTTTATATCCAAATTTTTGTAAAACATCTAGTTTTAAGGAAACTAAGAAGAAAATCATAGATCCTACGAAGTAAGCGGCGTAAAATGCCCAAGCTACTAATTGTGATTGTACTTGCGATAAGGTAAATACTTTTTTGAAAACAGGAATCAGGATGTCGTTAGCCGAACCAACAAAACCCCAAAAGAAGAAAACAATTATCAACGAGATAAACTGTCCCCATTTGGTTTGAACATTTTCTGAACTCATAATTAAAGAGGTTAATTTTTTATTTTATTGTTTTTTGAAGACCGTAAATATATTTGTTAAGTATATCAAAAAAAAATAAAAAGGCACAAATAATGTTAAATTTAAACCAACAGCATCATTTTTTCAACAATGTGTTAATTTTTACTGAGTTAGAAAATGAATATGTGAAGGCGAATTTATTCCAGAATTTTGTTTTTCACCTCTTTACTGTAATTTCTGCCAATAGGAATAGTGTAAGATTGTATCTGAATACGGTTTCCTTCTATAGATTTCACCTTGTTTAGTGCAATTACGTATGATTTATGAATGCGTAAAAAACGATCTGCAGGTAATTCTTCAGATAATGAGGTTAAGGATTTGTGTGTAATATAGGTTTTATCCGGAGTTACAACTTTAATGTATTCCTTCATTCCTTCAACGAATAAAATCTCTTCGATATTGATTTTCATCATTTTTTTATCGACCTTGATGAAGATATGAGAATCACCTTTTGAAGTTTCAACCTTAATATTATTTTTTAAATTATATTCGGTGGTGATTTTATTAATACATTTTATAAATCGTGGTAACGGAATTGGTTTTACTAAATAATCTAAAACATCAAGATCATAGCTCTCTGCTGCAAATTCTCTAAAAGCGGTTGTTATAATGACTTTTGTTTTGTTTTCGATTAGGCTAATGAGTTCAAAACCTGTCATCATTGGCATGTTAATGTCAAGAAACACGGCATCGATAGGAGTATTGTTTATAAAGTCAAGTGCTTCTAAAGAATTATTGAACGTGCCAACTATTTCAAAGTCTGTAAAATTGGTAAAATAATTTTGCAGGACTTTGATCGCTAGAGGCTCATCATCAATCAACACGCATTTAATCTTCATTATCAATAGGTATTTGCAAACGGATTATATAGTAATTTAATTTAGTAGTGTCTTTTAGGCTGAAATTATTTTTGTAAATTAATTTCAATCTTTTTTTGGTATTGACTAAACCAATCCCACCTTTTGAGTTAAGATTTTGTGAAATTACAAAATTATTTAAGATTTCAAAGTCTAACATTCTATTGTCAATAACTTTGCAATTGATTTTGATTTTTAAATTATTGTTGTTTAGTCCACCATGCTTAAAGGCATTTTCTACCAATGAAATAAATATTAAAGGAGGTACAATTATATCTTCAATATTAGACTCTAAATTTATAGTAACTTCTACGTTCTCAAAGCGTAATTTTTCAATTTCAATATAATTTTGAATGTAATCAATTTCCTTTATTAAAGGGACAAACTTGGTTCCTTTGACATCATACAAAACATATTCCATCAACTTAGACAGTTTTAGAATTACGTCAGGAACCTTGTCTGAAGATTCTAATGACAAAGCATAGAGATTATTTAAAGTGTTGAAAAAGAAATGTGGCTGAATTTGATTTTCTAGATATTTTAATTTGATTTTAAACTGATTCTCTCTTAGTGATCTGTTTCTTTCTCTTTCTCTTAACCATGTTAAAGTTAGGTAGACAGATGAAGCCATGGCAAGAACATACAATTCGCCAATGCAAACTGCCAGTATGTGATTAATATCGAAAGGGTGATATTCTCTATTTGCCTCTGGCCAGATGTTTTCGGATATAATATAATATGTAAGAGCAGTTTTTAATAAATAGATCGCAAAAAGACTTGCTATCAATGAAAAAGTATAAGTAATGTATTTCTGTTTTAGTACGTAACGAGGAACCAAAACAAAGAGATTGAAATAGACTAACGGAATATGCAGCGAAAATTCGATTAGGTTTGATTTGAACGAATAAGGGTAATCATTAAAGTAAGCTCCCCATCTTAAAAAGTTAAGAGTAAAATAGCTACCCCAAAACCAAATATGATTTTTAAGCTTAATGTCAAAGTTTAATTTTTGAATTTCGTTCAACTTTTATTTAATAGTTTAAATATTATTTATTCCCTGCCTGGAAATATTGTGCAACTTTAAACAATTAGTTGTTAAAACACAATTCTTTTGAATTAAAATTTAAAAAAAATGACAAAAAAAAGATATTTTTCATGAGATATCGTTTTCGTAAAACATATTATTGATTGTTTTATGTCGTTGGTTTAAATTTTGAAGTCGTTTGTATAAATTATTTTTTTTAACAATACGTTAAGAATAAATTTACACCATAACTAACAAAATAAATAAACATGAAAAAAATTTTCTTAATCTTTATGATTGTTTTTACGGCGCAAGTTTCGCTTGCACAAGTAAAAAATGTCAAAGGTGTGATTACAGATTCTGAAGGGGTGCCGTTACCAGGGGCATCTGTTGCTGTACAAGGAGGTCAAAGAGGTGCTACTACTGATTTTGATGGATTGTATACAATTGAAGTACAAAAAGGACAAACTTTAGTTTTTACTTATGTTGGTCTTGAAACACAAAGTATAGTTGTAGGAGATGCTACTACAATTAATGTTAAAATGATTACTGCAGCATCTAACGCACTTACTGAAGTTGTTGTGACATCATTAGGTGTTAAGAAAACTAGAAAATCTTTGACTTATTCTGCTCAAGAACTTAAAGGAGAAGAATTAACTCGTGTAAAAGATGCCAACGTTATCAATACAATTGCTGGTAAAATTGCCGGTGTTGCCGTAACAAAAAGTTCTGGTGGTACAGGAGGATCTACTAAGGTACTTATTCGTGGTAACTCTTCTATTATGAATAGCCAGCCGCTTTATGTTATTGATGGTATTCCTTTGTATAACGGAAGCTCAAATCAGCCAAACGATTCTTTTGGTAGTACTGCCGGAGGTAACCGTGATGGAGGAGATACTGTTTCTTTAATTAATCCTGATGATTATGAAGGAATGACAGTACTTAAAGGTGCAGCAGCATCTGTATTGTACGGGTCTCAGGGAGCAAATGGTGTTATTTTACTTTCTTCTAAAAAGAGTAAAGAAAATACTTCAAATTTAGCTGTTTCTTCTGTTACTACTTTTGAATCAGTACATTCTTTGCCAAAATTCCAAAATGAATATGGTGCAGCTACTTTATCAGCAAATAAGTCTTGGGGAGCAAAAGTATCTTCGCCAGATTTTGTTGAAGACTTTTTTAAGACAGGAGTTACTCAAATTACGTCTTTAGCATTTACTACAGGATCAGAAGTTTCTACTACAAGTTTATCTTATGCTAATACTGCTTCTTCAGGAATTATTGAAGGAAACGGATTAAAGAAAAACAATTTTGGAATTCGTCAAACAGCTAAGTTTTTTGATAATAGATTAACAGTATCAGCTGATGCAAAATATACAAGCCAAACTATTGATAACAGACCTGTAAACGGACTTTATTCAAATCCTTTAACTGGAGTATATTTGTTTCAAAGAGCAAATGATTTCAATAATTACAAAGATAATTTCGAAACATTTATTCCTTCTAGAAACCTTAATGGTCAAAATTTTTATACATTATCTGATATTTATGTTCAAAACCCTTATTGGTTAATCAACAGAAATAAATCTATTGATAAAGATAACTTCTTTAACGGAAACATAGCTTTAGACTTTAAAGCAAATAAATGGTTAAGTATTGGAGCTAGATATAGCTACAATAGAATTGAAAACGATTTTGATAAAAGAATCTATGCTACTACAAACACTTCTTTATCTAATATAAACGGTAGATACATTAACATTGCTACATTAAGTACACAACGTTACGGAGATTTAATTGCTAAAATCAATACTAATTTCAACGAAAACTTTAGTTTTAATGCTATAGTTGGAGCAAGTATCAATAATACTTTAGCAAATCACGCTACTACTTTAGATTCTGGTATTACTGGTGGGCTTGTTAATGCTAATTTGTTTACATTAGGAAATTTTGGACCTGCAACTGGGTTAGATAATTTAAGTCTTCAGGCTACAGGTTCTTCTAGAGAAGTTCAGTCTTTATTTGCTTCTGCTACTTTTGGTTATAAAAACATGTTATATTTAGATGTTACAGGACGTAATGACTGGTCATCTACTTTAGTAAATACAGATACAGGATCATATTTTTATCCATCTGTAGGGGTTACGGCTCTTATCAGCGAAATGACAGCTTTGCCACAGTGGATTAACTTTGGTAAAGTAAGAGCAACTTACGCAGAAGTTGGTAATGATGTTTCGGCTTTCGTAACTTCTCCAAAATCAACTGTTCAAGGGGGTAACCTTATTCCTCCTACTGTGGGACCAAGACCTGGTGAATCATTAAAACCAGAATTAAAATCAGAATATGAATTTGGTACTGAGTGGAGAATGTTCAATAACAGATTAGGTTTTGAGATTTCATACTATAACTCAGAAACTAAAAATCAATACATTCAAGTTCCTGCACCTGCAACAAATCCTTATGGTTATACAAATTACGGAATTAATGCCGGTAGTATAGAAAATAAAGGTTTTGAGATTGTTCTTACCGGAAAAATCATTGCCGGAGATAAATTTTCATGGGATACTACAATCAACTATTCTCAAAACAGAAATAAAGTAAAAGAAATTCCTGAAGAGTTAGGAGGAACAATTCCTTTGACTCCGGTAAATAATGTTAACTACAGATATTCTTTAACTGAGGGTAGACCGTTTGGTGTAATTCAAGGAAGAGATATTCTTAAAAACGATAAAGGAGAAATTGTTTTAGATGATAAAGGAAATTTATCTATAGACAGTAAGTTTAAAGAAGTAGGTAATGCAAATCCTGATTTTATGTTAGGTTGGTCAAATACATTTAAGTTTGGTGCTTTTACAGCAAATTTCTTGATCGACGGACGTTTTGGAGGAGATGTAATGAGTATTACAGAATCTATGAATGATTTTTACGGAGTGTCAAAAAGAACTGGAGATGCTAGAAATGCTGGTGGTGTGCCAATCAATGCAGTTATGCCTAATGGTACGAAAGTAACTTCTATGGATGCTGAAAAATATTACAGCGCAGTTGGAGGAGTTAATGGAGCTACAGCACAATATGTGTATGATGCTACAAACGTAAGTTTAAGAGAAGTTTCACTTGGTTATACTTTCAATAAAAAAGCACTTCCATTTGTTAATACAGCAACATTATCATTAATAGCAAGAAACTTATTTTTCTTTTATAAAGATGCACCTTTTGATCCAAACATTGCTTTAAGTACTGGTCAAGGTTTACAAGGAGTTGATATTTATGGTTTACCATCAACAAGAAGTATTGGTCTTAATTTAAATGTAACTTTCTAATTAAATTATCATGAAAACAAATAATATAAAAAAATCATTAATCTGTTTCGGTCTTTTAGCCTTAGTTGGTTGTACAGATAATTTTGATGAGGTTAATAGTAATCCTGATGGTTTTACTTATGAGGAAACAACACAAGACTTTAACCATATCAATGGTCCTTTTAAAACGATGTTTGATAATGTCATGGTGAATGTTCCGGGTTGGAAATACCAGATAGCTAATGATTTATCTGCAAATAACTGGGGAGGATACACAGCTGCACCAGGTTTCGACGGTGCTAATAATCTTTCGTATGCACTTTCTGACAACTGGAATCTTTGGTGTTGGGAAGCTGCTTATGCACAAGTGATGTCAAATTTCTATAAAGTTGAAAGAGAATCTAAAGGTAAGTACGAAGAGTTTTATGCTCTTGCGAAGATTATTAAAGTACAAACTTTACACAAAATGGCAGATGCTTGGGGACCAATAGTGTACTCAAAATTTGGTACTACTGATGCGACAATTGCATATGATTCTCAAGAAGAAGCTTATGGGTTTATGTTTGCAGACTTAGATTATGCTGTAGCAGAATTAACGAAAAGAATTGATGCTGGAGAGAAAAGCTCTTTTACAAATATAGATCGTTCATCATATGAAGGCGATTATAAAAAATGGGTTATATATGCTAACTCATTACGTTTAAGATTGGCAATGCATATTGTGAAAATTAAACCAGCATTAGCGAAGTCAGAGGCTGAAAAAGCGATGACTCAAAAATTTGGTGTGATGACAAAAGCTGATGATACTTTTATTTTAATTAAAAATGTATCACAACACCCTCTAAAAGTAGCTTCTTATGAGTATAACGACAGTCGTATGTCTGCAGATATGGAGTCTATTATGGGAGGTTACAATGATCCTAGAATGAGTTCTTACTTTAAGACATCTGTTAAGTATCCTGGACAATATAAAGGAATTCGTACTGGTGGAATTATGGGAGATAAAACGATACACCAGGACTTTTCAAACTTTGGTAAGATAATAGAAAAAGACAAACAAGTAGTTTGGTTAAATACTGCCGAAATTTATTTCTTAAGAGCAGAAGGTGCTTTAAGAGGCTGGAATATGGGTGGTGACGCAGCAACA
Source organism: Flavobacterium sp. FlaQc-57 (assembly GCF_044007395.1). NCBI lineage: Bacteria > Pseudomonadati > Bacteroidota > Flavobacteriia > Flavobacteriales > Flavobacteriaceae > Flavobacterium > Flavobacterium sp. FlaQc-57. The sequence goes on from NZ_JBIPDA010000005.1 coordinate 400,497, forward strand.
TTATATAAAGCTGGTATTACTGCATCTTTTGAACAGCTTTCTGCTGGTGGAGTTGCTGATTATATTGCTGATAATGTGAAAATAGCTAAAGATTATGTAGATCCGGCGGCTCCATTCAATAGCGGTGTAGCTGTAAATAAGGTTACTGTTGCTTGGGATGAAACAGCGAGTAACGAAGTGAAACTACAAAAAATCATTACTCAAAAATGGATTGCTAATTTCCCTGATGGTTATGAGGCTTGGACTGATCACCGTAGAACAGGTTATCCTAAATTATTGCCAGTTCTTAACAATCAAAGTGCTGGAGTAATTACTACTGAATTTGGTGTAAGAAGAATACCTTTTGTTTCAACTGAAAAAGATGGAAATCCTGGTGGGGTAGCAACTGGTATTGCAAAACTTGGCGGACCTGATAATGGTGGAACCAGAACTTGGTGGGATGTTAATGTTCCGAATTTCTAAAAAATAAAGTAAAGATTAAAAGATTTTAAGTTTGGTTAGTAAATGGTATAAGCAGTGAAAATTGCTTATACCATTTCAAAAACCAACTTGGTAATTACTATAAAAAGAAAAGAAATGAAAAGTGCTTTAGAAATAAAACCTGATATCAGTTACAAAAGCGCAGGGAAATTTGAAGAGACCAGGTTCGAAAAAATTCATAACGAAATCTTTAAAAATTCAGCTGAAGCTTCGTTAATTGTGGCGCAAGAAATCGCACAATTAATTAGATCTAAACAAGAAAAGAATAAATCTTGTGTATTAGGTTTAGCCACAGGTTCTTCTCCTATAAAAGTATACGAAGAATTAGTGAGAATGCACAAAGAAGAAGGATTGAGTTTTAGCAATGTCATTACTTTTAATTTGGATGAATATTATCCGATGACCAAAGAGAACAATCAGAGCTATCATTATTTCATGCACCAGCATCTTTTTAATCACATTGATATTAACCCCGAAAATATTAATATTCCTGACGGAACCGTTGCAATTGATGAATTAAATCAATATTGTATCGATTATGAAATGAATATAAAAAGTGTTGGAGGTCTTGATTTTCAATTACTAGGAATCGGTCGTACAGGTCACGTAGGTTTTAATGAACCAGGATCACACATCAATTCCGGAACCAGAATTATTACACTGGATCACATAACAAGAGTAGACGCTTCATCTGATTTTAATGGCATAGACAACGTTCCTAAAAGAGCCATTACAATGGGAGTTTCTACCATTATGAGATCAAAAAGAATCGTATTAATGGCTTGGGGACAAAATAAAGCCGATATCATCAAGAGAACCATTCAAGGTGATATTAGTTCAGAAGTTCCTGCTACATTTTTACAAAATCATCCTAATGCGACTTTCGTATTAGACCAATCTGCAGCTTCAGAATTAACGCGTTTCAAAACGCCTTGGTTAGTTGGAGAATGCATTTGGAATCAAGAATTAAAAAGTAAAGCGATTGTTTGGTTGTGCCAAAAAACAAAACAAGCTATTTTAAAATTAACAGACAGAGATTACAATAACAATGGAATGTCTGATCTTTTGGCACAAGAAGGTTCTGCTTATGATTTGAACATCAATATGTTCAACGTACTGCAGCATACAATTACAGGATGGCCGGGTGGTAAACCAAATACTGACGATTCACATCGTCCGGAAAGAGCCAATCCGGCAAAAAAACGAGTAATTCTTTTTAGTCCACATCCAGACGATGATGTGATTTCTATGGGAGGAACTTTTTCAAAATTGATAAAACAAGGACATGATGTACACGTTGTATATCAAACCTCTGGAAATATAGCGGTTACTGATGATGAAGCATTAAAATTTGCCGAAGTATCAAGTGATTTTATTACTGATGAGAAAACGAAAATCAACTTTAAATCAGTAATTGAATTTTTGAATAATAAATCAGGAAACCAAATTGATTCCCTGGAAGTTCGAAAATTAAAAGGACTTATTAGAAGAAGAGAATCTTATGCGGCAACAAGATACATTGGTTTAAAAGATGAAAACACACACTTTTTAGATCTGCCATTTTATGAAACCGGACAAGTAAAGAAAAATCCATTAGGACCTGAAGATATTGCTATAGTTAAAGATATTATTGCTAAAATTAAACCGCATCAGGTATTTGCGGCAGGAGATTTGGCAGATCCGCACGGAACACATGAAGTGTGTCTGAACGCCATTTTTGCAGCTATGAAACAATTAAAACCAGAAAAATACATGGATGATTGTTGGTTATGGCTTTACAGAGGTGCATGGCAAGAATGGGATATCAATGAAATCGATATGGCTGTTCCGCTTTCTCCATCAGAAGTGCTCTTAAAACGTCATGCGATTTTGTACCATCAATCTCAAAAAGACAGAGTAATGTTTCAAGGAAACGACTCAAGAGAGTTTTGGGTTAGAGCTGAAGACCGTAATAAAAACACAGCCATTTTATATGATGATTTAGGATTGGCTGAATACGAAGCAATTGAAGCTTTTAAACGCTTCGATTACTAAAATTATTTTTTAAGATTCGCGTAAAAGTGAATCACATTACAAAATTCAGATTGATTTTATAGCGATTTGTGAGGGTTCAATTGAAGTCTTTCTGGATTTTGTTTCTTATTCTATTTATTAATGTTATCAAATGATAACATCTTTTCAAAAACAGTAAAAATGAAATATTTATTAGTCCTACTACTGGCAGGTGTAACCTCAAGTGCTCAAATTAAAAAAGAGCAGCTAAATCTAATGCCATGGCCTCAAAGTGTTGTTTTAAACGATGGTAATTTTGCCTTAAATAAAAATTTTAAAGTTAATATTACCGGAAATCCTAATGCCCGAATTTTTGGCGGAGTAACTCGTTTTTTACGTCGTTTAGATGGTAGAACTGGTATTTTTTTCGAACAAGGTTTCATTACAAAACTAAATGAAGTTCCAACAGCTGAATTGCAAATTAATTGTACTAAAAGCGGAAAAATTGGTTTGTACGAAGACGAAAGTTATCATTTAGACATCAAGCAGAATAAAATAACAATAAATGCTACCAGTGATTTAGGTGCGCTACATGGTCTTGAAACATTATTACAAATGTTGCAAAACAATAGTACATCATTTTATTTTCCTGTGTCGCAAATTTCAGATTTTCCCAGATTTACTTGGAGAGGTTTGATGATTGATGTTTCAAGACACTTTCAGCCGGTCGATGTAATCAAAAGAAATATTGATGGCTTGGCAGCTATGAAAATGAATGTTTTTCATTGGCATTTAGTTGATGATCAAGGTTGGAGAATTGAAATGAAAAAACACCCAAAACTAATTGAACTAGCTTCAGATGGGATGTATTATACACAGGAAGAAATTAAAAATATCGTAAAGTATGCTGATGAGCGTGGTATTTTAGTTGTTCCTGAAATAGATGTTCCTGGTCACGGATCGGCAATTCTTACCGCTTACCCGGAAATTGGAAGTAAAGTAATTACGCTGACAGGAGGAACTTCTGAAAAAAATATTCAAGGTACAGCAATCGCTACCTATGGAATTGAAAGAAATGCGGGTATTTTTTCGCCAACATTAGATCCTTCAAATCCTAAAACATACCAATTATTAAGTGAGATTTTTGATGAGGTTTGTCCATTATTCCCAGGCGCCTATTTTCATATTGGAGGAGATGAAAATGAGGGTAAAGACTGGGATTCAAACCCAAAAATTCAAGAATTCAAAAAGAAAAATAAGTTAACAACCAATCATGAATTGCAAACTTATTTTACGATGCAATTAGTTCCGATGCTTAAAAAGCATGGTAAACAATTGATGGGATGGGAAGAGATTATGACAAAAAACATGTCTAAAGATGCCATTATTCATGCATGGAGAGGAGCTAATGAAGGAGTTGTTGCAGGAAAATCATTAATTGATGCTGTTAAAAAAGGTTACAAGACAGTTCAGTCAAACGGATTTTATGTTGATTTGGTTTATCCGGTAGCAAGTCATTATTTGAATGATCCAATGCCAAAAGGTGCAGATTTAACTGCTGAAGAAAAAGCTAGAGTATTAGGTGGAGAAGCCACAATGTGGACAGAACTTACAACGTCTACAACTATAGATTCGAGACTTTGGCCTAGAACGGCTGCCATTGCAGAAAGACTTTGGTCGGCAGAAGATATCACAGATTTGGCCAGTATGCGCAGACGTCTTGATGTAGTTTCTTTTAGATTAGAAGAATTAGGATTAACGCATATTCGTAACAAAGCAATGATTTTGAGAAATATCGCAAACAATCAAAACATCAAATCGTTAAACGAATTTACAAATGTTTGCGAACCCTTAAAAGGTTATAAACGTAATGTTGGCGGAACAGAATATCAGATGTATTCTCCGTTTACACTTTTTGCGGATGCTTGTACGCCAGATGCTAAAGATTCACTTGCTTTTGATGATGCTGTAGCTCAATATTTAGCAAGTAAAACGCCAGATAATAAAGCAAAAGTTACAGCATTTTTTAATAAATGGATTGCAGTTAATAAAGGTTTGATTGAGTTGAGTGCAAACGCTCCGTTGGTACAGCCAGTTTTGCCACTTTCTAAAAAATTGAATGATGTGTCGCAAGAAATGCTACTCGTTTTAGATAATAAATCTACTTTAAAAACAGATGATTTAAAGAATTTAGTAGAGCAATGTAACAGTAAAGACCATGCAGATGTTGAGTTGTCTGTATACGAAAGTCTTAAAAAATTATTGTAAAAGTTTGGGTTGAATTAGTAAGTTGCAATTAGTATGATTATTTAGTAATTAATTATCTCTATCAGAATTTTTGATAGAGATAATTATCGAAACAATCTAAATGTAAGTTAGAGATTTTCCTAAAAATGATATAGAAATAAAAGATTGGGACGGTTAAAATTGAGTTTGGTTATTTATTTTTTAATCTAAAATTTTATTTCAAATTAATGTGTCAAATTTAGATGATTTGTTATTTGGTTTTCGTCTAAAGGAGAACATTACAAACCTGGTAATTTTATTGCCAGGTTTTTTTATGTTTTAAAATTATCTCTATTAATTATTTTAAGCTTCCAAATAAGGATCTAAAATTTCTGCAAGCTTATTAAGCCAGTAAAAATTATCATCAATATTCTTTATTTCAGATTCGATAGTTTCGCATCGTCTCATAACCGATAATGAAAGAACATTGTTTACTTCGCGTATCAATTTTGCCATCTCTTTACAATCGATATTATCAGTAAAAAAAACGTTTAATCTGGTTTCAACTTCATTTGAAAATCTATCTGTAGTCATTATCTTATTTTTTCTGTAAACTTAAAGAATAGTTATTTTAAATAGGACACAAATTTGTGTCACAATGCTCTTTATCTTGATATTGGGTGATTTTTTAAGTTTCATTTTAATTAAAATCAGTTTATAATGTTACTCTTTTTTCCAAAAAAGGAATCTGCTAAATCTGCGTTTTCGCAATAACGAATCCGTATCCTCCGCGTACCATTTCTAAGAATCTTCAACATTAAGCTATTTTTTGACTATTTTTGAAATCCAATAATTCCATTAAAAACTTCATGCAAAAATTAATCAAGGTTATAATAATATTTTTAGTTTTTACTTCTGGTTTTAGCCAATCCAAATTCGGAAATCCAGAAGTTAATCCCATTCAAATTCAAAAAACTTTTAAAGATTGGTCCAATTATCAGAAGGAAAATATTATGCTTTCCAGAGATTTTGTGGCACTTGATCTATTTTCAAAAGAAATTTCGAAAGAATCATTTTTAAACCAACTAACAAACGGAAATTATATTCCAATTCGATTAAAATCAAACGATTCGATTTACTATTATAAGTTGTTCAAAATTCAGCCAAAAGCAGATACCAGTATAAAAGCAACAATCAATCAGGAAGCTTTTGATGCATTGAAAAATTTTGAGATGGAAGGAAAACCTTTTCCGAAATTTTCTTTTAAAGATTTAGAAGGGAATTTAGTTTCAAACGAAACGATGAAAGGAAAAATTATCGTTATAAAATGTTGGTACATTCATTGTGCCGCCTGCATTAAAGAATTTCCCGAAGTGAATCAGTTATTTGAAAAATATAAAGATCGAAAAGATATTCTTTTTGTGAGTTTGGCCGAAGATACTCCAGAGCAATTAAAAGTATTCTTAGCCAGAAAACCGCTTTCGTACTCTGTAATTCCAAATATGAAAGAATACATGAATGAAGCCTTACAATTAAACGCTTTTCCAACACATTTTATTTTGAATAAAGAAGGTATGATTACTAAAGTTTTAAATAATTATAAGAGTTTAGAAGTGGCTTTAGCGAAGGAAAGTAAACTGTGATTTTTCATTAAAAACCCAATAATTAAATATACTGTTTATCATTTCGAGGAACGAGAAATCTCCGCAAGTAACTCCGCTACTAAAAGTTCAACGCTTTGTCGAGCCACTTATGGAGATTTCTCGTTCCTCGAAATGACATAAAATGAGAAAAAAAACTTTTTTTCGATCTCTGTATCTTTGCCTGAAAATCATCGTCTGAATAAATAAAACTTAGAACCTTTGCACCTTTGCAACTCTGAACCTTTTTCACTACTTTTGCACCAAATTAATTAAAAAGACATTCATGTTAACAGTCAATAATTTATCAGTTCAATTTGGCAAACGAATTTTGTTTGACGAAGTAAATACCACATTCACACACGGAAATATTTACGGCGTTATTGGAGCCAATGGTGCTGGAAAATCTACTTTTCTAAAAATCATTTCGGGCGATATCGACCCAACTTCCGGACATATTCATTTAGAACCGGGAAAACGTATGTCGGTTTTAAACCAAAATCACAACATGTTCGACGAACATACCGTTTTGGAAACCGTTTTGATGGGGAATAAAGTTTTGTACGCTGTTAAAAAAGAAATGGATGAACTTTACTTAGACTACAACGATAAAAACGCAGACAGAATTGGAGAACTTCAGGTTCAGTTTGAAGAAATGAACGGTTGGAATGCAGATTCTGATGCCGCATCGATGTTGTCTAACTTAGGAATCAACGAAGAACATCATTATACTTTAATGGGAGATCTGGAAGGAAAAATTAAAGTTCGTGTGCTTTTGGCGCAAGCACTTTTTGGAAACCCGGATTTACTTATTATGGATGAGCCTACCAACGACTTGGATTTCGAGACAATCGCTTGGTTAGAAAATTTCTTGGCTAATTATGAAAATACTGTAATTGTAGTTTCTCACGACCGTCACTTTTTAGATTCGGTTTGTACACATATTTCTGATATCGATTTTGGAAAAATCAATCATTATTCAGGAAATTATACTTTCTGGTACGAGTCTAGCCAATTAGCGGCAAAACAACGTGCTCAGCAAAACAAAAAAGCTGAAGAAAAGAAGCAAGAACTTGAAGAGTTTATTCGTCGTTTTAGTGCAAACGTTGCGAAATCTAAACAAGCAACTTCTCGTAAAAAAATGATTTCTAAATTGAATATTTCAGATATTAAACCTTCTAGCCGTCGTTATCCTGCGATTATTTTTGATCAGGATCGTGAAGCGGGAGATCAGATTTTGAATGTTGAAAATTTAGAAGCTTCAGTAGATGGAGATCTTTTATTTAAAGGCGTTCACTTGAATATGGCAAAAGGCGATAAAATCGTTCTTTTCTCTAGAGATTCACGTGCTACAACAGCTTTCTACGAAATTTTGAATAATCAGCAAAAAGCAGATGCAGGAACTTTTGATTGGGGAATTACAACCAATCAAGCTTATTTACCTGCTGAAAACCATTCTTTCTTCGAAAACGATTTGACTTTAGTCGATTGGTTACGTCAATACGCAAAAACTGAAGAAGAGCGCGACGAGGTATTTATTAGAGGTTTCTTAGGGAAAATGATTTTCTCTGGAGAAGAAGCTTTAAAAACAAGCCGTGTATTATCAGGAGGAGAAAAAGTACGTTGTATGCTTTCTAGAATGATGATGGAGCGTGCAAATATCCTGATGTTGGACGAACCAACAAATCACTTAGATTTGGAGTCTATTACAGCTTTTAACAACTCATTGAAAAACTTTAAAGGTTCTGTGATTTTCACAACACATGACCACGAGTTTGCACAAACTGTAGGTAATAGAGTAGTAGAGCTTACACCAAACGGAGCAATCGATCGTTACATGACATTTGATGAATATTTAGAAGACGAAAAAGTTCAGGAATTAAGAACAAAAATGTACGCTAAATAAAACTTAGTTTGATATAAAACAAAAATCCCGCTCGCCTTCGTGAACGGGATTTTTTTATGTCTATTTCTTGCCAAAGATTTTGGCGAATATAAAGATGATTATTGCAACAATAAAGATTACAATAAAAATACCGAATCCCATTCCTGCTTTGAAAATGTCTCCAATAACTTCGCAACTTGTAAATGAAAATAGTATTACGAATACCATTAACAAACGTGTAATTATCTTTTGCATGATTTTGATGTTTTAATTGTTTTAAAAAGAATTTTGTATTCTAATTATCGTAGAATAAAATTACCTCAAACATCAAAAAAAGGTCTTATATAATTTTCTAGAAAAGTTTTATGATTTGGACTATTCAGTAAAGAATTACTTATTTGTTAAATGCTTTTTGTCAAGATCATTCAAAAATGAATCACGGTTGAAATTTTTTATAAATTCAGATTTTTCTCCTTTTTTTAATTCCTTAACAAGTTCTTTCTTTTTGCTTTTTATTTGTTTAGCCATTTTTAGGTTTTTACAACATTTCGATTAACTGAATTTTATTTCCGCAAGTATCATTCAAAATTGCAATTTTTACTTTACCCATTTCAGTGGGTTGCATGCTGAATTCAACACCAAGATTAATCAATCTTTCGTATTCTTCCTTAAGATTATCAACGTTAAATTGCGTGTACGGAATTCCAGCTTCAAAAAGCGATTTTTGATATGTTTTAGAAGGTTCAAAATGATTTGGTGATGGTTCTAATAATACTTCAACTCCGTTTGGTTCATCTTTAGAAACTATAGTTAACCATCTGTTGTTTTCGCCTAAAGGCACATCGTGTTTTTTTATAAAACCCAATTTTTTAGTATAAAATTGTAATGCCTTTTCTTGGTCTAGAACTGGGATTCCTATGACTTTTGCTTTCATGGTTTTATCATTTTCTAAATTTATGCTGTGCGAAGTCTCCCGACTTCGTACCCGTTCCAATATTTTTTGACTTTCTTTTGTTCTATTGTAGTCTCTGTGAGTATATGTGTTATACTTTTTTTGGGTAATTTTACATCATATAAACAATTAATCAAATAATTGCTTTTTTAGATTTCCTAAATGTTTTTTTCTTTTTTCAGGATCTGTTTCTCTAATAAACGAGTTCATTTCAATTGTTATTTTTTCATCGTTAACAATATTTGGCTCCCAGCCAAAGACTGCCAATTTACGATTTAAATTACAAGCTCCAATTGTGAAATTTCCTTTTTTGGAACCTTTATCGATGTAACAACCGTTAATAATTAAAATATGATCATCATAATTGTCAAAATGGGGGTGTATAATTTTAAATGCATTACTACTGTTTGGATATCTTTTTCTGATTCCAGCTTTTGTCATGGTTTCAGGAATTTCACCTAAGGTTTCCTGATCTCTTTTAATTTGATTACAATCAGCACAAATAACACATAAATTTTTCGGATTGAATATAAAATCTAAATGAATTGATTTAGGTACGATATGTTCCACATGACAATTTGCTACTGAAACTACTGAAACTGTTTGCTTACAATAACTGCAAATACCTCTTTGTTCAATTTTATAAAAATCTCTGATCTCCTTTCTAACTTCTTGTAAATCCTCATCACTCCAATTTGTATGACAAAATGGATTTGATAATTTTGAGGTAATTGTTTCTTTAGATTTTTTACTAAAATCAAAACTTGAATTTATATCAGCCATAAATTTTCAACATTTTTTTTAGTGTTATATAAAGGTCATGAACTGGATCTGTAGTGTCTAAATTTTTACTTTGACGTTCAATTGTTTCAAAATTTAGCAGATCATCAGAATCAAAATATTTCCTTTTACTGACTTTTGCAAATATGTTTAATGCAATTCGGCTTAAATATTCATTTTTAAATCCAGGAGAGTTGAAAACATTTGCTAATTGATAATCTACAGAGTTGTTTATAAAATCGTAAGCATCTTTTGTTTTTCCATTTTCCATATCAATTATAAAACTATTTATATTTGATAATTTTGAAATTATTTGTGGTGAATGAGTAGCAATTATAAAGTGACAATTTCTATAGTTTTGAAAAGTATGAGTCAAAATTTCAATATATTTTTCCTGCCATTGTGGATGAAGACATATTTCTGGCTCATCAATTACTATTAATGAATTGTCTTTAATTTTACTAGCAATTCCAAGAATACTTAAAATTATGCTTTGTTCTCCTGAACTTGCGTCTTTAATCGAAAAATGGTTATTTTCTCTTTGTGATTCTAACCTAACGTCTTTTAAACGTAAGATTCCAGATTGTATTAAAAAAAGGATATCTTCTGATTCGTGCAAGTCTATGTCTATTCCATTCTTTCCAAGAACAAGAGTAAAGTGTGAACGATAATTATCACTTTTTATAATTTTATTGCAAATTTCTTTAAGTCGAGTTACTTTTCTTTCACTTAATGTTCCATTTTTATTTAGAAAAAAAGCTCTATTAAGTCTGCGTATAGGTATGCTGCTTTGTCTGTGGAAAAAATCTTTTAAATCATCGGTTTCAATAACATCTTCAAAAAATTTTCGTGAATTAAAAAGCTGAAAATTAATAAGCATTTCGTCACGATAACCTAAATAGTCTAATACTCGGCTAATTTCATAAGCATGACTTTTTTCTACAGATACACTTTCAATTAAAGATGCAATTATCTTTGAAAGATAAGCTAAACCAAAATTTGAACTTTGTAAATCTCTTAATCCTAAATAAGTATAATGAGCATTTTTTTCGAATCTTTCAATAGGAAACTTGTCAAAAGGACTAGTTGAAACAGCAATTATTTCTTGAGGAAAGTAGGAAGTGTTATCTTCATCAAATAAATTATTTTTTTTTCGATAATAGTGTTCTTTAACTGTATGATTAGTAAGATTGCCTAAAAATGTACTTTTTCCAGTTCCATTTTTACCAACAAGAATTGAAAAAATATTAGAATGATTATGTAGGGATTTAAAAATCACCAATTCAATCAATTGGTCTCTACTAGGGAATTCTGGTATCATATAGTTTTGATATCGTTATGATAATTGAAGAGAATGGAGTAAATTTTTAACAATTCAATTCTGCTTTCTGTGAATTTTAATTTCTTGCTAAAATATACTATTTAACTAAAAAAAAAATGAAAAGTAAGATTTTATTTTCTAAAACATAGATATGGATTCTTTAAAATAGCTATTCTAGAAAAATGCAATTTTCAACCTAAATCAAAAAAAAATATTTCCCCACCCAACACCACAACAAATAAAATCTGATTTCGTATATTTGCCCAACCAAACATCACACTTAATTATGAGCCAAAAAGTATTACTTAATTCAAAAGAAGTTACTATCATACTCCATCGTTTGGCTTGTCAGTTAATCGAAAAACATCTTGATTTCTCGGATACTATTTTAGTCGGGATTCAGCCAAGAGGCGTTTTTTTAGCTGAACGTTTAAAACAAATATTAGAAAACGAATACAAAGTTCCTGAAATTTCTTTAGGATATTTGGACATCACTTTTTTTAGAGATGATTTTCGTCGCACTGATAAACCGCTGGAAGCCAATAAAACACAAATAAATTTTATAGTCGAAAACAAAAAAGTCATTTTTATCGATGACGTATTGTTTACCGGACGAAGCATACGTTCTGCCTTAACTGCAATTCAATCTTTTGGAAGACCTTCAGAAATCGAATTGTTAGTATTAATCGACAGACGTTTTAGCCGTAATCTACCAATTCAGCCCGATTATCGTGGCCGTCAGGTAGATGCCATTAATGGCGAAAAAGTAAAAGTAAGCTGGAAAGAGAATGAAGGCGAAGACGCTGTTTATTTAATAACCAACTAATTAGATTGAATTTCTTAAAAATTGAAAAATAATATCATGACAGAGAATGAAACGTTTATTTATGAATCAATTTTTAATCAGGTCAGAATGGGATTTCTTTCTCTTGATGAGATTCAGGAGAACATCTTAGAAGAAATTGAAGACAACGAATTTGCAGATGAAATCTCAGAAGAGTGGGCTTTTGATAAAATAAGAGAAGAATACCAAAAGTTGCTGGCAGAAAGTAAACAATGGAAAAGTCCAACAGATACTGAAAGACTAATTAGAGCGTTTGATGAATTGTGCGACGAGAATATATTAGCACTTCACAATGCAGGTTACACTACAACAGATGGTGAATATGAAGTTGTTGAGGTAGAAAGAGAATTGCAGGAAAACGAAGTTGAGTCTGATGGTTATTGTTTTTATCACGGACAGGATTTGGCAAGAGCAGTTGCTGTTGAAGATTCGAATTTGTTTATTGCTTTTCAGAAAGTAGACAATTCTGATGATGCAGTTACAATAGAAGTAGGTAAGCGAGTTGCCGAAGTTTTAATAAACAACGATTTTAGAATAATCTGGAACGGTTCTGCAAAAACGAAAATTGAAATTCCGGGTTTCAGATGGCAGAAGATTTTTGATGAAGATGCAAGAGATCTGCAGGATTACAGTGAGGTTGTAGACAGAATGCTTCAATAGAGTAGTTGCTCTTTGCAGCAACATTGAAAGACTGAGTATTTCAGAAATTCGAGAATTTGACAAATAAATATTAAAGAAATAAAAATGAAAGAATTAAGCGTAAATCATTTATTAGGAATAAAATACATCAACGAGAATGATATTAACCTGATTTTTGAAACTGCCGATCATTTTAAAGAAGTCATTAACAGGCCCATTAAAAAAGTTCCTTCATTACGAGATATTACCATTGCTAACATTTTCTTCGAGAACAGTACCAGAACAAAACTTTCGTTCGAGTTAGCACAAAAGCGATTATCTGCTGATGTTATCAGTTTTTCAGCAGCTCAGTCTTCTGTTAAAAAAGGAGAAACACTTATTGATACTGTAAATAATATCCTTTCGATGAAAGTTGATATGGTTGTAATGCGCCACTCCAATCCCGGAGCGGCTTATTTTTTATCTAAAAATGTCAAAGCAAGTATTGTAAATGCAGGTGACGGAGCACACGAACATCCAACACAGGCTTTATTAGACAGTTATTCGATCAGAGAAAAACTGGGCGATGTTACAGGAAAAAAAGTAGTTATTGTGGGAGATATTTTGCACTCCAGAGTAGCTTTGTCAAATATATATGCTTTGCAAATGCAAGGCGCCGAAGTTAAAGTTTGCGGACCAAAAACATTGATTCCAAGATATATTGAATCGCTAGGCGTAACGGTTGAACCTAATTTGCGAAAAGCACTGGAATGGTGCGATGTAGCCAATATGCTTCGTGTACAAAACGAACGCATGGATGTGAACTTTTTCCCATCAACGCGTGAGTATGCACAACAATATGGAGTAGATAAACCGCTTTTAGATTCTCTTGGAAAAGAAATCGTTATCATGCACCCGGGACCAATCAATAGAGGAGTAGAGATTACATCTGAAGTTGCAGACTCTGATCATTCTGTGATTTTGAATCAGGTTGAAAACGGGGTTGCGATTAGAATGGCAGTGATTTATCTTTTGGCTTCTAAGATTCAGTAATTTTAAAATGTTTGAGGTTTTAGGTTTCACGTCGTAGGACGTTAAGCTAGGCAAACCTGAAACGTGCAACTTGAAACAAAAAAATTGTACCTTAGCTCTCGCATTAGAGCCTATAAATTATAAAATGAAAGTAGATCAAAAAGGACATACCGTTACAATTAAAAATACCCAAGGAGATTTTAATTCTTTTTTGGAAAAAGTAACGCAACAATTTAAAACCTTTGAAAAACAAAATATTATAATCGATTTATCTGCAGATGCCGGATTAACCGATAAGGATGTAAAACTTTTTTTGCCACTTGTAAAGCAACAAAAAAAAGCAAAAAAATCATTTGTAATTGTTGTTTCTGATTTTGACTTTAATGCTGTTTCTGATAAATTGATCGTGGTTCCTTCTCTTTTAGAAGCGCATGATATTATCGAAATGGAAGAAATCGAAAGAGATCTTGGATTTTAGAATCGTTTAATTGTTTATTTGTTTAATCGATTTTTATTTGATGTTTTAATTCTTGAGCAATTAACTAAAATAGCGAATAAATTAATTTTTTTTCACTGTTTAATCGATTTTATCTGAGATTCTAGTTTTGTACGATTAAACAATTTACCAAATAAACGAATAAACAAAAATTGAAACTAACGATACTAGGCTGTTATGCCGCGACTCCCAGAACAATTACCAATCCAACTTCGCAGGTTTTAGAAATTAAGAACAGATTGTTTTTAATTGATTGTGGCGAAGGAACTCAGGTACAATTGCGAAAAAACAAGATTAAATTCTCAAAGATTAATCACATTTTTATTTCGCATTTGCATGGAGATCATTTTTTTGGATTAATAGGTACCATTTCGACCTTTGCTCTTCTAGGGCGAACTACTGATCTTCATATTTACGGACCAAAAGGAGTAAAGGAAATTATTACTTTGCAACTTCGATTATCGAATTCGTGGACGACTTATAAATTGTTTTTTCACGAGTTAGAATCTACAGAAAGCGAAGTTGTTTTTGAAGATCATAAAGTAATCGTAAAAACTATTCCGCTAAAACACCGTGTTTATACCAACGGTTTTTTGTTTCAGGAAAAAGCAGGTGAAAGAAAACTTAACGTAGATGCAGTTCAGCAATACGACATTCATACCGCATATTATCAAAAAATAAAAAATGGTGGCAATGTTACGCTTGATGACGGAACTGTAATTGAGAACGAGAAATTATCTTTCGATCCAATTCCTTCAATGAGTTATGCGTTTTGCTCCGATACAGTTTATAATGAAGATATTATTCCGATTATAAAAGATGTTGATATTCTTTATCATGAATCTACTTTCTTAGAATCTGAAGCTGCTCTGGCTCAGAAAACGTTGCACTCAACAGCAAAAGAAGCTGCAAATATTGCACTTAAAGCAAATGTAAAACAATTGGTTTTAGGGCATTATTCAACCCGATATGATGGCATTGAAGCTTTTAAGAAAGAAGCTGAAGAAATTTTCCCTAACGTTCTGCTTGGAGACGACGGAAGAAGTTTTGAATTTTAGTTTTTTAAAAAGCTAAGGTTCTGAGTTGCTATGTTTTTAAGGTTTCTTATCTAAGAAGTCTAAATGTCCAATAATTTAAAAATCTAAAAAAAAATGAACGATTTAAGTAATTATAGAAAATCTTATGAGAAAAGTGAATTATTAGAATCTAATATTCCTGAAGATCCCATTAATCTTTTTAACAGATGGTTTCATGAAGTAGAAGAATTTGGTGCAAGTGGAGAAGTTAATGCGATGACGGTTGCAACAATTGGATTAGATGGCTTTCCGAAATCCAGAGTGGTTTTATTGAAAAAATTTTCGGAGGAAGGTTTTATTTTTTATACCAATTATGACTCAGAGAAAGGAAAAGCAATTACTGCAAATCCGCATGTTTGTTTGTCATTTTTTTGGCAGGAAATGGAACGTCAGGTGATTATTAAGGGAATTGCAGAGAAAACTTCTGAAAATATTTCTGATGGTTATTTTGATTCTCGTCCTGACGGAAGCAAGCTGGGAGCAATTGTGTCTAAGCAAAGTGAAGTAATTCCGTCAAGAACTTTTTTAGAAGAGAATTTAAAAAAATTAGAGAAAGAATTTGAAGGAAAACCCATTCCAAGACCTGAAAATTGGGGTGGATTTTTAGTAACTCCTTTAGAAGTAGAATTTTGGCAAGGCAGACCTAATAGATTGCACGATAGAATTCGTTATCAAAGTCAGTCTGACTTCTCATGGAAGATAGAACGACTATCTTCTTAATTGTAAGAAAATTAAACAGAAGTAAAAAATAAGATGTAGTTCGTCGATTAACTTTGTGGTTTAGTGGTCTTAATAGATTACGCGATAGAATTTGTTATCAAAGTCAGTCTGATTTTTCATGGAAGACAGAGCAATTACCTGCTTTATTGTAGGAAAATTATATAATTCGTAAAAAATATGATGTAGTTCATCGATTAATTTTGTAGTTTAGCGATAAATTGAATAAGTTTGAATAAGAAACATAGCAATTTATATAAATAAGGTTTAAAGAATTTGCCCCAACATTTACTTTAAGATTTAAACTACTGATTATGAAAAAGATGATGCGCAACATGAAGTTCGTTGTAATAATTGCAATAATTGTTACAATGAACTCATGTTCAGCTGATACCGCAGAAGGGGCTAATGATACTACTACAACTGAGGCTCTGGTTGAAAGCTACAATTACAATACTGCAGAGTTAGAAACGATGAAATTGATAAATGATTATCGTGTAAGTATTGGTTTAAATGCTTTAGAAAGAATAAATCACATTTCTTTTAAATGCGAAGAGCACAACAAATATATGATTGGTAATAATGTTGTCAATCATAATGATTTTACTTTACGTTCAGATAATCTTATAAAAGTTTTGGGTGCGACGCGAGTTGGCGAAAATGTTGCCTATAACTATATAACTTCTGAAGCTGCCGTAAGAGCTTGGCTGGATAGCCCTGGTCATAAAGAAAACATCGAAGGAAATTTTACTCATTTTGGTTTGTCGGTAACAACTGATTCTAAAACAGGAAAGAAATACTACACTAATATCTTTGTTAAGATTTAGATAAAAATATTGGACTGGTTGGTTTTTAATAGTCGTTGTAATTCTGAGAATTGCAACGACTTTTTGGTATAAAAAAAGCTGCCTAAAATTTTAGACAGCTTTTAAAAAAGTATGATAATCTTAATTAACTACAATGCAGTAATAATAAATTCGCTACGTCTGTTCATTTGATGTTGTTCCTCTGTACAATTCACTCCATCAGAACAGCCATTTACAAGTTGGGTTTCACCGTATCCTTTTCCGGTTAATCTATTTGGAGCGATACCGTTTTTAACTAACCACTGTATGGTCGATTTTGCTCTTCTGTCAGACAATGCTTCGTTGTATTTGAATGTGGCGCGACTATCGGTATGTGAACGAATATCCAATTTCATTTTTGGATTATTGTTTAATACATCAAGTATTTTTTCTAAATCCAAAGCGGCTTCACTTCTAATGTTTGATTTATCCAGATCAAAATAAATCATTTTTATGCCAAAGCATTTTCCTAAATCGTCACCCACAGTTACTTTGCAAATTGATTTATCTAAAGCAATTGGCAAGTTTGTTTTTCCGGTTATTTTTCCAATAGTAACGCTAACTTCTTTGGTCGTATAATCTTCTTTTTCAGCTCTTACATTATATGTTTTTCCGCATTCAACAGCAAAACTATATGATCCGTTTGAGTCTGAAATGGTATTGTTTTTTATAACAGATTGATTGTCATACAAAGTTACTTTTGTTCCCGGTAAAATGACATTCGTTTCAGAATCGGTAATAATTCCGGTTAATTCCTGAAGACATTTCAGTCTTCTGGTTTCTAAAAACTTATAAATATCATCAGAACCTTGTCCGCCATCTTTGTTGGAACTAAAATAACCTCTTCGGGTTGCGGGATCGATGATATAAGCAAAATCATCTTTTGGAGAATTAATATCAGAACCAACATTCTGAATGTTACTTATGGTTCCGTTATTTTCAATTTGCCCCACAAAAACATCTAAACCTCCTAATCCAGGGCGTCCATCTGAAGCAAAATAGATTTCGTTTTCGCTGGTTACATATGGAAACGTTTCTTTTCCTTCAGTATTAATTGTTTTGCCTAAATTTTCAGGTGAACCATAACCGTTAGTATTGATACTCACTTTATAAATGTCTGACTGTCCAAAAGTTCCAGGCATATCTGATGCAAAGTATAAAGTCTTTTCATCAGGACTCAGTGCCGGATGTGCAGTGCTGTAATTGTCACTATCGAACGGAAGTTCGGTTATGTTCCATTTATTATTTTCGAGTGTTCCTTTGTATATTTTTACTAAAGTAATTTTGTTGTCATCTTTTCCTTTTTTACCGTTTACATAGTTGTTTCTTGTAAAGTAAACTGTTTTTCCATCTTTTGTAAAAACAGGAGATGATTCGTGAAATCTTGTATTGATGGATGTTTTAAACTTATTTACTTTAGCGCTGCTGCCAGTTGTTGGATCAACGTCGGCCACATAAAGATTTGTAAAATATTCTCCTGTCCATTTGTGTTTGCGTTGAGAGAAATTACCTGTGTCTCTTGCTGAGGCAAAGTATATTTTGTTATCGTATACAAACGAACTGTAATCTGAATATTTCGAATTTATTCCGGCATCTTCAATTTTGTATCGCCCTGAATTTGCTTTAATCTGGTCGAGGTAATTTACATTTTCTTTAAAGAGTTTTCCTCTGTTGTCGTTTTTAAACTTGGCGCTAAATTCGTCCAGAATTTTATTTGCTTTATCTGTCTGACCAGTTGATTTTAAAGACTGTGCATATCTGTAATAATATTCGGGTTCAACAGTCGTATTCATGGCAAACAGTTCTCCGTACCATTTTGCTGAACCTTCAAAATCAGAATTGAAATAATAAGAATTTCCAAGTTTTTTAAATATGTCCTCAGACTTGTATCCTTTTTCTGCTATACGTTCGTATGTCTTAATAGCATCGATATAGGCGTAGTTATCGTACTTTTTATCTGCAGAATTCACTTTTGATTGCTGTGAATAACTGTCAAACGAAAAAGAACAAATAAATGTTAAGCAAAAGAGTATATAATTTTTCATAATCATTATTTTTTAGAAGAAACGTGGGGTTGTCATTTTACCATTGTTTTTGAAGAACTCATAACGCAGGAATATCTCATGTGATCCTGAATTGTAGTTATTTAAGTTTGTGGTTTCACGATCGTAACCATATCCTATGTAAAGACCATCTGTGATTTGAAATCCAACCATTGCACTAACTGAAGCGCTCCATCTGTAAGCAACACCAACTACAAACTTGTCCATAAACATAAAGTTGGCTGAAACATCTACCTGCAGCGGTGCTCCTTCGACCATTTTGGCGAGCACAGCAGGTTTGAATTTTATGTATTGGTATTTATCCAAATCAAATACGTAACCTCCCATTAAATAATAATTGATTTTGTCTTTGTAAATGGCGACATCATTATCATCATAGCGATTGGTTTCGATAAAGTTTGGGACTGATAAACCTATATATGCTTTATCAGAATGCCAATAAACACCAGCTCCTATATTGGGTGAGAATTTGTTATTTAGATCCTGAAATTGTGGATCTCCCTGACTCTCCGGATTTAATTTTGTTACATCGAGATTGAACAGGTTTGCCGTTCCTTTGATCCCAAACGAAAGTTTAAAGTCGGCTGAAGTTTGAACAGTATAAGAGAGATCCACAGAAAGATTATTTTCGTTGGTTGGACCAATTTTATCATTAACTAAAGATACCCCCACACCCAAATTGCTATTGTTTATTGGTGTGTTTACAGAAAAGCTGCTTGTCTCAGGAGCTCCGTCCAGCCCAACCCATTGGGTACGGTATAATCCAAAAACACTTAAAGCTCCTCGTGAACCGGCATAAGCAGGATTTATGTTTATAGTATTATACATGTATTGCGTAAATTGTGCATCTTGTTGCGCATAACCAGCAATTGTTACAAACATAATGACGAAGAAAAATAATTTTGTTCTCATAGTAGATATGTATTATTTTAATTATTACTATTGATTTTTTTTATCAATTAAGATTCTAAAAAAAGTCAATGCATTTGTATATTCAAAAATAAGGATTTTTTTTATTAATTATTTGTAAATATTATTGTAAAACTTTATTTCACAGTGATTTGTGTGTTTGGTTAGTCTATTTTGATAAATATAGATAACCATCTTTCTTATTATTTTGAATTACATTATTTCCGTCTAATGATTTGTAATTTATAATGTAAAAGTAGGTACCGGTTGGCAATCCATCAGATTGTTTAATTGTTGTTCTACCTCTCGATGTTCCGTCAAAAGCATTGGTTGTATTGTTATAATTTTGAGTTTCAAAAACCAATATTCCCCAACGATTATAGATTTCTACATTATTTTCAGGATAACAT
This sequence comes from Flavobacterium sp. FlaQc-57, assembly GCF_044007395.1. Lineage (NCBI taxonomy): Bacteria > Pseudomonadati > Bacteroidota > Flavobacteriia > Flavobacteriales > Flavobacteriaceae > Flavobacterium > Flavobacterium sp. FlaQc-57. The sequence goes on from NZ_JBIPDA010000005.1 coordinate 420,783, forward strand.
GTTGTATCATCTATACTATCGATAGTGAAAACATCATTTATTCCGTCTCCATTTGGTGAGAACGCATTATGCACTACAACATTTCCACAGGCCAGTACTTTACAATCATCATTTACATCCATGTTTAGTAAAATACTTCTAGGACAATTCTGGTCAGCTATTACATATTCGAACGTATAATTACCAAGTGCTAAACCAAGTGGATTAAATGTACTTCCTTGTATACTATTAGTATTTCTACTGTCAACCCAGGTTCCTGTTGTTGGAGTATTCTCCGGAAGTAATGAAAGTAAATTAATTAACGTTGAATCGTCATTACAAGCTTTGCTTGCAATAGTGGTTGTACCTCTTGGTGCTACTATTATAGTAATAGTAGCTGTGTCACAATTCTCGGAGCTTAGTTTATCACAAATTTGATAACTGTATGTATAAGTTCCTGTAGGTGTCAAACTTGTTACAGTTACGTTTCCTAAAGCATCAAAAGTGATGTTTGGATCTGTTTTAGTTGTATTTCCGTTTTGAGCTAACAGAGTAAAGTTAACAAGTTCTAATGTCGCACGAGTTATGCCTTTTACATCATTACTTAACACATTACCAACTACTCCAAATGTATTACAGCCAATATTACTGTAAGTATCATCGTTTGCAACTACAGGTGTAGGTGGAGCAGGAGGATCAGATACTATAACGGTTACAATTGCTGTATCGCAGTTTCCAAAATCGCCTTTTTCGCAAATTTGATAAGTCAGTGTATACGTTCCGCCGGGTGTGTTCGCTGCAACATCAATCGATCCGTTGGCATTTAGTGTCAATGCGCCTTTAGGGTCCGGAGTTACGGTTGTAATTGTGATGTCATTTGCAACTACAGCAGAACCGTTTAGCGTATCATTAGTTAATATATTAAGAACATTTGTTTGTGCCGTGGTTCCACTAATTGGCCCTGCATTATCATCATTTGCAACAATTGCAAACGTAGGTCTAAGCGTACAATAAGGTTCAGATGGCGGGTAACTTACAGTAATAGTCTGACTTGGATTAAGTGTTATAGTCAAATTAGCACTTGGACGAAGAGTTTCAAATCCGTCTGCGCCTTGAATCCATTTATTATTTTGAAAAATCCATCCTGGCCAGTCAATACCTTTACCACTTTCATCAACTACAGCTCCAGGCCATATTACTCGACCGCTAAGAGGTAGGTCATTCATTGTTGTGATCACAGTATTACTACTATTTGCCCATGCAATTGTTACACCACTTACCGGAGTGAAATTCACAGGAGTAACCACGTAATCAATATATGGAACATCGTTTACACAAATTCCGGTTGCAGTAACTGTTATAACTGGTGCTTCAATAGTAATCGTAACAGTCGCAGTATCACAATTAGTAGTTTGATCTGCCTCACAAATTTGATATACTAATGTTAATGTGCCTACTGGTGCATTTGGTAAAACATCAACAGAACCATTAGCATTTAATTGTAAAAACTCATTTGGTGTTACCGTTGTTATAATTACATCAGAAGCAGTTATAGCCACACCTTCAAGCGTATCGTTTTGCAATACATTTAAAACATTTGGTGTTGTATGATTAACTCCAGCGATAGGTCCCGCAGTATCGTCATTGGCAACAATATCAGAGTATACTTTGCAGTTTACTCCAAAATCGGCATCTAAATGAACCAAATCCTCAGGAGTTACTGTTACAATATATCCGCTTGCACCACTAGTTGTTAGACATACGGTGTGTACTTGAGATTTACTAGTTTTATCAGTTGTTTTTTTGTCTGTTCCTGATGGAAGAACTTTTACTAAACCAGTTGCTCCCAAAGCAGCGGCAACCGCATCCAGATTAGCATCTTTCACCAATTTAATTGTATAGTCACCGTAAGGATTTGGAGTTTCAGGTCTGCTTCTCCAGAAACCTTCAAGACCTATTATTACTTCATCATGAAATCCGTTTGGACCATCAATTATTACGTTTGAACTTAATGAATTTCCAAAACCACCTGCATTTAATTCTCCAACATTCGTTGGACCTGCATAGCTTCCATCTCCATTTAAATCAATCCATTCCCATTGGCTATAATCAATAGCGCCATTGCTATCCGGAATATTTTTGGTTACTATACCATCATTATTTGCATCATACCATTCGTCCTGAACTCCGTTGTTGTTAGTATCATACCAAACATAATCTCCTAAAACAGGTAAATTCGATTTTCCATATTCAAAATTATGTTCCTGAAGAATACAGTCTTCAAGTTTAGTAAAGAATAAACTTGAATCGATAGGATACAATTGATATGCACTATTTAAATTCGCATCTTGAACCTGAACCAAGTAGCTTCCGGCAACCATTCCTGAGAAATTGTAAAGTCCGTCAGCACCAGTTATACGCATTAAAATAGGTCCGGTTGTAGTGCCTTGCGGAACCAATGTAACAGGTACGTTCGCAATTGGTGCATTGGTATCTTTATTTATAATTTGTCCGGATATTTTAATAGTATATGTTGGTTGAGTAATTACAACTGTTGCAGTTGCAGAACAAGTTTGGTTTTCGTTGTTTACAGCAGATGTTGCTGTAAGTGTATATGTTCCTGCAGGTAAATTAGTGTTTCCAACAATTTCATTGTTTTGATTTCTAATAACAACAGTTGAACCAGGGCTATTTGTAATTAAAATCAATCCGTCTTTTCCTCCAAAACAAGTTACGTTAGAAGCAACTCCTGTAACCGAAACTTTATTTTCGACAGTAAAGGTTTGTTTCAATTCGGTTTTATTACCCGCACAATCGGTCAAAGTATAAGTTCTGGTTAAGATGTATGCATTTCCATCACAACCGCTTCCTTCATTATTAGAATCACTTACAGTTACATTTACAGTACTACTGCAATTGTCTGCGGCATCTTTTATATCATTTGGACTTCCAACAGGAATATCGGCTATACTTTGTAAGTTAGCAACATTAGTAGGAGCAGTTCCAGTAGGAGCAGTTGTATCTCTAACAGTTATAATTTGAGTATAAGTTGCTGTATTTCCGCCACAATCACTTGTTGTCCATACACGAGTTAAGGTATAATTTGTAGCACACTCATTTTCGATATTACTTTTAGTTTCTTTAAGAACAATTGGCAAATCTCCATTACAATTATCTGAAGCCTCGATAGTAGCAGGCTCAGGTACAGCATCGCAAGAAACTGTAATATCAGTAGGAAGATCTCCAATAAATGTTGGTTTAGTAGTGTCTTGAATTTTAATTACTTGTGTGAAAATATCAGAAGTATTTCCGCAATCATCACTTACAGTCCAGGTATTGGTGTAAGTTCCTGCATTTGAGCAGCCTTCAGAAGCTACAAAAGAACCGCTTACTTTTACAATATTCGAAACATCAGTATCGCAAGAATCTGTAGCAGCTGGGAATAATGCTTGCGCAGAAGTTAAAGCAGCTGCATCGCTGCATTCTATAGTTTTATCTAAAGAAGCCACTTCAGTTGACCATGTTGGTTTAGTAGTGTCTTGAATTTTAATTACTTGTGTGAAAATATCAGAAGTATTTCCGCAATCATCACTTACAGTCCAGGTATTGGTGTAAGTTCCTGCGTTTGAGCAGCCTTCAGAAGCTACAAAAGCACCGCTTACTTTTACAATATTCGAAACATCAGTATCACAAGAATCTGTAGCAGCTGGGAATAATGCTTGCGCAGAAGTTAAAGCAGCTGCATCGCTACATTCGATAATTTTATCTAAAGAAGCCACTTCAGTTGACCATGTTGGTGCAGAAATATCTTGTACAGTTATTACTTGACTAACCGGAAGAGAAGTGTTTCCGCATGCATCTACAGCAGTCCAGGTTCTTGTAATTGTATAGCTACCGGAACATTTACCAGGAATAGTTGAATCACTAAAAGTTAATGAAGAAACAATTCCATTATTATCAGTTGCAGTCGCAGTTGCAAATACTGGTTCAGAAGGACAATTAATTGTAGAAATTTCAGGTAATGGATCTACAATTGGTTTAATAGAATCTCCATCACTAATAGTAACCGATTTAGTTATTGAACACAAATTACCATCTTTAACAACAACAGTATAAGTTCCTGCTATAAGTCCGCTTGCTGTGGCGTTATTTCCTCCGGAAGGAGACCATTCATAAGTATATCCTACAGCTCCTCCAGAAACATTTACTGTTGCTGTACCGGTAGCTGCTCCTCCACAAGCTATATTTGTTTGCGAAGTTGTAGCTGTTAAAGCCGTTGGCTGATTGATGGTTACCGTTCTGGTTATTTGACAAAGATTAGCATCTTTAATCGTTACCGTATAAGTTCCCGCTCCCAAACCAGTAGCAGTAGCTCCAGTCTGAACAGGAATTGTATTCCATGAATAAGTATAAGTTCCGGTTCCACCAGTTGGTAGAGCAGTTGCAGTACCTGTTGTTGAAGCGTTACATAGCACATCTACTTGCGAAGTTGTAGCTGTTAAAGCCGTTGGCTGATTGATGGTTACCGTTCTTGTTATTTGACAAAGATTCGCATCTTTAATCGTTACCGTATAAGTGCCCGCTCCCAAACCAGTTGCAGTAGCTCCAGTCTGAACCGGAATTGTATTCCATGAATAAGTATAAGTTCCGGTTCCACCAGTTGGAAGAGCAGTTGCAGTACCTGTTGTTGAGGCATTACAAAGCACGTCTACTTGCGAAGTTGTAGCTGTTAAAGCTGTTGGCTGATTGATGGTTACCGTTCTGGTTATTTGACAAAGATTCGCATCTTTAATCGTTACCGTATAAGTGCCCGCTCCCAAACCAGTAGCCGTAGCTCCAGTCTGAACCGGAATTGTATTCCATGAATAAGTATAAGTTCCGGTTCCACCAGTTGGAAGAGCAGTTGCAGTACCTGTTGTTGAGGCATTACAAAGCACGTCTACTTGCGAAGTTGTAG
>NZ_JBIPDA010000006.1:0-400672 GCF_044007395.1 Flavobacterium sp. FlaQc-57
CTTCAATAGTTTGAGTGTACAGCGCATTAGAATCATAACCCGGTAAAGTTTTCGTTATAAAACTCAATGCTTCTGGCTCTGTAATTGTAAAACTTTGAGTTGTTTGACAAGAATTAGCATCGGTAACCGTACAGGTCCAAGTACCAGCAGTAAGGCCTGTAACACTTACAGTGCCATCTCCTGAAGGATTTCCAGGGGACCAGTCATAAGTATAACCAGCGGTTCCCCCTGTTGCTGGATTAACTGAAGCAGCGCCATTACTGCCTGCATTGTTAGAGACATTAGTTTGTAAATTGGCTGTTAGCTGCACCGATTGAACAGTTACAGTATAGGTTAAAGTGCTCGTTGCACCATTATTATCGGTACTCTCTACTGTAATGTCAGCTGTACCGCTTTGATTCGCTTTTTGGGTAAGGGCAATAACTGCTGCCGAAGCTGTACCGGTATTAACCGCTGTTACCAAAGCAGTGTTACTGCTGGTAACTGTTGTGCTGACCACTGTACCATCATCAGAAACAGTAACAGGTATATCACTAAGGGGCGTATCGGAAGCTGCTAAACACAATGATAAATTAGAAAGCGCAACAGGACTGAACTCTGGTTTGGCATTACAAACGCTATATGAATCATCCATCACTATTGTAAGGATTTTATTACTATATGTATTTGCAACATATACATTGCCAGAAGCATCCACAGCAACGCCGGAAGGACCATTAATGCCGTCTGCAAAACCATCTGTACTTCCAGCAAGGGTAGTTACTTCGCCCGCCGAAGTTATTTTACGGATTTTATGATCACCCTGATCTGCAACATATACAGTACCCGAAGCATCTACAGCAACTCCAGTAGGATAATAAAATTTTGCTGCGGAGCCTGTGCCGTCTGCAAACCCCTGAGTACTTCCCGCAAGGGTAGTAACCACACCCGCGGGAGTTATTTTACGGATTTTTTTATTACTCTTATCCGCAACATATACATTGCCCGAAGCATCTACAGCAACTCCAGTAGGCCCACTAAATTGAGCTGCTGGGCCTGTCCCGTCTGCAAAACCACTTGTACTTCCTGCAAGGGTAGTTACTTCGCCCGCGGGAGTTATTTTACGGATTTTATGATTACTTATATCTGCAACATATACATTGCCAGAAGCATCTACAGTAATTCCTTGAGGGTTACTAAATTTTGCTGTGGTGCCTGTGCCGTCTGCAAAACCCTTAGTACTTCCTGCAAGGGTAGTGACTTCACCCCCTGGAGTTATTTTACGGATTTTATGATTACTCTGATCCGAAACATATACATTGCCAGAAGCATCTACAGCAACACCAATAGGACTATAAAATTGTGCTTGGGTGCCTGTCCCGTCTGCAAAACCCTTAGTACTTCCTGCAAGGGTAGTTACCACACCTGCAGGAGTTATTTTACGGATTTTATGATTATTTGTATCTGCAACATATACATTGCCCGAAGCATCTAGAGCAACACCAATAGGACTATAAAATTGTGCTTGGGCACCTGTGCCGTCTGCAAAACCCTCACTACTGCCCGCTAATGTACTAACTGCTGCAGGGTTTTTAGTACCCACTTCAAGTAAAAAGGATTGGGTTTCCGTGCCGCCTGCTCTAGTAGCGGTAATGGTAATAATTGCAGTTCCAGCTTGCCCTTTTATAGTGGCAATATCCATGGTGCGGTCGGCGCCTGTACCGCTAAAGGTAATACTTGGCGTAATACTGCCATTGCTGCTGGCTGCTGACAATATTGCATCAGTATCTCCGTAAAGCGTTAGCACTACATTGCTAATGGTCTGTCCATCGCAAGCAACAGCTTGGTTGGCGATAGCAGAAAGTGTAGGGTCTGTAATTGTAAAACTTTGAGTTGTTTGATTTGCATTGGCATCCGTAACAGTCACTTGATACGTACCTGCTGATAATCCTGAAGCTGTAGCAGCTGTTCCTCCACTTGGTGCCCAAGAATAAGTATATCCAGGAACTCCTCCAGAAACAGAAACAGTAGCCGAACCATCACTACCTCTAATGGAAGAGACATTGGTTTGTGAACCAATAGCTACTAAAGGAGCAGGTTCTGTAATTGTAAAACTTTGAGTTGTTTGACAAGAATTAGCATCGGTAACCGTACAGGTCCAAGTGCCGGCAGTAAGACCTGTAACACTTACAGTACCATCTCCTGTTGGATTTCCAGGGGACCAGTCATAAGTATAACCAGCCGTTCCTCCTGTTGCTGGATTAACTGAAGCCGCACCATTACTGCCTGCATTTTTAGAGACATTAGTTTGTAAATTGGCTGTCAGCTGTACCGCTTTAACAGTTACAGTATAGGTTATAGTGCTCTTGGCACCGTAATTATCGGTGCTTTCTATTGTGATGTCAGCCGTACCGCTTTGATTGGCTTTTTGTGTAAGGGCTATAACTGCTGCAGAAGCTGTGCCGGTATTGGCCGCTGTTACCAAAGCTGTATTACTACTGGTAACTGTTGTACTTTCCACTGTACCGTCATCTGAAACATTAACAGCTATAGCACTAAGGGCCGTATCTGCAGTTACTAAACACAATGATAAATTAGGAAGCGAAGCAGGACTAAATAAAGGTTTAGCATTACAGCTGCTAAAGGAAGCATCTACTATTTTACGGATTTTATTATTACTTGCATCCGCAACATATACATTACCTGAAGCATCTACAGCAACTCCTTGAGGATCTTTAAATTGTGCTTGGGTGTCTGTGCCGTCCGCAAAACCACTTGTACTTCCAGCGAGGGTAGTGACTTCTCCCGCCGAAGTTATTTTACGTATTTTATTATTACCATAATCTGCAACATATATATTGCCCGAAGCATCTACAGCAACCCCATAGGGATCTTTAAATTGTGCTGCGGTGCCTGCGCCGTCTGCATTACCAAATGTACCTCCAGCAAGGGTAGTTACTGCGCCCCCTGGAGTTATTTTACGGATTGCATAATTGACTACATCCGCTACATATACATTTCCCGAAGCATCTACAGCAACTCCATAAGGAGTATAAAATTGTGCTGTGGTGCCTGTGCCGTCTAAAAAACCACTTGTACTTCCTGCAAGGGTAGTTACCGCACCTGCGGGAGTTATTTTACGGATTTTATGATTATACGCATCCGCAACATATACATTGCCTGAAGCATCTACAGCAACGCTACAAGGCCCCTTAAATTGTGCTGCGGTACCAGCGCCGTCTGCAAAACCATATGTACTTCCTGCAAGAGTAGTTACTGAGCCCGCTGGACTTATTTTACGAATTTTATTATTACCAAAATCCGCAACATATACATTGCCCGAAGCATCTACAGCAACTCCAATAGGACTATCAAATTGTGCTGTTGCGCCAATGCCGTCTGCAAAACCATAGCTGCCATTTCCTGCAAGGGTAGTTACCACACCCTCGGGAGTTATTTTACGAATTCTATTATTAGACGGATCTGCAATATATACAGTACCCGAAGCATCTACAGCAACTCCTCTAGGATTATAAAATCGTGCAGCTGTGCCTGTGCCGTCTGCAAACCCCTGAGTACTCCCCGCTAATGTGCTAACTGTTACAGGGGTTTTATTGCCCACTTCAAGCAAAAAGGTCTGGCTTGCCGTACCATCTGTGCCTGTAGCGGTAATAGTAATGGTTGTAGTGCCGATCTGCATCTTTATGGTGGAAATGCTCATGGTGCGGTTAGCACCTGTGCCGCTAAAGGTAATACTTGGAGTAATACTGCCATTGCTGCTGGTTGCTGACAATGTCGCATTGGTATCTCCGCCAAGGGTTATGGCTATATTGTTAATGGTTTGCCCATCGCAAACAGCTTGGTTGGCAATGCTAGAGAGTGTAGGAGCAGTCACTGCGGGAGCATCAAGCACAGTAACACTAAAAGCATTATCATTAGTATTTGCTGCATATATGTTCGATAACATGGAACATATAAGCAAAATAAAAAAAGTAGTTTTTTTCATTTGTTTAAAATTTATATTTTCATTTTATAGAAAACAATTAGTACTCGCTTTGTATATTTGCCTTATTCCTTGAAAAGGCAAAAAATGGTGTTTGTGTTTCTAGGTCATAAATATTTCTTCACAAATTAACAGGAAATTTATTCTTTTAAAGATCTCTTTAGCTACATCTTTTGGTTCTATTTTAACGTTAAGTTGGAGATTTCGATATCAAAATTAGATGTGTTTTTTTTTGTAAGACAACCTTACTTTTACAAAAATTAACCTTATTCTTAAAAAAAAAGAAAACAGTTAAACAAGTGATGCGATTAATTACTTAAATGAGCGCAATTAATACCTTTTCGATTATAAAAAGCTAATGTAAATTTTAAAGATTATTCACTTCTCTAAAAAAGATATTTTATAAAATAAATTAGAGTGCAAAAATACCCTCCCTAATTTTTGTCTCCAATTTTTGTTAGCACATCCGCAGTGACCGTTTTTGGAAAAGATGCCAATTACTTTTTGTCTTGTCCTAGTATAGCTTGTCACTAAAGCACAACAAATGAAGACAAAGACAGTAAGAAAGACAGAATAAAAAGTTTCAATTAGCAGAAAACCTTCTGGAATGATTGATGAGAAGGGTAAATCGAAAATTGCTGAAGAAGTAAAATCGGGTATAATCAGCTGCCTTGGTGCTAGTCGAAAATACGGGGTTTCAAGAAATAGTATCAAAGCATGGGCAGGCAATATTAATTTGACTATCCTTCTGAGTGCTCATAAATTTTCACAACCTCTTGATATGACCCAAAACCAGGAATCTAAGTTGCTTGTAAAGAAAATACAAGAACTCACCAAAGCTTTAGAGCTATCCAGATTGAAGAATCTTACCCTTGAAACAATGATTGAGGTGGCAGAAAGTGACTTCCATATCAAGATAAGAAAAAAGCGTGGTACCAAACAGTCTTAAGAATGCGGTAAAAGCAACCAGAATATACCCTGGTAGAGTTATGTGCACTGTTTGGAGTAAGCCGACAAGCTTATTATTTAGCTCATCATAAAGCAGCAAGAACAAGTATAGCACATACTGTAGTTTTAAAATTAGTAAGCGAATTTCGTTCTTCGATTCCTATGCTTGGGACAAGAAAGCTGTTGTATTTACTGATTCCTGAAATGGAAAAGCATCAGATAAAGATGGGTAGAGATCAATTGTATGATCTTTTACGTTTCCATGGTTTGTTAATCAGAAGACGAATGGTAAAGACAATAAACTCTCACCATTGGTTAAAGAAGTATCCAAACCAAATAAAGAATTTATCACTTTACGCTCCGGAACAGCTCTGGGTAAGTGATATAACTTATATTAGAACTTTAGAGGGGTTTAGTTATCTGAGCTTAATAACTGATGCATATTCAAGGAAGATTGTTGGTCATGCTTTACATCCTAATCTTGAAGCGTCAGGTTGTATAGAAGCTCTGAAGATGGCCTTAGAGAACAGAAGACGAGTATATTCTTTTATATTAATACATCATTCTGACAGAGGAATACAGTACAAACACTTTTAAATGAGGATAAAATAGCAATAAGTATGACTCAGAGTGGCAGTCCATACGAGAATGCACTGGCTGAGAGGGTTAATGGGATTATCAAAAATGAGTTCTTCCCTAAAAAGATTTATCAGAACCATAAAGAAGCGAAGAAAAATATAATAATTAACATTAATCATTATAACTTAAGACGCCCTCATTCAAGTCTTGATTATCTAACGTCTAACCAAGCTCATCAAATCTCAGGTACAATTAAAAAACGCTGGAAAGAATATCCAAGGCAAAAAAAAAAGGAAAGGAGATAAATCAAGTCGAAGTTATTTAAGATGACATTCTAATGTTCCTAGTAGTTAAATAATAAAAAACAACTTGTAAATTAAAATCAGTACCTGATTTAATTTGATGTAAACTAAATCTAGGATTATAAATCAAAAACGACAAGTAAATTCAGGACAAGACACAATTTACTCCGGAATTAGGTGGTAAAATTGACCGGTTTTTCGACAATAATAGTAAGACAAGTTAAATCGTAACTTTATGATTATTTTAAACATATGGGTTGAGTGTTAAACTTTATCGTTTTTCACTTATTTCATAGAGATATATCGTACTTTTTTTCAATTAGTGACTTAATCGTTTTAGCTTTTATCTTCTTTATTTCTGTTGAGATTGATAAATTTTTAATATGCGAATAGAAAATAAAACTATTGTAATTAAAGTAAAATACTATTGTGTCGCTAAAAAAAGCCTCATCTTTCTTCTTTTGATAAAATTCGATTATTATTGTGTCCTTTATGATCATGTTTGTGAAATACTGAATTCTCGGGTATTCCCAACTATCCAATGGCATACAAATGTCTTCTAATATCGTAATATCAATTAGGTCTGTAATCGCAAGTTCTGCTATTTTTTTCTTTTCTTTTCTATTTGGACAATTCATATTTTACTTTTTTTTAATTCGCTACCATTGATATCAAATTTATTTTTTCTTAGTCTAATCTGATACTTAAAATAATTTATTGTTAGGTTTTAGGTAATAACTAGTATTTTATTTGGAAGTATTTGCTACTAAAAGCAATTAAGTAGATACGAAAAAAGAAATCACATAAATTGATTCAGATATTTTCCGTTACAATATGATGCATGGAATATAAACGAGATTAATACTGAGAGCTGAAAAGGAAATAACTGATTTATTTATTCTAAAGTTAAAAGTTTATGAAGTACTAAAGATTAGTCGATAAGTATAAATTATTCTAAAACACAAGAAATAAAAAAGATACTAGCTCGAGTTTATTCCTCAATAAATTCGAAAGAAACGTTGAAAATTCCTCTTTATTATTTTTTCACTTTTAGAACATAGCTTTAGTTATTCTTCGTGTTCTATCTCCCTACTATGTAAACAAAAAAACTAAAAATTAAGTCACAAAAAAACTTTGATCAGATTCTAAACTTTTGAAATCCAATCCATTTTATATTACCCGTTTAATAAATCGACGCTCCTACCAAACCATAATTATTAATATATTTGCATTATCCAATCTTTATCTTCGAAAACAACGTTTGTTGTAACCTTGTAGTATGCTGGTGTTAGAGCTACTTTTTCCTATTATTACTCCCATGATGTGCAATTATTGTTTATCGTCTTAATTAGAAATGACTAGACAATCATTATCTACCTTCTTACTGGTCACTAAAAAATCGTCAACATACCGGATTTAGAAACCACTCGATGTAAATAACACCAAACAGCATTGGTTTTTATATATGCTTCAGATACTCTCTATCTGGCTCTGACGCTACTCAAAACCTTTTTTATATGTAATTCAATCACTAGGATGTATTAAATACCCACCGTTAAATTGTAACAAGAGTAATTTCCATTCCAAGCATTTACATTATTCTCTCAACATCCATCTAACTCAATGTAAATCTCAATTTAAATAAACTACCTAAGTAATAAAAGCTTTCAAAGAATAATACCTCAGTTTATTTGCTTTTTTAAATCTACAAGATAGTAAATTACAAAAAGATCTATCAAAGTCCTACTAAAAGCATTCCGAAAATTATATTTTCACAATGCTTTTTTTAAATAAGAGAAAACTCTAACAAAATAAAACTTTTATCAATTCTCAAATATTAACCAAAAAGATACTATTATTACAAAAGCAATTCTAAAATAAAAAAAAAATACAATTTTTGAGGACTTTAAAATATCTTTCATAATTGAATTCAGGTTAGTGGGGGCTACTCTGAAAAAAAGCATCGCTTAATTAGCGGTGCTTTTTAATTTAATATTTAGGAGTAAAAATAACCATATGAGCTGAATACTTATTTAAACATTTGTTAAATCTACTTAAATATTAAAAGTAAACAAGAATTCTCTCACCGCATATTATAGGTCTTATCAACTTAAAGAATTTAATCATATGATCTACTAAAAAATCTTTAAAGAACAAATTAATCCAATTTAATGTAATATAAAACATTTCCGTCCCATGTACCAACAATTAAAAATAACTGCATTAATTCTCATGACAGCAGGAATCGCTCTAAATGCATCTAGTCAATCAATACTAAAGGTAGGAGATAATCCTTTTATAATTAATTCAAAAGCTGCGCTCGATGTAGAAAGTGTTACAAAAGGTTTTCTTCCTCCACGTATGACAAAATCACAACGAAATGCTATAATTTCTCCTCCTGCAGGGCTTCAAATATGGTGTACGGACTGCAATGCTTCAACTGAGCCTGTATCCGGGCAGCCCTGCATTTACCTAGGATCAAGATGGGCTCCTCTTAATATAAATTCAACAGCTGTTGTCACTACAGGTAAAAAATCAGATACCAATAAACCAATAAGAACAAACTCCACTACGGCGACAATAAAGGGAATTTTAGTAGAGCCCGCAGGGATTCCTCCTAAAGAAACCGGCATCATATATAAGCCCATAACAGGAGGTGATTTTGAAACACTTCCTTTACTTGACGGCTCAACAGGAGCTGCTACATCACCTGTGAATAAGGCGACAACTTCATCTCCAGTAATAGCTAAAGGAGGTTCTATATCGGTAAATATAGCAGGTCTGGGAGCAAATCCATACTATTTCAGAACGTATGCAAAAAGCGACCTCGGAATTAGCTACGGCAACCCCATAATTTTTAACTGTGCAACTCCTGTTCTCACTACTCCCACAGTTACTGGCAGCACTACATTGTATCCTAAATTTAGCGGAACACTTAATATAAATGCTGGCACTCAGCAGGGAACCATTACCGAATACGGATACTACAGCGGCACATCTGCATCTCCAACAACCAATAAGATAGTCCTATCGAATACACAGTCTCTTAACAATCTGGATACCGTGCTTAATTCAGAAATTTTTAAATCAAATCCTGTGATCAATTTTAATATAAATGACTATGTGATAACCACCTCAGAAACACAATACCTTAGGTTTTACGCAATTGCAAACGGAGCAATAATATACAGTCCCGATGTGTCGTTTGCTCCCAATGCGATTAATGCAATAACGGGTTCGGTGACAAATATCGGTGAAACTTCATTCTTTATAAATGGAAACACTGTCACAAATACTGGAGTTACTATTACAGAAAACGGATTCTGTTGGAGTGCAATATATTCGGAACCAACTATCACAAATTCCACAACAACTTTGGCACCAATTACTAAATCATTCTCCGCAACTATAAATAACCTTACTGCAAGTACTACTTATTACATCCGTGCATTTGCACAAAGCAACAATACTACTACATATGGTAAAACATTAATCGTGACTACTTCAAATAAAAACATCTCAGCAGTAGAACTATTAATGACAAACAATCAATTTAGTCAATTATTTCCTTACAGGGCAAACCTCACACTTAACCAAACTGGCACTGAATTTTATTCATATCAATCACTCATTGATGCCGTAAATGAATTAAAAAATATCAAAATAGAAATCATTAAAAGACAGAATACAGATTTAACATACATCAATTATACGTATAAAATTAAACGCACGGACTTAAAAAAAAATACTGTTGACCAGATTATTGTCGGCCAAGATTATAACGAAAGTTGGAATATATCCAAACCTGAAATCGTAACGTCAGTAATAAACTTTTCCAGTTTCTTGAACTCTGGTAATTCAACAAATGATAAAAAAGAATTATGTGCATTTTTAGCAAATATTTCTCATGAAACAACAGGAGGCGGAAATATTGAACCTACAAAAACTTACGGTCTATATTTCAAAGAAGAAAATGGATGTGAAAGTGGATGCAATAACTATACAGCTGTTAACCAAGATTTCCCAGCAGTTACTGGAAAATTTTATCATGGAAGAGGACCAATCCAACTTTCATGGAATTACAATTATGGCATCTCAAGCTTTTTAATATATGGAGACAAAAATGTATTATTAAGTGCTCCCGAAACTGTTTTAGCAAATGCTAAAAATGCCTTTATGACTGCAATTACCTTTTGGAATATGCCTGAGGGAATAAAACCAAGTCCTCATGATGTTATAAACACAACAAGAGGTTTTGCTAAAACAATTAATATAATTAATGGAGGCATAGAGTGTGGCGTTTCAAACAGTGCGAAAGACCCTCTAGTTGCGGACAGAATTGGGTTCTATAAAAAATATCTTACTGATTTTGGTGTAACGATAACAGAATCTGACACTGAACTCTCTTGCAGAGATTTAGCTACTTATTAAAATCTAGTTACATTTATTTATTTTAAAAAAAAACTTTAAACCTACAATTATTTAAAAAAAAGCACCACATATTACTTTTTAATAATAAGCATCAGTTGAAAACAAATACATTTGGACTATATTTATAATTTTCTTTTAAACAAGAAAAAAAAGTTCACTGGTGGGGACCAGTGAACTTAAAAAAGCATCACTTCTAAAGTGATGCTTTTATATTTGAAGTAGACACCTGTTACACTACAAAAAGCTAGGGCTAATTCTGTTTTAAAAAGCAAAAAAAAAATCGCTATTCGATAAAAAAACGGAGCATTAGCATTTATTAGTTTTATATTATACCACTATGTCTTGTCCTAAAATTACTTTTCGTTTTTGATTTGTAATCCTAAATTTAATTTACATCAAAACTAAATTAGTACTGATTATACTTTACCAGTTATTTTTATTTGACTATTAAAAACATTAGAATGTCATCTTAAACAACTTCGCCTTGATTTAGCTTTCTCATCAATCATTCCGGAAGGTTTTCTACTAATTGAAGAATTTGCTTTTCTCTTTTTTAATGTTTTTACCTCCATTTTTTCCACTTTAGTTACAAGATATACCAGTACAAAATAAGATATAGCACTAACACAATCAACTATTTGACTATTTATTTTGATAGCTATTTTTAAAAATATTCATTTATAGGTAAACTTCTCTTTTTTAAACTATTTAACCGATTCCAATACCTCTCTTTTGTCTATCGGATTATCACACTTATTACTTTCTATCAATCTAAAAAACAGGTTAATAGTAGATTTAAATTAAGTTTAAAAATAACGAATTAAACATCTTCTTTTCTCTAAAATCTCATTATCAGCTAAGCATAAATAATTATTGTTCCTCAAATTATCAACCTTAATAATTTAAATCAATTTAATTAAAGTAAGGATAAAAGATTTAAGAAAACTATAGAATGGTAATTCTATTTGAGGCAATAATTATTTCAGCCATTTTTATTTTCACTAGCGTTCGTAATAGAAAATACATGTTCAAAAAAAAAATTTAAGTATTACAATTTCAAAACCCAAAATTACTAAATCCACATTATTATGAAAATATCTATTCCTCATTTAATTGTTTTGATTGTTTTTTCAACTTTACTATTTTCTTGTTCTTCAGAAGACAATCATCCTGTAATCGAACCTATTCCCCTCAAAATGGAGTACACTTTTAATTCAGAAGAGCTAGAAACAATGGACTTAATAAATGCATACAGACAGAGTATTGGACTTAATCAGTTAGAACCAAACAAGCATATTTCCTATGTAGCCGAACAGCATAACCTTTATATGATAAATAATAATGCAGTCAATCATGCTGGCTTTACCGAACGCTATGATAACATTGTTAAAGTATTAACCGCAATAAAAGTGGGAGAAAATATTGCTTACAACTACAAAAAACCTAAAGAAGCTTTTGAGGCATGGCTCTTGAGTCCTGGTCATAAAACGATAATCGAAGGAGATTATACTCATTTCGGAATTTCTATAAGACAAAGTGATGCAAAAAGGAAGTATTACACTAATATTTTCGCAAAAATACTTAGTAAATAATATATCATAATTTACTTTAAACGTTTTTTAATTGATTGTTACTTTTGGTGATTTAACACTCTACAGTTATCATTCAAATTAGATCATATGTTACTTTAGACAATGCAAAAAAACATGTGTTTTATACTTTTAAACTGATTTTTTTTTAGAAAAAGGGAAATAATATATATTGTGGTGTTTTTTGTATTATTATGACAATCATTTAAAAATAAATCTAATGATTGTTACCTTTTTTCAACACATTAGTATTAATTTCAAATATTAAGCTTTGAAAAAACTGCAAAAAATATTAAGCATCCTCTTTCTCGCAACAGGAATGCTTTATGTTTATACTGATTTATATTCGAGTTTGTTCTTAGTAGCAAGCTGCGTTCTTTTGATCTTAATTTGCTTAATGGAAGTTATGGATTTTATAGAGCTTTCATTCTTTATCATATTGATCGGTATTTTATCTTTTATATATAAATAGTAATGTAAAATCATTAAAAAACGTGCATATTTATCTTATTGGCTTTAAAACACATTTCTGGATCGGCAATTAATTTACCTAAATGATAGTTAATTTCTTCTTTAAAACAAAAAAACAATTTATCTTTAGATAATTTCTCAACAATCTTACTTTTCGGATGTTTTTTGTTTTTTTTGTATAAATACAGAGAGTTCTTCTTTGATTTTTTTTATTATGAGCAAAATTATTCTTAGAAAAATCATTCAAAAGTTTTGATCTATTTGATACTGGCCCTCTCCTAAAGATATACTATCTTCACTTCTTATTAATAACTCATCTGGAATTCTTAACACCTTGATCTCATTATAATTTTCAACTTTATCGAACCAAAAAGATAGATCTTTCCAAAACTTAATAATCGCTACCAAAGCAACCAAGTAAAAGACCATTTTATTACCTCTATTAAATAAATTCTTATCCGAAAATGATATCCATAAAGGCAATGAAATATCTTCCTGAATTACACTTAACTCTTCCAATTCAGAAATAAAAATTGAAAAATATTCCCCTTCAGAATTAAAAAACTTAATTTTTTTTCCACACTTCAAATCAAAAATAATTCTCCCAAAGCCTTTTAAGTTTACTAAAAAATCAACTCGCTGAAACTTCTTCACATTAGTCTTATAAGACGAACATTCAATAGTAAATGGACCATTACCAACATATAAATAAGGTGTCTTATTGCATTCTAATAAATTTTGAAATGATAGTTCTCCATTGGAATTATTTAACTCAGAATTAAATAAAAAACAATTAAGATCTGTTTGGGTAAGTTTACCATTGAGAAAACAAACAGAGAATTCATTATCCGGATTTGTTACTATAACTTTATCCCCTTTTTTAAATTAGAATTAACTATACCTTCTAAGTTAGATTTATTTTTGAAGTTAAAACCCAAGTTTCTCATTTACTTACTACTATAAATATTACTGCTTATAACGCTATTTCAAAAAATCTTTCAATAAAAAAACACTTTCAGGATTAACGCAGGGTATCTTAACAGGAATACCAGGAAATATTTTATCAGGATAATGACTACTTACAAATGATGAGAAACTTTTCATTTTACATGTTTCCAAATGAGACTTAAAATCAATTTTTAATGTAATTTTAGATTTCGTTTTTGATTTGTACTTCACTATACTATCATAATTAATCTCTAGAATAAAGACATTTTCAGCGGAATCATTTTCTCTTAAGGTAATAACAACATTGAGTTCTTTATCTTTAAATTTTTGCTCTAATGAAGGATAAAACTGTTGACTTATATAGTTATATAACCTCTTTTGTATTGTAGCTAATTCTCTCGAAGTTATCGCTCCCTTAAAACCATAAAACGATATATCCAATGATAAATCTATGTCATTAGAAAATTTTTCAATTAAATTCCATGCTTTATTAAATGCTGGTCCTCCTTTTAAAATCAAATGCGTCGAAAGTCTGGTTTGAAAAATGAGATAAACAGCTTCAGTTATCCACCAGTCCTTCTCAACGGTATAAGTTGAAATTCCTTTCTCTGCTGCTATTTTGGAGAAAATTTCCAATTTCTCCCTTTTTGAGATTTGATTCCAATTTTTCATAATTTATTGTGGCACTAAAAATACAAACATCTATTGTAAACTTCTACTTTCAATCTTTAACCATATAAACATAGTAAAAGCTAAAAATAAAAAAATAATACGATTAAAACCTCTACTGATTAAGACTGATAGGCGATATTTAAAATAATAAAAACACATATCTTAATAAAATTATTTTAGAGTTAAATATAGTATCAATTATTAAGTCATTTATTGTTTGAATACATTTTAATTGCAATCATTTATTTCTATCATTTTACTTATTTATAACTATCAAACTGAACTGTATTCTTCAAGAAAAACTACTTTCACTTTGAGCACCAAATATATTTTTTTAGAAATAGGTTCTTTATTTTAAAGTAATAAGTGATAGTTTTTAACTCGTAAAAGGAATGATTTTCACTTCTTTTAAAAACACTTATTTCTTACAAATTAATCAATATCATCACACTAAACATAAAAAAATAAAAAAAACAGATGCTAAATCCAATCAAACTAATAGCTTCAAGTATACCCATTTAACTATAACATTTTAAGATTCGCGAAAAAATACCTACATAAATACCGAATTTTATTTCAAAATAATTAAAATACACTTTTAACATTGAATCATTAAAATTTTCAAAACTAAACCACATTCCATTGCGAAATTATTTTAAGATTTAAATAATACCGATTATCTCTACAAATGCATCACTTATTAACTCCCTTCTTTAATTTTATTAGTATGATCTAATTTTACCTTGCCTTTTTAGGTATTCAGAAATAAAAATCACAATCAAAAAAACTATAGTTTAAACACTCTTAAAATTCACATTTTAAATTAACTATCTCGATGAAAAATAACTGTAAAATGAAAAAAATATTCTTCCTTATTTTGTGCAGTATTCAATTTACTAATGGACAGCAGAGATTAAAACTTAATAAAATAGATTTTTTACCTTGAGTACGTCCGTTGATCCCACTAGTTCATTTAAAGAAAAAGGAATTGATTTTGTTGGAGAAATAGAATATGCAGGTTCTGTATATGTAAAGATAGGTATTGAAAATTTTTCAGCATTACAGGGAGGATATAAAGATCTCCATTGGGCTCTAGGATTAAACTTAACTTCAGGTTTGTCTGAAAAATCTCGGTTTTACGCAGGATTAAGAGCAGCGAGCATATGGAGAGGTGGAGAAGGTGCTTACCGTATTAATTACGGTCTTGAATCGGGTTTTGATTATACCTTATCTAAAAATATTTTTATGGGCTTGCGAGCCACTTTCGACAAAAGAAATGACCAGGAAATATTTAGATGGAAACCGGAAGCAAAATTCAGTGGATTTATAAGAATAGGCTACAAATGGTACTATAAAAAAAAATTTAACGATCAAATAGAGAGACTGTCAAATTATTCTTTTAAATATAACAAACAAAATTATGGCAATTTCCATAAACTGAATTGCACACAGAAAACACAACACATACAATATTAACAAAAAAAATATAATTTTATGACATGTAGCATTTTAAAAAAAAGCAAGATATTATCGTTAAAACTCGTACCTCTTTTTACTTTTTTCATTTTTTCATTTGGAAATAGCAAAGATCATATTGGAGAAGCAAATAATTCATCTCATAAAATTTCACAGATAGAAGATGTCATAATGTTAAAAGGTCTGGTCACCGATGAAAACGGAAATCCATTGCCTAATATCACGGTTTTATATAAAGAGAGAGCAAATTCAAGGAAAACAGATAGTAATGGGAATTTTATAATTGCAATGCATCTTAAAGAAAGTTTAGAGTTTTCATACGATGGTTTTAAAACTCAGACTATAAAAATAAGATCAAAGAAGTTATTGAATGTCAAACTTAAAAAACTCTAATCAATTTATAAATTTTCCCAACCAGCTCCGAGCAATTTAATTTTGAAAGAGATATTTTTGAGAAATTAAAACCTGAATTAACAATAAGAGTATTTTTATTTCGTAGGTTACATTTGTTTAGAATGTTACAAACATGTTTTTTTCTATAATTGAGACGACGCAACCTCAGAACATCATAAGTCATTTTACTTTTATTACTTAAAAAGCATCATATAACTCTTTTACTTTTATTTAAGAGAAAACTGTATATAAATTAGACCTTTCAATTTGGAAAATTAAAAAGAAAAAGGAAGGATAATATGCGTTCCACAGCAATGGTTTATTATCTGACAATCATTAAAAATTAACTTTAATGATTGTCCTCCTTTTTTACAAAAAAAAACTCCATACTTCTAAGCACTCTAAAATAGACAATACTTAGTTGATACCTATATTCATCCCCCCCCCCCCCGATAATTCAATCTTAAATATTTACAAAATGAATTTTATCTCTCAACGCATAAACCTTTCTTTTAATTCTAATTTATTTATTTTTAATTAAGCATAACAGATTAAGACCTAAAAAAGAAAGATAAACAGTAATCGATTTATTCTTACATATATTTCTTAATACTATACACTTATTCCTTGATGCGTTCTTTTTATTTTTTAAAATATGATTTTTGAATTAAAAATAAGCTGTAACCACCACCTTATTATACAATCTTTAAATCAACGATATTAAAACAATATAGTTTGAATCATCTAATTTATACAATGCTAGAAAAGGTAAATTTATTTTTATTTTATAAAAGAAAAATAATTTTGAAAATAATTTACAATTTGGTCAAGATTTTACTTAGCTGTTATCTATTATTTATATGATTTCACCTGAGCCAAGTTCGTTTTATATATTCAAACATCCAAAATGATATTCATTGAACATTACAAAAAAAAGCTCTACATTAAAACTCAACAATACAAATCACTTATTGTAGTTAATCCAAAAACTACACTTATTAAACAAACAACTTCAAATATTACTTTTGAAAAATGAGTTTCTTTCAAAATACATATAATTGTATTTAACGATAAGATTTTAAGAAAAAAAATAATTTAAAGCTAAAATATCATGGATTCAAATAAAGTGCTGGTGTTTGACAATTGCCATTATTTTTCGAGATTTTTAAAATATGAATTTAAAGATATCAAATTTACAACTGGTGGAAAGGAGTCGCTTTTGTATGGAAGTGGAATGAATAAAGACTTTTCATTAATCATTTATGTCTTTTATTCTGAGGAAGATTTAATCGATTTACTACGATTGTATACTTATGGTGTTAAGTTATTAGTTTGCAATCATAGTCCGAAATTTGTAAATAAATTCATAAATATTAAAAATATTGGAGTATTGGACTGTCTTGAAACAAAAAGTGGATTAAGAACAGACCTACGTTTGTATTTTAATCAGGCATTTTAATTACTAAAAAAACAATAGAAATATTTTTTCATATCAATTCAAAATAAAAAATGGGGGTGCACAATAGTAAAATTGAGGATACGATCGAAGAGTTAAATATATTAAATAAAAATCTTAATGATTTTGTATACAGAGTATCTCATGATTTACGATCGCCATTAAATTCAATAAAAGCTTTGGTATCCTTTATAGAGCAGGAAAGTACCGAAAAAAGTACTTTGGAATATCTTAAAATGATTAAAAACAGTATTTACAGATTAGATGAATCAATCAAAAATAATCTTAAGTATTCAAGAAATATTTTCTCAGAGTTGGAATTATGTGAGATTTCCTTAGAGAAATCATTTAAGGACGCTATTGATCTTTTTTACAGTAAAATTAAGATTGCCCGGATCAATATTCAAATTGACATTGATCAGCAGGGAGTTTTTTTTTCCGATAAACTCAGATTGAACAGTCTATTAGAAAATTTAATTGATAATGCAATAAAATATCAAAAGAAAGATGAAATTAATAAAACCATAATAATAAAAGGCATATGTGATGATCAGAAGTTTAGATTTGTTATAACCGATAATGGAATTGGTATTTCCCCCGTTTATCACGATAAAATATTTGAAATGTTTTTTAGACTACCTGGTTTAGTTGAAGGATCTGGTATTGGATTATATATCGTTAAGCAAACTGTTGAAACTTTACAAGGATATATTGAAGTTAAGTCCGAAGAAGAAAATGGGACCAGTGTTATTGTAGAACTAAAAAATTTTAAACAATGAGTATAACTTTACATTCAAGTTTTCACAGAATAATGATTATTGACGATAACCAAATTGATAAATTTATCATAAAACATGTTGTCAGCAAAAACAAATTCAGTGATATTATTTTAGAATATGATAGCGCAAATAAAGCCCTAGAATATCTGACTGAAAATCAAAGTAGTCTTTTTATGTTACCACAAATTATTTTTATTGACATCAACATGCCTGGAATGTCAGGTTTTGAATTTATGAAAGCATATGATAAGCTTTCCTATATTCTAAAAAATACATGTAAAGTATTTATTACTTCCTCAACAGGAGTTAGCGAGACTGAACTCTCAAAACTTGATGATAGAAATATAGTTTCTTTTTTGAACAAACCGGTAACGCAAAGTGACCTTGAAGTTATTCAAAATATTGTTTATTAAATCTTTGCATCTATCCAAGTGAATATTTAACCGACATATGAAAAAGGTTTTCTACAATTTAACAGATAATTATGTAAAATATTAAGCAAATATTAATACTAAACAAAAATAAAATACTTAAAGCTTTTCGACATCTTTAATATTGTAATGGAAAAGCATAAAAGCAGTTTAAAATCCTAACCTTTTTAGTGGATTGTTTTTGTTAATATTTCTTTAAAAAATGTAAAACACTTAAAGTAAACATTATGAAAAAAGATTTGCGAAAAATTCGTCATTTTATTAAAGAACAGACATTTACTTTTATTGGATTTTTCTTATGTGCTTTTTGCATTTTACTTTATGTCACTGTTGTTTTAAAGATATTTTTAGAATAAAATTCCATTTGTTTAAAATTCTAAAAAAAGAAATATTTTCAGAGCAAAAAATTCATATAGAATAAGTTGTTCAATTGTAGTCGATAAAATTTATCGCACCAAGCTTTATAGCAAATAGTAGCGTACTTATTTTCAACAAACGTAAATTTTAATTTTAGTTCAAATTAAACAATACAAATCGAATGTACAACTATCTTTAAATTTAATTTCATCAATACTCCTGTATTGAAATTACTTGTCGCCTTTAATTTTTAATTCTAGATTTAGTTTACATCAATATTAAATAGTACCGTTATTACTTTACAAGTTATTTTATCACTATTAAAAACATTAAAAAGTTGCATTAAGTAACTTCAACTGACCACCCTACCTCTTTTCCTTTTTTCTACTTTAGATATCCTCTTTTCTAATATTAAAAAAAAACTGAGATTTAATGAGTTTAGATAATCAAGACTTGAATGAGGTCATCTTAACTTAAAATGAATCAACTATAATTCATATATTTTTTCTTTACATTTTATATTCTGACAAATCATTTAAGAAAAAAAGCTCGTTTTTGATAATTCTTTAATCCTCTCAGCCGGAGCACTATTATATAGACTCTTAACCGATCATACTTACGTAATTTTATACTCACTTAAAACTGCTGTGTAATCCTGTGAGCAATACTATTCTTGATCAGAATAACATATTAATAAAAAAAAGAGATGATATCCAAAATGAAACGAATATTGTAAGCCTTTCTTAGAACATACAACTGCCGATGAATATTACACCAGCAACTATGATTTATCTCATAAAGAGACATAAGCTAAAATTAATAAAATTGTAAAATTTATCTTTTCAAACTAAAATGCCCCTTTACATTTCTACCGTCTGTAAAAATCAAAGTAAACCAATAATCATCAGAAGGAAGCTGCTGGCCATTATACGATCCATTCCAGCCGGCACTGTTTTTATTCATTTGTTTTATGAGTTTCCCATAACGATCAAAAATGTTTAAGGTATATTCTGGAAGTAAATTAGAATCTTCAATAAGCCATAAATCATTATAACCGTCTTCATTTGGAGTAAAAAATCTAGGATAATCTAAAACATAAATGAAGAATGAGTTTGATAATCCACATCCGTTTTTATCTCTTACAATTGTATTATACATTCCTGTTGCCACCCCGGTAAACAAAGGGCTATCTTGAAAAGTTAATCCATCTAATGAAAACTCGTAGTTTCCAACTCCCGTATAATTGATTAAAATGGAATTATCGCTTCCTGAAAAGTCTTTAACATCTGCATTTGTTATTATGGCAGGTTCAGATAATATTACTTTAAAAGTTTTAGTTTTTTCGCATCCATTTACATCTTTTACAGTTACTGAGTAATTGCCGGGAGCATGAACCAACAAACTATTAGATGTATTCGATGGTGCAGTATTCCATGAATAACTGCTAAAACCAGGATTTACCACCAATAATACATTACTATCCTTACATAAAAACTCAGAGCCGTTTTCAAAATTTGGCGGATCAAAAGTATTTACAACAAGAGCAACAGCTATGACATCATAACAATCTGGGCCATTTACAACTCTGGCATAAATGGTTTGATTATAAGCTTCTGCATTTTTAAAGATACTAGGCAACTGATTTGTTTCTGTTAAAGCATCATTGGCAGTTAAATAATAATTAACATTTAATCCGATCGGTAATCCAGCGGTAATTTTCGGGGTAATCTCTGCATTCAAATTAAATTGATAAAAACCATCTTGTACTTCGTCTCCATCGCAAGTATTTATTGGGGTAGGGTCTGCAATTGATGTAGCTGCTATTTGTAATGTTACCTCAGCAGTTACAAAACAGCCATATTCATTTTCCAAACGAGCATAAACAATTTGATTCTTTACTGTGTTTATATAATTATTTGGTGTTGCAATTTCATTTTTTTTAACATTGGCATCGGCTAATGTTAAGTAATATCCTTGATTTTTAATACTCGAAACATTATTTTTTACAATATTACTTGCCTTGGTTAAGTTGAAAATTGAGATCCCATCTGTATTATCATCACATTGCAGAAGAATTGTATTTGTCGAAAGAATCTCAGAAGTATAATCGATTTTTATTTCTCCTGATAATATACATGTCGTACCTATAGCTGTCGCTTCAACTCTATATGTTCCTGCATTTACAACTTTATAAGTAGAGTTTGTACTCAGAATAACAGCTGGATTCTCTTTTTTAAACCATTTAAAAGTATAAGCAGCGGGGTCAAGATTACTCTTAAGATCGATTTCTTCTCCAAAACAGGCAGGATTGTTTGCCGCAATTGTACGATCTTGACCCAAAAAAATTTTTGACGCAAAACTTCCTGCTTCAAGAAAAATAGCCGAATTTTGGTATGTAACTTCAGCATCTCCAATTACCAGCTTTACGTGATATTTTTTTCCTGCTGTTACTATATCCTGAGCAGTCATAACAATAGTTTGCCCAGCATAATTAATCGGACTGACATTTGTATTAAAACCGTTAAAGTAACTTTCGTTTAATGCAGGACAACCGGGATAAGGGATATTTCCCACGCTTATTCCCGGTTCAACTTTCGGGCGGATATTTACAGAAGAAACAGGGATATTTGCATTAGCTAACACTGCTAAATTTTTATAAGGACCAGTAGTCCCGACTTCTTTGATTAAAAAAGCAAAACCATCAGAATAGAGACATGTATAATTATATTGATATTCATTTGAAGTGAAAATATAATTGAATCTTAAAGAATTGGTATACGCAATAAAATCAAATTCTAAGACTGTTGTATTTATAGAATTGATTCCCAACGTCTGATCAAGATCACTGTCACCCCCCCATTTAGTACTATCATCAATTCCATCGTTAACATTACTAGCAAAAGGTCCGACCGCACTTTGAGCTGTTGATGTTGCCAAAACAATCCCTTCACTAAAAGGAAAATTACTTCCGTCGCTTTTGAAATAAGCAAAACTTTGTTTTCCAGATCTAAAAGTATCACCTGCGCCTGAATAATTAGAAGTAGCAGCACATGAGCTATTAACTAAAACATTCTCAATGAGTTGTTGTGGTGTTTTTGTATTATCAATGCTTATAAATTGCGCATTCATCTTTAAAGATGAAATACATAAAAAAAGAGTAATAAAAATAACTCCTATCTTATTATTTTCTAAAATATTTTTCAGGATTCTATCTATTACTAAACCATATGGTACCTCAATCTGCTCGAAAATATCATTACGAATGTCTCTTTCATCAATGATAATTTTTAATATAGGAATTTCTCCAGATCTGTCATTAATTTTTGAATAAAAAGTACTAAACGGAGAAAAAAAAACGGGCCCTTCTGGCAAATATTTTTGCGGATAAAATCCAATTTTATTTATATCTGTTGAAGTTCTTAATATGTAATATTTCATAATAAATCAATAATTTAGATCAAAATTCACCATTGTCATGTCCTAAAACTCCCTCTTTAGCATCAAAAACATTTTGACAATCAATTTTAAGGTATTTAATCTCCTAACTTTAAAAATAGCATTTAAGCATTACTTGTTTTTTTGAAATTTACAAATGTCTTTTATTACGATTGATTTATCTCTTCATAATCAATAAAAAAACAAAACGTTGAATAAATTTTTATTCCTTAGAATTGAATTTGCTTACTTGATTTTTTCTCCTCCTTACTTCACAAATTCTCTATTCGTCTAGTTTTCAAAACCCTTAGCCATATAATCACTTACGTAGAAAATCCTATTTCGAAATTAGCAGGATTTAAGGTTAAATTGATTGCAGAATCATATTTTACTTAGTTTATTGCACCTTCAAATTCTTCTAATACTACTCTACTTAAAATGTTTTGATTCTATAACTGAAATCTCAATTTGATTCTCCAATGTCCTTTACACGTTTTTTATCATTTAGTAAATTTTGAAAGGAAATATTTTTAGGCGTTTTTTTAGTTTACAAACATATTTTAGGTAGGGGACTGGAATTTAATGCTAATGTATTTTTAGTGAATAAATCAACAACAGTTCTTTCATTATTCTTATTACCAACCTCATGTATGTTTCCAATGAAATAGCTAAGGATAATTTCAGGTTTAAAAAACGGATAATATTCTTTTCTCCCGCTTTTGAAATAATGCCTTTTAAATTCAGTATTTTAAGTAAACAGATAAATTTTAAATAACTCTTTTTAACATGAAGTTTGAAGATGCTAGAGTAAAAAAAAAAACATACAAGTATTGTTAATCCGCTTACTTGCTTGAAAATTTTTCATTTGGTTCAACTCTACTTCATTAATTATTGAATTTTTAAGCAAAAATAGTTTCTATGAAATTACAAATTAATTAAACACTTATCAAA
The DNA here is from genome assembly GCF_044007395.1 of Flavobacterium sp. FlaQc-57. NCBI lineage: Bacteria > Pseudomonadati > Bacteroidota > Flavobacteriia > Flavobacteriales > Flavobacteriaceae > Flavobacterium > Flavobacterium sp. FlaQc-57. The sequence goes on from NZ_JBIPDA010000006.1 coordinate 23,201, forward strand.
TGGTCTGTTTTAAGTAATAAGTGAAGATTTACAACTTAATAAGACAGCTATAAATCTCAATTTATTAAAACTGTCTTATCCATAAATTACTTTTAAACTTAGAGTAAGCCTATATAACTTAGCTGAAAATTGTCCATTTCAAATCCTATTATCCACTCACTCCCATCATTATGATTGATATTTCCAAAGCTCACTCATCATTGGTGAGAGTGATTAAAAAACATTACCAAACCACATATACTTTTCAAGTGGGTGAGGAAACTTTCAGAAGTGATGCAGAATGGAAAAAACGTATAAAAATAATTAATGTATTTAATCCTCATGTATATGAATCATTCTATTTAAAATGGTGATTTTAGTTGAAATGGAACAGGAGATTAGAATAAAATATAGTTGGGAAGCAATGGATGCTGAGAATCAATTGATATTACAAGCGAAAAGAGAGAAAAAAAACTACATACCAGAGCTTTTACCAAATGGAGACTCTGTAAAACAGTTGTTAGCCAGAAGTAGATATGTTCTTTATAAATCCCGCAATAAATGGATCCAGAAACAAAACGAACGAGCCCAATTGTTATTTGGCTTATATCCAGATATTAAAAAAACCTACAGTTTAACCCAACAACTAAGAGGTATTTACAACAATCATAACAATAAACGCATTGCGATGACCAAACTGGCACATTGGTATAGGAATGTAGAGGAGTCAGGCTTTAAAAATTTTTAATATCCTTTAAATACTATAACGGTTAATTAACAGTCAATCTTAAACTATTTTGATAATAAAAGTGCTAATGCCCCTGCAGAATCTTTCAATGCTAAAGTAAAAGCGTTTAGAAGTCAATTTAGAGGAGTGCGTAAAGTAGATTTCTTCTTATTCAGATTATCTAATCTTTTTGGCTAATACCCAAGCTTTGCGCTTGATTCATTACTTCTTTATCAATCTGTATTCGCCTAAATAAAGTGTGAGTAAATTGAATCACCTAAAAAAAAAAAAAATACTTGATCTACAAGATTAATATCTATTTTAATACATTATCAAAATGTTCTATATAAAAAACATATGTAAAAAAGAGGGACAGCCATTAAGAAACCAACTAATCATTAATGACTGCCTTAAATAATTAAAAGAAAATAGTTTAAGCCCCATTTCTTCCTCTTGGTCCAAAATCAGAAACAAATATAATGCTAAGTAGAAGAGAAGTAAACTACCAACGTAATAACCAAATAAAACACAAAGTATTTGACCTTAAATCATCAAATAACTTAATACGATACAGACTTTAAATCTTAGTAAACAACGCAACGTTTCGATCTGATAAATTAACATCTTCTCGAAACATAAACAACCAAAATACAGAGTCGTAGAATTATTTCACCCTAACAACAACATTCAACATGCTGAATAATATCGTAATTCGTTATTGATAAGTATTAATCACCACTTATACTCCAGAGTCACCTCTTTATTTATAATTACTATATTTTTTTAAATCATCATGCTTACTTTTATAAAAATACCTAAAAATCAGTACTAATATTTATTACAATATCCTTTATGCAAATAAAAAAAAATGAAATCGAAGAAATCAAAAGAGACAATAGAGTAGCCAGAATGCTTTGGTTTGTACTTGGGTTTATATTTTCTTATTTTATAACTCATCTTTTTTAACAACAGAATACTCAATTTAAATTTAGAGTCTAGCTTTTCATTCAGAAAAACTTTTGATTAAAATCTTAAAATACATAAAAAATTAATTATTAGTTTTTTATTATTATTTTGCTAAAAAGAAAAATATTAAATAACACTTAACACTACCCTATCTTTAAGTTCGCATTACACATATATTACCCTAAGTTTAAAAACTTTTATTTAAAAAGGATAAACAAATTATATTCTTCTTTAAAGGGCAATCACATCATGTTTCTCAGTTATCCAAAAGTCCCAATAAAAGAGCATCAAAATCTTATATATTTGATTTTACGAAACAAATATTACCTTAAGGTGCATCTTTTCTAACATGAAGCTAAAACAAACACTTAATACAGTATTAATTAGTTCGTTTTCTAAAAAAAAGAATTAAACTTAACGATAAAAAAGATCCAGAAATTAGTAAAACATTTAATTATCAATTCTCATCACAATAAACCCTATAAAAAAGGCATTAATAAACATAAATAATAATTCTGCCAACCTTATAGAATCAGGATAAAAAAATATAACCAATAATCCACAATGATAACTACAACAAATACCGATTTCTCTAAAAAGGACGTCAAATATCTAATTATTTTTTAAAGCTACTAAATAAAGATTAAAGACAAGAATATTCTGACACATAAACAAAAGAATAGTAGTGATAAAAAATTACCTTGCATTAATCAATAATATTTCAGTTGAATTCATCAACCAAAATCCCGTATAGAAAAGAAAATCTTTTCTATACGGGGCGAGAAATAAAAATTTATTTAATGCATCATCTAAATTTAAACCTATATACTATTACATTACAGATGACGTAAAAAATAAAATTACTCCAATAAAACAACTGCAATACCATGAAGCATAATTAACACACATTATACCTAATAAAATTTAATCTCCTTTAATTAAACAAAAGAAGCATCTAGATCATCGAATTTATTCAATAATGACACTGGTTCCTAAAATACACTTAACTACCACCTAATAATTACCACTTAGTACTATCACTTTGAAGCATAAAATATCTTTTTTATTTTAAAGAAACTTTCGTTTATCTGTGAAATTACTTGCTAAAAAATCATCTGATCTCATTTAATAGACTTAATTAATAATTGCCAACTAATAAACCAAGTTATCATTCTTACAAAGCTAACATCAAAAAAACCTAGAAACCTTATAAACAACAAAACCTACCACTTATTACTTTAAAACTACAGAAGTATAAAGTAAAAATTACATTTGAAGTACTAAAAAAAAGTGTGAAAAATTCGCACATATACGATAACACTAATTTATTCATTTACTAAAAAATATAATCGATTTTACACTAGGCTGGAGAAAAAATTATTAAATCGCGTTTTTATACAACAACAACCTACATTATAGAAATTAACTGATGAATTATACAGAAGTAAATAAGTTTTATTTAGGCTATTTATATTAATTAATATAAATAGCCTAAATAAAAAACCTGCATAAAATCAAAACATGAAAAATTGGAATTTAACACCTAAAAAAAACAAAAGCGATATTTTTGCTAAAATCGCAATAAATAAAGAACTAACCTCATATGAAGTAGAAAAAAACTGGTGGATAAATGAAACTATCATAATTATCTTTCAAACAAGATTATCTTCTCACATGATTTTAAAAGGTGGACCAATGTTCCATAAAACCTCTAATCTGATAACAAATTACTCTACTGATATAAACTTATTTTTAGATATATCTTATTATGGATCACAGAAAACAGTAACCTCAAGCGAATTGCAAACTATAAAAAATAGGCTTAACAATTACATAAATGAACAATTCTCCCCTTTTCTCGAACAAAAATTTAAAGAAAAAGAGCTAAATACTCTAATAAAACTAAAAGAGAACAACTCCCTTGAAAACACTCTCTTTCTCGAAATTCAATACAAAAGTTTATTGAATAAAAAGAAACATAAATCCCAGATTTCATTAAAAATTGATTATGCATTTAATCCGGAGACAAATAAATTAAAAATATTTCCTTCCTTAATAGAAAACCATTATCAAGACACAACTTTAGCGAGTAAACCTCTTAAAATACCATGTATAAGTGCGGAACACGTTTTGTAATATATGCTTTATAATTAGTTAAAATAAATTTCTAAAAACAAGATAATGGATTGAATAAACTTTAACCATAAAAAACACCTCATTACTTACACCGATCATGGCATTGAATTTCATAAAGAATCCTTTAAAAAAATTAGGATTAGAAATAATAAATCAATTAACACTACAAATAAAAGCCAAATCAGAAGAAAAAAAACGATCATGTGGAGTTGTAATGTGAAATTTGATCTTAAAAAGACTTCAACAACTGATATTATTCCTAATGAAAAAAAAGCTTATCCTCATTATAGAAGGCGACTTATTAGTAGCCAACTACATTAAAGAAATAGTAGAAGCTGAAGGATTTACAGCTATTGCTAATATAACAGATTACGAAATGGCGATAGAGCTAATTCAAAATTTGAATCCAAACTTAGTTTTTGTAGATATTAACCTTTCCGGAACCAAAGAGGAAGGTATTAAAATAGCTAAATTTCTACATTACATAAATCAAATTCCTTTTATCATTATAACCTCCGCTTATGACAAATTAACCTTAGAAAAAATAAAAGCTACCAGACCTTATGGTTTTATAATAAAACCATTTAGAGACATTGACATAATTGCAAATTCAATATTAGCCATAAATAATTTTAACCACAGAAAAATTGATCCTCAAAGAATCGAAAATGAAATTCAGAATGAGGCGCTTTATAGGATTAGAAATGTTATCGATTATATTAACCAAAACATATATGAAAAAATATACATAGAAGACTTATCCAAAATAACCAAATGGAAAAAGCATCATTTCATTAGAGTTTTCTCAAATATCACAGGAACAACTCCTTATAAATACATACTGGAACGAAAAATGGAAATAGCAAGAACCTTAATAGAAACTACAAATCAACCCATTCAGGAGATCTCTTTTGATTTAAGTTTTCAAAATTATAGTAGTTTCTATTTAGCCTATAAAAAAGTTTTCAATGTTTCTCCGGAAGTATCTAGAAAAAAAGCAGCTAAATTTATATTCAATGACAATTCAAAATTAAAAAGTTTCAATTAGATTATTTTTTAAATATCAGTAAAAACAATAACACGGCAACATTAAAGATTATTCATGAGATTTGCCAATCTATATTTTGAGTCATATTTTTTATTAAATACAAATTTAAATCCTAATGAAGAAACATAATTATTTTGTTTTAAGTAAAATTTATTGTTTGATTTTGAGATTATGAACAACATCTAATACTTTTTCTAAGACAAATGGACAGCCAATGCTACAAGATGCATCAATTTATTATTATATATTTTCGCTTTTTATTGCGGGAGTTTTGTTAACAGGTTATAAATTTGCCAGTGAGAAAAATGCTATTAATAAGTAAAAAAGTTCTGTCACATCTATCAGAATTAAATATAAGATTTTAAGTAATTTAAAACTTAGCCGGCCAATTTACAGAATGATTTAAACATAGATATCTCTGGTTGAATTATCTGATTCTTTCTCAACATATGCACAACTTCAATTCCGATCAATGTTCGTCTTGCCGATTCAAAGCTTTAAAAGCCTAATCCATTTTGTATTCGCCATTTGATAAAGCGATAATTCTGTTCAATAATATTATTGATATATTTACACTGGCGGATCTTAATCTTTGAGAACGAACGATTGTTATAGACTTTGATAGCGGCAGTATTAGAAACACTTTTACCAATGTTTATTACTCTTGGTGTAAAACCAATATCAATTTTATTGTTAATTAAACTATAACTAATAAACTAAAAGAACTTAATGTTCATACATATTATTACTAAACCAAAATCAATTATGGAAAGATCAACCGTTTTTTATGATAAAATACTGAACAGACTTGCTGGTAGTTTCTGCACGTTAGAGGAGATGACAAAATATATGATTCAGGATTCACATCTATCTGTTAAATTCTTTGAACAAATCTCTACTCAAAGAATGAATCAAGCAAAAATATTGGAAGCCCTAATTCTCCTTGATTGCGAGGGATATATTTTTTTAGATCCAGATACTGACGCAATTTATATAACTATAAAAGGTCTTCTAAAAATAAATAGCAAAACACTTCTCAATTAGACTCTTATCTTGCTTAATGAGGAAATTAATTAAATTTATTTGTCAACTTAGGTTTTGTCACATCTGTCAGAATCAAATATAAGAATTTAAGTAATTTAAAAGTTAATCTGCCAATTTACAGAATGATTTAAACATAGTTATCTCTGGTTCAATCATCTGATTCTTTCTCAACATATCCACAACTTAAATTCCGATCAATGTTAGTCTTGCCAATTCAAAACTTTTAAAGCCTAATCCTTTTTAAATGCGCCATTTGATAAAACGATGATCCTGTTAAATAATATTGTTGAGATATTTACACTGTCGGATTTTAATCTTTGAGAACGCACGCTTGTTATATTCTTTGATAGCGACAGTATTAGAACCACTTTTATCAATGTTTATTAATCTTGCCTTGTAGTTATTACTAATTACTTTAATTAGAAATGACTGAGCACTCATTCTCTGTCTTTTTCTGGTCAAAAGAAAGTCTGCTGTATGGCCTTATATCTACTGCCAGCTATAAATAACACCATTGCCCTTTAACCTTAATATAAGTCTCGTCCATTCTCCAACTCGTCCCCTCTCTACTTTTTCTCTTCTTCATCTATAACTCATCTCCAACTCAAGCAAAGCTGTAAACTTATAAACCCACGACTGAATCGTGGCATGATCCACAATCACTCCCCTAATCTTCATTATTTCTTTAACATTTCGGTAACTTAATGTAAATCTTAATTTGAAATATATTGCCTAAAATATCATGTATTTTGGATAACAATGCCCTTTAGTATTCATTTTTTGATTGGTTTAAAATTCTAAAGATAAAAGTTATTTCCAGATATAACAGAACCGGACTTTGAACCATCAATTTAATCCCTTTCTGTTAAACAGATTTTGATGTTTATTTTCCGAAGACACTTGTTTTCTTTCATTAATAATTGTTCATCAGGTTCATTTTCTGTAAAAAACCAATCATTAACATTGTTAAAAAAAAATCCATAATCCTGAAATACAGGTATTTATTCTGACATTTCTTTGAACTAGTTTTATTACTTTTACAGATGTAAAGCAATATTTAGCTTTTGCAAATATATCTTCCTATACACTATTTTGTTCTACAACAATAATACAACCTAAGTTCGAGCACCTTACATCAAATTCTATTATTATCCTTGTTATTAGAATCCTACTATCAAGCTCCTAAAGACATTTTAATAGTAGTAATCCAGAGATAACCATCTTTAAATTACTTTGTTTAGCAGCATAATTTTCTGCTGTTGCATTTTACTATGTTATAACAAAATAGCTGCGAAAGAGTCCATAAAAAAACAACCTCCCTTATTAATAACCTGCTTTACAATAAATTAAAAACCTTAAACACTCTTTCATTTTTCCAAATCTCAAAATAGAAGTTTCTCATATTTCAAATAATTTATAAACAACTAAAAACCAAAAATTATGAAAAAGTCTATTACAACATCAAAGGATAGTATTATTTTAAAAAAATGGGGATTACTACTATGTAAATGGTTCTATTTACCTATTGCGACAAGGACAACCATGATTAAAGTGCGCCTCCACAGACAAAAGATGTAGCTGTTACACTGATGACGAATGTAACTGATCCCATGATAATGTCGATAAAGAACAATAAAGGTACGATGGAATATTATGGTGATCGAAGTGACACAGGTAAGCCTATTGCTATTAAACAAGTAAATTTCACAGATAAGGATGGATTACAAACCCAAGGTTTTTTTGATCCGAGCAAGAAACCAATTGCTTTTATTGCTCCAAATGGTGTTCATTTTTTCATAGAATGGACAAATAATACTGATTTTAATCTTTTGGCGATTTCAGCTGATGGCAATACACAAATCAATACATCCGGTACTACCAAATCTATAAGTAAAAGTTCGGTTGCAGCTAAGAATAAACATTCTATTAGGAGGATTTGTTCGTTAAAACTAAAGCCATTAACTGTAACTTCTTTTAAGAAACAAACTACGCTTCAATTACTGGTAATTATTTCACCATCAATAAATGTGGGCCATTTAATGCATCAACGAATGGGGCTTGGGTTAATCTTCGAGATGGAAATGGTAATTTTGTAAGAAGATTGGATTTAACTATTGTAGATACTGGTAAATTCATATTTAAGGCCCCATCTAATGCTATACCATCGGTTAATATAAAAGATATGATTGAGAATACTAAAAACGCAATTGATGGTTTTTGTGATGTAAGTTCGAATGTTCCAGGGAGTATTACAAATTTAGGTACAGATATGTCTGGCTCATTAACTCTTGCTTTAACATCAACTGTAATTGGTACTGCTGTTTCAGCTCCTTTTTTTGCAGCGTGTGAATCTTCTGTTTTATTACTGAACCACTATTGCACCTACAAAGACATACTTAACCTAACACCACCCGGGTTAATTGATGTGTTTGATGTAAAGGTATATGCAACCCCTAATGTTATTTTAAATGGTGTTGTGGCCGGAATACCGCAAGACAATAAAACAATTGATTATATAGCACCGGCACAAGGACCATTTCCAGATATAACATGAACCTTGATGATAAAATTTCTGTAAAAAGCTTCATATTATCGCCATCTACACCACTTGCGGGTAATGATTATAATGCCGTGGTCGATATTTCTTGCTTAAATGTAGGTACAGTAATTAAAATTTCCATTATTGGTTCAGATGGATATACGGATGAAATAGCCTATACGGTAACCTCAAGTAAAACTTCAGATTCATTTATATTGACTGTCCCTGGGGGTAATGTCGGAGTTAATGATGAGTGTACTCTCGAAGTGTCAACTTTGGGTAATATTGTGGCAACAAAAAAAGCTTATTTAGTATTTAAATAATTTAATTATTAAATACTATCTGAATTTGTTATTTGTCGGGGCTCTTGGGAATTATAAATAAAACTATAATTTTAAAATTCTCAACTTTCAATTGATCATGTCATTACGTTCTTCATGGCATTGACTTTAAAATTGATTCAACAAGAATTTGAATAACTCATTCTAATTACTGCTCTTCTTTTCATTTTCAATTTTTTTGATACAATTTGATATTTTCATATCAATTATATCTTCTTGTGTGTATTCTCTTAGCATAATTTAATTTTTGAGCGCAAAATTATTCCCAAGATTATTTCTGCACAACACCTAGTGCTAAAGCAAAGTCCGTAAGGTGTTCAACTATCGAACATCTTGAGCTGATCATTTTGTCCATTTATAAATAAAAAAGTAAGTGTTTTGAAAAAAAAAGATAAAACATAATTGAGACTTAAAAAAACATCAAAATAATAAAACCCCTTTTATATAAAGGCCTTCAAGGCTTTTTTTCAAGCTTATCAATGAACATTAATATAGGAATTAAGTCTCCGATTGTAATCCCATCAACTCCACAAAAAAGCCTGTAAACTTATTGTTTACAGGCTTTTTTCTTTACTTTTGATATATACAAACCAATAATATGTCACATCTTTATCGTAGTTCAAGAATAATTATACGCCAATTTTTACCACAGGAAAAACAGACATTTTTAAATCTTTTTAAAGATGATCTGGTCATTCAATATTTACCCGCAATTTCACCCGAGAGATATCAGGAAATGTTCTCAGAATTACTAGACAATTATGAGAAAGGCAAACTTAGCCGCTGGGCAATATTTGATGCCGAAAGCAACAACTTTATAGGAATATGTGTTGCTCGCATCTTCATGTACAATAATGACCAACTAGAAATTGGTTATGTTCTTAGCCAAGACTATTGGGGTAAAGGTATCGCTACTGAAGTATGCAAAGCAATCACTCAATATTGCTTTACAAATACTAATAAAGAAGAAGTAGTTGCCATAACTGACGTTAACAATGCCGGATCACAAAATGTATTACAAAAAGCAGGATTTGAACGACTACATAATTTACTAAGAGATAAAGAAGAAATAGCTTATTTTAGAATCAAAAGACCATTAGTTTAATCTGATAAATCCGCGAATTTATAACCTAAAATCTACAAGGATTCTGACCCATACATTAATTCCGATTTTCAATTAATGCATTATCAGCTAAAAAAATGAGATAATTAGCTTCTTCATTTTTAACTCCTCTACTCCACAAAAAAACCTGTAAACAATATGTTTACAGGTTTTTTTCATAAAGTATATTTCTACAACCTCTACAAGTCAAAGCCTACAAGAACTGCATTTTTCTAATAGCATCCTGTCGACTTAAGAAATATAAAAAAACTAATTATTTAAAAAAATAACCAATCGTTATTTGAAAAACTCTATTCTTCATATCATTATTAATAAAATAATTTGCATCGCCATCTTTGAAAACATTAGAATATGAAATGTTGTATCTAACGTCTGTATATAATTTATCTTTAAATTGATAACCCAATCCAAAATTTACAGAAGTATCAAGACCAGTTGAATAATCAGATAAATCAAAACGCTCATGATTTTCATAACCTAAAAAATTATCCTGATATTTATTGTTGGCTTTTAAGAGTATCCCTATCTGTGGCCCGGCTTGTATGCTAAATCCTTTCATTACATAGTATTTTAGCATTACAGGAATATTTAAATAGTTTAACTCAATGCTACCTTTATAATTCGAATTTGTTACATCTTGATCTGAAAAGGAAGTTTTTGTTCCCTGTTGGCTATACAATAGCTCCGGCTGAAGCGAAAAATTTTTCGCCAGAGGAATTTCAACCATAAACCCAGTCGTAAATCCGGTTTTGCTTGATGAGTGTAATTCACTTTCATCAAAAGTAAGGCTCGCAATATTTAACCCTGCTTTTACTCCAAATTTAATTTTTTGAGTTTGAGCCATAGCTGTCACACCTAAAAATAGTGTGCATAAAATTAGCATAGTTTTTTTCATAATACTTATTTGCTTTAAGAAGGACAACTCTCATTTCTGAGAGTTATCCAATTTCTATCTTTATTTTTTTACTTCTTAACAACCTTGGTTGTATACTTTTTGCCCTGAACACTACAGTCTAAAACATAAACTCCAGGAACTAATCCACTTAGATTTATACTTGATGGAATATTTGCATAAGTTTTACTCCACATCACTTTACCATCCATTGCATAAATATTGATTTGTGCCTCTCCTTCAATTTTATCTGTTAAGAATATATTCACATTATCAATCACGGGATTAGGGAATACTCTAAAAGCATTTGTTATTTTTCCGACAAGCATACCTTTTGAATCAAATGGCGCCGAAATACTATTACATCCATTATCATTAATTACCTGAAGGCTATAATTTCCTTCCCAAATTGTAATTATAGATTTTTCAGTTGCATTTGGTATAGGTCTTTCATTTAAAAACCATTGATATGAAGCTGCCTCTACTGAAGATGTTAACTTTTTATCACCTATAACCTGAATTTCCGGTACAATGTTGTTTTCAAGAATTGAAATGGTAGTATTAAAAATTTTCCCAATACCATTTTCATTATAAACAGTTACATAATAATTTCCACCTTCAGTTGTAGTATAAGTTGGTTCTGTTGAGCCATCAAACCACTCGTAAGATTTATAATTCCCTGGAGACAAAGTAACTTCAGGACCACAAACAGCTCCGCTTGGTAAATCAGATTCGAAAGTATCTAATGTGGCAGTTATCTTTTCAGTAAGTGTACATCCATTTTTCATCACTACTGTTACTGTATAGTCTCCCCTGCCTTATTTACTTCAATGCCATGTGAAACATCTCCTGTGCTCCATTTGTATGAAACAACTTCTAATTTAGCAACACTAAAATTAGTTTTAGCATCAATATATAAACTTCTTCCTGCGTATCCATGAATACTTGGGCTGTCAAATATTTTAAAGTCTGATGACACTCCGTGGTAGGTATAGTTTTTTATGTCATTGTTTTGCTGAATAGCATCATTTTCTAGTTTTGCACTAACATTAAACACATGAGAATCACCGCTTACATCAAGTTTAGGCTGTTTTTTGAAAACATATTCTATGCTACCTCCAACCGGAATCCCTGCTGCAACAAATTCCGAAATAGCTTCATTTGTGTTGTCATATACTAAATCTAGTTGAATAGAGTTTGCTGGAATTGCAACTTGTCCTTCGTTGCTCAGCTTAACTTTAAATTCAGATTCGCCACAGATGTCTTTTGGCGACAATATTTGTGTCGATACATCTAAAACAGGTTCACTGATTATTTTTAAATCATCTAATACCATATAAGAATATCCGCCTGCTTTAGCATGTCTAAATCGCAGCATTACAGATTTTCCTGCATATTTACTTAAATTTACGGCTCCTTTTTGCCATTCTTTATCTGAATAAGTTCCTTGTTTAGAGTCTCTCCATATTTCGGTCCATTCACCTCCTACAGTTTTAATATCAATAATAAAGGCATTGAGATAATTACACTGCATTCCATAATAAAATTCTAACGCAGTTGTATTTTCAGACAACTTATACATTGGAGAAACTAATTCTCCGTAAAGAGCATAATTTTCAAGCTGATTGTACAGCATCGTTCCAGAAGTATCCCCTGTATGATCTTTCTTAGGAAGAGTCAAGTTTGTATTATCCGGTTTAGCAACAGCTCTCCATGGATAATTATCATCACTTTGATTTGAAGCATATCCTTTTGATCCAAATATTGACCCCTGCGCTACACTAGAAAAAGTTTCAACATCTAAGTTTGATGTCTTAGCAATAACCTGAAACGATTTTGTAAGACTTGATGCCTCAGCTTTTGGCTGTCCGTTTGTAATTATTTTTACATTAATTTCATAATTGCCTGCTGCTAACTGCGGAATACCATCTATTGTATAAACAATGGTTTGGTATTGCAATATCTGGTCATTTCTTTGTAATACAATTGGTTCACCTACAGCTTTACCATTTTGGGTAATTTGATATTCGATCGTTGCTTTTTCAACTTTATTATAAAAGACATTTCTTGCCGCTATAAAAAATTGATGCGAAGGCGCATCTTCATAAACAGTTTCAGGTACACTTAAATTAGATAACTGTAAATATTCTGATTTATCTGTAATTTTAATATTATCTACTGCAAAACCACTGGCAAACAACCCATTGTCATTGTGCTGAAATGCTACAAGAACACAAGATTTTCCTGCATAAGGACTTAAATCTACATGATATTCTATCCAGTTATTGATATAAGGCATTTGAAATACCGTTTTCCATGTTTCACCGCCATCAATACTTACTTTTACATATCCGTCTGAGTCCCTCGCTCCATCTCCAAAACCATCAAATGTTAAGTGCGCTTGTTTATAATTGCTCAAATCGAATACAGGTGAGATTAACATATCATTTGAAGAGTCACAATTACATTTATCATCGTTACTCGCCATAAAATGAGTATGATCTTTTAAAGGCCATCCCGGAGATTCTAAATCAGTACTTATTCCATATTTCCAACCAGCAGCTCCTTTATTTTCAGATGTTCTCCATCCTTTATATTGGGATACATCTTCAAAATCAATTGTGTATGGAAGCACAGCTATTTTCATATCATCATTGTTCCAGTTATCGTAATTTAAAGTAAAGGAATTATTTCCCGGTTTAAGATCCTGAGTCATATCATCAGGAAAAACAGAAATCAAAATTGTATTATCCCCAATACTTTTTAAATCAATATTTGGAATAGAATACGTGATAGTATCTCTAAACTTAGTAAACGCTAATGCTGCTTTTTCTGTTTTTGAAAAAACTTCTTTTTTGGCGCTATCAAGAATTTTTACAGTAACATTAACCTGCTCAGCCTTTGTCGCAAAATTATTAATGATTCTAGTCGTTATTGTTGCATTACTATTGTCAATCTTACAGCTGCCAGCTTTTATATTTGCTGTTATAAGCTCTAAATCATAAGGTGCATTATCTACATGAATATTGTCTATAAAAGCTCCTAAGAGTCCATCATTATAATCATCAGTAACTACACGGAAGCGAATAGCGGCTTTTTTACCTGCAAGTTCGCTTAAAAGCATTCCAATTGGCTTTTTCTTGAAATCATTGTTGATTCCGGTAAACCATGGTCCCGATAAGACACCTTCGTCATCGTAATGTAAAGCCGAAGGATAATCGATACCCGTAACTTTTTTCCAGTTTTTGTTATCTTCAGAATACTCTACAACTAATCCGTCATATCCGTTATGAAACAAAGAAATAAGATCAAACTCAATATACGGGAAGGTAACATTGGTAAAATCAAATACTGGAGATTGTAATGTAAAATCAGCATTTAAAGCCATTCTTTCAGTAGTATTTGCAAGATTTTCAGTAGCCCATAAATATTTCGAATTTGTATCTCTAAATGTATATGAAGATGCCTGCCATATAAATTTTTGATTGGTTGCTAGTGATTCTGAATACCAGCCTCCAGGTGTTCTTTCAAAATCCTGATTATATGGAAATTGAGTTATAATACCACTGTAAACAGCATTGATACCACTGTTATTACCTGCTACCGGATCCTGGCTATAGGATACAAAAGCTTCGTACGTATGCAAGCCGGCTGCAGATAAATCGATATTACCATCAAAAGGAATTGTCATTTCTGAGTTTGCTTTAAAAACAGTACTTAATGTAACGTCTTTCCAAACCGTTTGATTTCCTGTAAGTGTATTTGCATATCCTACTTTTAATTGTGTCCCTGCAGCAATATCTTGGCAGCCCACATTATAAATCGTAACCGCCAATGCATGATTTGCAGACAACGCTGTTCCTGAATAGGCCGGAAGATTTAATCGTACTACTTTAAGATCGAAATCTTTTTGCGCAGGAGCAACCATAAAACTTGAAACAAAAGAAATTCCGTCTTTTGCACCGAACGCCGCAATAGGTTTAAAATCAAATTTAACTTCTACATAGTTTAATTTAGTATCACTGATCAGATAAGGAAGGTTTTCTTGAATTTTTACAGTAGTTTCTTCACCTACGGCCAAATCTTTGGCAAAACTAATAGTACTGTCGCTAGAATAAAGTGTATTCATTTTGCCCCCAAAACCAGGTACCATTAATCTCAATTTGTAATTCAAGCTCTCTTTTGCTGAAATTACAGTAGATCCTGTATTTTTAATTTTAATGTAAAAAGGTTCGTTTCCTTTTAATGAACCACAAGTGGCAGAAGGTTTTTCAACTGAAACGAGTGCTATTTGTTTATCAGCAAAAGCGCCTCCAACACCAATAGCATACCAGGCATTGCTAACTTGTTTGTACTCTTCAGAACCTAATCCATACAAATCTTCTACAGCCAATAAAGTAGCCTGACGCATATCGCTAAAATTTGAAGAAGGAGATAAATACTCGGTAAGCGTGACATAAGCAATTTTCTCTGCTTTCGCAATACCAATAGCTTTAACATCGTAGCTGTTATTTAGGTCATTGATACCCTGACCGCCTTCACTTAAAAGGTAAAACCAGTAATTTGTAATACCACTATTAATGTGTACACCTCCATTATCGTACTGAAGGTTCAATGGATTTGCCCAATTTTCTCCACCATAGGTATCAGGCTGACTTTGTGCCTTTGGGTTAGACATATTTCTCATACTTCCATGTTGGTACAATTCATTCCCCAGCATCCATATGTTTTCTTTTTTGTCTTTTCCAACATAGAATTCAACAGCAATACCAAAGATATCACTGAAAGATTCATTCATAGCGCCTGACTCTCCCTGATAGATTAATCCGGCTGTAAAACGTGTTACTCCATGAGTCAATTCATGTGCCGTAATGCCCAAACCAACATAAGGCATATTGATACCATCGCCAAATTGTGCCCATCCCCCAGTCCATGAAGCATTTTCAACATTAGTGCCTAAATGCGCCAAACCAATAATAGTCATTCCTTTGTCATCAATACTATTTCGATTAAATTTATCTCCATAATATTCTATGGTTTTCTGCATACCCCAATGGATATCCATGGCAACCTCATCATTATTTTTATTATGTAAATCATTCCATATATTATCCTCATCAATAAAATCAGTGATTACTTCATCTGAAGCATGATCGGCGTGATTCATATTCATAGTATACATAGGGACTTTGTATTTTCCTTGTAAACCCTCTAATCGGTAGCCATCAGCATATTGTTTTGTATTAAAAGTAACATCTCCTGAATATCGGGACTTACCTTTACCCAAATTTTGCTCTGTAAAGTTTACATCGCGATTTAAATCGATAGTAAGAATTATTTTTCCTGTATTCGCATCTACATAAATAGTATGGCTGGATTGCGGATTGGTCGCAAAAACATCATATTTCCATGCCAGGTAATACTCCTTTAATTCCGAAGAAAAGTTAGGCCCAACATACACCAATTCACCTTTTGGTTTTGCGCTTATATTTTTATTTAATAACGATCCTAATTTTTTACTTTCCCAAATATATTCCTTAGCATTTACAGTTTTAAGTGCATTTTCTAAAGCCGTGGCAGCACTTATTTTATAATTGCTGTTTTCAGACAATTTCTTAGCCGTAGAACCAAATGCATCAATCTTAGTTTTACTCTCTCTAACCTTATAAATTGCTCCTTCAATTGGAATTGCATTATGCAATTGCTGATACGTTACCAAAGTCCTGCCATGTTTGTCAGAAGTTGATTTTAATTGCATTTTATCAGACTTGGATAATTCAAAATCTCCCTTTTTAACTTCAAATATATTTTTCGCAGTCAAATTTGAAGTTTTAGCAAAAGATCGAACCTTACTAATCGAGTCCTGTACAGTTGTATTCTCAGTTGTATTCGTTAGCTTTTGCTCAAATAAATTTTGGCTTTGCTGTGCTTGTTTCATCACTGATTCGCTTTCTGCTGCAGAAAGTTCTTGCCCCTTTATTCCCTCTTCCTTTTGAGTAAAAAGATTGTTGTAGTCATTATTCTGACTCAAATTTAGATCAGCAGCTTTTTTATAAACTTGATCTTTTGACTGATTTGCAACCGACGATTCTATCGCGGTTTTTGCATTACCAGTTTGTTTGTTTGGAAAAGGTGACTGAGCCATTCCTACGGAACAGGCAAAGAGACTTAACAAAATAAACAAATACTTGGTTTTTAAGTAAATTTGGTTCATTTCTTTTAAATTTAAATTAATATTATGGTTTTCTTGGTTAATAATTCCCTCTCAATAGTTCATAGCAAAGCCATAAAAGATGTTTCTGAAAATCAATTCGGAGTTTGATTTTCAGGATTTTCCTTTGTTATTTTTTCCAGAATTTTTAAGAGGAATTTCTTTTTTGCTTTTGTTTCTTCTATAAGCTGTTCTAAACTTTTAGAAGGTTCTTTTTTTTTCTTCTCGGCCATTCTAATTTATTTACATCGATTTGGTAAATGTAGAACGGAGGCAGATGCTTTTGAAAAAAAGGACTATTGCAAAAACACTCTTAGCCAAAAAAGTGCCACAAAAAAAACACTCATAAAAACATAATCCAAACTGAATCAATCGATTAGTTTGGATTATATTTTACATTTTCTTAGACTAAAATGTATTGAGATGTGTAGAAAGATTTACTTTTTCATTAGTCAAATCAAATTTTTTACGAAGTCTTGTTCTGGCATTTTCGATCGCCTTAAAGGATTGACCTGTAATCTGAGAAATTTCTTTTGTAGTTAAATCAAGATATAATAGAGCGCATAATCTACGGTCTTTTGGAGTAAGTGAGGGATAATCATTTTTTAATTTATCAAAAAATGATTGATGAACCTGTTCAAAACTTATTTCGAATTCTTTCCAGATATCTGTATTCAAATTCTTTTCAAGACGCTTTAAAACTATATCAATAGCTTGCTGCATTTCTTTGCTAATAGTTTTGAGTTTAATTTGTTTAAGATCAGTCAGGATTTCATTAATACTATCCGTACGATGTATTTCTGACATTGCCTTTCCTATAAGAACCATGTTTTTAGCTTTCAGATTCTCTTTTAAATCCTGCATCTTTGTTTTTAATTTCTCTTGTTCGAGTTGGTTTTTAATATTCTTGTTTCGGTATTTTATCAGTAAAATAATTAAAATCAATATACCTACAACTAATATTAATCCAACGATAGAATACTTAAATAGTTTCTTTTGTTCAGTAAGTGTTTTTATTTGGGTACGAACTTTATAATCCTGTTCAAGCTTTATTCTTTCAAGATTTACAGCCTTTTCTTCGACATTGATACTGTCGTTGATCGCATTATATTGCTGAAAATAATAAACTGCATTTTTATAATCTTCTTTATTTATATAAACTTGATAGAGCATTTTATTCAGGTTTAAACCTGAAAAGCTATAGCTGTTTTCTTTGCATAATTCTAATGCTTTTTTTGCATTTACGATTACATCATCATACTTTTTTTCTTTCAATTTATATTCAGAAAAAGACTCATATACAAAAGCTTTTACTAAATTATCAGCAGGCTTATCTACTAACAAAAAAGCTTGATCATAATAATAATCTGTATTTTTTTTATCCTTTTTTAAAGCATAAGCTCGTGCCAAATTGGTGTTGACATAAATTTTTAAAGCATTGTCATTAATCGTTTTATTTATCAAATGAGCCTTTTTATAGTAATACAATGAAGAGTCTGTATTTTTACCTAAGTAGATGGTACCTATATTGTTTAAAATTTTTACGAGCTTAACGGGATCATTCTTAGTCTTTTGATAGCGATATACATTTAAGAAATATTTTAATGCTTTTTCTTTGTTTTTTCCGAGTGAATAAATAATAGCGAGATTGTTTTCTAGTTTAGCCAATTCCTCAATATTATTTTTCTTTTTGTAAATATCATGTGCTTTTAAATAATATTTTAAAGCAACATCAAAGACTTCCTTTGATGCGTACATCTTACCTGCCGCAACATAAACATGAGCCAAGGTGAGTTCTGAATTTTCTGTTTTTACCGCTTCAGCCTCAGCTAATTCAATGTATTTTATAGCTCTGTCCCAATCAGATTTTTGCAATCTTAACGCGATTTTACTGCAAAGTTCAACTTTTTTCTGATGATCGTTAATACTATTTAAACTATCAATTAGCTCTTTCGTTGAAGGCTGTGAATGAATAGTAATAGCCAGAATAAGAAAAAACAAGGAGAATAATCGTGTCATCATAATATAAAACGCTATTGAAGAATTTCAAATTTAAATAAAATAAACTAGGAATAATATGTCAAATTAAATAAAACGAAGAAATATAAGTTTGCTGTAATTTTGAATACACAGCTATTCTAAATGCTTATTTTTAATTTTAAATAACTGTAATTAAACGTTATGCAAATTTATTTTTATCTGATATTTTACATTTAATTCTTTTGTTTAGCAAGTCTTTCTTTCCATTTATCACTTAAATATTTCCTCACAGGAATATCATAAATTACCATTACCAGATACGCAACTCCAACAAGTAAAATTGTTGCTGTTACAACGATCAAAGTTAATTGCGCTGTATCCGGTTTATGACTGGTGTAGTAATTCCCGAACATCCATAATACTGCATAATGTGTCATATATAGCGGATACGAAATTTGTCCTGAAAATACGCAAACCTTTTTCAAACCGGGTTTTAAAACTGATCCTGCACCTAAAGCTACTAAAAACGGAAAGTAAAATAGTACTACTAAAGGTTCAGACAACCAGTTCCAACCTGAGAATGGCATTACAAAGGCCAATAACAACAGTACCGAAAGACCTGTAAATCCAAGTTTGTTTTTGATAATCCAGTTCGAACGGTAAATAAGTAATCCTGCTAAAAATGAATACGATATTCTGGCGCATCCGTCCCAAAAAGTTGGACCACTCCAGCCACCTAATAAATTACCTGAATTATAACCTACATAACAAATAGCTAAAGCCGAAAGTATTGTCAAGATTACTAAATAGCTTCGACCAATTCGATAAAGTACAAATGCATAAACAATATTGGCCATATATTCCCAAAACAATGACCATGCAGGCGCATTGAAACTGAATAGATTAAAACCACGATCGGATATTATTGGTAACGGAATAAGAAATATGGAACAGATAAAAGTTAAAATAATTTTTCCCGTGCTATACAATTCTAAATGCCCACCAAACGGATCGAACAAAAATGCAAAAAGACCGAATATTGATCCTGCAATAACCAACGGATGTAACCTGATAATCCTTGAAATAAAAAAATTTCGAAGTCCCATTTTTGCAATACGATCATCATAAGCATATCCTATTACAAATCCCGAAAGACAGAAAAAGAAATCGACAGCTAAAAAGCCATGTCCTATAAAATTTTTAGTGGGATCAGTGTAAACCCATTCCATGAAATGGAATATTACAACGGCCAGAGCGGCGACGCCTCTAAGTCCGTCAAGAATTTCGAAATGTTGTTTGGTTTGTAGAATTGAAACTGAGGCATGGTTAGTAGTCATTATAATGTAAATATGGTTTGAATAGGTTAAAATTTATTTATAGTTTTTAAGTTTTAATTGGCGGGCTTTAAATTGTCACCATCTTTAAAATGGAGTCTTCTAAAAATCAACCCGGACAGAATGGTTAAAAAACCAACAATCAAAAAAGTATATCTAAAAGCATTGTGAATTTCGTTATGAATAAGTTTTACATCGCCTTGAAAAACTTTAAGGACTAATAATCCGAAAGCGATACCAAAACCAATAGCCAATTGTTGGTTAACTGATATCAATGAATTTCCGCTGCTGGTATGATATTGTCTTAAATCGGCAATTGAAATTGAATTCATAGAAGTAAATTGTATCGAGTTAAAGAAACCCAATATAGCAATTATTGGAATATACCAGTAAATAGAAGTGTGAATTGATGGAATTGCCAAACAGCAAATTAAAATTCCAATAATAAAAGTATTCACCATTAAGGTTTTTCGGTAGCCAAAGGTGTTTAAAATACTAATTACTACAGATTTTCCAAACATTGCAGTTAGAGCCATAGGTGCAACAATCCATCCTGATACTACCGCCGATTGGCCGTAAGCGATCTGAATCATCATAGGCAGTAACAACGGAATAGAACTAATACCTAAGCGTGTAGCCAAATTACCAACAATGCCAACTCGAAACGTTCGTACCTGAAATAAATTTAAAGGAAAAATAGGATTATTGTCTCTTTCTGCATGACGATAATACCAATACAGCATTAAAAAACCAGACATTAACACCAATAAAACCGGTGACACTCTAACGGTATTTCCAAATAATTCCAGCGATATAGACAACAAAAGTGAGGCCGCCGCAAAAATGAAAAAGCCTTTTAAATCAAAATCGATTATTTTAGAGGTATAATTGGGCATATACTTTAAACTTAAAAGGATTCCGATAAGCCCGAACGGAATATTTATTAAAAAAATCCAATGCCAGGATAAATAATCCACCATATAACCTCCTACCAAAGGCCCCAATACTGGACCAATTAAGGCTGGAATAATGGCGAAATTCATTGCTTTAAGTAATTCTTTTTTAGGAAATGTTTTAATCAAAGCCAGCTTTCCTACCGGTGTCATTAAACTTCCACCGACACCCTGAACGATTCGGGCTAAAACTAAATGCGTTAAATTTTGAGAAAGCGAACAAAACAAAGATCCGAGACTGAATAAAAATAAAGCAAAAATAAAGACTTTCTTAGTACCAAATTTATCCGACAAAAAGCCACTAACAGGCATAAATAGCGCCAAGGTTAGTACATAACTAATAATCGCATTTTGCATGTCCAGAGGAGATTCATTCAGATCTTTAGCAATAGAAGGCAGCGAGGTATTCAATATCGTTGAATCAAGCATCTGCATAAAAATAGAAGTCGCTAAAATAATTGGTAATACCTTTTTTACTGC
The DNA here is from genome assembly GCF_044007395.1 of Flavobacterium sp. FlaQc-57. NCBI lineage: Bacteria > Pseudomonadati > Bacteroidota > Flavobacteriia > Flavobacteriales > Flavobacteriaceae > Flavobacterium > Flavobacterium sp. FlaQc-57. Next base: position 44,954 of record NZ_JBIPDA010000006.1, read on the forward strand.
TTCGTTATTTTGCTCTGTAATTACCGTCATCATTTTTATTTTTAGGCTTGAAGTATATGTATTCCTTTTTCATTCAGGAAAAATTTGATTTACAAACTTTTATTATCTCCCATAAATAAAGGTACAAAAAACATTGCTGCCTAGCGATACTTACAATTTAACCAAATGAACCCAATAGACAAAATTAATTTTAACACATAGTCCCGAAGCTTCGTGATAGATTTTGTATTCTCAAAAAGGCGTTTCACTTATTCTAAATACACGTAGTTAACTATATGCGAGAAATATATTTCTCTTTTCCATTCTTTATTGCGCAAAAAAACTATGTTTCTATGTGTTAACAATTTTTTAAATTACAACTGAATATTTACTTTACAATGTCAAAATTCTAGCGATAAATTAAATACTGCGCTCTCATCTTTTTAAAGTTTTTCAAACCTTCTTGCCAGCTTTTTCTAATTTCCTCTTCAGATACTCCAGTTTCAATTTGCTGTTGCAATTTTTCATTTCCTGCTCTTATAGAAAACTTTCTTTTGTCGAAAAACTTTGATTTATCTGCTGTTGTTTGATAAGCTTTTATAAGCCATTTAATCTCCAGTTTGTTAATTCTCGGAATTGCTGACAAATCTTCTCCATTACATTCAACTCCATTATACAAAGGGTCTTTATCTCCAAAGTTGGGTTCGGGAGTAAATGCAAAATCACTTTTTGGTAAATAAGGAGAACCATAAATTTGAAATTGCTTTTCCGTTCCACGTCCCATACTTACATTTGTTCCTTCAAAAAGACATAAACTAACATATAAATTGACTGATTGGTCGTTAGGTAAATTTGGGGAAGGGCGAACAGGCAAACTATACGTCATTTTTCGATCATAATTCAAACAAGGAACAACTGTCAATTTACATTGAATACCATTTTTTAACCATTTTTCTCCATTAATCATCTTAGCTTCCTCACCCAAAGTCATTCCGTGAAGCAGTGGTGTTCTATGCATCCCGATGCCGCTTTGAAAAGCAATATCCAAAACCGGGCCGTCGACAATCGCAATATTAGGATTTGGACGGTCTAACACAATCAGGGGAATGTTATTCTCTGCGCAAGCTTCCATTATTCTATGCATGGTAGAAACGTAAGTATATAATCTTGTACCAACATCTTGCAGATCAAAAACCATAATGTCAATATTTTTCAATTGTTCCGGAGTTGGTTTATTGTTTTTTCCATAAAGAGAAGTAATCGACAAACCAGTCTTTGCATCAATTTCATCAGATACGTGTTCACCGGCGTCAGCAGTTCCTCTAAATCCATGTTCCGGAGCAAAAATGGTTTTTATCTTGATATTTTTCTGAACTAAAAAATCAACCAAATGAGTTTTCTCATCTATAATTCCTGTTTGGTTCGTTACAATTCCAATACTTTTACCTTTTAGTAAAGGTAAATATGCAGTATAATTCTCGGCTCCTGTTTTTATTTTTTGCGCAAAAGATACTGTTGAAATTAGTACACAAATCGCTAATAGTTTTTTCATAATGTTCATTTATTTTTTTGCCACGACCCGAGCGATAGCGAACAGACGAAGCAATTCACTAATTTTTGTTTCACGCAGATTTTGCAGATTCTGGCAGATTTAATTTAAATTTTATAAGCTGTGATGATCTACTTAAATCTGTAAAATCTGCATGAACAATTTAGCGCCAACAAAATAAAAATCTTTTTTAATCCTTTAGTCTTTGGCCATATTTTACTCTCGCGGATTCTGCAGATTTAGCAGATTTAATTTGTGGAAATTCCTGTAATTCGTGGCAACTCTTTCTTAATTATTAATTTGCCTCCAAATTTTTGGGCAAAAATCATCTTTATACATTAATCTGTTCGTTCTGGTTGGATTTACACGATTGGTTAAAATGATTAGAAATCTATTATTATCCGGATTCATAAAGAAAAAAGTTCCCGTAAAACCAGTATGTCCAAAATCATTTTCCTTATAAAACTCATCCGGTTTTCGTTTATCAAAACCAAGTCCGCGGTAAATTCCTTCTTTTACCAAAGGTGATTTTGTAAATGCTGCGACAACCTTTGCTTTCAATATTTGTTTTCCCTGATACTTTCCTTTATTAAGCAGCATTTGGCAAATAACCGAGATTGATTGTGCATTGGCAAATAATCCTGCGTTTCCGGAAACTCCTCCAAAAATCGCAGCCGCTTCGTCGTGAACATATCCTTTAATAGTATCTTTTCTAAAAAAACTATCAACTTCAGTTGGCATTACATTTTGTTCTGAAGTCCATTTTAAAGGATTGTATCCTATTTTAGAAATCCCTAATTCTGTATATATACCACGTGCTAACTCATCTAGTTTTTTTCCAGTTTTGGCTTCGATCATTTGCTGCACCAAAATTAAATTTAAGTCGCTGTACAAATATTTACCCCTCGGATTGATATTTGCTACCGAAATTTGCTCGTAAACCGTTTTATAAAATTCGGGATTTATCCACATATTTTTATAAATCTGAATATAATTTTCTTTAGGTACAAAAGAGAGATAATTAGAATCGTAAACGATGTTTTTGTTCACGTACATCGTATCGAACAAATCAGGATAAGTATCCGATTTTTGATTGCTTAACAAAGGTGATCCGTCTGGCGTTGAAAGCAGACTTTGATAAAATGTAATACTAGCCTTCAATCCTGACGTATGCGTTAACAATTCAAAAAGAGTTAAATCAGCAATTGGTGTGTTTTTATACACTGCAACCAGGTCACCGACTTTGTCTGTAAGATGTAGTTTATCCTCTCCAACCAAGCGCATTGTAACGATTGTTCCTCCCAAAACTTTAGACATCGAAGCAAGATCAAAAACATCATCAGACTTTACTTTCTGTTTTTTAGAGTAATCATGATAACCATAATTTTTGTCTATAAAAACAGCATCTTTACTTCCTACAATAATTTGCGCTCCAGGAAAAAATCCCTTTTCGAGCGCATTATTCATCATCGAATCGATATAAACTTCATTTAGTTTGACATCAAAAGATTGCTTAGATTTTTTTTGGGAATAACCGTTAATCCCTAAAAAAATCAAGAAAACAAGTACAATTCTAACAGTTATTTTTTTCATCTTTTTATGGATTAATTCTCAAATCTTGTCCTGCCATAAGCGGCTCGTTGTTTGTTCCTGTAATGACAATCTTCACTGCTTTTACAGGTTTCTTTGGATAAATAGAAGCATTTCCATAATCAAAAATATCTCCTTTTTCAAAGTCAACTCCATTATATGAATATTCTACATAACCGTCATTTACAATAAATCTTGGATGGTGCGGAATTCCTGTCAATACATCAATTTTAGAAGAGGTTACAGGATTTGTGAATGTGTACAAAATCCAGTCGCCGTTTGCACACGGAACATCTGTACGCAAGTAAGTTTCTACATTGTAATCTTCTAATTTTAAAATTGGAAATTTTGGATTCTCAGCCATCGATGAAGTAACTTTAACTTCTGGTTCTAAATATGGAGAACAGTTGAAATTTACTTTTGCCGAAGATTCTTTTGCTTCTTTATTATCTACAATAAAATCTAAGCGATATGTGTTTTTTTCATTGTAATTCTCAATTACAAATCTCAAACGAGGTTTTGCTTTTAGTGTTTTTTCTTCTGAAAAAGTTTGTAGCAGTTTATCATTTTCAAAAAGGGAAACTGCTCTAATAACACCATTGGCTTTTTCATCTGCTGTTGGATTAAAAGTCAAATACCAAATACCTTTTTTATCTATATGTTCTGAAATATTCTCTGAAATATTTAAAACTTCAACTTTAGAAGTATTCCAATTTGCAACCGGTAACTTCTCTACTTTTACTGCAGGACTTGCCACATCTTCATTAAAAAAAGTTCGGAACATGTAGTTCTCATAATCCTTTGTCTGAATTGGTTTTGTATATAAAGGCGATTGTCTTGTAGGTTCATTTCCTTGTGCATCATAACGTACAACAGCTCCTTCATAAGGCGGTGTTACAGTGATGCTTCCGTTTTTATAAATGGCTGTTGGAGGGAAATCCCTAAAAGCAATTCCCATGTTTGCCAAACGCTGTAAATGACTATGAGTCAATCTTCCGTAAAAATCATCCCAGTTTTTATCTTCTTTTTTAGACCATCCAATTTCTGACAAGGCACTTATTCTCGGATAACTCTGATATTCTACAAATCGTGTTGGACGATCAAGATATTCACTCCACAAAGCGCCCTGAACTCCTTTTATCTTTTTTTGCTGATCTGGTGTCAAATCATCATTAGGAATTGGCTCAAAAGAATACGCTCTTTTCGTGTCTGTAATAGCGGCCCAGCGATGACCTCGCTCATTTTCAGATTGTGCCATATCAAAATAGGTATATTGACCCGGCATCATTATCGTTTCATATCCTTTTTTTGCCGACTCAATTCCATAACTTATTCCCTGCCATGCGCTAATTAAAGTATTTGGATTTATTTCTCCTCCTTTTAAAATTTCATTCCAGCCTGCCGTTTTTCTATTGTATTTTTCGACAATTTTTTCTACACGTCTAAAGAAATAATTTTGAAGCTGAAAAGTATCTGTATATCCTTCTTTTTCCATCAAAGCTTTACACTTCGGGCAATGTTCCCAATTCGCTCTGTTCACTTCGTCTCCTGCAACATGAATGTATTCGAAAGGAAACATTTCTGAAAATTCTCTTATTATAGAATCTAAAATTTGATAATTTTCTTCGCGACCTACACACCAAACATTTTTTACTTCGCCCTGAACACTTTTGGTTTCCTCAGTAGTGACACATCCAATTTCCGGATAAGCTGCAGTTACGGCGCGAGAATGTCCCGGAATTTCAATTTCCGGCATGATAGCAATTCCACGAGCCGCGGCATAGGCCACAACTTCTTTCATATCTTCCTGCGTGTAAAATCCGCCATAACGTTTATTTCCTGAACCATATGATGGTAATAAAACTTCTCCGGGCCCTCTCCAGGCACCTTTTAGAGTTAAATCCGGCATTGATTTTATTTCGGCTCTCCAACCGTTATCATCTGTAAGATGCCAGTGAAAAACATTCATTTTGTGTGCCGCCAGCCAGTCAATATAATTTTTTACTGTTTGTTTATCAAAAAATTGCCTGGAACAATCCAGCATCATTCCGCGCCATTCAAAACGAGGATAATCCTCAATTTTCACGAATGGAATCGTTCCTTTTTTAACTTCTTTTGCAGAACAAATCTGTAACAAAGTTTGAAAACCGTTTAAAACTCCGTTAGCCGATTTTCCTTTTATAAGAATTCCTTTTTTATTTACAATCAATTTATAACCATCATTAGGAAGGTCCATTTTTTGATCTACCAAAAGTGCTATTGTATTTTTTTTATGTCTTTTCCCAATAGATATAATGGGAATAACACTTGCATTTCTTGCAAAATTACTTCCTATATAGTCTGCACTATTTTTTATCTTTTTGTCTATTACAACTTGTATTGATGAAGGAATTGTAAAGACACCTTCTTGTTGTTCTACTTTTACAGGCTTCGGAATTATATCCAATTTTTGGGCCTGCATTACATTTAACGAACTCAGTAAAATGACAATTAGCAGTATACTTTTTTTCATTTCTTTTATTTTTTTATAAATTCTATTGGAACACTTTCGGTTTGGGTTTGACTTAAAGCAGAAATCGCATAAATGTAATTTTCAAAATTAGTACTTGGCATTTCTAACTGCGTCGCTGTTGTTACGTAATAAATATTCTGAGGATTACCAAAATCAGTTATGTTATTTTTTGGAAATCTATAAATGACGTATTTCTTGTTGTTCAATCCTGCTTTCCAGGTCAACGCTAATTTACTTCCGTTTTTAACAATCAAAGCGTTTGTTGGTGATTGTGGTTTTATTCTCGTAATTCTATTTGCTTCGGGTGTTAACGCGATATATTTATATAATTTTTCAACAAGTGGTTTTCTTAATGTATCTCCTTTTTTCAGAAAATTAGATGCTGTAAAATGCATAGAACCATCAATTAACGGCATGGATCGAATCATTTCTAATTGCTTGACGATTTGATCAGGACTTCTCCATTCTGGGTCAGGCGATTTAGTCGAAAGCTTATACTCGCCATGTCCGATGTAAACATTTGCTCCGTATTTATGGGCTGCCCACCATTTTGCCAAAACTTCAAAATCAGCTCTCTTAAAACCAATATGCCAGTACAATTGCGGTGTTACATAATCGATCCAGTTTTCTTTTTGCCATTTTAAAATATTGGAATACAAATCATCGTAGTTGGATGCTCCGGCTAATGTGTTTGAACCTTCTGAATCTTTGGCTACATTTCGCCAAACGCCAAAGGGCGAAATTCCGAATTCAACTTCTGGTTTGTTGGCAATTATAGTATCTCTAATTTGTTTGATTATCAAATCGACATTATCTCTTCTCCAGTCGTCTTTGTCTTTAAATTGACGCGGCTCTTTTATAAAGGCTTTCTGATCGGGAAACTCCTTTCCTTCTATTCTATACGGATAAAAATAATCGTCCATGTGTATGGCCTGAATATCATAATTCCTCACTATTTCGCCTACTACAGACGAAACAAAATCTCTGGTTTCTTTTAGACCCGGATTAAAATATCTCGATCTTCCGTAGGTAACAAACAACTCAGGTTTCTTAAAATATAAATGTGTTTTAGCAAGAACTGATTTAGCAGTATCTTGTTGTACACGATAAGGATTTAGCCAAACATGTACGTTCATTCCTCTTTTTCCAGCCTCATCGATCATTAATTGTAACGGATCAAAACCGGGAGGAACGCCTTGAGTTCCGGTTATCCAATGTGATGCCGGTTCTTTTGTCGATTTGTAATAAGCATCGGCAGTTGGTCGAATTTGAAAAACGACGGTATTCATATTATAAGATCTCAAATTATCTAAAATGGTAATCATTTCAGATTTCATTTGCTTGTCTGATAATCCAGGTTTTGATGGCCAGTCGATGTTATCTACTGATGAAATCCAAACCGCCCGCATTTCTCTTTTTGGTGATTCCTGACTAAAAATTTTTGTCTGAAGCAGTAGTACTAGAATAAGAATTTTTAAGCTTTTCATAATTACTGTTTTTGGTTAGTTAATTGTAGTTGAAAAATTTAACCGCAAAGAGCGCAAAGGTTTACGCAATGTTCGCAAAGTTTTCTTTTAATCTATATAATCTTTATTTTTTTAAGCAGATTTAATTATTGAATTCGTGGCAAAAAAAATCTTCTTTAATCCCTTAATCTGTGGCAAAAAAGTTATTCCAGCAAATAAATTCCGCCTTCAATCAGCGATGTCCAAACTTTACCTTGATCATCAACTGAAAAACCATTTACACTTGAGCTTCCTAAATTGATTTGTTTTATAATTTCAAATTTTTCGGCATCAACAATAACAACTTCTCCTTTTCGGCTTCCGATATATATTTTTCCTTTATTTTCTACTATTGGCGCAGGATTATGTTCATAATCCAATTTAAGATCTAAAATTTTGCTTTGTGCAATCAGGTTTTCTTCCGTCAATTCGAGATCGTCATTAATAGGTAATCTTAAAAGTTCGCCATTCATTGTTTTGGCATAAAACCATTTTCCGTTCTGACTTTTCCCCATTGATTCACGAACTTTCCATTTCGAAGTTCTTAAAAGTGTTTTACCAGTTTCGATTTCTAAGATTGTCAAAAAGCGTTCTGGAGTAACAAAGTAAAGTCTGTTTTTTGATGAAACTATATTTACATTTCCTGCTGAATATAGAACTTGTTTCGTATTTCCGTTATTCCATTTCCAGATAAGATTTCCTGTATTTTTATTTAAGCAATAAATATTAGTATCCCATGTACCAAAAATAATTTTATCACTTTGTATTAAAGGCGTTCCCTGTGAATAAGACTGTGGTAACTTATTTTGCCAAATTAATTGGCCAGTAACTGCATCGACACAAATAAATGTTGTTGAACTCGCGGTGTAAATTTTATTATTCTCTGCAATTGGCGAACCAACCAAAACTCCACCAACGGGAATATTCCATTTTTGTTTACCGGATTGGGTATCAAATCCCAATAAATTCCCTTCAATTGTGCCTATAACCAGTATATTTTTTACAACTATTGGGGCGAAATAAATTGAATTACCTGTTTCCGTTTTCCAATTCAAACCTTTAGTTTTCAAGTTGACTGATTGTATTTGGCCGATAGAATTAGTAAAATAAAGATTCTTTTTATCAAATGCCGGAACGCTATAAATCGAAGCGACATCCTTTACAAAAGGCGATTTTACTACTGAATCATCTTTAGGAATTTCAATTTTTGAAGGTTTTGCTGGAACTGAAAATTTAAAAACTCCCGGTTTATCAATTTCTTTCTGATAGATACTGATACTGTCTTTACTGACAATTACTTCATTATAACTTTTTGTTTTTCCATCACGCGAAGTTATAGATGCTCCCATTACTCCACTTAAACCGGAGAAATTATATTTTTTTAAAGTATGGCCGTGACCGCAAAAACTGGCTACTGTTGGATATTTTTCTAATACTGAAAGTACTTCTTTATAATTACTAACACTATTATCTAATGGATAATGAGCAAAATTAAGCACTTTTTTGTTACTGTTTTTTAAGCTGTCTTTTAAGGTTTTATCTAGCCAAAGTACATCTTCGTGTTTTACAAAACCATCTCCCATTTTCATATAAGGTCCACACGGAAATCCGATAAAAATGTAGTCTCCTTTTGAAAAAACAAACCTATCTTGTCCAAATATTTTTTTATAAGTTAAACCTGCACTTTCACTCCAATTGGTTTCATGATTTCCGGAAATTACATAATATGGAATTTTTAACTGTGATAGGATCGAATGCACTTGTTCTAATTCGTCATCGGCACCACGATTGGTTAAATCTCCGGTTACAACCACAAATTCATTCTCTGAATTATTGATTTCTTTTATGATACTTTGCAATAAAAAATCATTCTCATTTCCCACAGAAACATGTAAGTCAGTAAGCTGTACAAACTTGAGATTTCCTGATTTATCTCCATTTTGAGAAAATCCGGATGTAATTATAAAAATTGATAGTATTATAGAATAGAAATATTTCATGGTATTTATTTAATCCGTTAAGTGTAATTAGTATTACGTATTTATAAATTACTCCGATATAAAATCATCATAATTCTTTTTTATAGCTATCGGAAGTGACTCAAAAACAGCCTTCTATGTTAAAACCTAACAGATTTTGAAAACCTGTTAGGATAACCAAACAAAATTTATGTACCGCTTTTTATTTTATAAAATCGCAACACATAATTACTTATTGAACTTATAATTTTAAACAAATTATATGGTAGTTACTTTGTGTTAGACGAACTGCTGTGCGTCTCTACGTAAAAATCTTTGTCCCTTAGCGCCTTAGAACCTTATTTCCCCGGAACCTTTTTCAAAATAATTATTAAAAAATAACAATTGAAATTTCAATGAATTTTCCCAATATTCAATATTATGCTGTCCGGGACGTTCGATGTAATCGTGATTAATTTTTGATACCAGCATCTTCTGATGAAGTTCACGGTTAACATCTATAAAAAAATCATCAACTCCGCAATCTATAATCAATTTTAAATTGTTGTCTTTTACCAATTCAAGCATATTGGTAACGGTGTTTTTATCCCAATTATCGGGATATTCAGTTATTGAACCTAAATGTTTTTTAATATCCCACTTTTCCGGAAACGGACGAAAATCTACACCTCCGCTCATACTCCCAGCTGCTCCAAAAATATCCTGATGTTTAAATGACAAATACAATGCGCCGTGCCCGCCCATACTAAGACCTGATATTGCACGACCTTCGCGATTCGCAATTGTTTTATAATTTTTATCTACAAAAGGAACTAATTCATTTACTACATAAGTTTCATACTTGAAAGCAGGATCTATTGGACTATCAAAATACCAACTTGAAAAATTTCCATCAACGCCTATTACTATAAATCCATATTTATCAACTTGCTGTCCAACTTGCTTAAAACTTTTTACCCAAGTGGCATAGTTGCCGCTATAGCCGTGAAGTAAATACACAACCGGAAATTTTTTCTTGCTTTTTTTATAATTATCTGGAACTATTACACAGGTCTTTATATTCTTATTCATCGAAGCGCTAAAAACCTGAATGGTATCAACTTTAGCTGCTTTCGCAGAAAAAAATACAAATGCCAAAAATAAAGTGAAGAATATTTTTTTCATGAAAATTAATCTTAGTTACTTAAAATTTATTTCAAACAATCTCTCAAAATTGTCGACGGATGCATTGCTTTTCTGTTTGTTCCGTCAAAAATCTGGTGACGGCAGCTTGTTCCTGCAGCAGCGATTGCTGTCGTAGCTTCGGTTGCGCGAATTTTTGGAAACAAAGTATCTTCACCCATTTTCATACTGATATCGTAATGCTCTTTTTCATAACCAAATGAACCCGCCATACCGCAACAACCTGAATTGTAAATGGTAACCACGCTATTTTTAGGTAAATTCAACATTGCAAAAGAAGCTTCAACTGTACTTAATGACTTTTGATGACAATGTCCATGAATTTTTATAGTCTTCTCTACATCCGAAAATTGCCCCGAATGAATGTTTCCTTTTGTTATTTCTCTTTTAAAGAATTCTTCAACTGTAAAGGTATTTTTTGATAATTTTTCGGCACTTTCTTTGTCTTTTGCCAATCGAATATATTCGTCTCTAAAAGTTAATATTGCCGATGGTTCAATTCCGATCAAAGGAATATTTTCAGAAATTAAAGATGCGAAAAGATTGACATTCTTATTAGCGATTTCTTGTGCTTCTTCCAGAAATCCTTTAGATATAAAGGCTCTTCCACTTTCTTCGTGATCCACCATTATTACTTCGTAACCCAATGCCGACAATAACTCGTAGGTATCAATTCCTACTGAAACATCATAATAATTAGTAAATTCATCACAAAAAAGATAGACTTTTCCGTTTCTAAAAGAATTAATTTCTGCAGCTTTCCTATTCTTTTCGTACCATTTTCTAAAGGTTGTAGGAGCCAATAGAGGAACTTGTCTTTTGGGTGCAATTCCCATACTTTTTTTAACAAAAGCCAAATTGGCAACAAAATTAGTCATCGATGGAGCAATGCTTCCCAGTTTGTTCAGTTTTGAATTGTACGCGAATATTTTATTTCGAACCGAAAATCCGTTGGCTTTTTGATATTGATATAAAAACTCTGCTTTTAAAGTCGCTACATCTACATTACTTGGGCATTCGCTTGCGCAGGCTTTACAACTTACGCACAACTCAAATACTTTATATAATTCTTCGTGGTCGAACTTATTGTCTTTTTCTGAATGTGTTAGGTATTCTCTCAACGCGTTAGCTCTGGCACGAGTAGTATCTTTTTCATTTCGCGTGGCACGATAACTCGGACACAAAGTACCTCCTGCCGATGGTAATTTTCGGCAATCACCTGAACCGTTGCATTTTTCGGCAGCACGTAAAATCCCCATACTATCAGAAAAATCCTGAATGGTTTTAATATTCGGTTCTTCCCTGCCCGCTTCAAAACGAAGATTTTCATCCATTTTAGAAGTATTTACAATTTTCCCAACGTTTAAAATCGTATTGGGATCAAATGCTTTTTTTATTCTTTTTAGTAGCTCATAATTTTTATCACCAATCATAAAAGGCAGAAACTCTCCTCTTAAAATTCCGTCGCCATGTTCACCGCTTAACGAACCTTTGTATTTTTTTACTAAATGAGCGACTTCGGTTGATATATTTCTAAACTGGTGTAATCCTTCTTTTGTTTTTAAATTTATCTTCGGACGTAAATGCAATTCTCCGGCTCCCGCATGTGCGTAATAAATCGCACTTTGACCATGTCTTTCCATCATGGCAGCAAAATCAGCAATATAATTGGGTAAATCGCTTAGTTCTACCGCTGTATCTTCAATAGAATCGGCTGCTTTATCATCTCCAACAATACTGCCCAAAAGTCCGAGACCTGCTTTTCTTAAATCGTTTATTTTATCAATATCAGCACCATAAATTTTAGGCAAAGCATAACCAAAATTATTCTCCTGAAGATCTTTTATCAAAGCATCGGCTTGCAATTCGGCATCTTCCATGCTAATGTGTGATCCCACTTCGAGCATAATAACAGCTTTTGGTTCGCCTACAATAAAAAACCTGTTTTTGGCTTGTTCCCTATTCGTTTTGGTACAATCCAGAATTGTATCATCCATCATTTCACAAGTGTACAAATGATGTTTCATTGCGGTAACTACAGCTTCTAAACTTTCCTGAATGGTATGAAAATGAGCTACAACCATAACATTATTAGTTGGCGGTAAATCATCTACTTTCAGCGTAATTTCTGTTGTAAATGCAAGAGTACCTTCGCTTCCGCAAAGTAGTTTTCCTAAATTTATTGTATTTTCTGAGCCCGAAAAAAGTTCTGATTTTAATAAAATATCAATTGCATAACCAGTATTTCTTCTGTGAATTTCGGGTTTTGGAAACTCTCTAACAATTTCTTCCTGATTTTCTTTATTTGAAAGTTCCTCGTAGATCGTTTTATAAATTTTATTTTCGAGTGAATCTCCTTTTGTCTTCTCAATAAATTCTTCTGAAGACATATCTTTAAAAACCACAATACTTCCGTCGCTTAAAACGGCTCTGATCTCGATTATTTTATCGCGCGTAACGCCATAACGTATTGATGTGGTTCCTGATGAATTATTACCAACCATTCCGCCAATCATACATCGATTTGTGGTCGAAGTATTTGGACCAAAAAACAAACCGTGTGGTTTTAGAAATATATTCAGTTCATCGCGAATCACTCCCGGCTGTACAGTTATGGTTTTCTTTACAGGATCAAAAGCAACAATTTTGGTAAAATGTTTCGAAACATCTACAATAATTCCGTTACCAACAGTTTGTCCGGCCAATGAAGTTCCGGCTGTTCTGGGCGTTATTGAAATTTTATTTTCTGATGCAAAGCGAATGATTTTGACAATATCTTCTTCAGTTTTTGGAACTGCGACCGCCTCAGGTATAATCCTGTAAGCAGATGCATCAGTGGCGTATAACTTTTTATGAAGTTCATCATAAAAAAGAGTTCCTTCTAATGAATCGGATAGTTGCTGTAATGGAAGAGAATTGGACATTATTTGGTAATTGGTGTTTTTTTTTGGTTAATCTGGAATAATCAGGTTTATTAAAGACCTAACAGGTTGTATCCCTAAAATTCGGGGCTGTTAGGTCTACTTTGAATTACTAATAATCAAAACGTTTAAAAGCTTCAATAGCTTCGTATTCTGCTAATCCTAATTCGTCATATAAAATGGCGGTGTTTTTATTACGGTCTTCGGCTCTGACCCAGAATTCTCTTGAATCATTTCCTTGAAACATTACTCTGTCTTTCTGAGATTGATGGTACAAAATCGCATGACGTTTCAATAATACTTCTGATGGTGAAAGCGGAACGGCCATATCAATTTCATGGATATCCCATTCGTGCCAAGCGCCTCTGTACAACCAAAGCCAGCAATCATCCATGTATTTTTCAGGTTTTAGTTCCTTCATTGCTGCAAAAATGGCATTTAAGCAAACTTCGTGTGTTCCGTGAGGATCAGCAAGATCTCCCGCTGCAAATACCTGATGTGGTTTTATTTTGGCAATAATATCTTTTACTATGGCAATATCTTCAAGTCCTAAAGGTTTTTTCTTCACCTGACCGGTTTCATAAAAAGGAAGATCTAGAAAATGTGTATTCTCATCTTTTAATCCAATATATCTGGTAGCTGCATAAGATTCGCGGCGTCTTATAAGTCCTTTAAGTTTTCTTACTTCCAGTGAATCTATTTGATTTTCTGTTTTATTATTTAAAAAATCAATCACTGACGAGAAATTAACGCCCTCAATATCTTTTCCGATAAAATCATTGCAAACTTCTGCAAATTTTAATGCTTCATCATCTGTAACGGCAATATTTCCTGAGGTTTGGTACACAACATGAACATCGTGACCTTGTTTTATTAATTTAGAAAAAGTGCCACCCATAGAAATCACATCATCATCCGGATGTGGGCTAAAAAGAATTACTCTTTTTTTAGCAGGGTTTGCTCTTTCGGGGCGGTGAGAATCCTCCGTATTTGGTTTTCCACCCGGCCAACCTGTAATGGTATGCTGTAAAACATTGAACATATTAATATTCAAATCGTAAGCTGAACCTTCCTGAGCTAACAGATCCGACATTCCGTTATTATTGTAATCTCTGTCTGTTAATTTTAATATAGATTGTTTGGTTTCTCTACAAAGCCAAACGATAGCTTTACTTTTTAATTCTTGTGTCCAAGTACAACCGCCAACTAACCATGGCGTTTCAAATCGTGTTAATTCTGATGCTGAAAATTGATCTAATACAAAGGTGGCATTAGAATGATTTTGTAAAAAAGTAGCAGGAACTTCAGAAGTTATTTCACCTTGAATTGTTCTTTTGATAATTGCGGCTTTATTTTGCCCCCACGCCATCAAAACAATTCGTTTAGATCTAAGAATCGTAGAGACTCCCATTGTGATTGCTCTTGTAGGAACATTATCAATACCATTAAAGTCTGAAGAAGCATCGACTCTGGTAATATGATCTAATGTTATAATTCTGGTTCCGGAATTAATGTGTGAACCCGGTTCATTGAAACCTACGTGTCCGGTACGACCAATTCCTAATAATTGAAAATCCAGTCCTCCGGCTTCTCTTATTTTTAATTCGTAATCAACGCAGTATTGGTTTAATTCTTCTAATGCAACTGTTCCATCCGGGATATTTACATTTTCAGGTTTTATGTCAATATGATTGAATAAATATTGATGCATAAAATAATGATAACTCTGACGATTCTCTTTGGTCATCGGATAATATTCATCCAGATTAAAAGAGACAACATTATGAAAGCTCAAACCATCTTCCTTATGCATTCGAACCAATTCTTCGTACACTTTTATTGGCGACGACCCTGTAGCCAGACCAAGTACACATGATTTATTCTTAGCTTGTTTTGATCGGATTAATTCGGCTATTTCCTGAGCAACTACTTTTGAAGCTTCAATTGAACTCTCAAAAATGACATTATGATTTTTTTCAAAGCGGGTTTCTTCAAATTTTCCAGGTATGTCGTAAGCCAAAGAAGTAGTGGTTTTCATAATATATTCTATTAGTTAAATTTTTGGTTTAACAAATATATACAAAAAACAAAACTATTTCATTATTTTGCGTTATTTAACAAAATAAAAATTTAAACACGCAAAATAACGCATAAAAGATTAAATAAATATCAAATTACAACACAGAAACGCCTGCTTTTCTATACTCTTCCAGCATTGAATCTTCCGGATCTAAATTTGTGACAATAGTGCTCAACTGATTAAGATCGCAAACTACATGAGGCATTTTTGTATCTAATTTATTTGAAGAAAACATCGAAACCACTCTGTCAGAAGCTTCTATCATCGCTTTTTTTACAATCGAAATTTCATACCCGATCTCTGTCAAACCTTGTTTTATATTAATACTGCTGGCTCCAATAAAACAAATATCAGCTTTAATCTTCGATACAACCTGAATCACATCCATACCGATTGTTACCATTGCGTTTTTCTGCATTTTTCCACCAATAAAGATTAAATCTACATTTGGATGTTGTGATAATTGCATCGCTATTGGCAAACTATAAGTATATATAGTAGCCTTTAAATCTGAAGGAATTAATTTTGCAAACACCAAATTAGTACTTCCTCCACTCATTATAATAACTTGTCCATCATGTAATAAAGACAATGCTTTTGTTGCGATTTGTTTCTTTTCATCTTCGCCGCTTATATCAATATTAAAAACATCGACAGATTTTTCTGTAATTTGAATCGCTCCGCCATAAACCTTCTCAAGTAGCTTCTTACTGTCTAATTCATTCAGATCCCGTCTTATTGTATCTTCTGACAAATCCAGATCTAAAGCCAAATCTGTCGTAACAACCTTTTGTTCCTCAATGAGTTTAGACATTATATATTTATGTCTTTCAGCTTTCAGCATTTTTTAGAAATTAAAAATTCAGGACAAATATATCAAATATTTTAATTGAAAAGGCGAGAATATATTGACAACTGCAATAGTTTGCATATTTTATTATAAACCCTACACCTATAATTGATTCATAAATAATATTTGCGTTATTTTGCGTTATTTTAGTTAATTTTTGAAAAAAAATACAAAATGTTGCATTTATATGCAATAAATAAATATATTTGCTCAACAACCATTAAAAAAACCAAATAATCATGAAAAAATTATTCCTTATTTCATTGTTGGTTTTGTTCATTCAAGTAACATTTGGGCAAACAAAAACAATTACCGGAACTGTAAAAAACAAGGCGGACGGGTTTCCTATTCCTGGAGTTAGTGTCCTTATTCAGGGAACTTCAAATGGCACCACAACCGACTTTGATGGAAACTACAGTATTTCAGCATCACCAGGGCAAAGCTTAGTTTTTAGCTACATGGGATCTGAGACACAAGTGGTAAAAATTGCAGGGCAACAAAAAATCAACATTTCTCTTGCCGAAGCTACTTCAAAATTAGACGAAGTTGTTATTGTGGGATTCTCTTCTCAGAAGAAAACGAATCTAACAGGAGCTGTAGCAAACATTGATGTTGCCAAAACAATAGGCAGCAGGCCTCTAACAGATGTTAGTAAGGCATTGCAAGGTACAACTCCGGGTGTAAACGTAAGTTTTAACTCTGGAAATATGAATCGTCCAGCCACTATTAATATTCGTGGAGCAGGTACTGTAAATACTTCAAACGGCGGTTCAGATGGTCCACTAATATTAGTTGATGGAGTTCCAACAGATTTATCTCTTATTAACCCAAATGATATCGCAACAATGTCTGTACTTAAAGATGCAGCTTCAGCTTCTATCTACGGTGCACGTGCTGCTTTTGGGGTAGTTCTAATCACTACTAAAGGAGGGAAAACAGGAGAAGGCAAAGTGAGATTCTCTTATAGTGCTAACACAGCTTTTACAAACCCTATTTCTACATTAAAATTCTTAGATCCAACTGTAGAAATTCCGGGATTAATTGCAGCAGGAACTCGTACTGATGGCTCTACACCAGAAATTTTTGGCCAAAATTACAACACTTTACTTGCAGGAATTAAAAACTGGAAAGAAAAATACGCTAACAACCGCACTAGTCGTGAAATGGTATATGGTGAAGACTGGGAAATTAAAAATGGTACTCCATATTTCTACAGAGTTTGGGACGCTAATAAAGAATTGTATGCAAGCAATGCGCTTCAAACTACTCACAATCTTTCGGCACAAGGAAACTTAGGAGATAAAAGTTCTTTCTTTGCTTCATTTGCACTTACTAATCAAGATGGTATGTTAAGAGTAAATCAAGAACAAAGACAAAGAACAAATGTTAATTTAGGTTTTACTACAAAATTAGCAGATTGGCTTACTGGAGATTTCAAAGTAATGACAATTAACAGTACTTATGATCAACCATTTAATTACTATGGCGGTACTGGTACTGATGATACTGATTATGGTGGTTATTTTGGATATGCACTTCGTTGGGGACAATATTTCCCAAATTTCGGAACTTACAGAGGATACAATTTCCGTACTGCAGGTGGATATTTATCTAATGCATCAAGAAATGAAAACATTAAACGTAATAATAGACTTAGTGCTAAATTTACAGCAGATATTACAAAAAATTTCAATATTATAGCCGAAGTAAGTAATGTAACTGAAACGTATAACAGAAAACAAAATGGTGGTAAATTCCTTGCTTGGGATAGCTGGTCTGCAATGCCATATGACGCTACAACTATTCAAACTGCTGTTCCTGCAACTCTGGAAGCCGGAAACGATTTTGTAAGTCAATCAAAATCTGAATCAACTACTAATGTTGTAAATATTTATGGTAACTATAAAAAACAGCTTGGTAAGCATAACTTCAAAGTATTAGGTGGTTTCAACTCTGAGTGGCAAAATTTCTCTCGTAATTATGCAAGAAGAAATACACTTTTAGACAAAACAAAACCAGAATTCAATCTTGCTGTTGGAGAACAATTTGTTTCCGGAGCAGCAAATACTAGTCTTAATCCAGCAGAAACAACATATTCGATTGCAGGTTTCTTTGCTCGTGTTAACTACGACTATAACGGAATTTATTTATTAGAAATTAATGGTCGTTACGACGGTTCTTCAAAATTCCCAACAAACGAACAATGGGGGTTCTTCCCTTCTGCTTCTGTGGGATACAAAATTGCTAACGAAAAATTCATGGAAGGTACACGCGGTTGGTTAAACGACCTTAAATTACGTGCTTCTATTGGATCAATCGGAAATCAAAATGTTGGTAACAATGCTTTCTTGTCGATCTTAAACCCTTCAAATCCTTCATGGATAAATAGTGGTTCTACCCTTCCTCCTTCTACTGGTTTACCAACTAACGTTGACCCATCATTAACTTGGGAAAAAGTATATACTAAAGATGTGGGTATTGATGTTAAAATATTTGATATGCTTGGTGCTTCTTTCGACTGGTACCAACGTGATACAAAAGGAATGTTAGCTCCGGGTATAACACTTCCGGGTTCATTTGGTCAAAGTTCTGCACAGACTAACTCAGGAAACATGAGAACAAGAGGTTGGGAATTGTCTTTGAACTTCAATAAACAATTAAGCGAAAATGCTTCTGTATATGTTGATGTAGCTTTATCAGATTATAAATCAGTAATCACAAAATGGAACAACAGCTCTAAATTACTGGCTATAGTTACAAGTACTACTAAACCTTACTATGATGGTTTTGAAATTGGTCAGATTTGGGGTTTAACCAGCGACAGACTTCTTCAGGCTGGTGATGTAATTACAAATAATGGTAAAACCGTAAATGGTGTTGATTACTCTAAAACAATGGGCGGTAACTTTAAATACGGAGCAGGAGATGTTCACTACGTTGATACAAATGGCGATGGTGCGATAACTCGTGGTGCAGGAACTGCAGACGATCATGGTGATTTAAGTAAAATTGGTAACTCTACACCACGTTATAAATACGGTATCACATTAGGTGGAAAGTTCCGCGGATTTGATGCTTCAGCATTCTTTCAAGGAGTTGCAAAACGTGATTACTGGGCTGCTTCTGATGCAGTTTTACCTTTCTATCGTGCACCTCAACAAATGTATGAAAACCAAGCAGATTACTGGACACCAGAAAATACAGGTGCATACTGGCCAAACCCGTATTATGGTAACGAAGCCAATGCTATTGGTTCAGGTACTACAGGTCAAAACAACTTTGTTACGTCAACAAGATATTTATTAAACATGGCTTATGTACGTTTGAAAAATGTTACTCTTGGATATTCTTTACCGGCAAATATTGTAAAAAAAGCAGGATTAGACAAAGTAAGATTATACGCTTCTGGTGAGAACTTATTAACTTGGGCAGATAGCCGTCTTCCTGTTGATCCAGAAATTGATGAAGCAGAAGTTTTCTGGGGAAGAGCTTATCCTTATACTAAAACCGTGTCTTTTGGTGTTGAGCTAGCTTTCTAATACTAACTATTCAAAACTTTTAAAATGAAAAAATCAAATATAAAATCTAGATTTCTGCTGATGTTTGCTGCAAGTATTGTAGCAATGAGCGCAGTTAGTTGTTCAGACTATCTAACAGATGATCCTGCCGATAAATTTACAAACGATAACTTTTGGCAGTCAGAAGACAATGTAAAAACATTTTCATGGCTTAACTACGATACTTTTTATGGTTACGGAAATGGTACCACAATCGGACTTTCTTTTTTCTACTATCATGGTAGTGATTTCAAAGTAGATGATAACTTATCGGCTTTTAGTTTTTATCAAATGCCAATCACAGCGAGTACTACTAATGTTTATTCATGGAATGAATATTACACACTTATTCGTCGTTGTAATTTGATGCTTGAAAAAATACCGACTGTGAGTATGTCACAAGAAAAAAAGAACCATTATATTGGTGTTGCTAAATTTTTTAGAGCTTATACTTATTTCCGTTTAGTACAAAAAATGGGAGATGTACCTTATACTGACAAATTTTTAGCACAGAGTGACCCTCTTGTTTATGCTCCGGCAATGCCAAGAGCGCAAGTTATGGATAAAGTTATTGCTGATTTGGAAGAAGCTGCAAGTTTAATGCTTCCTGTAGATGATAAAAATGCTACCGTAAATAAATATACTGCTTATGCAGCTTTGAGTAATGCTTGTATTTATGAAGGTACTTACAGAAAATACCATTTAAATCAAGATGGAAGTGCATTTTTAAACAAAGCAAAAACAGCTTCTTTAGCAGTAATGAATAACTCTGCTTATAAATTAAATGCTGATTGGAAATCACTTTACAATTCAGTTGAATTACTTGGTAATACTGAAGTGATCCTTACAAAACGTTATTTAACAAACGTATTGATGCACTCACTTCAAAACTATACCAACACTTCGACTATTCAATACGGTTTAACCAAATTTGCAGCTGATAGTTATGTAACTACAAACGGATTACCTATTCAACAAGCAGGAAATGCTCAATACACCGGTGATGACAACGTCACAAAAACTTTTGCGAACAGAGATCCTCGTTTTGGAAAAACTGTAAACAACAGTAATTACGGTTACAAAGGAAAACCTTTCAGTACTGCCGCATTGGTTTCAATGTCAGGATATGTATTTGAATTGTACAACAACCCTGCAACAACCGGTCCTGATGTTACAACCGGCGGACGTAATTATACTGATGCTCCTTTATTTACGTTAAGTGAAGTATATTTAAATTATGCCGAAGCTTGTGCTGAACTTGGTACTGCAAGTAATAACGATCTTAATATTTCTATCAATTTAGTACGTGCCCGCGCAGGTATTGCACCTTTGACTACTGACGGAGTTAATGCTTCTGCAAGCGGTGTACAAATTAATGACCCAAGAAGAACTTCTGCTTTAGAGCAAATTTCAGGAGTTGTAAATCCTTTAATCTGGGAAGTACGTCGTGAGCGCCGAATTGAATTTATGAGCTGGACAACTTTAAGACAAGCTGATATTTACCGTTGGAAAAAAGGTGATTACCTTGATACTAATAAAAATCCTGATGTAAATCTTGGTGCAAGAATTGGAACTCCTGTTGGATCACAAACTGTAGTAGATGCGAACGGATATGTAAAATTATACCCTACAAGCACAAGAACCTTTGAAGCAAAACACTATTTAATGAATATCCCAACAAACGATATTGATTTATACAAAGCTCAGGGTGTAACATTAAAACAAAACCCAGGTTGGTAATTTAAAGTTTTAAAAACTAAAAATACCAATACAATAATAAACTACCTCTGGACATTAATTATTCCAGAGGTAGTATTTAAAAATCACTTTTTCTAATCACAAAATGTGACAGACAAAACGACAGAATAAAATCTTAATCTGAAAAACTCAGATCTCCCTTTCTACATTACCACAACTACAACAATCAAAAAACATCAAATAGCAATCAAATAATAGTCTAATTTTATTTAGTCCATTTTTGTACTCTAACTATTAACTGTAATTAAGATGATAAAATTCATAACAAAAAGTATTCTTATTGTAACTACTTTATTTTTTACGTCCTCCTACTCCAATTCATTTCAATCAGTTACAAAAAGTAAAACAACGATCATAAGTTCTCCAATTAAAACCGGAGCCGATAATTATGAGAAGTATTTACCTTTATTGAAAGATAAAAAAGTAGGAATCGTTACGAATCCAACTGGAATCTTGTCTGATAAAACACATTTGGTAGATTTTTTATTAGAGAAAAAAATTGCGATACAAACCATCTTCGCTCCTGAACACGGATTTAGAGGAACTGCCGATGCAGGTGAACACATAGTTGACGGAAAAGATCCAAAAACAGGATTATCTATTATATCTCTATACGGAGACAATAAAAAACCAAAAGCAGCACAATTAGCAGGAATTGACGTTATGATTTTTGATTTGCAAGATGTTGGCGCACGTTTCTACACCTATATTTCTTCATTACATTATGTTATGGAAGCTTGTGCAGAAAACGGAGTTACGCTAATAGTTCTTGACAGACCAAATCCAAATGGCGGTATTGTTGACGGACCACTTTTAGAAAAAGAATTTACAAGTTTCGTGGGCATGCACCCTATTCCGTTACTTCACGGAATGACTATTGGCGAATATGCTCAAATGATCAATGGTGAGAAGTGGCTCAAAGATGGCGTTCAATGCAAACTTACAGTTATTCCTTGTCTTGATTATAATAGAAAAATGGAATACAGTTTACCTGTTAAACCCTCTCCAAATTTACCCAATGATCAATCTATAAATCTTTATGCAAGTTTGTGTTTGTTTGAAGGTACGAATGTAAGTATGGGACGCGGAACTGAAAAACAATTCCAAATTTATGGCTCTCCTTTTTTAACAAAAACTAATTTTAGTTTTACTCCTAAACCCAATTTTGGAGCCAAAGATCCATTATACAATGGTAAAGAATGTTTTGGCGAAGACCTGACAGCTTATCCAAAACTAAAGCAATTAGAGTTAAAATGGTTACTTAAAGCATACCAAAACACGAGCGATAAAACGAAATTCTTTAATGGCTTTTTTACAAAATTGGCCGGAACAAAAAAATTACAGCAACAAATTGAAAGCGGAACTTCTGAAGAAATAATTAGAAAGAGCTGGAAGAAGGATTTAGAAGCTTTCAAAAAAATGCGCGTAAAATATCTACTTTATAAATAACAGTTATCTGTCTCCAAAAAAAAAAATCAAAATATAAAAAATCAAATAGAAATGGCAAAAGTAAATCCAGACACAGAACGTGAATCTCTTTATTCTAATTTAGATAAAATGAGCACTAATGAATTACTTACAAGTATAAATAATGAAGATAAAAAAGTAGCCGATATAATTGAAAAACAAATTCCAAATATTGAAAAATTAGTAGATGTTATTGTTTCTAAAATGAAACTTGGCGGAAGATTATTTTACATTGGAGCCGGTACATCTGGACGAATTGGTATTCTAGATGCCTCAGAATGTCCTCCAACTTTTGGAGTTCCGGACAACTGGATTATCGGAATCATTGCAGGTGGCGACTCAGCGATTAGAAAAGCGGTAGAAAATGCCGAAGATGATATTAATCAAGCCTGGAGAGATTTATCTGCTTACGACATTTCGAGTTTAGATGTTGTAATTGGTATTGCAGCTTCCGGAAACACTCCATATGTTATTGGCGGATTAAAAAAAGCAAGAGAAAACAATATCGCAACCGGAAGTATTTCATGCAATAGCGCAAGTCTTATTTCAAAACAAGCCGATTATCCTATCGAATTAATTGTTGGCCCAGAGTTCTTAACAGGAAGTACCAGAATGAAAGCCGGAACATCTCAAAAATTGGCTTTAAACATGATCTCAACTTCTGTTATGATTAAGCTTGGCCGAATTTATGGCAACAAAATGATCGACATGCAATTGTCTAATAAAAAGCTGGTACAAAGAGGTGTTGAAATGATTGTTGAAGAACTTAAGATTGACGAAAAACTAGCATCTGAATTACTAAAAAAACACAAAAGTGTAAGAGCAGTTTTATTAGCCGAAAATAAAAACCTGGAAGTTTAGCTCCCAAACTATTTAAAATCTTTTATAAATTTATACGAATCAAGTTTTGCCTCTTTTAACTTCAAAAGGAAACCTAACAGTCCCGAAGCCTCGGGATAAAAACCTGTTAGGTTTGATAAAGAGAATAAAATCTATTTCAACTTGATTTGTATAATTCATTAACCAAACCAATAAAGCCATAAAATGACACCAAGTACAATTCTTATCCTAATCATCATTTATTTCGGAACTTTATTCTATATCTCACACAGAGTAAGCCGAAAAGATAGCGGAAATGACGCTTTCTTTACAGCCAATAAAAACTCAAAATGGTATTTAGTTGCTTTTGGGATGATCGGAACGGCTCTTTCAGGAGTAACTTTTATATCTGTTCCTGGAGAAGTAGGCGCTCCAAGTGGTGAACAATTCAAATATTTTCAATTTGTTTTGGGTAATGCACTTGGATTTCTAGTAATTACAAAATTACTATTGCCATTGTATTATAGAATGAACTTAACCTCTATTTATGGATATATAGAACAACGGATGGGGTTTTACAGTTACAAAACTGCAGCATCTATTTTCTTAATCAGCAGAACGGTAAGTTCTGCATTCAGACTTTATTTGGTCGTAATTGTATTACAGCGTTTTGTATTTGATTTTTATAATATTCCTTTTGCATTTACAGTATTAATTTCCTTGATCCTTATATTTTCTTATACGTATCGAGGCGGATTAAAAACCATTATTATCACAGATACCTTGCAGACATTTTTTCTGGTAACATCGGTTTTTCTTACGATCTATTTTATTTGCGACCGAATGGATTTGAGTGCAGTTGGCGCTTTTGAAGAAGTAAAAAACAGTAATTATTCAAAAATATTTTTCTTTGATGACTTTTTCGGAAGTAAATTTCATTTTGTAAAACAGATCTTAGGCGGGATGTTTGTAACTATTGCCATGACTGGTCTGGATCAGGATTTAATGCAAAAAAACCTAAGTTGTAAAAACATTGGCGAAGCACAAAAGAACATGTTTACCTTTACAGGAATCTTTGTGATCATTAACATCTTCTTTTTGAGTGTTGGTGCATTATTATACATTTATGCTAATAAAAACGGAATCGCTATTCCAACAGATTTAATTACAGGCAAACCAAGAACAGATTTACTTTTTCCTGAAATTGCTCTAAATCATTTAGCGACAATTCCGGCAATTGTATTTTTATTAGGAATTATTGCGGCCACTTTTGCCACAACAGATTCGGCATTGACCGCCTTAACGACTTCTTTTTGTGTTGACTTTTTAGGCATGGATAAAGCCGAAAACAGCAAGAAAAATACAGTTCGAACAAGACATATTGTACATATTAGCTTTTCGGCATTGATTTTCTTTGTAATCATTATTTTCAATACCATCAACGACAGTTCAGTTGTTGGAATGATATTTAAGGTTGCATCGTACACATACGGTCCGTTATTAGGATTATATGCTTTTGGATTGTTCCAAAAATCAAGAAATGTAAGTGATAAACTAGTACCGATAATTTGTTTGTTATCGCCTTTCTTCACGTATTTAATCAATGAAAACTCAAAAGTATTATTTGCAGGATATGTGTTCGATAACGAATTAATACTCCTAAACGGATTAATTACTTATTTAGGATTATTCCTTACCAGTTCACGAAGCAGCGAAAAAATATCTTTTTAAATACCTAAAAGTATTCCTAATTTGCTATAAATAAAAGTATAGTAAACCCGTTGAGGATAATTAACAAAAAAACAATTTAACACATAGAATCATAGCTTTTAAATGTGTAGAAGAACACAAAAAAGAAACTAGTTTCTCACACATAGAGCTATGTTCGTTAATACAAGTGAAACGCCTTTTATAAGTTTACAAAATCTATGATTCTATGTGTTAAAAATAATTACGCCCAAAAGGTAATAGTAAATTAAAATCTATATCGCCAAAAAAAAATACTATGAAAAATCACTTCATAAAAATTAGCCTATACGCCACACTTATACTTTTGATTACCAATTGCGCTACTAAAAAAAACAATACCGTAACTGATGTAAAAAAAGATCCTCTTTTAAATGACACCGTTATTTATGTTGCCAAAGATAAATCAGCGAAAAAAAACTTTTTTAAAGATTCTGACAGAGAAACGGCCTGGGTCGACAGCATTTATAATAAAATGACCGTTCGCGAAAAAATTGGACAATTGTTCATGATTTCAGCTTATTCTAATAAAGATTCTTTACATACAAAAGAAGTCAATACATTAATTCAGGATTATAAAGTGGGCGGATTAATCTTTTTTCAGGGCGGACCAGTTCGTCAGGCGAAATTAACCAACCTGTATCAATCAAAAGCAAAAGTGCCACTATTTATAGCAATTGATGCTGAATGGGGATTAGGTATGCGATTAGATTCGACTTATATCTATCCATGGAACATGACTTTAGGCGCTATTCAGGATTTAAGCTTAATTGAAAATGTTGGAAGAAACATGGCCAACGAAAACAAACGAATCGGAATCCATTTTAATTTTGCTCCAGTTCTGGATATCAACACCAATCCTAAAAATCCTATTATTGGCAACCGTTCTTTTGGTGAAGACAAAGTTAATGTAAGTAACAAAGCCATTGCCTTAATGAAGGGCGTTCAAAGTCAGGGCGTTTTTAGTACAGGAAAACATTTTCCCGGACATGGTGATACTGCTGTAGATTCGCATAAAGCATTGCCTTTAATCAATTTTTCTAAAGACCGTCTTGAACTGGTTGAATTGTATCCGTACAAACAAATATTTGATGAAGGTTTAGTATCAGTAATGGTAGCCCATCTCAATATTCCAAGTTTAGAACCGCAAACTAACATTCCTTCTTCTGCTTCTTATAACATTGTAACTAACCTGCTTCAAAAAGAATTAGGTTTCAATGGTTTGATTTTTACAGATGGTCTGGCAATGAAAGGTGCCGCCGATTTTAAAGGTCCCGGAGATTTAGAAATAGCCATGCTACTTGCCGGAAATGATATTTTTCTTGGGCCTGAAAATGTACCTGCTGCATTTCAAAAATTAGAAACTGCTTATACAGAAGGTGTAATTACCGAAGAACGTTTGTCACACTCCGTAAAAAAAATATTGCATTATAAATTCAAAGCCGGATTAAACAAGTATAAGCCAATTGATATGGCTAACATTTACAATGATCTTAATCCGTTAAAAAATGATGCTTTACACTATAAACTGTATGAAAATGCGATTACCGTTTTAAAGAATGAAAAGGAAATACTGCCAATCAAAAACTTAGATCAGAAAATCGCCTACGTAAAATTAGGAGATGATGTTAACAGTACTTTTGTAACGGCTTTAAAAAAATATACAGAAGTTACAGAAGTGTCCAACACCAACATTGACAGTTTAAACAATGAATTAAAAAAATACGATACTGTAATTATTGGTTTCCATAAATTGAATAAAACTTGGGAAAAACAAAACTTTACAGATACTGAATTACTTTGGCTACAAGAAATTGCAAAGCACAACAAAGTGATTTTAGATATTTTCACAAAACCCTATTCGTTATTGCCAATCACAAATTTTGATGATATTGAAGGTTTAGTCGTTTCTTACCAAAACTCTAGTATAAGTAATATCGTTTCGGCAGAATTGCTATTTGGAGCAATCGGAGCTAAAGGAAAATTGCCTGTATCTGTTAATACAAGCTTTAATGTAAATGATGGTTTATCTACTGAAAAATTAAATCGTCTGGCTTTTACAACTCCAGAAAATGTAGATATGAATTCGGCTATTTTATCTAAAATTGATGCTATAGCCCAAAAAGCAATTGATGGTAAAATGACTCCGGGAATGCAAGTTCTTGTAGCCAGAAAAGGAAGCGTGATTTTTCAGAAATCATACGGTTATCAAACTTATGACAATGCTAAAAAAGTTACAAATTCAGATTTGTATGATGTCGCTTCGATTTCAAAAATGATTTCGACTTTGCCAAATGTGATGCAATTGTACGATAAAAACAAAGTAACTCTGGATACACAACTAAAAGATATGGTGCCTTTTTTTGCAAAAACAAATAAGGAAAACATGACTTTTAAGGATTTACTAACGCATTATGCAGGACTTCAGGCTTGGATTCCGTTTTACAAAGCAACTTTGGACAATAACGGAAAACCTTCACCAAAATACTATCGTAAGATAGCCGAATCTAAATTTTCGACGAAAGTCGCTGATAGTTTATTTATTAGAAATGATTATCACGATACGATCATGAAAATCATTGCTAACAGTCCGTTATCACTTAAAAAAGAATACAAATACAGCGATTTTACTTTTATCATTTTAAAAGAATATCTGGAAAGAAAAACGCATACAAAATTAGAAGATTTGAGCCAGCAGAATTTTTACAGCTCTCTGGGGATGAATAATACACTTTACAATCCGCTGAACAAATTTGACAAAAATAACATTGCTCCTACTGAAATTGATACTTATTTTAGACATCAGCTTATTCAGGGCTACGTGCACGATATGGCAGCAGCAATGGAAGGCGGAGTTGCCGGTCACGCCGGAATTTTCTCCAACAGTATGGATGTTGCCAAAATGATGCAGTTGTATTTACAAAAGGGAAATTACGGTAATAAACAATATTTTTCTGAGCAAACATTTGATGCTTTTAACACTTGCTATTACAAAGACAAAGGCGTTCAAAGAGGTTTAGGTTTTGATAAGAGAATTGACAAAGACGGCCCAACTTGCGCTTGTGTTTCTGAATCAAGTTTTGGACACACCGGTTTTACAGGAAATATCGCATGGGTAGACCCTGAAACTGAAATTGTTTACGTGTTTTTATCAAACAGAACTTATCCTAACGTTGGCGAAGACGGAAACAAACTCGCTAAAGGAAAAATTCGAGAAGACATTCAGAAAATAATTCAGGAAGCCATCATAAAATAACGAACCCAAAACAACCCAACCTATGACAAAAGAACGTTTAACTTCACTAGATGTATTTAGAGGATTTACTATTTTATTAATGACAATAGTGAACAATCCTGGCAGTTGGTCATCGATTTATCCGCCGTTAGAACATGCCGAATGGCACGGCTGTACTCCTACTGACTTGGTTTTTCCATTCTTTGTTTTTATAATGGGAACTGCAATACCATTTGCAATGCCAACAAAACATTTTGATTGGGCAGTTTTTAATAAAATTATGGTTCGTTCACTTCGAATATTCTGTTTGGGATTCTTCCTGAGCTGTTTCAGCAGAATTCATTTATTTGATCTGGAAGGAATCCCTTTATTGGCAATTAGATTAATGATAACTTTTGCGGTAGCTTATGCGCTTTTAGGAAACTTTAGTTTAAAAGTAAAAACGTATCTCGCAGTTGGAATTTTTGTAATACTATTATCTTTAGCATACAGTAACATTGAATCTTTTCAAGATACCAGAATACCCGGAGTTTTACAACGAATTGGAATTGTGTACTTCTTCACTTCGATTTTATATTTAAAAACAAATTTAAAAACACAACTTCTGGTTGCCGCTTCATTATTAGTCGGTTATTGGCTTTTAATGGCTTTTGTTCCCGTTCCCGGATTTGGCGCTGCGAATTTTGAGAAAGGAACAAATCTTGCAGCATGGTTAGACAATTTACTTTTAGAAGGGCATTTATGGAGCTTTTCTAAAACTTGGGATCCGGAAGGAATTTTGAGCACTTTACCAGCTATAGGAACCGGTATTATCGGGATGTTTATCGGACAATTACTAAACTTACCAATTTCTAAAATTGAAATCGCTAAAAAAATTGCTATCGCCGGAATCGTATTGCTAATTTCAGGTTTACTTTGGAGTATTATATTTCCAATAAATAAATCACTTTGGACAAGTTCATATGTATTATACACCGCCGGTATCGCAACAATGTGCCTTACTTTATTGTATTATATAATAGATATTGCCAATTACAAAAAATGGACTAAATTGTTCTTAATCTGGGGTGTAAACCCAATGATTGTATTTTTCTTTTCGGGAATAATTCCAAGAGTTTTAAGTTCAATAAAAGTTCAAAGTCCGGAAATTGCAACAGAAGAAATCAATCTTCAAACATTAATTTACAAATTTGGGATTGCGCCTTGTTTCGAAAATCCATTAAATTCTTCAGTGGCTTATGCTATTTCGTACGCTATATTTTGGTCTGTTATATTATGGATTTTCTATAAAAAGAAGTTAATCTTTAAGGTGTAGTTATATTGTTTTTATTCGATTTAGAAATGCAGTAAAAATTAGATTTTCATAAAAAAAGAGACGAGTGATCGTCTCTTTTTTTATATGAAAATACTAGCCAAAAGACTCTATGTATTTACAGTATAATATTTCTTTCGAAACCAAAAAGAAACGTTTACTAATGCAATAAGAGCAGGAACCTCAACCAAAGGCCCAATGACTCCCGCAAATGCTTCACCGCTATTAATTCCAAAAACACCAATCGCAACTGCAATTGCCAATTCGAAATTATTTCCTGTTGCGGTAAAAGCTATAGCTGTTGCTTTTGAATAATCGGCGCCAAAGTATTTTCCAACAAAAAAACTTATCACAAACATGATGCAAAAATAAATTACCAACGGTATAGCAATACGAATTACATCCATCGGAATTCGAACGATTAACTCTCCTTTTAGACTAAACATAACGATGATCGTAAAGAGTAAAGATATAAGTGTTACTGGCGAAATAAAGGGAACGAATTTGGTTTCGAACCATTCAATTCCTTTCCATGCGATAAGAGCATAACGGCTAACAATTCCTAGTACAAAAGGAATACCTAAATAAATACCAACACTTTCTGCAATCTGACCAATACTAATATTAACCTCAAAACCATCATATCCAAAATATGGAGGAAGAATTGTAATAAATAGATAAGCATATACACTATAAAGCAAAACCTGAAAAATACTATTTAACGCTATAAGTCCAGCCGCATATTCTCTATTTCCATCCGCCAGATCATTCCAAACCACAACCATTGCTATACAACGAGCCATTCCAATAAGAATAACCCCAATCATGTATTCAGGATATCCATTTAAAAAAAGCAACGCCAATAAAAACATTAAAACAGGACCAACGATCCAGTTTAAAAATAGTGATGCTCCTAATATTTTAGTGTTTCTAAAAACCTGTCCCATTTGGTCATACTTCACTTTAGCCAATGGCGGATACATCATAAGTATTAATCCAATTGCTAAGGGAATATTAGTGGTTCCGCTTGAAAAAGAATGAATAAAATCATCGCTCGATGGTATAAAATAACCAATTATTACACCCAGTGCCATGGCCAGGAAAATCCAAAGAGTTAAAAATCGATCAAGGAAACTTAATTTCTTTCGTTCAACCGCGGGCGCACAATTATTTGCTGCCATTTTTATTGTTGGATTTGAGAGAAAACATAGAACATTTCAGTTCCAATTTGAAGACTGCGTTCCTGATAGATTTGCTTTTGCTGTGCTGTTCCATCAGAAACCTTTGGATCTTCAAACGTAATTGGAATACGTTTTTCTGCCCCGGCAATAAAAGGGCAACCTCCATCAGCTTGCGAGCAAGTCATTATAGCAGCAAATTCGCTTTCGGGATTAAAATCATCATCATATGTTTTAGAAAATCCAATAACAGGATGTTGATTTGCCGAAAACTTTATTGAATAAACAGGATTGTTTCCATTTGAAATCGCCTGTACTTTAAATCCTGTTTGTTTTAAGGTTTCAATAACCTCCGAATATAAAGCAGTTGCCTCAGTTCCGCCTGAATAACACACAACATTTTTTACATTATAAAATGCACTGGCGGTTTGCGCCCAAACCTGAGACAAATGACTTCTTCTTGAATTGTGTGTGCAAATTAAATTCAGCCGTATTTCCTGTTTGTTGCTCACTTTATCCTGAATATAATCTACTAAAGGCTGCAACACCTTTTTGCGGTCTTCAGAAATCTGATTGAAATCAAAACTGTCAATTGTATTTTTTATTTTGTTGTATAACATAGATTTTCAAATAACTGTTTTTAATTAAAATTAGCAACAGCTTCCGCCCGGCGTGCAAGAATTAGCTTCATCTGTATTACCCAAAATTTTAAATTTACTTTCCTCTGCCGGAATTCCGCATTGATCCTGTGCCAAACAAGCCGTTTGTTTGTTTAATAAAATGAAGTTTTTACCATTAAAATCCAAATCATATTTACCAATAGTTGTATCCTGATATTCTACCTCAATTTCATGATCTTCAATACCTAAAACCTTTTCTGAAAGTGCTATAATATGAATTAATTTTTGAGGCTTCAATCTGTGTTCATAATCATTGGCATCCCAAAGCTGAAAATTTACTTTTGTTTCATTTCTAACCACTCCACCGCAATCAATAAAGTTTTTACTAATCAAACCTACTTCGGTTACATGAAAATACTCCGGAACAAAAGTTCCATTTGGCAATTCAAAATTTACAGTTTCTACTGTATTTAATATTTTTTTTATTTCTGAAAGTTTCATTTTTTTCTGCTTTAAAAGTTAGCAGCAATCATTTCTCTTTTTCTTAAGATGATTGCTTATATGTTCAAAAAATCCTTTAATTTTTTCTAATCCGGGTTCATTTATACAGTAGCAAATAGAATTACCTTCGATGTTGCCTTTTATCAAACCTGCATTTTTTAATTCTTTAAGATGTTGTGAAACTGTTGGCTGCGAAAGTGGTAATTCATTCACTATATCACCGCAAATACAGGCATCAACTTTTAGAAGATATTCCATAATTGCAATCCGTGCCGGGTGTCCTAAAGCTTTTGCCAAAATCGCAAGTTCGTTTTGGTTTTCTGTAAAATGATCTGTCTTTGTAGCTCCCATTGTTTTATACCTATATTGCAATATTACGATAAACATTGAAGCGGAAAAAACTTTTTAACTTTTTTTTATTTACTGCAAATCGAGATATCACTTAATACTCCCACATAAATATAAGATTTACAAGCAACTACAATCGTTACATGGGAATTTTAAAAATTAATAAAAAAATTATGTAAATACTTCTAAAAACTAAATACCCAAATTGTACGTATGTACGGAAATATAGTAGTCTTGAATGTTTTAAACCAAAATCATAATCAGTTTTGGAGCATCTTGAGCTCGATACACCAACTATAGGATTATTTTTTGGTAAATTTTAAATTAGAATAAAGGATTGGAAAAATTAGACATTCAAAGATTAAAAAGTAGTTTACAGTATTTGAAAAGTAAGCAGAGAGAATTAAAAAAACATCCTGAAAATGATAATCGAAGTTTAGAATCGATCATAAAATATTTAAAAAAGGATATGATCGATCAGTTCAATCTAACAAAGTACGATCTATACATTAAGCAAGATCTTAAAAACACCGAAACATTTATCGACAGTGTGCGAAAAATTATAGAGACAAATTCTTAAAGTAATGCTTTAAAAGTTGGTCTCTATACGCTGTTTATATGATATAAATTTCAGCAAAATCTCTATCCTTTTCGAATCAAATAGATCAAAATTTCATCCTCTAATTCTTTTGATAAGTTTTCATATTCTAATTTATGTTTGAAATTTTTCTCGAATTTCTCCTTAAATTTTTCTGCCTTTAATTTACTCTTACAGTAATCATCGCAGATTAATTTAAAATTATCATCTACTAAATACAAAATCTTAAGCGACTCCATATACTCAATAAATTTGGTGCTATACAACTCTTTTGGGACAGCCATTTTTTGCGTTTTTTTTTAATAGAATTAAATTACAAATAAAAAAGAAGTCGTTGTTTAGAAACAGGTTTCATTTTATAAATTGCAACGACAACAACTTTTTTTGAAACAGCTCTCTGTTTTAAAACTAAGATAATTCAAAAAAAAAACTTGCGTTTGCAACCTCTTAGTTCATTATAAGATTAAAAATAAGTGGTAACTTTTCATGCTTTTTTGAGTCAAATAATTAGAAACCAATGACAACAGATATTATAGAATTGAATGATTTTATTGTTTTAATAGAACAATCCAACACTTCGAAACCATTTGTGCAGAAATGTGAAATTGACGGAGATGCTGTAGGATTTGCATTTTACGGTTCCGGAAATGTCGAATTGGAAATCAAACACAACAATCAAACTAAATATTTGACCAATACAACAGGTTTGGCGATTTGTTTTTTTGGAAATCAAAAAGTAGAATTCTCCCATAAAATAGAACCTGATAAACCGCTGCAATCGATTAGCATTTTTACTAAACTAAAAAACCTAAATGCATTACCGCAGGCAGAAAAAGAGATTTTTGAAAACCAACTTCCGGAGTTACTAAATCCGAAAGAGCATTTTGTAAAAGGGCCGTCATTTTATATGACTTTAGATATGCAGTTGGCGGTTCAAAAAGTCTTCAATACTACCTACACGGGCAACACAAGATTGTTATTTTTAAAAAGCCAGATCAATGAACTACTAGCCCATTTCTTTGCACTTTTAACTACAGACGCCAAAATTGATCTTTCAGAAATAGATAAAAACAAACTTTTTAAAGCAAAAGAGATTGTAACCAACAGCTATTCAAAACCTCCTTCGATCACACAATTATCGCAAATGGTGGGTTTAAATAGTAGTAAACTGAAAAAGAATTTCAAAGAATTATTTGGGATTCCGGTTTTCAAATATGTTCAGGAAGAAAGACTTCATAAAGCTTACGAATTACTTCGTGAAAGCGAAAAAACTGTTCAGGAAGCCGCTTGGGAAGTAGGTTACGACAGTTTAAGTTCGTTTTCAAATGCCTTTTATAAAAAATTCGGAATGCGTCCGAATGAAGTCAGACAACAATTCCTTTCAAACAAATCTTAATTCTTTTCAGACAAATGATTCTTTTTTAATCGCTACAACTTTGTATCAGTATTCATTTAAAAAATATTGATATGAGCAAAGAGAAAATTTTAGTCTTGGGTTCCAACGGGAAAACGGGACGCAGAGTAATTGAAAGATTAGAAAAAGTCCAGAACATTGAAATTCGTCGAGGTTCTCGAAATGAAAAGATACCTTTTGATTGGGAAAAACCAGCAACCTGGAACTCAGTCCTGCAAAATATTGATTCGGTTTATATTACTTTCCAGCCGGATTTAGCCATTCCAATTGCAGTAGATTCTATTCAGAAATTTACAAAGCTAGCTACAGAATTAGGCGTACAAAAAATGGTTTTACTTTCTGGAAGAGGCGAAAAAGAAGCTCAACTTTGCGAAGAAATAGTAAAACAGAATGCCCAAAACTGGACAATTGTTCGCGCAAGCTGGTTCAGTCAAAACTTTAGCGAAAGCTTTTTTCTTGAACCCATATTAGCAGGAATCGTGGCGCTGCCAAGAGCAAAAGCACTCGAACCTTTTACAGATGCAGATGATATTGCCGATGTTGTCACGGCCTCACTTTTAGAAAATAAACACAACGGGCAAACCTATGAATTGACTGGTCCAGGATTATTAACTTTTGAACAAGCCGTAAATGAAATTGCTAAAGCCAGTGGAAAAAACATCACTTTTCAGTCTTTAACACTAGAAGAATACATTCAAATGCTGAGAGAATATCAGGTTCCTGATGATCATATTTGGTTGGTTAATTATCTTTTCGAACAAGTTCTAGATGGCAGAAACGCTCACATTACATCAGATATCGAAAAAGTTTTGGGAAGAAAAGCCAAAGATTTTTCTGCTTACGCGAAAGAAACAGCAAAAACCGGAATTTGGAATCCATAAAATCAATTTTATGAAATACATCAGAGCACTATTTTCAGGATTCCTAGTTTGGCTGAGCATTAGTATTTCTTTTTTTATTTTAGGAAAAATTCCTATTCTAAAAGATTCTTTCTTAACACAAGCGGGAATTGTAATGCTGCTAACTATTTTTTATGCGATTGCAGTGGCCAAATTTTATTATAGAAAAAAGTCTAACATTAAAGGTTTGAAACTTGGAATATTAATGTCTGGAACTGCTTTATTATTAGATACTTTTATAACAGTTCCTTTTGTTGAAATTCCGAATGGGAGAAATTATCAAAGTTTTTTTTATAGTCCGGTTTTATGGTTATTGGTATTTATCAATATAATGTCCGTTTATCTTTATTGGAGAAATACTAAAAATGCATACAAATAAAAAAAGCTTGTCTGTGTGTCACAGACAAGCTTTTCTATTCTTAAAACTTACGTATAATCAAACTTTGGGTGTAATTAGCAAAAAAAATTAACACATAGAATCATAGCTTTTAGATGTGCAAAAGAATACAAAAAAGAAACTAGTTTCTCACACATAGTTCTATGTTTATTAATACAAGTGAAACGCCTTACAAAGGTTCATAAAATCTATCCCGAAGCTTCGGGACTATGTGTTAAAAATAATTACACCCAACGGATTATAATTAAATTTCGATTTCTTTTGCGGCATCCTCTCTCCTTTTCGCCAACTGATTTACTCTCCAAATTAAAAACACAGTAAAAAGCGTAATTACAGAAATTACATATCCTAGAATATCATAATTTTCAAGTGGAGAAGATTTCGTTTCCTGATGCACAATAAACCCTGCACTAACCGCTGCAATTCCCCCTGCAATTTGCTGCATCGAAGAGGTTATTGACATATATGCACCACGATCTTTCATTTCTGGAATAGCAGTATTTAATGTCGTTGCAGGAACCATACGACTCATGATTCCCATAAACATAATCATAGTAAGTACTACAACTTGCCATAATGGTATTGGGCCAAGATTTGTATAAATAATTATCATAATGACAGAAAGTATTGATCCTGCGGTAAACAGTTTGAACTTACTTACTTTATCACTTAATTTTCCAACAATTGGCATAATAAACAATACCGAAAGTCCGGTTAAGAAAAATACCATTGGTAAATCTTCCTGGCTAATATGAATGTTGTTTACTAAGAAGACGCTTCCAAAAGGCTGCATCATAAAACCACCAACCGAAAGTAATGCAATTGCCGCAAAACCAATTTGATAATTTTTATTACTCAACGTATGCCAAAGATGTAAAAACGGACTTTTGTCTGATTGCAATTCTAAGTGTTTAGTAATGGCTGGCATTTGTGTAATGATCGCCAGTAAAATTATTACTCCCAAAACCGCAATCATTAAAAATGAAGAATGCCATCCCCAATGATTAGCGCAATACAATCCAAGCGGCACTCCTAAAATCTGGCTGGCACCATACGCCATTTGAATAAAACCCATAACGCGTCCGCGCTGGTGAATTATAAACAAATCAGTTACAATTGCTAAAGAAACAGAACCAATTACACCGCCAAAAAGTCCGGTAAAGATTCTTGCCAAAAGCAACGTGGTGTAACTTGTAGAAAGTGCGCAGAAAACAGTTCCGATAATGAATCCTGTGTAGAAGAAAAGCAAAAGCTTTTTTCTGTCAAATTTATCTGCGAAACCTGCAGCT
Source organism: Flavobacterium sp. FlaQc-57 (assembly GCF_044007395.1). Taxonomy (NCBI): domain Bacteria; kingdom Pseudomonadati; phylum Bacteroidota; class Flavobacteriia; order Flavobacteriales; family Flavobacteriaceae; genus Flavobacterium; species Flavobacterium sp. FlaQc-57. Next base: position 82,239 of record NZ_JBIPDA010000006.1, read on the forward strand.
AGTAAACCTGAAATTCCCGCACTAAAAGCATATGCAGAAACAGTGAATCCAAAATTTGCTGTTGTCATATCCAGCTTTTTCATTAAAATATCTCCCAAAGGCGAAATAACGATAAAATCAAGTATAACAGTAAACTGTAAAAGTGCTAATATGGCGATTATTATTTTTTGATTGGATGTGAAAGGCGGACTTTCTACAGTATCTTTTTTCATTTATTTTATAAAGTGTATTTGTTTACTCTAACTCTTGACATTCGTGACCGGATTCTGTAATCATATCTATAATGGTTTCCGGCTGAAGCGTTTCTGAAACAACACGAAGAACGCAATCGACATCTTCACAGTCAATACTCCATTGTTGAATATCGGAGTGATTATTAAGTTTTTGACGAACAGGACAATTTGGATCCTGATCTCCAATATTTGTTTTAAAAATATGTATTGTATTTAAATTGGTTTCCATAATTTTTCATGGTTTTAGCGCTTTTATCGTTGCCTTAAAAGCTTCTTGCATCATTTCTTTGGTAAGTGTAAATGGTTTTCCTCCCATACTCTTACCTTCAGTATGCAGGTTTAACAATGTGTATAACGGTCCGTAAGCAACAGACCAAAACACCTCAAATGTTAACGGAATAAGTTCTTTATTGCGTAATCCGTTATCGATAAACTCCTTCATAATCTGTCTAAAGTCAGAGAATTCTTTTATGGAGTCTAATATGGCTTCTCCATGAGGCGAATGTTTGACGATTTCAAAAAAAGCAACTTCTTTAGGATATTTCATCGTGAAATCTGCGCGGTTTTCCCATTGTTTCCACAGCCCTTCCTCAAAAGTCATTTTGGGCGAAAAATTTTTAATGGTACCTGTAAAAAACTTCAGAGCTATGATTGCACCTATTTTTTGTATTAAATCATCTTTGTCTTTATAATAGATGTATAGAGTTCCAACAGAAATAGAGCAGGCTTTTGCCAGCTTATTCATACTGAATCCCTGAAAACCTTCTTCTACAATTTGATCTATTGCAGTTGCGATTACCAGTTTCTCTTTATCAACATCTCTTATTCTCATTTCAATATTTTTTTGCAAAGATAAAATAATAAATGAATGAACATTCTTTTATTTATTGTTTTTTGAGATTTTTAGAAAATGAGTATCATGTTTTGTTACTAAAATCTAAATCTTTGGGGCTAACTAAAAAAACAAACACATAGAATCATAGGTTTTAGATATGTGAAAGAATACCAAAAAGAAACTAGTTTCTCACACATAGAACTATGTTTGTTGCTATTAGTGAAACGCCTTTTATAGATTTACAAACTCTATGTTTCTATGTGTTAAAAATAATTGCACACAATATCTTAGAAACTAAAAAGAATCAGCTCGTAAAGTTTTAGATATATCTTTTTATAAAATTTTAAAATATCAATGCGAATAGAAAAAAAATTTAATATTGAAACTCAAACGCTGTCATTAATTTAAAAATTATGTTAAGTTTGTATGTACAATTTTTGTAATTTATAAAACCATGAGTTTAAAAGACTTATTAGACGTTAGTAAAGACAAAAGCCTCTCTGGGCAAAAATGGCATATGCTAAGACAATCTATTACAAAAAGATTGTTATCAGGCGGTAATGCTACAATTGCAGAATTAAGTACAGAATTACAATCGAGTGTTCCCACTGTAACCAAGGCAGTTAATGAGTTATTAATTGAAGGTTACGTCGTTGATATGGGAAAAATCACCAACAGCGGCGGAAGAAGACCTTCTCTTTACAGTATTAATCCAACTTGTGCTTACTTTTTGGGTGTTGAAGTCGGGATAAGCAGTATGTCTATCGGATTGCAAAATATCAAAAATGAATTGGTTAGTGTCGATTTAGGCACTTCATTCATTCTTGAAAACTCTCAAAAATCATTATTAAAATTTTGCGAACTTATCAACTCTTTTATCGAAGATAGTTCTGTAGAGAAAAAAATGATCGTAGGCGTTTGCATCAACTTTTCGGGCCGAATCAATTCGATGGAAGGTTTTAGCTATAATTACTTCTTTAGCGAAAACAGACCTTTAAACGAAATCATCTCAGAGCAATTAGATCTTCCTGTTCATTTAGAAAATGATACCAGAGCTATGGCTTTTGGAGAATATTGCGAAGGTGTTGTAGACGATGAGCAAAATATAATTTTTGTGAATTACAGCTGGGGAGTCGCTATTGGAATGATTACAGATGGCAAACTATATTACGGAAAATCAGGTTATTCTGGAGAATTTGGACATAGTACTATTTTTAATAATGAGATTATGTGCCAATGCGGAAAATTGGGTTGTTTAGAAACCGAAATTTCCGGCTGGTCATTGATCAATCAATTTAAAGATGCCATAAACGAAGGAAAACTGTCAAAAGTTACTCTTGATGAAAGTTCTTCTACACTACAACATAATGCTATTATTGCGGGTGCCGTAAATCTTGAAGACACACTTTGTGTTGATCTGGTTACACAGCAAAGCGAAAAAATGGGACGTTATTTATCTATTTTATTAAATATCTTCAACCCTGATCTACTGGTAATTGGCGGAGATTTCGCACAACTTGGCGACTATGCACTACTACCAATTCAGTCTGCATTAAAAAAATATTCACTTGGTTTAGTTAACCGTGATATGAAACTTAAAAAGTCTACTTTAGGCCGTCGTGCGGGCGTTATCGGCGCATGTTGCGTTATCAAAGAAAAGATGTTATTTCCGTTAATTAATAACTAATTTTTTTTATCTCTTCCTTATTATTAAAATATTTTAATAACTAAACTTGTTATATTAAAATATTTTATATCTTTACCTCGTAATAAAAAATTAATTTATTCATAAAGTTATCCTAACATTTGCCACGAATACAAAATTTGGCTGTTAAATGATAATCAAATTGATAAATAGATTTACAAAAAACCAACAAATCACAAAAAACATATTATTCAAGGATATAACTAAATATTTACTGAATACAGAATTTAGAAAAAAGTAAGATAATAAAGTCAATCAATAATTAGCGAAAAAAGAAGCTTAGAATTTAAAGCTGGAAAGAGGAAAGAATACAAATTTTATATAAGTAAGAAAAAAAATTAAAGATCACACGCCAATCACAATAAATACAATTGCATACACCATCTGTTTTTAAATCATAAAAAAGCCAGCTAATGCTGGAAACATTGCTGGCCGGTTCCGTTAAGGAACAATGATTGGAAAATAGATATAGACCTTTAACAAAGTTATTATTAACCAAACCATTACAAAAGTATGAAATTATTGCCTAAAAGTAAACCTAAAGATTGTAGGTCTACTCCTAACCACGTAAAAGTTATTAAATTAACCTCAACGTTACTTTTAGTTTTCACCATGCAGTTAACTGCTGCAAAGACAGAAAAAAGTATTGTTTTTACAGATAAAAATGTAAAAAAGAATGATCCGATTCAGAAGAAAGTAACTGGACAAGTTACAAATGAAAAAGGCGAAGCTTTGCCTGGTGTAAATATCGTTGCTAAAGGAACTAATTTTAGCGCTCAAACAGATTTTGATGGAAAATTTTCTATAGAAGTACCTGATAATGCCACTACACTAGTTGTTTCTTATATTGGTCTGCAAGAACAAGAAGTAGCAATTGGTACAGCGCCTCTTAATATTGTTCTTAAAGAAATTGGACAACAAATGAATGAGGTTATTGTGGTAGGATACGGTTCTCAAAACAGAAGAACATTAAGTACTGCAGTTTCTAAACTAGACAAAAAAGTTTTAGAAAACGTACCTTATACAAACGTAACCCAATCATTACAAGGAAGTGTTACTGGTTTGGTGGTTAAAACATCATCTGGACAACCGGGAAAAGCTTCTAACATCTTGGTTCGTGGTGGTACATCGATCGATAATCCGTCTGGAGCTACTCCTTTATATATTGTAGATGGTGTGCTTCGTTCTCAAATTGATGATATTAACTCTTTTGATATTGCTTCGCTTCAGGTTCTTAAAGATGCGGCTGCAACATCAATCTACGGAGCTCGTGCCTCAAATGGTGTAATTATTATTACAACAAATACAGGTAAAGCAGGAAAAATGAAAATTACCTATAATGTTTCAACTCAAAACAGCAGAATTGGTAAAAAATACGATTTCATGGATGGAGGAGATTATATCAAATTCCAACGTCAAGGTTTGTACAATGCTGCCGAACTTGCGGGACTTTCGACTACAACAGGTATCGCAAGATTAGGTCAGTTAACTGGTGCAACTCCAGCTGGTACAGGTAACAACCTGCAAAACAACACGCCATTTGCTACTTTATTAAAATCTAATTTATCAGCAACGACAATTGGTCAATTACAAGCAAAAGGCTGGCAGGAAATGGCTGATCCTTTAAATCCTAATAGTACAATTATGTACAAAAGTACAGATTGGAATGATATTTTATTTCAAAATGCTATTACACAAAATCATAACCTGGGTATTAGCGGTGGTAATGATACTGGCCTTTTTGATTTAAGTTTAGGTTATTTAAAAGGTGATGGTATTACAATCTTTACTGGTTACCAAAGATTTACGGGTAAATTAAATGCTTCTTTAAAAGTAGCAGACAACTTTACAGTTAACAGTCATGTATTATTTTCTAAATCAAGTAATAATCAAGTGGTTGCAAATAGTGTAGTTTTCAACAGATATTTAGGAAACTCACCAACTACAAAATTATACTTAGAAGATGGAACATTGGCTCCGGGTCAAAATAACATCAACGGAAATCCATTATACCAAATGGGAAAAGTTAAAGGAATCAACGAAAACAACAAACTACAAATGAGCGTTGATGGTGAATTAACACTTGCCAAAGATTTCACGTTCATTCCTTCGATGTCTCTTTATAGCGAAAATGAAAATGACAACACATTTCAACAAGCTTTTTTAAGTGGTAGTAGTGGTTTAGTAGATAATACTCGTACAGCAACAAGATTGAGTAATCAAATTTATCAGGTGCAATACGAAGGTGTTTTTGCTTATAAAAAAGGATGGGATAATATTGGAGATTTTGATGCTAAGTTAGGAGTTTCAAAATACGACAGAACTATAAAAGCTTTTAATGCTTCTGGAAAAGGAAGTCCGTCAGATTTAGCACAAACTTTAGACTCGTCTCCAATTCCGGTTTCAGTTTACAGCAACAATACAAAATTGGTTTTAAATAGTGTTTTTGGTCGTGTAAATTATGATTATAAAAACAGATATTTTGCAACAGCATCTTTCCGTTATGATGGATCTTCAAGTTTAGGACCGGATAATAAATACGGTTTCTTCCCTGGAATTTCTGCAGGATGGAACATGCAGGAAGAAAAATTCTGGGAAAAAGTAATGCCAAAATTCTTTTCATCACTTAAACTTCGTGGAAGTTATGGTGTGAATGGTAACTTAGGTACTTTAGGTGATTTCCAGGCTGGAGGATTATATTCTGGTTCAACAAATGGAGTTGCTAACAGTTATAATGGACAATCGGCTATTATAAACTCGCAAATTGCAAATCCAGGTTTAAAATGGGAACAATCTGAAACTGTAAATGCAGGTTTCGATTTAGGTTTCAACGGAGATAAAATCAGAGTTATTGGAGATTTCTACAACAAATTAACTTCTGACTTATTAACGAATCTGACTTTACCATCAAATAGTGGTTTCACTACAGTTTTAACGAATCTTGGAGGATTAAGAAGTAAAGGTTTTGAGTTAGAAGTACAAGCTAATCTTTACAATCAAAACGATTGGAAAATTAATGTTGGAGCAAACGTTTCTCACAATACAAACACAATTGAAAAACTTCCGTTTAACGGAAATAAAAACAATAGAATTGGTGGAACTGAAATTTGGGATGCAAAAAGCGGTACTTATCAATACGTAGGAGGTTTACAAGAAGGACAAAAAATTGGAGATTTCTACGCACACAAACAATTGTACATTCTTTCTACGCAAGCAGAAGCTGATGCTTACAACTTAAAAGTTCATGATACTTATGTAACTAAAACAGCTGCAAACGGAGGAAATCCAGAAGGTAAAAAATTCGCTGGAGACGCAGTTTTTGCAGATACTGATAATAATGGTGTTATCGACAGTAAAGACAGAACTTACATGGGGAATATGTTCCCAACGTTTGTAGGAGGTTTCAACTTTGATGCAGCATACAAAGGATTCTCTGTAACTGTAAGAACAGATTACTCTTTAGGAGCTACAATTTACAACGAAGCAAGAGCTCGTTTCTTAGGTCAATTTCAAGGTAACTACGGATTATTGGCTGAAAGTGCACAATCTTGGCAAAAAGAAGGAGACATTACAGATGTACCTCGTTACCGTTGGGCAGATCAAACCAATCAAAACAACTTGTTTAGATCTGAAGCTAGTGGAGCAGCATACAACACAAATATGTTTCAAGGTAATAGCCGTTATTATGAAAGTGGAGATTATTTATGTATAAGAGAAATTACATTCAGCTATAGCTTCCCAAAAACATGGGTTGAAAAAGCAAGGTTAACATCACTACGTATGTATGTAACCGGAAGCAATTTATACTACTTTACTAAATACAAAGGATTGAGCCCTGAAGTACAAGGTATTGACGGAGGATCTAGTTTAGGATTAACTGCAGCAGGATCTACTGGTACCTACCCTGTTCCTAGAAATATTATCCTTGGTTTAAATATCACTTTGTAAATTTTAATAATAAAATCATGAAAAAGAAATTCCTTTTATATACAATACTATTTGCTAGTCTTTCTCTATTGAACTCATGTCAGGACGATTTAGAACTAACATCTGATAGTGTAATTACATCTGATAGTTTTTGGAAAACTGAAGATGACGCCAAAGCTGGCGTAAACGGTATGTATGTTAACTTTAGAATCCAGACTCAACAAAACTATTATTTGTTGGGTGGTGCAAGAAGTGCCGAAATAACAGGTGGTGTTCAGTCTCCATTAACATTAGCAAATTACTACAACAACAATCTTACGCCACAAAACATGGATGTAGATTGGGGAGGTTTATATACTGTAATTCATCAGGCAAATTTAGTTTTAAAGTACGTTCCGCAAATTCCATTTAGCCCAACTACAGCAGCTGAGCAAAAAAGATATCTTGCACAAGCATATTCAATGCGTGCTTTATGTTACTTTATCATGGCTCGTTCATGGGGCGGAGTGCCAATTGTTACTGAACCAACAGAAAATACCAATCAGTCTCAATATATTATTCCGCGTAATAGTATCGAAGAAACATTTGCTTTCATCAAAAAAGATATTGATTTAGCAATTGCAAACTATCCTGATACAGCTAATAATAAAATACAATTATCACTTCCATCAATATACGCTTTAAAAGCTGATGTAAACTTATGGACAGCGAAACGATTAGGTGGAGGAACAACCGATTTAAATACGGCTTTAACAGCTATCAATACGATCCCGGGAACTCCAAGTTTATTACCAAGCTTTAAAGATGTTTTTGCATATGACAAAAAAGCAAATGCCGAAGTAGTTTTTGCAGTTCGTTATTCTGTTACTGATTTACCATCAAATTTATCAGACAACTGGAATCAGTTTATGTTTGTTGGACCGGCAGATTTTGCACCATTAACATCTGCAGCTGCAACTGCAACTTTTGGAACTCTGGGAACAGGTGCCGGTAATGCAGGTATTTCAAGAGTTCAACCGGATATTACAAGATTTAATTTTGCTGCCACAGATACAAGAAAAGCAGCAACTTACCTAACTTTATACAATGGCGCTGTTCCTGTAGTTACAGGTTTGGTAAAATACAACGGAACTGTTGACGGAACGATCAGACGTTTTGTAAGTGATATCATCATTTACCGTTGGGCAGATATCTTGTTAATGAAAGCGGAGATTAAAAATGCTTTAGGACAAGATCCAACTACAGAAATGAATTTGGTAATGCAAAGAGCAGACGCTTCTTCATCTTTCACAAACAGTACACCAACTGCTAATGATGATGCAATTTTAAAGGAGCGTTTGAAAGAATTGGCTTTTGAAGGAAAAGCCTGGTGGGATTTAGTTCGTTTCAATAGAACAAGTTGGGTACCATCAATGGCTGGAAAACAAATATTGTTTCCTATCTCTCAAAACACAATCAACTTTAATCCAAAAATTACGCAAAATCCAATCTAAAATCCGGATCTAAAAATTACAGTTTAAAATTAGACTGGAAATACAAAAGTTTCCAGTCTAATAAAACAAAAAAACATAAACAATTAAAATTAAACTCATGAAAATTCAACATTTACAAGGTCTGATTTCTGCTCCTTTTACTCCTTTTGACAGCAACGGAAAACTAGATGTAAGCCTTATTCCTTCTTATTACGCTTTCCTAAAAAGAAACGGAGTTACCGGAGCTTTTATTAACGGATCAACAGGCGAAGGAGTTTCAATTACATTAGCAGAAAAAAAAGCTGTTGCACAAGCTTGGGCAGATTGTTCTAATCACGATGCCGATTTTAAAGTAATGGTTTTCCTTGGTGGAACTTGTCTTGCTGACTGCATTGATTTGGCTAAACATGCTTACGAAATTGGTTTATACGCTGTTTCATTAACAGGTGCTTTTTACTTTAAACCTGCAAACGTTGATGTTTTAGCAGAAACTTGTATTAAAGTGGGAGAAAGCGTACCAAACATGCCATTGTATTACTATCATATTCCAGTTTTAACAGGAGTAAACGTTGCAATGTATGACTTGGTAAGAGCTCTAGATGGTAAACTTCCAAACTTTGCCGGAGTAAAATATACGCACGAAGACTTTATGGATTTCCAGAGTTGTATGAGTTACGAAAACGGAAAATTTGATATGCTTTGGGGACGTGACGAAAATATGTTATCAGCTTTAGTATTAGGTGCAAAAGGCGCTGTTGGAAGTACTTTCAATTATGCAGCTCCATTATACTATGATTTAATTGATGCTTTTAATAATAATGATTTGGTTAAGGCTCGCGCACTTCAACAAAAATCAATCGACATGATTCGTTTCCTGGGTAAATATGGCGGAATCTCTGTTGGAAAAGCCTATATGAAATTAGTTGGTCACGATTTAGGAGAATTCAGATTACCGGTTAAAAATATGAGTGCAGCACAATTTGAATTGTTCAAACAAGATGTTGCAGGTTTAAATTTCGATGCTTTTAAATCAAAATAAACAGTTCGTTTTTTTTAAAACAAACACTATGAATAAGTCAATTTCTACCATAATCCTTACTATTTCAATTATGTCAACAACGCTTGGTTTTTCGCAAAAAACAAATATCACAAATGTCGAATGGAAAAAAGCTGCACAATTGCAAAATGCAGATGGAAGTGTTTCATTGGGATTTGCGGGTCCAATTAACGGAGTAACCAATGACGTTTTGATTGTTGCAGGCGGAGCAAATTTTCAGGACAAAATGCCTTGGGAAGGTGGAAAAAAACATTATTCGAATGAAATTCATGTTTTACAAAAAGTTGGCGATCAATACAATTGGAACAAAAAAAACACAAGTACTTTACCGGAACCTATCGCCTATCCGGGAAATACAACTACAAAATTAGGAATTGTTTATGTAGGTGGAGAAAATGAAAACGGCCTTTCGAACAAAGCTTTTATCCTCAATTGGAATGCAGCTAAAAATGAAGTTGAAACAAAATCATTACCTGATTTTCCAATTGCAATTACCAATATCGCGCTAACACATAGTGAGAATGTAGTTTATGCGATTGGTGGAGATGAAGCAAAAAAATCATCAGATCTTCTTTTCAGTATTGATTTGAATGCTGAAAAACCTGAATGGAAATTGTTGACCAAATTGCCTTTTGCTTTAGCAAATTCGGTTTCAGTTATCCAAAATGGTAAAATTTATGTTGTTGGAGGAAGAACTAAAACGCCATCAGGAATAAGCGATTTGCATAACACCACTTTGGTTTTTGATCTAAAAAAGCAAGTTTGGGAAAGCAAAGCTGATATCTCTGATGGAAAAAATACCACCAACTTTTCGGCCGGTGCCGGAGTTGCTGTTGGAAAAGAGTCTATTTTAATAGTTGGTGGAGATAACGGCACTACTTTTCATAAAATCGAAACGTATTTATCTCAAATCGCACAAGCGACTTCTGAAGAAGAAAAATCAAGGCTTATCGCCGAAAAAAACATATTAAATACAACCCACAAAGGTTTTTACAACGACATTTTATTATACAACACACATACAAATAAATGGTCAAAAATTGGTGAACTGCCTTTTCTTGCTCATGTAACAACAACAGCAGTAATCTGGAATGATAAAATTGTTTTATCGAACGGAGAAATAAAACCGGGAATTCGTACGCCTGATGTTATGTTGGGAACTATTAAATAATTAATTCAACAGTTGTTATTTAGACTTGACAGGTTTAACAACAATGAAAATAAAATCTGTTCAATCTGCCTAATCTGCGAGAAAAAAATTAAACACATAGGAATATAGATTCAAATTGAAAAAAAGTTCATTAAAAAAAACACGTTTTCACACATAGTTCTATAAGTTTTATTTGAAGTGAAGCACCTTTTCACACAATACAAACTATGTCTCTATGTGTTAAAATAAAATGCAACCGATTAAATAAAATATAAAGCATATCAAAATATGAAAAACTCTAAATATTATCCTTGGTTAGTAGTCGCGTTACTCTGGATTGTAGCGTTGCTAAACTACATGGATAGGCAAATGCTGGCAACCATGAGACCTTCTATGGAAGCTGACATTCCTGAATTGGTATCAGGCGAGAATTTTGGACGTTTAATGGCAATATTTCTTTGGATCTATGCTTTAATGAGCCCTGTTTCAGGTATTATCGCCGACAAGTTAAACCGAAAATGGTTAATCATTGGTAGTTTGTTTGTGTGGTCAGCCGTTACATATGCGATGGGTTATGCCACAACATACAATCAGATTTATTGGTTAAGAGCCGTTATGGGCGTGAGTGAAGCTTTATACATTCCTGCCGGTTTATCCTTAATTGCCGATTATCACCAGCAAAAAACAAGATCGCTTGCTATTGGTATTCATATGACAGGCCTTTATGTTGGATCAGCTTTGGGAGGATTTGGAGCTACAATCGCAGCAAAATTTTCATGGCATACTACTTTTCATCATTTTGGTATTATTGGAATTGTTTATTCAATCGTTTTGGTTTTCTTTTTAAGTGAGAAAAAATTACTTACCAAAACTTTTGATCCTCAATTTAATAAAACACACGAAAAAGATTCCCTCTTTAAAGGATTGGCATTATTGTTTACCAACATTTCATTTTGGGTAATCTTATTTTATTTCGCGATTATCAGTTTACCGGGCTGGGCTACTAAAAACTGGCTGCCTACCCTATTCTCAGATAATTTAGGAATATCGATGGATCAGGCTGGTCCTATCGCAACAATTACAATCTCATTCTCATCATTAATCGGAGTAATCTTTGGAGGAATTTTATCTGATAAATGGGTACAAAAAAACATAAAGGGAAGAGTTTATACCAGTGCAATTGGACTGAGTTTAACTATTCCCGCATTAATGCTGATTGGTTTTGGGCATTCATTATTTCACGTAGTTGGAGCGGTTTTATGTTTTGGTATAGGATATGGAATGTTTGATGCAAATAATATGCCCATCATCTGTCAATTTGTTTCGTCTAAACACCGGGCAACGGCTTATGGTGTACTAAATATGACTGGAGTTGGTTGTGGCGCGTTGGTCACGTCGTTACTTGGTAAATCAGCTGACACCGGAACTCTAGGTTTTGGTTTTGCCTTAATGGCCGGTGTCGTGTTGATTGCGTTATTCGTTCAAGTTAGTTTTCTGCGTCCAAAAGTAAATGATTTTGCAGATGCCTAGAAACTAGTCGTTCACACCCCCTTTTAAATTTTAAAAATTGTTAGTTGGCTTTTTGTTTTTTATAAGCTAGGGCGGAGCCATGCGTTCTGCCCAGCTAATAAATGCCACATTTTTAATATTAGCTCTAAAAAAAATGAGAACAAAAAAACGGAATATTTTCATCGTCACACTTTTACTTTCAATGATGCTGCATCTTGAAATGACAGCGCAACAAACCCTTACAAAAATAGCTTGTATTGGAGATTCAGTAACTGCGGGTTATCTTTTAACTAATCCCTCGACTGAATCTTATCCTTCGCAGCTTCAAGTTTTAATGGGCAGTCAATATGAAGTCAAAAATTTTGGACACAGCGGAGCCACTCTTTTAAAGAAAGGAAGTACGCCTTATTTTAAAACTGAAAAATGTGCCGAAGCCATTGCATATCGTCCAGATGTTGCCATAATTCATTTGGGATTAAACGATACTGATCCTAGAAATTGGGCGAATTACAGAGAAGATTTTGATGCCGATTATTCCTGGTTAATTGATACTTTAAAGAAACAAAATCCGGCAGTAAAAATCTACATCTGCAGAATGACTCCGATATTCAATGAGCATTCGCGTTTTAAATCAGGAACCCGAGATTGGTTTTGGCAAATTCAGGAACATATTGCCACAATTGCAAAAGCCAATAAAGTTAACTTAATAGACCTTCACGAAAAATTATACAATCGTCCTGATCTTTTTCCGGACGCTTTACATCCGATAAAAGAAGGCGCAACGATTCTGGCTCAAACAGTTTACGGAAATATTACCAAAGATTTTGGAGGATTACAATTAGCGCCAATTTTCACTGATAATATGGTGCTTCAACGCAACCAGCCCATTTTAATTTATGGAAATGCAAATGGTGGCGAGAAAATCGAAATCGTATTTAACAATCAGAAAAAAATTATAACAGCAAACGAATACGGAAAATGGAAAGCTGTTTTTCCTGCAATGAAATCTGGCGGAACGCATCAAATTACGATTTCATCAAATAGAAAAAATATCGTTTTAAAAAACATTCTAATTGGAGATGTTTGGTTTTGTTCCGGACAATCGAATATGGCTTTTGAGTTACAAAAATCAGAAAACGGAATTGCCGAAGTAAAGAAAGCCTTAAATAATACCACACTTCGATTATTCAATTATAGAGCAATTGAAGAAACTGACGACAAGGCCTGGGATTCTATCACATTACAAAAAACAAATCAATTACAATATTTTTCCGGGAAATGGGCCATTAGTGATTCAATAAGTGCCAAAGACTTTTCGGCAATAGCCTATTACTTTGGACAAAATATCGCTCGGGAAGAAAATGTTCCGGTTGGTTTAATACAAGTTGCCGTTGGCGGTTCTCCCATAGAATCCTGGATTGATCGCTATACTTTCGAACACGATGACAAAGTTGTTGACGCATTAACCAACTGGCGAAAATCTGATTTCATCATGCCGTGGGTTAGATCTCGAGCCGATGTTAATTTGAAAGATGCCAAAAACCCAAAACAACGACATCCTTACGCGCCTTGTTACAATTTTGAAGCTGGCGTATCGCATTTTACCGAATTCCCCATAAAAGGAATTATTTGGTACCAAGGCGAAAGCAACGCTCATAATATTGAATTGTACGAACATTTAATGCCCATTTTAGTTGAGAGTTGGCGTAAAGCCTGGGGAACTTCCCTTCCTTTCTATTACGTTCAATTGTCAGGTATCGATCGTCCAACATGGCCTTTGTTTAGAGATGCCCAAAATAGAATACAAAAAGAAATCCCAAATAGCGGTATGGCAGTTAGTATGGATTATGGTGATTCTACTAATGTTCATCCTATCAGAAAAAAACAAGTTGCTGATCGTCTCGCACTTTTGGCATTAAAATACACTTACGGCAAAGCCATAACAGCAAATGGCCCACAAGCAGTAAAAGCAACACAAAAAGGAGATGCAATTCTAATTTCTTTTTCGAATGCAAAACAATTATCCACGGCAAATAAAAAAGAACTTATCGGTTTTGAGTTAGTAACCGAGAAAGGAATTAGGATAGAAAGTAGCGCCACAATTATCGGAAATGAAGTTAGGATTCATATTCCAAAAGACGAAAAAATAAAAACAGTCTTATATGCGTGGAAGCCTTACACAAGGGCAAACTTAACAAACGAAGCCAATTTGCCCTGTTCGACTTTTCAATTCGAAGTAAGCTCCGAAAGTAAAAAATAAAATCTGTGTAAAAAAAATTAAACACATAGAAACATAGATTTTAATACGCAAAAAGAGAATTAAAGAAAATACATTTTCCACACATAGCACTATGAGTTTTATTTGGAATGAAATGCCTTTTTACGCTCCAAAAAACTATGTTTCTATGTGTTTAAAAAATTAAAAAACTTACGAAATCAACACTTAGTAAATATAAAACACTAAGTCTAAAACATATATAAAATGAGTTATTCAAAAACTGATCTAATACACTTAAAAGACTTTTATCAGAACCAATTACTAAATAATACTGTACCATTTTGGTTTCCTCATTCGGTTGATCCCATTCACGGAGGTTATTTATTGATGCGTGATCAAAAAGGAAATTTAATCGATGACGATAAATCGGTTTGGTTTCAAGGACGAGTTTCTTGGTTATTGGCTACACTTTATAATACAGTTGAACCAAAACAACAATGGTTAGACGATGCAAAATCAGGAATCGATTTTATGAATCAGCATTGTTTTGATACGGATGGAAGAATGTTTTTTCACGTAACACGCGACGGAAGTCCAATTCGTAAACGCCGTTATTATTTTTCTGAAACATTTGCCGTTATTGCGATGAGCGCTTACGCAAAAGCCAGCGGAGATGAAAAAATTGCAGAACAGGCACGCTATTTATTTGGTGAATGTATCAAATATTCGACCACTCCGGGATTGTTGGAACCTAAATATACATCAGTTCGTCCGTCAAAAGGAATTGGTTCTCCAATGATTATGATCAATACGGCGCAACAACTCCGAGATACTATTGGTGACCCGCGTTGCGACGACTATATCACGAAATGCATTGCTGAAATCGAAAATGATTTTGTAAAAGACGATATAAAATGTGTTATGGAACAAGTGGCTCCAGATGGTTCTATAATCGATCATATCGACGGCCGTACCTTGAATCCGGGTCATGCTATTGAGGGCGCATGGTTTATATTGCACGAAGCAAAACACAGAAATAATGATCCGCATTTAATTGCATTAGGTTGTAAAATGCTCGATTATATGTGGGAACGTGGTTGGGATAAAGAACACGGCGGAATTTTATATTTCTGCGACGTATACGGTCAACCCGTTCAGGAATACTGGCAAGACATGAAGTTTTGGTGGCCTCATAATGAAGTCATCATTGCAACATTACTGGCTTACACTATGACCGGAGATGAAAAATATGCAAAATGGCATAAAATGATTCACGATTACTCGTACAGTAAATTCCATGATAAAGAAAATGGAGAATGGTTTGGCTATTTACATCGTGACGGAAGTGTAGCGCAAACAGCTAAAGGAAATCTTTTTAAAGGACCTTTTCATTTGCCTCGTCAGGAATGGTATTGTACACAAATACTAAACGAATATCTTGAAAAAAACAATTAATAATCTCTTGAATATAATTTCTAACACATAGAATCATAGTTTTTAGATAGGCAAAAGAAAAAAAGAAACTAGTTTCTCACACATAGTCCCGAAGCCTCGGAATTTGTTAATGCAAGTGAAACGCCTATTATAGATTTGCAAAATCTATGTCTCTATGTGTTAAATAAAATCACAAAGATTATATTCGAATCAGTATTATGATAGTTTAGCAATTACATCAAGTAGTTCATTATTAAATCTTACGCTTATTAACCAATTTTAACCAAATATTAAAAACTATGAAAAAATCATTACTCTTTTTATGTTCGTGTTTTATGTGTTTTTACTGTGCAAGTAGTAATGCACAAAGTGGTAAGGTTTTGAACCTCGATGGAATTTCTACTTTTATGACTGTTCCAGATCATACTGATTTGGACTTTGGCGCTGGCCAAAACAAAACTATTACTTGTTGGATTAAAACGACAACCAATACAGGTACTCCAAGAATTTTTGCAAAAAGAACCGGAGCTTCCGGAAACGGATATGAATTTTGGACTGGAAATGGTACGAATGCCGGAAAATTTGCCATGAATATGAGTGGTACGGGAACTCCAAATAACATTAGTACAGCAGGATATTCAGCAAATTCAATTGCTGACGGAACCTGGCATCATATTGCTTTGGTTATAGATGCTTCAAGTAATCGAACTATGTACGGTTATATTGATGGCGTTCTGGCTAATACAGGTAAAACATTTACCTCGGTTAGTTCAGATTTTTCTAATGCTGTCAATTTTGTAGTTGGAGCAACTTCTGATGCCGCCAATAGTTATAAATGGGCAGGTCAAATTGACAATGTCCGCGTTTGGAATAAAGCGATGACTGCACTTGAATTGCAAGCTGATATGACCGCGGTCGTAAATGCTCCAGCAACTAATCTTCTGGCTGCTTGGAATTTTGATAACATAAGTGGCACTTCAGTTCCTGATGTTTCCGGAAACAATCATCCCGGAACTTTGGTTGGATCACCAACAGTATCAAATGCTTTTCCGAACATTTTATCTTTAGATGGTGTCAATGATTATATGTCAGTGGCTAATCATAGTGATTTTAATATTGCAGCCGGTCAAAATCTAACGGTTACTCTTAAAATCAAAACGTCTGATACTGGAAAACGTATTTTGAGCAAACGCCCAAATGGTGCCGGAATTGGGTATGAATTTATCAATAACACTTCGTCTGGCGGAGGACAATTTGGAGTAAATTTAACGACAAGTATCGGTGCTGCCGGGCCTCCATATGGAACATCAAATATAGCCGATAATACTTGGCACCATTTAGCAATGGTAATTGATGTTGCTTCGACAAGCTGCAAAATTTATGTTGATGGTGTTTTGCAACAAACTAAAACGACATCAAACATTAGCGCAACCAGCACCGTTTCGAACACAGGAGATTTATTGTTTGGAACGCTTAGCAATTTTGCATCTTATATGAATGCACAATTAGACGATATTCGTTTTTGGAATAAAGCGATGTCGGCTGCCGAAATAGTGACCGATAAAACCGCCATTGTAACTGGAACCGAAACCAATTTAATTGCCGCTTGGGATTTTGAAAATATAACCGGTACAAATGTTCCTGACATTTCCGGACACAATCATCCCGGTACATTAAACAACGGAGCAGCTGTAATTGCGCAAACCAACGAAATGCAAATTAACTCAGTTTCATTAGTACAGACTGAATTACCAACTGGTATTGGAGATCTAAACCAACGCATTATTGCCGTGAAAGCTTCTGTAAGCGGAACATTAAATCCGTTAACGATGAGTGCTCTAAAATTTACAATGACTGGAACTACCAATGTTTCTGATGTTACCAATATCAAAGTTTATTCTAACGGAGCTACCGCAATTTTCAATCCTGCAACAGCAACTTTATTTGGAACTGTAACTCCCGCGAGTGGAAATCTTGTTGCAAATGGTTCAAAAGCATTATCAAACGGAGATAATTACTTTTTTATAACTTATGATGTTTCAGCATCTGCAACGGAAGGAAATTTATTAGATGCTACTTGTGAATCTATTGTAGCAAATAGCATTACATACAATACGACAACCAATACAGTTACGGGAAATCGTGTGATTTTATTAACCAATACCCTTTTGTTTACACCGGGAGATGCAGGATCATCAAACTATCGTATTCCTGCAATTATTACTGCTGCCGATGGATCTTTGGTAACTGTAACGGATAAAAGATGGAATGGTGCCGGAGATTTGGCAGCTAAAATTGATCCTGTAGTTCGTCGTAGTACTGACAATGGTAAAACTTGGTCTGCACCTTTAACGATTGCTAATTTTGGAGCTTCAACAGGAGCGGGAGACGCGGCTTTGGTTTTGGATAAAACTACTGGCGAATTAATTTGTTTGGTTTCTGCCGAGAAAGGTTTCTTTGCTTCTACAAATGCTGCACCTGCAAAAATTTTAGTTATTCACAGTACAGACAACGGTATCACTTGGGGAACGCCAGTTGATATTACAAGTCAAATTTATGGTCCAAATCCAAATTGGAAAGGGCTATTTGTAGCTTCAGGAAGAGCGCATCAATTGCGTGACGGAAAAATTGTGGCGGCTATTGCAGTACGCGAAAATGTATCTGGAGTTGAACACATCAATAATTATATGATTACAAGCGCTGATCACGGAATAACCTGGACAGCATCTACAGGAAGAGCAGAATTAGACGGTGACGAATCGAAAGTTGTTGAGTTGAATAATGGTAACATCATGATGAGTATTCGTAATACTGGAACACGCCGATTCAATGTTTCTACAGACAAAGGTGCAACTTGGGGAACCGCTTACAATCAAGCAAGTATAACTGACCCAAATTGTGATGGTGATTTTATTCGCTATACTTCTACCCTTGACGGTTATGATAAAAATCGCTTATTACATTCTATTCCGTTTTCAGGCAGTAGAAAAAATGTAAGCGTTCAAATGAGTACTGATGAAGGAACAACTTGGGGATCACCAAAAACTATTTTTCCGGGAGCATCAGCTTATTCAAGTTTAACGATTTTATCAGATGGAACTATTGGTATTTATTATGAAAATGGAGAAAGTTCAACTTATCAAATGTACTTTGTACGCTTTAGCTTAAACTGGTTGACAAATGGTGCTGATACGTTTGTGCCAGCAGATAGTAATACACTAAGCAAAAAATCGCTACAAAGTGACGCTACTGAAGATCAAACATTTGGTATTGGTATAAACCCAAATCCTACTGAAGATTTAATAAAACTTAGCATTAACAACGCCAAAGGAAAAGTGATCATAACAATATTTGATTTGTCCGGTAAAATGATCTGTACTGAAACCTTAAATTCAAATGAAAAAGAAACTTTCTTTTCATTGGGAAATCAGCCTAAAGGTATTTATATTGTAAATGCAAATGATACAAATACAACTATTAGCAGTAAAATAATAAAGAAATAAAATTAAAAAATGAAACAAGCGATTATCAATACGACCGTGCATACAGGTGATGAAATTATTACCAACGGAGTTATTATCATCGAAAACGGAAAAATCGTATCGGTTCAAAAGGAGATTCCAGATGATATTGAAACGATTGATTTAAAAGGAAAACATATTGCAGCAGGCTTTATCGATATCCAGATTAACGGAGGGGAAAAACTTTATTTTAGTCAGACTCCTACCGAAGAAACGATTCAGGATATTTATGATGCAAGTCTCAAATACGGAACCACTCACGTACTTCCGTGTTTAATATCGTCTTCTCACGAAACCATTCTCCAAGGAATTGAAGCTGTTCGCAATTATAGAAATAAGTATGATAATGGCGTGATCGGAATGCATTTGGAAGGTCCGTTTTTAAATCCGTTAAAACGTGGTGCGCATAGTATTGATCAGGTCCGAAAACCAACGAATGCAGAGCTTGAAGAAATTATCAGACTTGGAAAAGGTGTTATCAAAGTCATCACGATTGCACCGGAATGTTTTACAGACGAGCAACTGAATATGCTGTTAGAAAGTGACATTGTAATCTCAATTGGACATTCGACAGTTACACATAAAGAAGCTCAGGTTTACTTTTCAAAAGGAATCAAACTCGTAACACATTTATTCAATGCAATGACACAATTTGGTCATCGCGAGCCCGGTTTGGTTGGCGCCACTCTTGAAGACGAAAATGTCTTTGCTCCTGTTATTTTAGATGGCGCACATTGCGATTATGCAGCAGCAAAATTGGCGTACAAATTAAAACAGGACAAATTCTTTTTAATTAGTGACGCCACCTTTTTAGGTCGAAAAGTAGCATACTTTAAATGGGATAATTTCGATGCACATTTAGACAATGGCTTTTACAGAAATGATGATGGCAATTTGGCCGGAGCGACAATCTCTATGCTGGAAGCCGTACAAAATGCGTATAACCATTTAGATGTTTCGGCAGACGAAGCGATTAAAATGGCAACTTCGCGCGTTGCAAGTGCAATTGGTCTAGAAAATCAATTCGGAAAAATAAAAGCTGGATTTCCGGCAAGTTTTGTACAATTTAATGATGATTTATCTGAAATAGAAACTTTGAATTTTTCTAAAACCTCATCAACTATTTCATAAAATGATCAAAGAAAAAATGCTCCCGATTACCACTAAAATCAAAGAATTTAAAATCATTTTTGCCGGACTTTTATTTTCCTTTTTATGGGCTTCTGCATCTACTGCAACCAAAATCGGATTACATGCTGCGCAGCCTTTTGTGATTTCAATCTTTAGATTTATAATAGCCGGGAGCATTATGCTTTTCATTTCACATATCGTAATGACAAAACGCTTTCCGCAAAAAAAAGAGTGGATTCAAATCAGTATTTATGGTTTGTTCAATATCACTTTTTATTTGGGATTGTATGTTGTTGCCATGCAAAAAGTATCCGCTGGTTTGGGGAGTTTGGCTGTTGCGACTAATCCTGTTTTTATTGTTTTGATCTCGGCTATTTGGTTATCGCATAAAATCAAATTTAAAAACATTCTGAGTTTAGTTCTTTGTTTTATTGGCGTATTTCTAGCGGCATACCCATTATTACAAAGCAGTTTTGCTACCCCCGGCGGCATACTTATTTTAGTTACAAGCATGATTGCTTACTCATTAGGAACAATATATTATTCAAAACAAAACTGGAACGGATTACACATT
The DNA here is from genome assembly GCF_044007395.1 of Flavobacterium sp. FlaQc-57. Classification (NCBI taxonomy): domain Bacteria; kingdom Pseudomonadati; phylum Bacteroidota; class Flavobacteriia; order Flavobacteriales; family Flavobacteriaceae; genus Flavobacterium; species Flavobacterium sp. FlaQc-57. The sequence continues at coordinate 103,005 of NZ_JBIPDA010000006.1, forward strand.
CTGACCATAAATGGGTGGCAAACCATTATTGGAGCAGTATTTCTGCTACCAGTTTTATTTATAACCTATCAGGCTGACAAAAATATTTTTGACAGTGATTTTTGGTTTTCTACTTCATGGCTGGCCATTGCCGTTTCTATTGGAGCTGTTCAGTTTTGGTTGTACTTATTAAAAATCAACCCGATAAAAGCTTCCTATTGGCTTTTCCTTTGTCCAATATTCGGGTTTTTAATAGCTCATTTTATGGTCAAAGAACCACTTACCTTATATACCTTTTCCGGAGTTTTCTTCGTAATAATCGGATTGTACACGAGCCTTTCTTCAGACAAGAAAACAAAAGAATGAACCGGAATATATCCTGTACAAAACCAAAATAATTATGATCAAATTTAAAAGTTCTTATTCCTATTGATTTTTACCTTCGCTTTAATAAAAATTTGAAAATTAACAAGTAATTAAACAACATAAAAACCAAATCATACCACAAATTAAAATAGCAATTTTCTGTCAATATCCTTGTTTTATGTATGGATATTGGTAGTTTTGCGGTTTTAAATTTAACCCCCAATTTAACCTACAAATCCCAATGAGAAAACCCATTTCTTGGTTTTTGCCTTTTGTTATTTTCGCCAGCGTACTTATAGGATGCAGCGATGATGACTCAAAAGGAGAAAACTACAAAGCCAATTATTTACCTGGTATTGATGCAACAAATTTACCAATTGGTAATCGCCCAATGACTATGTTTGAAGATGATGAAAACACTTCAAAAATGTATGATAATAAAGACCGTTGGTTTCGCGTAAATCAGCCGCTTCAAATCATTCAAAAAGGAAAAGATTCCGTTCAGGTTTCTCTTTATTCTCCGGTTGGACTTACAGATGTAAAAATCTATGCAAAATTAGCCAACTACGACAAGCGATTTTTAATTTATGAGTTCACAAAAATCCCTGCCTTTCACCGTTCATTTCATCAGATTCCTTTAGTAAACGGAAAACATGATTATAAATTAGAAAATGGCAAAGCGGTTACTATTGATAAAATTGATGGATTTTCTTCTGGTGCCATTCAATTTTCTGTAGAATCCAGTGATCCTTTATTTGCCAAATTCAAAAAAATTAAATCAAATCGACTAGTACAATTCAGCACGCAGTACCACCTTAATAATCCTGCTGATGATCCTAATAAATTTTTACCGATGAATCCTGTTTTGGCCAAAGAAGCCATTACAATGATTATCAATTTCTCGTATGCCATAAGTCATCCTTTGTACTATGACACTTTCATGAATTTTGACCGTTATAAAAAAGAGCAGGCAGCAACGGCAGGAACTGCAATAAATGGTGCACTAAACTGGCACGGAAATGCTGAAGATGTTGATGGCGTTTACGATTATTTAACCAAAGCCCAAATTGAGCAAGCTTACAATACTTACATTGATAGCCGAACTTTGAATATGGCAATGGTAGGCGGTGGTTCGGCCTGGGGAGGCGGAGCTTTGGCTTCGCAATGGGAATCTGGTTATGTAACAGGGCACTGGAACGGCGAAATGTCGGTTTGGTCACACGAATATTCACATCATAGTGGTTATAGCCATAGTAGTAATTTAGCCAATAGTGGTCAAGGCGGTGGTCAGCAGGAAATGTTAACCGATTTTTATAAATACCTGATTTCTTTAAATGATTTGCCTTTTATAGATCCGGATATTTTAAAAGGATACTCTAAAACAGCGTATTTAAAAGGTAATTACAAAAAACCTGTATTTAAAATCAATCCTAAAAATCCATTTTTACTAAAATATAAAGGAGAAGGAAAATGGAACTAACCTACAAAACTATCATGAACAAAATACCGTTTTTACTTTTACTGCTTTGTTTGTTTACTAATTGCAGCAAAGACTCGGCAGATGGAAATCCAACAACATATAATTACTTTTATCCAACGGATGAAGCATCGATAACGGCTGCTCAAATTGGAAACGGAACTGGAACTCTTGATCCAAAAGGAATTACAATTGCTAACGAAAAATTATATGTAGCAAATGGTAATGTACTTGAAGTTTTCAATGCTGTAACACTTGCTCATATTAAAACAATTACCGAATTTAAAAAAGGAACAACTACAACTGCTTTGAGCGAAATTACTTCGGTTGCAGTTGATAATGGCCGAATTTACATTGGAAGCCGTGAGTCCAGACTTTTTGTAATTGACGAAGCTACAAATGCCGGAATCAGTATTATTGGAAACGGTCAATGGTGGCAAACTTTTGTTCACGTTTTTGGCGTTGTGGTAAGAGACGGATTAGTATTTGTGAAAGAAAAAGAAACCTCAATTAAGGTTTTTGAAACTTCTCAAATTACAGAGACGAGTGCTTGGAATTTAAAACCATTTGCTAAACTGAATACTTTAAACGGTTTTGACCAAATCTATTCGATGGATGTCGAAGCAGGAAATTTAGTTGTTGCAGGAAGAGATGCTAAAAGTTATTTGTATTACAACATTGCCGGAATTAAAGCGAATGCTGCCGCTTCTCTTACTGAGCCGTTAAAACCGGTTGTGTCAACTTTTGAAGCTAAACCAATTGCAATAAGTTTTACTAAAGATTGGGCAGTTACTTCAGAAAATGTTGGAAGCGTTAATTACTTACGACTTTATCCTAAATCAGACTTCATGAACCGAAACTATACTGCAAGCGTTAATGTTTCTGATGTTTTAGGACAAAATGCATTTGGAAGTATTGTGGGCGTAGCACAATTAGGTGATCGTTTGTTTTTATCTGATAATACCAATAAAAAAATTCGAGTTTTAAAATTGAATAAATCTACGATCGCAGAACAGAATTAGTTTTTTTTTGACTTAAAAATAATTATCCAAAAGCCTCTAAAGTTCAACTTTAGAGGCTTTTTTATATGCGCTCAGACTGAGTAAATACGATTGTCAAACTGCGGTTCCGAGGTTTCGGGAGAAGTGCTTAAATACCTTCTAGAACAAATCCAACAGGTTTTAATATGCGGTTTAATTTTATATAAGTTACAATACACTAGCAAAAAACTTAACACATAGAAACATAGATTTTATATAAAAAAGGACACTAAAAGAAACATGTTTCTCACACATAGAACTACTAGATGATTTTTAACTAAATGAAATGCCTCTTCCTGAAGTTTACAAACTCTATCCCGAAGCTTCGGGAATATTTGTTAAAACATTTTAGATCTAGTATTTCAAAAAAAAACTCCTATTCAAAACGAACAGAAGTTTTTCAAAAAAAAACAATATACCTATTTTTAAACTAAGCCACGTGTCAACCAACCTCTTTTGTTGGCTGTAACAATAGCATAAGGCGTAATCCAGAATAAACTGAAAGTGTAAAATACACTGTACGAGTACGCCCAAAGTGAATCTTCTAAATTATATCTTTTAGCATAAAACAAAACCGGAAAACTCGATACGATTAAGATTCCTAAAAGTGTTGAACTTAAAAACAATAACGGATGCATTGCGATAAAAACAAACATAAAAATCATAAACGGATATGCCATAACAATTTTTGTGGCTTGGTTTAACCATAAAAGTCGAGAACCAAATTTCGATTCTTTTCTAAAATCGGTGAAAACATATTTAGCCATTGCAATATTCTCACGCACATTACTTCTGCTCCATCTAATGAACATTTTGTATAATCCGGTGTATTCTTCAGGAACATTTGTCAATACATAAGCATTTCTTTGAAACAATACATGTTGACCTTGTTTTAAAATCATATTTGTCATTGCTCGGTCTTCACCAATGTCTGACGGCTGCCCCATAAAAGTTTGGTTGATCCATTCGTCAAGACAAGCAAAAACCGAAGTTTTTCTGTAAGCCGCAGCCGCTCCCGGAGTACAAAGTACAGAACCCAATTTGCTTTCGGCAGAGCGCATGAATTCAAAACTCATTACGAAACTTACATTAAGCATTTTTGGTAAGATTGCTTTTTTGCTGTTCAAAACATGAACATTTCCGGCAACTGCACCACATTTCTCGTCAACCACAAACGGACTTACTAAATTACGTAAAGTATCTTTTTTCACGATTGAATCGCTATCAACAGTTACAAAAATCTCTCCCATTCCCAATTCAAACCCGCGGTGCAATGCGTGACGTTTTCCTGCGTTTTCAGGTTGCTGGAAAATCGTTAAACGATCTCCTAATTTTATTTTGGCTTGTTGCATCCAGTACCAGGTATCATCTTTACTTCCGTCATCAACCGCTAATATTTCTAACTTATGCGCAGGGAAATCACTTTCGGCCAAACTCATCAAAGTATCCCAAACCAGTTTTCCTTCGTTGTACGCAGGAACGATTACGGTAACCGTTGGCAACATTTCATCCGAAACTGATTCGATTGGTTTATAGTTATAAAACAAGTATAAATTATACAGAAAAACTCCTGTTTGAAAGAAAAATAATATTCCGGCAACAATCAGGAACGGCAAACCCCATGAAGAGTTCATTCGGTCAATTTGAAACTGATCGAAATCAGGTTGTAAATGGTAAACTGAATATGATCCAACAAATAGTAAAATAAAGGTACTCACCAAAACGAATAACCCAAACTTACTTTTGGTACGTTCGCTTACTTTTTTTGATGCGACATTGTCATTACTAATACGAAAAATAGAACTTTTTAAGGTTTGTTTGGTATTAAGATCTGGATTTGAAGTATAAAACTGTTCTGATGTTAGGGTTTCACTTTTCATATGGCACTACTTTTTATTGCTTGCTATTGGGCTTTTATTTATTGTTTCCCCTCCGATGCTTTATTTTCAATTATCGAAAAGGATTTTACATTATCCCATTTTGCAAGGCTTGTGCCATTATCAGTTTTTACTGGTTTTAAGCAGTTTAGGTATTTTTAGTTTTTTTGATGTGTGTAATTATTATACGTTTTTAGGATACAGTATACAGTTTTTACTGGGTTTTTGAAGCGTTTTGTGTTGAGATTTTATGGTTTGCGAGTGTGACGAAGTTTAGTGATAACGTTCTTCTGGAGTTTATTATTGTCATCCTGAGCGAAGTCGAAGGTTTTTTTGAATTTGGAATTTCTTTTTTTGAGCTATTTCCAGCCATTCACTATATCTTTTCCTTGCTAAAGGAGCAAGAAAAAGGATGCCGTTTCTGTCTGGGCTAGGGCAATTAGTTGTACAAGAAAATTTTAACTTTCTTCATTTCAACAAACCCGTATAAGTACGCATTGCTTCTTTTTTATTTATTGTTACTATTGTTATAAATATTTTAGTAATACGATTTTCCGTACCTTAGTTTTAAAGCTTTTCAGTATGTTTGTATATTCCTAGCTTTTTATCTTTTAAATAATAAAATCAATACCTATCTGAATCCAAAAAGTATATAAACATAGATGACATCAAAATTTTCATTTTTACAAAGTAACTATCCTGAACTATTCACTATTAGTGAATTATCAGAAAAGTTATATTATGTTGATCCAAATTCGTCTTTAGCTAAATCGCGTTTGTTTTCAGAAAAAATGGCAATTCTAATTTGGCAATTTGAAGATTTACGTTTCTTTGATGGTAATCAAGTAGAACGAATAAACAAATTATTTTATAATAATTGTATACCAGAAGTCGTAAAAGATCTTTTTCATTCTATTCGAAAGTCTGGTAATAGAGCTACTCATGATGGGAATAGTTCAAATCAGGAAGCTTTATTTGTTTTAAAAAAATGCTATCAATTAGCAAGATGGTTTTATGAAACATATGAAAATACCATTTTAACAAAGGAAGATTATCTACTTCCTGAAAATGATCATGAAAAAACAATTGAAACACTTAATAATGAATTAAGTAAGCTTTCAAAAGAAGTTATCGATTATCAATCTAAAATTGAATCATTAAATGCTTCTACAAATATTATATCTAAGCGAAAAGAAAAATCAAATAAAAACGCCAATAATATAAATCTCGATGAAGCAGATACCAGATTATTATTAATTGATAAACAGCTAAGTAGTGCTGGCTGGGAATGCGATTCTATTACCATTAATTATAAAAATAATAAAACACTTCCTGAAAAGGGTAAAAATAAAGCTATTGCAGAATGGCCGTGTAATGGTAAATGGGCTGATTATGCTCTTTTTGTTGGAACAGAATTATATGGAATTGTCGAAGCTAAAAAATATTCAACTGATATTTCAACTGATTTGCATCAATCAAAAATATATGCTGAATGTTTAGATATATCTTCAAATTTCAAAACATTAGGAGAATGGAATTCTTTTAAAGTTCCGTTTTTATTTTCTACAAATGGAAGAACTTATATTGAGCAACTAAAAACTAGAAGTGGAATTTGGTTTTTAGATGTAAGAAAGGAACGTAATAGGGCCTATCCTTTAAGAGGATGGTTTTCACCAGAAGGAATTGTTGAACAATTTTCAAGGGATGTCAAAAAAGCAAACACTCGATTAGAAGAAAGTGATTATGATTATTTACAAAATCCTAACGGATTAGGATTACGCTATTATCAAATTGATGCAATAAAAGCCGTTGAAGATAAGATTATTAATAATCCTGACGATAAGCGCTCGTTGTTAGTAATGGCAACTGGAACTGGCAAAACGAGAACAACTATAGGCTTTGTTTACAGAATGATTAAATCAGATCGTTTTAAGCGAATTTTATTTTTAACTGATCGTAGATTATTAGCTCTTCAGGCTTCAGGCAACTTTAAAGACAATAAAGTCGAAGATATTAATACTTTCTCCAATATATATAAAATGGAGGAAATGAAAAATGTTATTCCTGAAGCTGATACACGTTTGCATTTTGCCACGGTACAAAGTATGGTAAAACGATTATTCTATTCAGAAAATGAGATTTTACCAATAGATACTTATGATTGTATTATTATTGATGAAGCTCACCGCGGTTATAATTTAGATAAGGAAATAAATGAAGAGGATTTGGTCTTTAAAGATGAAAATGATTATGTTGGACAGTATAAAAGAGTAATCGAATATTTTAACGCTTACATTGTTGGCTTAACAGCAACGCCTGCCCTACATACAACTGAAATTTTTGGAAAACCAGTTCATAACTACTCTTATCGTGAAGCGGTTATTGATGGATTTCTAACAGATCACGAACCTCCCTATATTATTAAAACAAAATTAAGTGAAGAAGGAATATTATGGGAAAAAGGAGAAAAACCTAAAATATTAAATTCTGAAACTAATCAAATAGAAGAATTAGCAGAGTTAGAGGATGAATTACACATAGAAATTGAGCAATTCAATAAATTAGTAATTACTGAATCTTTTAATCGTGCCGTAATTAAAGATTTAGTTCAAAGATTAGATCCTGAGGGCGATGAAAAAACATTAATTTTTGCTGTGCGAGATAGCCATGCCGATTTAATTGTGCAATTACTTTTTGAAGAATTTGAGACTATAGGAGTTGAAGTTCCACAAGATTCAATACAAAAGCTTACTGGCAAAGTATACGAAGTAGAAAACTTAACTAAACGTTTTAAAAATGAAAAGTTTCCAAACATTGTCGTTACTGTAGATCTATTAACTACTGGAATTGATGTGCCTCAAATAGTAAATTTAGTCTTTATTCGTAGAGTACGTTCCCGTATTCTTTTTGAACAAATGTTAGGCAGAGCAACAAGATTATGTCCTGAAATTGACAAACAATTCTTTAAAATTTATGATGCCGTTAGAGTATACGAAGCTTTAGAAGATTATACTCAGATGAAAACAGTTTCAAATCCTTCTATTTCCTTCCAAAAACTAATAGAAGAATTAGAATATATTGATACGCCTGAACGTGCTAAAAAACAATTGGAACAAATTGTAGCTAAGTTGCAACGCAAAAAGAAACAAATCAATCAAGGTCAACTCGAGCAGTTCATGTATTTAGCAAAAGGCGATTCACCTGAAGAATTTATTGAAAATTTACTAGAAATTGAAGATAATAATATCAAAAAGGTTTTAGCCAATTATGCCAGTCTTTGGGATTTTCTCGATAAGAAAATATATCAACCAAAAATGCAATTAGTTTCAGAGCATTTAGATGAAGTTACTGGAATAGAGAGAGGTTATGGAAAAGCTGAAAAGCCTGAAGATTACATACAAGGATTTAAAAATTTTATTGAGGAAAATCGAAATCAAATAGTAGCTTTAAAAACTATCTGTACAAAACCATCTGAACTTGATAGAAAATCACTAAAAGAATTAAAACTTTTATTAGATCAAAAAGGTTACAATGAAATTACATTGACCACAGCTTGGAAAACTGTAAAAAATGAAGATCTAGCCGCCGATATTATTTCTTTTATTAGAACTCTGGCATTAGACACGGATTTGGTAAGTCATGAAGACCGTATTAAAAATGCAGTCAATAAAGTAAAAAACAGTCGTTCGTGGAATGCTACGCAAATAAAATGGCTCGATCGTTTTGAAAAACAATTATTAGTAGAAACAGTACTTACAAAAGCAGATTTAGACACAAAACCTTTTAGCGATGAAGGAGGATTTATCCGCTTAAATAAGATATTTGAAAATGACTTAGAAAATATCTTAGTTGTTTTAAATGAAAATTTATATACTGCATAAAATTATTCTCTGTCTCAATGAAAACAAAAAACAATTAATAATACCATAATAAATAATTTGAGGATCTCCTCGCAATAAATAAACAATGAGCGCACAAGAAATAGCCAACAAACTCTGGAATCTTTGTAATGTATTACGTGATGACGGTGTTACCTATCACGAATACCTAAATGAGTTGACCTATATTCTTTTTCTAAAATTAAGTGAAATAAAGGATTTTCAAGATCAAATTCCACAAGAATTTCAATGGCAAAAATTTGTGAACGAACATGACAATAATGAAGCTTTTGCTCTTTATCGTAAATTCTTAGCAACGGTAAGTAATGAAACTAAGAGTCAAAGTATCAAAGAAATATACAGTAATGCTTCTACAAGCTTACGCAAACCAGTAAATTTCCGTTCTCTTGTCACAGCTATAGATAAACTAGATTGGTACGAAGAAAATGATCGTGACGTTATGGGTGATATTTACGAAAGTCTACTGGAAAAAAACGCAGGAGAAAAGAAAAGTGGAGCCGGACAATACTTTACTCCTCGCCCATTAATTAATATAATGGTCGATTTGATGGTGCCTAAGTTAGGTGAAAGATGGACAGATCCAGCTGCTGGAACTTTTGGTTTCATGATTTCTGCAGATCATTATTTAAGAAGTAAGACTGATAGTTATTTTCATTTATCTGAAAAAGATAGACATTTTCAAACAACTCAAGCTTTTTCTGGTGTCGAGTTAGTTCCTGATGCACATAGACTAGCTTTGATGAATGCTCGTTTACATGGGATGGAAAGCACTATATATTTAAATGATACATTAACTGAATTTGGTAAAAACTTGAAAGATTTTGACGGTGTATTAGCCAATCCTCCATTTGGAACGAAACAAGGAGGTGAACGCCCAACACGGGATGATTTTACTTTCCCGACGAGTAACAAACAACTCAACTTTTTACAACATATTTATCGTAGTTTAAAAAAGGACGGAAAAGCAAGAGCTGCGGTCGTTTTACCTGATAATGTTCTGTTTGAAGATGGTGATGGTCAAAAAATACGCCGTGACTTAATGGACAAATGTAATTTGCATACTATTTTGCGTTTGCCAACTGGAATTTTTTATGCTGCTGGTGTAAAAACCAACGTGTTGTTTTTTACCAGAGAAAAAACAGAAACCAACAATACACAAAACGTTTGGTTTTATGATATGCGTACTAATGCACCAAGCTATGGAAAACGCACCCCTTTTACAGAAAAAGCCTTTGAAGATTTTGTTCTGGCTTACACAGGTGGAATACCGTTTGACAAAGTAGAAAAAAACTATGATGGTTTAGTCTCTGACGAAAAAAGAAAAACCATTAAAGACGAAAGATGGCAAAGTATTTCTCGTGTTGAAATTGAAAAAAAGAATTACAGTTTAGATTTAGGCTTAATAACTGATAATTCTTTGGCCAATTCTAATAATTTAGGGGAACCCATTGATATTGCAAAAGAGGCATTCTTTGAATTGCAAATCATTACCGAGCAATTGAATGCTATGATAAAAGAATTGAAATAATGGAAAAGAAATTGCCTAAAAATTGGGTGGAGTGCATTTTAGGAGAATTAGCAATTATTCAAAGTGGAGGAACTCCTTCAAGAGCAGTTAATTATTATTGGAATGGAGATATACCTTGGGTAAAAATCTCTGACATCAAAGATATGTACGTTAATGAAACCGCAGAGTTTATAACAGAAGAAGGACTTAAAAACTCATCGACAAGAATTTTTCCCAAAGGAACAATTTTATTTACCATATTTGCAACATTAGGTAAAATAGGAATTCTAAATATTGATGCATCTACAAATCAGGCTATTGCTGGCATAATACCTTCAAAAGCTATCAATGCTAAATTTTTGACATATTCACTAATTGATTTATCAAATTCGATTTCAGAAAATGGTAAAGGTGTTGCGCAAAAAAACATTAACCAAGCAATTCTTAAAGCTACTTTAATTCCTCTCCCTCCACTTGCGGAACAAAACCGCATTGTAGCTAAATTAGATGCACTTTTTACTCAACTGGAAACTATAAAAACAAGTATGGAAAAGATTCCTGTATTGCTTAAGGATTTTAGACAGCAGGTTTTGACCCAAGCGGTTACTGGAAAGTTGACGGAAAGTTGGAGAAAAAATGTAAAAAGCAAAAGTCCTGATGAAAAAATCATTAGAGATACATTGAAAAAAGAAATTGAGATTTTAAATAAAATCCATTTACAAGAGGGAAGATCAAAAGTAAAGGCTAATCCCATTAGCTTTATTGGTAAAAACGAGATCAATTGGACAGTTTTTACAATTGAATCATTATGTATATCTATAGTTGATTGTTTACATGAAACAGCAAAATTCTCTAATGAAGGTTTTATTGTTTTGGATACAAATAATATAGAAGCTTTTAAAATAAAAAACAATAAATTGAGATATGTAGATCCACAAACTTATAAAAAATGGATTTCTAGATTAAAACCTAAGTATGGCGATATTGCTTTCACAAGAGAGGGATCAATTGGAAATGCTTTAATGATTCCTGAAAATGATAAATACTGTATAGGCCAAAGAACTATGATATTTAGATTTTCAGAGCTGATGAATCAAAAATATTGTGAATTATATATGAATTCAGATTTTTTTAAACAACAAGTCAATCCTCATATTAAGGGCGTAGCCTCCCAACATGTAAATATTAGAGATTTAAGATTATTAAGTTTTCCTATTCCTACAATGGAAGAACAACGAGAAATCGTTAATCGGGTTGAAAGTTTGTTTACAAAAGCTGATGTGATAGAACAGCAATATATATCATTAAAACAGAAAATAGAAACTTTGCCACACACTATTTTACATAAAGCATTTAAGGGAGAATTGAGTAAGCAACTGGATAATGATGGTGACGCAATGGATTTGTTGGAAGAGATTAAAAAATTAAATAATATATCAATAAAAACAAATACTAAAGAAAAAATTACAAAAAAAAAACAAAAAAGTGTCAATAAAACAAATCTAGTAGATGAAATAAAAAAAATACTCCAAGAAAAGACAAATGGTATATCATATAAAGAATTGATAACTTGTTTTTATAATAATTCACAAGAAAATTTGATTGATGATGTCATTCAGGATTTATTAATTAAAAATATTATTAGTCAAGAATTTAATATAGAACAAAAACAAATGTTAATTAAAATTAATCCATGAATCTATTAAGTGTTAATTTAGTAAGTGATAGTTTTAAATCTTTAAAGAAATTTGAAAAACCAATTTTCTTTGATGAGTCCCCTTTAAATACTTTTGACCCTATATGTTTAGTTGGTCTAAATGGAAGTGGTAAATCCCATTTTGTAGAATTAATAGCGGAATGTTTTATGCTGGCTGAATACTATGGGTTAAACAAAAAATTTCCTTCTTTTGAAAATGTCCCGTTGTTATTTGAAATTGAATATTCACTTAATGCAAGTGAGCGACCAATATATATTAAAATCTCTAGACCAAAAGCTAATTTAATAATTAAGTACCGAAAGGATAATATTGATGAAGAATACATCGAAGTTTCATACGATAATAATTTATTGCCAAAAAAAATAATAGGTTATTCTTCTGGATTGAATGAAACATTAAGTTCACCATTTTCACAGTTACTAGATGATTTTTCCTCTAAGATAAGTTCTGCAGCTAATAACGATAATCTTTATCATAATATTGTTGAGCCAATTAGAATGATATATTTAGAATCTAGTACTAATTTACTATTAGTAATTACTAATCTTATCTACTTTCAAAAAGAATCAATATTGACAAAATATACGAAGCTGAAAAGATTAAAAAGTTTCAAAATCGAAATTAATAAAAATATTAAAGTTAAGGTAAAAACAAATGCTCAATTAGATGGAATAATTGAGGATTTAGTTAACTGCTCATTTCTGCCAAAAATAAACACTGAAGAAACTCTTTACACATTAAACTATACCGTTAATGAAACACTTAATGTTGCGGTGAATAATATTTTTGGAAAACCTATGCTTTTTTTTGATAGTTTACTTATGCTAAATCATCTAAATTATCTAGGAATTACAAAAAAGTATAATAATTGGATTAAAAATAAAAGAAAGGAAGGTCATATAATTAGAACACCTACTATTCCGGATGATGATAGGTTTTTTAATATCACAGATATCATTTTCGAAAATATCGATGGAACAGAAATAAATTATGAAGGTCTTAGTGATGGTGAGCATCAATTAATACAGACTCTAGGAACTTTAAATTTAATTGATGAGCCTGATGCTCTTTTTTTATATGATGAACCCGATACTCACTACAATCCAGAATGGAGAAGTCATTTATTTTCTGAGTATAGCAATCTTTGCAAATCTCGTAATCAAGAAATAATGGTTACAACTCATTCTCCATTTATTGTTTCATCAGTAAGAAGCAACATGGTTTACCATTTTGAACGAGATCGAGTTCCATTAATTGACAAACCAACATTTGAAACTTTTGGATGTTCAATTAATGTTATATTAAAAAGACTTTTTAAAAACTCAATATTAATACCACAATTACCATTTGATGAAATGAAAGAACTTGCGCAAAAAGATTTAAGTTCAATTCTAGAATCTATAGATAATTATGGCGAATCTAGTATTAAAGCATTATTATATAAAAAAATTAATGAATTAGAATAATAGATGTTATTTCCAATTACACAAATTAATTCCAATCTTCGTCAGATAGAGGAAATCCCAAATACTTTTTTTCAAAAGATTCAAGCTAATGCCGTCTTTGGTTATGATTTATTTCCAGATTGGTTCCAAGAATTCTACGGAAACAGAACAGATGGTTTATACAATAAAGCTAATATATTATTTGACATTATTAAGAACTCTGGAAATGAGCCAAGGATTGTGGAAGGTTACATAAATTCAATTAATATAGAAAGTCATTGTCTGAATTTAAGTAGTTATTTGTTTTATTGCGAAACCATTAGCCAAGAATTATTTGAAGCCGCCAACGATTTCTTTAGTCATTTATTTGACTCATTTGATAAAAAATGGGTTACAGATAAAACCCAAACCAATGTTTTAAAATATATAAAAGAATTTAAAGAACAAAACAAAGTATTTGTATGCCCAATATGTGGTAATGAAAAAATAAAATCCTCTCAGCATGAAGCTCGTGCAGCACTAGATCATTGGCTTTGTAAAGCCAAATATCCTTTTAGCGCTGTTAACTGGAATAATCTATTTCCTTTAGGGGAAGGATGTAACAGACCACCCGTAAAAGGCCAAAATGAAGTTATTTGGATTGATAATAATCGCCTAGCGAGACATTCGTTTTTTTATCCATTCAATTGGTTGGGAGAAATTGAAATTTCATTGGAATGCATAGAAGAACCTTCAATTGATAGTCTTATAAAAGGCTCTTGGAAATTTAATTTTTTAGGAATCAATGATCTTCACCAAAATCTAATCGACAAGTGGGATATTTTTTTTGGCATAAACAATAGATGGATAGATGAAACTCTAAATGAATTCATAGATACCTGGACTTTTACTTTTGCAAATTATCTAACACAGGAAATTAACTTTGAAGATTTTGAGGTAAGATATGATGAAAAATTAATTTCTTTTCGTAATGCGCGAAATAGTTTTAATGTAAACCCACAAAACAGAGTAGAATGGTTCTTTTTGAATTACTTGATTAACGAGGCCTCTGCTAGCTTTTATAATGGCAGCAAGCAATCGGTGAGAGAACATTTAGAATAAATTAAAAATTATTATGGAAATATTTAAGAATGTAAATTTATATGACTGGTCTGATTTTTTTAAATCGCTCTCTGTTACTATTGACTTAATTGGTCAAAATAAAGAAACTAGAAATCAAAACTTAAAGGAAAAAGCAAAGGAAGTATTTGGTGAAACACATGCTATTTATACATACCCTGAAATAGATCCTTTTTCATTTATTTATACATTAGCTCAGAGAAATACGACTAATCAAAAAAATGTTTTTTTTCAATCATGTATTGATACTTTTGAACTAAAAACCAAACTACCAACTGATTGGTATTTTCCAACCCCTACTCCTCAAACAAAAAGTCTATTTTATAACAAAGGAAAATACGCGGATAGTAGTGGAAATACTTTTTCAGTTGACATACTTTGGGATTTATTTTCAGATGCTGTAAATGATAAAAATCTTGACGAAAACAATTTTAAAAATGTTTTGTCGATAGTAAATGTAGGAGTGGTAAAATTTACGCAAACACTTTTTCTTATAAATGCTAAAAAATTTCTACCAATTGACGAGAGAACTACAGCAATATTACCAAATTCAAGTAGTCCAACTAAGGAAATAAATAAATTAGGCCTCCCTAAATATCAAGAATTTCTCAAGTTCTATAATAAAACATTTCCGGAATGTTACCCATATGAGATTAATCTATTTTTAAGTCAATTTACAGGAAATGGGAAACAAATTCCTCTAAAAAAAAGCTTCTGTCAGGTAAGCACTATGGTAGATGGTCAAAATAAAAAAGATTATTACGATGGTTTTGTTCAAAATAATGCCGTTCGCGCAGGTAGTTCAGGAGAACATAAAACTAGAGGTGGTGAATATCCCTTAGAAAAAGTTTTTGATGGTGACGTAGTTTTAGTTAGAAGAGGAACTAAAAATATGGCTGGCATAGGTGTAATTATAGATAATGAATATTTAGTAGATGGATATGATGATAATAAAGCAATTAAAATTATTTGGATTAATAAGTCACAGAGAAAATTAAATAATGCTTTAGGTGATTGGACAGGATTTAATATTGCTACACCAAATACAATTCAGAAAGTTAAAGAAGTCTATAAAGATACTTTTGATTTAATAGATACTTTAACCAAATCAGATAGTAATACAATATCAAATAAAAATACTCAAGATAATATGGCTAATGATAATTTAAATCAAATTTTATATGGTCCACCAGGAACAGGAAAAACCCATAAACTTCAAAATGAGTTTTTCGAAAAATTCACTATTAAAGTATCATCATTATCCAGAGATCAATTTCTTGAAAATTTAGTTTCTGAATTGAGTTGGTGGCAAGTTATTAGTATTGCCTTATTTGATTTGGAGAATGCAAAAGTTAATGAAATCTATGATCATGAATTAATTAGAATTAAAGAAAAGTTATCTTCTTCAAATACAATAAGACCTACGATATGGGGGCAATTACAAAGACATACAATTTTAAGTTGCTCGTATGTTAATGTGAAAGAAAGATCAGAACCGCTATATTTTAGTAAAGACAAAGACTCAAACTGGACTATTGATATCGATTTATTAAATCAATATTATCCAGAAGCACTAGACATATTAGAATCTATTCAAAATTTTACAGGAAACGAAGGAATAGTCATTAAAAACTATGACTTCGTTACATTTCATCAATCATTTAGTTATGAAGACTTTATTGAAGGAATAAAACCTAAATTAGAGGACGGAGAAACTGAATTAGGTTTTGAAATTAAAGATGGCATTTTCAAAAAAATCTGTCTAAAAGCTGCGGCTGATCCTGATAATAATTACGCTATTTTTATTGATGAAATTAACAGAGGAAACGTTTCTGCAATTTTTGGAGAATTAATTACTCTAATTGAAGAAGATAAAAGACTGGGAGCAAAAAATGAACTTAGAATAAAATTACCTTATTCTAAAAGAGAATTTGGAGTACCGTCTAATCTTTACATAATAGGAACTATGAATACTGCCGACAGAAGTGTTGAAGCTTTAGATACAGCTTTAAGAAGACGTTTTTGCTTTATCGAAATGATGCCAGACACAAAAGTTGTAGCAGATAAGAATTTCAAGGATTACAATAGATTCCAAATTATGGGAAAAATAAATCAACGAATTGAATTATTATTAGATCGTAATTATACTTTGGGTCATTCTTATTTTATAAAAGATCATTTAAAGAATTCTTTTAAAAATGAAATAATTCCGCTATTACAGGAATATTTCTACAATGATTGCGGAAAAATTGGTTTAGTTTTAGGAAAAGGATTTGTAAGAGAAAAACAAATTTCGAATAAGAATAATTCCATATTTGCAGACTTTGATACGAAAAACGAAGTTGATATCATTAAATCATATGAATTAATTCCTTTTGACGAAATCGATTTTGAAACAGCTATAGAAACATTATTAGCTTAAAAATGTTGAAAGAAAATACCATCCAAGTTTTTGAACACAGCTTTCTTCCAATTCGAGGAAAGTTCGAGGAACGTCATTTTGTAGCTCTTTCAAA
The DNA here is from genome assembly GCF_044007395.1 of Flavobacterium sp. FlaQc-57. Taxonomy (NCBI): domain Bacteria; kingdom Pseudomonadati; phylum Bacteroidota; class Flavobacteriia; order Flavobacteriales; family Flavobacteriaceae; genus Flavobacterium; species Flavobacterium sp. FlaQc-57. The sequence continues at coordinate 119,948 of NZ_JBIPDA010000006.1, forward strand.
ACTAAATGCATTACATGATTATCAATATTTTGATTTACGGCATAATGGTATAAAATTTAAACAATTTGTTGGGGTTATTCAAGTAGCAGGGTTAACAATAGAAATTTTGCCTAAAATAGATAATCACAATGGTGATGAAGCATTATGGCAAAAAGCTTTAATAGAAATGCTTCACGTTACCAAAAAATTGAAAGTACAAAAAGTAGATCAGGCAAATGTAAACAGCCAAAATATTCATTTGCTGGATCTTTATTTTGAGTGGTTTTTAAATGAAGTCCAATTATTAATTCATCATGGATTAATAAAACAGTATTATAAAGAAACTAATAATGTTAAAGCATTAAAAGGCAAACTTGAATTTGCAGGACATATCAGTAAAAATTTGGTACATAAAGAAAGATTTTACACCACCCACCAAGTTTATGAAAAAGATCATATTGTTCATCAAATTCTATTTAAAGCTTTAGATATTGTAGAAAAATGTACTAAAGGAAATTATTTATACTCAAAATGCAAAACAGTGCAATTAGATTTTCCTGAAGTAAAAAAGATTTCGGTAACGGAAGCTACATTTTCTAAAATTCCTAAAACTAGAAAAACTGCTCCTTATGAAACTGCTTTGGCAATTTCAAAGTTCATCATTTTAAATTTTGCACCAAACATTTCTAGTGGTTCAGAAAATATGTTGGCTTTACTGTTCGATATGAATTCTTTATGGGAACAATACATATTGGCTAGATTAAAACAATCTAATAGAGAGATAACTGTGTATGGTCAGCAATCAAATCAATTTTGGAATGGTATTTCAATACGGCCTGATATTGTTTTAGATAATGGATTAGATAAATTCATTATAGATACAAAATGGAAAAACATTTCCTACAACAATCCTTCAACACATGATTTGCGCCAAATGTATGTATATAATGATTATTGGGTTTCAACAAAAGCCATGCTTTTATATCCATCTAATGAAACAGAAGTACCTGAATTTAAACATTTTGAAAAAAATAGTTCAAGACAAAATCAACATCAATGTGCACTAGGAAAAATTTCTATTTTTGATAAAGATGAAACAACATTAAATAAAAATATCGGAGATTGTATAATAGATTGGTTTATTAAGTCATAATGAAGTTATCACCCCCCCTACTCCTCATACATCTCCATCCACAACCTAGTCTCTTCCAAATCCAGTTCCTTTTCAATCTTCCTGAAAATCTCTTCATTGACGGAACCAAATTTGTGCATTGATTCAAGTTTGTTACGTTCGACATTCAAAAGATCAATTTGAAGTTTAGTAAAATCGTTGAAAATCTCGCCACCTATTAAATTTCCTTTTCCGAAGAAGTTGGCAGGAAGTTCGGTTTTTTGGAGGCGGTTGAATTTTACTTCGTATTTACTTTTGATGTTGTGGAGCAAGTCGTCGTTGAGTAGTGAGAAGTTATCTTCGATATGCGTAATGGTTTGTGAAACGATGGTATTTCGTATTTCATATTCTTCGGCAAGAATGGAATAACGTTCAATTTTTAATTTCTTAATCAACCACGGCAAAGTCAATCCCTGAATAACTAACGTAGAAAGTATTACACAAAAAACCAGATAAATAATAAGGTTTCGCAAAGGGAATTTTTCCGTTTCGTTCATCATTAGCGGAAGCGCCAAAGCGGCCGCCATCGACACCACACCGCGCATTCCGGACCAGCCGAAAACAATCATGTTTCGGAAGTCGAATTCTTCCTGCAATCGGATTTTTTTACTGATGTATCTTGGCAATAAAGTCGCCGGAATCACCCATAAAAAACGCACTAAAATTACGACCAAACTCACCGAAGCACCCCAAATAAACAAAGACCAACCGGAGTAATCTCCAATTCCTTCAATGATTTGTCTCAACTGTAATCCGATTAAGATAAAGATCAATCCGTTTAGAATATTGGTTAAAACACTCCAAATAGTTCCTGTCATGATTCGGCTTTCATGTGTAAAAATCGTTCCTGATCTTGCCGAAAGAAAAAGTCCCGTTGCCACGACGGCCAAAACTCCCGAAGCTTCAAAATGTTCGGCAATTAAATAAGAAGCGAAAGGCGTCAGTAAAGTCAAAGTGGCTTCGATAACCTCATCGCAGACAAACTTTTTATGAATAAAACTCATGACATAACCAACTCCTAAACCAATCCCAATTCCTAAAGCCGACATCACTACAAAGTTCAATCCCGCTTGCCAGAGGACAAAATTTCCGGCAGTAATAGCCGTCAAAGCATATTTGTAAGCGACCAGACCACTGGCGTCATTCACCAGACTTTCTCCTTCGAGGATTGCAATCAGTCTCGGATGCAAGCCCAAACCTTTGGTTATAGAAGTTGCCGAAACCGCATCAGGCGGCGAAACAATCGCGCCCAGCAAAAAAGCCAACGGCCAGGAAATATCATCAATCAACATATGCGCAGCAAAGGCAACAGCAACTGTGGTAAATAAAACCAAACCTACAGCAGCAAGTGTAATTGGTCTTATGGTTTGCTTAAAATCTGACCAACTCGTGTACCAGGCGGCGTGATACAAAAGCGGTGGAAGAAAGACAATAAAAACAACTTCGGGACTTAGCGCTATTACAGGAAGCCCCGGAATAATACTAATAACAACACCGCAAAGTACCAACACAATTGGAATGGGAAAATTGTACTTTTTACTAACAAGACTCAGGAAAGCGACCCCAAATAGTAACATGATAATTACGGTAATATTCTCCATTTTCTAATTATTTTTGGTATTTGTGGTATGAGAGTACGAATATAATATTTTTAAAGTTTTAGATAAAATTATCTTTTTTTGCCACAGATTTAAAGGATTAAAAAGATTTTAGTCCGCGCATAAATCCTAGTAGCTTATATTTTTAAAACTTTGACAAATTTTCTAGACAATTCAAATTCAAATAAAAACGTACTTATTTTTTTTTAATCTTTTTAATCCTTTAAATCTGTGGCAAAAACCAAAATCTCTTTTAACCTAATTTTATTATTTACTCCGTCATATTTATCCTAAAAAAATCTACATTTGACCCTTCAATTTATTGCCATTAATTATGATCCAAAAAAGAAATTATATTTGTTTACTTGCCTTATTTGCAGTCTTTTTCTATACACCACTCACCTATTCTCAAACCGCTCCTGCAAAAGCGGAAACCAAATCTAAACTGTTTGAAGAAACGACTACAGACAGTGATTATTTAATGGCGATTGAAAAAGCCGGAGAGGTTCTGGAATCTGCACATAATGACACTGAATTTGACGGAAACAGCCATCATTTATTTGGAGAAATCAAAAGAACGCAAAGCAAACTTGATCTCATTTTGGAAAGTTTAAAAGGTTCGAATCCTAATGTTCGTAACCAACAAATGTATCGTATTGTCCTGAAAGAAATTGAACAGGAACTTGACGAACAAAATACAGCGATTAATTCCAGAAATCTGGCGCTTGAAAAAATCAAAGGCAGAGTAATCGATTTGCGTAAGGATAAAACCTTAATGGGACTTTTGAAAGATACGATTCGTCGCAAACAATTTAAAAAAGAATTCGCTAATTTAAAAAGCCGATACCTGAGCACTGACAGTTTAATGACCAAAAATCAGGGCATTTTAAATACGAATAAAAGACTAACTGTTGAACGAAAAATTGCTGTTTCGAATGCTTTAATAACTGTCGAAAGTAAACTCGAACAATCCGGAATTAGTATTCTTAAAAAAGAGTATCCTGCTGTATGGAGTACTAGTGATTCTACAGCAAAAAAAATAGTAGGCAAAAATATTAAGGCTAAAATAATCATCGAGCAAAATGTCGCTTCTTATTATTTAAGTTACAGAGCCGGCGGATTAATCTCTTTGGTTTTATTAATGGGGTTATTAGGCTGGTATATTGCACGCAATTTAAAATACCTAAAGAATAACGGACACGCAGAAAATCTTTCTCAATTTAATTTCAAATATTTAAACAAAGGTGTCATTATTCCGGTGGCCGTTATTGGTTTGAACATTGCTGTTGTAAGTAATTTGTACGCTCCGGCTATGTTTATTGAATTGATCCAACTCATTCTTTTAGGTCTTATTACTTTTCTTTTCAAAGAAAATTGGTCAAAAGTTTCCATGCGCAATTGGTTATTACTTTTGGTACTCTTTTTTGTACTTTGTTTCTTAGACTTGTTTATTGCAGTAGGTTTTATACAACGCTGTGCTTTTATTGTAATCAATATTTTAGGGATTCGTTACGGCCTTATGCAAATAAAAAGCATAAAAGATCAACTGTACATCAAAGGATTTTTTAAATGGGCAACCATAATTTTTATTGGTCTGAATGTTTTGGCGATTCTTAATAATGTTTTCGGAAGAGTTTCACTCGCCAATATGTTGAGTCTAACTGCTTTTATTTCGATTACTCAAATTGTGGCCTTAAGTGTACTTTTAAAAATAGTTCTGGAAATTATTCTTTTACAAATTTATACGACCCGAGTAAAACGTGGTATCGAAAAGATTTTTGATTTCGAAAGCTTGTCTGATACTCTCAAGAAACCTTTCATTATCCTTATTACCTATATGTGGATTGTGGTGATCGCAGCCAATTTGAATATTTGGGAATCGTTACGTACAGGACTTGCTTCTTTATTAAGTCACCCCAATACTATAGGAAGTATCACTTTTACTTTAGGAAACATTGTCTTGTTTTTTATCATTATTTGGGTCGCCCACTTACTACAGAATTATGTGGCTTACTTTTTTGGAGAAGTTGATGACGAAAACGAAGAAAACATCAACAAGAAACAACACTCTAAATTATTGATCACAAGACTTGTTGTTTTAATTTGCGGTTATCTTTTGGCCGTTGCAGCATCCGGAATGCCATTAGACAAACTAAGTATTTTACTAGGTGCTCTTGGTGTTGGTGTTGGACTTGGTCTGCAAAGTGTAGTTAATAATTTCGTTTCGGGTATTATTTTAATTTTTGATAAACCAATACAAATTGGAGATGTGATCAATATTAGTTCAGATTCTGGCCGTGTAAAATCGATGGGATTACGAACTACTAAAATCAACTCAGCAAACGGTGCAGAAATTATTATTCCGAATGGTAATTTATTATCACAAAACATTACCAACTGGACGTATACTGACAACTTTAAATTAGTGGAAATAGCGGCAGAGATCAGCGGCGATATTATGCCCGAAGAAATAAATGCGTTAATTTTAGAATCACTCCAAAGCATGGAATTGGTAAACAATACTAAACCACCACAAATTTATTATGCTGCCATTGCTGACGGAAAATTCAAACTACAAATAAAATTTTGGTGCAGCATTTACAGAACTGAAGAAACTGTTAGCAGCGCAAGACAAGTTCTTTTTAGTAATTTTAAAGCTAAAGGTTTAACTTTATCGACCTAAAATTCTAAATAGCTGATATAAAAAAATCCGTCAAATATTAATTTGACGGATTTTTGTTTTTTAAAACCTATAATAAATATTCATCAAAGAATAAATAAAATGAAGGTTTGTAGCTCAAACTATCTTGTATAAACAGTAATTATACCAGTAGTTTTGTCTTTCAATTTCAATTCTTTGTTAGTAAGATTCATAATATCACTTGTGGAGCTTACATTCCCAACACTAATAGTTAAATCATTGTGAGATCTTGCATAAGTCCCAGTAGTTTCAGTTAAAGCACAATTAGAACCATCGTAATCACCTATAACAGCTGCATTACTCAATCTTAGATCTAAATAATCTCTATTGCATCCAGCTGCGTTTTGTGGTGCATCAAAAAGTACTTCTTTGTCCCCAACAATTGATCCTGTTTGGCTAAGGTTGTATTTTCCCTGAATAGGAATGATTGTTTCCCCTTCATTATCATCACTACTACACGACGATGCAAATAAACCGATGCTCAATAATAATCCGAATAATATTCTTTTAGTTTTCATGTTTGATTTCTTTAAAATTATTTATGCTAAATTAATCTCATCATGAAATAAAGTCGTTATACAATATTTGGTTTTACTTACATAATAACCCTTTTAAACAATGTAATTTCTTACTTTAATAAATCTCGTTAAAATCAACGTCTTTAAAAGTTATTTACATCGTTTACTTTTTTACATATTTATCCAAAATATAGCGGGTAACTGGTCTCAAAGGGCTGTTATTCTCAGGATGTCTGCCATGACCGTTAAAAAAGTCAATTCCATTTGCTGTCTTCGCATACCAAATCATAGCTTGTCCGTTATTATCAAAACAAGTTGTGGTATCACAAACATTTACTTTCTTCAAATTTACAAGGCTCTTATCTAGAAGTTCAATACGAGGTGGTATACCAATACCTTCAATTTTCAAATCACAATCAACTATTTCATAATGATCATTTGACCATTGCATACATTGTTTTTCTGGCAATGCTAAAAATACTATTGCAACTAATAATATTAAAACAGCCGCAATTGCAAAATATCTAATTTTTTTCCCTTTCGGTTTATCAACTGACTCTCCAAAAGTTTGTATCGATATTGCTTCAGGTGTTTGCTCTAATTTTGGCTCTTTATTTTTCAAAGTTACTGGTTCTAAATATTGATTTTGTATTGGTGCTGAATCTGTCTCTGCAAAATCGACGTTAGAATCCGTAAAATTTTCTATTGTACTTTCTATTACTAATTCATGAGAAGAAACTTCTTTAGGAGGAACATTAGTATTTCTAAGTTCATCTATCAGTTTCATATCTTCTTCACCAATTTCTTTTTTAAACTTATTAAGAGGTCTTGGATGAAAGTCTACCAAAATTGCCGCTAATTCTACGGTACTAATATTGGCTGGATCTTTATCTCCCTTATAAAATCCTCCTACTTTTTTAAATTTATCTGTGTACTGTGTTGAAGTATTTTCTTCTGGAGTAAAATCGGTTCTAAAAAATTTACGATATGTACTTAAATCATCCGTTTTTGGCTCTGAACTAAAAATTTCCCAGCACAAATCTCTTAATTGTGCCTGTGAAGGATTGCTTAAATAATGCGAATGCTTCCCTTCGACTCTTTCAATTTTAAATTTATTTCTAATTGCTTCTTTGTAATTATTTTCAATCTCTTCTAAAGTAATTTTTCTCATAAGCCTTCAGGATTTTCAGGATTTTATATCGGATTTCTTGGGATTTTTCGGATTAGACAGGAAAGTTAAGACATCCCGGAAATCCGTATAAACATTGGCGAAAAACCGCCTTTACTTTGCCATAACAAAATCAGTTATCGTTTTAAATCGCGGTTAAAGCAAATGTACAAAACTGATTTAATTAAAAGTGCGGAAAACCGTAAAGCGGAGTTTATTCCGGGAAGTATAAATAAAGTTTTATAGTTCTACGCACTTCACTTCCCAAAGCAATTTGGTATTGCCATAACAGAGTTCAGAACCTTTTTGAACAGCAATGCCCTTTAACTAAATTTTAAATCATAAAAAAATGAAAACACTATTTACATTGGGAGCGTGCGCGCTATTGAGTCTTACAATTTTTTCTTGTTCTGCTGACGAATTAGAAACAACAGGTAATAAAACAGAGGTCAAAAAAGATAGTACAAAACCAGATGCAACGCAAGCAACTGGAGAAGATGGACCAGATGACGATCAAGTGAATGTTAAACCACCAAAAAAATAACAAATAAAAATTGTAATATTCAATTAATTACTAAATTCGGGGAAAGTAACACTTATGCTGCGTTCCCTGTTTTTTTTTATATTTATTTTTTTCTCTCTAATTTCCTGTACAGAGAAAACAACAGTGTCGATTAAATCTAATCACTCGAAAAAAGAAGCCAAAATACTGCAAGAAAAGGGATTAAATGAACTTCAAAAAAATAATTATGACAGTGCTTTCTATTGCTTTAATAAATCAAAAATAATATTTGAATCTTCAAAAGACAGTTCAAACATAGTCTTCAACTTATTTCAAATGGCAATCATACAGCAAATAAATGGTGATTATTATGGTAGTAAAGAAACGGCAACTGAAGCATTACCTTTTGTTAAAAATGACAATAATTACATTGTAGCTCTTAATAATCTTTTTGGTATTGCTGATAAAGAGCTTTCCATTTATGACGATGCTGTATCTTATTATAATCAAGCCGTAAAAGAGGCAAAAGACGAAGCATCAAAACAATCACCCTTAAATAATATTGCTGTAATCTATATTAAACAGCAAAAATATGATACAGCTATTACTATATTAGAATCTATTTTAAAGACAAAATCTATTGATGAATTTGTTAAAAGTAAATCGAGAGTAATAGACAATCTTGGTTTTGCCTATTTTAAAAAAGGATTAAATGCTAAAGGCTTTCAGCTTCTTAATGAAGGTTTAAAACTAAGAATAGAGTCCGATGATTCTTATGGAAGTATTGGAAGTTATCTTCATTTAGCCGAGTTTTTCTCTACAACCGATATTAAAAAATCGAATGAATATGCTAAAAAAGCGTATGAAATCGCAACAAAACTCGATAGCGTAGACGAACGCTTGAAAGCATTATCTTTTTTAATTTCTAATGATGCCGGAAGATCATATGGGGAACAATATATTTTTATAAATGACAGTATTATCAAAATTAGGAATAATTTTAAAAACAAATTTGCCAAAATAAAATACGATTCCAAAAAAGAAAAAGACGAAAACCAAAAACTTCGTTTAGAGAAAGTAGAAAATCAAGTTGCGCTGCAAAAATCTGAAATCGAAAAAATCTCATTTCTTTCCGGATTTATTATTCTGGGATTAGTTCTGTTTTTTGTTAATAAAAATCATAAAAACAAAGCCCAAATTATTAAATTGGAAACTGCTTACGATACCGAAACCCGAATCGCTAAAGACATACATGATGAACTAGCTAATGATGTTTTTTATGCCATTACTTTTGCACAAACACAATCTCTAACAAAAGAAGAGGTAAAAGAAACGTTACTACGAAAACTGAATCATATTTATACTCGCGTTCGCGGAATTTCAAGAGAAAACAATAGTATTGATACTGGAATAAATTACTCCATTCACTTAAAAGAAATGCTTTCGACCTATAATAGTAATGACACAAATGTTATCATTAATAGTATAGAGAAAGTAAATTGGGAAAGCATTGATGAAATTAAAAAAGTCACCATTCATAGAGTATTACAGGAATTAATGGTCAATATGAAAAAGCACAGCGATGCTCCGGTAGTTGTTTTAAAATTTGAAAGTACAGCAAATACAATTGTAATCAACTATACAGACAACGGGAAAGGCTGCGAAAAAGATCAAATTATAAAAAATGGTTTGCAAAATATGGAAAACCGTATTTTATCCATAAAAGGAACTATTACTTTTGACTCTGAACCGGAAAAAGGATTCAAAGTAAAAATAACACTGCCTAAATAAAAGCCTATGTTTAAAAAAGTAATAATAGCCGAAGATCTTGATACTATCAGTTTAGGAATTGAACAAGTTTTAAAAGATTTAAATATTGTCGATTTTCAACATTCAAAATATTGCGATGACGCCTTTTTGAAAATACGCGCAGCTATTAAAAAAAATGAACCATATGATTTATTAATTAGTGATCTTTCATTTAAAACGGATCATCGAGAAGTAAAAATTACTAATGGCGACGAACTGGTTCAAAAAGTTAGAGAATTACAGCCCGATATTAAAATTATAGCTTATTCTGTAGAAGATAAAAGTTTCCGAATTAAATCACTTTTTGAAAATGCAAAAATTGATGGCTTTGTTTTAAAAGGTTTGAATAGTATCGAAGAATTAAAAAAAGCAATCCATACAATTTCAACTTCTGAAGTGAAATATATTTCTCCTGAAGTTGCTTCTGCATTACAGGAAAAAACCAACTTTGAAATTGACGATGTCGACATTAAAATCCTTAAGCATTTATCAGCTGGTACTTCACAAGATGAAATAGTAGAAATTTTTAAAAACTCAGATGTTAAAGCCAATAGTAAAAGCGCGCTGGAAAAAAGACTATCAAGATTAAAAGATTTTTTTAAAGCAAATAATACCGTTCATCTGGTTTCTATTACAAAAGATATGGGGATTATTTAATCTCTATTAACGTAATATTATTTCAAGCTCCTTCGGGAGCTTTTTTTTTGCAAAAATATAAAATTTTAACACATTATGGATTTCCGTAAAATACTGGTTTCAAATAGGTTTAAGTTTGAATTATTAAATCAATTTAAAATTAAATTATGAAAAAATTAGTCGTTTTATTTAGTCTTTTTTTCCTCGTCCTAGGAGGTAACATAGAAGCTCAAAGTGGTCATTATAAAAATGGAAAAGGTAGTTCGCATAAAGGAGGAAAATATAAAAACTCAAAAACGAATAATCACTACAAAAAAAGAAAGTAAGGTTTCTAACTTCCTTTGACACGAAAAAAAGAAGAATCAAAAAGAACATTATTCTTTATAAAAAAAACAATTAACAATTAAACCAAAAATCATGAAAAATTACTACGTAAACAACACTGCACAATCAAATAGAGATCATGAAGTTCATAATGATGATTGTGTATATCTTAAAAGTATTGTAAGTAAAAAATACTTAGGCCTCTTTTCTAACTGCAAAGATGCAGTAAATGAGGCAAAAAAGACATATTCAAAATCGAATGGCTGTAAAACTTGTTGTAACGCCTGTCATACATCCTAGACTATAAATGGGCTTTCGATTTCAAAAAAGAATCAGACTTGGTGGGGGATTTGGCTTAAACATAAGTAAATCTGGTATCTCTCCAAGTTTAAGAACAAAAATGGGAACATTTGGCAAAAGCGGCTATTCTGTAAAAACTGGCATATCAGGAGTACGATATCAAAATAGCGGATGCCTGGTGCTATTTATTTTTACAGGATTTGTCACTTTTTTAATTTATCACTTAAAATAATAGAATCAATGAAACATAAAAAAATTACAATAATTTCTATTTCCGCATTAATGCTAGCAGGCATTATAATTTCTTGTTCAGATTCAGGAGATTCATCAGAAATAACCTCCGGTTCTAATTTAGGATCAAACTGTCCAACCAAAACTTGTGGTGATTTTGCAACTAGAGCGCAGGCGCAAGCCGCATATAATAGTAACAAAAGCTGTTACAAAAATTTAGATGCGGATGGAGATGGAATTGCTTGTGAATCTTTAAAATAATAACTAACCAAACAATGATAACACTAGAACTTAAAAGCCATTTTTTGAGATTATATCAAATGGCGTTAGCCGACGATCAATTTGACGTATTAGAGCTTCAAATGCTGTATCATTTTGCAGATGAAAGAGGGATTCCTAAAGAAGAACTTGACAAACTTTTTCTTAACCCAGTTAATACAGAATTTATTATTCCCGAAGCTCTGAATACGAAAATCGAGTATCTGTATGATTTTACGCGAATTATCTGGGCCGATGGAAAAGTTACCGATGATGAGTTAAACATGCTAAGAAAGTATTGCCGAAAATTTGATTTTATGGATGAAAATATTAATGATTTATCAGATTATCTTATTGACTGCGTCCAGAAAAACATTGGAAAAGAAGAAATTATTAGTCAACTAAACTCTTAAATTATGAAATCACTTACACAATTATTTAGTTTAAAAAAGTCTGAGGATATTTCTTCCAAATCTTTAGAAGAAAATGAAGAGGACAGAGAACAAATTAGAATTACATATTACCAAAGTGGCTTTGCCGCATCGATAAAAGCCACTGGAAAACCAATTGTTTTAAAAGCATGTCTACAGAATTTATATATGAGTTTTGAAGATCAGTGCAGAAAACAAAAAATGGAACAAGACAAGTTAAAACAACCCTATCGCGAAGAACAGGAAAAAAACAGAACGGAACTTAAAAAATCTGAGACCGCAATTGGCATTTATGAGAAGAAAGAACAGGATATTAATGAAAACATTGATTTAATAAAAAGTGAGATTATCGAAGTAAAACGCAATCCTGATAAATACGGAATTGAAGATGGTAAAGGCCTAAAAGCACAATTTTACATTGGTTTATTCCTATTGATTCCTATTACACTTTACGTTTTAGTATTCTACATATCAGCTTCTTATTCTGCTTTTTTCAAGGAATTTTCAAATGATAGTTTAACAGCTGCGATTTTTGATGCCGACGCCTTGACAAATTCTTTTAAGGCAAGCTGGCTTGAAGGAGTCTTAGTTATAACAATTCCTTTTGTATTTATGGGATTAGGCTATGTGATTCATATGGTTCAAAAAGGAAAAGGTATTAAAAACATTTTAAGAATGATCGCTCTATTTGTTACTACCTTTTTATTTGATGCTTTATTGGCTTATCAAATCGAAAAAAAGATTTATGAATTTAACAAAACAACCGATTCGGCTCCATATAATTTAGATATTGCATTAGGCGAAGCAGAGTTTTGGATGATCATATTTGCTGGATTTGTGGTATATATTATTTGGGGTCTTGTTTTTGATTTTGTCATGAAAGAATTCGAAAACATTGATAAAATCAGGGCTTTTATACGAGGTAAGAAAGAAAATATGATTGATTTAGAAAAGCTAAAAACAGAATACCTCAATAAGATCAATGATTTCAAACAGCAAATTGTTACCATAACAGGTAAGATTTCTGAACTTCAATCTAAAATTGACGGATTTGTATTTCCTGTAAAAGAATATCTGCATTATCATCATCAATACAAAGAAGGATGGTATCAAGCCATTGGTACAGAAATAGCACTGCCTTACAAAGAGAAAGAAGAACTTTTGCAAAGCTGTGAACTTTTCTCTGAAGAACATTTGAGCAAATTAAACTTAATTGATCCTGATTTTCAGCATTTAGTGTATTCTAAAAATTAATAAAAATGAAAAAAACTTTACTTAAATTCTTAGCTCCACTACTGCTTACTTTGTTTTTCTCATGCAAAGACGATGACAAAAAAGAACAAAAAGAAGCAGTTGTTAAAAGTGTTGTTTCAGAAAATTATAATATCAGTATTCTTGTTGACTTATCAGACCGAATAAGCATTAAAAAAAATCCAAATCCAACGATGGAATATTATCAAAGAGATTTAGGGTATATAAAATCAGTTTCGGAAGCTTTCACACAACATTTAAAGTCAAAAAGAATACGGCAGATTAATGATAAAATGCAATTATTTTTTAACCCAGAACCTTTAGATCCAACTATCAATTCGATTTCACAAAAATTAAAAATAGTTATTGATAAAAATAATGCTTCAAAAGATTTATTGAATTCTATAAACTCTAATTATTCCTCACAAACCTTAAAAATATATGAGTCCGCTATCAAAGATGATAATTATATAGGTTCTGATATATGGCGTTTTTTTGATGCTAAAGTAAAAGATCAATGTATAGAAGATAAGAAACGAAATATTCTTGTTATTTTGACAGACGGTTATATGTTTTACGAAAGCACTATAATGAAAGATGGAAATCGAACATCGTATATTACGCCAGAATTGATTCGGAAAAATGGTTTAAACAACAAAGATTGGGAGAAAAAATTTAAAGATCAGGATTTTGGTTTTATCGAAATTAATGCTGATTTATCAAATCTCGAGGTTCTGATCCTAGGAATTAATCCAAACAAAAACAATCCTTACGAAGAGAAAGTAATTAAGGCATACTGGACCAAATGGCTGACCGAAATGAAAATCGAACATTTTGAAATCAAAAATGCAGATCTGCCCTCGAATATGGATAAAATTATTAAAGATTTTATATCCAAAAATTAGCACTGATCAATAAAATCAAAAAACATTAAAGAGGAGTTTCTACGTCCTCTTTTTTCTATTTAAAATCACTTCCTAAAAAATAACGGCATTACGGATTTCCATAAAATAATGATTTTGATTGCCTTTACATTTGAATAATTAATTAAAACTAAAAACCTATGGAAATTAATATTCAACTTAAATCATTAGCTGAAAAAATAAATCAGCTGAAAAGCAAAATTGAAACTGAAGAATCTACGAAACATGCTTTTGTACTGCCCTTTATAAACATTCTTGGCTATGATGCTTTTAATCCGCTTGAAGTAGTTCCGGAGTTTACAGCTGATATAGGCTTAAAAAAAGGTGAAAAAGTAGATTATGCCATTTTTCAGAACGGAGAACCAATTATGATTGTAGAATGCAAAAGCTGGAAAGAGAAACTTACCGTTCATAATTCGCAGTTATTTCGCTATTTCCATGTTACAAAAACTCGATTTGCTCTTTTAACAAATGGTATTAATTATCAGTTTTTTACTGATCTGGATGATCAGAATAAAATGGATGAAAAACCTTTCTTAGAATTTGACATTACTAATCTAAAAGAAAATACCATTAATGAGATTGCAAAATTTCATAAGGCTAATTTTGACGTCAATAATATCGTTAGCAATGCAAGTTCTTTAAAATACATCAAAGAAATAAAAAAACAAATAAATGCGGAGTTGGAAAACCCTTCTAATGATTTTACAAAACTTTTTGCCAATAAAGTATACGCAGGCAGACTTACTGAAAAAGTTGTTGATGAATTTAAAGACTTAGTTCAAAAATCAGTAAATCAATTTATTAATGATAAAATTAATGATCGACTAAATGCTGCTCTAACCAAAGAAACAATCAAACAGCAGGACGAAGAGATTATAACTGCGGAAGATGAAAATAAAGTTAATACTACTGAAGAAGAATTAGACGCTTATCGTATTGTAGTAGCCATTTTGAGGCGAAAATTACCAACGAATCGAATTGTTCATCGTGATACACAATCTTATTTTGGAATTTTATTGGATGATAATAATCGTAAACCGTTATGCAGACTTCATTTAAATGGAGGAAAAAAATACATAAGCTTATTCAATGAAAATAAAAGTGAAACCAAATTACCTATTTCTACAATTGATGATATCTATCAATTTGAAAAGGAATTATTAGAAACTATAACTCTTTACGACACTGAATAAAATCAAGCATTAATACGCATTTTAAATAACCTAATTCTATTTAGATTTACAACAACTACTCAAACCAAAAACCTTAACCAAAATGCCTATGAAAAAAAAATACTTAATCCTATTTGTAGTATTCCTGACAATTTCCTGTAAAAAAGCTTCTTCTCCCCCTCCAACACAAATAAACTCTTTTTACAAAGAGGTAATTACTGCAGACGATCGAAAAACCATTACGCCTGAAGAAGCTAAAACGTATCACGTAAATGATACCTATCAATATGAGTATCGAACTGGAAATCCAGGACATTATGAGTATAATTATGATGTAAAAGGTGTAAATATTAAAGGAGATTCTGTTTTTGGGAATATTAATATTGAAGGTAAATATGGTGCCGGAATATTAATATCTGACAGTATTCAAGATCTCGAAATTAAAGCTGAATGGGTCGATTATGGAAAATTAAAAGCTACTGATCTAAAAGGAAACGAATATAATTTGATTGCAAAATAGTAAAACGCCCCAAACTTATCTATATGAAATACATTTCAATTTTAATTCTAATCTTCGTTTTCTCAACTTCTTTTAATGCTCCAGAACCCACGGTTTTTATTTGTGGCCCAACTGGAGCAAAAAAATATCATTACAAAGAAAACTGCCGAGGCTTAACTGCTTGTAGACATGAAATAGTAAAAAAAACAATTTCGCAAGCTCAAGGTTTTGGGCTTACACTTTGTGGCTGGGAAGATTGATTGACTTCATCTTAAACATCACATTTAATCATTTGATAACATACACTTTACAGCCAATTCATATTAGTTTTATTAATTTGATTAAAACTAAATATCATGAAATTCTTCAATCTAAATTTTCTGGTTTCATTCAAAGAATGGCTTTTTTTAAGAGCAATGCAATCGTCTTTCCTTCATTAATCAATTAGACTTAAAATAAAGGAAAACTCATTTGAATGAATAAAGCTGAGAACTCATTTTTAAACAAAGACCAATTTGGAGATGATTTCTTGTGGGGTGTTTCAACCGCCGCTTTCCAAATTGAAGGGGCTCATGATGCCGATGGAAAAGGTTCGTCTATTTGGGATGTTTTTACATCGCAAAAAGGAAAAATAAAAAACGGACATCATGCCGCAACTGCCTGCGATTTTTATAATTCTTATCAAACCGATATTGACTTAATTCGCGAATTAAACATTCCTAATTTTAGATTTTCTATTAGTTGGACTCGAATTATGCCTACGGGAATTCATCCTGTAAATCAAGCTGGAATAGATTATTACAACAAAATTATCGATTCATTACTCGCATCAGGAATTGAACCCTGGATTACGCTTTATCACTGGGATTTACCTCATGATTTAGAAGTAAAAGGCGGATGGACGAACCGGGAATCTGTTTCGTGGTTTTCAGAATATGTTGAAGTTTGTGTAGAATATTTTGGTGATCGTGTAAAAAATTGGATGGTCATCAATGAACCTTCGGTTTTTACAGGTGCAGGATATTTTTTGGGAATTCACGCTCCGGGCAAAAAAGGCATTACCAATTATCTCAAAGCCATGCATCATGTAACGCTGGCTACTGCTGCGGGTGCAAAAATAATCCGAAATAAAATTCCAGAAGCTAATATCGGAACTACTTTTTCATGCACACATATTGAACCGGCGACTGAAAGTCAAAAAGATGTCGAAGCAGCAAAACGTGTCGACACTTTACTTAACAGAACTTTTATCGAGCCTATTTTAGGACTGGGATATCCGCAAGCGGATTTGTCTGTACTAAAAAAACTCAACAATTATATTTTAGAAGATGACTTAAATAATTTATCTTTTGATTTTGATTTTATCGGCTTACAATGTTACACGCGTGAAGTTGTAAAATCGTCTATGTTAATCCCCTATATTGGTGCCGAATTGATCAGTGCCGAAAAAAGAAATGTCATTGCAACTGATATGGGATGGGAAGTTTACCCTCCTGCGCTTTATCATGTCCTGAAAAAATTCAACAATTATAAAGGAATTAAAAAGATTATAATCACCGAAAATGGTGCTGCTTTTCCGGACACTCTTAAAAACGGAAAAGTGTATGACATCAAACGCACCCATTATATTCAGGATCATTTAGAACAAATTCTTAAAGCCAAAGAAGACGGTCTAAATGTGGACGGCTATTTTGTCTGGACACTTACTGATAACTTTGAATGGGCAGAAGGTTACAACGCCCGATTTGGGTTAATTCATGTTGATTTCGAAACGCAGCAAAGAACAATCAAACATTCTGGATTATGGTTTAGAGATTTTTTATCTTAAAACTGTTTTTTTACCGCAAAGAGCGCAAAGTTTTTTATATTTAAACTGTTTTATAAAAACGCGAAGTTCGCAAAGCTGTGTATTGAATACTAGCTTTGCGAACTTTGCGTAAATATCATTGCGTGCTTTGCGGTTTAAACCTAAAGTAATTCAAGGTTTTTTCTAAAACTTCAACAGCTTCTTTCCATTTATTTACTCTTAAATGATGTGTCTGATTTATATTAGGAGATTCCTGTGTAATAATTATTTAATTAGACCACCAATTAAAATGATTTTTATTTCACGCAGATTTTACAGATTTAAGCAAATTAAATATAAATAAATCTGCGAGTATCTGCTTAAATTATTTTAAATCTGCGCGAAAAATATACTTTGGAAAAATAATTTTACTACAACCCACTTAACAGAAAAAAGTAAATTTTACGGCTTTCTAAATTAGTAAAAACAGCCGAAAAAACTATGAAAATTTATTCGAAAAAAAAGCAAAAAAAACCACAATTTCTCGTGTATTTACTAGGTTTTTTAATAAGTTTTTCTTATCTTTATAGTGTAAATAACAGTAAATATATGCCGAAAAACAGACTTTTTAAACTCCTTAATTACTTCTCAAAAAATTATTCTTTTTACTCCTTTAAGCATTTAATTTTTCTAAACGCTTCACAATTTCATTTAGAAATTATTCTTTCTAATCACTTTTCTTTACCAAGTATAAACATGCTGAAGACACCAGAGCAATCGCTCCAATTTCAATCATAATTATTTTTCCCTGATATACTTTCTAAGCATTTTTTTTTAGAAAATATATCTCTCAAATTAAAGAAAAGATTTCCCTTCTAGGATCTTCTTTCGACCCTTCATGTTTATTATTCACCAAAATCTATATCTATATGCCATTATTCCAACTTTCAACAATCATCGCAACTTTATTAGCACTTTCAATCTACATCACTTTTTCAATTCTACATTTTTAACTTTTTTTCAATAATCCAATACAACCTTTTTAGGGCTTTTTGCCTCTATTAAATAAAGGTCAAGTTTGGTTTTAAATTCACATAACACGTTCTAACGAGCCTAAATCTGGCGTGCATTATATTTTGTTTTAAGGAATTTTTAGGAATCTCGGGGAAACGCGGGAATTCTGGGAATCTCCTATAAACAATGGGCTGAAAGCGCCTTTTCTTTGCCTCAGAAATTAGTTCAAGTTTTGTCTGCAGACTAAAACGAAAATAAAAAACTAGTTCTAATAACAGTGTAAAAAACCGTAAGACCGGATTTATTCGGGAAGTATAAAAAACGTCTTACTGTTCTACACCGTCTACTTCCCAAAACCAATTTGGTATCGCCACCAAAATTCTCTGGATAAACTCCGGACGGCCATACCTATGTCTAATTTCTAAATTAAATCAAAATGAAAAAACTAATACTATTTGTCGCTTTTGCGTCATTATTCACTATATTTTCTTGTACTCCTGATGAGTATGAAACACAACCAAAAAAGGAAACTGAAAAAGTTATTAATCATCAAAAACCAACTTTTGCTGATGGTCCTGGTGATAGCACTCCTCCTGGGAAACCACCAATTAAAACACCTGGTGGTGATGAATAAATAAATATTTTTAGTGTCTAATTAATTACTATTTTCGGGGAAAGTAAATTTATATGTTACGGTCCCCGTTTTTTTATTTTATTATACTACTTTTTCTCCTTGCATGTAAAGACAAAAAGATCAATCATACTAAAACAGATCCTATACGTGATGAAGCATTTCGTATACGAGATAAAGCAATTGAAGATCACAGCAAACAAAACTTCAATATCGCATTTGACGAATATAATAAATCAAAACTACTTTTCGAAAAATTAAAAGACAGTGCTAATATTGGATACATACTCATCCAAATGGCAACAATTCAGCAAGTCAACGGAGACTACTATGGCAGTAAGGAAACAGTTACCGAAGCATTACTCTATGTAACGAAAAGGAATGAGGATAAAGCAGCTATAAAAAACATATTAGGCATTGCTGACAAAGAACTTTCTCTTTATGATGATGCTATCCACTATTATAAAGAAGCAGCCAATGAATTTAAAGATCCTCTTATTAAGCAATTCCCTTTAAGTAATATTGCAGCTGTTTATATCCAACAAAAAAAATATGACAACGCAATCAATCTTTTAGAATCTCTTTTAAGCAAAAAATTATTAAAAGAGAAAGGTCAGGAAGTTAATGAGTCCAGACTTCGGGACAACTTGGGTTATGCCTATTTTAAGAAAGGAATGGATGAAAAAGGATTCGGCTTAATGAGGGACGCGCTCCAGACTAGAACTGAATTTAAGGATACTTACGGAAGTATTGAAAGTCATCTACATCTTGCCGATTATTACGCTAAAAAAGACATTCAAACATCAGATAAAAATGCTCTCGCAGCGTACAATACAGCCACAAAACTAAATAGCGTTGACGAAAGATTAGAAGCACTGCAAATTTTAATATCTAATAACAACAGTAACCAAACCGGCAAATATGTACAACGATATTTTACCTTAAACGACAGCCTTATTAAAGTTAGAAATAACTTTAAAAACAAGTTTGCTAAAATTAAATACGATGCTAAAAAAGAAAAAGACGAAAATGCAAAACTTCGTTTAGAAAAAGCCGAAAACGAATTATCACTTCAAAAAGCCACTTATCTACGAATTGGGTTTGTTATTGTTTTTATCTTTTTGGTCATTCTAATAGCGATTTTAATACGTTATTATAAAAACAAAAACAAAGCTATAGAATTTAAGACTTCGTACAATACAGAAGCTAGAATTGCTAAAAAAATTCACGATGAGTTGGCAAACGATGTCTATCATGTGATTGCTTTTGCCGAATCTCAAACATTATCTCAGGAAAACACTAAAGAGAATCTGCTTCAAAAATTAGATGATATTTACGGACGTGTACGAGGATTCTCAAAAGAAAACAATAAAATTGATACGGGTATAAATTTTACCTCCAGCATCAAAGAAATGCTTTCGACTTACAACGCCAACGAAAGAAATATCATGGTTACGAACCTGGAAGATGTGAACTGGGAAACTATCGATGACGTAAAAAAGATCACTATTAGTCGAGTTTTACAGGAATTAATGGTGAATATGAAGAAACACAGTAAGGCAACTCTGGTTGTTATAAAATTTGAAAATGATAAAAAATCAATATTAATAAATTATACAGATAACGGTAAAGGTTGCGACAAAACGACGATGGTAAAAAATGGTCTCAAAAACATGGAAAGCCGAATTCAGGCCGTTAAAGGTACTATTAACTTTGAAACAGAACCTGACAAAGGGTTTAAAGCCAAAATATCTATACCTAAATAAACAAAAAAGCCTTTCAAGTATTTAACTCTTGAAAGGCTTTTTTTCTACAAATTAACAGGCAATATTATTTCCAACCACCGCCTAAGTCTCTATAAACATGGACTGCAGCATTCAGTTGTTCTTTTTTAGTATCTACTAATTCTAATTTCGCTTCTAATGCATCACGCTGTGTCATTAAAACTTCAAAATAATCCACTCTAGCCGATTTAAATAAATCGTTAGAAACATCAATTGATGTGTTTAAGGCATCAACTTGTTGCGATTTAAGATCGTAACCTTTTTGTAAGTTTTCAATTTTAGAAAGTTGATTTGATACTTCTAAATAAGCGTTCAAAACCGTACGATCATAATTGTATAACGCCTGAAGTTGTCTTGCATTTGCACTTGCAAATTCGGCTTTAATAGCATTTCTGTTAATAAGAGGTGCAGCCAAATCTCCAGCTAATGAATACAAAAGAGATTCTGGCATTGTGAACAAGTATGAAGGTTTGAAAGCATTTACTCCCACCGCAGCAGAAATATCCAATGAAGGATAAAACTCCGCACGCGCAACTTTCACATCTAATTTTGCTGCTACTAACTCTAATTCTGCTTGTTTCACATCAGGACGATTCGCCAATAATTGAGACGGAATTCCTGAACTTACAGCTGCTGGCAATAAACTCAAGAAATTGTTACTATTCGTTCTCTTAATTTCCTGCGGATATCTACCCAATAAAAAGTTGATTTTATTCTCCGTTTCTTTTATTTGCTGCAGAATATCAAACTCCATACTTTTTGAAGTTAAAACCTCAGCTTCAAATTTCTTCACTCCCAATTCTGTAGCTCTTGCAGCTTGCTTTTGAATTTTTACAATTTCTAACGCGTTTGTCTGCAACTTTATAGTCTGCTTCACAATATCCAATTGGGTATCTAAAGCCAATAATTCATAATAAGAATCAGCAACTTCAGCAATAAGATTTGTAATTACAAAGTTTTTACCTTCAACGGTAGCCAAGTATCTGTTTAATGCTGCTTTTTTAGAATTGCGCAGTTTTTTCCAAATATCAACTTCCCAGTTTGCATAAGCCGAAATCGTAAAATCTCCCAGCGGATCTGGCATTTCTTTACCCGGTTTAATTTCTGTAGAAGCATCACCTGCACCTTGGCTGGTATATCTACCTACTTTTTCAACTCCAGCTCCGGCACGAACACCAACTGTAGGCAACAAAAGTCCTTTTTTTACACGAATATCATTCTTTGCAATTTCAATTTCCTGCAAAGTAATGTTTAATTCCTGATTGTTTTTTAAGGCAACATCAACTAAATCTACCAGGTTTTGATCTTTAAAATAATCTTTCCATGCTAATGTTGATGTATTATTATTTGAATCTCCATTCTGCGTCGCACCAAACGACTCAGGAACAGGAGCACTCGGAGTAATTGCGGCCTCTGGCGCAGGGGCTTTACACCCTG
This sequence comes from Flavobacterium sp. FlaQc-57, assembly GCF_044007395.1. Lineage (NCBI taxonomy): Bacteria > Pseudomonadati > Bacteroidota > Flavobacteriia > Flavobacteriales > Flavobacteriaceae > Flavobacterium > Flavobacterium sp. FlaQc-57. The sequence continues at coordinate 142,074 of NZ_JBIPDA010000006.1, forward strand.
CGACAGCTAAACAAAGCCCTAATGCAATACTATATTGATATGATTTGAATTTATACATGATTGTCATCAATTTCTTCAGTTAATGGATTTTCTTCTTCATTTTTCACCAGTTTGTGTTTCTCTGAAATTTTTCCGAAGATGTAATACAATCCCGGAATTACAAATACACCACAAATAGTTCCGATAAGCATACCTCCCGCGGCTGCAGTACCAATTGTTCTGTTACCAATTTTACCCGGACCTGTAGCAAAAGCCAGAGGCAGTAATCCTGCAATAAAAGCAAATGAAGTCATCAAAATTGGACGGAACCTCGCTTTCGCTCCTTCCATTGCGGCTTCAAGAACTGTTCTTCCTGCTGCATGTCGCTGTATCGCAAACTCTACAATCAGTACGGCATTTTTACCCAATAAACCAATAAGCATTACCATTGCAACCTGAGCATAAATGTTGTTTTCTAATCCTGTTAATTTCAACAGAAGGAAAGCTCCAAAAATACCCGCAGGTAGAGAAAGAATTACTGACAATGGCAAAATAAAACTCTCATATTGAGCTGCCAATACCAAGTAAACAAATCCTAAACAAATCAGAAATACCCAAATTGCCTGATTACCTTGTGCAACCTCATCTGCAGAAATACCTGCCCAATCAATATCATAACCTCTAGGCAATTTTTTTGCAGCAACTTCCTGAATTACTTTAATTGCTGTACCAGAACTATATCCCGGCGCAGCTCCACCACTAATCTCTGTAGAATTGTACATATTATGTCTCGTGATTTCTGAAAGACCGTATACTTTTTCTAATTTCATAAATGCTGAAAAAGGAACCATTTCATCACGATTGTTTTTCACATACAGTTTTAAGATATCATCCGGTTGCGCACGATATTCCGGTGAAGCCTGAACGATTACTTTATAGTTAATTCCGTATTTAATGAAACTAATCTCGTAGTTACTTCCCACAAGAGTTGACAAAGTATTCATCGCATTTTCGATAGAAACTCCTTTTTGCTGTGCCAAATCATTGTCGACTTTCATCATATATTGAGGGAAACTCGCACTGAAGAAACTAAATACGTTCGATAATTCCTGACGTTTGTTCAATTCTTCAACAAAGTCTTTATTGACAGCTTCCATTTTTTTGAAATCTCCTGAACCTGTTTTATCCAACAAACGAAGCTCAAATCCTCCAGCTGCTCCATATCCCGGAACTGCGGGCGGTTGGAAAAATTCAATATTAGCACCCGGAATATCTTTCGATTTTTCCTCTAATTCAGTCATAATTTCCTGAACAGATTCTTTACGATCATTCCAGTCTTTTAAGTTGATCAAACAAGTTCCCGCATTAGATCCCGTACCCTCAGTCAAAATTTCATAACCTGCCAATGACGAAACTGATTTTACTCCGTCTACTGTCTCCGCAATTTTTTGCAATTTCTCAGCAATATTATTTGTTCTTTCTAATGATGAACCTGGAGGTGTTTGTATAATGGCATAAAACATTCCCTGATCCTCATTTGGGATAAACCCGGAAGGAACTGTACTACTAATCAACCAAGTACCGGCACAAAAACCAAGAAGTGCAATAATTGTAACAGCTCTTCTATTTACAATTTTAGCCAGTACATTTTGATATTTACCTTGCGCAAGGTTAAACTTGTTGTTAAAACCATCAATAAAGATGTTTACAGGAGTTTTCTTTTTAGGTGTACTATGATTATTTTTTAACATCATCGCACAAAGCGCTGGTGTTAAAGTCAATGCCACAATACCTGAAAGTATAATTGCTGTTGCCATCGTAATCGAGAACTGTCGGTAGAATACCCCAACTGGTCCTGACATAAACGCAACCGGAATAAATACGGCAGCCATCAAGAATGTAATCGCGACAATCGCTCCAGCAATTTCATGCATCGCTTTTTTAGTCGCTTTAAGTGGCGAAAGATGCTCCTCCTCCATCTTGGCGTGAACGGCTTCAATTACTACAATCGCATCATCGACGACGACTCCAATTGCCAAAACCAAAGCAAATAATGTAATTAAGTTCAACGATATATCGAAGAATTGCATAAATACAAATGTTCCAATCAATGATACAGGTACCGCAATTGCCGGAATAACGGTTGAACGCCAGTCACCTAAGAAAAGAAATACAACTAAACCAACCAAAATAAAGGCTTCGATCAAGGTGTGAATTACTTTTTCGATAGAAGCATCTAAGAATTTAGAAACGTCATATGAGATTTCATAATCCATTCCTTTTGGAAATTTTTGCTTGATTTTTTCCAATTTGGCTTTTACATCTTCAATAACCTGATTGGCATTACTACCAAAAGATTGTTTCAATACAATTGCTGCAGATGGTTTACCATTCAAATTAGAATAAATATCATACATCGAGCTGCCAAACTCAACTTTAGCAACATCTTTTAAACGTAAAAGTTCCCCGTTAGCGTTTGATTTTACTATAATATTCTCGTATTGCTCTTTAGTTGTAAAACGTCCTGAATATTTCAATACATATTCAAATGCCTGAGAACGTTTACCAGAACTTTCTCCTGTTTTACCAGGCGAAGCTTCCAAACTCTGACTTGATAATGCTTCCATTATCTCATCTGCAGATATTTTGTAAGCCAACATACGGTCAGGTTTTAACCAAATACGCATGGCATATTCACGTGTTCCCAAAATATCTCCTGAACCAATACCATTTACCCTTTTTAACTCTGATAATACGTTGATATCAGCATAGTTGTATAAGAATTTCATGTCGGTATTTTTGTCCGTACTATAAAGATTCACATACATCAACATACTCGGAACTTCACGAGTAATTTTCACACCTTCTCTTACTACTAATGGAGGTAATTTATTGGTAACTGAAGCTACACGGTTTTGAACGTTAATTGCAGCCTGATTCGGATCTGTACCTAAGTTAAATACAACCTGAATACTTGCTTCTCCATCATTTCCTGCATCAGAAGTCATGTATTTCATTCCGGGAACTCCATTTAAAGCTCTCTCTAAAGGAATAACTACAGACTTGATCATCAATTCTCCATTCGATCCAGGGTAATCTGCCGTAACGTTTACCATCGGCGGAGAGATGGAAGGAAACTGGGTGATCGGTAAATTCAACACCGACAATACTCCTAAAAAGACAATTATAAGCGATATTACAATCGACAGTACAGGTCTTTGAATAAATTTATTAAACATTTTTATATTTTTTTAATGATTAAACCTATTCTGCTTTTACGCGTAAATGATTAATTACCGTTTGAGGAGATTGGAATTCATATTTAATTTTGTCATTCTCTTTTACTTTCTGAACTCCTTCAAGTAAAATTTTATCATTTTCAGTAAGACCTGTCTTTATCACGTACAAATCAGGAATTTCACCGGTAATAGTGATTTCTCTTGAACTTACCTTATTGTTTTTATCAATTGTAAAAACGTATTTTTTATCCTGAATTTCGTAAGTCGCTTTCTGCGGAATTACAATTGCATTTTTAAGCGGAACAATCATCTGAACTTGTCCAGTTTCACCGTTTCTTAGTAATTTACCTGAATTTGGGAATCTTGCTCTAAAAGCGATATTTCCTGTTTCGTTGTTAAATTCACTTTCGATAACTTCTACATTCCCTTTTTCTTTAAAAATTTCACCATTTGCCAAAACCAAACTAACTTTATTGTCAGCACGATCTTTTACATCTGTTTGATATTGTAGATATTCAGGTTCAGACACGTTGAAGTAAGCAAACATTTGACTGTTGTCAGAAAGACTTGTCAATAATTCGCCTTCGTCAATAAGACTTCCTAATTTTAATGGAATACGGTCGATGGTTCCGTCAAACGGAGCTCTGATCTCGGTAAATGATAAATGAAGTTTTGCCAATGCAACTTCTGCTTTTGCCGATTGTAATTTTGCCTGAGCTACACTTAATTCGTTTTTAGAAACGATATTTTTATCTGCAAGCATTTTAGAATTTTGTAATTCAATTTCAACTGATTTCTGTTCAGCCTGAGCTTTCAATAATTCTGCCTGATACATGTTTGGCATAATTTTGAACAACAGTTGGCCTTTTTTTACAAACTGCCCTTCGTCGACATAAATGTTTTGTAGAAATCCTTTTTCCTGAGCTCGGATCTCAATGTTTCGTACAGATTTAATCTGCGAAACGTATTCTTTGGTAAATGAAGTATCAATTTTTACCGGATTTGTAGCAGTAAATTTTTCTGCTTCTTCTTTCTCTTCTTTTTTAGCTGTACAGCTAGTAAGGCACACTAGGGCAATTAAGCCTGTGAACAAGATAATTCTTTTCATGATTTTGTTTGAAAATTAAGCGATTGGATGCTTGGAATACAGAGATTCCTTTAGATGAAAAAATGCATCAGGTAGCCTTAGTCAGAGCTTAACTTTCATATAAGAAGAAGTACAAAAAATTACATCAACAAGATATGCAGATCACAACTTAGGTAACCGATGTATACTGTTGAATCAAATTCTTAAAACCTGTTGGGTAATGTAGATAGGATTTGAATTGCCACAAAATGGCACGAAGAATTTAAAACGATTATAATCATTTACAATAGTTTGACTCGAAAAGGAAAGATACCAATTGTCAAGTAAACTGTAGTTTGCTGCAAAAAATTTATTCGTAAGTCCATCTTTAAGATCATCGCTTCCAAGATATTCCTCTTCAAGATCAACATCGGCGTCTTCAATGATTGAACTGCCTTGGTCTTGATTGGTAAATTTTACGCGGTGTTTTTTCTCAAGATTATGAAGATGAGGATTTTTAGGTGTACCTGCATTGAGATATTGCCCTCCGCCTAGCAGAAGGAAATTCATGAATACTAAAAATACTACTAACTTTCTCATTTGGGTGCGAAAGTAAGGAAAGTATCGAAAGAAAAAAAGATTTTTTTATAAGCTTTAACATTTAAAAAAGACGAAAACGTTTTCATTATTTTTTTATTTGCAAATTCTGATAAAATATTATGCTATTTTGCCGAAAAATCACAAAAAAATAATTTCGAATCAGAATAAGATTAATAACACTATTGTGAAAGAGATAAAACAACAAAATTCGCAATTATTTGGCATTGTATATTTTATATAATAATTTCAGCTCGATTTACTCCCACAAAACTTCCATTATAGTAAATTCCTGTCCTGCCTTTATGAAATTTTTGTCAGTATCTTTCATTCCAAATTTTTCATAAAATGCTTTTTTTTCGGTTCGTGCATTACACCAGATTTTTTTCAAACCTTTCTCTTTTGCAAGGTTAAAAACATATTTTAACAGTTCAGAAGCAATTCCTTTTCCTTGATATTCATTTAAAGTTGCCAATTTTCTAAACTGCAATTCATCTCCAACAATAAAGCACGAAACTATTGAAATTAATTTTTCCTCTACAAAACAACCAAAATGTAACCCCTCTTTATCTTCTTCGAGTTTCACAAACTCAAAAGGCTGATCTGGCCACATTACTTCATGCCTGATTTGCCAGGTTTCTGAAGCTTCAATTTCTTTGATTTTCATGTTATTATCATTTTCCTCTTCGCCAAATTTACAAGAATTCACAATGACATCTTCTCAACACTCAAAGCAAAAAACAATTCACTTATTATCAAACAAATAACAGTAAATAAATAAGATAAATCTTTCGATTCTAATTAATAATATTTATTTTTATAGCATCTAAAAAAAATCCAGGTATGAAAAAATTCCTTTTAGCAACATTATTATGTATTAGTGTAAATGGTTTTGCACAATTAATACAATTTGGACCTCAATTTTCTTATAATATCACTTCTCCTCTCACAGACGATTTCAGTTCAAAAAGTTCTGGAACAGGCATGGGAGTTGCAGGATTCGCGCGCGTAAACTTATTGCTTTTTTATGGACAGGGTGAATTTGGATATGCAAAATCAAAATTCAGTGTTTCTCAAACCGGAATTGGAGAAACTGAATATGAATTATCAGGAACTGACGCTACATTACTTGTGGGTTTTAAAATAGTTCCACTGGGAAAACTGGGAAATGTTCGCATTTTTGCCGGATATAACTGGAAAAACTACTCCGATATAAAAGCAAACAATAGTTTAAATTATATTGCACTTGAAAAAAACAATAGCAGTATTCTTGGCGGAGTTGGTGTAGATTTATGGAAACTAACTTTAGATTACAGATATCTAGCAGGGGTTTCAGACCTTGATCCATCGAATAGAAGTCTTAAAACTGCCGCTTCTAATATCTCTTTAGGATTTAAATTTTAGTAAAAAGAAATTGACTCTTATCCTATAAAAAAAGGGAATCTAAATATTTAGATTCCCTTTTTTATTATTTTACTTTAACAAAGTAGCGCTCGGCGTTGTTACTTTCAATTTTCGTAACACCATTCTCGTCTTTATTACCAACGTTAATCACACGTAATTCATCCGATTTTTCATTAATCGAACAGTTCCATATTGTACCATCTGACAAAATTATATCTGAAAACAAAGAATCAGATTCGTCTGTATTGTAATACACTAAATTCTCCGATTTGATTAATTTCTTCTCTCGAGTTTTTTTATTTCTCTCATAAAATAAAATCTCATTTTCAGTAATTTCAACAAGTTCATCAAACTCTTTTTCTGCATAATTCTCTGTTTGGCTAACAGCCCAAATTGGCTTGTCTCCAGCCATTTTCCAAATTCCTAATGCATGATTTAAAACAGATTTTCTTAAGATCGTTTTTATTGTATCAATCTTTTTAATCGATTCCTGAGCAATTTCGGCATCAGGTTTCATTTTATATGCAACATGAAATAACTCAAGAGCATTTTTAAAATCTGCTTTTTCGTAGCAGGAAACGGCTAATTCATATCTGCTTTTTTGAAATGCAGTTTTCGAAGCATTCTGGGCAATTGTCCTAGAAACAATCACTAAAAAAATAAAAAGTAGGGCTTTTTTCATTTATATAGTAGGTTTTCAAATTTTTGCAAACCTAGTTTTTTTATTCCATAGTTTTTTCAATTTTCCAAATTTTAACTATTTTACAGATTTTACTTACAAAGTAGTGATTTGACAACCATAAAAAAGGGAATCTAAAAAATATCTAGATTCCCTTTTTTTATCCCTTTATAATAAACCGATCTTTAAAATGCAAACGTTAATTCGAAAATGAATTCAAAATTTGCATTGCTTTTTGTGCCTCATTTTTATTCACAAAAATATGATCGTGATAAAAAGCGGCAACAACATTACAACTAATTTGTTGCTCTGAAAGTGCCTTAGAAAATGCCGTTGTCAAACCCACCGCTTCTAAGGACGAATGTACTGTAAGTGTTATCCAAGACATTACAATTGAATATTCTAATTGCAAAAGGTCTGCAATTTCTCTTTTTAAAATTAAGGTAATTGCCTCTTTCTCTTTAAAAAACATTTCAATCTCATTTAGATTTATGCTTTCTAACTTCTCTACTTTACAAAAAACATAATCACCAGAAACAAGTTCCGGTTTCATACTTTTAAGCAATACTTGTAAATCTTTTTCTCCTGACATTATAAGTTACTACAATTCTAATTTATTATCACTTGGTGTTGCATCCATAAAAATACCTCCGTCAATTATAACTTGCTTGATTTGTTTTTTGCTTTTTAAAGCAATTCTGGTGTGTTTTTGATTTGCTTCCCAAACTGTTGGTGTTTGATGCAAAGTTTCAGTTGTATTATCTGAATAAGTAACAATCACATCAAATGGAATAGCAAAACCTCCAACATTCTGTACAAAAATTATATTCTTCGAAATATTTTTAACTGCAAGATCAATATAATTATTAGTAAAAAACCAGTTGTTAAAAAACCAATTTAGATTTTTCCCTGAAGCGGTGTTTATAGAATTAAAATAATCCCACGGAATTGGATGTTTTCCATTCCAATTGTCCATATAAGCATGTAATGATTTTTTGAACAAATCATCGCCTAATAAAACTTTTAGTGCCAGATATGAAAGTGATGCTTTACCGTATGAATTATTCCCATATCCCGCAGCCGAAACCTGAGTAGACATCGAAATTATGGGCTGATCCTCTTCTGTAGATGTGTCGCTGATGTATTTTTTAACTCTAAACTCTTTATAGAATTTATCTGCTGCTTCTTTTCCGTGTTCTGCAATTCCAATTAAATATTCAAAAGTGGTTGCCCAGCCTTCATCCATAAAAGCATAACGCGTTTCGTTGATTCCCATATAAAAAGGAAAATAAGTATGTGCTACTTCATGATCCTGAACCAATTGAGCAAAAATAGGATCTCCCATCTGTGAGTCGTTGCACATCATAGGGTATTCCATGTCTGCAAAACCCTGAAAAGCGGTCATTTTAGAAAACGGATATGGAACTCCGGGCCAATTGTTCGAGAAGAAATCCAGAGCATATTGATTGTTTTTTACCGAATGTACAAAATCGGTTCCTTTTATATCATAAGCGGCCTGCACACTCGCACGACGATTTGTTTTTTTATCGACCAAAACACTGCTCGCATCCCATAAATAGTGATCGCTTAAACCAAAACATACATCTGAAATATTGTTGGCTTCAAATTTCCAAACATTCCAATCATTTTGTTTCGTTACCAAACCACTTTTCAATTCCTGCTCGTTCGCAACATGCAAAATTTCATCAGTTACGTACGACTTTTTCAAACGAGCCGAAAATTCCGGTTGCAAAACCTCATCAGGATTCAACAAATCTCCCGTTGCGTAAACCACATAATTTTTAGGCGCTTTTACAGAATACGAATAATCATTAAAATCATTATAAAATTCCTGACGATCTGTATGCGGCAATCTGTCCCATTCATTATAATCATCATAAACACTTACACGCGGATAACTATAGGCAACAAAAAAAGTAGTTTCATTAATTTGTCCTTCTCGTCCACTCTCTTTAGACAAAGGATAATTCCAATCAATAGCAATTGTAACTTTAGAATGTGGAAGAATGGGTTTGTTCATTTTTACATTTCCTACTGTCCCCCAGCTTTTAGCATCTTCTTTATAAAAATCTTCACCAATTTTTAAAGAAGTAATCGTTAAACCGTCACTCAAAAAATCTGAACTAACATTCCCACTTCTTGGTGCCGAAGGCTTATGTAAATTATTCACAAATCTAATTACTAAATTTTTTAAGGTATCGTTACTATTATTTTCGTAAACAATAGTTTCTGTTCCCGTTACAAATTTTGTTTTTGGATCTACTGCAATTTCCATTGTATATTTTCCATGGTTCTGCCAATAATTTTTGCCAGGCTTTCCGTCCATTGAACGAGTGCCTTTAGCATAAGCTTCTTTAATATTTCTTGGCATATAAAGCTCTTGGGCAAAGCCGGTTTGAGCTAAAAATATAAAAGCAATAATTACAAATTGGAATGTCTTTTTTTGCATAAAGTGATTCTGTTTTTTGATGATTCAATTTAGATTATAATATTAGTGGATTTTTTTAACTTAAAGTTACATTTCTATTCGAAAAATAATCTGGAAATATAAAGTTTTAGTAGTTTTCTATGAATCTAGACAAAGTAAAAATCTTTAATATCCTCTAATTGTCGAGTTACTTATTGAGATCCCTCGTTCCTCGGGATGACAAAAAAGAAGACTATGAAAAACCTTATCAGCTTTAAAAAGAAAAACCGCCTAATTCTAAAAGAAAAAGACGGTATCTACAATTAATATATAACCTTGATAACTACAAAATATAATCGGTATTAATAAAATTTGATTCTTTGCTGTTTAGCAATTCCTGCAGAATTTCATTGTTATAATCGATATCTTTTGAGGCTACGAACGTACGAATTGAAAATGAACGTAAAGCATCAGGAATACTCAAAGTACCCACAGCAGAATCTTTACGACCTGTAAACGGAAACGCATCAGGACCTCTCTGACAAGAACTGTTTAAGTTTACTCTACAAACTAAATTTACCAAGGCATCAATAAGCGGTGCCAAAGTTTTAATGTCTTTACCAAATAAACTCACTTGTTGCCCGTAGTTTGACTCGGCCATATCGTTTAATGGTTCTTTAATATCTTTAAAAGCAATTACCGGAACGACTGGTCCAAATTGCTCTTCATGATACACACGCATTTCTTTATTTACCGGATATAAAACTGCCGGAAAAATATAGTTATCGCTATGTTTTCCACCTTTTTCATTCAATATTTTTGCGCCCTTATGTTTCGCATCATCAATTAATCCCTGAATATAATGCGGTTTATCGGTTTCAGGAAGCGGCGTTAACGAAACTCCTTTTTCCCACGGATTTCCAAATACTAAAGCATCTACTTTTTCAGAAAAACGTTTATTAAATTCTTCTACAATAGATTCATGTACATACAATACTTTCAAAGCCGTACAACGTTGCCCGTTGAACGATAAAGTTCCTGCAATACATTCCTGAATTGTCAAATCTAAGTCGGCATCTGGTAAAATAATCGCAGGATTCTTCGCTTCTAAACCTAAAATCAAACGCAATCTGTTTTTATTTGGATGTTGATCCTGCAAAGCAATCGCCGATTTACTGTTACCGATTAATGCCAAAACATCAATTTTTCCAGATTTCATAATTGGAGAAGCCACTTCGCGACCACGTCCGTATACGATATTGATAACTCCTTTTGGAAAACTGCTTCTAAATGCTTCTAACAATGGCGAAATACATAAAACACCATGTTTAGCAGGTTTGAAGATTACGGCGTTCCCCATAATTAAAGCCGGAATCAATAACGAAAATGTTTCGTTTAGAGGATAATTGTAAGGTCCAAGGCATAAAACAACACCTAAAGGTCCACGACGAATCATAGCATTTACACCCTGTACTTTTTCAAAATGAGAACTACGCCCGTTTAATTCTTTATAACTGGCAATAGTGTCGTAAATATATTCAACAGTTCTATCAAATTCTTTTTGTGAATCTCCAAGGTTTTTTCCAATTTCCCACATCAAAAGTTTAACCACTTCTTCGCGGGTTTCTTTCATTTGCTTCACGAAATTCTCCATGCATTTAATACGGTCAGCTACTTTCATAGTTGGCCATAAACCTTGTCCCATATCATAGGCAGCACAAGCAGCATCAACAACTTCGTGTGCTTCTTTTTCTCCCATAAACGGAATCGATCCTAATAATGTTGGTGTATATTTTTCTGTAGATGAAATGGTCGAAAACACGGGTGTAGTTTGTCCTGACCAATGTTTTAATTCTCCATTTACAAGATAAGTCTCTTGATTTATAAGGGTTTTAATCTGATACTCTTCGGGTATTAAACTCATAATCTGGTTATTTTTATTTGGTTATTTAATAGCATATTAAAGAAAAAAGAGGCTTTTATGCCTCTTTTTATCTTTTATGGATTTACAGTTTCGCCTTCCCAATCCAGGATACCGCCAAGTAAATTATAGGCATTTTCGATGCCTAATTCATTCATAATCTGGCATGCTTTCGCACTTCTGGCTCCAGAACGGCAATACACGTAATAATTTTTATTTTTATCCAGTTCTTCGATTTCATAAATAAAACCCTGACCTTTATTAATGTCAATATTTACGGCATTTTCAATATAACCGTCATTAAATTCGTCTTCAGTTCTTACGTCAAGTATAACTGCATTCTCGTCAGCAGCTAGTTGAGCAATCCAATCTTCTTGTGATAAATTCATAATAAATGTGTTTTTGTAAAATTACGACGTTTCTATTAATTAAAAACGTGCCAAATGCGATTTCGATTATTATTCTCAGAAAACGTTTTAGAGAAAGTATTATAATCAGTGAAATACAAATTTACTTACTATTTTCAAAAATATAGTCTATAAACTCGATAGAAAATAGGATTTTTTCATTTACATAAAATGCATCTTAAATATAGTTTTCTGACAATTTATACCACATCAATCTGCTATCTTTGTAAAAATTTATAAGTTTTAATCTTATTTTGATAAATTATTCACCACGAATATTTTGTCAAAATAAGATTAAAATGATTAGAGTAATTAAAATTGTTCGCCACGAATTGCACTAATTTCTACAAATTAAATAATGTTGATTTGTGAAAATTGTGGCGAAAAAAAATAAAATTTAAACACATAGAAACATAGATTTATTTTCTAAGTTTAGAGTACAATAAAATAACACATTATTTACACATAGCTATGTGATTTAAGATAAAGTGAAACGTCTTTTTTTGAGCAACAAAAAGCTATGTCACTATGTGTTAAAAAAGAATTATTTATCACAAATTAATTCGTGTTGATTCGTGAAATTGCTTCGCCTGTTCGCTATCGCTCGGGTCGTGGCAAAAAAACCTGTGTGAACCTGTTCAAACCATAAAATCCGTGGGCTATTAATTCCTACCTATTAGCAATGCAAAATTCATTAAAAAATATATTCCCTAATTTCTCGAACGAACTTATTTCGACTATCGAAGAAAACGGAAGCCTGCAAGATTTTGAAGCCGGAACCATTTTAATGCGAACCGGACAATACATAAAAAACACTGTTTTAATTACCAAAGGAAAAATCAAAATCTATCGCGAAGGCGAGGATGGCGGCGAGTTTTTAATGTATTATTTACAACCCGGACAAGCCTGCGCCATCTCGATGATTTGTACCGCCAAAAGCGAAAAAAGTCAAATCATGGCAAAAGTGGTCGAAGATGTGACCGTTATGATGATTCCGTTACAAATGATGGATAAATGGATGATGGAACACAGAACATGGTACGAATTTGTAATCGATACATATCGAAGCCGATTTGAAGAAGTTCTCGAAGTTGTAGATAATATTGCCTTCCGATCAATGGACGAGCGTTTGGAGTTTTACTTAAAAAGACATTCGGACGCTTGCGGATGCAATGAAGTAAATTTATCTCACCAGGAAATTGCATCAGAATTAAACACGTCCAGAGAAGTTGTTTCAAGATTACTCAAAAAAATGGAACAAAGAGGTTTGGTGAAACTAAACCGAAATCAAATCGAACTTTTGAAATAAAAAAATTAAACACATAGCAACATAGTTTTAAAAATTAAATAAAGACGTTTCACTTTCATTAATACATCCCGAAGCTTCGGGACTATGTGTAATAATGTATTATTTATTTCAACCTTCTATTGAGAAAAAAATCTATGTTGCTATGTGTTTAAATTTTTATGCAGCACTAAAATTCTTTTAATCTTTTTAATCAGTAACAAAAAAACCTTCTGTGATAAATGTTACTGTGAATCTCTTTTTAACGGAGCACCTTTGCGTAAAACAAATACAATGGAATACGCAGGTTATTTTGCTTCAATCATTATCGGAATCTCACTTGGCTTAATTGGCGGTGGCGGTTCGATATTGACCATTCCTATTTTAGTGTATTTATTTAAGGTGAATCCTGAGCAAGCTACTTCGTATTCTTTATTTATTGTTGGATTAACTGCCATGTTTGGGAGTTATAGCCATTACAAAATGGGAAATCTAAAATTAAAATCGGCCTTGTATTTTGCGATTCCATCTGTGATTTCTATTCTGATAATTCGCGAAGTTATTTTTCCTCAAATTGCTTCGACATTATTTTCAATTGCTTCATATACCGTTTCTAAGGATTTCTTAATTATGTTCATCTTTTCTATATTGATGATTACGGCGGCAATCTCGATGATTCGAAAAAATAAACCCGAGGTAAAAGCAACTGAAACCAATTACACGCAACTGAGTATAATAGGATTCATAGTCGGAATTATAACCGGATTTCTTGGCGCTGGAGGCGGATTCTTGATTATTCCTGCCTTGTTATTTTTTGCCAATTTACCCATGAAACAAGCCGTTGGAACTTCATTATTGATTATTACAATCAATTCTTCAATAGGTTTTGGAGGCGATTTATATATAGGAACTCCCATAAATTACCCCTTTTTATTAGGCGTTTCCGGAATGGCACTTTTAGGAATGTTAATTGGAAGCCAGCTTTCTAAAAAAATAGACGGAGCAAAACTAAAACCTCTTTTTGGCTGGTTTGTACTCGTAATGGGGTTTTACATTATTACAAAAGAAGTTTTATTTTAATTTGAATTTAGTTTAACTAGTAGAGTAGTCTTTGTCAAGGTGTAAAACTTTGACAAAGATGAAAACGAAAATATATCGCAGATTTATTTTTCCCAAGAATCAAGTATTTCTTTATTATCTAATATAATTTTTTCAGTATTTCTATATACTGTTATAATTGTTTGTCCTTTTTTCTTGACAATTGAATCTCCAATTTTAATTTTCGGCCAGAATTGACCAAAAGGAGAAAATTTAGTTTTATTACTTAAGTATATCATTGCAGCATTATGATTAAATTTTTCAAATCCTTTATCAACTACAATTCCTTGAAAACTTTGTTCTTGAATATTTTTCAGTGCTTTCTTATATCTACTCCTACTTGTATCCATGATAAATGACTTCATAAAAAAAAAAACGGCGAAAATAATTATTCCAATATTTAGAATTATTTTCCATTTTTTATTTGACACATTAAAACTTTCATTTTTCATTTGGAACTATATATTTGGGTAACGGTGATTTTTTAACTCACAGAATATGTAATATAATTTCTTGGCTAAAGCCAAATATACATAACAATTTAGCTAAAGTCACATTGCTTAAAACAAAATAATTGTTGGTTAAAACCAACAGTTATTGATATAATTAATTTGTATAGCTACAATATCTGGATTATCTTTTCTTTGTTTAAGATGCAAGTAAAAGAATACCATTTCAAACAAAGATTACTGAACTCCGGTAAAGTAAAAAAAGTGATCTCTAACATATAATCGAGCAAAAAAAAGAAATCTCCAAAATTGAAACTTTTTTATCGTCGAGATAAACTACTTTTGGTATTACAAAGAATAATCTTATAAAGAATGAAAAAACAAATAATAATACTTTTATTATTCACCTTCTCCGTTTTCGCACAAGAAACAGATAGCTTGAAAACCGAAAAAATTGAAATTGAAAGCGGAGCAATCAATAAAAAATATAACAGTGATGGTAAACTCGAAAATTTTTCGGTTGAAATTTCAGCTGCTTATTATGGTAATTTAATATTTTTTAATAAAGAAAAAGACACAATCGTTATTAAGAATACTATAGAAAATGACGCCGTAATAAAGATATATGTTAAGAATCAAAAAAAGGTTAGTGATTTTTTTTACAAAGGTGTTCTTATTTCCTCTGTAGAACTTTTCGATTTTAAAATGGGTAATTTACCCTCAAATAGCTTCATTTACAGCAAAATATTAGACAACGAAAATTACAGCTATTCATCTAAAAATTATTCACTCAAGCTCCCCGAAGGCGATTATGAAAAAAGCTATAAATTATATCTTTTCCTAAAAACTTCAGAAAACAACGTCACTATTGATTTGCTCTTTAATGAAATCGCAGATTTTTTCTCGCAGGAAGATGCGCTTCTAAGAATTTATTTAAGCAAGTATAGAGATAAAATACAATCTGAATCGGAAGAAAAGATAACTGCCTATTTAACAACTGACGAATTGGGCAAAATTAAAAGTGGCATTTTATGGACCAAAAAATCTCCCAGCAGTGGTCAATATCAAATATACAGCGATGGAAAAATAATCAAATCTGAAAACATCGAATTAACTGCTTTTCAAAAAGCCTTTACTTCTTATATTAATGGAAAAACTAATTTTTAATAAATTAAAGTTTTTATATAATTGACATTTTGGCTAAAGCCGATGTTCTCTAAATTAAAAAACCGTTAGTTAAAACCAACGGCTAGTTATTTTAAATCTATTTTGATTATTTCAAAACCTCAAAAGTTCCATTTATAAACTCGAAAATTTTATTTGAAACGATGTGATCTCCTGTTTCATTTATATCTTGTACCGAATCATAAATACGATGCAAATTCAAAGAATCTTTACTTCCTGTTATTAAGAGTACGTCTCTTGAAGGAATTCCAATAACAATATTACCATCTACCATAAAATTCTCATGATTCCATATATTTAGTAAAATTAAACTTGATTCATAATTTCCTCCGGCTGTCAACATAAAATATCCATTTTCGCCATGACGTTTCATTTCGAAATTATTTGAAAGATTTTCAAGCGCTTTCTCTCTTAAATTTTCAATTGAAAAATTTATTTCTTTTAAATCATCTTTGGCAATATAATGAATTGAATTTTCTCTGTCTTCAACATAAAAAACAACCAATTCCTCATTATAAAATTCATAAATATGATTTTCTCCAAAGTCAGCATTTAACTCTTGTAAACTCTCAATAAATCTTCTGTCCTTAATTACAGGTAAAATTCTTTCTACATCTAAAAGTTCTTTCGGTAAAAACATTGCAGATGCACCGTTCACATATTTTTCAATAATCTCTTTAATAAATTTTGGATCATTTATATATTCAGAATAAGCATTATTTAAAAAGTGCTGATGTTTACCTTCATTAAATTCACTTTTAACCTCAAGCTCATTTATTGAAATAATTTTCAAACCTTTGACTTTTTTAATTAATTGCTTAGCAAATTTTCCAGAAAACTCAGTTTCGGAAATTGGTTTCTTTTTAAAAAACATAAATCTTCAATAGATTAAATTCTTTCTTTTTTCTTGAACGACTGCTTATTTTAACCAAGAAAATTATAGAAATTTTTATCTTGGTTTTTTTTCAAATATATATAACATTTTGATTAAAGTACTATTTCTTAAAACAAAAAAACCGTTGGTTGAAACCAACGGCTAGTTATATAATAATTCGTGAAAATTTGTGAATTGCTTCGCCTGTTCGCTATCGCTCGGGTCGTGGCAAAAAACCTTAATGTTCACCATATCCAACCTCATCCATTTTACCACTAAAAACGCGGTACTGAACAATTAAATAAATAATTACCAGAAACAAAGCGATAAAAAACCAACTCATTCCGGCATTTAAACCATATTCTCCTGCGGCAGTATTATAAATCGTTAAAGACGGATTTACATTATTAGTCGAAGGTAAAACATTCGGGAAAATTGAAACCGCTGTTGAGGCAAATCCGCCAACTAAAAATAAGGTCGAAAATACAAATCCATGCCCGTCTTTTTTAAAAGATCGCACTTTAAACAATCCAGCAATTCCAACGAAAGCCATTAATGGAAAAAACCAAAGTATCGGATTTTCTATAAAATTATGAAACGGTTGAGGTTCAATAAAATGCCAAATTTGAAGCGATATAAAAACCAAAACCAGTAAAACAATATTTAGTTTAAAAACTACATTTTTAAGTTGCGTATTCAAGGACGAATTGGTTTTAAAAATAATCCAATTTGCACCGTGAATCGTTAAGGCAACAACACTTACAATTCCTAAAAAGAGCGTAAACCAATCTATAATTCCCAATTCATTTGCTTGCGGGCTAAAAGTTGGATTCCATAAAGGCAAAAAGAAATAATGTGCTTCTTGGGTCGAAACGCCATTGGTTACCATTCCGAGATTGACACCGCGAACGATATTACCCAAAGCAATCCCAAAGAAAAGAGCCAAAAGTAAACTCGCGATTCCAAAAGCTTTGTCCCAAATGGCTTCCCACATTGGGTGATGCACTTGTCCGCGCATTTCTAAACCAATTGCACGGAAAATTAAAAGCCATAAAATCATAATCAAAGGCAAATAAAATCCGCTGAAAGAAGAAGCATATAAAGTTGGGAAAGCAAAAAATAAAACACCACCGGCAGCAATTATCCAAACTTCGTTAGCATCCCAAAACGGGCCAATTGCGCTTGTAATTGCTTTTTTATCTTTCTCGTTTTTAGCAAAAAATAAATGAATAATTCCTGCGCCAAAATCGTAACCGTCTAATACAATATAAACGGCCAGAATTCCCATTAAAACAACGTACCAAAAAAATTCCATAATTATATTTTTTCTGAGTTCAGTTCAACATGATGAGGTCCTTTATTGATGATTTTTCCAACTAAAAGCAAAAACAACATTCCTAGTAAAAGATACAATCCTATAAATCCTAGCAAGGTAAACAGCGTATTTCCAGATGAAACTGTTGGTGAAGCTCCTGCCGAAGTTCTCATTAAATTATAAACCAGCCAAGGTTGTCTACCTAATTCTGCCGTGTACCAGCCTGTTGTATTGGCGATGTACGGAAATGGCATCATGAACATTAACGACCATAAAATCCATTTGGTTTCGAACAATTTCTTTCTAAAAAGCTGAAAAACGGCAAAACCCATTAAACCTATAAAAAGTGTTCCGAGCCCTACCATAATATGATATGCATAATACAAACCTGAAATATTTGTTGGATGAAGATCTTCTTCAAATTGATCTAAACCTTTAATTTCCTGGTGCCAGCTTCCGTAAGTTAAGAAACTCAGGATATTTGGTACAGCAATTTTATTGTCCAGTTTTTTGTCTTTTACATCGGGCTGACCAATTAAAACAATTTCAGAACCTTTTTTCTCGGTGTGAAAAATTCCTTCCATTGCTGCAAAAGTCACGGGTTGGTATTTCACTACATTTTTTGCCAATAAATCACCCGTAGGAACTGCGACAATTACACAAGAAATCAATCCGAAGATTACGCCTGTTTTAACGAACAATCTCCCAAAAGAAACATTCTTTTTACTTAAAATATAAAAAGCACCAATTCCGGCCACAACAAATGAACTCGTCACTAAAGATGCTGCCTGATTGTGCAAATAAGAAGGCCATAACCACGGATTCAGGAATAAAGCTTTAAAATTCGTGAGCACAAATTTTCCGTTTTCAAGAATTTCGTAACCCACAGGATTTTGCATCCACGAATGTGTGGCGATAATTAAATATCCGCTGGCCCAGGAACCAATACAAATCAATAGTCCGGTTACAAAATGCCATTTATGTCCGAGGATTTTTTCTCCAAACAAAAATATTCCCAAAAAGGAGGATTCTAAGAAAAAGGAAAACATTCCTTCCATTGCTAAAGTCTGACCTATGATTCCGCCAGTTAACTCAGAGAATTTCGCCCAATTGGTTCCAAACTGAAATTCCATCGGAATTCCGGTTACAACGCCCATCGCAAAATTCAATGCGAAGATTTTCATCCAGAAATGCGTTGCGTGATTGTATTGTTCGTTTTTAGTTCGTAGATATTTCCATTTAAAATAAACAATGATCAAAGAAAGACCCATTGTAAGTTGCGGAAAAAGATAATGAAAAGTAATTGTGAAGGCGAATTGCATTCGGTCATAAAAAAGCATTTCTTCCATAGACGTAGTATTTGTTTTATGAAGTCCAACAAATTTACCCATTAAAACCCGAAAACACTGCCTTTAAAAAAAGTTTATCGCCTGATATTTGTTAAACTTTTCAACAATTAGGTAAAAACATTAAACACATAGAAACATAGAGTTTTGTTATTTTAAAAAAGAAACTAGTTTCCACACATAGCTATGTGAATTGATACAAGTGAAACGCCTTTTAAACGCAAACTAAACTATGTCTATATGTGTTTAAAACTTTATTCTTTCTTCAATATTCCTTTTTCGACACTTTCATTTATTAATCCTTCTGCATAATTCCATAAAGTTGTCGAACCTTCTTTTATGACGCTCTTTTTTTCATAGACCTTTTTATAGTCCACGCCAAATTCTTTCCAGGTTCCTCCGTCGTTAGACGTGTTTTGCAATAAAGGCTCTAATCTGTCCATTGATTTTGCAAACTTAGCTTCATTGGTTTCACCAGCTTCGAATTCTTCCCAAATTGAAATTAGTTCATCTGCTTGTTTTTTTGGCAGTAATCCAAAAATGCGACTCGCGGCCAACCTCTCTTCATCAGTATTATCATGATTTTTCTGCGTATCATAAATAAAAACATCTCCAGCGTCAATTTCAACAATATCATGAATTAAAACCATTTTTATGACTTTTAAAACATCAATTGACTCATTTGAATGTTCTGCCAAAACGATTACCATTAAGGCCAAATGCCAACTGTGTTCAGCATCATTTTCATTTCGGTCACTATTAAACAATTTTGTTTTTCGCTGAATATATTTGACCTTATCAATTTCTTTTATAAATGCAATCTGATTCAATAAATCCTCTGTATTCATTTCTATAGCAGTTTAAATGTTTATTAAAATGACATTCGTCATATGCAAAATTATAAGTAAAAGCTTAATTGCTCCACTTTAAATCAAACCAAATGTCAAAAACTATATTTTTTTACACAAAAACCTAATTTCTGTAACATTAGTCACCTATTTTAAAAGAAAACAAAGTTATCTTTGTAACCCATCATTTTTCAATTTATATCATGAAAATAGAACAAATTTACACCGGCTGCCTTGCGCAAGGTGCATACTATATAACTTCAAACGGCGAAGCCGCTATTATTGATCCGCTTAGAGAAATTCAACCCTATTTAGATCGTTTAGAACGCGATCACGTTAAATTGAAATATATTTTTGAAACGCATTTTCACGCTGATTTTGTTTCGGGCCATATTGATTTAAGTAAAGAAACTGGAGCTCCAATTGTTTACGGACCAAATGCAGCTTGCGAATTTGATTGTATTTCTGCCAAAGACGGACAGGAATTCAAAGTTGGAAATATCACGATTAAAGCATTGCATACTCCGGGTCACACCATGGAAAGTACCACTTATTTATTGATCGATGAAAACGGAAAAGATCACGCTATTTTTTCTGGAGACACTTTATTTATTGGCGATGTTGGCCGTCCGGATTTAGCTCAAAAAGCAGCCGGAATGACACAAGATCAATTGGCAGGGATTTTATTCCATTCGCTTAGAGATAAGATCATGACTTTAGCCGATGATGTAATTGTTTATCCTGCTCACGGTGCAGGAAGCGCTTGCGGAAAAAACATGAGTAAAGAAACGGTTTCGACTATCGGAAATCAAAAAGCGACAAATTATGCTTTGCGCGCTAACATGACCGAAGCTGAATTTATCACTGAAGTAACGGACGGATTATTGCCTCCTCCAGCTTATTTTAGTATGAATGTGGCGATGAACAAAGGCGGTTACGAAAGCTTTGAATCGGTTTTGCATAACGGAATGAAGGCAATTAAAGCAGAAGATTTTGAGGCTGTAGCCGAAGAAACCGGAGCTTTGATTTTAGATACCAGAAAAAATGTTGATTTTTATAAAGGATTTATTCCGCAGTCTATAAATATAGGTATCAACGGAGATTTCGCACCGTGGGTTGGAACTTTAATTGCCGACGTAAAACAACCTATTATATTAGTTACAGAAACTGGTCTTGAAGAAGAAACGGTAACTCGTTTAAGCCGCGTAGGTTTTGATTCGATTATCGGACATCTTGAAGGCGGTTTTGAAGCTTGGAAAAATTCAGGTTTTGAAATCGATACGGTAAACCGAATTTCGGCTGAACAGTTTGCGAATCAACTTAATATTAAAGAGGACAAAGTAATCGATATTCGTAAAGAAACAGAATACAGTGCCGAACATATTGAGGAAGCTTACAATAAACCGTTGGCTTTTATTAATGACTGGGTAAAAGATATCGACCCGAACGAGCATTTTTATTTGCATTGCGCAGCCGGATACAGAAGTATGATCGCGTCTTCGATTTTGCAAGCTCGTGGTTTTAGAAACTTCACCGAAATTGAAGGTGGTTTTGGAGCGATTTCAAAAACTAATATTCCAAAATCAGATTTTGTTTGTCAAAGTAAAGTATTAAAATAATAAAGATGCTGAGTTACTAAGATTCTAAGGTTCTAAGATTTTTTTTGACCTTTTCACTTAGCAACTTAGAATCTTAGTAACTTAGAACCTTAAAAAATGTTAGAAATCATAAAAGAACCTTGGCCTTGGTACGTTGCCGGTCCATTAATTGGATTAACCGTTCCTATTTTATTAATTATCGGAAATAAATCCTTTGGGATTAGTTCTTCACTTCGTCATATTTGTGCGGCGTGTATTCCGGCAAATATTTCATTCTTTAAATACGATTGGAAAAAAGAAAGCTGGAATTTATTTTTCGTTTTCGGAATTTTCCTTGGCGGAGTTATCTCAGCTTATTTCTTAGCCAATCCAAATCCGGTTGAAATTGCCCCAGAACTTTCTGCACAATTAGCCACTTACGGAATCACTGATCATTCTGGATTAGTTCCTGCACAACTTTTTTCTTGGGAAAGTTTATTAACGCTTCGTGGATTTATCATGATTGTGGTTGGTGGATTTTTAGTTGGTTTTGGTACGCGTTACGCTGGCGGATGTACAAGTGGTCATGCGATTATGGGAATTTCAAATTTACAATGGCCTTCGTTAGTCGCTACAATCTGTTTTATGATTGGCGGTTTTGTAATGTCGCTTTTGATTTTACCTTATATTCTTTCACTTTAAAATTTCAAAAATGAGTAATTTAGAAAATAAAAATACGGATACTGAAGGAATCAACGGAAGTCAATTGAAAGATTCCGGTTTCTCCAACTTAAAATATCTTGTTGTTGGAATCTTTTTTGGAATCGTATTCGTAAAAGCCGAAATCATTAGCTGGTTTCGTATTCAGGAAATGTTTCACCTGCAATCTTTCTTTATGTATGGCGTAATTGGAAGTGCAGTTGTAGTTGGACTTATATCTGTTCAACTGATTAAAAAATTCAACATTAAAACGCTTCAAGGCGAAAAAATAGAAATTCAGCCAAAAACTTTCAACAAAGGACAAATCTATGGCGGATTAATGTTTGGTTTTGGATGGGCAATTACCGGAGCTTGTCCTGGTCCTCTTTTCGCTCAAATTGGAACTGGGGTTACTGTAATTGTAGTGACTTTAGTAAGTGCCATTTTTGGGACTTGGGTTTATGGTTTGATTAAAGATAAACTGCCTCATTAATATTCTTAATGTTATCATACACATCAAACCCGACAGGTTTTTAAAACCTGTCGGGTTTCATAATTCTACAAAATAAACCAAAATGGCCAAAATATTATCTCAATTTTTAATTTGTTTACTATTAATAAGTTGTTCGAATAGCAAAAAAACAAATTCTCAAATAGCAAATAATACGTATCCCGTTAAGCTTGATACCTTAGAATTATTTGACAAATCGAGAAATCGTAAAATTCCGATTGCCATTTTTTGCCCAAAAACAGATTCAAAAATTAATAATCAGCAGATCATCATTTTTAGTCATGGATACGGAGAGAATAAAGGCGGAGACAATATGATTTATTCTTATTTAACAGAAAACTTAGCTTCAAAAGGATATTTTGTCATTAGTATTCAGCACGAATTACCTACTGACGATCTTTTGGCAATGGAAGGAGATTTTAAAGTTACAAGAAAACCAAATTGGGAAAGAGGCACTGATAACATTCTTTATGTTTTAAATGAGTTTAAAATTATAAAACCTGAATTAGATTTTAAACATTTAATATTAATTGGTCATTCAAATGGAGGCGATATGACTGCTTTATTTGCTACTAAATATCCTAAATTGGTTTACAAAATAATAACGATGGACAATCGCAGAATGCCTCTTCCAAGAGTTAACCAACCAAAAGTATATACGTTACGCTCTAAAAACTATTCTGCAGACGAAGGTGTATTACCAACTGAACAAGAACAAAAAAAATACGGAATGACAGTTCAATTCACTCCTATCAACCACAGTGACATGGATAATGATGCAACAATTGACGAACGAAAAATAATAAATACGTCCATTGAAAAGTATTTAAGCGAATAATAACTTTCGTAAATTAGAAATTTAACCTGACAGTTTTACTGCATCTTAATTTATAGTTTCTTTAAAAACAAATTCATTAATTTTCCTTTAATAGTTTAATACTAAAAAAATGAGCAACATAACAGAAAATTTAATTTTAAGAAAAGCTGATATTTCCGAAGTTCCTCAAATTTGGAGCATCTTACAAGATGCCATCGAACAAAGACGTCTGGACGGTAGTACACAATGGCAAGACGGATATCCGAACGAACTTACAGTAAAAAATGATGTGAAAAATGGTCATGCTTATGTACTTATAGAAAACGAATCTATTTTGTCTTATGCGGCTATTATGTTCGAAAAAGAACCCGCTTACGAAAACATAGAAGGCAAATGGCTTACTAATGATGATTATACTGTTGTACATCGCGTAGCGGTTTCCAAATTAGCAAAAGGCAAAGGTATTGCCACAAAACTTTTTAAAAGTATAGAAGATTTGGCTCTTGCAAATAACATTCACAGTATTAAAGTTGACACGAACTTTGACAATGTTCCAATGCTGAAAATTTTGGATAGGTTAAATTATACCTATTGTGGTGAAGTATTTTTTAGAGGCGCAGCCAGAAAAGCGTATGAAAAAAAGTTAGCTTAAAAATATAAACGTCAAAATTACTATATCAAACCCTATAGTCCCGAAGCCTCGGAACTGTAGGGTTTACTTTTACTCTTCAAATATTACTACTAAATAATCGATTCACTTTGCTTCCAATTCGTTTAGTTTCATTAAGTTTATAATGCAAGATCTAATCTTACAAAAATAAACAAACTGATACCATATGAAACGCTCAGAGCAATTGTCGAAATTAAAAAACACTGAAAAGTGGGATGTAATTATAATTGGTGGTGGCGCAAGCGGTCTTGGAACTGCACTTGATGCCGCAAGCAGAGGTTACAAAACGATCTTGCTTGAAGCTGTAGATTTTGCAAAAGGAACGTCGAGCAGAAGTACCAAGTTAGTTCACGGTGGAGTTCGCTATTTGGAGCAAGGTGATATTCATTTAGTCAGAGAGGCCCTAAAAGAGAGAGGCTTAATGGCAAAAAACGCAGGCCATCTAGTTAAAAATCAATCTTTTGTAATCCCAAATTACAATTGGTGGGGCGGTTACTTTTATACTATCGGATTAAAGATCTATGATTTATTATCGGGACGTTTAAGCTTAGGAGCTTCAAAATATATTTCAAAGAAAAAAACAATTGAAATGCTTCCCACCGTCGAAGAAAAAGGTTTGGTAAGTGGCGTAATTTATCACGACGGACAATTTGACGACTCCCGTATGGCAATAAATATTGCTCAAACAGCGGCAGAAAAAGGAGCTTGCCTTTTAAATTATTCTAAAGTTGTAAACTTATTAAAAGACAATAAAAATCAAATTATTGGTGTTGAAGCAATAGACCATGAAACTGGTCACAAGTATGACATAAAAGGCTCCGCAATTATTAATGCGACCGGAGTTTTTACAAATGCCATTATGAAACTAAATGATATGGTTTACAAGAAATATATTGTTCCGAGTCAGGGAATTCATCTTGTATTTGATAAATCATTTTTACCAAGCGACCAAGCGCTGATGATTCCTAAAACAAGTGATGGACGGGTTTTATTTGCAGTGCCTTGGCACAATAGAATTGTAGTAGGAACAACTGATACCTTAATTAGAAAACACAGTCTGGAACCTATTGCACTCGAAAGTGAAATCGAATTTGTTCTGGAAACTGCTCAACGCTTTTTAGCTAAAAAACCTACGAGAGCCGACGTTCTGTCTGTTTTTGCTGGTTTACGTCCGTTGGCAGCTCCTGAAGAAGAAGGAAAAAGTACCAAAGAAGTTTCGAGAAGTCATAAAATTATAGTTTCGGAAACTGGCTTAATAACGATTACCGGAGGAAAATGGACCACTTACAGAAAAATTGCCGAAGATATTATCGATAAAGCTATCAAAGTAGGCAAATTACCTAAAAAAGTCTGTAACACAGAACATCTTCCCATTCATGGAAACCAAGTCACTACAGCTTTAGACAGAATGAATCATTTGTATATCTATGGTTCAGATATTCCTAAAATACTCGAATTACAACAAAACGAACCTGAGTTAAAAGAAAAACTGCATCCGGATCACGAATTTATCATGGCCGAAGTAGCTTGGGCTATTCGATATGAAATGGCTAGAACTGTTGACGACGTTTTAGCAAGACGTGTTCGGTTACTATTCTTAGATGCCAGAGCTGCAATTCAGTCGTCTGAAAAAGTAGCACGATTACTAGCGAAGGAACTAGGACATGACGAAACCTGGATACATAGAGAGGTTACAAACTTCCACGGAATTGCAAGAGGTTTTCTTTTAAAAGAATTTCAATAGAATTTATTAACTTAACTATAGTAAGTCATGCAAGATAAATTAATTTTAGCACTGGATCAAGGAACGACTTCTTCGAGAGCTATAGTCTTTAATCATGGAGGAGAAATTGTAAGCATCTCGCAAAAAACTTTTAAGCAAATTTTTCCAAAACCGGGATGGGTCGAACATAACCCAAATGAAATCTGGTCTTCTCAAATTAGTGTCGCCGCAGAAGCAATTGCAAAAGTGGGAATCTCTGGTCGTGAAATAGCTGCAATGGGAATAACCAATCAACGAGAAACTACTATTGTCTGGGATCGCGAAACAAGCGAACCTATTTACAATGCTATTGTTTGGCAAGATCGCAGAACAGCAAAATATTGTGACAAACTAAAAGCACAAGGACATGCCGAAATGATTCAGACAAAAACTGGATTAATTCTGGATGCCTATTTTTCCGGAACCAAAGTAAAATGGATTTTAGATAACGTTCCCGGAGCACGAAAAAAAGCGGAACAAGGAAAACTTTGTTTTGGAACTGTAGACACTTGGCTCATTTGGAAACTAACAAGAGGTAAATTATTCATGACCGACGTTTCTAATGCCAGCAGAACTTTATTATTTAATATCAATACCTTAGAGTGGGATGATGAATTATTAGAATTGTTTGATATTCCAAGAGCCATGCTTCCTGAAGTAAAAGAAAGCAGTACCATTTATGGAGAAAGCTCCACTACTCTATTTTCAACAAAAATTCCTATTGCCGGTGTTGCAGGAGATCAACAGGCAGCGCTGTTTGGTCAGTTATGTACAACTCCGGGAATGATAAAGAATACTTACGGAACAGGCTGTTTTGTGCTAATGAATACGGGAGAAAAACCAATTCGTTCAACGAACAATTTATTGACTACCGTAGCCTGGAAAATTAACGGTAAAACGACCTATGCTTTAGAAGGCAGTGTTTTTGTTGGAGGCGCGGCTGTACAATGGTTAAGAGATGGAGCAAAAATGATTAACGCATCCGAGGAAATTGAGACTTTGGCAGCAAGTGTTCCTGATAACGGTGGTGTTTATTTTGTTCCGGCATTAACAGGTTTAGGAGCTCCGCATTGGGATCAATATGCCAGAGGTGCTATTTTTGGAATTACTAGAGGAACTACCAGTGCACATATTGCACGAGCAACTTTAGAAGGAATTGCTTATCAGGTTAATGATTTGCTAAAAGCTATGGAAGCAGATTTTGGCGGAAAAGGAAAAGAATTAAGAGTCGATGGCGGTGCTGCAACCAATAATTTACTGATGCAATTTCAGTCAGACATTTATGGAAAAACAGTTACACGACCAAAAACACTCGAAACAACAGCTTTGGGTGCCGCATATTTGGCAGGACTTGCCGTAGGATACTGGTCAAGCTTAGACGATTTGAAAGAACAATGGTCTATAGATCGTGTATTTTCTCCAAATATGCCAAAACCAGAAGTAAATAAACTGGTTAAAAATTGGAATAAGGCCGTTGGACGCGCATCAGACTGGATCGAAGAATAAACCATTTAAAATACATCAAGACATGACTCCATTTACAGCAGAAATTTTAGGCACCATGGTAATGATTTTATTAGGTAATGGCGTCGTTGCAAACGTTGTACTTAAAAATACAAAAGGAAACAATTCGGGTTGGATGGTTATCACTACAGCTTGGGCATTTGCCGTTTTTGCTGGTGTAACCATTGCGGGACCAGTTAGCGGAGCACATCTAAACCCAACTGTTACACTTGCTTTGGCTCTAATCGGAAAATTCAATTGGAACTTAGTTCCGACCTATATACTGGCTCAAATGATTGGAGCTATGTTAGGTGCTTTTTTTGTATGGTTATCTCACAAAGACCATTTCGCTGCAACTGATGATGAAAATGCCAAGTTCGCTTGTTTCTCAACATCTCCGGCTATCAAAAATAATTTATCAAACATTATCAGTGAGATAATTGCAACTTTTGTCTTGATCTTTTCCATTTTTTATATTGCCGGACCCAGCCTAAAAATAGCCACAGATGCAAATGCAACAATAGGATTAGGAACTATTGGCGCACTTCCTGTGGCGATAGTCGTATGGGCAATTGGTTTATCATTGGGAGGCACGACAGGTTACGCCATTAATCCCGCCAGAGATCTTGGACCAAGAATCATGCATGCAATTCTTCCTATAAAAGGGAGCAGCAATTGGGATTATGCCTGGATTCCGATCGTAGGTCCAATAATTGGAGCTGGCTTAGCGGCATTTTTATACCTGACACTTAATTAACATTTTTATTTTCTAAAATCTAAAATTATATCCGTCCGATAGAAAAAACCCGACAGGTTTTATCCCGAGGCTTCGGGACTGTCAGATTTAATACTTATGTGAACCACAGAGGATTTCATCTTTAAAAAATCATTAAACTTTAGAATATCCATTTTTAAAATAAAAATTACACTATTTTTACATTAATTCTATAGAGTTTATATAACTGTAAAAGGCGTATTATTTCATTTAACGAAAAATTAACACAACGTTTGTATATACAAATATAAAAAGTACATACATTTGTATATACAAATTATACACTTACGACTATGACAATTGAAGAGGTTATAAAAAGTACAGTTAAGATGGATAATGCGAAAAAAGTTATTCTGAATATCATGTACACACAAAATGTGATTCAGGATCATTTCAACGAGTTGATAAAACCGTATGATTTATCCGGAGAACAATACAATGTACTACGTATATTAAGAGGGCAAAAAGGAAATCCTGCTAATATGTGTGTGATACAAGAACGTATGCTTGCTAAAACAAGTAACACAACCCGATTAGTAGATAAATTATTATTGAAGGATTTTGTCACACGAAATGTTTGTCCTGACAATAGACGAAAAATAGAGGTTCTAATTACTCAAAAAGGATTAGACGTACTAAAAGAATTAGATCCTAAAGTAGATGAGCACGAGCGCACATTTGCAGAGAATATAAGTTCTGAGGAATTAGAATTATTAAATCAATTATTAGAAAAATACCGAACTCAACAAAATTAATATTATGAGCACATTATTAGACAATTTAAATTGGAGATATGCAACTAAAAAATTTGATGCAACTAAAAAAATCTCTACTGAAGATTTAAATACATTAAAAGAAGCTGTTAGACTAAGCGCTTCTTCATACGGATTACAACCTTTTAAGGTTATTCTTGTAGAAAATCCAGAAATTAGAGAGCAATTAAAAGCAGCTGCTTGGGGACAAACTCAAATTACTGATGCTTCTCACCTATTTGTTTTTGCAAACGACTTAAATGCCGGAGCAGAATCTGTAGATGCTTATATTAAAAACATTAGCGAAACAAGAGGTGTTCCTACTGAAGCTTTAGCTGGATTCAGTGATATGATGAAAGGTACAATTGCAAATTTATCACAAGAAGCAAAAGACATCTGGACAGCAAAACAAACTTATATTGCTTTAGGAACTTTACTTAGTGCTGCTGCCGAATTAAAAATCGATGCAACTCCAATGGAAGGTTTTAGCCCTGCAAGTTTCAATGAAATCTTAGGTTTAGACAAATTAGGTTTAAACGCAGCTGTTATAGCAACTGTAGGTTACAGACATGATGAGGACGACGCTCAACATTACAAAAAAGTTAGAAAATCTCAAGAAGAATTATTTATCACTATATAATTATTATTAATCTAAAATCAATTTTAACAACATGAAAAATTTAAAAACAATTGCAATAGCATTATTCGTAGCAGTAGCTAGTATCTCAGTTAACGCACAATCTAAAAAAATCGACGTAAAAGCATCTACTATCAAATGGGTAGGTAAAAAAGTAACTGGAGAACACTCTGGAACTGTAAACTTTAAAGATGGAGCTGTAGTTTTCAAAGGAAAAAAACTAGTTGGTGGTTCTTTTACTGTTGATATGACTTCATTAACTGCAACTGATTTAACTGGAGAATACCAAGGGAAATTGAATGGTCACTTAAAAGCTGACGATTTCTTTGGAACTGACAAATTCCCAACTGCAAAATTAGTATTCAAAAAAATCGGTGCTAAAGCAACTGACGTTTATACTGTAACTGCTGATTTAACTATCAAAGGAATTACTAAACCAGTAACTTTTGATATTACTGTAGCTGGAAACACTGCTACAACAGCATTCAAAGTTGACAGAACTAAATACGATATCAAATACAACTCTGGTAACTTCTTCGAAAACTTAGGAGACAAAACTATCAATGATGATTTCGAATTAACTGTAGCTTTAAAATTCTAATATTTTAAAGACTTACTAATTCTTTGATTATAAGAAAAACCCCAATAGTTTAAAACTATTGGGGTTTCTTTTTTTTATTTATTTTCAAAAAGATAACATTCTTAATACTAAAGTAACGCTTTCATAATGACTTTCAACGTTTTGATTAACATTGAGCTTCTAATTTTGGCCTAATTAAAAAAAGCAAAAACTAGAAATCAAAATCATAGTTATGAAAACAAAATTACCTATTGCACTTCTTTGTCTTCTTAGTACCTTTTTGTCACATGCACAACAACTGCCAAAAGGAATTACCGGTAACACAAACTGGATGAATAATTGGACTAATTTTAATCCGGCTAAAACAGAATATAATGAAGCAACAAATATAATTGCAGGAACTATTGATAAAGACACCAAACTTTTTAAACGCAATACGTATCAATTGGTTGGAGTTGTTTATGTAACTAACAATGCCACACTAACAATAGAACCCGGAACAGTAATTCGTGGTGACGATAAAACTTGTGGAACTCTTGTGATTACAAACGGAGCAAAAATCAACGCCGAAGGTTTAGAAACTGATCCTATCGTTTTTACTTCAAACAAAGAAGTTACAGAAAGAAGACCTGGAGACTGGGGCGGAATAATTATTTTAGGAAAAGCGCCAATAAATACTATTGGAGGTATTCATATTTTGCCTTTTGATTTAGAACCTATGTTAAATCATTACGGAGGCCAGGATGCCGAAGATAATTCAGGGATTTTAAAGTATGTTCGAATTGAATACTCTGGCAGAAAATTAAGCGCTGCCAAAGAACTTAACGGACTTTCATTAGCTGGTGTTGGGAGAAAAACGGTTTTAAGTAATATTCAAATCAGTTATTCTAATGATGATTCTTTTGAAAGTTATGGTGGAGATCTGATCATGAACAACTTAATTTCATATCGAACTACAGACGATGATTTCGATTTTACACAAGGTGTTCAATGCAATATAAGCAACAGTATAGCAATTCGTAATCCTTTTTCATCTGACATTTCAGGATCTAGATGTTTTGAAGTTGACTCATATGATAAAATTGCAAATACTGATATGAGCAAAAAACTAACTAAAATAAATGCCAACAATATTACTTTAGTTAATACCGAAGAAAATAATCAAGGATTAGTTCGCGAATCTATTTATGTGAGGGAAAATACTTTTTTCAATTTGACAAATAGTATTGTTTCAGGATTTGCTCCTTTTGTTTTACTAGAAGGAAATATTGGAAATGGAGATGCCAACCTTGCTAAAATTACATTCAAAAACCTGATCGTTAACAATTGTAATGGTGCAATAACGAGCGAAGCCGGAGCTGCAAATACCGCAATTCAACAATATTATAGTAACCCAGCTTTCGATATTAACTTTACCACTATCAAAAACAGTGAATTGTTTACAATGCCTAATATCAAAGGAAATCCGGACTTTAGAATGAACGTAAACAACACAATAGCCATTGGAAATTAAACTCTTAAAGCACTTTTATTTCAACAAAATTTAACAAATTTACAGATTAAGAAAAGTTTTTTTTGAAATTTTATGTCTTTTAATCCAAATTACATTTATATCTTTGCCATATCAAAATAAGATTATGAAAACAATAATGAACAATACTTGGTGGTGGAAGAATTTACGTCAAACGTCGTGAACGAAGCTTCCTATGGTATTTTCAAAACTATAAATATAAAAGGCTTGTCATCACGACAAGCCTTTTTTTTTGGTCATAACTCAAACAGAAAAAATAAATAAAAATTAAAAAACAACATACTTTGAAACCTTTTATACTCAACACACACTACAAACAAATTCTGGCAGACACAATTACGCCGGTAAGTATTTATTTTAAAATAAGAGATAAATTTCCAAATAGCTTATTATTGGAAAGTAGCGATTACCACGGAAATGACAATAGTTTCTCTTACGTTTGCTGTAATCCGATTGCAACAATCAAAATTGAAAACGAAACTATCTCTAAAACATTTCCTGACGGAACAACTGAGCAAATTAATATTGATGCTTCAACTAATATTCCAGAAGTAATTCAAGAATTTTCAAGTCAGTTTAAATCAGAGAAAAACGATTTTAAATTCATCAATAACGGATTATTCGGATACATTTCTTACGATGCTGTTCGTTATTTCGAGAAAGTTTCTATCGCTAAAAAAGACAATGCAACTTCAATTCCGGATGTTTTTTACGCAGTTTATCAAAACATTATTGCGATCAATCACTTTAAAAATGAAGCGTATATTTTTTGCCATAGCGTAGATGGAAGAAACAACATCTCAGAAATTGAACAATTATTACAATCAAGAAATATTGCCTCTTATAAATTTACTAAAGAAGGCGAAGGTTTTTCGAATTTAACTGATGATGAATTCAAACACAATGTAGCTTTGGCTAAGAAGCATTGTTTTAGGGGAGACGTTTTTCAATTGGTTTTATCACGTCGTTTTACACAAGGTTTTAAAGGTGACGAATTCAATGTTTATAGAGCTTTAAGAAGTATTAATCCATCACCTTATTTGTTCTTTTTTGATTATGGCGATTTCAAAATATTTGGATCTTCGCCCGAAGCACAAATTATCGTAAAAAACAGAAAAGCAGAAATTCACCCAATTGCAGGAACTTTCAAAAGAACCGGAAATGACGAACGCGACGCTCTTTTAGCCAAAGAACTTTCTGAAGATAAAAAAGAAAATAGCGAACACGTAATGTTAGTCGATTTGGCAAGAAATGATTTAAGTCGAAACGGTCACGATGTAAACGTAGAAAAATACAGAGAAGTTCAGTTTTTCTCTCACGTAATTCACTTGGTTTCTAAAGTTACTGGTCATTTACATGAAAAAGCCACAACAATGCAGGTCGTTGCTGACACTTTTCCAGCAGGAACTTTAAGCGGTGCACCAAAACACAGAGCAATGCAATTGATTGAAGATTATGAAAAAACAAATCGTAATTTTTACGGAGGCGCAATTGGTTTCATGGATTTTGAAGGGAATTTTAATCACGCGATTATGATTCGAACTTTCCTGAGCAAAAATCATCAATTACACTGTCAGGCCGGAGCTGGAATCGTAGCAAGTTCTGATGAAGAAAGCGAAATGCAGGAAGTTTATAATAAGTTAAGAGCTTTGAATACAGCACTGGAAATGGCGGAAAAAATATAATTTCAAGTTTTTTTAGTTTCAGGTTTCAAGTTGTTGGAATGTGAAACAGAAAACTTGAAACAAAGAAAACTTGAAACAAAAAATATAACCTATGAAAAATTTAATTCCTTTTATTATCGCTTTCGTTCTTTTAGTATCATGTGAATCAAAGAAAGAATCGACAAGTATACCACTAACAGGAACCTGGCGTCTGATATCAGCAGAAACGACAGAAAAAGATTCAACTTTCTCGACTTTCAATCCAAAAACAAAAATGATTAAAATTATAAATGATACTCATTTTGCTTTTTTCAATCACGATTTGAATAATGGGAAAGATTCAACAAATGCAGTATTCTTTGGCGGAGGCGGAAAATATACTTTAAAGGATAGTACATACACAGAGAATTTAGAGTTTTTCAATAACAGACAATGGGAAAACAACAAATTTGAGTTTACCGTAAAAATTAAAAACGATACCTTAATTCAGAAAGGAATCGAAAAAGTAGAAAAATTAGGTATCAATCGTATTATCACTGAAAAATACGTTCGAGAAAAATAAAAATCAGTTTTCAGTCACAGAACTTGAAACTTGAAACAAAGAAAACCTGAAACAAAACAAAAGACATGAAAAAAATATTAGTTATAGACAATTACGATAGTTTCACTTACAATTTAGTGCACTATTTAGAAGATTTAAACTGCGAAGTAACCGTTTATAGAAACGACGAATTTGATATTGACGAAATCGCTTCTTTCGATAAAATATTACTTTCTCCTGGACCAGGAATTCCTGATGAAGCTGGTTTATTAAAAGCAGTAATTCAGAAATATGCTCCAACAAAAAGCATTCTAGGTGTTTGTTTAGGACAACAAGCAATTGGAGAAGTTTTTGGCGGAACACTTTCAAACCTTGATAAAGTATATCACGGCGTTGCAACAAATGTAAAAACAGTAGTTTCAGACGAAATTTTATTTGAAGGTTTAGGCAATGAATTTGAAGTAGGAAGATACCACTCTTGGGTTGTCGACAGTAATTTGCCAGATGTTCTTGAAGCAACTTCAATAGACGAAAACGGACAAATTATGTCGTTAAGACACAAAACTTTTGATGTAAGAGGTGTTCAGTTTCATCCGGAAAGTGTGCTTACACCAAATGGAAAAAGGATTTTAGAGAATTGGATAAAGAGCTAGTATTCAGTCTCAGTCACCGTTTACAAAAAAAACTTAGAACCTTAGAATCTTAGCAACTTAGAGCCTAAAAAAAATGATAACTATTTTAGAAACCGGAGAAATCAATATTGAAGACGTTTTGATTTTATATAAAGCAAATGAATGGAGTTCTGCCAGTAAACCAAACGAATTATATAACGGACTTTTAAATTCGGAAACCTTAATTACAGCTTGGGAAGGAAAAAAATTAATCGGGCTTGGGAATGCAATTTCTGATGGATTTTTAACCGTTTATTATCCACATTTATTGGTGCTTCCTGATTATCAAGGAAAAGGAATTGGAAAATTGATCATGGACAAAATGCAGGAGAAATACAGTCACTTTCATATGCAAATGCTTACAGCAGACGGGCGATCTGTTGACTTTTACAAAAAGAACGGATTTGAACGTGCAGGCAAAACAGAACCTATGTGGATTTATCAGGGAAATGAACATTAGAAAAAGTTTTCAGTATCAGTCGCAGTTTACAGTCTTAGCAACTTAGAGTCTCAGCGACTCAGAACCTTAAAAAAAATGAAAAATATATTAAATAAATTAATCAATCACGAAGTGCTTACAAAAGAAGAAGCCAAAAACGTATTGATTAATATTTCAAGTGGAAGTTACAATCCAAGTCAGATTTCGGCATTTTTGACCGTATTTATGATGCGAAGTATTACGATTGATGAACTTTCGGGATTTCGTGAAGCTTTGTTAGAATTGTGCGTTCGCGTCGATTTATCAGCTTATAATACCATCGATTTATGCGGAACCGGTGGTGACGGAAAAGATACTTTCAACATCTCAACTCTTGCCTCTTTTATTTCGGCCGGAGCCGGAATTAAAGTCGCAAAACATGGCAATTATGGCGTTTCATCCATTTCAGGATCAAGCAACGTGATGGAAAAAATGGGAGTCAAATTTAGCAATGATCTTTCATTTTTAGAAAAATGTATAGACAAAGCCGGAATTTGTGTTTTGCACGCTCCTCTTTTTCATCCAGCGATGAAAAATGTTGGACCAATTCGTAAAGAATTAGCCGTAAAAACATTCTTCAATATGTTGGGACCAATGGTAAATCCGTCGTTTCCACAGAACCAATTGGTTGGTGTTTTCAATTTAGAATTGGCGAGAATGTATGCTTATTTATATCAAAATACGGATATCAATTTCACGATTTTACATTCGCTTGACGGATATGATGAAATCTCCTTAACAGGTCCGACCAAAACAATCACATCGCACATGGAAGGCATGTTGAAACCGGAAGATTTTGGTGTTCGTCTTTTATCACAAAGTGAAATCGAAGGTGGAAAAACTATCGAAGAATCGGCCGATATGTTTATCAATATCATTTCAGGAAAAGGAACTGAAGCACAAAATAATGTGGTTTGCGCAAACGCTGCAATGGCAATCGCAACAGTAACAAAATGTTCTCCACTAGAAGGATTTGAATTAGCAAAAGAAAGCTTGTTTTCTGGAAAAGGGCATCAGGCTCTTAAAAATTTACAAGAACTTAGTAAGTAAAAAAAATAGTTTCAAGTTTTCTTTGTTTCAGGTTTCAAGTTTTTGGAACGAGCCTGAAACCTGAAACCTGAAACCTGAAACAAATAAAAACAATGAACATACTAGATAAAATAATATTTGATAAACAACGAGAAGTAGTTCTAAAAAAATCAATCATTCCTGTTTCGCAATTGGAAAGTTCCGTATTTTTTGGAAGAGAAACGATTTCTTTAAGTCAAAAACTCAGACAAAGTTCAACAGGAATTATTGCTGAACACAAACGTCGTTCTCCTTCAAAATCAGTCATCAATCACAGTTTTACAGTTGAAGAAGTCGTTAAAGGTTATGAAAATGCAGGCGCTTGCGGAATCTCGGTTTTAACCGACGGAAAATATTTTGGAGGTTCTCTAGACGATTTGCTTTTGGCAAGAGCGAGTGTAAATATTCCGTTATTACGAAAAGAATTTATTGTCGATGAATACCAAATTTTAGAAGCAAAAGCTTTTGGTGCCGATTTAATTTTACTAATCGCTGCGGTTTTAACTCGTGAAGAAATCAAATCATTATCAGAATTTGCAAAGAAATTAGGTTTAGAAGTTTTGCTTGAAGTTCACAATCAGGAAGAATTAGAGAAATCGATTATGCCAAGTTTAGATATGATTGGTGTGAACAACCGAAACTTAAAAACGTTTGAAGTGAGTTTAGATTTCAGTAAACAATTGGCTTCTCAAATTCCGAATGATTTTGTAAAAGTATCTGAAAGCGGAATTTCGTCAATCGAAGCCATTTCAGAATTAAGACCTTACGGTTACAGCGGATTTTTAATTGGAGAAAACTTCATGAAAACCGACAACGCCGGAAAAGCAGCAACTGAATTTATTAGTCAGCTGTAAGCAATAAGCTTTAGGCTGTAAGCTTAAAAAAAAAATCAACATTGTGCTAAAAACTTAAAGCCTATTGCTTAAAGCTTTTAGCCAAAAAAAGCATTAAAAAAATGAAACTCAAAATATGCGGCATGAAATATCCCGAAAACATTCTCCAGGTAGGTGCACTCCTACCCGATTATATGGGGTTTATTTTCTGGGAAAAATCCGCTCGATATTTTAACGGAACAATTCCTGAACTTATAGAAACAATTAAAAAAGTAGGTGTTTTTGTAAATCAGAGTCAGGAAGAAATTCTGGAAAAAGTAACAAAATACAATTTACAAGCCGTTCAACTTCACGGAAATGAATCTGTTGAATTTTTATCAGAATTAAAACAACATTTGCCTAAAAAAACCGAAATTATAAAAGTTTTTTCTGCAGATGAAAATTTTGATTTTGAAGTTATAAAACCTTTCGAATCAGTTTGTGATTACTTTCTGTTTGATACAAAAGGAAAATTACCTGGCGGAAACGGAACCACTTTCGACTGGACTATATTAAAAAAATACAATTCAGACAAACCCTTCTTTTTGAGTGGTGGAATCGGAATCAATGAATTAAAAGCTATCGAAGAAATTTCAAAAACCAATCTTCCTATTTATGCAGTCGATATAAATAGTAAATTTGAAATCGAACCGGGGCTAAAAAACAAAAATCTATTTAGCAATTTCAAACGAAAATTTGATGTTGCCAACTTTTAAAATTGGAATAAAATGAATTTTAACGTCAACGAAAAAGGATATTACGGGGAATTTGGAGGAGCTTACATTCCTGAAATGTTGTATCCAAATGTAGAAGAATTACGCCAAAACTATTTAAAAATAACAAGCGAGCCAGATTTTAAAGCAGAGTTTGATCAATTGCTAAAAGATTACGTTGGACGCCCAAGTCCACTATATTTTGCAAAACGTTTATCTGAAAAATACAACACCAAGATTTATTTAAAAAGAGAAGATTTAAATCATACCGGAGCGCATAAAGTCAATAACACAATTGGTCAAATATTAGTTGCAAAACGCTTGGGTAAAAAACGAATTATTGCCGAAACCGGCGCTGGTCAACACGGTGTAGCAACTGCTACGGTTTGCGCACTTATGGGATTGCAATGTATCGTTTACATGGGCGAAATTGACATTGCACGCCAGGCTCCAAACGTAGCGCGTATGAAAATGTTAGGTGCTGAAGTTCGTCCGGCACTTTCGGGTTCAAGAACCTTAAAAGATGCTACAAACGAAGCGATTCGCGATTGGATTAACAATCCTGTAGACACACATTATATTATTGGATCTGCGATTGGACCACATCCTTATCCGGATATGGTAACGCGTTTTCAAAGTGTAATTTCCGAAGAAATAAAATGGCAGTTGAAAGAAAAAGAAGGACGCGAAAATCCTGATTATGTTGTCGCTTGTATTGGCGGCGGAAGCAATGCTGCAGGAACTTATTATCACTTTTTGCACGAGCCAGAAGTTGGAATCATAGCCGTTGAAGCAGCAGGAAAAGGTGTCGATAGTGGTCATAGTGCAGCAACAAGCAAATTAGGTAAAGTAGGCGTTATTCACGGTTGTAAAACCCTTTTAATGCAAACTCCTGACGGACAAATTACGGAACCGTATTCGATTTCGGCAGGTTTAGATTATCCTGGAGTTGGTCCAATGCACGCACATTTGGCGCAAACAGGTCGTGGCGAATTTTTCTCTGTTACTGATGACGATGCTATGAACGCAGGTTTACAGCTTACAAAATTAGAAGGAATTATTCCGGCGATTGAAAGTGCTCATGCTTTTGCAGTTTTAGATCAAAAGAAATTCAAGCCAACTGATATTGTAGTTATAAGCCTTTCTGGTCGCGGCGATAAAGATTTAGACAATTATATTGAGTATTTTAAATTATAATAAAATAACAATTTATGGAACAATTATTCTCCTACGGAACATTAAGATCTAAAGAAATTCAAAGGCAGATTTTTAATAAAGTATTAACCGGAACTCCAGATCAACTTTTGGGTCACAAACTAAAAAGTTTGCAAATCGAAGAAGAATTTGGAATGGCAGATTATGTCGTGGTAGTTCCTAGTCAAGATCCTACAGATATTATACACGGTGTCGTTTTTAACATATCGCCTGCAGATTTAGCTAAAGTAGATTTATTCGAATCCAATGCTTACAAAAGAGTTCAGGTAATATTGAATTCCGGAAATGTTGCTTGGATTTATATGGAAAACTAATTATTATATTACTTAAAAGCAAATGTGTGTAAGGTTTTGAAATCTTGTAAATAAAAAATAAAAAAATGACTGGGATAATTAATTATGAAACGTTTCTTTTAACAGGCCTTTTGCTGAATATCACGCCTGGTAATGATACCATTTTTATATTAAGCAGAAGTATGGCACAAGGAAAAAGAGCTGGAATCATGTCTGTATTGGGTATTGCAACCGGTTCTTTAATTCATACAATACTGGCTGCTTTTGGTCTTTCTATTATTATTGCTAAATCTATATTGGCTTTCAATATTATAAAATATGCGGGTGCAGCTTATTTATTGTATGTTGGATATAAAATGTTGACAGACAAAACCAAACTTAATACGGATACATCTATTTCTGAAAATTTAATTAATTTAAAGAAAATATACCGTGATGGTGTTCTTACAAACGTTCTAAATCCAAAAGTTGCCTTATTTTTTATTTCTTTTCTTCCTCAATTTATTGATCCTCATACAACAAATACAATTGTTCCATTTATTAAACTGGGTGTAACATTTACAATTACGGGAACAATATGGTGTTTAATTTTGGCAAATTGTGCTTCGGTTATTTTCTCAAAATTAAAGCACAATAAAAAACTCTCAAATTATGTCAACAAAACCTGTGGAGGAGTTTTAATTGCGTTAGGAATAAAAATAGCATTGACTACTAAAAAGTAAAAGTAAAACAAAATGATTCTAGCAGCTGCCCAAACAAAACCAACGCGAGGAGATATCGATGCTAATTTATTAGATCATTATCAACTTATAGAATTGGCTGTACAAAATAAAGCTCAATTAATAGCATTTCCTGAAATGTCTATTACAGGTTATGAAAGAGAAAATGCTCAGCAACTGGCTTTCAAAAAAGACGATGCTCGTTTAGATAAGCTGAAAAAACTAGCGGTCGAAAATAACATTGTAATTATTGCCGGTGCGCCTATTCAAATAGAATCAGAATTGTTTATTGGAGAATTTATCATTTCTCCTGATAATTCGGTTGCTGTTTATACGAAACAATTTTTGCATGAAGGCGAAGATGAATTTTTTCAATCTTCGTTTGATTATAATCCGATGTTAACAATAGAGAATAAAAAGATTTCGTTTGCTATTTGTGCCGATATTGATAATCCGTTGCATCCTGAAAATGCATGTAAGTTGGCAACTGATATTTACATAGCAAGTATTTTCTTTACTCCAAACGGGATTCCGAATGCGTATCGAGATTTACAAACTTATGCAGCGAAACATAAAATGAATATTTTGATGTCCAATTTCAGTGGCGAATCCTGGGGATATCCATCAGCTGGACAAAGCGCTTTTTGGAATAACAAAGGAGAATTGGTTGGGCAATTGAATGATTCAGATTCAGGATTACTTTTAGTCGAAAATCAAAATGATAATTGGTCAAGTAAGATTATAAAAAAATAAAAAATAATGCCACAGATTAAAAAGATTCTCTCAGATTTTTTGTTTCACGCAGATTCAGCAGATTAATGCAGATTTAATTTAAAAGCAATTATAATAAATCTGCACAAATCAGCTTAAATCAATTTAAATCTGCGTGAAATAAATTTATAGCTAATCAGTGAAAATCATTTAATCAGTGGCAAAACTTAATAACATACCTAACAGGTTTTGCCCCGAAGCCTCGGGACTGTTAGGATAAAAAATAAAAATGATGAACAGAATAACTCAAAAATTACAAGAAGATAAAAAGATACTTTCTATTTATTTTTCGGCTGGATATCCTAATTTAAATGATACTGTACAAATCATTCAGGACTTAGAAAAAAACGGTGTTGATTTAATCGAAATCGGGCTTCCGTTTAGCGATCCTTTGGCGGATGGACCAACAATTCAGGCAAGTTCTACGCAAGCACTTCATAACGGAATGACGACTCAAATTCTTTTTGATCAGTTGAAAAACATCCGCGAAAGCGTAAAAATTCCGTTGATTATAATGGGATATTTCAACCCTATGTTGCAATATGGTGTTGAAGCTTTTTGTGAAAAATGTGCTGAAATTGGTATCGACGGATTAATTATTCCGGATTTACCGGTTGATGTTTATGCTGATGAATACAAAGCAATTTTCGAAAAATACGGATTAATCAATGTGTTTCTAATTACTCCACAAACTTCAGACGAACGTATTCGTTTTATCGATAGCGTTTCGAACGGATTTATTTATATGGTAAGTTCTGCAAGTGTTACAGGCTCTCAATCTGGTTTTGGAAATGTTCAGGAAGATTATTTCGAAAGAATTTCGAGCATGAATTTAAAAAACCCACAAATTATTGGTTTCGGAATTTCGAATAAAGAAACTTTTAATCAAGCCACTAAATATGCAAAAGGCGCAATTATTGGAAGTGCTTTTATCAAACATTTAAGTGAAAAAGGTTCTGGGAAAATTGCAGAATTTGTTGGAGAGATTCGATAAATATCTTCAATAAAAAATCTAGTTTGTCATTTCGAGGAACGAGAAATCACACTAGAAACTCCACATAGAAAATCACTAATCTTTATCGAATTACGAGTGTGATTTCTCGTTCCTCGAAATGACAAAACAAAGAAAGCAAAAAAGCTATAATAATATTACTCATAATATTATTATAGCTTTTTTGCTTATAAACATTGACTTTAAAGCATAATTTAACATAAAACAACTATACCGTTTTATGTTAATATTATGTTAAAACAAAATTAAACAACTGTTTAATTTAAACACTTGTTTAATTTTGTACCCGATTAGAAAACACACCATGTCAAACATCGAATTAAACGATAAAAAAATTCAGATTCTTGAGGTTGCTGAAAAGCTATTTTCTGAAAAAGGATTTGAAGGAACATCGATACGGGATATCTCAAAACATGCCAAGATTAACATTGCCATGGTTTCGTATTATTTTGGTTCAAAAGAAAGACTACTTGAATCTTTAATTATTTACAAAACTTCTGATTTAAAATTAAAACTCGAAAATTTATTACAGGAAAATCTCGAACCTATTGAAAAAGTCAATAAATTAATCGAAATTTACATTCATAGAATCAGCTGTAACAAAGGGATTTTCAGGGTTTTGCATTTTGAAATTAACGCAAAAAAAAGAGAAAAAAGCTTTATTGCTTTTACCGAACTAAAAAAAGGAAATCTAAAATCTGTTGAGAGTATTATTACTCAAGGTCAGGAAAAAGGTGTCTTTAGAAAAGATGTAATCATTCCCCTTATCACACCAACTATAATAGGAACTTATTTTCACTTTCATATGAATAAACCTTTTTTCGAAGAATTATTAAATTTAAAAACAGAAGAAATGTACGATGAGTACATAAAAACCAGTCTTACAAAGCACATTCAACAAACTATAAAAGCTCTACTTGTTTATGAAAATTAATCAATTAATGCTCTTTGGTATTTTCTTTATTGGAATTTCATCAATTGAAGCACAAGAAAAAACAAGTTTAACCTTAGGCGAAG
Organism: Flavobacterium sp. FlaQc-57; assembly: GCF_044007395.1. Lineage (NCBI taxonomy): Bacteria > Pseudomonadati > Bacteroidota > Flavobacteriia > Flavobacteriales > Flavobacteriaceae > Flavobacterium > Flavobacterium sp. FlaQc-57. The sequence goes on from NZ_JBIPDA010000006.1 coordinate 185,042, forward strand.
CCGTTAAAATGGCTTGGGAAAAAAGTAACGAAGTTACACTTGCCAATACTAAGGTAAACACAAAAAAATACGAGTTAAAAACCGTAAAAGACAATCAGTATCCAGATATTAAAGTGTCTGGTCAATATCAGCGTCTTACGAAAGCATCGATTAGCATGCCAAATCAAGGCGAAAATGCTTCTTTAGCATCTCCGGACAGAGCAATGCTTGGAATGGCAAATTTAAGCCTGCCCCTATTTGCAGGATTTAAAATCCAGAATAGTATTGATGCTTACGATAATTTGTACGAAGCGGAAAATGCTAATGCTGCAAAAACAAAAGAAGATGTTGCTTTAAGAGTAATTACTTATTACACTGCTTTGTATAAGGCTCAAAAAACATTGGATGTTTTAAATGAGAACCAGAAAAGCGCGAAACAACGTGTTACTGATTTTACAGAATTAGAGAAAAACGGAATTATTCCTAGAAATGATTTATTAAAATCTCAATTATTAGTTTCAAAAACACAATTATCTATTGATGAAGCTACTAACAATCTTAATAATATCAACTTCTATCTAACTACTTTACTAAAGTTAGATCCTAATACTAAACTTCAGGTTAACGAAGATGATTTCTTTAACTTAAAAACTAGCAACGCGCCAACTTCTGACATTTTGGCTCTTGAAAACAGAAAAGATTTGGAAGCAATTCGTTTGCAGCAAAAAGCTTCTGAATCAAATATCAAAGTAGCAAAAGCAGCTTATTATCCTACATTAGCTTTACTTGGTGGTTATACTGCTCTAGATCTTAAAGACATTATAACGGTAAAATATGCAATGAACTTTGGATTAGGTTTAAGTTATGACTTGTCTGGAATTTACAAAAATAGCGCTCACGTAAAAGTTGCCGAAAGTAAAGCTCTTGAAGTTAAAAATACTGAGGCTGTAATGACGGATCGTATTAAAGTTGAAGTTCAAAAATCTATTGAAGATTATGACTTGGCTATTAATCAAAGTGTCGTTTATGATGAAGCTCTTCAACAAGCAAGCGAAAATTACAGACTTGTAAAAGATAAGTTTGACAATGGTTTATCAGATACTAATGATTTGGTTGAGGCTGATGTTGAACAATTAAGCGCAAAAATCAATACAGCTGTATCTAAAGCTACAATAATTCAAAAATATTACGAATTACTTTCAGTATCAGGACAATTATCACAATCATTCAATCTTTCTAAAATATAATCGATACCTCTCATGGAAAAGAAAAAAACAAATACTAAATTCATCATCATACTAACCGTTTTGGTTTTAGTGGGCGGAACATACGGAATCTCAAAATACTTACACTCACAAGCTCACGAAGAAACGGATGATGCTCAAATCGAGAAAAAAATGAATCCAATTATTCCTAGGGTATCTGGATATATTAGTAAAGTATATGTAAAAGATAACGACTTTGTAAAAAAAGGAGATACTTTATTTACAATTGACAAAAGAGATTACCAATTAAAAATCGACGAAGCAAATGCTGCATTATTAGGTGCGGAAGGTCAATACGAAGCTGCAAAAGCTGATATTGGAAGTGCAAGTGCAAGTATTTCGGTTTCTGATGCTCAAATGAGATCTGCAACTGGTTCTATCGAAAGTGCGAAAATCAGATTAAGACAAATTACAAACGATTACAACCGTTACAATAATTTGTACAAAACACATACAATTACAAAACAACAATACGAGCAGGCTTTATCTGCAAAAGAAGAAGCTGAAAACCAAGTACGTGTTTTACAAGATCAACAAAGAGCAAGTTCTTACCAAAAATCAGTAATTCAATCGAAATCTAAAGTTTCTGATAAGCAAACTGAAGTAGCTTCTGCAAATATTAAAAAAGCAAAAACAATGCTGGATGTAGCACATTTAAATCTTAGCTATACTGTTGTAACTGCGGCAATTGACGGTCAGGTTTCTAAAGTAGATATTCAGCCAGGACAATTGGTACAGCCAGGACAATCTTTGTTTTACATCATTAATAATAATGAAGCTTGGGTTGTTGCTAACTTTAAAGAAACTCAATTAAACAAAATGATTATTGGACAAAAAGTTAGCTTAAAAGTTGATGCTTATCCAAACTACGAATTCAAAGGAACTGTAACTTCATTTTCGCCAGCAACAGGATCTCGTTTCTCATTATTACCTCCTGATAACGCAACAGGTAACTTCGTAAAAACAATTCAGAGATTACCGGTAAAAATTAGTTTAGACGAATCTAACGATCCAGAAAAAGTAAAATTACTAAGACCAGGAATGAATGTTGACGTAGACGTACATTTAAAATAAAAGAATGGCAACAGCAGTACAAGCAGACGACGATTTAGTAGAATACGGTTATAGACGTGTGATCATTACGATTACTGCAGTACTTTGTGCACTGTTAGAAATTGTAGATACCACAATCGTAAACGTAGCTCTAACAGACATGCGAGGTAGCCTTGGTGCTACTTTAACTGATGTGGCTTGGGTAATTACAGCATACGCTATTGCGAATGTAATTGTAATTCCGATGACGAGTTGGCTATCGCAACAATTTGGAAGACGTAATTATTTTGTGGCCTCTATCATTCTATTTACAGTCTGCTCCTTTTTGTGTGGGAACGCCAGTAATATATGGGAACTAGTTGCTTTTAGGTTTGTACAAGGTATGGGTGGAGGAGCTTTATTGGTTACTGCCCAAACTATTATTACCGAAAGTTATCCTGTAGCAAAACGTGGTATGGCGCAAGCTATTTACGGAATGGGTGTAATTGTTGGTCCAACTTTAGGACCGCCTTTGGGAGGATATTTAGTAGACAACTACTCTTGGCCTTATATTTTCTATATCAATATTCCGTTAGGAATTATCGCTACTCTTTTGGCAATTACTTTTGTAAGAAGCCCTAAATACGGAGAAAAATTAAAAGCAAATCAGGTCGATTGGTGGGGAATTATATTATTAGCCGCTTTTATTGGATCATTACAATTTGTTTTAGAACACGGACAACAAGACGATTGGTTTAACGATTCGACAATTGTAACGCTAAGTGTTGTGACTGTTCTTGGATTGGTACTTTTCATTTGGAGAGAGCTAACCTATAAACACCCAATTGTAAACTTGAGCGTTTTAAAAGATGGAAATCTTAGAATTGGAACTATAATGTGTTTCATACTTGGTTTCGGTTTATACGGGTCAACATTAATTATTCCAATTTATACGCAATCTATTTTAGGATGGACAGCAACTGATGCCGGATTATTATTGATTCCGGGTTCGATTACAACTGCGATCATGATGCCATTTGTGGGTAATATGATCCAGAAAGGAGTTCCGCAAGGCTATATGGTTGGAGTTGGATTTTTTGTCTTCTTCTTATTTACCTTTATGATGTACAGTCGTATGACGCCTGATACTGGAGTAGAACATATGTATTGGCCTTTAATTTTAAGAGGAATTGGTTTAGGATTACTTTTTGTACCTATTACAACACTTTCGCTTTCGACTTTAAAAGGGAAACATATTGGTGAAGGAGCTGCTTTTACAGGAATGATGAGACAATTAGGTGGTTCATTTGGTATTGCGATTATTACCACTTTCATCACTCGTTTCAGTCAGGAACACAGAGTTGACTTATTGACCAATTTAGATCCGGCAAAATACGATATTCAACAACGTATTGCAGGAATGCAACATGCATTTATGGCTAAAGGATATAGTGCTGATGTTGCACTGAAAAAAGCATATCAAGCTTTAGAATATTCAGTAATGAAACAAAGCACAGTAATGGCATATATGGATATTTTTATGTATTTAGGAATTATGTTCCTATTATGTATCCCGATTATCCTTTTCATTAAAAAAGGAAAGAACAAAATTAATCCTGCTGATGCAATGCATTAATAATAATTGATTTATAATACGAAAAAAGCCGAGTTCATTCCTGTAACTCGGCTTTTTTATTTGATGTTATTTATATCCTAAATTTTCAGGGATTAATCCCGAAGCCTCGGGACCTGTCTACAATATGTCCCGAGCCTTCGGCTCTCTAACAAGAAAAATCTCAGAATCTTAGTGCCTTAACAACTCAGAACCTTAAAAAAATCTCTGCACCTTAGAAACTTTGAGCCTATGTTCCTTTGAGCCTATGTTCCTTTGAACCTTTGTTCCTTTGAACCTTAGTACCTCAGCACCTTTGAACCTTTGAACCTCAAAAAAACCTATCTCGTAAAAACCAAATGATTTCCTTTAGAAAGATTAGCATCAAACTGATAACCTTCGTAATTAAATCCTTTTAAGTCATCAATCGTTTCGGCATTGGTATCGATGATATAACGCACCATCATACCTCTCGCTTTTTTAGCAAAGAAGCTGATCATTTTTAGCTTTCCATCTTTATAATCTTTAAAATCAGGTGTGATTACAGGAACTTTTAATGCTTTTACATCTACTGCCGAAAAATATTCATTACTGGCCAAATTCACAAACAACTCCCCTTTTGTCAGTTCTTTATTCAAAGCTTTGGTAACAGTTGGTTTCCAGAATTCGTGCAGGTTTTTATATTCTCCAACGGGCATTTTAGTTCCCATTTCTAATCTGTAAGCCTGCATTAAATCAAGTGGTTTTAAAACTCCGTAAAGTCCGGATAGAATTCTTAGCTTACTTTGCAAAACTTCTAATTTTTCAAGCGGAATTGTATAGGCATCTAAACCAGTATAAACATCTCCATCAAAAGTATAAATTGCCGGACGTGCATTTTCTGGTGTAAAAGGCGTTTTCCATTTTTGATTGCGTTCCCAATTTAAATCGGCTAATTTCTCTGAAATTGACATTAACTCTGATAATTCAGATGGCTTTTTTTCTTTTAAAACTTTATGAACCTGACGCGCTTCTTTTAAAAAAGCTGGTTCAGTATATTGAGTAGTTGGTAATTCTTTTTCAAAATTTAAAGACTTCGCTGGCGATATAACAATTTTCATGTGTACGTTTTTGTATGATTCAAAAATACAAATTGAATTTCTAAAAAGATATTATTGCAATTGATTTGTTTTATATCGCTATAAATCTTTTTTTGCCACAGATTAAAATATTAAAAAGATTCTTTTTATCCTTTAAAACTTGACCATATTTTTCGCCACGAATTGCACGAATTAGCACAAATTAAAATCCTTAATAATCTCTTAATCTGTGGCAGAAAAAAATAAATTCGTGGAAATTCGTGAAATTCGTGGCAACACATTCTCAATTCTAAAAAAATTGATGTCTCAAACTGTGAATTTATTCAAAAAAGTGAGCGATAGATTATAAAAGGCATTTTCTATGTTGTAAATTTGCGCACGTTTCTTTTACTTCAAGAAAAGAAATACATTATTTAATAAATTAAGGAATTCGTGGCGATACAAACAAACTATAAAACAGCTTTAGAACATAAAATCTTCGGAGTTATTTCGAAAGCATCTCAGGAACTTAATGTTGACAGTTATGTTATTGGTGGTTTTGTTCGGGATTTACTTTTAAACCGAGGTTCTAAAAAAGATATCGATGTTGTTGCCGTTGGCAGTGGTATCGAATTGGCCTTGAAAGTTTCTGAGCTACTTCCTAAAAAACCTAAAGTACAGGTTTTTAAAACATACGGAACAGCAATGTTACGTTTTGAAGATACTGATATTGAATTTGTTGGTGCCCGAAAAGAATCTTATAATTTTGACAGCAGAAACCCTATTGTTGAAAATGGAACTCTTGAAGACGATCAAAACCGCCGAGATTTTACCATCAATGCTTTGGCTTTATCACTAAACGAAAAAACATTTGGTGATCTTTCTGATCCATTTAATGGTTTAGCAGATTTAGAGAATAAAACAATAAAAACGCCTTTAGATCCAGATATTACCTATTCTGATGATCCTTTGAGAATGTTGCGTGCAATTCGTTTTGCTAATCAATTGAATTTTGAGATTGAAGAAAATTCATTGAATGCAATCACAAAAAATGCGGAGAGAATCAAAATCATTTCCGGAGAACGAATTGTTGATGAATTAAACAAAATTCTTTCGACTAATAAACCTTCAACCGGATTTTTACTTTTATACAAAACTGGTCTTTTAGATATTATATTGCCTGAATTAACTGCTTTGAATCAGGTTGAAGAAATTGAAGGTCATACGCATAAAAACAACTTTTATCACACTCTGGAAGTTGTCGATAATATTTGTCCTAATACAGATGATGTTTGGTTGCGCTGGTCGGCTTTGTTGCATGATATTGGTAAAGCGCCAACAAAACGTTTCACTAAAAAACAAGGCTGGACGTTTCATGGACATGAATTTCTAGGCGGAAAAATGGCGAAGAAAATATTCGAACGCCTTCATATGCCATTAAATCACAAAATGAAATTTGTACAAAAAATGGTTATTATGAGTTCGCGTCCAATTGTTTTGGCTGAAGACATTGTAACTGATAGTGCTGTTCGTCGTTTAGTTTTTGATGCAGGCGAAGATGTAGAGAATTTAATGACTTTATGCGAAGCAGATATTACAACCAAAAATCCGTCGAAATTCAAAAAATATCATAAGAACTTTGAAATCGTTCGCAAGAAAATTGTTGAAGTTGAAGAACGCGATCATGTTCGTAATTTTCAGCCGCCAATTTCAGGCGAAGAAATTATGGAGATGTTCGATTTGAAACCTTCACGTGAAATTGGCGTTTTAAAAGAAGCGGTAAAAGAAGCCATTTTAGAAGGTGATATTCCAAACGAATATCAGGCAGCGTATGAATTTGTAATTAAAAGAGCTAAAAAATTAAATCTAACGCTGAAAAAGTAATGGATGTTTTAAAAATAATTTTTAGAGTTTTACTAATAGTAATAATAGTAGCTCCTAACGTTATTTTTTTTAGAGGATTAAAGAAAATTAGAAAATATCATTTCAAACACATATTATTTTATTTTATAATGTCACTTATTCTTCCTTCATCTATAATCTTTCTGATTGCACTTATAGTATCAAGTCCTGTCTTCATTGAATTTTCAAATCTAAATATTTACGCTTCAAGTTATATTTTCAGAATTATTATTGGATTTATTATATTTCCTTCAAGTATTGTAATAAATATGTATTTCGCGAAGTTCTATTTAAAAAGAATTTCCAAAACAAAAAATGAAATCGAATTAATTGGAAAAGAATGAAAAAAGAGAATAAATCAGTAATCATTTGGTTACTATCAGGTTGTGTTTTATTATTTTTAATGGTTGTTGTAGGCGGAATTACCCGCTTAACCAATTCAGGTTTATCAATGACCGATTGGCATTTAGTAACCGATACCTTCCCTCCATTGACAGATGCAAAATGGAATGAAGCTTTCGAGCAATACAAGAAATTTCCTGAGTATCAAAAAATCAATATTCACAACGATTTTCAATTAGCCGATTATAAATTTATTTATTTCTGGGAATGGTTTCACCGATTCATTGGTCGTATCATTGGGCTAGTTTTCTTTGTTCCTTTTGTTTATTTCTTAATCAGAAAAAAACTAGATAAATCTACCATCAAAAAATGTGTTGTTCTTTTGGCAATGGGAGGTTTTCAAGGTTTCCTTGGTTGGTTTATGGTTCGCAGCGGATTAATTGACAATCCGGATGTAAGTCATTTTAGACTTTCATTACACCTTACTTTTGCCTTTATCACTTTTGCTTATACTTTGTGGGTTGCATTAGATTTAATTTATCCTGAACGCAGCATCACTAAAGTTATTCCGCTTCGCAACATCGCCAGATTTTCGTTGGTAGCTTTGTTAATTCAGATTATTTATGGTGGTTTTGTAGCGGGTTTAAATGCCGGATTAATTCATAATCACTGGCCATTAATGAGCGACGGACAATTTATACACGATTCTGTATTTATCGAACAATCGACTTTGGTTAAAAATTTAATCGAAGGAAAAAGCGGTGTTCAGTTCGTGCACAGAACTTTTGCTTATGTTGTTGTAGCGCTTATTCTTTTTCTATACTACAGAAGCACTAAATTTTCGCTTACCAGAAATCAATCGCACGGAATAAAAACATTAGTAGTTTTTGTTTTTATTCAATTTGCCTTGGGTGTTTTTACACTTTTATATAGCGTTCCGTTGGCGTTAGGATTAATTCACCAAATTATGGCTTTCTTCCTTTTGAGCGCAATGACGTATACATTGCATAGGTTGAGTAAATAAACTAACTTTCGTAAAAAATATTTATGAAAAAAGTTTATTTTTTAGTCGCAGTTCTTTTTACATGCCTTATTTCTGGGCAAAATAAAGAAAATCCGTTGGTTATATTGGATTCAAAAAATATTGGTTTTATGAATGAGGCACAACCTATTCTAGAACCAATAAATCCAAATGATATTTCGACAATGTCCGTTTACAAAGGTGATGCCTCGAAAAAATATGGTTCAGAGAATGGTGTAATTATAATTACTACTAAAAAATATATTTTAGATACTTTTTACAAAAATAATATTGAAAACTCTTCTCTAAAAAAAGAGATTCCAACAACCGAAATTTTAGCTAAAATTGGAGTTTTTGGAAGTAAGGCAGATAGTAAAAACCTGCCTTATGATGAACTTATAAAGTATGTTGATACCAATACAGTTAATGATACTGTACTTAAAATCGCATCAATTACTTTTATAAAACCTTTAGATGCTCAAAAAATAAATCCGGATTGGAAATTTGGAGCGTTAGAAATTAAGCCTTCAGTAACAGAGTAATTTATCCCAACCAAGCTTTAAAATCTTGTACTTTTTCCCGGCTTACAATTACCTCATCTTCTTTGTAAGTTGGTAAAATTACTTTCAGTCGAGAATTGGTATATACCTGAATTTCTTTTATAGCCGTAAGCGGAACAATAAATTTTCTGCTTACGCGAAAGAAATCTTTCATATCCAGTTCTTGCTCCAAGATTTCTAAAGTCGAATCGATTAAATAATTTCGATTATCGAACGTATGAATATAAGTTCCTTTGTTTTCGCTAAAGAAACACTCAATTTCATCTGTTGTAATGACTTTTAAGTGTTGCCCAATTTTTACTGTAAAACGTTTTTTGTAACTCTTTTCGAATGGGTTTGATAACATTTGACGTATTTGCTCAAAATCAAGTTGCAGGTTTGAAGTTTCTGTACTTGCTTTTGGTAATCTTGTTTTAAATTTTGCTACAGCAACTTCAAGGTCATCTTCGTCGATTGGTTTTAAAAGATAATCGATACTGTTTAATTTAAACGCTTTTAAAGCGTATTCATCGTAAGCCGTTGTAAAAATAATGGCGCTTTGAATGTTTATTTTTTCGAAAATTTCAAACGACAAACCATCAGATAATTGAATATCCAGAAATATAAGATCCGGATGATCATTATTTGTAAACCAATGAATCGATTCTTCTACAGAATGTAACATGGTTTCGACAGCAATATCTAACTTCTCTAGTTTTCGCTGCAATAATCTTGCAGCTGGTTTTTCGTCTTCTATTATTAATGTGGTCATTTAAATACGATGCAAAAATTGAAAATTTAATATAAAATTACTCCCATTTATTTTTATTTTGGGCATCTCTATCCATGAATTTTTGGATTTTCTTTTGTTCCCAATCTTTCCCGAAAAAAATATCGGGTCCAAATACTGTAAAAGCATGAATTACTAATGCAATTCCCCAATAAAATGCAGTCGAATAAGTTTCCCAATCTTGAAAACCTCTTAACTCAAAGTGATTTCCAATATAATGTCTATTCAAATTTGATATAATGATAATTACATTAACAATGATATAAACTTTTAAATGCGAATAAAATCCTTTTATTCTTTTTACCTTTTTATATGCCAAATTAAAACTTTCGTCATTACTAAATTCATGTCCGTACTCTTCGTACATCTGTCTTCTATATCGTCCCATCTTCCTTTTCTTTAGTTATTGCCATTTATTTCGGCTTTCTTTCTCTTTGTCCATAAACTCTCTAATCTTTTTTTCTTCCCAGTCTTTTCCCAGAACCGGAAATACTTCAAAAACTTTTAATCCATGAAAAACAACTCCAACGCCCCACCATATTAATGGCCAAAAAAACCATAAATACTCTGGCGATGTATAAAGATTAATAAAAATCAGAATCGCATTTACACCTATATATGAGATTAAATTTCCATAAAACCCCTTAATACTCTCGACTTTCTTTTTTGCCAAATAGTATTTATCCTCTTCATTCAAATTTACTTCCATGATCATTGCCAAGTTGGTTTATTTTTATCTTTCTCTAAAAACTCTTTAATTTTTCGCTCTTCCCATTCTTTATTAAAAAAGGGAGAAATTGCGAAAACCTTCAATCCGTGAAAAACCAATCCTACACCCCAACCCATTATACACCATAAAAACCATAAATATTCTGGTGATGTCATAAGGTTTATTACAATTAAAATTATGGTAACAAGAATAAAAACTATTAAATGCTCATAAAATCCTCTAATTTCTTTTACTCTTTTCTGAGCCTGATAATAGCGTTCTGTTTCGGTAAAATTAGGTTCCATTATTTCCAGGTTTTTTGCTTGTTTTCTTTCTCTAAAATCTCTCTGATTTTTCGTTCTTCCCAATCAGAACTGTAACCAAACACTTTAAACGCATGCATTACAACTCCAAATCCCCATCCTAAAGCCGAAAACCAAAACCATTGAAATCCTGGCGAATACCTTAAGTTAATAAAAATTAAAAACGGTATTACACAACAATATGAAATTACGTTTCCGTAAAATCCTTTTAGTTCTTCTACTCTTTTTTTAGCTCTGAAATAAGCTTTATTTTCGTCACTGTAATCTGCATTTGTTTCCATAACTGAAATTTGTTTGGTCAAAATTGGAATTTTAACGGTAAAATTTTCTTCGTTTTGTTCAATCAATACTTTTCTGTTCGTAATAATTGAGTATCGGTTAACAATATTTTGTAATCCTACTCCTTGCCTGTCCTGCAAAACTTCTTTTTTCTGAAAATCATTTTGTACTGCCAAATAATCCCCATCTACAAAAATCCTGATATGAAGCGGTTTTTGCTCACTTACAACGTTATGTTTTACAGTATTCTCGAGTAAAAGCTGCAGTGATAAAGGAACTACTTTTGCATCTGGATTTACTCCTGTGGTTGGTAATTCGTAAAACAAACTGTTTTCGAATCGCATTTTTAGTAAATTCATATACGTTTTTGCAAACGATAATTCATCTTCAACCGAAACCAGTTCTTTATCCTTTTGTTCTAAAACATATCTGTAAATTTTAGACAATGAAGTGGTAAATCTTTGTGCATTATCGGGATTTTCTTCGATTAAAGAACTAAGAACATTTAAACTATTAAAAAGAAAATGCGGATCGATCTGATTTTTTAAACTTTCAAATTTTGCATTTGCAGTACCGGCAATTATTTTTTGTTGCGTTATTTCAAATTTTGAAGCCTGTTTCCATTTTACCATAAAACTTCTGGCTTGCATAAAAGTCGAAACTCCTAATGAAAGAATAATATAAAAAATATGTATCCAAATCATTTTTGGACCAAAAAAAACGTCTAAAGTAACACCTTGCAGGATCACAAAAATAAAGTAATTTATACCTAGAACTACCGGAATGGTATATAAAACAGTCAGTATGATTCCAAAATAAACCCTAAGATTTGTTTGCTCCAGCCAATCCCATTTTTTATCCAGATAAACACTTATATATCCGTTACCAAAACCCAATCCAAAAGAATAAAGGCAACTTACACCAAATGTAACCAGAACGCTTTTTACACTTAAATCATCTCCCAGAAGCGCTATAAATATTACTGCAAAGACCATAGATATCTTGAAACAGGTAATTGTTCCACTTTTTAAATCCCCAAAAGAGCTTCTATAGTCTTTCATTCTATTCAGTATATATTAAATTTATTTTTTACAGTTCTTTTGAACCTCCAAAGCTCTTTCTAATCCCCATTTTGGAGAAAAAGGAGTTTCCGGTTTAAAAGTAGCAAAAAGTTCGACAGCTTTGTCAACTTGTGCACATAGTGGTTTTGTGTCTACGCCTGACCATTTTGCTCCTCCAATTTGATAATCAGCTTCGCCAAAAACAATTCTTGGATTATTTGGGTCGATTGCTTTTCCTTTTGCATAAGCTTCCATCACTTTAGCCGAATATTTCATTCCGTTTGTCATCGGGTCAGCTACAACCCAAGCCGTATAGATCAAAGCCTGCATTGCATATAATTCAGCATTATTTTGATCTTTAATCAATTCTATATCAAGAGCATCTTGAGCTTTTGTCAACAACAAATCGATTTTAGTTTTATCTTTTTCTGAAAATGCCGATGTAGTATTGATTAAAGCTACATAATAATTTGGCAAATAACTAGTTTTTTCTGCTGCTGCAATTCTTTCGAATAATGCCGATGCTTCAGTATTTTTTCCTTCTTTCCAAAGCCCAAAAGCTTTTCCCATTCCTTGTTCAAACTGTGTTTGTGCAGATAATAAACTGCAAATAAATAATGTGATAATTGTAATAATCTTGGTCATGATTTCTTGTTTTTAAATTGATTAGTTACTAAGGTTTTGATTTTATAATTTTTGATTGATGATTAAAACTTCTTTTTTCAAGGTTCAAAGGTTCAGAGTTGCGAAGGTTTATTTTTTTTAATATTACTACTTATAAAACTCTGAACCTTTGTCGCTTTGCTGCTTTGTCCCTTTTAATTTATACTTCAAAAGTATGTCGCTTTTTATAGTTTAAAAATTAAATAATACTGAGTTGTTGAATTTGGTTACTGAATTGTTTTTTTTTCAAGCTCCTGAGGTTCTGAGTTGCTAAGGCTCTAAGTTTTTTTTTCTTAGTACCTCAAATCCTTAGCAACTTAGAAACTATAAGTTCTTCAATTGATTCTCATTCTTATTCTGACTGATCGTCCAGAAGAAGCCTACAAAGAAAAATCGATCTGCAGTTGGTACAACGGCTTGTCTTTGATAAACTCCGCTTGGATCTGGCAATTTGGCGTAATCGTATCCGTAAACATTCTGAGTTCCTAAAACATTTGAAACGGAGAAGTATAAGATTTTTTGAGTGGTTAATAAATAAGCCCAGTTAAAACTCAAACTATTATACGATTTTGTTTTTCCGTTCATGAATTGTGTTTGATTTGGATCATTATACGGACGTCCTGAACTATAACTATTGGTAAAACCAATTTGCGATTTCCAATCCGTAATAAAATACTTGGTAACAATTGACAAACTGTGAGTGGCAATAAAATTTGGAGTTGCCATAGTTGGAAAATTCTTGTAAAGTCTTTCTGAATCGATATAAGAATAAGAAATCCAGTATTCTAAATTTTTATACAAATTACTATCTCTCCAATACAATTCTAAACCTTTTGCATAACCTGAACCGTTATTATTGAATACTGAATTGTATTGAATATCTCTTGTGTTGTACTGAACCAAATTACTATAATCTTTATAATACAAATCTGCTCTAAAAATTTGGCCTGGTTTTGTAAACTGATAGTTCAATATATAATGTTGTGCTTTTTCACTTTCAAACTGATGATATTTTGAAAATTTAATATAATCAACCACCGGAGTTTGACTAAAATCTCCATAAGCAAATGAAACTTGACTGGTTTTTGAAAACTTATACGCAATTGAGGCTCTTGGCGCGATTTTCGTTTCGTCTAGTAAACTATTGTTCGAAAGTCTAAGTCCCACTTTTGCAGCAAGATTCTTTGAGAACAAAATATCACCTTCTGTATAAAAAGCGGCAATATTAGAATCGTAACCATTTGCAGTTTTTATCGAAATATTATTATCGAAATTCTCATTAAATTTTGTGATAAAATAATCGGCTCCAAAAGACAATTTAAAGTAGTTTGAGATGCTTTTTCTTAACTTCAATTTTAACTGAGCTGCGTTTTCATTACTATCAATATCGTTAATATCATATTTGACTTTATTTTTGCTGTAACCATAACTTATTCCTGATGTAAGCTGCCAGCCTGTTCCAAAATCTCCTTTGTAAGAAGCGTTCAAATAAAAATTATTATTATCTAAATCCGTTCTGATTGGATCATTAAAATTGACATTTTTTTGATTTAAATCGAATTTCTCTGCATCAAAAGCAGCATAAAACTTAAAAATTCCTCTTTCAAAGTTATAACGATAAACTGCTTCTCCTCCCAAAGATTGATACGGATTGTTCCATTCGACATTTTGAGGAATTACAGCCTGATAAGGCGCCAAATTAATATAACTGGTATTGATGCTAAACGAACTTTTCTTCCATTTTTGCGTGTTTCCTACTCCCAAACCAACGGTCATAAAAGAGATATCTGTTTTATTCTGATCTGCTTCATCTTTTGTATTCAAAAGTAAAACACTAGATAAAGCTTCACCGTATTCGGCAGAATAACCTCCTGTAGAAAAAGACATTCCACTAAATAACATAGGCGAAAATCTGCTGCGTGTTGGCAAATTATTGGTTGTCGCTCCGTAAGGTTGCGCTACACGAATTCCATCTACAAAAGTTTGCGTTTCGCTCGCTTCTCCTCCACGAACAAACAAACGCCCGTCTTCACCAACAGTTTGTGTTCCAGGTAATGTTTGCAAAGCAGCAATTATATTTCCGGCAGAACCGGCAGTTGTTAAAACATCTAAAGGTTTTAGTACCGAAACTCTTGCTTTGTCTCCGGAATCTAATGTTCCGGCTGTGATTACAACGGCGTCAAGCGCGTTAACATTTTCTCTAAGTTTTACTGTTTGATCTTTATAATTTGCAACATCAATTTCCTTTTTGAAAGTTTCAAACAATAAAAAACTAATTACCAAAGTTTGGTTTCCTTTTGTTGTAGTTTCAAACGAAAATTCTCCAGTGTCAGAACTTGTCGCTCCATCATAAGTTCCATCTAAATAAATATTGGCACCCGGCACTGGTTTTCCTTTTTGATCAAGTACTTTTCCCGAAATAGTATTTTGAGCAAAAATAAAAGCTGTTACAAATAAAAAGGTAATTGTAAAAAATAACTTGGTTTTCATGGTATTGTTTTTTGGTGGTCTTTGGTTTTGATGAAGCAAATGTATTTTAACATTTTTAGTTAAAAAATATTTAATAACTCAATTGTAGAATTTCGGGGATGAGTTGTAAAATACTTATTTGTATATTAGCTATCAGGTTTTAAAAACTATCCATCATGTCAGAAAACAAAAGAATTTCGAATCTATACCAGTCCATTTACGATGGCGAACCTTGGCTGGAGGTGACTTTAGCAAAGACATTAAAAGATGTAAATGCAGAACAGGCTTACAGGAAAATAAATCCTAAACTAAACACGATTTGGGAAATTGTCAACCATCTAATACAGTGGAGAAGAAATATTTTAAAACGTGTTCAGGGAGAAACAGTCACAACTCCTGACCATAATTATTTTGTACCAGTTTTAGATTCATCTGAAGCTGCATGGGAACAATCACTTCAAAGTCTTGAAAAATCTCAGGAATTATGGAATACATTTTTAATTGATTTTGAAGATGACGGTTTTGAAAAAATATATCCGCATAACAATCATACCTATTACGAACATATTCACGGAATCATTCAGCACGATGTTTATCATTTAGGTCAAATTGTTATTTTGAAGAAGTTACTTTAAGATTCTAAAAACATTCTTATGAAAAAATCAATATTGTTACTAGCATTTTTACTTCTAAATGTTATTGGATTTTCGCAAGAAAAGGAAGTTAAATTTGATGAAAGTCTTGCAAAATCTCTCAATGCTGATGAATACGGAATGAAGAAATATGTATTTTGTCTTTTAAAATCAGGAACAAATACAACCGCATCTAAAGAAGAAACTAAAAAATTGTTTGAAGGCCATATGGCAAATATTGGCAAGTTAGCCAAAGAAGGGAAACTGGTTGTAGCCGGGCCGTTCATGAAAAACGATCGAAATTATAGAGGAATTTACATTTTTAATGTAGAAACAGTTGAAGAGGCACAAAAACTTGTTGCGACTGATCCGGCCATTCAGGCAAAATTACTCGAAGCCGAATTAACGCCTTGGTACGCAACAGCAGCTTTGCAGGAAACATTAAAAATTCACGAAAAAATTGCTAAGAAAAAGATATAAGAATACTGTATGAAAACAGAAAAAGAAAAAATGATTGAGGGAGAATATTACCTTGCTGGTGATCCCACTTTAGTAAAAGACCGCCGAAAAGCAAAGAACTTATTACACCGCTTGAACGTAACTGAATATCGTTTAACTAAAAAAGCAAAAGAAATTTTAAAAGAATTAATTCCCGATGCAGGAAAGAGTTTTTACATAGAACCACCTTTTCATTGTGATTATGGTTACAATATTTCGTGTGGAGACAATGTTTATTTTAATGTAAATTGTGTTGTTTTAGACTGCGCGCCTGTCACTATAGGTTCGAATGTGTTTTTTGCACCAAATGTTCAAATTTATACGGCAACTCATCCGCTTGACGCTGAATTGCGAAAAACGCTCGAAAATGCTTTACCAATTTCTATTGGAGACGATTGCTGGATTGGCGGAAATTCTGTAATTTGCCCAGGTGTCACTATCGGAAAAGGCTGTGTTATTGGCGCCGGATCTGTTGTAACAAAAGATATTCCTGACAACTCGCTAGCCGTTGGAAATCCCGCAAGAATAATTAGAAAGTTAAATCAAGAACCACAATAAAAAAACAATGCTTACCTTAAATAAAGTTCATCATATTGCCATTTTATGCTCCGATTATCAAAAATCTAAAACCTTTTATACGGAAGTTTTAGGTTTGACAATTATTAGAGAAATTTATCGAGAAGAACGTCAATCTTACAAACTCGATTTGGCGTTAAATGGTATTTATGTTGTCGAATTATTCTCATTTCCAAATCCGCCAAAACGTCCTTCAAGACCGGAAGCTGTTGGTTTGCGTCATCTGGCATTTGAAGTAATCAATTTAGAAGAAACAATCGCTTTTTTAGACACAAAAAAAATTGAATCGGAACCAATAAGAATTGACGAAACTACCGAAAAAAGATTCACTTTTATAGCTGATCCGGATGAATTACCAATTGAGTTTTATGAAAGATAAAACTTTACTAAAAAAGTAATAAGACACAAATTTTTTCTCCTTTTATGTCCTTTCATCGAAGGAGAAATCTCCGTAAGCAATTCCGTACGAGGTATCAAATCTTTATAGAACTTCTCGTAGAGATTTCTCCTTCGTCGAAATGACAAATAGCAGCTTTTATCAGGAATTTTAAATTAAACTTTGCGGCTTTCGGACTGATTTATGCACGTTATGTTCGTAAAAACATACTGAAAGAAAATTCCTAATTTAAAAGTTTTAACATAATATACTGAAGCTTTTTCATTAAAAACCCAATCTGATTCTTTAATTTTGTGAAATCGCAAATAAAATCACGCGATCTACAAATTTACTTCTGATGAACAAAACGGCGAAAATCAAAAAAAATCATCAATTCATTGTCCTTCAAAAATTAGTTATAGTTTCTATTTTAATTGGATTTTTATCTGCTTTCTTAGGAATTTCACTTAAAAAAATTACTGAATATTACGAAGAAATCTTCTTTCACCAAGTTACGGTAAACCCTTTATTATACATCTTGTTTCCGGTTTTCGGATTGTCTGTAATTTATTTTTTAAGACATTATCTTTTTAAGAAAAAGGAAAACAAAGGCATTAAAGAAGTTTTTGAAAGCACAAAATCGAATTCAAAAAACTTGCCTTCATATAAGATTCCATCTCACTTTATCAACGGATTATTAACAGTAATTTTTGGAGGTTCTACGGGAATCGAAGTTTCTACTGTTGTCGCTACAGCCACAATTGGATCAGTTGCTCAACAAAAAGAAAACGTATTTCGTAAATACAAAACAGAGCTTATTTGTGCGGGAGTTGCAGCTGGAGTTACGGCTTTATTCAGCAGCCCAATTGCCGGAATTTTATTTGCTCTCGAAGTTATTTCACGAAAAGTAACCCGCGCTTTTATTATTTCAAATGTCATTGCTGTTTCGGTAGCTTTTGGATTGCTCTCTATTTTAAAAGAAGAACCATTGTTTGCGGTTTCCATCACAACCTGGCATTTAAAAGCGATTCCGTATTTTATTCTTTTAGGAATTTTAGCCGGAATGAACTCGGTTTATTTAACGCGTTGTGTTTTATTTTTTAAATCTCAATTTGGAAAAATCGATACACATTATTATAAAATATTAATTGGTTCGGTAGTTTTGAGTGTCTCTTTATTTATTTTCCCTCAATTGTACGGAGAAGGATATCACGCTATAAAAGGAATTTTTGGATCTTCGACCGAAATTCCTTTAACAGTAACTCTGGCACTAACTTTTATCGGAATTTTGATTCTAAAACCTATCGTTACGTCTGTAACCCTTGCTTCTGGTGGTGATGGCGGAGTTTTTGCTCCGAGTCTGTTTATTGGGGCATTTTTAGGGTTATTATTGGCTTCAGTCTTAAATACTTTCTTTCATGTAAATGTAATTCCGGTTAACTTTATGATTATCGGAATGGCTGCTGTATTAAGCGCCAGTATTCATGCGCCTTTTACAGCAATATTTTTAGTTTGCGGTTTAACAAATGACTATACTTTATTCTTACCCATTTTAGTAGTTTGTTTGATCTCTAAATACACTGCCAAAATGATTTATCCCTATACTGTATATACTTATTCTCCCAGTTTAATAAAATAAAAGAAGTCAATGATTTTCAATTTTTAAATCATTAAATCTGAAGTAAAAAGACAAGTTAACACCTCTGTCTCATAAAATAAAACACCACATGCCTGTTCAAAAAATAAAAAGAGGATATCGTAAAACACGTTATATTCTTTACAAAGAAACTCTAGTCGATTACAAAGAACACTTTTGGTCCTTTTTAGGATCGTTTGTCGGAATCGGGATTTTGGCGTATTTGGAATCTATACACTTTTCAGGAAGTGATATGGTGTATTTAATTGGATCTTTTGGGGCATCAAGTGTTTTAATTTATGGTATCATTCAAAGTCCGTTTTCACAGCCTCGAAATTTAATTGGTGGCCATTTAATATCTGCATTCATTGGTGTAACCGTAAATAAATTGGTTCCGGATATTGTTTGGATTGCTGCTCCGTTAGCAGTTTCTCTTTCAATCATATTCATGCAAATTACTAAAACGCTGCATCCACCCGGAGGCGCAACAGCGCTTATTGCCGTTACTGCATCAAGTCAAATAAAAGATTTGGGATACATGTATGTTATATCGCCAGTTTTAGTTGGCGTTTTAATTTTATTTCTAACGGCACTAGTTTTTAATAATATGACTTCGAGCAGAACTTATCCGAGTCATAGTACTTACCACAAACATTATCATAAAATCAGGAAGAGATTGTCTCGGAAATAATTTTTTTTTTTTTTTTGTCATTTCGAGGAACGAGAAATCACAAACTGATCGTGAATTTATCTTTGCAAAATCTTTTCAACAAATCGTAATTCCTAATTCGTATTTCATTTTTTATATTTTACCTTTGACCTTTCAATAAAAACAAAGATTATGGTTTATAAATTTAGAGTAATTCTAGACGCCGAAGAAGATATTTTTAGAGACATTGCAATTCTTGAAGATGATACTCTTGAGGATTTACACAATGCAATCTTCAACGCATTTGGTTTTGACGGAATGGAAGTAGCTTCGTTTTATACTTGCGATGAAACTTGGAATCAAGAAGATGAAATTCCGCTTTTTGACACAGGTGATGTTCCGGGTGAGCAACGAACTATGGGCGATTATAAATTATCCGATCTCTTAGATGAACAAAATACTAAAATCATCTACGTATATGACTTCATTAATATGTGGACTTTCTTAGTTGAATTGGCTGCTATTGAAGATCAAATCGCAGGGGCTCCTTATCCTGAAACTTTATTCTCGCATGGAGAGATGCCTGACGATTCTGGCGAAAAAAGCTTTGAAGCAGATATGCACGACGATATCTACGGCGAATTTGAAGATGACTTAGACGAAGAAGACCTAGACATGTTCGAAGGCGATGACAGTTTTGAAGATTTTGGCTTTGAGGAAAACTGGAATTAATTTTTTGAGGTTCTAAGGTTCTGAGTTGCTAAGGTTCTGAGTTTTTATTTTTGAAGGTTTTTTCTTATTATTTTAATTAATTTTATCAAATTAATCAAAAATTTAAAAATGAGTGATTTTCGAAAACTTCTAATCTGGCAAAAGTCAATGGCTTTGATTACCAAAATCTATTTTTCAACAAACAATTTCCCAAAAGAAGAAATCTTTGGATTAACTTCTCAAATAAGACGCAGTTCAATTTCTATACCAAGCAATATTGCTGAAGGTTATGGACGTGAAAGTGATAAAGATTTTTTACGCTTTTTAAATATTTCAATAGGTTCTTTATTTGAAATGCAAACTCAACTTGAGATTGCTAAAAATATAACCTATCTTAACGAACAAGAATTTAATAATTTATATGAGGACAGTCGCGAAGTAGAGAGAATGTTAGTTTCGTTTATTAAAAAAATAAAAAACAGAAACTAAAACCTCAGAACCTTAGCAACTCAGAACCTCAGCACCTTTAAATATGATCAATCTTTTCAACACCCACATCGAGACGCTTGCGATACACCGCGTAGGAAACAAAAGCAGAAACGAAGCAATTTTTTTATCGGAACAACCTTTTAACTTAAATGATGAAATTGTTCCTTTGATAAAAGAATACTTTTTTAAACCTTTTAGAGAGAAAGAAGAAAACTATTATCAGTTTGCGCACGAAGTCGATTTGGATTACAACGACATGTTTAAATATGCTACAGAGATTTTTGACAATCCAAGCAATCTGCAAGAGATTTCAAAAAGAATCACAACGCATTTATTCGAGCAGTCTAATCATCCGCACATTAAAAACGGAGAGGTTTATATTACGTATTTAACAAATTTAAGTATCGACAATAATGTTGTTGACGCTATCGGAATTTTTAAAAGCGAATTACAAGCCGACTTTTTACAATTTGAAGAGAAAGAAAGTAATCTTGAAATGGTCTTGCAACAAGGTATAAACTTGAGCAAATTAGATAAAGGCTGTTTGATTTTTAACTATAAAAAAGACGAAGGATATAAAATTCTAACTGTTGATAGCAACCGTTACGACGCGCGTTATTGGTTAGAGCACTTTTTATCAGTTGATGCTTTTGAAGATGAAAACTTCATCACTAAAAAATACTTAAAATTCTGTCAGAACTTCGCAAAAGATGTTGTTTTACCTGCAGAAGATAAAAAAGAAGAAGTTATGTTTATGAACCGTTCTGTGAATTATTTTGCGAAGAACGATCAGTTTGAAGAACAAAATTTCTTAAATGAAGTATTAGACAATCCAGACTTAATTCCTGAATTCAAAAACTACAAAGTTGATAAAGGAGAAAAATACAGCATCGAAGATGTAACCTCATTCCCTATTGCTAATGCAGCAGTTTCTGACGCCAGAAAATCGATTAAAAATGTTATCAATCTAGATACTCACATTCAGATTAAAATGGATTTTATCAATCCTGAAAGTGCAGAAAAATTTGTTGAAAAAGGCTGGGATGAAGAAAAACAAATGTATTACTACCTAGTTTACTTCAATAAAGAAGAAAAAAGCTAGAAGTCATTCATTTTCTATTACTTACTTAAAACAAAAAACGGCAACTACATTAGTAATTGCCGTTTTTTATTCTAACTATTCTTTAAATTATAATACAGAAAATAACGCTTTTATAATATCATCATAAACTTGTTTATCCCTTTCGCCAGTACGCGCCAAAACTCGAATTCCAGAGTAATTATTAAAAATGAACCGGGCTAAAACTCTCGCTTCATTACTTTCAGAAATCTGACCTAAATCCTGACCTTTTTGTACTGCATTTGTAAAAACTTCTTCCATTTTCTGGCTGTTGTTTTTTACAATTTTGGCAATTTCTTCATCGTGCATCGCCAATTCTACAGAAGAGTTTACCATAAAACATCCTTTTGTAATTCGGTCTTCAAGACTTTCTATAACGGCTTGTTTAAAAATATCACGTAAAGTCTCTTTTATATTTTCAGATTTTTCAAAAAGCTCAATAATTTGATCTTGCGCGTTTTTTTGATAACGCTGCAAAGATTGAGCAAAAAGTTTTTGTTTGTCTCCAAAAGTATCATACAAACTAGAGCGGCTTAAACCCAGATGCGTCACTAAATCCTGCGCAGAAGTACCGTTGTACCCTTTGTGCCAAAAAATTTCTATTGCTTTATCTAAAGCTTTATCTTCGTTAAACTCTTTTGTTCTAGCCATAACTTCATTCTTAAATTACTTTACAAAGATACAAAATACGGAACAATCGTTCCTGAATTTATGTAAAAAAAATTAAACTACAGCGTTAACAGTAAGTCCGCCATCAACAACAATTTCGGTTCCAGTTATAAATGATGCATCGTCAGAGGCAAGGAATCTAACTGTTTTTGCAATTTCAGAAGCTTGTCCAAAACGTTTCAACAGAATTTTTTCTCCTAACACTGATCCAAAACCTTCTACTTCTTCTTTCTCTAAACCTAATTTTCCATAAAGTGGAGTTTCTATGGGACCAGGAGAAACGGCATTAACTCTAATTTTTCTTGGCGCTAACTCTGTTGCAAATACTCTATTTAATGACAATACAGCTGCTTTGCTTGCGGCATAAACACTTGAATTTGGCATACCAACATGAGCATTTATTGAAGTATTAAAAATAATTGACCCACCGTCATTTAAGATTGGCAGTACTTTTTGAACAGTAAAATAAACCCCTTTTACGTTTACATTCATAATGCTGTCATAGTGCTCTTCTGAAGCTGATTCTACCGGTGCAAAAGAAGCTGTACCTGCGTTCAAAAATAAGATATCGACTTTTCCAAATTGAGCGCTTACCTGCTCCACCAAACTATCAATAGATTTTAAATCAGATTGGTCTGCTACAATTCCTGTCACGTTTAATTCTGTTTCAGCTTTCACTAAAGCTTCTTTGTTTCTGCCAGTTACAATTACTTTTGCTCCGTTTGCAACTAATTCTGCTGCCGCTGCGTACCCAATTCCACTATTTCCACCAGTTACAATTGCTACTTTGTTTTCTAAATTTTTCATTTTATTATTTTTTAAGTTATTGATTATTCAATTATTATAGCACAAAGATATAATAACGGAACGATCGTTCCGTTATTAAAAACGTTAATTTTTAGTTAAAATAAAAAGCTGCCCTGAAAAAGTCCCATTTATAAAGGCTTACGTCTATATTATCATAAGCGAAAGAAATTGGAAAATGCCAAACATTCTTAATTTATGCTTAATTTTGTAATCTAAATCAAATTCAGATGGATATTCATTTGTACAACGAAAGTCCCTTTAAAACCATAATTTCATTTCATAAACTAATTGAATCTTTTGAAGAAATTGCTTTATCAGATGTTGATTATAGAGCGAACTACGCCAAAGCCATACTAAAACAAGTAGAGCCAATTCCGGAATTAAGAACTGGAATTAAAAATTTTTCTACTATTCAAAATAATGAAGCCTTGATTAAAAATCTTTTGGCTGATTTATTCCCAACTGCTCTAACTAATAATGAAATAAAAGCGGTTACAATTCCTTTTCAAAATTTATCCTTTAATTATACAGAACGTTTCAAGAAGATTCTAAGCAATGCCGGAGCTGAATTTGACATGGAAATTCGTGATTTTGATGATCACCAATTTTACATCAATAATTGCTGTTTAATTTTAAGTGCCTATTACAAACAACATATCGATTTTAATAAACCTTTTTTCTATGATATTCCAGACGAAGAGGGAGTAGAAAAACATTATCGAATTTTGTACAATGCTGATTTCATGGAAATTATTCCGACTGAAAATTCTGTGCATTTGAATCAGGATGATATTGATTTGCTGCTTGACAATTATAACGATATTGAACTTTGGAAATCAAAATTCCCAAAAGGAAGCTGGACTTTAAAAGGTTTCGGAATTATTTCACTATTTGATGCCACTACAGAAAGTGCTATTTCTAATCTAAAAAGTAATTTACTAAAACCTGATTCGAAAACTGCTGCAACGGACGAAATTATAGCTAATATTTTTAAATCAATATTTAAAATTCCAGATTTAAGAGTTGGTTTTATTGTTTATAATCCTGAGGAAGAAAAGTTTATCAGACCTATGAAATTCGAAACTCAATTGCAAAGTTTCTTACTTTCAAAGGATCAGGAAGTCGATTGTAAAAATGCTCTTTTTGGATGTTCTTTCGAAAAATTATTAGACAATAAAGAACCTTTGGTAATTTCGAATGTAAAAAAATTCATTGAAGAATCAGAAAATAAAAAGTTAGGTGACCATTTATTAAAACAAGGAATTCAGAGTTGTGTTTTTGCACCAATTATAAAAGACGGGCATTTATTGGGCGTTGTCGAATTGGTTTCTTCAAATCCAAGAGATTTAAATAGTGTAAATGCAACTAAACTCGAATTGGTTTTACCATATTTAACAGATACTATTGATCGCTACAATACAGATATGCAACATCAAATTGAAGCGATTATCCAGCGTGAATATACTACTATTCACCCAAGTGTGTATTGGAAGTTTAAAAGAGAATCCCAAAATTATTTTCAGAATACCAATCATACTAAAGATTATATTTTTAAGGAAATTGTTTTTAAAAATGTATATCCGCTGTATGGTCAAATTGATATTAAGGGCTCATCTGAACATCGAAATGAGACGGTAAAAAAAGATCTAAAAAACCAACTGACAGCTTTATTGAGCATATTCGAATCTCAGGATCCTAATACTAATTTAGTATTATTGGAACAAAGAAAATTTGAATTAGAATCGTTTCTGGATGAATTAGATTCTCCTTTAAAAGCAGATACAGAGCAGCATATTCAACGTTATATCGAAGAAGAAATTCATCCTCTTTTAAAGAATACGAAAGAAACTGAAAAAAGCGAAAAACTGGAACGTTTGTATTTTGAAAGTCTGGACGAAAAAAGTGGATTGTTTTATCAGGAACGCAAGAAATTTGATAATGCAATGTCTATTATCAATAAAAAACTGGCTTCTGTTCTGGACAGAAAACAAATCGAAGCACAACAGATCTATCCGCATTATTACGAACGTTTTAAAACAGATGGTGTAGAGCATAATCTATATATTGGAGCTTCTATTGCTCCTACGAAACCTTTTGATATTATGTATTTGCACAATTTACGTTTGTGGCAATTGCAAACGTTATGCGAAATGGAATTGGAACATCATCAACTAAAAGCATCTTTGCCTTATGAATTGGATGTAACTTCGTTGATTTTAGTTTTTAGCGCTCCGCTTTCGATTCGTTTTAGAATGGATGAAAAACGTTTTGATGTCGACGGAACTTACAATGCCAGATATGAAGTTGTAAAAAAACGCATTGACAAATCGAACATTAAAGGAAGTAAAGACCGAATTACGGAGAAAGAAAAAATTACGATTGTATATTCTCAAAACAGCGAAGAAGCTGAATATTTAAAATACATTAAATACTTACAGCACAAAAAAATCCTGGAACCATCAATCGAACAATTTGAGGTTGAAGATCTTCAGGGTGTTTCTGGTTTAAGAGCAATTCGAGTGAAAGTAATAAACAATAACGCCAATCCTGTGGCGCAAAAAATAACCTATCAGGATTTATTAGATGAGCTTAATTAATCGTTAAATGCGTAGTCATTATATACAATCTTGTCATTCCTCGTTCCTCGGGATGACAAGATTATAGTCAAATCTATGCAAAGATTTTTTACTTTGACAAGGCTTTATTTACCCTACTAAAAGCTTAGATCGATTTGAAAGCGATTACAAAAGCAATTACTGTAATAATGATTCCTATCATGAAAAAGTTATAGGCAACTCTTAGCAATTTGTATTTACGCTGCAAAACTAGTCCCAGATAATATAAATCTTTGATCATGGTTGAATACAAATAATCACGATCTTTCATCATTTCGTTCATTGCCCAATCATACTCCTCAAGTGGCATTTTATAGAAATTTCCAAAAAACAATAAGTTTATTTTCTTTGCCTCAATGTCTTCGCGCGTAAAAACTCCGGTTGTTACTTTTGGTCGTGTCGAAAGAATGGCGAAAATTATAGTAATAACACTAGACATCAACATTATAAAGGTAGGAATCACTAAGTGTGCATTCTTTGGGCTGTCCAATTTTGGGATAATAGAAGAAAGTGCGATCGAAATAATAATGGCATTTACAGATAGTAAAATATTAGCTTTACTATCGGCAATTCCGCTTAAGCGTGTGTGATTTCCTAAAGTAACACGAAACAAAGTATCGACACCACGATCCGGCTTTTCGATTTTGTTATTCTTTTTGTTTTCGGCTTCAACGGCATCTGCGGCTTTTTTTGCTTGTTTCTTGATTTTCTTTTGTACGAGAAGCAGGTTTTTCTCTTTTAATGGTTGCCACTTTCTCTGTGCATAATCAGTGTAAAAGCGGTGTTTATTCATTAAAAAATTCAAATTCTCTTTTGCCCATTCTTCATTAGAAAAATTCAAATTCCAAGTGTTTTTCAACTCGATGCGCAATAATTCACAAGTCGTTGCATATTCAGTTCCCATTAAATGAGCAAAATCTGCATCTTTAATTATTTTTTCTAAATGCGTTTTCGGGATATATTCTTTAACAGTTGCCATAATCAAACTTGAAACTTTGGCAATAAATTCATCAGATTGTTCTTTCTCTTTCAAAAAAGCGGAAGCAATTTTAACACTTTCTTTTTCGTGATTTTCATAACCTGTTATATATCCTGTATCATGAAACCAAGCGGCAATCAAAAGTATTTCTTTTTCATCTGCGCTAACTTCCTCTTTTTTGCAAAGCTCTTTAACCGCATTTACAACTGTTAAAGTATGGTTGAAATTATGGTAAGAATATAGATTAGAAAGTTTATCTTTGAGTAAATTACTGACGAAATCCTCGGATTGTTCTATTAGATTCATAAAGAATATTTTTATACCACTAAATTATGAAATTGTTTTTGGATAATCATTTTATTGCGAAAATTAAAACCTTTTCTTTAACAATAGCATTACTACTGCTCTTTTATTCCTGCGCAACGCACAAGGCACAATACGGAAAAGATGTTAGTGCGATTGATACTGAAAACGCAACTGATACAATAAAAATTGCTCACACTTTTTATTTAGTAGGTGATGCTGGAAATGCAGACGAAAAACAGGCTCAACAAACCTTAGAGTTACTGCACCAAAAACTCAAAAAAGCCAGTAAAAAATCTACTTTATTATTCTTAGGAGATAACATCTATCCTAAAGGTTTCCCTAGTAATGATAATGCAGCCGAGAAATCTTTAGCAGAAACAAAACTTACGAATCAGTTAAAACTAACAAAAGGTTTTAAAGGAAAAACAATCGTTATTCCTGGAAATCACGACTGGTACAATGGTATTAAGGGTTTGGAACTTCAGGCTGATTTCGTGAATAAATATCTTAATGATAAAAAAGCTTTTTTACCTCGAAAAAGCTGTGCAATTGAAGATGTAAAAATTGACAGTACTGCAACGTTGGTCACTATTGATAGTGAATGGTTTTTGGAAGACTGGAACAACCATCCAACAATAAATGATAATTGTGATATTAAAACCAGAGAAGATTTTTTTGATGAACTGGAAAGCATCTTAAATAAAAATCAGGAGAAAACAGTAATTCTGGCTATTCATCATCCTTTAATGAGTAACGGATCTCATGGTGGGCAATATTCATTAGAAAAACAATTATTTCCGTTAGAGCAAAAAATACCACTTCCGATAATTGGTTCTCTAATTAATTTATTGCGAAAAACATCTGGTGCAAGTCCGCAAGACATTCAAAATAAGCAATACACGATTTATGCCAAGCGTATTAAAACACTTTTACAAAAACAGAAAAATGTAATTGTAGTTTCTGGACACGATCATAATTTGCAATATGTCAATAAAGAAAATATCAAACAGATTATTAGCGGTGCAGGATCAAAATCTGAAGCAGCGAGAGCCATAAATTCAACTGAATTCTCTTATGGTGGAAATGGTTATGCAACATTAACTTTGTTTAAAAGCGGAGATGCAAAAGTGACTTTCTTTGGAAATGAAAATAATCACGAAAAGAAGCTTTATGAGCAAGAAATTATTAAAGCTAAAGAAATTAACTGGGCTTCTGATATTCCGAATAATTTCCCTCCAAAAATTACGACTTCTATTTATTCTACAAAAATGACTCAAAAGAGTTTTATTCATAAATTCTTATTCGGGAATCATTACAGAAAATATTATAGTTTGCCAATTGAAGCCAAAATAGCGACTTTAGATACTTTAATGGGCGGTTTAAAACCTATTCGCGAAGGCGGCGGGCATCAATCAATATCATTACGACTATCAGATTCTAAGGGAAGAGAATATGTAATGCGCGCGATGAAAAAAAGTGCTACTCAATTTTTACAATCCGTGGCATTTAAAGATCAGTACATTGTAAACGATTTTGAAGATACTTATGCCGAAAACTTTTTATTAGACTTTTATACTACCAGTCATCCTTATACTCCATTTGCGGTAGGAAATATGGCTGATCAACTAGGGCTTGCGCATACAAATCCCATTTTATACTATATTCCGAAACAAAATGCGTTAAAAGAATTCAATTCGAATTTTGGTGACGGATTGTATATGGTTGAAGAAAGGCCTGCTGATAATCATTTGGATGCTAAAAACTTTGGAAGTCCAAGTGATATTATTAGTACTTCGGACATGATGAAAAATCTTCATAAAGACGAAAAATATACTGTTGACGAAAATGTATATATAAAAGCTCGTTTGTTTGATATGCTTATTGGCGATTGGGACAGACATGATGATCAATGGCGTTGGGGTGAATATAAACAAGGAAATAAAGTTGTTTACAAACCAATTCCCCGCGATCGCGATCAGGCTTTTTCTAAATATGACGGAACGCTGCTTTCGCTATTAATGAACATTCCGGCACTACGCCATATGCGTACTTTTAAGGCTAAAATTGACAATGTAAAATGGCTGAACAGAGAACCTTATCCGCTTGATTTGGCGTTCTTGAAAACATCTGACAAAAAAGACTGGATTGCGCAAGCTAAGTATATTCAGGAGAATTTATCAGATAGTGATATTGATAATGCTTTTAAAAGTTTACCTAAAGAGGTTCAGGACGAAACGATTGAAGACATCAAACAAAAATTAAGAAGCCGAAAAGGTGAACTTCAAAAATACGCATCGGAATATTTTGATGTTTTGAGTCATACTGTAATGATTGCCGGAACGGATAAAAAAGACAAATTCGTTATCAATCATAACGCCAAAAACAGTATCGAAATTCAGGTGTACCGAGTTAAAAAAGAGGGTGATGAATTGGTTTACACAAAAAATATAAACGACGCAAAAACTAAAAACCTTTGGATTTACGGTTTAGACGATAATGATGTTTTTCAGGTTACGGGAGATCATAAATCGAAAACAAAAATTCGTTTGATTGGTGGTCAAAATAATGATACTTATAATATTGAAAACGGAAAAAGAGTAATTGTTTACGATTTTAAATCAAAAGAGAATACTTATAATTTGGACTCAAAAGCGCAAAAACAGCTTACAGATGATTATGATGTAAATTTATACAATTACGAAAAACCAAAATATAATGTTATATCCGGGCTTCCAAATATTGGGTACAATCCTGATGATGGTGTAAAATTTGGTTTTAACTTAAATTATACGGTTAACAATTTCAAACAGAATCCGTATACTCAAAAACACGTTTTGAACGGTTTCTATTACTTTGCAACTGGAGGTTTAGAATTTAATTATGCTGCACATTTTCCGGGATTATTAGGGAAATGGGTTATTGATGTTGAATCACAATATACTACGCCAAGTTTTACTATGAACTATTTTGGTTACGGAAATGAAACTGTAAACAATACCGATACTTTTGGGATGGACTATAATCGTGTTCGTATTCAGAAATTTAATGTTTCCGGAGCAATTCGCCATGTTGGCAGATACGGAAGTGAATTTAGCATTCAGCCTATGTTACAACAATTGAGGGTTGAAGAAACGGACAATAGATTTATAGATACTCCAAATATTATAAATCCGAACGTTTTTGAAAGTCAACTATATGGAGGTGCAAAAATCAAATATCATTTTAAAAATTCCGATTTCGTTGCGAAACCAACTTTAGGAATTGCTTTTATGGCTTCAGCGGCATGGATGACTAATTTAGATGATACCAAACAAAACTTTCCAACAATCGAAAGCTTTTTAGGAATTACACATAAAATTGATCACAACGGAAAATTAGTTTTAGCGACTCTCTTAAAAGGGAAAGCTATTTTGAATAATAATTATGAATTCTACCAAGGTGCTTCTTTGGGTGGAGATACTGATTTACGTGGTTACAGAAATGATCGTTTTTTAGGAAGCTCTTATTTCTCGCAAAGTACTGATTTACGTTTCTCTATCGGAAAAATTCAACGTACAATTGTTCCTTTTACATACGGAATTTTAGGTGGCTTTGACTACGGAAGAATTTGGCTTGACGGTGAGAGTTCGCACAAATGGCATCAGGATTATGGCGGCGGACTTTGGATGAATGCTGTTAATGTTATTACTGCAAGAATCTCTTATTTTAAATCTCCTGACGAAACTGGAAGGGTTATTTTTGGAGCGGCTTATAGCTTCTAGGAGACGTACTGAGTTGCTAAGGTTCTAAGTTTTTTTTGTTACGAATCTCCACTAATTATAATTAAAAAATTAATGGAGATTCGTGTAATTTGTAGCGAACTTATTGTTTTAAATTAACCTTCTAACGTATTAAGCAAGCATCTTAGTGCCTTAGAAACTTAGCGACTCAGAACCTTAGTTACTTCAATATAAACTCGTAAACATTTCCTCCTACTTTGTTTGATTTTTCATCAGCGATAAGCAGCGTGTTATTGTCTTTGAAAACTATGGCTTCTTTTTGTGAAAAATCGTTTAATTTTATTTCGGTTTGAGAACCTGTATG
This sequence comes from Flavobacterium sp. FlaQc-57, assembly GCF_044007395.1. Classification (NCBI taxonomy): domain Bacteria; kingdom Pseudomonadati; phylum Bacteroidota; class Flavobacteriia; order Flavobacteriales; family Flavobacteriaceae; genus Flavobacterium; species Flavobacterium sp. FlaQc-57. Next base: position 216,232 of record NZ_JBIPDA010000006.1, read on the forward strand.
AAATAAATCACCTTTGTAACCTTTAAACAAAACAATTTTATCATGACTCAAAAGCACTACTTTTTTCCCATCAGGGCTAATTGTTGCACTTGTTAAAACACAATGATTGTAATTATTGCAGGTTTTAAATTCGCCAATTTTAGTTGCTTTTTGGGTTCCAACTGCATTTTTTATTTTGTAGATAAAAGCCGTTCCATCAAAGTTTTTACTGCGGTTTTTTGTAAAAAGGTAAAAATAACCTTCGTGCTCAAAAAATCCTTCAACATCAAAAAACATCTCTTTTTTCTTGGGAGGAAACTCTGTTTGCTCCGGATAAGAAAATGAAACTTTATATTCGGCTACAGCCAAATCCTTATCCAGCTGATTTTTATTGACTTTATAAATGCATAAATCTTTTCGCTCATTATCATTATTTCCAAAATCTCCAATGTAAATATTACCGCTTTTATCTTTCGTAATATCTTCCCAATCTACGTTTATCGCATTAGTAATTGTAATGTTTTTGGCCACTTTTCCTTCTGAATTTAAGGCATAAATTGCATTTTTATTTCCACTATCCTCTAGCGTATAAATTAAATTTGTCTCAGGAAAATAAGTAATTCCAGAAACTTCTTTTAGTTTTTTCGGAAGCGAATAAAGCTTTTTTAAATTCGTATTTGATTGTTCTTGACAAGCTAATAAAGCAATTGAAATTCCAAGTAAAAAAAACTTTTTCATAAGATACTTTTTTATTTTTTTAGCTGCAGATTAAATGATTAAAAATGATATTATCAAAGTTAAATTCTAAAAAGAAATCCATTTTATCTGTACAATTTGTAGCTAAAAACTAGATTAAATTCGTGTTTTTAAAATTACGTGTTATAAACTCAAAAGCGGCAAACATAATATGCCCCATCGATTTGGCATTTTTAAATTTCATATCATTGGTATAACGATACAATTCCATTTTTAGTTGATTCAAATGCTCTTCTGTCGAAATGGTATCATGGCACATTATATTCAATAATTTTTTAATTCTATTTTCGGCAGAGTGAATACGTTTTGCCAAAATAGCTCTTTCTTCGTCTTTATACTGAATAATAGATCTGTCTTCTAACTTTTCTTTAATCAATTTAATCATCGGATAGTTTTCTTTAAAAAACTGTGGACGATAAACTTTAAAATTCCCTTCGTAACATTGTTGGTCAAAATCGATTGGGCGAATTTTATAAACTACCTGATCAAAATCATGAATAGGAACAATTACATAATTGTAGGCACGCATATCGCCTAGAAGTCTAATCATGCAGCGTTCATTAAACTTAACAAACTCTTTTGCAATCTGCGATTTTTCCATTTCGGTACAACTATCCAATAATGTATCCATAAAAACATCTCCGGGAATCCCGATAATATGCTCTTCGATCAAAGTATCTTTATAAACCAGAAAGTTAATTTTATCCGGTGAAAGAATGTCTTCAAGTTCTAATCCGTAAATTCTCGAAGCATCTGCTTTTTTTATATAAAAATGAACGTAATTATCGTTCAAAATATTTCGCACTTTTATTCGGAAAGGTTTCGAATTCCCGAAAGTACAATAGTCAATAGCATCGATATTTAAGAACTGGATAATCTCACTATTTCCATCAGAATGTAATAGTGAATAGATTTTTTTTAGATTTAGATCGATTTCATTTCGCTCAAATTCGCTGTAGTAAACCCGAATCCACAAAGTATCGGTATCGTTTTTATCGTACACATTTATCGAACCTGAAAAACGCAATAAATCATCATAGAACACTGATACTTTCGAAATGCGTTCGTATCGTTCTAAATAACTTAAAAGTGACGGCGTTAAAGGATAAGATGGTTTTTTTAAAACCATTAAAGGTTCACTCATTTTTGAATATCTTTAGTACAAATTTACATCAATAGCATTGATATAAATAAATTTAGCGTAACAATATACAAGTTGAATCGTCATACATAAAACTAAAACCGAAATAAATTTGGAAACCATACTTACTATTGAGAATCTTCATAAAAGATACGGGCGCATTCAGGCCTTAAAAAATGTATCTTTTGAAATACAAAAAGGACGTGTTTACGGCATCTTAGGCCCAAACGGAAGTGGAAAATCGACTACTTTAGGAATTGTATTGAATGTTGTAAACAAAACATCGGGCAATTACAGTTGGTTTGGAGGAAAAATACAAACACATGAGGCCTTAAAAAAAGTTGGTGCTATTATAGAAAGGCCAAATTTTTACCCGTATATGACGGCCGAAGAAAATCTGAAATTGGTTTGTAAAATTAAAAGCATCGATTATTCTAAAATTAATGAAAAACTGGATTTAGTAGGTTTGTCTGAAAGAAAAAGCAGCAAATTCAGTACTTTTTCATTAGGAATGAAACAGCGTTTAGCAATTGCTTCTGCCTTATTAAACGATCCGGAAATTTTGATTTTAGACGAACCAACGAATGGTTTAGATCCGCAGGGAATTCATCAAATCAGAGATATTATTAAAAAAATTGCGTCGCAAGGAACTACAATTTTACTGGCTTCTCACCTATTAGATGAAGTCGAAAAAGTATGTTCGCACGTTATTGTTTTAAGAAAAGGCGAAATTCTATATTCGGGTTCTGTTGATGCTATGGCTGCAAACGAAGGATTTTTTGAACTGATGGCCAATGACAACATGGTTTTAAAATCAGTTTTAAAAGATCACCCAAACATTGACAGAATTACTGAGGAAGACGGAAAAATTTTGGTTTACTTAAAATCAGATTTATCAGCCTCTGAACTAAATCTATTTTTATTTTCTAAAAACATTGCTTTGAGTCATTTAGTAAAACGAAAAAATAGTTTAGAAGCACAATTTTTAGAATTAACCAAAAACAACTAACCCATGAACAGACTTCTCTCTATAGAATTACAAAAAATCTGGAAAAACAAAGCCAGTCGTATTCTTACCTTAACTTATTTTGTTTTACTATCATTTATCGCGTTAATTGCTTCGATAAAATTTGACATTGGTCCTTTTAAATTTCAGGCTGCGGAAATGGGCGTTTTTAATTTCCCTTATATTTGGCACTTTAATACTTATGTTGCTGTATGGTTTAAGCTTTTCTTAGCTATTGTCATTGTTTCTATGATGGCGAACGAATATACTTATGGTACTTTAAAACAAAACTTAATTGACGGTTTAAGCAAGAAAGAATTTATCATATCCAAATTCTTAACAGTTATCCTTTTTGCGCTTTGTTCCACTATTTTTGTTTTTATAATGACTTTAATTTTGGGCTTAAGTTTTTCATCTTACACTGAATTTGATATTGTTTTTAGTGATTTAGAATATTTACTTGCCTTTTTTGTAAATCTTTTAGGTTTTTTCTCTTTTTGTTTGTTTATAGGTACCTTAGTTAAGCGCTCTGCTTTTGCATTGGGTTTTCTCTTAGTTTGGTTTTTTATTGAACAAATCATAAAAGGTCTGTTGGCTTTTCAAATTTTCCCTGACAGTAATAAAGATAGATATTTCACTCAATTTCTTCCTTTAGAATCTATATCTAACTTACTTATAGAGCCAGGTTCAAGATTATCTCTAATAAAAAGCATTGGAAATCAAATAGGAGTTCAAAGTGCAAAAGATTATAGTGTACACTATTCTACAATTTTGATCGTTTTAGTCTGGACATTTTTATTCATTTACTTTTCTTACAAACTATTAAAAAATAGAGATTTGTAGTATATTTGTTTTACTATGAATTATACTAAGATTTGTTTGTTTGTTTTGTTTACGTGCTTATTAACTGTAAAGGTGAAAGCGCAAAATGTAACCGTAGATATCTCGAAAACTCCTGAAGAACTAGTAAAAAACATTTTAATAAATAGCTCCTGTATTACGATAGGAACTGTTGATGCATCTGGAAATCCTGTAACAAGCGCTCCAAGCTATGCTTATTTTAATTCAGCAAATGGCAGTTTCCCATTTACCGGAGGAATAGTTTTAAGCACTTCTCAAAGTAAAAATGCAGAAGGTCCTTACATTCAAGCCACTTCTTCAGGACAAAGTAATACAAACTGGAAAGGCGATGCTGATCTCGATAAAGCATTAAATAAAACCAAAAGTACTCAGGCAACAGTTTTAGAATTTGATTTTGTTGCCTTAACCAATTCTATTAGCTTTAATTATATTTTTGCTTCTAACGAATATCAAACGTACTTTCCTTGTGAATTCTCTGATGCATTTGCTTTTTTAATCAAAGAAGCAAATAGCACAGATGAATATAAAAACTTAGCCATTTTACCCAATACATCAACGCCAGTTGCATCTACAACGGTACATCCAAAAATTAATCCTGTTATTATTCAAGGAGAAGTTGTTCCTGGATGTGAAGCTATAAATGAGGAATTTTTTAATGGTTATAACAACGCGAATAGTCCAATTAACTATGCAGGCCAGACTGTTGTAATGAATGCACATACTGATGTGATTCCTAACAAAACATATCATCTAAAATTAGTAATAGCCGATGATGAAACAGGACAATACAATTCGGCAGTTTTTATAGAAGCAGGCAGTTTTGTCTCTAGAGTAAATTTAGGCGAAGACCGAACAACAGCTAATAACAACCCCGTATGCTTTGGTGAAAATTTAATTTTAGACACCAAACTAGACAATACTATTTATAGTTTTAAATGGTATAAACAAGATGCTTCCGGTAACTATATAGAAATTACCTCGGCACAAAATAATAGTACTTATAATGTTACATCGGCAGGAAACTATAAAATAGAAGCCACTGCGATTGGTACAACTTGTACTTCGACAGGAGAAATTAAAATTGAATATACCCCGGAAATATTATCTACAAATACATCATTATTTCAATGTGATGATGACAGCGATGGAATTACTTTTTTTAATTTAAAGAAAGTAGATAATATTGTAAAGAATAACGTTACTGCAATTATTAATAGTGGTTATTACGAAACTTTACCAGATGCTCAGGCAAAAACGAATGTAATTCTAACTCCTGAAAAATACACCAATAAAACCACTAATCAAGTTGTTTTTGCCAGACTTGAAAACCAATATGGGTGTTTTAAAATTGCCGAAGTGACATTGCAAGTTTCAACTACAACTATTACGAATCAAAATCCAATTGCAACTTGTGACGGAGACAATACCCAAGACGGTCTTTATCAATTTGATCTTAATTTAGAAGTTACACCACAAGTTACTTTAGGTTTACCAGCCGGAATTACCATTAATTATTACCTGAATAATAATGATGCAGTGACAGAAACTAATGTATTACCAAATATCTTTAAAAACTCGACACCTTTTACTCAAACTATTTATGCTCGCGCAGTAAATGGAGCCGACTGTTATGACATTACTCCTGTTACTCTTGTTGTAAATACCTTTGATCCTGCAAATTTTGAAGATGAGTCATTGTTTTTATGCAAAGATGATCAAATAACCTTGAGTGTTGCAACAGGCTTTGCAAGCTACTTATGGAGTACAGGAAGTACGGATAACGCTATAATAGTATCGGTCGCCGGCGACTATTCAGTAACGGCAAAAGATGTAAATGGCTGCGAAAAAACTAAAAAATTCAAAGTAACCTTATCTGAAAATGCTTTAATAACTAATGCAATTATAAAAGATTTTTCAGGAAATGACAATTCTGTTTTAATAGAATATACTGGAATTGGCAATTATGAATTTTCATTAGAAGGGGAAGTTTTTCAAGACAACCCATTATTTACTGGAGTAAATCCTGGTATTTATCATGTCGTAGCGAGAGACAAAAACGGTTGCGGATTATCAAATTCTTTTTTACTGTACGTATTAGACTATCCAAGGTTTTTTACTCCAAATGGCGATGGTTATAATGATTTATGGACAATCAATAATCTGGATCAGCTTTCTTCAGACTATAAAATTTTTATTTTTGATCGATATGGTAAATTATTAAAACAAATAAACCCAAACAATCTTGGTTGGAATGGGCAATTTAATGGACAACAATTACCATCAGACGATTATTGGTTTAATTTACTTTTTGATAATGGAAAAACGGTTAAAGGTCATTTTAGTTTAAAAAGATAATTTCTACTCAAAATTATAATTCCACTATCTTTTTGGTAAAATTCAATAAATCCTGATTTTTAAACATTTAATAGAGAAAAAATCATTCTGTTTTTCACAGAGACTAAAATAAATCTTACTTTTGATTTGGCCGACTCTATTCATTACACTAACCAAGCCAATGAAAAAAAAATTACTATTCATGCTGTTTCTGTTCTGCACAATAAATTGTTTTTCACAATTTAGCAAAACACATTATATACCGCCATTGACTTGTTCTACCGTATTACCTGCCGAAGATCAGTATTTATACATCTCAACTCCGAGTCTTGCCAACGTCAATTTTAAAATCATTGCCAATGGAGGAAGCGTCATTAGCGGAACTGTAAATAGTAATAGTCCCTATCGTTATTACATTGGAACAGGCGCTAACACCCAATTATTTACAAACAGCACTGGTATTGTATCTAACCGCGGATATATTATTGAGGCCGAAGACTTAATTTACGTAAGTGCCAGAGTTAATGCCGGACTAAACAAAGATGGCGGCTACAATCACGCCGGAGGAATAGTTTCGAAAGGGAATAGTGCTTTGGGTACTACTTTTAGATTAGGCGCCATGTTAAACCCGCTTTATGATGAAACGTTATTGAACTTTACTTCTATAATGGCTACTGAAAACGGAACCAAAATTACCATTTCAAATATTCAAAATGGCACCCAGCTTCTAAACGGCACAATTATTTCCGGACCAATAAATGTTACGTTAAATAAAAATGAAAGTTATATACTCGCATTAAAAAATTACAATGATTGGGGTTCTATATCTAACAGCTCTAAAATAATTGGGGCATTGGTTACGTCTGATAAACCCGTTGCAGTCAATTCAGGTTCATTTGGAGGAAGTAACAGTACACAAGTATTAGCAATTCCAAATGGTACTCTTACTCCTACAGGAAGAGATGTAGGTTTTGACCAAATTGTTTCGTTAGAAAAAACAGGAACAGAATATATTTTTATTAAAGGTCTGGGAACAGATGAATTGGAACGCGTTTTATTAGTAGCACATTATGATAATACGAAAATATTTCTGAATGGTTCACTAATTCCATATATAACACTTAATAGCGGAGAGCACGTTGCGATTGATGGAAGCCAATTTAGCACTGGAAGTTTATATGTAAAAACCTCTGCAAATGTATTTGCATATCAAAGTATTGGAGGAACGATAAGTCCTGCAAATCAAAACTTATTCTTTGTCCCTCCTATAAATTGTGCTACGCCAAATTCAGTTGACTACATTCCTCAAATTCAATATATTGGAAACAATACTTTTAATGGATTTCTAAACATTGTAACCGAGGCAGGTGCTACAGTTTTACTAAACAACAATCCTATCACTGCTCTTCCTGTTGCAATCGAAGGAACATCAGAATTTGTGCGCTATAACGTGGCTGATTTATCTGGAAATATAGCTGTCAAATCAACTAAGCAAGTATATGTTTCTTATTTTGGAACTAATGGCGCGGCTACCTATGGAGGCTACTATTCAGGTTTTGATTTGAAACCGGAGATTGTAAGTGCTAAAATTGTATCAACCAGTTCATCGTGCATCCCAAATGTATCATTGAAAATTAATTCTTTGTCATCTTATGACACTTTTCAGTGGTATAAAAATGACATCGTTATTCCTGGTGAAACTAAAAGCAATTTCAGTCCCACTCAACCTGGTTTTTATCAAGTAAGAGGAAGTATTTCCGGTTGTGTTAGCAATGTTTTCTCAGATAAAATTCCAGTTAGCGAATGCCCGATTAATCTTGACGGTGATTTAGCCAATGACAATATTGATATCGATTATGACAATGACGGACTAACAAACTGTACGGAATCTTATGGAGATTTGGCACTAGATATCTCAAATTCAAATTCAGGTTTAATTAAAACAGGAACTTACTCCAATTCATTTTTGGGCGCAATTACCAGTACAACACCAGCGGCTACAGTTCCATTTACAGGAAATTCCGATGGTAGCTTTGTTACCGAAGTCATGCCCGGAAAAGGTCTCGCTGTAACCTACGATTTGAATTTTGCAAAACCTGTAAATCTTAGATTAGAATATAGTACCACTGCAAATACATCCGATTTACTAAATTCTGACTCCGAATACATTATCAATTCAGACATTGACAAAACTATCACAGTACTGAATCCAACCAATCAATTATTAATTGACACAAATTATGACGGAATCTACGAAAGCGGTGTTACGCAATTTTCTTCATTCGAAATTCGTTTCAGATTAAACGGAAATACTCCTTTACAGCCAGGAACTGGTACTTTCAAATTCCAGTCTTATCAAACTCAATCACTAAAAATCACACATAAAAACCTGGTGGATACTGCCGGAAACAAATCAACATTCAGACTTGTCGCTACTTGTGTTCCAAAAGATACTGACGGAGATGGAATTCCAGACCAACTAGATTTAGATTCAGATAATGACGGAATTCCAGATGCAATCGAATCACAAGCAAAACCAATAGCTTTGTCTAACACTGATACTAATCTAGACGGATTGGACGAAATTTTTGATATCAATGCCACACCACTTGATACCGATAATGACGGCATTCTAAATTATCTTGATTTAGATAGCGACAATGACGGTATATACGATTTGGTTGAGTCAGGTAGCACTACCCCGGATCTCAATAAAGACGGAATTGTTGATACAATCTCTTTTGGAACAAATGGATTATCCGATTCATTAGAAACAAATCCTGATAATGGTATTCTAAATTATACTGTTTTAGATTCTGATGGGGATGGTATAAAAAATTATACAGAAATTGATAGTGACAACGATGGCTGTAATGATGTAACAGAGGCCGGATTTACAGATCCAGATTTTGACGGTCAATTAGGAAATTTACCTGTTACAGTAAACTCAAACGGAATTGTTTCCAGTAGAATTGATGGCTACACGGCTCCAAATGGCAATTACATTATCGCTACCCCACTTTTAATTACCAAACAACCCGAAAACCAAACAGTTTGTGAATTGCAAAAAGCAACTTTTAGTGTCGAGTCCAATGCAGATACTTTCCAATGGCAAGTTTCCACAGATAGTGGAAATACATGGAATGCATTGAATGACAATACAATTTATTCCGGAACTAAAACTACCTCTGTAACAATACAAAAAGCTAGTTTGACAATGAATAGCTACCAGTATCGCGTTCTATTAAACCGAAATAATAATGCCTGCGGATTGACCTCTGCCAATTCTGTAAAACTAAATCTTTTTGCTTTACCTATTCTAAACTCCCCAATTACTATTGTTCAATGTGACGATGATACTGACGGAATTTCGAACTTTAATATAACAGAGAAAAATAGTTTTATTTCAGCAAATTACGCTAACGAAACATTCACTTATTACTCTACCTTGGATGGGGCAAAGTTAAAAGACACTAGTTTACTAATTTCAAATCCTCTTACATTTTCGAGCAGCAATAAGAGCATTTGGACAAGAGTGGAGAACTCGAACGGATGTTTTTCAACTGCACAATTAAATTTGATGGTTTCGACAACACAAATTAGTTCAGACTTTAAAAGATCCTTTAAAGTTTGTGATGATTTTATCGATGTGACCAATAATGATAAAGACGGAATTACAACATTTGATTTTAGCAGCGTAACAAATGACATTCAGGCTATGCTCCCGTCTGCAAGTAATAATTATTCTATAAAATATTATGCTAATGAAGCTGATGCTTTCGCAGAAATCAATGCAATTACAAATCCTTCAAACTATAGAAACACAACACCAAATCAACAAGACATTTGGGTACGTGTCGATAGTAATCTGGATAATGCCTGTTTTGGATTAGGGGCATACGTTACACTTAGAGTAAATTCAAAACCAGATATTGACACCAACAGTAATCAAAGTGCTGACAAATTAGTATGTTCTAATTTACCAACCTTTTACGTCAAGCTCGATGCCGGAATTTTAGGCAGTACTATTGCCAGTACTTATACATACGTGTGGTCAAAAGACGGAAGTATAATTCCGGGAGAAACAAATGAAACTTTAGATGTAAATGAAGAAGGGAAATATTCTGTCGAAGTTTTTACTAAAGAAGAAAATAGCTGCAGTCGAACCCGCACAATTCTCGTAACAGCCTCTGATATTGCACATCTTGATTCTGTTTCCATTTCAGATTTATCTGACTACAACACTGTTGAAGCAATTGTGTCAGGAACTGGAAATTATGAGTATAGTATTGATGATCCCAAAGGTCCTTTTCAAGAATCAAATTTCTTTGAAAATGTACGTGCGGGAATACATGATCTCTACATTTATGATAAAAATGGCTGCGGAACAATTTCCAAAACCATAGCTGTACTTGGAATTCCAAAATTTTTCACTCCAAATAATGATGGTTATAATGACTACTGGAACATAAAAGGAGCAAGTGACACTTTTAATTCAACTGCAAAAATTCTTATCTTCGATAGATATGGCAAACTGATCCAGCAAATTATTTCATCAACCAACGGTTGGGACGGAACCTATGCAGGTAATCCAATGCCTGCAGATGACTATTGGTATACTATAAAGCTTGATGATGGTCGAGAAGCAAAAGGACATTTTAGCTTGAAAAGGTAAATTAAAAGACAGTTTAAAATTCAAACATTTCAAACTGATACTTTTATAAAAGTAAAAACCCAAATTCCTTTAATTGGAATTTGGGTTTTTTATATTGAAATTTAAATCTAATTAGATTTTAAATCTTTTTCTATCAGTTTCTGTCAAATAGATCTTTCTCAAACGAATAGATTTTGGAGTTACCTCTACATATTCATCTTTTTGAATGTACTCTAAAGCTTCTTCTAATGAGAAAATAATTGGTGGAATAATTCTAGCTTTTTCATCATTTCCAGAAGAACGAACGTTAGATTGTTTTTTCTCTTTAGTTACGTTTACACACATATCATCAGCACGAGAGTTTTCTCCAATTACCTGACCTTCGTAAATTTCGGTATTTGGTTCAACAAAAAACTTACCACGATCTTGCAATTTATCGATAGAATAAGGAATAGCTTTTCCTTTTTCCATAGAAATCAACGAACCTTTGTTACGTCCTGCAATTTCTCCTTTGTAAGGCTCATATCCAATAAAACGGTGTGCCATAATAGCTTCACCAGCTGTTGCAGTAAGCAATTGGTTACGTAATCCAATAATTCCACGAGATGGAATATTAAATTTCACAATCATACGCTCCCCTTTAGTTTCCATGCTTAGCATTTCACCTTTACGCAAAGTAACGAACTCTACTGCTCTACCTGAAAGTGATTCTGGTAAATCGATTGTCAACTCCTCAATTGGCTCACATTTTTTACCATCAATTTCTTTGATGATAACTTGTGGCTGTCCAATTTGTAATTCATAACCTTCTCTTCTCATTGTTTCAATAAGAACAGATAAGTGAAGTACTCCACGACCAAAAACCATGAATTTATCCGCAGAATCAGTTTCACCTAACTTCATCGCTAAGTTTTTCTCTAATTCTTTTGTTAATCTTTCTCTAATATGACGAGAAGTTACAAATTTACCCTCTTTACCAAAGAAAGGAGAGTCATTAATTGTAAACAACATACTCATTGTAGGTTCATCGATATCAATCGTTTTTAGACCTTCAGGATTTTCAAAATCAGCAATAGTATCACCAATTTCAAAACCTTCAACTCCAATGATTGCACAAATATCTCCAGCAATAACCTCTTGTACTTTTTTACGACCAAGTCCTTCAAAAGTATGAAGTTCTTTGATACGAGATTTAGATACAGTACCATCTCTTTTTACTAATGAGATTGGCATACCTTCTTTAAGAACTCCTCTTTCAAGACGACCAATAGCGATACGACCTGTAAATGCAGAGAAATCTAAAGATGTGATCAACATTTGTGGTGTTCCTTCAGAAACTTTAGGAGCTGGTACATTTTCAACAACCATATCCAATAATGCCTCAACATTATCAGTTACGTTTTCCCAATGATCAGACATCCAGTTATTTTTAGCAGAACCATAAACAGTAGGGAAATCCAACTGCCATTCTTCAGCACCTAATTCAAACATTAAGTCAAAAACTTTTTCGTGCACTTCTTCAGGAGTACAGTTTTCTTTATCAACTTTATTGATAACTACACATGGCTTAAGACCTAAGTCAATAGCTTTTTGTAATACAAAACGAGTTTGTGGCATTGGACCTTCAAAAGCATCCACTAGTAAACATACACCATCGGCCATGTTCAATACACGTTCTACTTCACCTCCAAAATCCGCGTGGCCAGGAGTATCGATAATGTTGATTTTTGTTCCTTTATATTGAACAGAAACGTTCTTAGAAGTAATAGTAATACCTCTCTCACGCTCTAAATCGTTATTATCAAGAATTAAATCACCTGTGTTTTCGTTGTCACGAAATAACTGACAGTGATACATAATTTTATCAACCAAAGTGGTTTTACCGTGATCGACGTGGGCAATAATTGCAATATTTCTAATAGATTCCATCTGAGATTTTTAATGGGTGCAAAGGTACACTTTATTTTGATATAAAAAACGTTTCTGCGATAGTTTGCGTCTAGACAAGTAATTAGTTCATTAAAAACAACGTAAATTTAAGTGTAAATTGAACTTTTCTTATTGTTTAATTATACTTAATTTAACTATATTTGAGTAATGAAAAGTAAAACTCTCCAAATTACTCTAGTTTATATTATCATATCGTTATTTATGGCAATAGTCTGTCATAAATTACTTACTACTTACTTTTCTAAGACTGAATACTTTTTAGTTTTTTTCCTAAAGGATATCTTTTTTATTTTAACTACTGCTCTATTTTTCAATTACATACTATCAAAAAATGAGAGAAAAAATATAGCTATTTTCAAAAAACTAAAAGAAACAAACGAAGAAATTAAAGAATCGAACGAAAAATATGACATTGTTGCAAAAGCTACAAGCGACACGATTTGGGACTGGAAAATTCAGGAGGACAGCATAAATTGGAATAAGGGAATCGAAGGAGTTTTTGGCTACAATCCTCTAGAAGTTGGAAAAACATCAAAATGGTGGTTTGACAAAATTCATCCTGAAGACAGCATCAGAATGTCAATAAAATTATACTCATTTATTGAACAAAAAACCGAAAAATGGCAAGATCAATATCGTTTTAGATGCGCAGACGGAAGTTATAAATATGTTTTAGACAGAGGTTTTCTGCTAAAAGATGAAAACGGAAGAGCAATAAGAATGATCGGAGCCATTCAGGATATTACAAAACAAAAAGAAGAAGAGCAACGTCTAAAACTTCTAGAAACCGTAATTACACAATCTAAAGATTCTATCTTAATTACAGAAGCCAACTCGATAGATCGTAAGATTCCTAGAATAGTTTATGTAAATCCGGCGTTTTCGCAAATGTCAGGATATCTTTCCACTGAAATAATCGGAAAATCACCTAATATTTTCCGTGGTCCAAAATCCGATTCAGAAGAATTAAAAAAACTATTAAGAGCCATAAAAAACGAAGAAGAATGCCTCATAGAAACCATTAACTACACCAAGCAAAAAGAAGAATATTGGGTTCGTTTTTCTATGATACCAATTTTCAACAATGAAGGAGTAATTTCGCACTGGATTTCAATACAAAGAAACATTACCGACGAAAAGAAATTAGAAACAGAAAAAGAACATCTAATTAGAGAACTAACTCAAAACAATAAAGATTTAAAGCAATTTTCATACATCACTTCACACAATCTTAGAGCGCCGCTATCAAACTTAATAGGGCTTTTGAACCTTATTGATGACATTCCTGTTGAAAATCTGGAACTAGAAGAAATCTTAGCCGGTTTTACGAAATCTACTCATTTATTAAATGAAACAATAAATGACTTAGTAAAAGTTATTATTATCAAAGACAATCCTTCAATGCAAAAAGAAGAAGTTTCTCTACAAGAGATATTCGAGAATGTATTTAGTCAATTGTCTTTTCAAATCGAATTACACAAACCTATTATTAAGCTCAAATTCGACAAAGTTCCATTGTTAAACACAAACAAAGCTTACATCGAAAGCATCTTACTCAACTTACTTACCAACTCAATAAAATACAAATCAGAAAATAGAAAATTAAAAATATCTATTACCGCAGAACAAATAGATCACAAAGCAATTCTAACCTTTAAGGATAACGGAATAGGAATTGATCTGGAAAGAAATCGCGATAAGGTATTTGGACTATATCAAAGATTTCACAATTATCCTGACAGCAAAGGACTTGGATTATACCTTGTAAAATCACAAGTAGAAACAATGGGAGGAACTATCAGCATCGATAGCGAAGTTAACAAAGGCACCACATTTACAATAACATTTAAAAACTAACAACTATGCTCGAGCAAATTCTTTGCATTGACGATGACCCAATCACGTTAATGTTATGCAAAAAAGTAATTTCAAAATCCGAGTTTTCGAACGAAATTATCACAGCTCAAAACGGAGAAGAAGCACTTCATCACTTCAACACCTTAAAATACACTAACAACAAAAACAAAGTAAACAAAAAACCGGAATTAATTTTTCTAGATCTAAACATGCCTGTCATGGGCGGCTGGGAATTTCTAGACCATTTTACTTCTCCGGATTACGACGAATTCAACAAAGCAAATGTTATCGTACTATCTTCTACTATTGATCCTGAAGACTTAGCTAAAGCAAAAAAATATCCCATTATAATTGATTTCCTTTCAAAACCTATCACCCAACCTATGCTGGAATACCTTAAAAAGAAAATCGACTTTTAAATACAATATCCTAAAAACATACTTTACTCATAATTAATCAAGATTATTCCCAGGAAAAGATTTACCGATATTTACCAGAACCATATTCACTCTTTACCACTCCTAATCTTCATTATCAACTACAGGAAAACAACTTAAAAAAAATCCCAAACTCTACTGCTTACGATATTACTATCACACAGAAACAATAGAGTTTGAGATTTAAAATATAAAATTTTCGTTATTTTTTAAAACAAAAAAAGTCCTCAAAAGAGGACTTTTATATCTTTAGGAAATTGTAATTAATTACAATTTAGCAACATGCTTAGTTAATTTAGACTTCAAGTTAGAAGCTTTATTATC
Organism: Flavobacterium sp. FlaQc-57; assembly: GCF_044007395.1. Classification (NCBI taxonomy): domain Bacteria; kingdom Pseudomonadati; phylum Bacteroidota; class Flavobacteriia; order Flavobacteriales; family Flavobacteriaceae; genus Flavobacterium; species Flavobacterium sp. FlaQc-57. The sequence continues at coordinate 231,531 of NZ_JBIPDA010000006.1, forward strand.
ATGAATGATGTTCTTTTTAGCCAATTTATCAATCATAGAAATTACAGTTGATAATTTTGAAGTAGCATCAGCTTTATCAGTAGCTATTCTTAATGCTTTAATAGCATTACGAGTAGTTTTATGCTGATATCTGTTAAGAACTCTTCTTTTTTCGTTACTTCTGATTCTTTTTAATGCTGACTTATGATTTGCCATTTTTTTTAATTTTAGATGTAATAATTATTATAGATACTAGTTAAAAAAGAAAAACCTCCCACAATTGCAAAACAATCACTTTGGTTTTAACTAATAAAACAAAAATCGAGACACCAATCTTTATTTTATAAAACTTATTCACAACTAATTTTAGTAGTCCGTAAGGGAATCGAACCCCTGTTACCAGGACGAAAGCCTGGAGTCCTAACCCCTAGACGAACGGACCATTATCGTTCTAAGTTTTTCTATATCAAATATAGAGGTATTATTGTAGCCCGTAGCGGAATCGAACCGCTCTTACATGGATGAAAACCATGCGTCCTAACCGATAGACGAACGGGCCATTTTAATTCTCAGTATTTTAAGAACAATTTTGCAATAAAAAAGTAGTAGCCCGTAGCGGAATCGAACCGCTCTTACATGGATGAAAACCATGCGTCCTAACCGATAGACGAACGGGCCTGCTTCTCTAATGCGGATGCAAAAATACAACTATTTTTAAGATGTACAATACCTGATGCAAAAAAAATTAAAAAAAATTAATATGCCTTTGCAAACAACACTCTTTTTGAAGAAGGATTCCCCGTAAACACACAGGTTCCCGCCTCTTCTTTACCATCTAAAGGAATACAACGAATTGTCGCTTTTGTCAAGTCTTTTATTTTCTCTTCGGTAGCAGCAGTGCCATCCCAATGAGCCGATACAAATCCTGCTTTACCCTCTAAAACTTCTTTAAATTCCTCAAAACTATTTACTTCCGTAATATGAGTATTACGATAGTCCAACGCCTTATTAAATAGATCAGCCTGAATCTGCTCTAGCAAGTCATTTACATAATTTACGATTCCTTCACTCGAAACAACCTCTTTTGTCAATGTATCACGTCTTGCAACCTCAAAAGTTCCATTTTCAAGATCTTTTGGACCAACAGCAATTCTAACCGGAACTCCTTTCAATTCCCATTCCGCAAACTTGAATCCTGGTTTTTGAGTTGTTCTGTCATCATACTTAACTGAAATTTTTAATTTTTTCAATTTTACCGTTAAGTCATTAACCGCAGCAGTAATTTCAGCCAATTGCTCATCTGTTTTATAAATCGGAACAATAACAACTTGTATAGGCGCTAAATTTGGAGGCAACACTAATCCCTGATCGTCAGAGTGTGTCATAACTAATGCTCCCATTAAACGTGTAGAAACTCCCCATGAAGTTCCCCAAACATGTTCTTGCTTTCCTTCGGCATTTGCAAATTTTACATCAAATGCTTTTGCAAAGTTTTGCCCTAAAAAGTGAGATGTTCCTGCTTGCAATGCTTTCCCATCTTGCATCAAAGCTTCGATACAATAAGTCTCATCAGCACCAGCAAAACGTTCTGTCTCTGTCTTAATACCTTTAACAACAGGAATCGCCATGAAGTTTTCAGCAAAATCAGCATACACGTTCATCATTTTCTCAGATTCCTCCAAAGCTTCAGCTTTCGTTGCGTGTGCTGTATGCCCTTCCTGCCATAAAAACTCAGCAGTTCTTAAAAACAAACGAGTACGCATTTCCCAACGTACAACATTAGCCCATTGATTAATCAATAAAGGCAAATCTCTATAAGACTGCACCCATCCTTTATAAGTAGACCAAATAATCGCCTCACTTGTAGGACGAACAATAAGCTCTTCCTCTAATTTGGCATTTGGATCAACCATTAGTTTTCCGGGTTTATCCGGGTCATTTTTTAATCTATAATGTGTTACAATTGCACATTCTTTTGCAAATCCTTCGGCATTTTTCTCTTCCGCTTCAAACATGCTCTTAGGCACAAATAAAGGGAAATACGCATTCTGATGTCCCGTTTCCTTAAACATTCGATCTAACTCTGCCTGCATTTTTTCCCAAATCGCATATCCGTACGGCTTAATAACCATACATCCTCTAACTCCTGAATTTTCGGCTAGATCTGCTTTTACAACCAGTTCGTTATACCATTTCGAATAATCTTCTGATCTTGTAGTGAGGTTCTTACTCATATTGAATAGTTTGGCACAAATTTTGTTTTATTAATTTTAACTAAATAGTTTGACAAAACTAACTATTTTTGTAATGTGCAACAATAAAAAACACCACAGATATGAAAACTTCTATTTCTCTTCGCCAAAACTCAAGTCATTTTTACGCAATTGGATTATTGAGTTTTCTACTGGCATCGTGTGGTTCTTACCAAAACACTTCGTATCACGATAATGACGGAGTATATGGTGGTTCACCTAGAACGTATGCTCAAACAAATACCACAAACACTAATAATCAATATAAAGATTACTTTAAATCATTACAAGACGACAGTCAACCAACTGAAATTTTTACAGACGTTGACAGTTATGGTAATTATTCAGAGAACGACAGCACTCAAATCGCCAGCACAGCTTATCCAGCCTGGGGAAGCGCAACAACTGACGTTTCGGTAAACGTATATTCTGACCCTTCATGGTCATTAGGCTTTGGACTTGGGTTTGGATACCCATACTACGGTTGGGGTTACGGAGGCTATTGGGGCTACCCTGGCTATTGGGGACCAGGATGGGGATATCCGGGTTGGGGATACCCAGGATACTGGGGACCAGGTTACGGATACAATAATTACTCTTATAATTATGGAAGAAGAGGATCAGCTGCTTATTACGGCGGAAGAAACTATGCTTCTAACAGAAACTACACCTCAAACAGAAACTTTAGTACAAGCAGAAATTACAACAGTAATAGAAACTATACTACAAATAGAGGAAACTATAACACTAATAGACAAAACGGATACACTGATTTTAGAAGAAGCTCTACTGCAAACGGAAGAAACTACAATTCATCTAGCCCTAATTTCACCAACAGAAGAAGCACAACTCAAGGTCAAAACGGCAGTTATGATTATTCAAACAGAAGATCAAGCACTACTACAACCAGAAGTTACGATAACAGCAATTCGTCAAGAAACTACTCTCCTAGCCCAACACGTTCATACAATAGTGGTGGAGGCGGAAGTATGAGATCATCTGGCAGCAGCGGAGGCGGTGGAGGCGGAAGATCTTACGGAGGTGGCGGAGGTGGAAGAAGATAATCTCTTCTTTCACTAATCAACAAATCTTTTTAAAAACTATCCAAATGAAAAAAATATTATTCCTACTTATTACAGGACTAACTGTTAGCGTCTCACATTCGCAAGAAGTATCAGATGCTGTTCGTTATGCGCAAGACAATTTAACAGGAACTGCCAGATTTAGAGCCATGAGCGGTGCCTTTGGAGCCGTGGGCGGAGACTTATCCTCTATGAGTGTAAATCCAGCTGGGTCGGCAATTTTTTCAAACAATCAGACCGGAATAACTTTTAGCAATCAAAGTATTAAAAACAATTCTAATTATTTTGGAACCCAAACCAGCGAAAAAGACAACTCTTTTATATTAAATCAAGCCGGGGCTGTGTTTGTTTTTCATGACCACAATCCGAATAACAATTGGAAAAAAATTGCCATTGGAGCAACTTATGAAAACACAAACAATTTCAACAATAGTGTTGTATCAGTAGGAACTAATCCAACAAATTCTATTGATAAATACTTTCTAACATTTGCAAATGGAATTCCTCTAAATATTATAGACGGTCTTGATTACAGAGATTTATTTTACGACGAACAACAAGCATATATGGGATATTGGGGACACATTATTGATCCTGTCAATGCAAATGATCCAAACAACACCCAGTACATCAGCAATGTTCCTGCAGGCGGTAACTATTATCAAGAAAACGAAGTTTATACCAGCGGATATAATAGTAAATTAAGTTTCAATATTGCTACATCTTACAAAGACAGAATTTATCTTGGAGCCAACTTAAATGTACACATCACAGACTATAGAAGATCCAGCACTTTTTACGAAGACAACAACAATCCGCTTGAAGCCAGAGAAACTATTTCAAGCTTACGTTTCAACAACAACCTATATACTTATGGTAACGGATTCTCTTTTCAACTTGGAGCCATTGCAAAAGTTACAGAATCTTTCAGACTTGGTCTAGCTTACGAATCTAACACTTGGTACGATCTATACGACGAGACTTCACAAAGTCTTTACTCAACAAGAAAAGCTGATGGCGGACCAGACATCAATGCTACCGTTAACCCAAACATTGTGAATGTTTACGATTCATACACCTTACAAACTCCCGGAAAAACCACTTTTAGTGCCGCTTATGTATTTGGTAAATCAGGTTTAATTAGCGTTGATTACGCAATTAAAGACTACGGAAACACAAAATACAAACCAACAAATGACGCTGGCTTTAGAGGAGTAAATAATGACATTAGCAATCAACTAACTAATACAGGAGAACTAAGAGTTGGTGCTGAATACAAAATAAAACAATTAAGTTTACGTGGAGGATACCGTTTTGAAGGAAGTCCGTACAAAAACGGAACTACAATAGGAGATTTAAATAGCTATTCAGGCGGTTTAGGATATAATTTTGGGTCTACTAAAATAGATTTAGCCTACTCTTATCTGGAAAGAAAATCTAATCCAGGATTTTTCGCAACCGGATTTACTGACGGAGCAAACATTTCATCGAAACTAAATAATATTTCTTTGACTTTATTATTTGAATTGTAATTAAGAATAAATAGATGAATGAAGATTTCCGTTAGGTGTTACTTAACGGATTTTTTTTTAGCCCGATAGAAACAACATCCTTTTGTGACGGGCCCGAAGCCTCCGGACATCACAAAAGATATAGCTGAGAGCGAGATTAGCTTCATAAAAAACACCTAAATGAAACGGAAACAGGCGGTGTTTGAATAAAAAAGTGTAATTTTGCACTCCAATTTATAAAAGTATGAGAACCAAGTCTTTAAAAAAGAACAAAATTAACGTAATCACTCTTGGGTGTTCGAAGAATGTATATGATAGTGAAGTGTTGATGGGACAACTTCGTGCAAACGGAAAAGAAGTAACACACGAAGCGCCTGCAGCTGAAGAAGGAAACATTATCGTAATTAACACTTGTGGTTTTATTGACAATGCTAAAGCGGAGTCTGTAAACATGATTTTGGAATATGCTGATAAAAAAGACAGAGGCTTAGTTGATAAAGTTTTCGTTACCGGATGTTTATCTGAAAGATACAGACCTGATTTAGAAAAAGAAATTCCTAATGTTGATCAATATTTTGGTACAACTGAATTACCACAACTATTAAAAGCTTTAGGAGCTGACTACAAACATGAATTATTAGGAGAACGTTTGACTACAACTCCAAAAAACTACGCTTATTTAAAAATTGCCGAAGGTTGCGACAGACCTTGTAGTTTTTGTGCAATCCCTTTAATGAGAGGCTCTCACGTTTCACAACCAATTGAAAAATTAGTTAAAGAAGCGCAAGGTTTAGCTAAAAATGGCGTTAAAGAATTGATCTTAATCGCTCAGGACTTAACTTATTATGGTCTTGACATTTATAAAAAGAGAAATCTTGCTGAACTTTTAGAAGAATTAGCAAAAGTTGAAGGAATTGAATGGATTCGTTTACATTATGCCTATCCTACCGGTTTTCCAATGGATGTTTTGGAATTAATGAAACGCGAGCCTAAGATTTGTAATTATATTGATATTCCGTTGCAACATATTTCAGATTCTATTTTGAAATCAATGCGCCGTGGTACAACTCAGGCAAAAACAACTCAATTATTAAAAGATTTCCGCGCTGCTGTTCCCGGAATGGCTATTAGAACTACTTTGATTGTTGGATATCCTGGTGAAACTAAGGAAGATTTTGAAATTTTGAAAGATTTTGTTCAGGAAATGAAATTTGACAGAATGGGATGTTTTGCTTATTCTCACGAAGAAAATACTCACGCTTATTTACTAGAAGACGATGTTCCGGATGATGTAAAACAAGCCAGAGCAAACGAAATAATGGAATTACAATCTCAAATTTCATGGGATTTAAACCAGGAAAAAGTGGGTCAGGTTTTCAAATGTATTATTGACAGAAAAGAAGGTGCTCATTTTGTAGGGAGAACTGAGTTTGATAGCCCGGATGTTGATAATGAAGTTTTGATTGATGCATCTAAACATTACGTAAAAACAGGAGAATTTGTTAATATAAGAATAATAGAAGCGACAGAATTTGATTTATACGGAGAACCTGCTTAAATTTACGCTAATCAATTATCAATTTTAGATAAAAACTTTTTTTTTATGAAACCTATACAATCTTTATTTCTTTTGGTTTTTACCTTATGTTGCTTTAACTCTGTTTCAGCACAATACGGAAATGGTTATAATAATGGTTACGGTGGCGGTTATGGTAATGGCTATGGTGGTGGCGGCTATGGAGGAAGAGGTAGCGGAATGGGTATGGACAGAAGTATGATGGGCGGACCACAAGGTAACACTAGCAAACCTAAAGAAACTCCTCCGGAAGAAATTTCTGCCAGAATTATTGAACAAATGAAACCTGTAGTAAATCTTGATGAACTTCAAGCAATTGCAATCGGAAATGTTTTTACTGAAAGCATGAAAGAACAAGGTATTTTGCTAAAAAATGAAAGCAGTAGTCAAGATGAAAAAATGGAACAAATAAAGGCATTAAGAGAAAGCACTACTAAAAAAATAACTGCTTTTTTAAATCCTGATCAAGTTGCTAAATACACTACTTTCATGGAGACTTTTAAGGATGTAAAAAAACCTTCTAAATCAAAAAAGAAAAAAGATTCAGATAAAGATTCAAAAGAAATTAAAGCAGATTCTGAAGCTCCAAAAGTTCAGGAATAATTGTCTCAACAACATCTTAAAAAAATGTAAGTAACCATGGCAAAAAAACATTTTTGTTATCTGATTTTAGCAATTATCATCACTTCTTGCTCTACAAATCCTTATAAAACAACCGAAAAAGTTTACGATCAACAGCTCAAAACTTTAGAAAATCAAATTACAAGCAAAGAGCCTCAAGCAATTCCGCCTGTTAGCCCAGTTATCATCGACACAACTTATGCTCAACAACTTGGGATTGTAAAAGACACTTTATCAAAAACAGGATCTACTTATTTATTAAATGGTATAAATACAGAATGGATTGGAACCGTAAACTTTAATTTAAGAAAACCAAGTTTCATTATTATTCACCATACCGCTCAAGATTCTATACAGCAAACGATAAAAACTTTTACAAAAACCAAAACACAAGTAAGCGCACATTATGTAATCTCTGAAAACGGAAAAGTAGTTCAAATGTTGAACGACTATTTAAGAGCTTGGCATGCCGGAGCTGCAACATGGGGGAAAAATACTGACTTAAATTCTTCTTCTATCGGAATAGAACTTGATAATAATGGTTTCAAACCTTTTACCGAAGCTCAGATTAGCAGCTTAGTTGCTCTTTTAACAAAACTGAAGAAAGATTACAACATTCCGACTCAAAACATATTAGGCCACGCAGATATTGCTCCAGGTAGAAAACAAGATCCAAGTGCTTTGTTTCCATGGAAAACATTAGCAGAAAAAGGTTTTGGAATTTGGCCGGATGAAGTTTTAGAAGAAGCTCCTTTTGACTTTAAAATTGAACCAGCTCTGAGAATCATTGGTTACAATACCAAGAACCTTTCAGCAGCGATTCAAGCTTTCAAATTACATTATATCCAAACTGATGCGACATCGGTTTTAGATAGAAAAACAATAGACACGATTTACTCTATTTACAAAAAACAACTACAGTAAAATCTCTAATAAATACATAAAAGCACATCTCTGGTTGATTCAGAAATGTGCTTTTTTTTTGTTTAAAAGTTTAGCCACAGATTGAAAGGATTAAAATGATTTTTCCTGTTTTTGATCTATATTACGGATCAATGCAAAAACCTGTGGAGTGAGTTTTTTTTTACCGCAAAGGGCGCTAAGTTTTTTTTATTCTTAGCTTTTATAAAAATACAAAGTTCGCAAAGCTTTGTGTTGATTTAGCTTTGTGAACTTTGCACTTATAGAATCATTCTTAAATTAAGATCTTTGTGTTCTCTCTGGCAAAAAATATCAAGCAAGGCAAAATAGTATTTAAATAAAAAACTGCCGAAACATTAGTATGTTTCGACAGCTCCAAAAAAAAAAAAAAAATATCAATCTTAATCTCTAGAAAGAGTATGTTGTAGCAATTAATCCGTAGAAAGATCCTCCTGTTGGCGCTGCATCTTTATCCAAAAATATATCTTCTGAGGCAGCATCGTATCTTAACTCAGGAATTATTGTAAGTTTTCCAACTTTGTAATTTAAAGAAACTGTATTTGCAAAAACACTAGATCCTGTTAATGTTCCTAAACTTGGCGCTGCATCTTTAGCATCAAAATATTCCATTCTGTAAGCCAATAGCAAAGACGGTTTAAATGAATAGTTTGCATATCCTACTAATGAAAACCATTCTCCATCATCTATACTTGAAACATCATTTTTTGTTTTAGCATAAGTTGCATTGAACCCAAGTGCAAAACTATCACTAATTGTTTTTGAAGCAACTAAATCAAATTGTGTCTTATTTTCTAATGAAGATGGATTACTACTTCCTGACGTAAAGTTAAGATAAGCACTTCCTGTTTCCCCTATATACCCAAGTTGTCCAATATATGTTTTTTGTGACGAACCAGCATCCATTGCCGATTTAAAATCAGTAGGATTTGTTATACCAAACATTGCGGTAAATTTACCTGATGTATATTGCGCTTTTACTCCAGTATTAAAGAATGGTCCATAAGAAAACGCATATGACATACTATAGTTCTTGTTTCCTATTGCGTCTAATACTTCATACCCTATGTGTGTCCCAAAACTACCTGCAACTACTTTAAATTTCTCTGTAAGTTGATAGGTAAAGAACAATTGTTTAATTAGAAACTTTGCATTTATATCTTTATCTGTTGTTTCATTATATGAAAACTCTCCTGCTCTTTTTCCGAAACCTAAGTCTACAAATACAGAACCTTTACCGAATGTGTGACCTGCCTGAATTGAGGCCATTCCTAATTCGAATGAATCCTGAGAGTTGGTAAAGCTCGTTAATCCATTCATTTGTTTTGAAAAATCATATTTATAATACGCATCGGCTGACCCTCCCCAAGTGGTTGCTGGCGAAGTTGCAGTTTCAGTATCATCTTGAGCAAAAGCAAAAGAGCTCGTTAACATCGCGGCAAAAATGTGTAATACTTTTTTCATGTTTTAATTGGTTTTTGGTTATTAATTGATTCTGGTTAGTTAATCTTTTATATATGTATGAAATACTATAAGCCACTTTTAAAACCTCTTATTCTTCCCTTAAACATCTTCATTTTCATTAGCGAATTTATTAACTTTTGTATGAGTAGAAGAATCGAAATCTATTTTTTTGATGTTTTGAAGCGAGAATTATGGATTACAAAAATTAACTTACCAATAATCGTGATTTGATATTTATACTTATTTATTTTTGAAAATTCAACAACGGTTTTTTGTACAAAAAATCCATTTTAACAAACAAAAACAAATTAATACCCGTAAAAATAAACACTAAAACTACAAAATCATAACTTTTATAAATTCACACCCCTTAAAAAATAGGGGTCACTAAACTAACTAAACAAAACAAGCCCTAGAAAACAAAATAAAACAACAGCTCTTACACAATAAATCGAGAAACTCTAAATTCTTACAAAAACAAATCAAGAAATCTAAAAGTATCTTCAAAAAACCGACCTCTACTTTTTAAGTTTTACGCAAAAAAAAGCCTGTTCAAAACTGAACAGGCTTACCTCTAATAGCGGCAACTAACTTTAATCTTTTGCATTGTATTTTCTTAAAAACTCACGAACTTTAATTCCGGATTCCTTAAGATCTTCATCTTTCCATTTTCCTTCAGATTTTGCAGATTTTTTCAAAATGGAACAAGTTTCATCTTTATCGGAAACGGACCATGTTATCCAACTCAGTTTTCGAGATTCCATCCAGTCTATATATTCCTGCCAGGCTTTTATATTTACTGGCCCATCACCAGAAGCTTCCATACCTGCCGATTCTGAGATAAAAATAGGCAAACCACTCTTTATTGCATCATCCGTTTTATCTCTTAAATCTTTACCATGTGTTGCGGCATAAAAATGCATGGTGTACATTATATTATCAAATCCTCTTATTGGGTCTGCCGCCGCAAGATCGACGTCCTGATCCCAATGTGGCGAACCAACCAGAATAATATTATTGGGATCATTTTTTCTTATTACCGAAATTACTTCTTCGGAGTACCCTTTAACTTCTGGCCACGATTCATAATCAGGCTCATTGAATATCTCATATATAACATTAGGATACTTTGAGTATTTTTTTGAAACCTCAGCAAAAAACGCTGTAGCTTCTTTTAAATTGATATTATGACTGTGCCAATCAATGATTACATAGATATCAGATTTTATTGCTCCATTTACAACTGCATCAATTTTATCTTTTGAAAATTGTGGATCTTTTATATAAGACTTCTCTCCCAGCTCAATACCCATTGCAGCGCGAACAACATTACATTTAAAATCTTTTTTCAACCAGCTCACTGCTTTTTCATTGTAAAATCTTGGCCACATACTATGCCAACCAAAACTCATTCCGCGCAAAACAACCGGATTATTATTTTTATCCACTAACTGAGTTCCAAGAACTCGTAGTTGCCCATGTTCTTTTACAAATTGTGCGTTAGACACAGAGAATACCAATAATAATATCGTGACAATATTTACTTTTATTTTCATAAACAATTAGAATTAAGGAATTAACCTAAGTGTGATTACATCATGCGAAGCAAGATCAGCAACAAAATTCTTTTTTGTGTTTCCAATTTCTTTGTTTTTCCAAAGATCTTTTAATTTATAGATGGTTTTATTAAAACTGACTTCATAACCAAAATCAGCATCTTTAATGCCATGTTTTTTCCAATCAAAATTGATTTTTTTAGCGACTTCACTTCTATTTAAAAAAGTTACTGCCCAATTTCCATCCGATAAAGGCTTTACCCACACTTCTAAACCGTCTTCGGCAGAATATTTAAAACCTTGAATTCCCAATTTATCCTGATTAACAGCAATCAATTCTTTGTTGGTTAAAATCGCCAATGTTTCTTTTGACATTTTTCTAAAATCATTTCCTGCAATAAGAGACGACGCCATCATTGACCACATCGTAAAATGAGTTTTATCCTCAATATCTGTCATTCCGTCACCAACCTCCATCATGTCAAAATCATTCCAATGATCCGGACCCGAATATTTGCGGATATCTTTACGCATTTCAATTATCTTCATGAAACCCCAAGATGACCAGTTTCCTTCTTCATGTTTGAATTCGCAATCAAAACAAGGATAAATATCTCCAGAGATTCGCCAAAGATTCCCAACTGGTTTTCCCCATTCCCAAGGCTGATTATCACCCCATTCGCAAAGGCTAAAAACAATAGGTCTTCCAGCAGTTTTAAGTGCATTACTCATTGTTGTATACGCTTCTTTTGCAGTAATTCCTTGTGTATTACACCAATCATATTTTAAAAAATCGATTCCGAGTTTAGCATAAAAACGAGCATCCTGATATTCATAACCGCGAGTACCGGGATAACCGGCACAAGTTTGCGTACCTGCACAATTGTACAATCCAAATTTTAAACCTTTACTATGCACATAATCAATTACAGCTTTCATACCGTTTGGAAATTTAACAGGGTCAGGAACCAAATCTCCGTTTGCATCACGTTCTCTTGTCATCCAGCCATCATCGAGCACAATATAATTATATCCTGCAGCTGCCATTCCAGACGAAACCATGATATCAGCCGTTTCTTTTACTAATTTTTCATCGATATTAGTTTCAAAAGTATTCCAGGAATTCCAACCCATTGGAGGTGTCATCGCCAGACCTTCAAACTTTCCTGCGACCTGTTTATGTGTATTTCCCTGACTAAAACCTAAAGCCGTGGCGACTAAAGCAAATGCTAAAATGATTTTTTTCATTATTTAAAAATTAATTTTAGTAAAAAAAATATTCCCTAATTGAGTAGATTAGGGAATACTTTAAACAAAACTCAAAATATAAAAACCAATTTATTTTATAAAAAACCTATATCATCCAGATAAAGGACACTAGCCGGAGTAATGGTTTTTCCAGAAAATTCCTGAATAAAGACACTATCAAATTTTCCTCCACTAATAAGTTCAGGATGTAAATCTGAGATAGGGATTGAAATATTATTCCATTGTCCTGCCACTAAAGTAACTGTCGTACCTTTAGCTGAATCTGCTGTATCACTATTTATAGTAACCATAATTTTAGTACTTTCAGTAGGAAATATGGACATTTTAACAAATTGATAATCTGAAGTATTTAAGGGCAAATCAGAGTGCATAAAAAGTCCGCTCCAAGCTTCTGCAGCTTTTTTAATTGAATGTGTTCCTCTGCTGACTTTTTCGGTGCTTTCCCATACAATATCACCTCCCCAGCCATAGCCCCAGCCTTTCAATGAGTCTTCATATAATAAATATTTCAGACCTATACTACTTGGCGCAGACACTCCAAAGTTACTTTCTACAACAATAAGAGCATACGAATTAAAATCAGCTGGCACAGTTACTTTTATCTCTGTTTTAGACACTGTAGTAAATGTAGCTGCAGTAGATCCGAATTTTACGCTCTTAACTTTTACAAAGTTTTGCCCCTTAATTGTAATAACATCTCCCGGAGAAGCTAATACCTGCGACAGTCTTGTAATTACAGGAGCAGGAGGAGTCAACTCTATTACATTACTTAAAACGTTTATAAAACCATTTGTTCCGTAATAATCTAACCCAACTGCTGCTTTGTCAGATCCGTTTACCTTTAAAACGCCATTGGTTACATTTATACTCAATAAGTACAAATCAGGATTTACCGCATTTGCCATTGTCGCATAATCTCCTGTTTCTAAATAATCAGCTTCGACACCTGAGAGTTTAGCAACTCTTTTTTTAACACCTTTAATGACATGACTTAAAACAAGTTGTTTTAAATTTTCTACCGGAACCAAAGTAATATCTGGATATCCCAAATTATTTACATATCCATTTGCAACCAAATAGGCATCGAAAGTAGCGTTACTTGGAACGAAATAGGTAAAATTATCAGATGTATTTAATGTCACCTCCAGGCCTGCCAATTCTATTGCTTTTGTAAACGTAGACAAATCGCTATTTGCTTTAAGCATCCCGTATACAGTGTTGTAATTTTGTTCCGCTCCTCCAATATCCTTAATATCATTATCACACGAAGAAACTGCAACAACCAAAAAGACACATACAGCAATATGTTTTACTTTATTATATATATTTTTCATAAATTATCTTTTAGTTTTTAATTATGGATTCTAGTGAATAAACTCAAACCTTACATCGAAATTTATTCTGAATCCTTCACAATTATTTTAATACCAATCCAATATCATCGAGTAAGATTGTGTTTCCACCAAAACCTCCAAATTCCTGCCATCCTACTTTACTTAATACATCTGGATTACCTACATCGGTAAAAGGAATTTCTATATAAGTCCACGAATCAGATTTGAATTCTACTACTTTGAAATTACTATCAGCATTTCCATTAGCAAAAAACTTTACTTTTCCAGCTTTAGCTCCTTTAATCGAAAATCTTACGGCTTTGAATTTATTTGTATCCGTAAAATTCCAAAAAGCAAGAGCAATATTATAACCATCCCACTCCCCTGCTTTCCACTCAATACTTTTAGAACCTTGGCTAGAATCTTTAGTATAAGCAGAATCAAAACCATTGGTAGCATCCCAAAATTCATTCCAACCCCAAATATTTGTGAAAGCATCATCATAAAGAGCACTACCTAATGCTTGATTAGCAACAGTTGTTCCTGAAACATTCTTTATTGATAGGTATTTATATTTAAAATCATCTGGAACTTTTACTTTTATTTCGGTCAACGATGACGAAATAGGCTCAACAGTTGTCGATCCAAAATTCACTACAGGTCGTAAAAAATATTCTCCCGTAATAGTGATTATATCTCCAGCGTTAGGGTTAATTGGAAATCCTTTAATACTAGGACTTGGTGGTCTAATAGCCACTTTATAGCTCAATGTACCTATATTAGTAACGATTTTCATTTCGTCCATTTCGTTGTAATATGGAGTTTTTTCATCCACTAGCACGACGATCGCATTGTCTGTTACGAATGTTGGATTAAAATAGGATTCTAATCCATTAAATGAAATAGATTTTAATGTAGCAAAACCAGATCCGCGAATGATGTAGTAGTTTCCTGCGTTAATAATATCTGTAGGAACATCAACCTTTCTATCCCCGTCAATCAAAGGATCATCAACAACAGATTTACTAATTCCAGTTACTTCAAGCTTTCCGGAAGAAGAATCTGTCGAATCGTTTGAACAAGAAGTATTGAACAGCAAAATCGAGATCGAAGCCACAAAACACAACTTCAATAACATTCTATTTTTTATATTTTTCATAGTGATTTACTTTTAAAAAATTATTTAAAATTGTACGGAACCGGTGCCTCTTTCAATTTTGGATTTTTTCTAACTTCGATATCTGGTTTTGGATACGTAAAATCAGCTGGTGTAGGTGTATAATGTGTTACTCCTTGAGAATCAAAACCTCTATCTTGTTTAGAGATTATAGTAATTGCTTCCTGACGTGGAAGTCTTCCTAAATCGAACCAAAATTCGCCTTCAAAAGCAAATTCAACTCTACGCTCATGAAATAAAGCTGTTTTTGTTAAAGGCACAGTATTTCCTAAAACACTAAGACCAGCTCTACGTCTTACTTTATTATAAGATTCTTTTGCAGCAGGATTTGTTGTTTCATCAGTTCCAGCCATAATTGCCTCAGCATGAATCAACAAAAGATCAGCATAACGCATAATATAATTGCAATTATTCATACCTCCCCATGAATCAGCCGGTCCAGTTTCACTAGTGGCCTGACCCACAACATATTTCTTAACCGCTGCACCAGTATTAGATAACACATCGCCATATTTATCTTTATCCATTACAAAGCCCACTTCTCCTTTAGCTTTAAGATTAGGGTAAGAATCTCCATAAACCATAAAAGATTCTTTTCTTCTTAAATCTCCAATTTCAAAGGCATCCTGAACATCATTACTTGGCACATAAGTAGCACCATAAGAAGCATTGTCATTCAAAATATCCAAACCATATTGAATATTTGAAAAATTACCTCCTCCGTAAGTATTTATAGCACCAGACCATTGCCACGAATAAATAGACTCCTCGTTATTATTTTTACTTGTCAAAAATAAATCTGCAAAATTTGGCAACAAACCAAACTCACCAGAATTAATTACTTTTTCAGCCATTAATTTAGAATCACCGTATTTTTTTTCATACAGATATACTTTGGCTAGAAATGCCTCTGCAGAACCTTGAGTTACAAAAACATTTTCGCCTCCAGGAGTTCTGGATCTAATTTTTGTTTTTAGATTTGCTGCTGCAAATTTTAAATCATTTTCAATAAACTTATAAATATCTTCGATTCTATTTGTATTCACTAACGGGTCTTTTGCTAAGGCTAAATTATCTTCAACAATAGGCACCGTTCCATACAAACGAACCAAATAAAAGTAAGCTATAGCTCTAAAAAAGTGTGCTTCGGCAACCGTATTTTTAATTACAGTCTTGCTTACATTTGCAGTAGCATCTTTCTCAATATAATTAATTAAATTATTTGACTGTGCTACAATTGCAAAGCAGGCTCTCCATGGATCTAACAAAATTGAACTATCAGAAGTTAATTTAAACTGAATTAACTCTGGTCCATCTGCATACGCTAAACAATTTCCTGATGACAACTCAGCCAATGCGTAGAAGTTTTTAGTATAATATGGAGCCCACATTGCACCGTACATACCATAGGT
Organism: Flavobacterium sp. FlaQc-57; assembly: GCF_044007395.1. Taxonomy (NCBI): domain Bacteria; kingdom Pseudomonadati; phylum Bacteroidota; class Flavobacteriia; order Flavobacteriales; family Flavobacteriaceae; genus Flavobacterium; species Flavobacterium sp. FlaQc-57. The sequence continues at coordinate 247,703 of NZ_JBIPDA010000006.1, forward strand.
AGTTCTTGCTACTTGCTCATCAGTATTATAAAACTCGGTACTGCTGTAACTATCTTCAGATGGGCGATCCAAGAAATCTTCACTGCAAGAAACAGTTGTCAAACCTAGTGTTACGAATAAAACTAAGGTCTTTATATTGATATATTTTTTCATAAGAGTAGTAATTAAAATTCTAAATTCAATCCAAAAGTAAAACTGCGATTGGTTGGGTAACGCCCTGAATCAATTCCAACTAATAATGGATCTTGATTATAAGCACCTATCTCTGGATCATAACCTGTATATTTGGTAAATGTGTAAAGATTTTGAATACCTAGATAAAATCTTAATTTACTAATACTCGCTTTCGAAATAACATCTAAAGGCATGCTATACCCTAAAGTTACTTGTTGAATTCTTAAATACGACCCATCTTCTACATAACGATCAGAGATTGCCATATTTGGATGTCCGTCTCCACCATCAGGTCTTGGATATTTTGCATCAACATTTTCTGGTGTCCAAAAATCTGCGGCTTCAGCCAATTGATTTTCATACAAACGTTGATTTTTAGTACCGGCACGTCTTGTTAAATTCATAACTTTATTACCATAAGATCCTTGCAAAAAGATTCCTAAATCAACATTTTTGTATTTGAAAGTATTATTAAAGCCGTAAGTAAATTTAGGCTGTGGATTACCGATATAAGTCAAATCCTTATCATCAATCAAACCATCTTTATTTTGATCTACATACTCAACATCTCCTAATTGACTTTTCACAGCTTTATTCCCTGTATAAGGAATAGGTGCATTTGCTAATTGATCATTGGTTCTTATAATACCAACTGCCTGGTATCCGTAAAATTGACCAACTGGCTTACCAACCACTGTTTTGGTTACCGCTTTATTAGTATAATCATTAAGCATTACATCTTTTGTCAAATCAAAATTATCTTGTAAGCTTAGTAACTTATTTTTATTTGTAGAGAAAATTACTTTTGAATTCCACGAAAAATCTTTCCCAAACTTATTACTATAATCTAAAGTCATCTCAAAACCTTGGTTTCTTAAGCTTCCTAAATTTACATTTGGCGCTCCTAAACCTCCTTGATAAGTATCAGTTCCTGTAACATAATAAGGCAACGGTAAAACAAACAAAAATCCTTCTGACTCTTTTCTGTACACATCGAATGTAGCTTGAAGTTTTGAATTAAAAAGTGTAAAATCCAAACCAAAGTTTGTTTGTGTAGAAGTTTCCCATGTTAAACCAGGATTTGCAATATTATTAACCGTAAAGAAATTACCCAACGCTGATTTTATTGCACGAATTGTACTCATATAACCTGCTCCGCCAATATTTTGATTTCCAGTTTCACCATAACCAGCCCTAAATTTGATGTTATCAATATATTCTTTGGTTCCTTCCATAAATTTTTCGTTCGAAAGTTTCCAATAACCTGAAACGGAAGGAAAGTAACCCCATTTTTCACCTGGTCCAAAATTAGAACTTCCATCTGCTCTAAATGTTGCTTGCAAACCATATCGATTATCAAAATCGTAATTAAAAGACCCAAAGAAAGAGTACAAACCAGAGCTTCCTTTATATTCTGAAGCTGTAAGTGTATCAGGATCTCCCAAGCTAATAGAATGAATATCATTGCTTACCAGACCAGAAACTGATTGCGAATTTCCGAACCAATGACTATCATTAGCCTCTTGCCCCGCTAAGACATTAAAATGGTGCTTGCCTGCATCAATTTTATAAGTTAAAACATTTTTAATGTTAATACCATACCAGTTATTAGATCGCTCTGTTAACTGATTCGTTTCTTTAACAGCAGCACCCCAAGTATAAGTTGGCTCAAAGCTTTCAAAATTGTCAACATTTGTAGATCCTCCAAAATCAAATCGATATTCAAGTCCTTTTGCTATTCTAAAATTAGCATAGAAATTTCCTAAGAAATTCCTTTTGACTAATTTATTAGTATTCATTAAGGCTGAAGCCACAGGATTTATCCAAACCCCTATTGAACCATCTGCTGGCGGGCCGGCATAATTTCCATTAGTATCTTTTACTGCAACATCTGGTGTAGACAAAATAGAAGTACTAATAATACCGTTGCTTGCACCATTAATTGTGATATCCTCATTTGTTATTCCTGCTCCAAGAGAAACTCCAACAGTCAGCCAGTCTTTGATTTTGCTATCTACGTTTGTTTTAAAATTATATCTTTTAAAACCGGAACCTATAACAATACCTTCCTGATTTACATAACCTCCTGAAATATAGTAAGAAGTACCATCTTTTGCACCTGAAAACGAAACCTGATGATTGCTCATCACTGCGGTTTTATAAATCTCATCTTGCCAATTCGTTCCTTTACCCAGAACAGACGGAACAGCAAATTCATCTCTGGGCGCTACACCGTAAACCGCCGCCAAAGCATTTTGTTGTGTTGCATATTGACTCAATGTCATAGTGTCCAATAAGCGAGTTACATTTTGAACGGAGAAATATGAATCATAAGTGATTTTTCCTGCACCTTTTTTACCTCTTTTTGTAGTAATAATTACAACTCCATTCGACGCTCTGGAACCATAAATAGCGGTCGCAGAAGCATCTTTCAAAATATCCAGTGTTTCGATATCATTAGGATTTAAAAAAGCAATAGGGCTCGAAGTTACATTTCCTGTGTTCGCTCCTAAATAACCAGTAACAATTGAACCACCTGTAGCAGTACTGGTTGCATCTCCTGAAATCGGAATACCGTCTACAATATACAATGGTTCATTAGTTCCGGAAATAGAAGTTGTTCCACGAATTTTTACCGACACACTACCTCCCGGCTGCCCAGAATTATTAGTAACTGAAACCCCTGCAGCACGTCCTTGCAATAATTGATCTACTGATACTTGCGGAGAATCTGCAATATCCTTGGAAGTAACTGTAGAAATAGCTCCGGTTAAGTCCTTTTTTTTGACACTGCGATATCCAACATTTACCAACACTTCACGTAAATCTTCTGAACTAAGTTTCAAAATTACATTGATGGTTCCTCCGTTTTTTACATTAATTACCTGCGTAATATATCCAATAAATGAAACAGAAAGCGTAGAATTTGCAGCCACTTCAATAGAATATTTTCCATCAAAATCAGTTGAAGTAGTTTTCTTTGTACCCGAAACCAATATATTAGCACCAGGAATACCTAATCCCTTCTCATCAGATACTGTACCGGAAACCTTTACCTGAGCCGTAATAAAATTACTGGTCAGTAACAAAAATAATATCAAAGGAGCAGCTCTGTGGTTAGCCTTCCAATGAATAAAGTTAGTCATTAGTTTTTTCATAATAAATGTTTGGTTAGTTTAAATTTGTTGTACATAATTCAAGTCATAAAAAAGAGTGGTATTTAGTTCCTCAAATTATTTAACAAATCTATAACACAAGAAAACATTAAATCGATAGTATTATATCATTTAATGATAATATTTTTACTATACGGCTTTAAAAAAACATATTTAAAAATAAAAGAAATAAAAAATTACATTATTCTCAAACCACATCCCTAAACAAGCAGGAACTATAAATAAAAATTAGCGAAATAGGCAAAAAGCAAACGATTTCGTTAAAAATAATATTTGTTTATGCAAAAAAAGTATCATTATAAAATGCGTTTCAATCCAGAAAAATCTTCTCTATATTGACTAGGCGTACAGTTTTTAATCGCTTTAAAACTGCGATTGAAATTCGCAATATTATTAAATCCTGATTTGAAAGCCACTTCAGAAACACTCATATCTTTTTCTACAAGCCAACGTGCCGCATACCCAATTCGAATATCATTAATATAATTGACAAACGTTTTACCCGTGCGTTTTTTAATGAATCGGTTAAATGAAATTATAGACATACTGGCAATATTTGCAACATCTTCTAAAGTAATTTTTTCTGCAAAATGTTTCTGCACATATTCATACACCAACTTCATTTTATCATAATCATCAAACGTATCATAATCTACCGTATAAGTCGAAAGCAAACGCTGATTTCTCGAATTAGCCAAATCATACAACAGAGAAGTTATTTCTAAAAAATAATCCATACCATCTAATTTAGAGAGCCTTACTAATCTTGGAGTTAACTCTTCGGCAACTTTCTTAGAAAACAAAATCCCGTGAATCGAGCGATTGAACATATCCCGAATTGGATTCATAATACGTCTTGACAACAAAGATTCATGAAATAAATCATTATGAAACTGAATCGTAATTTCATGAATTTTTTTACTGGTGCACTTACTCAATTCCCAACCGTGATATAAATTTGGTCCAATCAAAACCAATTCAACATTATCAATTTCTTCTATATTATCGCCCACAACGCGCTTCACTCCTTTTCCGTTTAATATAAAATTGATCTCAAATTCCGGATGATAATGCACCGGAAAATCAAAACTATCTTTTACTCTATCGAAAACCAAAAAACTATCGCCTGCTGATAACGGAGCGATTTCTCTATAAAAATTTTTAGCACTACTCATCTTTGAATTCTATTTTTAGAAGTAATATTCGTTTTTTTATTTGCAATAATATGATATATAATTGATAAAATAATATTAATTACACGATAAACATCCGATTATCTTTGAAAAATAGAATTATCATTTTTACAAAAACAACATTGATAATAAACATTAATCCTTTTTAATGCAATATCTTTTTATAGTTTTGATAATTTTAATCAAAAAACAATATCAAATTACAAACAACAAAAACAAATATTTCACAGCAACATTACCAATTGTTATTTTTACACTTATTGCCCTGAAAAACAACTATATTTCAAATGAAAAACATCATTTTAACAATAACTATAGCGCTCCTCGCAGGAACTTCATGTTCTGCAATAAATATTGATGCTAATACTAATTTGTCATTATCAGATAAAAAAGCAACACCAGAAACAGTTTCTCTTTATAAAAAACTAAATCTATTGGCCCAAAAAGGGTACTTGTTTGGTCATCAGGATGATCTTGCATATGGTGTAAAATGGAAATATGAGAACGGACGAAGCGACATAAAAGATGTGGTTGGCGATTATCCTGCTGTTTATGGTTGGGACATTGCAGGCTTAGAAAGAAATGACGCGAATAATATCGATGGCATTCCTTTTACCAAAATGAAACAATATATAGAAGAAGCCAATCAAAGAGGCGGAATTTCGACAATAAGCATGCATTTTGATAATCCTGCAACCGGAAAAAGTGCTTGGGACAATTCGCCAAACTCATTAAAAACAATATTACCCGGAGCCGAAAATCATCAAAAATTCACCACGTGGCTAGACAAAGCTGCTGATTTCTTTTTATCGTTAAAAGATAAAAAAGGAAAAAATATTCCAATTCTATTTAGACCTTATCATGAACTTACAGGAGGTTGGTTTTGGTGGGGAAAAGGAAATGGTACTCCCGAAGAATTTAAAACGTTATGGAAATTTACTTTTGACTATTTACAAAAAAAAGGAGTTCATAATTTAATCTACATCTACAATACTGGCGGTTTTAGCTCAAAAGAAGATTTTTTAGCCAAATATCCCGGAGATGATTATGCTGATATTTTAAGTTTTGATTCTTATCAGAATAACGATGACAAAGAAGGCAAAAAATTCATCGAAGAAGTTCAAAGTCAACTTAAGATTATAGATGAAATTGCAAAAAATCAACACAAACTAATCGCTATAGCCGAAGCAGGTTACGAAGCAATTCCGGATCCAAAATGGTGGACAGGAACTTTAACAAAAGCCATTGGAGATTATAAAATCTCATATGTTTTGTTATGGAGAAATCATGGCTGGCAGGAAAAAGAACAAAAAATGCACTATTACGCACCATATCCTGATCAGGTAAGTGCCAAAGATTTTGTTGACTTTTATAAACTCGACAAAACCTTATTCGAAAAAGATATCAAAAAAGCACTAAAATAATTAACCCAATAAATTACAATCTTTAAAAAAAGCCTAATGCACGACAAAATTAGTTTAAAAGAAAAAATAGGTTACGGTCTTGGAGACGCAGCATCATCAATGTTCTGGAAAATTTTCAGTATGTATCTTCTATTTTTCTACACCGACGTTTTCGGATTGGCTCCTGCCGTAGTTGGAACAATGTTTTTAATTACCCGAATCTGGGATTCTTGTTTTGATCCAATCGTTGGAATTATTGCCGACAGAACAAAAAGTAAATGGGGAAAATTCAGACCATATTTACTTTGGGTTGCTATACCATTTGCCGTGATTGGAGTTTTAACTTTTTACACACCTGATTTTGACGAAAAAGGAAAAATAATTTATGCTTATGTGACTTATTCAGCCATGATGATGATTTATTCTCTAATCAATGTGCCGTATGCTTCTCTTTTGGGCGTAATGTCTTCTGACAGAAAAGAAAGAAACACATTATCTTCCTATCGAATGGTTTTTGCCTTTGGAGGAAGTTTGTTAGCACTTTGGTTAATTGAACCATTAGTCAATTATTTCGGCGGAAGCCTAAACTCTAAAACAGGTTGGCTGGCAACAATTTCAGTATTTGGAATTATTACAACTGCTTTTTTCTGGGGCTGTTTCTTCTTTACAAAAGAGAGAGTAAAACCAATTTCGGGTGAACAAACCAATCTAAAAGAAGATTTAAAAGATTTACTAAAAAATAAACCTTGGTGGATTTTACTTGGCGCAGGAATTGGTGCTTTAGTATTCAATTCAATCCGTGACGGAGCCGCAGTTTACTATTTCAAATATTATGTAAGCAGCAGTGTAAACTTTGATTTCACTCTTTTTGGAACCGATTTTCATATGACACCAACTTCTATTTACTTGGTTTTAGGACAAGCTGCAAATATCATCGGAGTTATTATCGCAACGCCAATTGCGAATAGAATTGGGAAAAAGAAAACCTTTTTCGGCGCTATGGCTTTAGCCGCAATCCTGAGTTTAATTTTCTATTTCTTCGGAAAAGAAGATGTTTCCTTAATCATGAGTTTTCAGGTTTTAATCAGTATTTGCGCAGGATGTATTTTCCCTTTAATCTGGTCAATGTATGCAGATAGTGCCGATTATTCTGAATGGAAACAAGGACGTCGAGCAACAGGATTAGTTTTCTCAGCCTCATCAATGTCACAAAAATTTGGCTGGACAATTGGTGGTGCCGGAACCGGATGGCTTTTAGGTTACTACGGTTTTCAAGCCAATGTTGAACAAACTGCCGTGACTCAAAACGGAATTCAATTAATGTTAAGCATACTTCCTGCAATTGCAGCTATAATATCAGTCGCTTTTATTTTATTCTATCCTTTATCCGAAGAAAAACTTCAGATAATCGAACAGGATTTAAACGAAAAACGAGACCAGATCAATTAAAATTATTCAGATATAGAAATTTACTTATATGACAACAATAGCATCTTCGACTACCTTTCAAGACAGAAAAGTAGCATTAGAAAAAGAACATAAAATACTGATCGAACAAAAAAATGCTCCTCAGGATATTGCTGGAAACGGCATATACGAACGCTATAAGAATCCGGTTGTTACGGCTGCTCACGTGCCATTGAACTGGCGTTTTGACCTTAACGAAAAAACAAATCCTTTTTTGCAGGAAAGAATCGGAATGAATGCGGCTTTTAATGCTGGCGCAATGAAATGGAACGGAAAATATTTACTTGCCGTTCGCGTAGAAGGAATTGACAGAAAATCTTTTTTTGCTATTGCGGAAAGTCCAAATGGCATAGATAATTTCAAATTTTGGGAGAAACCATGCGTGATTCCTCAAACTGCAGAACCAGACACTAATGTTTATGACATGCGTTTGATTCATCATGAAGACGGTTGGGTTTACGGTATTTTTTGTACCGAAAGAAAAGATCCAAAAGCTCCAAAAGGCGATACAAGTTCGGCTGTAGCCAATGCGGGAATCGTACGATCAAAAAATTTAATTAACTGGGAAAGACTTCCGGATTTAATTTCAAACACAGGCCAACAACGCAATGTAGTTTTACACCCGGAATTTGTCAACGGAAAATATGCTTTATACACACGTCCACAAGATGGTTTTATTGATGTTGGAGCCGGTGGCGGAATTGGTTTAGGATATATTGAAGACATGACAAATCCTGTTGTAAAAGAGGAAAAAATTATTTTCGGAAAACAATATCATACGATTTATGAACTGAAAAACGGCCTTGGTCCCGCTCCTATTAAAACAGAAAAGGGCTGGCTACACTTGGCACACGGGGTTCGTAATACTGCTGCAGGTTTACGTTACACTCTTTATATGTTCATGACAGATTTAAATGATATTTCGAAAGTTACACACGTTCCTGCCGGTCATTTTATGGGCCCTGAAGGAATTGAAAGAGTTGGCGATGTATCGAATGTATTATTCTCAAACGGCTGGATCGAAGATAATGACGGAACTGTTTATGTATATTATGCTTCGTCTGATACCAGAATGCATGTTGCCGTGTCGTCTGTAGAAAAATTAGTCGATTATGTTACCAATGCGCCGGCTGACACATTTATTTCGGCAGGTTCAGTTAAAACGATCATCAATCAAATCGAAAAAAACAAAACAATTTAATTCATCGTGTCAATAAAACTAAAGCAACTAAAATCTGAGTTATCAGCTGAACTAGATTCCATTTTAAAGTATTGGTCAAAACATACCATCGACAATCAAAATGGCGGTTTTATTGGGCAAATTGATTTTAATGATCACATTATTGCTAATGCTGAAAAAGGGGCTGTTTTAAACGCCAGAATTTTATGGTCATTTTCGTCGAGTTATAAAGTAACTAAAAACGAAAATCATAGAAAGATAGCCAAACGCGCCTTTGAATTTCTTTCAGATCATTTTTATGATACAGAATTTGGAGGATTATTTTGGAGCATCAACGCTGATAAGACTCCAAAAGACACTAAAAATCAAATTTATGCTTTAGCTTTTGCCATTTATGGACTATCTGAATATTATGCTATTTCTAAAGATGATAAGGCTCTCGAAATAGCTATAAATTTATATCTAAAGATACAGGAACACAGTTACGATTCTAAAAACAAAGGCTATTTTGAAGCTTTTACCCGCGATTGGCAACCTATTGAAGACTTGCGCCTGAGTGATAAAGATGCCAATGAAAAAAAAACCATGAACACCCACTTGCATATTATAGAAGCGTATGCTAATTTGTTCAAGGTTTGGAAAGATAAAATACTTCAAAGTGATATTGTCGAATTATTACAAACGATAGAAAACCACTTCATTAATACTGAAACTGGGCATTTACGCTTGTTTTTTAATGAAAACTGGATCGAAAAAAAAGATGTCATCTCTTATGGACATGACATTGAAGCAGCTTGGCTTTTATTGCAATGTGCCGAAATTTCAGAAGATGAAACTCTTATTGCCAATTATAAAAAACACGCCATTCAGATAGCAGAAGTTACACAAGAAGGTTTAGATTCTGATGGCGGTTTATGGTATGAATTTGATCCGGAAAAGAACGAATTAGTTGCCGAAAAACATTGGTGGGTTCAGGCCGAAGCTTTAATCGGATTTTACAACGCATATCAATTAACAAACGACGAGAAATTTTTAAACATCGTTTATAAAAATTGGAAGTTTGTAAAAAAATACATTTTAGACAAACACAACGGCGAATGGTTTTGGGGAATCAACCGGGATTATTCCTTAATAGAAAAAGACAAAGCTGGTTTCTGGAAATGTCCTTATCATAATAGTCGTGCTTGTTTGGAACTTATTCATAGAATAAAACACTAAACACTTCTCTTTTAAAAAGTTAACTTAGTGCATTAAAAAATAATGATTATGAAACAATTCCTTTTTTTTAGTTTACTATTTCTAAATACGATAACAAACGCCCAAATTAACCTGATTAAAAATGGTGGATTTGAACGAGAAGCGGCAAACTGGCGCGGTGGCGAGGACATATCTACGATTAGTCCTTATGATAAAAAATCGGGTAAAAGCAGCGCATTAATCAACCAATATGTTGGGACAGACTGGAAAGGAATTGATCAAATTTTTCTTGTTGCTAAAGGTACTTATGCTATAGAATTTAGTGTATGGATTAAAACAGAAAGCATAGAAGAACAAAAAGAAGCCTACAAAGCAGGCGTCATGATTGCAGACTTTCTAGATGAAGCCGAAAAGTCTATTGCCTCTGAAGCAATAGCACAAATTAGAGGAACCACTCCCTGGACATTTTATAAAAAAGCATTCAAAACTCCGCCAGGAACAAAAAAAGTACGAATTATGTTAGCGCTGGCTCAAACTAGTGGTTCGATTTATTTTGATGATGTCTCAGCAATCGTAATTTCTGAAGCAGATTATCTTAAACTAAATCCTGAAAAGTAAAAATGAAAAAATCTATACAATTGCTATTTGCAACTTTTTTATTTTGACAAACTGAGCAACCGCGATAATAAAGAGCTACTTTATATTCTCATGTTTGTCATTTCGAGGAACGAGAAATCACAGACGCTGAGCGATATACTGCATTTAAGTTTCTAGTGCGATTTCTCGTTCGTCGAAATGACAAGATTTTGGAAAACTAAAAAAACATCTTATAAAACCAAAAGTCCTAGCCCTGATAGAAGTGAAAATCCTTTTGTGCCGGTCCCGAGGCTTCGGGAGGCACAAAAGATTGAAACGGATAGCAGGATTAGCTCCTAAAAAAAGTAAATAATGAAAAATAGATTTCTTAAAACTCTCGGATTAGCTTTGTTTTTTTCTACAGTCGCGTGTCAGGCACAGGAAAGAATTACATTGAAAGGAACTCAATTTTATAAAGGCGACCAACCATACTCATATATTGGTACGAATTATTGGTACGGAAGTCTATTGGCTTCAAAAAAAGTCGGCGACCGAAAAAGGTTACTTCGCGAACTTGATTTAATGCAGAAAAACGGAATCGACAATCTAAGAATCCTGGTTGGTGGCGATGGCGGAAAATACGATTTTACTGTTCGCCCGGCTTTGCAATACGAACAAGGAAAATACGATCAGGATTTACTGGACGGATTGGATTTTTTGATTAACGAAATGAGCAAACGTAAGATGTATGCCGTTTTATATTTAACCAATAATTGGGAATGGTCTGGCGGAATGTCGCAATATTTGGAGTGGAATGGCAAAGGCGCAATTCCGGTTCCGAATATTGCTCCAAATACCTGGCCGCAATTTATGGCCTACACAGAACAATTTCATAGCTGCGAACCTTGCATGAAAGGTTTAGAGAATCATGTGAAATTTATTATGGGAAGAACGAATGCTTATTCGCATAAAAAATATACTGAAGATAATACCATTATGTCCTGGCAAGTAGGAAATGAACCCCGAACTTTTACTCCTGAAAACGAAGCAAAATTTACCGTTTGGCTCAACAACATTGTAAACTTGATGGATAGTTTAGATAAAAATCATTTGATTTCTACCGGTTCTGAAGGAAAAAACAGCTCGAATGACAGCATGGAAATTTTCGAGAGAACACATCAAAATCCGAACATCGATTATTTGACCATGCACATTTGGCCCAAAAACTGGAATTGGTTCAAGGCAAATGATGCCGAAAAAACTCTGCCTACAACACTTGAAAATGCCGGTAAATATATCGACGATCATATTAAAGTGGCTAACAATCTAAAACGCCCAATTATTATTGAAGAATTTGGTTTAGGAAGAGAAAACGAAAGTTTACTTGCCACCTCATCTGTAAAGAACAGAGATATTTTTTATAGTTATATTTTTAGCAGGGTTGCCGAAAGTCATAAAAATAATGGTCCGCTCCAAGCCGCCAATTTCTGGGGTTTTGGCGGCGAAGGAAAAGCGGTTAATGAAACCGGAAAATGGAATCCCGGTGATCCGTTAACAACTGATCCTCCACAAGAACCACAAGGATTGAATTCGGTTTTTTCTTCCGATAAATCAACTTTAGATATTGTGAAAGATTACAATTTAAAATTGAAAAAATAAGAATAGAATTCATTTCAATTTTCCGTAGAGACGCACTGCAGTACGGTCTTATACGCAAAGAATATCCCGAACGTAAATTGGAGATGTAGACGCACTGCTGTGCATCTCTACAGAATAACAAAATTGAAATTTGATAAAAAAATACAGCATGAAAAAAACACTTATTCTTTTTTGTTTGTTACTCATTAATGTTTCTTTTTCTCAGAAGAAACAGGATTTTATTTTGAAATCTCCTAACGGAAAAATTGAAGTAAAAATTATCGTCGGTGATAACATTTCATGGACTATTTCGCACGAAAAAGATTTGATTTTAGCGCCTTCTGAAATGTCTTTAACTTTAGTTGAAAACATTATTTTAGGGAAAAAACCAATTCTTATCAATTCTAAAAGAGAAAGTATTGATGCTTCATTTGAAACTCCGTTTTACAAGAAGAAATCAGTGCAAAACAAATACAATCAACTTATTTTAAACTTTAAGAATGATTTTAGTGTTGAATATCGCGTTTTTGATGATGGTGCTGCATATCGATTTATTACTAACCAAAAGAAAGATATTACTGTAAAATCAGAAGAAGTTCGCTTGAATTTTGATCAGGATTACAAAACTTTAATGCCTTATGTTCGCGATTTAAGAAATCCGAAAGATCCTTATATTTCTTCATTTGAAGCGCAATACGAAAACAAAAAAATTAGCGAATTCACAAAAGATACTATCGCATTTTTACCGTTTTTAATTGATTTCAAAAACCATAAAAAAGCAGTTTTCTTAGAAGCTAATCTTGAAGATTATCCCGGATTATTTGTAACCAATAATAGTTCTAAATCGGGGTTTGAATCTCGTTTTTCTAAATATCCTTTACAGGAAAAAAATGGCGGTTTTAATAACATCAATCGCCTAATTACCGAAAGAGCTGATTATTTAGTAAAAACAAAAGGAACGCGAAATTTTCCGTGGAGGATTATTGTTATTTCTGAAAATGATGCTGATTTAGCCAATAATGATATGGTTCAGAAATTATCTGAGCCAACAAAAATAAAAGACCTTTCATGGATAAAACCCGGAAAAGTAGCTTGGGATTGGTGGAACGATTGGAATATTTACAACATCGATTTTAAAGCGGGAATCAATACTCAAACGTATAAATACTACATTGATTTTGCCTCAAAAAATAAAGTCGAATATGTGGTTTTAGACGAAGGCTGGAGTCTGGAAGAAGATATTATGAAACACAATCCGAATGTTGATCTCGAGGCTTTAATCGCTTACGGAAAAGAGCGTAATGTTGGTATTATTTTATGGAGTTCATGGATGGCTTTAACCAAAAACACTTCGGGGATTTTAAAAAATTATGCTGATTTAGGTATCAAAGGTTTTAAAGTAGATTTCTTGGATCGCGATGATGCGAAAATGGTAAATTCAGTTTATGATATTGCGCAAAAAGCTGCGGATAATAAGTTGCTTTTAGATTTTCATGGTATGTATAAACCAACCGGAATTCAGCGTACTTTTCCTAATATCCTAAATTTTGAAGGCGTGAAAGGTTTAGAAAATAATAAATGGACGCCAAATGATGATGTTCCTCTTTATGATTGTTCGATTCCGTTTATCAGAATGATGGCTGGCCCAATGGATTACACCCCAGGCGCGATGCGAAATGCCACAAAAAGCGAATTCAAACCGAGTCATTCGAACCCGATGAGTCAAGGAACAAGATGTCATCAATTGGCGCTTTACACTATTTTTGAAGCGCCCTTGCAAATGATGGCCGACAGCCCAACTGCTTACATGAAAGAACAAGAAAGCACTGATTTTATCTCCAAAACTCCAACTACTTTTGATGAAACTGTGGCTTTAGATGGCGAAGTAGGTAAATTTGTTGCAATAGCACGTAAAAAAGAAAATACCTGGTATTTAGGCGCGATTACCAATTGGGATTCTAGAGAAATAACTATTGATTTTTCTTTTCTTGAAAAGGGCAAAAAATTCGAAGCCGAAATTTTCTCCGACGGATTAAATGCTGATAAAGCTGCGGTGGATTATAAACGAGAAAAAATCACTGTCGATTCAACAACTAAATTAAAATATAGATTAGCAGGCGGTGGCGGATTGGCAATGATTATACAATAAAAAAAGGGAACAAATAACGTTCCCTTATCTCGCGTTACAAACCCGACTGGTTTTATCCCGAGGTTTCAGGACTGTCGGGTTTACGATTTTTTAATCCCGCAAAAAAAATGGACTAAAGTCCAGCTCTATAATATGGATCGAGCCAAAGGCTCTTTTACAATTCCAATGGAACAAATTATATTGTAGAACTGGACTTCAGTCCAGTTTAGATTATGTAATGCAAATTAAGATAATATCTTCTCGATCGCATTCAACTCATCTTGTGTAAATTCTAAACTTTGTAAACAATCAATATTATTATTTAACTGCTTCACAGAACTTGCCCCAATTAAAACTGAAGTAATTCGTTTGTCTTTTTGCAACCAAGCCAAAGCCATTTGTGCTAAAGATTGATTTCTATTTTGTGCAATATCATTCAGCTGAATTAATTTCTCAATACGTTCCTGCGTAACCTCATCTTCTTTTAAATGCCCGTTTGGATTATGCGCTCTCGAATTTTCAGGAATTCCTTTTAGATATTTGTCTGTCAAAAGTCCTTGTGCCAAAGGCGAAAATGCGATACACCCTACTCCTTTTTCTTCTAAAACATCTAATAAACCATTTTCTACCCAACGTTCTAACATCGAATATTTTGCTTGGTGAATCAAACAAGGCGTTCCTAATTGCTTCAATACATCAACCGCAACTCTGGTTTGTTCTGCTGAATAATTACTTATTCCAACATATAACGCTTTTCCGCTTCTAACAGCATAATCTAAAGCCATCATCGTTTCTTCAATTGGAGTTTCAGGATCGGGACGATGCGAATAAAAAATATCGACATAATCGACTTTCATTCTCTTTAAACTCTGATCTAAACTTGACAATAAATATTTTCTGGAACCCCAATCTCCATAAGGTCCGTCCCACATCGTGTAACCGGCTTTTGTGGAAATAATGATTTCATCGCGTAAATTCCCCTGAAAATTATGCCATAGGATTTTACCAAAATTCGTCTCAGCAGAACCCGGAACCGGTCCATAATTATTGGCTAAATCAAAATGAGTAATTCCTTTATCAAAAGCCTCTACAGCAATACATTCGGCATTTTCAAAATTATCTACTGACCCAAAGTTATGCCATAACCCTAAAGAAATCTGCGGTAATAACAAACCGCTTTTTCCGCATCTGTTGTATTTCATTATTTAAAATTGAGATTAAATAGTTCGTTGAGTAAACCTAACAGGTTTGACAATCGAAAGATACTTATTTTTTGTTTTGACTCAAAAAAATAAACCCGACAGTCCCGAAGCCTCGGGATAAAACCTGTCGGGTTTGATATCAATATCACTTTACTTTTTTAAGTACTGATTTTTAATGTATATCGTGTATTCTTTTAAGTTTGAAAGAAAAATAAATATAAAAAATTCCAATTGCAATAAAAGCAAAAGCTGTCCAGTATACTAACGAAAGTCCTGCAAAAACAGGATTCCATAATAATAGGAATGAAAAAATTGTTCCCAATATTCCTAAAAACAAAAGATTTTTCCAATCAGGCACTGAATAACTTTTTAAATTAAAAGCGATAATTATTGCCATTACAGAGCGGAATAAAATAACAAATCCTACGTAAAGCGGAAGCAATGTAATCGAGATTAATGGATTTGAAATTAACAAAATCCCCACTACCAAACCAACAATTCCTGAGGCTAATGTCCATCCCCAATGATCAATTTTTTTTCTGTTTGACACTGCAAAAATAATATCAAAAATTCCACTAGCCAGAAATGAAATACTAAAAAGAAATGCGAGCGTTAAATAAGCTGCTAAAGGCGTTACAAAAGACCAAATCCCGATTCCAACAAAAAGTATTCCCACTAATAATGGAATGTACCAATAATCGATTGCAATTTTTACTTTTTTAAATAAAGAATTCTCCATAAGTGTATTTTAAAATCATGCTTACTCTATAAAGTTTTCAGCTTACCTTAAACAGTTCATCTTTATAAAACAACCTTTTTAATTTGATTATTTTAATCCGAGGTCTATCAAAGATAACAATTTAAAACTTTTTTCGTAAAAAATAACTTATAAATAAACACCAATTTCTTTTCTCAATAATTCATTACTTCAATTCGAAACCACCTTCCAAACCTTTGTCAGAACTCCCTCCAACCATAATTTTAAACGTTCCGGGCTCTACTAAGTAATTTCCATCATTATCGTAAAAACCAAGTTCCTTATCAGTCAAAGTGAACGTTACTGTTTTAGTTTCTCCCTTTTTCAAATTCACCAATTCAAAACCTTTCAATTCTTTTATTGGCCGAATAATACTGGCAAATTGATCGTGAATATACAATTGAACGACTTCTTTTCCGTCGTAATTCCCTGAGTTTGTAACCTCAACACTAATTTGTACATTTTCTCCTTTTGCGAAAGCCGTTTTATTTAATTTCAGATTATTATAATCGAACTTCGTATAACTCAAACCAAAACCAAACGGAAATTGAGGCGTTTTCTCGACATCTGTATAATGTGACCAGAAAACATTTTTATCGCTATCAACAGGTCTACCCGTACTGTATTTGTTATAATAAATAGGAACCTGACCTACATTTCTAGGAAAAGACATTGGTAATTTTCCACTCGGGTTATAATCACCGTATAAAACCTGAGCAACAGCATTTCCGTTTTGAGTTCCTAAATGCCAAGCTTCAACAATTGCCGGAATATGTTCTGCAGCCCAAGGAATACTCAACGGACGACCATTATTTAAAACCAAAACTACATTCGGATTCACTTTATAAATTTCTTCTAACAATTCTTGTTGTAAACCGGGCAAATTAAGATCAGTTCTACTTCTGCCCTCGCCGCTTTGAAAACCGTGTTCTCCTAAAACCATTACTACAACATCAGCATTTTTGGCAGCCGTTTTAGCAGCTTGAAATCCGCTTTTATCTGTTGTATTAAAAACGACTTCATTTAAGAAACTTGTTTTACCAACAATCAAATCTGTTCCTTTTTCAAATGTCAATTGATTCTCTTTGTATTGCTGCATTCCTTCTAAAACCGAAACCGCAGTATTATCATCAGAAGCAATTCTCCAGCTTCCTAACGGGCTATTTTTATCGTTTGCCAGAGCTCCAATCAAAGCGATTTTTTGTCCGTATTTCTTTAGCGGAAGTAGATTCTTTTCATTCTTCAATAATACGATCGATTTTTTGGCCATATCCAAGACACCATCATTATTCGCTTTATTTCCAACGGTAGCTTTTTCTCGTTTCTCATCGCAATTTTTGTACGGATCGTCAAATAATCCCAATTCAAATTTTACACGTAGAATTCTACGAACTGCATCATCAACCAAAGCTTCTTTTACTTTTCCTTCTTTCACCAAAGCAACTAATTTTGCAACGTACAAATACGATTCCATATCCATGTCTGAACCAGCGATTACTGCTTTTGCTGTTGCATCGGCTTCGTCTTTTGCATAGCCATGCGCAATCATTTCGCGAATCGAAGCATAATCTGAAATTACAAAACCATCAAACTTCCATTTTCCTTTTAAGATATCTCTTTGCAAGAAAACATTTCCAGTCGCAGGAACTCCATTCAACGTATTAAACGAATTCATAAACGTACGAACTCCTGCGTCGACAGTTGCCTTAAAAGGAGGCAAAACCGAGTTGTATAATTTAGAATTACTAATATCTACAACATTATATTCTAAACCAGCTTCGACATAACCATAAGCGGCAAAGTGTTTTGCACAAGCAGCAATTTTATTTACCTTTTGCAAATCTGCAATAGTTTCTCCCTGAAAACCGTGAACTCTTGCAATCGCAATTTTGCTTCCTAAATACGGATCTTCACCTGCGCCTTCCATCACACGACCCCAACGCGCATCGTTTGCCACATCTACATTTGGGCCAAAAGTCCAGTTAATTCCTGATGCCGAAGCTTCGTCTGCCGCAATTGCTGCCGATTTTTCAATAGCTTCTAAATCCCAACTCGCCGCTTCTGCAAGCGGAATTGGACTTAACGTTTTATAACCATGGATAACGTCAAAACCAATAATTAACGGAATTCCTAAGCGGGTTTCTTCAACTGCAATTTTCTGCACCGCGCGAACTTCCTTCACTCCACGAACCGTAAGCATTGATCCCACCCAGCCTTTTCGCAAATGTTCGTATTTCAGTTCGGCAGTTCCGCCTTTTGGAGCCGGCCCGGTTACGTCCCAAAAACCGTTATATTGATTCATTTGCCCTACTTTTTCTTCTAAGGTCATCAACGGTAAAAGCAACTCAATTCTTTCCTCAATGGTTTTCTTTTTATCCAAATAAGGCTTTTTCTGTGCATTCATATTTCCAATAGTAAACAGGGCAAAAACCCCAAAAGTTATTATTTTTTTATTTTTCATTGGTTTAGTTCGTTTTTTTAAAGGTGCTATCCCGAGACTTCGGGACTGAGATGCTAAGGTGCTAAGTTTTTAAACTTTTTGAGATTCTCATAATCTTGTCATTTCGGAGAACGAGAAATCACATAAGAAACTCCGCAATTAAAAACGCCAATCTTTGTCGAATTACGAGTGTGATTTCTCCTTCCCCGAAATGACATAAAATGCGTTAACCCATATAATCCGTAAAATCTGTGGCAAAAAATCTAAAGTCTAAAATCTTTCTTATTGACTCTTTAAAATTCTAAAATTCCCTACTCCGTAATAAAGCAAGAAGCCGGCAAATTTGCTTTATTAAACAAATCTGACTGAATTGTATTTCCCCACGCAAATCTAACTTTTGAAGGATTTGTGACTTTTTTACTTTCCAAAATCACTTCGTTATTTTTGATCGAAGTTTCTGCCGGATAGAATATTCCATCGGCTGCGGCTACTTCAAATTGATTCGATTTTTTGTTTTTAAAATATAATCCGTCAGCATAATCGAACGAAACGATTACTTTGTTTTTTTCGATTTTTACGTCTTTGAAAAGCGGACCATTTACCAAATTAGAGTTGGTTTTATAAATATTTGCCAAAGCCAAATTGGCTAAACGAATTCCAGCCGATTTTTTGTTTTTTGGATGAATATCGATCGTATCTGAAATATCCGAAGTTAGAACCATTCCGGTTTTAGGAATTTCATTTAAAATTTTTCTTTGAGAGTTTCTAACAGTAACATTTGAGAAGTTATTACTGCCTGTTTTATAAGGTGCAATTTGAACGAAATAAAAAGGGAACTCATCTTGCCAGGCCTTTCTCCATGACGTTATTAAAGCCGATAAAGTTTTGTCGTAAACTAACGAACCTACATTCGATTCGCCCTGATACCAAAGTGTACCGGCAATTTTAAAACCTACAAAAGGATAAATCATAGCATTGTAAGCACGTCCGGGTTGACGTGGCCCATATTCTTGCTCATTGAGTTTTTTGGCATTTTCTAACAGAACAGGATCGTTCTGAACGACTTCTTCCGGCATCCATATTTCAGCGGGAGTTCCGCCCCAATTCGAAGAAATTAATCCGATTGGAACATTTTTTAAATCTTCTCTCAAACGCTTGGCAAAAAAGTAACCAATTGCGCTAAAGTACTTCATCGTTTCCGGAGTCGATTCCGTCCAATTTCCTAGTAAATTATTTTGTGGAGTTGTGGCAGTTAATTTCGGAACGGTAAAAAATCGAATGTTAGAATTCGTGGCATTTTTCATTTCCTCCTCGCCATTTTCGATTCCCCAGCTTACAGACATTTCCATGTTCGATTGTCCAGCGCAAACCCAAACTTCACCAATCAAAATATTTTTAAGAATGACTTCGTTGTATCCTTTTATTGAGATTGTAAAAGGGCCACCCGCTTCTGGAGTTTTTATATGCAATTCCCATTGTGCCTGATTGTTCGCAACCACTTTATATTCGTGATTGTTCCAGCTTGAAATCAATTTGATTTCTTCTTTCGGATTTGCCCAACCCCAAATTTTCACTTCAGAATTGCGTTGCAAAACCATATTATCGCCAAAAATATTCGGAAGGGAAACGTTTGCCATCATAGTACTGGAAATCATCAGAATGAAAACAAACTTAAATATATTATTTTTCATTTAGTAACTTTTTTAAAAACGGAGCATATTCATCTGCCAACACTTTATGATCTGTAACATCCGGATGTCCTGAGCAACCTTTTGGCGTCATGGGTTTAAACTTGAAAATTTGAATTTCTTTATGCGTTTTATCAGATGCAAAAGCTGCTTTAACTTTATTCAAACAATCTTCAAAAACAACTGCATTTTGACCATTAATCATCGGACTGTTTGTAATTACAATTTGTACGTTCGGATTGTGTTTGTACAACATTTTAATGAAGTTGATGTAATTTGTAACATACTTTTCGGCATTAAAAGGCAAACGTTCTTTTTTGCCATCTCCGCCCGAAAAATCATTGGTTCCTAATGCAATGCTTATAATATTGGGCTGAAAAGCAAAATCATATTTAGGTTTCGAATTGTCTTTTGTTAAGTACAAATTCTCATAAACATCAGGCATAATGGCTTCGTCTTTGTTCTCATCATTCCAGTTGCGATACATCCCGATTCCCGAAACGGAACTCATCAAATAATCTACACCAATTGCTCTGGAAAGAACTGGTCCGTATGCATAATATCCGTTATGATGATCAAAATATTCTCCTTTATCACAAGGAACATCTGATGGATCGCTTGCCGCTCCACATGTAATAGAATCTCCAATAAATTCAATTTTCTTCCTTTTTTTAGAAGTAATTGAAGTTAGTTTTGCGGTTGTTCCTCCAAATAAGATTCCTCCGCTATGTGCTTCTGTAGTTTTGTAAATTTCAAGAGTATGAATCTTTTTGTTCGAAGTAACTATTATAGGAAATGATTGCGTCACACCTTTTTCAATTCTAAGTTTACCAATGTATTTCCCGTCTAAAACTAAAGAAACGTAATTATGATGCTCCCATGAATCGACACTTTGAAGCGAAATGGCACATTTATTTCCTGTAAAATTAAAAGTTACAGAAGAAGCTGTTCCGATTAAAACAACATTATCATTTGAAAGTTTTTCGACTCGTCCTTGACAAAGAAAAGTAGTGCTCTTACTTTGTGAAGTCGAAACAACTGAAATCAGCAAAAACGAAATTAAAAACGCTATTTTTTTGAGAAACATAATTTATTTGTTAAAACATAAATACAATTCACAAATATATCTGAAACGAAGTATAGAAAAAGATACTAAAACATCAAAAAGCAATAAAAAAACACCAAAATGAGTTATCCTTTTAATATGATTTATTTCTTATTTGTATAACTTATTGCCAAACATTCTTTTGATATTCAAAATCAAGAGTCTATTTTTACGAATTAATCCTACAATTTATTCTTTTTAATGAAATCAACTCTTTATATAACATTTGCTTCAATTATTTTATTTTCATCTTTTACCCCGAAAGAAGAGAGCAAAACAATAATAAATTCAATACATAAAACACAAAAAATAATAGATCGGGATTCTATCATTATATATTCGAAACAATTTTTAGGAACTCCTTATTTATATGCGGGAAATAGTCCAAAAAAAGGATTTGACTGTTCTGGTTTTGTCAATTATGTTTTTCAGCATTTTGACATCAGCGTACCCAGAAGCTCCAGAGAATATAAAAATTTGGGCACGGCGAAATCATCTGAAGATTTTAAAGTTGGTGATGTTTTAGTTTTTTATGGTTACAAAAATAAAACCGTCGTTGGACATGTCGGAATCATTTGTGAAGCCAACGGAATGCAGTCCAAATTTATTCATGCTTCTTCAGGAAAAGCAGGAAGTGTGACGATTAGCGATCTGAACTCAGAACATTACAGCAAACGTTTTTATAAATGCGTTGATGTATTGACTCAATAAAAGTTTTCTTTGCCACGAATTACACTAATTTTATCGATTTCTTTCACGCAGATTTAAAAAGATTTTAGCAGATATACGCAGATCTGTTTAGTGTGATAACTTCAAAAAAATCTAATTTAATCTGCTGTAATCAGCCAAATCTGCGTGAAAATCACTGTCTTTAATGGCAAAACTTTTTTATTCCTCAGTCAATAATTTTATCAAACTTTCGTCTCTTTTGTAAACGTCTTTATAAAAATTCAAATTCCCATCTCGATCTACCCAAGCGGTAAAATATCCAATATAAACGGGGATTTTCTTTTTTAAACTAACCCAGTTCTCTTTTCCGGCATGCATGGCTTTGTCAATTCGAGCCGGTGTCCATGTTGGGTCTTGTTTTAATAGTTCAATAGCCAATTCCCGAGGTTTTCCTACTCGTACACAACCGTGACTAAAAGCTCTGTTCTCTCTTTCGAACAAACTTTTTGCAGGCGTATCGTGCAAGTAAATGTTATTTGAATTTGGAAATAAAAACTTCACTAAACCAAGTGAATTGTTTTTTCCCGGCAACTGACGAACAGCACCATTATTCCATTCCAGATTTTTTTGTGCTAAGTAGTTCTTGTTTTTTGCCATTCCGGGTTTTATCTCTTTATTGATAATACTTGTGGGAACATTCCAATACGGACTAAAAACAATATTATTCATCATTCCGCTAAAAATAACGGTTTGTGTCATCATTTTACCAACCACAACTGGCGATACAAAAGCAATTTTACCATCGCGAATTAAATACAATCTAAACTCCGGAATATTAACTTCAATGTATTCTTTTCCTTTTTCGAGTTCAGGATCAATCCATCGGCAGCGTTCCATATTGGCAATAAGCGTTTTTATTCTGTCAGAGACTGGAATATTCATTTCTGCAATATGTTCGGGTAAGATTGTATTTTTTGGAGTCAATCCGTGATGAGACTCAAATTTTTTAACGGATACGATCAAAGTAGAATCGCAAATATTACTTTTATTATTTTCTTTTAGATCTCCAGTTATATAAAGTCTTTCTCTTATTTGCCCGACTGTCGCAACTGAATCTCCAATTTTTAAACTTTTAAAATCTTCGTTAACTTCAATTGTTTTCCAGCCTCCTTTTTTTTCTATTTCTCTATATTGATGTAAGGCATCGCGAAGCTTATAATATTGACTGAACATTTTGCTTTTCTTGTCATCATTTATTGTTGCTTTTTTATAAATAGAGTCTGAGAAAACCTGATAGTTTACTTTTTTTCGAGGTAAAAGCCATTCTAATGATCGGGTTGTTTTTTCATCTACTCCGGAAACTTTCTGAACGTAATAAAAATATAAGTTTGTAATCATCAAATCGGTATCGACCTGTGATAGTTTATTTTCAGAAGTGTGTTCAAAAATTGGGCTGATCTTTTCATTATAAGGAAAATTTGCTTTCAATCCTTCCTGATCTAAACCTTTGTATTTATCAAACAATGTGTTTCCAAACTCTACTACTCCTTTATTATCCAGCCATAATTGAGTAGAATTCTTTTGTTTGTATAAAGCGAGTACTTCATTTTGAAATTTCTCTAATTTTGGATATGCTTGATAAAAAGCCGCAATTGAAGAACTGTCAATTTTAATTTTAAGTTCCGGCACCACTTTTTCTGAAGTTTTTTTTATTTCTTCCTCTTTCTTTTCAGCCTTTTTATTACATGAAATAACGGCAAAAAGAATGACAACAGCAACAAGCGGATACAAGATTTTCATAATAATATTTTTAATAAAATTAGAAAAGTTTTACTAAAAACAAAGTCATTATCTAAAAATTAATTGATGCTTTAGAAACCCTCAATTAAATCTAAAATCAGCTCTTTTAAAGGCATAAAAAAACTCCGGACAAATGGCTTATCCGGAGCTTCTACTTTATAACCAACCTTTATTTTTAAATCACTGTACCTTTTAAAGTAAGAACTTTTGGAGTCGTTTCTGCACTTGTAGTTACGGTAACTGTTTTTGTAAAACCACCTTTATTGGCAGCGTTGTATGTTGCTGTTACTTTAGCCGATTTACCAGGTAAAATGGGCTCTTTTGTATAATCTGTTGCTGTACAACCACAAGATCCTTGAACGTTTGTAATTACAACAGCAGTTTTTCCTGTGTTTTTAAATTCGTAAACAATTGCTTTTGGTGTTCCTTGTGGAATTTGACCAACGTCTATCGTCTCTGCTTTCCATACAATTGTTGATGCAGCTTCTGCCTCAACTTTAGTTTCAGAAGTGATTGATTTTATAGGTGCAATTGCTGAAAAAGACATTAGACTTAAAGCTAAAGCTAACATCGAAATTTTAATTACTTTCATAGTTATATATATTAATGGTTTATAGTTCAAATTTTATAATCCAAAAGTAATTCAGACAAAATCAAATCGCTGTTAACCGCTTTCAAATCTTTGTTAACGACTTGTTAATGGGGATTTTTAAGTATAAATTTGATTAATATTACACCTTAAAAACATCATTTTTCTTGAAAATAAATAAACTCAATAGTATTATCCTTCTAGGACTTGTGGCCATTATTAGCATTTTGGTGGCACAATTGCTTTGGACTAAAGAGGCTTTTACGTTAGAACAAAAAAAACTGAGTCAGAAAGCAAACGTTGCTTTACTCGAAGTTGCCAGAAAATTATATGAAGGAAAGGATCACGAATCATCGTGTCAGAATCCTGTTCAAAAAGTTTCAAACGACTATTATATTGTAAATATTCAAAATGCGTTTGAACCGGATATCTTAGAGTTTTATCTGAGATCTGAGTTTAAAAAAATGAACATTTTAACTGATTTTGAATATGCGGTTTACAATTGCCAAAGTGATGAAATGGTTTACGGAAAGTACATCTCGTTTTCGGAAAAAGAAAAAGAGAAACAAAAGGTTTCTTTTCCTAAACATAAAAATTTGGTTTATTATTTTGCCATACGCTTTCCAAATGAAACCACTTATTTGTTCAGTTCAATGCGATTTTGGTTTATTCTTTCGATTGCATTAATTCTTATTTTGTTGATTTATGTGTATTCGATTTTTACGCTTTTACAGCAAAAAAAATACTCTGAATTACAGCGCGATTTCATTAATAATATGACGCACGAATTCAAAACACCTTTGTCTTCTATTTTAATTGCTTCGAAATATTTAAGTGAACAAAACCCGATTAAAGAAGATAAAAAGCTGCATACTTATACCAATATTATCATCAATCAAAGCAATAAACTCAATGGTCATATTGAGAAAATTTTGAACATTGCAAAATCGGATTATGCGCCTTTGGAATTAAAAAAAGAAGCCGTTTTACTTGTTCCAATTATCGAAGAAACGATAGAAAATATTCAATTAAAATATCCTGAAGCTGTAATTAAAATCGAAACATTGTCGAAGGACTATAAAATAGAAACTGACGTTTTTCATTTCTCTAATTTAGTTTATAATTTACTGGATAATGCTGTAAAATATTGTTTGGAAAAACCAGAAATCACCATTGGAATTTCTGTTGAAAATTCGACTTTAAAACTGGCTTTTACAGATAATGGAATTGGAATTTCTCCTAAAAATATTTCTTTTATATTTGATAAATTTTACCGTGCTCAAAACGAAAAAAGCAACGAAGTAAATGGTTTTGGTCTTGGTCTATATTATGTTAAAGAGATTTGCAACTTGCATAATTGGAAAATAAAAGCCGAAAATAATTCTAAAAACGGTATTACTCTAACTTTGTCAATTCCTTATAAAAAATGAAAAAATTCAAGATACTTTATACCGAAGACGATGAAACATTAGCATTTTTAACCAAAGATAATTTGGAACAAAGCAATTATGAAGTTACTCATTGTTGTGATGGAAAACTGGGTTTAGAAACTTTTAAAACGGATAGTTTTGACATTTGCATTCTGGACATTATGATGCCAAAAATGGATGGTTTTGAATTGGCTACTGAAATTAGGAAAACGAATATCGATATTCCGATTATTTTTCTTTCGGCCAAAACATTAAAAGAAGATCGCATTAAAGGATTGCGTTTAGGCGCAGATGATTATCTGGTGAAACCTTTTAGTATTGAAGAATTACTTTTAAAAATCGAGATTTTCTTAAAGCGTTCTCAAAAGAATATTCTAACAGAAAAATCATTTTATGAAATTGGAAAATATCAGTTTGATCTGGACAATTTTATTCTTTTTAATGAAAATGAAAAAATTAGTCTTACACAACGCGAGGCCGAACTTTTGAAATTATTTCTTGATAATAAAAATTCAGTTTTAAAAAGAGAACAAATTTTAACTTCGCTTTGGGGAACTGATGATTATTTTATGGGCAGAAGTTTAGATGTTTTTATTTCACGCCTGCGCAAAATTTTGATTAATGAAAAAGGTATTTCGATAGAAAATTTACACGGAATTGGTTTTAGATTTACGATGTAATTTATTGTCTCTAATCACAAAAAAACTTTGTATTTTTAATATCTAATTTTGCCCGATATGAAATTACATCATCTACGCAACGCCACTTTAGTTATTGAAACTGAAACTGATGTTATATTGGTTGATCCAATGTTAGGAAAGAGAAAAACGATTCCACCCTTTACTATTTTCCGTTACAAGCCCAAAAGAAACCCGCTTGTGGCTTTACCTAAAAACAGTAGAGATATTTTAAGTAAAGTCACGATATGTTTGATTACCCATTTACATCCTGATCATATTGATAAAGCGGGTGAAGTTTTTTTAAGACGAAAAAGCATTCCTGTAATTTGTAATATTAAAGATGAAAATGCTTTAACTAAAAGAGGTCTAAATATTATTCAAAGTTTAAATTATTGGGAACCACAAGATTTTTTGGGTGGTAAAATCACTGGTATTCCAGCTATTCACGGTTATGGATTTATAGCCAAATTAATGGGAAACGTAATGGGTTTCCATATCGAATTACCGCAACAAAAGTCGGTTTATGTAAGCTCTGATACCGTTTTTACAGAACATGTTCAAAAAGTTTTAATCGAATTAAAACCCGATATTGCTGTAGTAGCTTGCGGAACTGCAAGATTAGATTTTGGTCAGCCTTTATTAATGCGAATGAATGATATTTTGAAATTTACGGCACTTGCGCCTGAAAAAGTTTTCGCTAATCATTTAGAAGCTTTAAATCACTGTCCGACGACCCGTGAAGAATTAAAAAATGCATTGGCAGATAACAATCTTTTGTCTAAAACTGCGATTCCTAATGATGGAACTTATGTAGAATATTGATTTATAAAACCAATAACCCAAATTCGCGTAATGTATTAATTGGTTTTGAATACCAAAACAATTCAAAGTCGTCTAAATTCGTTTCAAAATCTGTTTTTACTTCTTGAAATGTGTAATTTTTAGCATTCGAAATGGCTATTTTAGTTAAAATCTCAACTAACCATTTTCCTTCGTTTTTATTAGTCTGAATATTGAAACTTTCCTTTTTATCATGAAAAGTAAAAGTCATCATTTCCCAAGTTTGGCCTTTTTTAGATTTTGTAAAATGTTCTACAGATGGTTTCCCTCCTAACCAAACAACTTTGGCATTTGGTTTTGTATTAAAATCATTTCCTTCTTCAAGGGCATTAAAAATAAAATCGGGATCAATTTTTGTCTTCGGAATTTTAAAATCGAACCAATCTTGCAGTTCGTAATCAAAACAAATTCCATGCATGAAATTAAACAGTGATTTCTTTAATCCGAAACTGAATTTATCGTGATTGATTCCTGTAGAATCTGTATAATCAATATCATTATTGGCGAAAGTTCCAATGGTTTCTGTAGTTTTTGTAACGCCAAATTTCTCCGGATACAATCCAACCGGACTGTGCGCTGTCATGGCAAATTGATGCCAAAAACCAGATTGCAGAACTCCCGCTTCAAACAATTGACGTACCATTTCAAGGCTATCAACAGTTTCCTGAATAGTTTGTGTTGGATATCCGTACATTAAATACGCATGAACCATTATTCCGGCTTCGGTAAAATTTCGGGTTACTTTCGCCACTTGTTCCACTGTAACTCCTTTATCAATTAATTTTAATAATCGGTCTGAAGCTACTTCTAAACCACCTGAAACGGCAATACAACCGGAAGCTTTTAGTAATAAACATAAATCTTTAGAGAAGCTTTTTTCGAATCGAATATTTGTCCACCAGGTTACAGCTAATTTTCTTCGTAAAATCTCCAAAGCCAAAGCGCGCATTAAAGCTGGCGGAGCTGCTTCATCAACAAAATGAAAACCATTCTGACCAGTTTGCAGCATCATATCTTCCATTCGATCGCAAAGCAAATTAGCCGCAACGGGTTCGTAAACTTTTATATAATCTAATGAAATATCACAAAAAGTACATTTTCCCCAATAACAACCGTGCGCCATTGTGAGCTTATTCCAACGTCCGTCGCTCCACATTCTGTGCATCGGATTCACAATTTCGATAACCGAAATATATTTATCTAAAGGCAGATCAGAATAATCAGGCGTTCCTACGTATGCTTGTTTGTAATCGTGTTTTAGGGAATTATTTTTATAGATCACTTCTCCATTTTCTAATAAAAATGTTCTTTTATATCGCTTCTCGTCTCCCAACTCCGCTCGAGATGACAAACTTTCGATAAGTTCTTCTATTGGAACTTCTCCATCGTCTAATGTAATAAAATCGAAAAACTCAAAAACACGTGCATCAGAAAGTGAACGTAATTCGGTATTTGGGAATCCTCCACCCATCGAAATTTTAATTTCTGGATGATGTTGCTTGACCCATTGCGCACATCGAAATGCGCTATATAAATTCCCTGGAAAAGGAACTGAAATTAAAAATAAAGTTGGGTTTACTGCTTCGATTTTAGCTTTTAAAAGTGAAATCAAAATCGCATCGATGTATGTTGGCTTTTGTTGTAATGCTTCATACAATTCATCAAACGAATTGGCGCTTCGGCCTAAACGTTCAGCATATCGGCTAAAGCCAAAATTCTCATCTACGCATTCTACAATATAATCTGAAATATCCTCAAGATATAAAGTCGCTAAATGTTTGGCTTTATCCTGAGTTCCCATTGTACCAAAAGCCCAATCGAGTTCTTCTAATTGCGCAAAACGAGAAGCTTCAGGCAGAAAATCTTCCTGACAAATTTGTAATGCCAATGTTGGATTTTTTCCTTGTAAAAACTGAATTACGGCATCAATAGTTTTAATGTATTCGTCTTGTAAAGCAAAAATACGTTTAGAATTATCTGATATCTCAGAACCTGAAACTTCAAACTTGACACTTGAAATTTGGAACAAATCAATCAATCCCTTTTTCGAAAACAATTCTAATATCACATCGATACCCAAATCTGCCTGAACAGATTCAATATTTTTTGTATTTAGAAAACCCTTTATATACGCTGTCGCTGGATATGGTGTATTCAGTTGCGTAAAAGGGGGCGTTATGACGAAGAGTTTAGTTTTCAACAGGAATTATTTTTTGCAAAAATACGGCATATTTAATGACTTTTCAGGAAAAGATTCAAGTTGTGATTTTACTTTTCTTTTGTAGATAATTAATTACATTTGTTGCTATCCAAAACATCCAAATGAAGCAAACTTTACTCTTGTTTTTTTTACTAATTGTCACTACTTTATCTGCACAAGACAGAGCGCAAATAGAAAAAGAAAATCTTATATCTCAATATACTTCAGACCAAACTATTTTAATTGAAGATCGACAAGGACACCTCATTACTGATCCTTCTGCCAGAAGATTGTTTTTTACAAAAAGGCAAGAGGAAATTGATCTGCATAGTAATTTAAACAATAGCAGCAAAAAAATGGCTCAAACTTCAGATGCGGTACAAATTTGTGCTAATGGAGGTTTTGAAGAATTTGAAACTAAATCTACTTTAAATGTTTTAAAAAATTTTAAATCTGCTGTTGGTTTTCCTCAAAACCCAACACAATGTAAATCTGTTTCTTTAAGTGCTGTGGATAATATTAAACAATATGATCCTAATGACTATAATTTTATGGTTTCTACTATTCCATCAAATTTTTTAGATCCATATATTGGTAATATTAACGCATTTGATCAATATGCCTTAAAATTAAACTTCAAAGAATCTAGTTCCACATTAGCAATAGTTCAGGCAAAAAGGTTTAAAACCAATAATGAAACTCAGGTCAAATTTAATTATAAAACTGTATTACAAAGCATTACAAACTCTGACCACGTAAATGAGCAACCTTACTTTAAGGCTCGTATTTTGGACAAAAACAATAAGGTTATCAGTGAATTTTGTGTAATTGGTGATCCTGAAAACTGTATGTTCACGCAGGCTAATGATTTGGAGGGTGGTAGTATTATTTTGTATACTAAAAATTGGCAAAATGGTACTTTAGATATTTCTTCAATTCCTAATAATGAAGAATTTACTGCTGAATTTATGACGGCCAGATGTGGACTATCAGGACATTTTGGTTATACTTATATTGATGACATTTGCTTTTTACATTCGACTGAAAATTCTCAGGGAAGCATCGAATTGGATCCATTATACAAAATATGCCCAACTTTCCCCACAGCGGTTTGCGGAAGTTATACGATTCCAAATTCAGGCGGAGTCTCTGCAAATGTTAAAGCTATTACTTTGAATGTTTATGATGGAGATGGTAAGATTGTTTATACAACACCTACAACTTCGTCTCTGGATTTAGTTAAAAAACAATTTTGTTTTGAATTAACCGAAGCTAATTTTCCTAACACAACAAATGGCAATTACAATATTGGGGTCACGATTGATTATGGCGTAGATAAGACCAATTGTAATGGCGCGTCTTTTAATTCTGCGAGTGATAAGGACGCAAATCCGGGATGGGATATTTCGTTTATGAATTGTACTTCCGAATGTAATTTTACCATTCAAACCGGTAGTATTGAGCAATGTGACATTAAAAATGATGGAACTGAAATTTTTGATTTAAGTGATTCCTTAAATCAGGTAATTGGCAATCAGACGGGATTGACTGTTAAGTATTTCAAAAACATTACAGATGCAACAAGTGATACGAATGAAATTAAAGACTATACTAAATACGATTCAGGCAGCACATCTATTTTTCTAAGAGTCACTAAAAGTGCTGACTGCTTTAAGATAATAGCAGTAAATTTAGTTTTGCAGAATCCAACGGCCAATATCTCGGGTTCTCTAAATATATGTGGAGGCAACACTACTCTAACTGCCACACAAGGACAAAGTTATCTTTGGTCTAATGGAGAAAAAACACAAAATATTACCGCAAGCGCAACAGGAGTTTATTCTGTTGAAGTAACAGATGCATCCGGATGTGTTAGTAAAGCATCTATAACAATACCAACTAATCAGGTTGCTCCACAACCAACTATTGAAGTGAAGCAACCTGATTGTTTTGTAAATACCGGAACAATTACGATTACTTCTGCTGCATCAGAATACAGTTTTGACGGAGGAACTACATGGACTACTAATTCGTCAAAGTCAAATTTAGCTGTAGGTCAGTATTTAATACAAACTAAAACTTCTCTAGGCTGTATTTCCTATAATACGAAGATTACAATTAATCCTTTCTATTTAACTTTTCCAAGCTATAAATCCGTAAATCCGTTGAGCTGTGATTCTTTTGGAAGCATAACAATAACAACAATTGCTTTTGAATATAGTTTTGATGATGGTAAAACATGGACTAAAGACAATACTGCTTCAAATCTTCCTTCCGGAACTTATAATATCCGAACGAAAAATCAATTTGGATGTATTTCAACATATAATACGGTTACGCTAAACAGCCAATTTCTTCAGGCGCCTTATTACACTACTGTCCAGCCAAAATGCGGTGTTAACGGATCTATAAAAATAACCACTGTGGCTGCTTTTTATAGTTTCGATAACGGACTAACATGGTCAACAAATCCAACAGCTACAGATCTTGCTCCTGGAACTTATAATATTATGATTAAAAATGATTTGGGTTGTATCTCATATTCTCAATATGTTAATCTGGAGACTTACTACTTAAACTATCCAACTTACACCACTATTCAGCCTAAATGCGGAAAAGGAGGAACGATAAACATCAAAACAAAGGCAGAAGAGTATAGTTTTGATAATGGAAAAACGTGGACTACCAATCCGGTGGCTACAGATCTTATTCCGGGAACTTATTATATTTTAATTAAAAATGATTTGGGCTGTAAATCTAGATCTCAATATGTTTCTATTGATTATTACTACTTAGAGTATCCTACTCTTACAATAACACAGCCTACTTGTGGCACGGGTGGTACAATAAGTATTGATACAAATGCCTCAGAATATAGTTTTGATAATGGTAAAACATGGACTACCAATCCGGTGGCTTCAAATCTTCTGCCCGGATATTATTCTGTTCAATATAAAAATGATTTAGGCTGTGTCTCTTATTCGCAAAGTGCTTATTTGAACACGTATTATTTACCATATCCAACTTTTACTTCTGTTCAGCCAACGTGCGAAGCTGGAGGATCTATTACTATAACAACATCTGCCAGTAAATATAGTTTCGATGGCGGAAAAACCTGGACCACAAATCCAACAGCTACAGATCTTGCTCCGGGATATTACTATCTTTTGTATAAAAATGATTTAGATTGTGTGTCCACTTACCAATCAGTCTATATTAATAATTTCTTTCTTCCTAACCCTGTTTATGAAGCCGTAAATCCTTCTTGTGGTAATATCGGAAGCATAAAAATTATCACTCCTGCAGATTATTACAGTTTTGATTATGGAAAAACATGGACTACCAACCCTATTGCCACAAACTTATCTTCAGGATATTACAACATCAAGATAAAAAACAACCTTGGATGTGAATCACAGATACTTGGAATTTACCTTGACTCAAATCGTCTTGCCAATCCAAACTATGAAGCAATTCAACCAGCTTGTGGTCAAAAAGGAAGTATTACTATTACAACAAAAGCCGATTTTTACAGTTTTGATAACGGAAATACTTGGACAACAAATTCAACTTTATCAAACATAGAACCAAATACTTATTGTTATTTTTTAATTAAAAATAATGCAGGTTGTACCTCTAATTATCAATATGTTTATTTTAAACCATTTTATTTAGATAATCCTGATTACACAGTAGTGAAGCCATCATGTGGCAATAACGGCAGCATTACAATAACGACAAAGGCAGATTATTATAGTTTTGATAATGGAAGCACATGGACAACAAATAATATATTTTCAATTCCAACTACAAATACTAATTATTATATCTTAATTAAAAATAATTTAGGCTGTACTTCTAATTATCAATATGTTTAT
This sequence comes from Flavobacterium sp. FlaQc-57, assembly GCF_044007395.1. Classification (NCBI taxonomy): domain Bacteria; kingdom Pseudomonadati; phylum Bacteroidota; class Flavobacteriia; order Flavobacteriales; family Flavobacteriaceae; genus Flavobacterium; species Flavobacterium sp. FlaQc-57. The sequence goes on from NZ_JBIPDA010000006.1 coordinate 281,113, forward strand.
ATTCCGCCTTTTTACTTAGACAATCCTAAATACACTGTATCTCAGCCATCATGTGGAGTGGATGGAAATATAACAATAACCACAAAAGCAGATTTTTACAGTTTTAATAATGGAGCTACCTGGACAAATAACCCCGTATTTACGAACCCGTCTCCAAATAATTATTATTATATATTAATTAAAAATAATTTAGGCTGTACGTCTAGTCCTTTATATGTTTACATTAAACCTTTTTATTTAGACAATCCGGACTTCGTGTATGAACCTGCTATTTGTGGCAAAGGAGCAACTATTTCTATTACTACAATTTCAGATCAATATAGTTTTGACAATGGAACTACTTGGACATCAAATCCAATTGCATCAAATTTGTCTACAGGATATTATAATATATTGATTAAAAACAAACTTGGATGCAAATCAAATTATCAAAGCATCTATGTACCACCTTTCTATTTAGACGCTCCAACTTTTGACTTAGTGAATCCTACCTGCTCTGGTAAAGGATCAATTACTATAACTTCGGTTGCTGATCAATATAGTTTTGACAATGGAAATACATGGACTAGCAATCCTATACTTAATAATTTAACATCAAGTTATTATTTGATAAAGATTAAAAATAATCAGGGCTGTCAATCTAACTATCAATATGTTTATTTACAATCTATACCTAGTTTTTCTTCCAAACCAACAGTTACTACAGTAATGCCAAGTAATTGTGGAGTTAAGGACGGTAGTATTAAAGTAACAAGTGGCGCAACACAATATAGTTTTGACAATGGACTTACCTGGGGGATAAACTCTTCATCAGGTGCTTTGGAAGCAGGTTCCTATCAGGTAAGAGTAAAAGAATACAATTGGTCTTGTCCTTCCGAGCCAACAATAGCGATTTTAAATTCAGGTACAATTTTACCTGGCCCTACTTTTACAACTGTTCAACCAACGTGTACAATCAAAACCGGAAGCATAACTATTACAACCTCAGCTTTACAATACAGTTTTGACAACGGAATAACTTGGCAAACTGATAATTTTAAAAATGACATTTTACCTGGAGATTACTCTATTAAAATAAAAAATGACAAAGGTTGCATTTCTGATCCTACGATAGTAAAAATCACCACTTACTTATCTTTTAAAATTCAGTCATATGGAGCAGTACAGCCTTTATGCGCAGGAGGATCACCAACCGGTATTGTTATTACAATAGACACTCCTGCCTCAGAATATAGTTTTGATAATGGTTTAACCTGGTCAAAAAATGCTACAGCAACAAACTTAAAAGAAAATACAGAATATTGTTTACGAATAAAAAATGCTGAAGGATGTGTCTCAGAACCAAGTTGCATGACAACAATTAAGCAAGTTCCTATTCCAAAAGCTCCTCCAATAACGATAAAACAGCCTACTGGTTGCGATCTAAATGGATCTATAACAATAAATACCGTCAAAGGACAATATAGTTTTGATGATGGAAACACGTGGGTTAAAAATCAAACTATGACAGCCTTAGCTCCCGGAACTTATTTTGTGCGAACTAAAGAGTCTGGAAGCGAATGTATATCTGAAGCATCAAAAGCTATTATCAACGCTCCGCCTGAAGCCCCAAAAACACCTGAAACTATAACTGTTCAGCCAACAACCTGCGTCAATCCTTATGGATCTATTCAGATTACTTCAGCAGCAACGGAGTATAGTTTTGATGGAGGAAAAACCTGGACAACTGATCCTGTCGCAAAAAAATTAGCTGTGGGAACTTATTCTTTAAAAGCCAAAAATGCACTAGGATGTGAATCTAGTTCTGTAAGTATAAAAATTGAAGCGCCATTAGATTATCCTAATCCGCCAAAAATAAATATTACGCAACCGGATTGTTCTAATTTAAAAGGACAAATAACCATAACATCAACAGCTTCAGAATATAGTTTTGATAATGGTATGACATGGACAACATCAAAAATTTCCAGTTATCTAAATCCAGGTGATTACGATGTTAAAGTAAAAAGCTCAGATGGATGTCCTTCTGAACCAACTAGAGCATTAATAATTCCGTTCACAAATTTCCCGGCATCACCAGCTGGTTCAAAGATTCAATCTTTTTGTATCGACGAAATTGCAACGTTAGAAAATATAACTTTAACAGGAACAGCAATTAAATGGTATGATGCAGTAACAGATGGAAATATATTACCCGAAACAACTTTATTACAAAATAGTATTTATTACGCATCGCAAACACTAAACAATTGCGAAAGCCAGCGAGTTGCCATTACAATAAAAATACAAGATACTCAGATTCCAATTGCTGATTCACCACAAGCATTTTGTATCCAAAAAAATCCAGTCATAAATGATATTGATATTATTGGCCAAAAAATAAAATGGTTCGAAAGTGCTTCTTCTACTATTGTTCTATCAGAATCAACTCCTCTCGAAAGTGGAAATACATATTATGCTTCGCAAACTATAAATAGCTGTGAAAGTGATAGAATTCCTGTTATAATAAGTATTCTTGAAGCTACCGATAAAGAATGTATTAATCTAGTTAATGAAATTCCATTTCCTAAATTTTTCACTCCAAATGGCGATAGTTATAATGATACCTGGACCATCAACTTTGATTATCTGGCACCAAATAGCAATATTAGAATATATGATCGTTATGGGAAATTCGTTAAAGAACTTAATAAAAACACTTCTTGGGATGGAAGCTATGCAGGTCAGGATTTGCCATCTTCAGATTATTGGTTTACGGTTACTCGAGTAAATGGATCTGAATTCAGAGGTCATTTTAGCCTAAAACGATAAATGATTAAACCTCAAAGCTCGCAAAGTTTTTAATTTCCTTGCGAGCTTTGAGGTTAAAATTTTATTCTGAAATTTTATATTATTTCGTTTGCCCTAAAACCCATTTTGAGATTTCGTCTAACGCAATTGGAGAAAATGTTTGTTCAATTTTCTGATATTCATCAGGTGCACCTGTTTTACATTCCTGAAACAAATGATTCATATCCGGCAAAATTTTAGTTGTCACTTTTTTATTCCCCGCCTTTACTAAATTACTTTTTATCGCTTCCAAATTTACTGCGGCCGGAACCTGTAAATCTTTACTCCCGTTCAGTGCCAAAACAGGACATTTGACTTTTTCTAAAACTGATGCAGGATCAATCTTTATAAAATTATAGAGCCAAATATTATTAATTAAAGAAGTATAATATTTTACCTTACCGTCATTTTCCGAGCCTGCATATTTTGATTTGAAGTAACTATTAATCGTACTTTTAAAAGTATCATCAAACTTAGAAGAAGCTAAAACAATATCATAAGCACCTCTAAAGATTCCTTGCTCCTTTTGGACTTCCCCTTCGGGTATTCCGCTTTGTCGTTCTATTAATTCTTTTTGTAATAACAATAATTTATCGCCTGAAAGTCCGGGACTGGCCAATAAAACAACAAAATCAATATCTTTAGAATTTCCAGCGACAATGTTGGCAATAAGCCCTCCTTCACTATGTCCTATTAAACCAATTTTCTTTTTATTGATTTCTTTTCGCGTTTTTAGATACTCAACTCCTGCCTGAACATCTTTTGCAAAGTCAAAAGTTGTTGCTTTTGCAAAATCTCCCGTAGATTCAGCAACTCCACGATCATCAAAACGCAATACAGCAATTCCTTTCTTAGTCAAATAATCCGACAATACCAGAAATGGCTTATGCCCAAGTCCTTCCTCGTCTCTATTTTGCGCACTACTTCCAGTAATTAAAATTACAACGGGAAAATTCCCTTCTTTTTTAGGCAGAGATAATGTTCCTGCCAAAGTTACATTAGCTTCTTTATTTTCGAATTTTACGTCTTCAGTATAATAGGGATATGGCTTTTTAGGTTCTTGTGGTCTGACAAAAGCTTGTTTCTCACTAATTTCTTTTGACAAATTAATGTCAAATGATTGTCCGTTTTGCGTAAGCTTTCCCTCAATAATATTATCGCTGTTTAATATTCCTTCATAAGAACCTTTGATCGCTCCGATTTCTAATTTAAAAACAACATTTTCAAAAGAAGTTTTCGTAACTGGAATTCCCTTTGCGCCCTGATCCGGGCTGTCCATTGTAGAAGTATATCCCGTTTCTGTTTTATTGACATGAAATACAACGCGAAGTTGAGCACCTTGAACTTTTAAAACTCCGTTCCATTGTCCCGTAATTTCTTGTGCATTCATTATAAAAGAAGTTAAAGCTGCTATTAGTATAAGTATTGTTTTTATCATTTTTAATGCAATATGAAAGATTATTTTATTGATGATTAAGAATTATGATTTCCCTTGTTTTTCTCTAATTGTTTGAATTTAATAAAGGAATATCCTATTGGCACAAATGCCAGAGTAATTCCTATAACCATAAAGGCTTTTGCGAAAATAAAACCTGAAAAAATTAATCCTCCTAAAATGATGATAATCCCGCCCAAAAACCAAAGTTTACCTGCAAATGCATGGGTAGCTTTCCAAACTTCCTGACTTTCAAGCGTCCATGGCGTTCTGATTCCGATGAAATAATTGGGCTGAATCACTTTAAAATAATTCCCCAAAACCATGATTAAAATTCCCGCCAAAACGTAAATAAAATTTGGATTTGAGACTACATGGTTTTTTGATACATATAAAAGAAATAAAGCCAGCAAAGACATAAACAATACCATGAAAAACTTTAATTGGTAAAACTTTTTTCCCATTAAAGAAATTCTGTTTTTAGGATCCAATTTTGAAGCAGCAAACATTATGGCATACATTAAAACCGGCAGCATAAACACCAACGCAATCAGGAAAGACTTGCTTCCCCATCTGTCAATTTCGCCATTTATGTTCCAGTGGACTGGGACTTTTTCAGGAAGAGTGTTCCAGATAAATGCTAAATACGCGAACGGAATCAATACAATTCCAATAATTGGAAGCTCTTTTTTAAATTCTAAATTCATTTTTTATTTTTTAAAAGTTAATATCCATTGCAAAACATCTTCCATTATGGTGGTATTGATGGAGTAGATGATAAATTGCCCATTCTTTTCAGAAGTAATTAAATCTGCACGTTTCAAAATATCCAAATGATGTGAAATACTAGGCTTTGAGATATTAAAAGCATCTGCAATTTCTCCTGCTGATAAATCTTTCTCTTTCAAAAGTTCCAGAATTTCTCTTCGGGTCGCGTCGTTTAATGCTTTAAAAATATCATTCATCAATCGTCATTTATATATTTAGACAAATATCTAAATACTTTTTTAATTACCAAAAAAAAGAGGCTATAATTTTTAATTACAGCCTCTTTAGAGAATTTATATTGTATCGAATTTTAAAACTGATGCACTTTTTTAGAAATCACTAAAAATGAAATTAAAGAGATCAAGGCTGCTGCGGTTAGATAAAAGCCTACATAATTTAAACCGTAGGTAGTTGCCAGCTTAATTGCAATCATAGGTGCAAAAGCTGCTCCTAAAATACCTGCCATATTGAATGTTAAGGAAGCACCGGAATAACGAACGGTCGTCGGAAACAACTCTGATAAAAAAGTTCCTAATGGTCCGTATGTAAAGCCCATCAAAGACATACCGATACAAACAAAAGCTGTTACCATAAAAGAACTTCCTGAATTAAGAAAGTACGAAAAGAAAAATCCGAATATCGCAATCGCCAGAGTAGTAAAAATTAATATTCTACGACGACCCACTTTATCTGCAACCAAAGCCGAAATTGGTATAAAAGCAGCAAAAAACAATACTGAAACCAATTGTATCAATAACGCATTTCTTTTTGTAAAACCTAAATCTGAAGTAGCCCAACTTAGCGTAAAAACTGTCATTAAGTAAAAAACTAAAAAGGTTGTAATAGCGCAAAAAGTCCCGAAAATCAATTGATTTTTATACGATTTCAGTAAAGTAAAAAACGGAATTTTAACTTCTTTTTGTTCTTCTTTAGAATTTTCGAATGCCGGAGTTTCGCTAATTTTTAAACGAATATAAAATCCAACAATTACTAAAAGTGAACTGGCAATAAACGGAATTCTCCAACCATAATCCATAAAAGCTTCACTGCTCATAGAATCGGTTAAAATTAAAAAAGTTCCACCGGAAAGCAACAATCCAATTGGAGCTCCCAGTTGGGGAAACATTCCGTACCATGCACGTTTATTAGGCGGAGCATTTTCAATCGCCAGTAAAACAGCTCCTCCCCATTCTCCTCCTAAACCAACTCCCTGACCAAATCGACATAACATTAATAAAATTGGTGCAGCAATACCGATACTTGCATAACCCGGTAAAAAACCAATTGCAATTGTCGATAATCCCATTGTTAGTAGCGCAACGACCAAAGTAACTTTTCGGCCAATTTTATCTCCGTAATGTCCAAAAACAGCTGAACCCAAAGGTCTGGATAAAAAAGCAATCGAAAAAGTAGCCAAAGATTCAAGAGTAGAATTAGTACTATCAGCCCCTGGAAAAAATAATTGCGGAAAAACCAATACGGCCGCATTGGCATAAATATAAAAGTCAAAAAATTCGATTGTCGTTCCAATTAAGGAACCAAAGAGAACGTGTTTTAAAGAATTCTCCTGATTAGATTTAGTCTTCATGTAAAATGGATATAACTTTTTTTCTTGCAAAAATAGAGTTTCATTATTAATAATTTAGTTTTCGAATAATTAGTTTTCGAACAGTCCTGTTTTTTTAACAAATTCAATGCATTATTAATTCCGTAACCAACATTAAAACTAAAGAATCAAAAACCTGAATCTAAAGCTTTTAAAACAAAAAATAAAAATCAAATCATAAGCAATCGTTAAAACCATTTTTAACTACATATTTTCATTAAATTTACAGCTATCAAAAATAAATTTACAATTATGCCAACCGACTGTATCAGCTATCAAACCTCAGGATATTTTTCTAAGTTAATACAAGATTATTTAGATCAAAAATCAGAATTAAAACCGCTATACAATCATTTTCCAACTCTGGAAAACTTTGAAAAACAGATTAACGAAAAAAAGGTCAACTTTGATAATTCAAACCGTATTCCGTTAGTTGAAACTTTAAAAAAGCAGTACCAGAATATCGAGCTCTCAGATTCAACAAAGCAGAATATTGAGCTTCTGGCACTTCCAAATACATTTACAATTACAACAGGACATCAATTAAATTTGTTTAGTGGTCCTCTGTATTTTTTATATAAAATTATTTCAACGATCAATCTGACTAAGGAATTAAAGTTAAAATACCCAGCCAACAATTTTGTTCCCATTTATTGGATGGCAACTGAAGATCATGACTTTGAAGAGATTAATTATTTCAATTTTAAAGGCAAAAAATTCAGATGGAATAAAGAAAGTACAGGTCCGGTTGGAAGACTTTCGACTGAAGGCCTGGACGAATTCTTTGAAATATATTCATTAGAATTAGGATCAAGCACCAATGCGAATGTTCTTAAAAATTTGTTCAAAGAAGCATATTTAAAACATGAAAATCTCGCTGATGCAACTCGTTTCTTAGCCAATAGCTTATTTGCTAATTATGGATTGGTTATTTTAGATGCTGATGATTCCAATTTAAAACGTGCTTTTGTTCCTTATATAAAAGAAGAATTAGAACAACAAACTTCTTTCAAAACTGTTCAAAAAACTATTGAACAACTAAAAGATTATACGATTCAGGTCAATCCACGCGAAATTAATTTATTCTATATTGAAGATGATTTGCGTGAACGTATTATTTTCGAAAATGATAAATACTTTGTTAACAATACCAAAATCTCATTTTCTAAAGACGAAATGCTAAAATTGTTAGAAAGCAATCCTGAGAAATTTAGCCCAAACGTGATTATGCGTCCACTGTATCAAGAAATTATACTTCCTAATTTATGTTACATTGGCGGAGGCGGAGAAATTGCATATTGGCTAGAATTAAAGTCTTTTTTTGATGCAGTAAACATCACTTTCCCAATACTTTTGGTTCGTAATTCTGTACTTTTAAACACTGAAAAACAAGCAAAAAAAGCTGATAATTTAGGTTTAAAATGGAAAGACTTATTCACTAAACCAGCCAATTTGATAAACGATGTCACACGTAAGTTATCTTCTTTTCCAATTGATTTAACACCTCAAAAAGAAACATTAGAAAAGCAATTTGAATATCTTTACGAATTAGCAGCACAAACTGATAAATCATTTACAGGAGCTGTAAAAGCACAAGAAGTCAAACAGAAGAAAGGTTTAGATAATCTTGAAAAAAGATTACTTAAAGCACAGAAAAGAAAACTAGATAATGAATTACAACGCGTCGTAGATTTACAAAGCGAATTATTTCCAAATCAAAGTTTACAGGAACGCCAAACTAATTTTTCAGAATTTTATTTAGAAAAAGGCGAACAATTGATTCCGCTTTTAATCCAAAATTTAAAACCATTAGAAACGAATTTTAATATAATAACCATATAAACAAAATAGTTTGCCACAAACTTAACTAGTGTAAATTAGCTAAATTCGTGGCAAAAAAATCCTTTATCGGATCAAAATAAAGTAATAGTCGTCAGAAATAAATAACCACCTCCTTCTGAAATTATTACCTCTCTAAACCAAATAGTGAGTTTTAAAAACAAAAATTAACCTATTTACCAAAATTATGATTAGAGAGCGCTTGATATCTTTAGATGTCTTTAGAGGATTAACGATTTTATTAATGACTATTGTAAACAATCCGGGAGATTGGGGGCACGTTTACTCCCCTTTATTACATTCAGATTGGCATGGTTGTACACCAACCGACTTAGTTTTTCCGTTTTTTATTTTTATTATGGGAGTTGCCGTTCCTCTGGCAATGCCAACTAAAACTTGGGAAAGCACAACCTTTAATAAAATTTTAGTACGCTCGTTACGAATGTTTTGTCTAGGAATATTCTTTAACTATTTTGCAAAAATACAGCTTTTTGGACTTGAGGGAATTCCTCTTCTTATTGGCAGATTAATCATTACAGTTGCCATTGGTTATGCTTTAATGGGAAACTTCAGTTCAAAAGTCAAAAATATTCTTGCCTTTTCAATTCTGTTTATTTACCTGTTTTTAGCTTACAGTGGTATCGAAGCGTATCATGATGTTCGTCTTCCAGGTGTTTTACAACGTATTGCGATTGTCTATTTTGTCGTTTCTCTTCTCTATTTAAAAACCACAAAGAAAACCCAAATCATTACCGGAGCAGTTTTATTACTGGGTTACTGGGCGATAATGACCTTAATTCCGGTTCCGGGATTTGGAGCTGCAAATTTAGAAAAAGGAACCAACCTTGCTTCGTGGGTAGATAGCATATTACTAAAAGGACATATGTACCACGAAACTAAAACGTGGGATCCTGAAGGAATTTTAAGTACCATTCCATCAATTGTAAACGGAATCATCGGCTTATTAATTGGACAAATATTGCAACGTGAAATCACCAAAACTCAAAAAGCAACAAAAATAGCGATTGCCGGAGTTGCACTAATCGTTGTAGGTCTACTTTGGGACATCGTTTTTCCAATAAACAAATCCCTTTGGACAAGCAGCTACGTAATATACACGACAGGATTGGCAGCAACTTGTCTTGCTTTATTGTGTTATATAATTGACATTGCCGATTACAAAAAAGGATTCAAACTTTTTTTAATCTGGGGAGTAAATCCAATGATTGTATTTTTCTTCTCTCAGATTATTCCACAAGCCTTAGTTATGGTTCAGGTTAAAAACCCTGAAAATCCCGAAACGCAAATCAATCTGTTAAACTACTTGTACCATTTCGGAATTACACCTTTCTTCAGCAATCCAATGACTGCTTCATTAGCTGGAGCATTAACCTATGTTGGCATTTGGACTTTTATTTTATGGATTTTCTACAAAAACAAGCTCATTTTCAAAGTTTAATTTTTCAATCCACATGAGATTAAGCTATAATAAATAAAGACACATAAAAGCAGATAAGACGCACCTCTGTGCGTCTTTTTTTTGGAAAAGAATTAACCTAGATGAGCTTATATCAGTTATATGGTTAAAAAAAATCTTAGCAAAACATCATTTCATAGTGTTTTAATTATGAATTTATTAAAATCAATTCATAAAAAAAGTATACTTTTGCACAAAATTAAAAATAAGCAATAAAAATGGCAACAAATAGAACTTTTACAATGATTAAGCCAGATGCAGTTCAAAACGGACACATCGGAAATATCTTAGCAATGATTACTAATGGAGGTTTCAAAATCGTTTCATTAAAATTAACTCAATTAACTGTAGCAGATGCTCAAGCATTTTATGCAGTGCACGCTGCAAGACCATTCTACGGAGAATTAGTTGAATTCATGTCTCGTGGACCAATTGTTGCTGCAATTTTAGAAAAAGACAACGCTGTAGAAGATTTCAGAACTTTAATTGGAGCTACAAATCCTGCTGAAGCTGCTGAAGGAACTATTCGTAAAGCATACGCAACTTCTATTGGAGAAAATGCAGTACACGGTTCTGATAGCGACGAAAATGCTGCTATCGAAGGTGCATTCCACTTTGCTGGAAGAGAGCAATTCTAATATCAGTTTTCAGTCTCAGTGGCAGTTTTCAGTCACAGAAACACATAAAAAAACCTGTTTCAAATCTGAAACAGGTTTTTTTTATATCCTTTACTTAAACAGTTCAATACTTTCTTTTATAAAAGCAGGTTCCCTCTCTCCCATATCCGTCAGTTTTTCTTTCAAAACCGACTTTAGTTCCTCAAAATTACTGTGATAAAAATCAGAAATACTACCAATTCTCTTGCCGTCTTTAAGAATAAAAAGAGATTCATAAACTCCTCCTCTTGCCGATTCAATCAATGTTATAAAACCATCTAACGTTTTAAAATCATAACTTACAGATTTTCCAACTCCAAAATAACGTTTTATAATTATCGCATCATTCTCAATTTCAACCTTAAACGCCCTGGTTCTAAAAACTGTGAGCCAAAAAAACGCTATAAATAATACAAATAAAACAGGCAAAAACATACCTGCCGCTATCGACTTAGCCGAAAAATAAACCGCCACTAATGGCAATATTGTAAAATAAGAAATCAAAAGAATCGGCCAAAATTTAAACTTAGATTTTATACTCATCATAACAAAAACTTCATTATTAACTCACTAATCAATCTATCGCAAAACAACGTCTTTCACCACCTCACGCCCTAATTCTTCATTAATCATTTTTACGATTTTAGATTTTCCATGACTTAACTCTTCTCTTAAAACAGCCGAACCAAGCTCTACATACAAAGTACTTCCTTTCAAAACCACATTTTTCGTATACGTATTTACACCATTCCCCATCAACTGTCTCCAGGCCTCTTTCACATCAATCTGATCCATTCCGGCACCCAATTTATTCACTTGGATAATCTGTTGCAAAACTGCTCCGATTGTCTGATTATTTAGTCTTTTTGCCATCTTCTAATAAGTTTATTGCTGCTGCTTTTTTATAATGATACTCTTTTTTTTCCTGATTCTTCACCACCAATTTCTCATCTGAAATCGAAATCAATTCCTCACTCCATTTTGCATAATCCGTTTTATAATCCAGAAAAACCTGCTCGCCTTTGAATCGAACCGAAACATTCTCAAAAGAATCACTTGTCAAAAAGGTTCCGTCAAACTGAGGCATCACTTTCTTTCGAATTCCTTTGTTGTTTTTTATATCAAAATAATCAAAACTCTCGTTCATTCCGTAATCTTTCTCTTCCCCTTTTTCAAAAACTACTTTTTCAATTTCCCAATAGCCATTTAATTTCGTAATATCAGCGGTTTTAATTTCTTGCTTGCAACTCACAAACAAGAGCGATAAAACCAAAATCATAAAAGTGTTTTTCATAGTCTATTTATTAAAATTCAAATATTATCAATCTGGTCGAAGTCCAAGAGCAAGAAGCAATTCCTTCTATCCGTTAAATCATTTATGGCCATAAAACGTTGAAGCCGCCATAAAAAAAATGCCGTTCCCATCAGGACACAAGCTTTGGTTTTCAAAAGATTTTTTTATGACGCAAAGTTAACCTTATAAAATTCAAAAGAAAAAAAAGTTTCCCAAAACAAAAATAAGATTAGCAACAAATTATAAACAGTCCAAAACAATGGAAACTGCAACTTTGCTGAAATCTTATTAATAGGAAATTAATGCTTTGTATTAGCAACAATTATTTTGTACGCAATCTTTTTAGAATTCCCATAAAAAAAAGAATCAGTCCTAAAACTAATAAAACATAGTAAGAAGATAAACTTTTATCTCTTATTACATTTGCCAACACAAAACAAATAACGCTGCCAAAATAAAAAGTTAGAGGCGTAATATTTTTTAAAGAAGAAAAATTCATGCTATTATTTAAAAAAACTATCAACAAATTCATACTTATTAAAGACCTGTAAATCTTCAATTCCTTCACCAACCCCAATGTACTTTACAGGAATCTGAAATTGGTCAGAAATACCAATTACAACACCACCTTTTGCTGTTCCGTCAAGTTTGGTTACAGCAAGAGACGTTACTTCAGTTGCGGCCGTAAATTGTTTCGCTTGTTCAAAAGCATTTTGGCCAGTAGAACCGTCCAAAACCAAAAGTACATCATGAGGCGCATCAGCAACAACTTTCTGCATAACTCGTTTTACTTTTGTAAGTTCGTTCATTAAATTGATCTTATTATGCAAACGTCCTGCTGTATCGATAATAACAATATCGGCATTTTGAGCTACAGCCGATTGTAAGGTATCAAAAGCAACAGAAGCAGGATCGCTACCCATATTTTGTCTCACGATTGGCACATCAACACGATCTGCCCAAACTTGCAACTGATCAATAGCAGCAGCACGAAAAGTATCTGCAGCTCCTAAGACCACTTTATAACCCGCCTTTTTAAACTGATAAGCAAGTTTACCTATTGTTGTTGTTTTACCAACTCCGTTAACACCAACCACCATTAAAACATATGGTTTTTTATCCTTCGGTATTTCAAATTCAGTCGCTTCGCCAGTATTAGTTTCAGATAATAAGGCACCTATTTCTTCACGAAGAATCTGATTTAACTCATCTGTACCTAAATATTTATCTTCAGCGACACGTTTTTCTATTCTTGAAATTACTTTTAGTGTAGTATTTACTCCAACGTCTGAAGCCACCAGAATTTCTTCCAGATTATCCAGAACATCGTCATCAACTTTCGATTTTCCGGCAACGGCTTTACTTAACTTTGAAAAAAAAGTAGTTTTTGATTTTTCAAGACCTTTGTCTAAAGTCTCTTTTTTATCAGTAGAAAATAATTTTTTAAAAAAACTCATTTTTTATAGGTTGTTAGTTTTTTAGATTATACAATTTTACAATCTAAATAATCCTTAATATTTAAAGAAACCTAAAATTAACAATGTTTCTTTAAATTTTAGACAAATATAAAAAATAAAAAAGCTACTTCCGAATGAAAGTAGCTTTTCTATATAATGTGATTGTTATTATTTCTTTTTCAAGAAAGTATCAACTTCTTCAGGAGCCATAATAGATTCTACGAATGTATATGCACCAGTTTTAGGAGATTTCACCATTTTGATGGCTTTTGATAATCTCTTTGAAGCTGTTTGTAACGATGCTACGGTTTTCTTTGCCATGATTCAAATGTTATTTGAAGCTTTTATAAAACTCGAATGGCAAAACCATTGAGACCTATAAAATCTCGAATTATTACTTAATTTCTTTGTGAACAGTTACGCGTTTCAAGATTGGATTAAATTTTTTAATCTCTAATCTATCCGGAGTATTTTTTTTGTTCTTAGTTGTAATGTATCTTGAAGTACCTGAAACACCAGAAGTCTTGTGCTCAGTACATTCTAAAATTACCTGGATTCTATTACCTTTCTTTGCCATCTTGCTATATATTTATTTAGGAAAAGATTATTTGATAAATCCTTCTGACTGCGCTTTTTTCAAAACAGCAGAAATTCCATTTTTATTAATTGTTTTTATCGTAGATGCTGCTACTCTAAGAGTAATCCATCTATCTTCTTCTGGAAGATAAAAACGCTTTTTAACTAAGTTTACAGAAAACTTTCTCTTAGTTTTGTTCATAGCGTGAGAAACGTTATTTCCTACCATCGCTCTTTTACCTGTAAGGTCACAAACTCTTGACATTATACTTATCTTTTATCGTTATTCAAAATCAGGGTGCAAAGAAAAGAAAAATAAACGATTGAAACAAAAAATTACAACACATTTTTTAAAATTTCTTTCTGTAAAATTTCTAAACTCTTAATTGTCGCTCTATCTATCACTTTTTCACGTGGTTGGCCAAAGTTAAATTCTTCAACAATTATACCATCCGGAGTAGCCAAAGCGATAAAAACAGCACCAATTTCAGCATCTGAATCTCCTTTTGACGGTCCGGCGTTACCAGTTGTCGCAATTGCATAGTCTGTTTTTAGTATCTCTTTCACATTCAAAGCCATAGCCGAAGCAACCTCAGCGCTAACTACAGAAAATTCATCTACCAAATCTTGCGAGACACCGAGAACACTAACCTTAACCTCGGTTGCATACGAAACTACACTGCCTTTAAAGTAGTTAGAAGCTCCTGGAACCGCTGACAAAATTGAAGCAACTTTTCCTCCCGTAAAACTCTCAGCAGTCGAAATTGTTTTATTTTGTTTTGTTAAAATTTTTCCAACCACAGACTCTATGGTCTCATTTTCTTCATAACCTACTATGATATCATGAATTATAACATCTAAAGATTTTACATTTTCTTCGATCGCCCTTTCCAATTCTTCTTTATTTGTTCCTCTTGCTGTTAAACGCAAACGAACTCTTCCCGGGTTTGGTAAATAAGCCAATTTGATAAAATCAGGCAAATTATTCTCCCAATCTTCAATACGCTCTGCAACTAAACTCTCTCCTTGACCATACGTTAAAATGGTTTTATGAATAATATACGGGCGCTTGTATTCTCGAACTATCTTCGGAATTATCTCTTCTTCAACCAGATATTTCATCTCATACGGAACCCCTGGAAGCGAAATAAACACAGTATTCTCTTTCTTCATCCACATTCCCGGCGCAGTACCAACCTGATTATGTAACACCGTACAAGTAGACGGAACAAGGGCCTGATCTTTATTTAATTGTGAAATTGGCCTTTTATAAAACCCTTCTATCATCTCAGTAACATGAGCCAGCACTTCCGGATTCACAACTAACTCATCATCAAAATATTCACAGAATGTTTTTTTAGTCACATCGTCTTTCGTCGGACCTAAACCGCCTGTTACAATTACAACATCTACTTTATTTTGTAATTGCGCAAAAGTATCTAATATGTGTTTTTTATCATCACTTATCGAAATCATTTCATGAACTTCGACCCCAATTCGGTCAAGTGATTTTGCAATAAATCCTGAATTTGTATCTACAATTTGGCCAATTAAAATTTCATCTCCAATTGTAATAATAGTTGCTTTCATAGTAATAAAATTTTTCGCTTACCATTATTGTAAGTCATTATTAGAAAGTAGGTTGTTATTGCTCTGATTTTCGTTAGAAGTAGAAAAAGCGTCTTTCAAAACAAAAAAGTACGCTACACAAAATTTTCAGAAGCAAAAGATATGGTATCCTGAATTATCAGGAATACACAACTCTTACCCCTTTTTTTTTAAGGCAAGAGTTGGGTATTATTGAGATTTTACAAATCAAAATCTTTTTTAATTTCTTTGATTGCATCTTTTACCTGCACTTTTATACTTTTAAAAGTTTCGATAATATCTTTTTTCTTGCCTTCTGCTTTTGTCCAAGCTTCGACTTGCAGAATTTCTTCAAAAGCCACATTTAAACCCATTAAATCTAACGTAGGCTTTATTTTGTGCGCATATGAATAGGCATATTTATGATCCTTTTTTTTAATTCCTTCTTTGATTTGCTTTAAATCTTCTGGAACTTCGGTAACAAATAATTTTAGAATTTCGTTTACAAATTCAGGATCGTTATCTGAAAGCGCATACACTTTCGAAAGGTTGTACTTTAAAGCCATTATTTTACTTGTATTCTGAATAATTTTTTATCTTCTAAAAAGCCCTCTAAAATATCATTTGGCTTAACTGAGGCAACCCCCGCAGGTGTTCCTGTAAAAATAATATCTCCAATCTTTAATGTAAAGAATTGCGATACATATGAAATAAGTTCATCAATTTTCCAAAGCATTAAAC
Source organism: Flavobacterium sp. FlaQc-57 (assembly GCF_044007395.1). Lineage (NCBI taxonomy): Bacteria > Pseudomonadati > Bacteroidota > Flavobacteriia > Flavobacteriales > Flavobacteriaceae > Flavobacterium > Flavobacterium sp. FlaQc-57. Next base: position 297,378 of record NZ_JBIPDA010000006.1, read on the forward strand.
TCGTATTTCCTTTTTGAACTGTTTGAGAATTATTTGTCAACTCAAATGTAAGATTTTCCATCGAAATAAAATCGCTTTTAGGCAAAAAGTCTCCAATAACTGCAGAACCATCAAATGCCTTCGCTTTTTCCCACGGCAATCCTTTCGCTTTTAATTTATCTTGTAAATCTCTTGCCGTAAAATCAATACCTACACTTATTTCCTCGTAATATTTATGAGCAAATTTCGGTTCAATATACTTTCCTACTTTATTGATCTTAACAATTATCTCAATTTCGTGATGAATTTCTTCAGAGAATTCCGGAATTACAAACGGATGCTGCTTCAACAAAACTGCCGAGTCGGGTTTCATAAAAACCACAGGCTCTGTTGGTCGTTCGTTTTTTAATTCCTCAATATGATTGGTATAATTTCTACCGATGCAAATTATCTTCATTCTTTTTATGAGTTGCTAAGTCACCAAGCTACTGAGGTTCTAAGAAACTATGCATAAAAAACTCAGCATCTTAGAACCTTAGTAACTCAGAACCTTATTTTGTGTTTAACTTTCTTAATTTAATCGCCGTTAAAACCTTTTTAGTGTACAAAGGAAAATCAGCATTTTGAATCCAGCTGAAATATCCAGGTTCTGTTTCAAGAATTTTATCCACTTTAGCACCTTTATGTTTTCCGAAGGTAAAGATCTCTTCGTTATCTTTATCAAAAGCAATCATCCCGGCAAAGTCAGCGATTTTTTTTCTTGTGGTAAATTCAGACAATGATTTCATATCATTTTCCAATTCAGGATAACGATCTAACTGCGCTTTTAGAATTTCATAGGTCGCCATTGTATCCGCTTCTGCAGAGTGTGCATTTTCAAGATTTTTTCCACAATAAAATTTCAAAGCAGCACTTAGAGTACGCTCTTCCATTTTATGAAAAATAGTTTGCACATCTACTGAAACTTTATTTTTCATATCAAAATCAACTCCTGCACGAAGCAATTCTTCAGCCAATAAAGGAATATCAAAACGATCTGAATTAAACCCACCCAAATCACTGTCTTTGATCATACTATAGACCTGAGGTGCCAATTCTACAAAAGTAGGTTCATTGGCTACTTTTTCATCTGTAATACCATGCACAGCGGTTGTTTGTGGAGGAATTGGAATTGTTGGATTCACTAACCAGGTTTTACTTTCTTTATTTCCGTTTGGAAAAACTTTGAATATCGAAATTTCTACAATTCGATCTTTACCGATATCAATTCCGGTAGTTTCAAGATCAAAAAAGCAAATTGGTTTGTTGAGTTTGAGTTCCATTTTTTAATTTTATAAGATTACAAATGTAATTTTTAAAGCCGAATTTCCTCTTTTATTCTTGATTTTTTTAAACAAAAAATGGGTCAATTTTGCGATTTTAACTTTTACAATCGCTCTAAAAGAGAGTCAAGGTTCTTTTCTTAACCTTTTCCTACAAAACAAAAAACCCGAAAAATCATTACAATTTTTCGGGTTTGAATTTATTTTTAAATGTTTTAGAAATCTCTATCAACATCAAAAGCTTCTAAATACTCGGCCACTCTTTTTACAAAGCTTCCTCCTAATGCACCATCGACAACTCTGTGATCGTAAGAATGCGAAAGAAACATTTTTTGACGAATTCCGATAAAATCACCTTCTGGTGTCTCGATAACTGCCGGTACTTTACGAATTGCTCCAAGAGCTAAAATACCAACCTGAGGCTGATTAATAATTGGAGTTCCAAAAACACTTCCAAAAGTTCCCACATTCGTAACTGTGTAAGTTCCGCCTTGTGTATCGTCTGGTTTTAATTTTCCAGCTTTTGCACGGTTTCCTAAATCATTAACCGCTTTAGCCATTCCAACTAAATTTAACTGATCTGCATTTTTAATTACAGGTACAATTAAGTTTCCGTTTGGTAAAGCCGCAGCCATTCCTAAATTTATATTTTTCTTTTTAATGATATAATCACCATCAACAGAGATATTCATTCCCGGGAAATCTTTTAATGCTTTTGCAACTGCTTCCATCATAATTGGCGTGAAAGTCAACTTCTCACCTTCTCTCTTTTCGAAAGCAGTTTTAACTTTTTCTCTCCATTTTACAATATTCGTCACATCAACCTCAATAAACGATTGTACGTGAGCTGAAGTTTGTACTGAAGCCGTCATGTATCCTGAAATCAGTTTACGCATTCTGTCCATTTCGATGATTTCATCACCTCCATTTACAGAAACCGGAACTGCTTGTTGACTTTTTTGAACCACTGGTTCTGCCACTTTTGGAGCAGCAGCAACAGCTTTTGGAGTCACAACACCAGCTTTACGGTCTTCAATATATTTTAAAATATCTTCTTTTGTTACGCGGCCATCTTTTCCAGAACCTTGAATATTTTCAAGCTCTGCAACAGAAATCCCTTCTTCTTTTGCAATATTTTTTACTAATGGAGAAAAGAATTTATCCGATCCTGAGAAATCTTGCGGAGCTGAAACCTCTACTTTTACAGCTTCAATTGTTTTTTCAATTTCTGCAGCTTCTGCTGGAACAGCACTTTCTACTGTCACTTTTTCAGCAGGCGCATCACCTTCCGTTTCAATTATCGCAATGGTTTGCCCTACCTGAACTAAATCATCTTTACCAAATAACTGTTCAACTAAAATTCCTGAAACTTCGCTTGGTACTTCACTATCAACCTTATCAGTCGCAATTTCAAGTACAGCTTCATCAGCTTCAATTTTGTCTCCTACTTCTTTCAACCAGTTGGTAATAGTTGCTTCAGCGACACTTTCTCCCATTTTAGGAAGCTTTAATTCAAATCTTGCCATATTGTTAATCTAAAGGATGATTTTGATTTTCTGATTGCGAAATTACTGAATATTTTAAATATAAATTACACTTAATATAATTTTTTACTCAATTTTTATAATTTGCCCCCTATCATTTCTTGAATTACTTCCAATAATAAAATTTGTGTTTTTGGGGAAAATTTTAAAAGTAATGTTCTTATCTTTAAGAGTTTCTATGATTTTGATACATTTTTTAAACGAAACATACTGATTATCTAAAATAATCTCAACTCTTTTACCCTTAAAAACCTGGGACGAATTTACCATTTTTTCTTTTTTGAATTCTAAAAACTCTACTTTATTTTTTAATATAAGGGGTAATTTTTCAGACAAAATTTTATTTGAAGAGTAAAAAACAACACTTTCTGGTCTTGGTTTTGATTTCGTTTTTCCCTGAAACATTTTCACAAAAGAAAAAAACCAAATTCCGATTTGGATAAAAAATGTAAAAAACCATGATTTTTTAAAATGCTTTTGATAGAAAAAATTCATGGCTTCCTGAAAGCGTTTCATGTATTTTTCATCTTTAAGAGTACTTTCTCCTTTATAATGTAAAACTGTTGTTTCGTGGAAATAATAGTTTGATTTCTTTTTTTGTAATACTCGATACGACAAATCGATATCATCAGCATACATGAAACACTTTTCATCAAACCCTTCTAATTCTAAATACAAATCGCGTTTCAGTAACATAAAAGCGCCTACTAAAATCTCAACTTTACCCGTTTCTTCCTGTCCTAAATGCTGTGCATAATATTGGTTAAAAAGGTTACAGTTTGGAAAAACTTTATACAAACCAAAAACTTTTGTAAAAGCAACCCAAGGCGTTGGTATTCCGCGTTTACTTTCCGGCAAAAAACTTCCTGTTCCATCAATCAATTTACAACCAATAATACCTAAATTGGTTTGCCTTTCGGCGAAAGCCAAAATTTTGATAAAAGTATCTTCAGCAACAACGGTGTCAGGATTTAAAATACAAATGTAATCTCCGCTAGCTTGCTCTACTCCTATATTATTTCCTTTTGGAAAACCAAAATTGCTTTTATTTTCTATTAATTTTACGTTTGGAAACTTATTTTTCATCATCAAACAACTCTCGTCAGACGAATCATTGTCGACTACAATAATTTCTGCATCAAGTGTCGTAAGTGCTTCCTGAACACTTAAAACACACTGTTCCAGAAAGTAACGTACGTTATAATTAAGAATAATTACCGATAATTGCATGAAAAATATAGGAATTGTTTTTTTGGAAAGTTAGAAATTTTCGGCCAAACCTAATCGCAATGACCAATCGTTTTTACTAACTCCAAAATCGAGCACCAAATTACTGTTGTTTTGCTTGTTCCATTTAATACGCAAACCGGTTCCTACAGCAGGATTCCACTTTTTAAAATCGTAGGTGTCCAACTTTGATACTGACGAAATATTGGTGAAAAATACGGCTCCTAAAAATCCGTTTTTAGTGATATCTGTTCTGTATTCAGTTTCGAAATAAATCAATGCATTGCTTCTAAATCTATTTCGGGTAAAACCTCGACCTGTTTTACCGTCGCGATCCCAACCAATACTTGGTAAATCGAGATAATGGGGTTTTCCTCCAAAAGTAGACCAATAAAAAGCCCGATAAGCCAAAACTCTGTGTTTGTATTTATTAAAAGAATGGTATTTTCGAGCATCAAAATAAATTGATTTCCATTTGTCGCCATTTACGCCACTCGTATTAATTCTATAATCGGCTTCGACGTACAAACCTTGTTCAGGATTGACGTTGTTTTCTCTGGAATCGTACAAACCTTGTATGGCAACTCCAAAAGAATTTTCGTCAGAGAAGTCTCCATTCATATATTTCGAATAATCAGTTTGATCTTCTATATAAGATTCTTCAGAAATATTCTGATAATTGTCCAACAACAAGCCCAAACCCAAACGAAAATCACCAATTATTTTGCGAGTTGCAAATTGATAAAAACGCCATTGTTGATAATCTAATGTTGACATTTTTTTATCTGTATTATGTCCGCCTAATCCGTAAGTAGGCTGCGGATAAATCATGTAGCGATAATCTCCTATAAAATTCCAATTATTATCTTTTGTATAAATATAAGACTGAATGGGAAAAACGTATTGTTTTGTAAAACTAAAATAAGGCGAAAATGAAACCTGAGACATTTTTGTCGTTTTGCTGTCTCCGAGATAAAATGTCGTTAAAAACGAAACCACTAATCCTGCACTTTTATTTGCATCTATTGGCACAGGAAGCAAAGAGAATGCCACCTTTTTATCCTGATTTATTCTTAATGAATCATTTTTATGGAAAAGCTTGTACAATACATCTAAAATGTCCTTTTTATCCTCATTAGAAATAGTATCATTTTGCGAGTAACAAAATGGAGTCAGAAAAAAGAGAAACAAAACGATTAGGTATTTCATACTTTCATTTCATAAGGTTTTCAGAGACAACTTCTTACAAATTTAAAATTTAATTTAAAACAAAGCTCATTTTAAAAATAATAAATAGAGAAAACACTTACGCAATTCTAAAAAGCTATATTTTTGATTTTGAATACAACTTGATTTTTATGAAAAAGAAAACATTGCTTCATATTAACTCTTTGCTTTTAATGTTTGTTGCTGGATTTTCCATCCTTAGTTTTACTACTATTCAAAAAAAATCAGATTCTGATAAAGACTTAGTAAAAACCTCAACTTGGTATATTGCCGGTCCGGCCAATGAAAATCAGGAAATGATTAACAATGTGCGCGAAAAAAAAGGAATAATAAAAATCACTTCGAAGGATAAACCCATTGGCGAAATTGAGCTGAATGTTTTAATTACGCCCTCAGATTCAAATGATGGCGCTCCTACTAATTTATCTGATCACTCAAAATTTGTGTGTATTACTTATAAATCCTCGCATCTAATAAAACTACAAGCCCGAGAAGGAAATGAAGAAGGAACTGGTTGTGTACACGGAGGTTCGCACCCGAGAGTAGACATTTTACCTTCACCGAAAAAATTCACAACGATTAAAATTCCGTGGTCGGCTTTTAAACAAGATGGTTTGGTTAACGGAAAACTTTTAAATATTCATAATCTCTGTAAATTCAATTTCGTAAATTACAATCCTGTTTCTGGAGCCTTTTTAGAAATAAAATCTGTTATCGTTCAAAAATAAAAAACATGAAAACAAGACTTTTTCTTTTACTTTTAGTTGTCGCACTATTTTCAAATTTCGGCTATAGCCAAAAAAAATCAGTATCTCAAAAAATTGACATTAATGGTGTTTGGGAAGATATTAATCCTGATGTTAAGAATGCAGTTGTTATTATCTCAGAACAAAACGGAAAAGTTATTTTCTCACATTACTTAGAATGGAAAGGGCAAAAGTTTGTAGAAAGCGGTATAGGAAAACGAATAGGAAACACAATTGGCTATACTGTAGATGTCACTTTACCTATCAAAGGCTGGGCAACTGCAGGCACTCACACTTTAACATTATCGGAAGATGGCAACACGCTGGAAGGAACTTTTGTAGACAACAAAAAAAGAACCGGACCGATTGCGTTTAAGAAGATAAGATAGAAATAGTTTCAAGTTGCAAGTTATGACTGAACCTGAAACTTGAAACTATTTATAAGTGCAATTGAATTTTATATTTGTTACATATTTTCATCACGTACAGCATTATTATTGAAAAAACTAGCGCCCATATAATTCCCGGAACTCCTTCTCGAAAATATCCTGGAATAATATGAATTCCTGATACTTTACACAAATAATAAATCACTCCAGGTAAAATGTAAATCAACAATGGATTAGCAGCTGCCGGCATGAAAAAATTACTCCATTTTGTCTTCTTTTTAATTTCCATTAACCAATAAAGAAAATAAAATAAAACAGTACAAATTGTAGCCGAAAACATTGTCCAGGACGGAGTTCCCTTTATTTTTGAAATTCCAAAATAAGGCCTTAACAAATATCCTGTTGCAAAAAACAGAACTGCAAAACCAATTACTGCCCAATTAATTTTTGCTGGCACTTTTCGATCGAAAAATAATAATGAAATTACTACTCCGGCTGTAACTACTGAAGCGTGTGTTAAGTGTCCGGCGATAAAACTAAACCAAGGTATATCTTTCAATGCTGCTCCTTCAGTAAGGTTTACAACATTTGCAGCAACAGCAATTACTAAAAAAGCAATCATTGCCCATAATCTTCCGCCAGCAATCCAATAATACATTACTGTAACAAGATATGCCCAACCAATTAAACCAAGAATTCCCCACCATTTTGGTGTCATTCCGATTTCGCCAGTATCTTCCTGAACATATAAAAAATAAAGCGCTACTAAAACTAACATTCCGCCATACTGCAATATATTCTTTATCCAAATCGGAAAATCTTTGGCGTATTTATTCCAAATCGGAATTGGCATTGCGTAAGCTAAAAGTCCCCATAGAGCAGGCGTTATAAACATTTTTGAAGCATCATAACCTTCAGCAGCATTGACCATAAAAACACCAATAATTATTAAAGCCAAAGCCCTTTTTAAAGTATGCGTCCAAATCGTTCTGGCGCTATCACCTTTAAGTAATCGTGCATTAAAAGCAAACGGAACCGACATTCCGACAATGAATAAAAAAGCTGGAAAAACAACATCAACAAAAGTCATCGCATCAGCATAGGCAGGCATATGTTTCATCCATTGCGGGACATTTACTATACTTGCCAATTCATTTACAAAAATCATAACAAAAATTGTGATTCCACGTAAAGCATCTATCGAAATAATCCTTTGGTTGTATAAATTTTCTTTTATTTTCATAAATCGCTATTTTTTTGCAATCCAAATATAGCATAATTATGAAATGACTGGTTACATTTGTTACATTAAATTTAATATCCGTAAACTACATCTGTTTTTTTTTACTTTTGCCAATATGTTATCATTCTTAGCCTCTAAGCCACCTTTAAAAGATTTAATTTCAGAAAATTATATTGACATTCACTCGCATTTATTGCCAGGAATTGATGACGGCGCAAAAACAATAATTGATACTAAAAAACTTATTACAGCGCTTCACGATTTTGGAATATCTCAATTTATTACGACTCCACATATAAGCCATTATGTTTGGAATAATTCTGCAGAAACTATTTCTAATAAATACGAGGAAACTAAGCTTTTATTACAAGAAAATAACACCATTATTCCAATTCGTGCCGCATCAGAATATTTTATTGATGATTGGTTTGAAAGTCATTTGAAAACCGAAAAACTCCTAACAATAAAAGACAATTATGTTTTGGTAGAAATATCATATCAAAGTGTACCAATTCATTTGTACAAAACTCTTTTTGAACTTCAAGTTGCCGGATATATCCCGATATTAGCACATCCGGAACGCTATTTGTATTTTCATAAGAATTTTAATGAATACGAAAAATTAAAAAAAGCCGGCTGCTTATTTCAATTAAATTTACTGGCTACTGTGGGGTATTATGGCGAAAGAATTCGTAAAGCTGCTGATGAACTTCTAAAAAAAGGGATGTATGATTTTACGGGGACTGATGTACATCATATGAATCACATTAATGCTTTTGATCAAAAATTAAAAATTAAAAACATTGCTAACCTGAAAGAAGTTATTACAAACAACCAATTTTTTAAATTCTAATAAGCGTTCTCTTCGCCTTTGAATATATTAATGATTGTTTTTATAACGATTTTTACATCGAGTAATAAACTCCAATTTTCAATATACCAAATATCGTACTCCACTCTATTTTCCATGTCAATCAATTCTTTTGTTTCGCCTCGAAAACCATTTACCTGTGCCCAGCCGGTAATTCCTGGTTTGGCATATTGACGTACTAAGTAATTACTAATCAAATCACTATATTCTTTCGCAAGATTAATCATATGTGGTCTTGGTCCGACAACTGACATATCTCCTAAAAAAACATTAAAAAATTGCGGCAATTCATCAATACTGGTTTTGCGGATAAAAGCTCCAAATTTAGTCACACGGCTATCCCCTTTTTCAGCTTGCTTTTTATGAGCCAATCCGTTGATGTACATACTTCTGAATTTAAAACACATAAAAGATCTGTTATCACGGCCTGATCTTTCTTGTTTAAAAAAGATTGGCCCAGGCGATTCAATTTTTATTATTAACATGATAATAGGAAACAACCAAGGAAATATTAATACTATAACAGCAGCTGAAAAACCAATATCAAATATTTTTTTTGCCAGTCTGTTTACAGGAAATTCCAACGGTTCTGTACGAAACATTAGCACTGGTGTGTTTTCATAAAAAACAACCTCAACTTTACTCGATTTTGTGTAAAGCTGAAAATCCGGAATAAACTTAATGCGTACCATATTTTGTTCGCAAATTACTATCAATTCGTTGATTACATCAATATTATCAATATGCAAGGCTACATACATTTCGTCGACCTTTTTATCGATAACAAATTTTTTAATCGTATCAAATTTCCCTCTAACAAAGGCTGGATCTACAGTGGTTCGATCGACTTTTTCATCAAAAAAACCTAAAAATCGATACCCGTATGTCAGATCTTTTGCCAGTATTTTTCGGATTCTTTCACCCGATTCGTTTGCTCCGACTATGATAAAAGTTTTAAAATTATAACCTTTTGATCTGATATACTTTAAAAGTTTCATGGAAACAAATCTGGAAATCATCAATAATCCAAAGAAAATCAGATAAAAAGAAAACAATCTAAGTCTTGAAATATCGTAGTATTTTAAGTAAACAACAAAAATTGAAATTAAAGCTGCGTGAATTAATAATTTTCTGATTGTTCTGACCAAAATGGATTCAATAGGTTCTACTCTAATACTTCTGTTGGAATCATTTTGAAGTAATAATGCTACCCAAATTATAATAGCCAACAACGAAACTGTTCTTTCTTCTTTAGATAAAAGTTTGTCTAAATTTCCAAATCTGGCCAAAGCAGATAAAATTATTGCCAAATTCAACAATACCACATCAACTAGAACAAACAAAAGTTTAAAATAGCGCGAAAAACGGTAATGAGACAGTTTTTGTAAAATTTTCATATTGGGTTTTATCCTTAATCCTAAAACAAAAGTCTAATTAAAAATTAGCACCGCAAAATAGTATTTTAATTATATTTTTTGATACTATTTACAATCTATTCTTTAAAAGTTTACTTTTATGTCATGCAAATTTAATATTGCAGACCATGATTAAATCAATTTTATTCTTTTGCCTCATTATATCTTCTGCGAATGCACAAATTTCGGGCTGCACGGATCCCATTTCTACAAATTACAACCCCAACGCAACTGTAAATGACGGAAGTTGTGTTTATAAAAACATCAAATTAAAACCTGAATATTCTAAAAACCTAAGTGATTCTATTAGAGAAACATCCGGATTAATAGTATTCGACAATTTGTTATGGACACATAATGACGATCATGACACCACTATCTATGGACTGGATTCTTTGGGAACAATTCGAAAAAAAATAATTTTAGACAAAACCGCCAATCAAGACTGGGAAGAAATCTCGCAGGATAGCACACATCTTTATTTAGGTGATTTTGGCAATAATGCTTCAGGAAACCGTGCGGATTTAAACATTTTAAAAATAGAAAAAAAATCATTTTTAGAAGGAAACCCTACTATTGAAACGATTTCATTTCGCTACTCTGATCAAACTGATTTTTCGGTAAAGAAACCCAATACAACCAATTTTGACTGTGAAGCTCTTATCGTTTCAAAAGACAGTATTTATTTGTTTACCAAACAATGGAAATCGTCTAAAACCAATATTTATAAATTACCTAATCTACCCGGAAATCACGTTGCACAACTAACACATACTATTAACACAAAAGGTTTAGTAACTGGCGCTACTTATTTAGAGTCCAAAAAATTAATTATTCTTTGCGGATATTCTAAATTAGGAAACCCTTTTCTTTATCTGTTATACAACTATAAAAACACCGATTTTTTATCCGGAAATAAACGCCGAATTGATTTAAAACTCCCATTTCATCAAATCGAAGGAATTGCAACTAAAGACGGTCTACATTATTATTTGACTAATGAAGCTTTAGTTCGAAAACCAATTTTGAATGTCCCGCAACAAATTCATTATTTTGATTTGAGTTCAATACTAAGTTCCTATCTCCATAATTAATTCGCAAATAGCAATATAATAGCTTACTTTTGCAAAAAAGTTCTGTTTTGTAAAACATTCAAAACTTATAATTTATAACACCTAGTTTATAGTGAATTACTTATCTGTAGAAAATATATCGAAGTCGTTTGGAGAAAGAACTCTTTTTGACAACATCTCATTCGGAATTAATAAAGACCAAAAAATTGCTTTTATCGCTAAAAATGGTTCAGGAAAAACAACCATAATGAGTATTATCAATGGTTTGGATGAACCAGATACTGGTCAGGTTGTTTTGAGAAAAGGAATCAGAATGGCATTTCTTTCACAAGACAATAATTTACAAGATGAGTTAACTATTGAAGAAAGTATTTTTGCTTCTGACAATGAAACGCTTAAAATTATCGAGGCTTATGAAAAAGCACTCGAAAATCCTAATGACGAAGAAGCATATCAAAAAGCTTTTGACGGAATGGACCAGCACAATGCGTGGGATTTTGAGACACAATACAAACAAATCTTATTCAAATTAAAACTGGAAGATTTTAAACTAAAAGTTAAAAATCTATCGGGTGGTCAAAAAAAGCGTCTTTCTTTAGCTATCATATTAATCAATCGCCCTGATTTATTAATTCTTGATGAACCAACCAATCATTTAGATCTTGAAATGATCGAATGGCTGGAAAGTTATTTTGCTAAAGAAAACATTACGTTGTTTATGGTAACGCACGACCGTTTCTTTTTGGAACGTGTTTGTAACGAAATTATCGAACTTGACAACGGAAAATTATACCAATACAAAGGAAATTACTCTTATTATTTAGAGAAAAAAGAAGAGCGAATCACTTCTGAAAATGCAAGCGTTGACAAAGCTAAAAATCTATTCACAAAAGAATTAGAGTGGATGCGTCGTCAGCCAAAAGCTAGAACTACAAAATCGAAATCGCGTCAGGATGACTTTTATGTAATTAAAGAAAAAGCACAAAGTCGCCGTAAAGAAAATAAAGTCGAACTTGAAATTAATATGGAAAGAATGGGAAGCAAAATTATTGAGCTTCACAAACTTTCTAAAAAATTCAAAGACAAAGTTATTCTTGATAATTTTAGTTTTGATTTTCAGCGTGGTGAAAGAATCGGAATTATTGGGAAAAACGGAACTGGAAAATCTACTTTCTTGAATTTACTTACCGGAACAATTCCACCTGACACTGGCCGCGTTGTAAAAGGAGATACGATTAAAATTGGTTATTACACACAATCCGGAATCAACCCGAAACCTAATCAACGTGTAATTGATATTATTAAAGAATACGGAGAATTTATTCCGCTGTCAAAAGGCAGAATGATTTCGGCATCACAATTATTAGAGCGTTTTCTTTTTGACGCCAAGAAACAATATGATTTTGTTGAAAAACTGAGCGGAGGAGAATTGAAACGTTTGTATTTATGTACGGTTTTAATTCAGAACCCTAACTTCTTGATTCTTGATGAGCCAACAAACGATTTGGATATTGTAACATTAAACGTACTTGAAAGTTTCCTTTTAGATTATCCAGGCTGTTTATTAGTCGTTTCTCACGACCGTTATTTCATGGATAAAATTGTTGATCATTTATTTGTTTTTAGAGGACAAGGTGAAATAGAAAGTTTTCCAGGAAATTATTCCGATTTCAGAGCGTATGAAGATAGCGCTGATGTTGCACAAAAAGAAGAAAACAAAGCTGAAAAGAAAGATTGGAAACAAAATAATCCGACAGGAAATTTAACTTTCAACGAGCAAAAAGAATATCAAAAACTTGAGAGAGAAATTAAAGATTTAGAAATTGACAAAACTAAAATCGAACAATTATTTTCTGATGGAAAGGTTGCAGATACTGACATTGAGAAAAAAGCAAACGAACTACAAAACATCATTAAAAAAATAGATCAGAAAGAAGAACGTTGGTTTGAACTTTCGGCTAAAATGGAGGGATAGTTTTTTTTTAGTATTCAGTCTTTTCCTTTAGTCGCAGTGGCCGTGGCTAAAAAAACTATTTTTTATTATATTGCCCCTTAATAATAACCCATATTAAAAAAAACATGAAATACTTATTATCTTCTCTATTAACCTTAACGCTTTTTATTTCTTGTAATAATAGCGAAAAAGAAACAATCAAAGAGCCTCAAAAAACAGATTACACAGCTGAAAACGAAAAAGAGATCACAGATTATATTACTAAAAACAACTTAACCGCACAAAAAACAGCTTCTGGATTGTATTATATTATCACTGAACCTGGAACTGGTGCTAAACCTGCATCAACTTCAAATGTTACAGTAGCTTACAAAGGTTATTTTACGGATGGTAAAGTATTTGATCAAAGTGATGCTGCCGGAATTTCTTTTCCATTAAATAGAGTTATTCCAGGTTGGACAGAAGGTATTCCCTTTTTTAAAGAAGGTGGAAGCGGAATTCTATTAATTCCTTCGCACTTAGGTTATGGAAGTGAAAGCAACCCTAGAATCCCTGGAGGATCAGTATTACTTTTTGACGTTAAATTACTTAAAGTTAATTAAGGTTAAATCTATATCAACTAAATAAAAAAGCCACAACAAAACTATATTTGCTGTGGCTTTTTTATTTTATCCAAAATGAGACTGAGACTAAAAACTGAGACTGAGAACTAATTTTACCAAGGAATCGGATTATAATCTTTCAGGAATTTTCCACACCAATGTTTTCCAGTGTTAATTCCGTCAAATAAAGGATCCATAACTCTTGCAGCTCCATCTACTATATCCAATGGCGGTTGAAAATCTTCTAACTCTTGTTTCTTTTTGGCCAATTCAGCAGGATCTTCATCGGTTACCCAGCCTGTATCAACAGCATTCATAAAAATACCGTGCTTTGCCAAAGTTCCAGAAGAAGTATGTGTTAACATATTCAAAGCTGCTTTTGCCATATTAGTATGCGGATGACGATCTTCTTTAAAAAAGCGATGAAACTTTCCTTCCATTGCTGAAACATTTATAATATGTTTTTGCCCTGTATTATCTTTCTTCATTACTTCTGAAAGTCGATTACATAGTACAAATGGAGCAACAGAGTTTACCAATTGTACTTCAATCATTTCTGTAGTCTCGATTTGACCCAATCGCAAACGCCAGCTATTTGTTTTTCGTAAATCTACTTGTTGCAAATCGGCATCGAGTTCTCCTTCCGGAAAAACCTCATTTGCTACTAATGCATTATCAAAAGAATATGGAATTTGAGACAATTTAGCCGAAGCTCGCAAACCAATTCCAGGTTCTGGCCCGTGCCACGTTACCGGCATATTTTCATTAGAAGAAGCTCCGCTTGTCAGAATCTTTAGTTCATCTAAGCAATTAACATGATCCAACAATAATTCCTGCGCCTGTTTTGGTAATGAAGATAAGGACAGTTCTTCATTCTCCATTAAATGCGTATAAAATCCAGCAGGGCGACGAACTGTTTGTGCTGCATTATTAATCAGAATATCCAGTCGTTCGTATTTTTGTTCTATAAAATTACAGAATATCTCTACACTTGGAATGTGTCTTAAATCTAAACCGTGAATTTTCAAACGATGTCCCCATTCCATAAAATCAGATTCCTTTGAGAAGCGCAATGCAGAGTCTACAGGAAAACGTGTTGTTGCAATAACAGTTGCTCCTCCACGTAAAAGCATTAACGTTATATGATAACCAATTTTTAAACGAGAACCGGTAATGACCGCCACTTGTCCTTTTACATCAGCAGTCTGAAAACGTTTGGCATAATTAAAATCACCGCAATCTGTACACATTGTATCATAAAAATGATGCATTTTTGTGAACTCCGTTTTACATACATAACAATTTCTTGGCGTTTCAAGTTCGAATTGTTCTTTATGAGCCAAATCAGTAAAGGCCAACAATTTAGGCGCCACAAATATACTTGCTTCACGAGCATGACGAATTCCGGTTTCTTTACGTGCCGTTTTGTCTTTCTTTTCTTTTTTACGTTTGGCTGCTTGCACTCCATCTTTGATTCTTCTCGAAAACTCATCTCGATCAGGACGTGAAAACATTCCTGCTTCCTTAATTAAAGCAATTCTTTGTTCTTTCGGGATATCAAAGATTTGATCTGTATTGGTATTCAATTGTGCCAAAATAGCAATGCATCGATTAATCTCTTCCGAGGTTATCACACTCTTGCTTTCCACTTCTTCATTCAACATTATAAAACGTATTACTATTAGCTTAATGCGCAAATATAGTCTTTTTGGCGTCTTAAAATCTGAAAGGCAAAAACGACAAACTCTTATGTTTTGAATTTTGAACTTTTGACTTTCGACTATTATCTTACTATCTTCGCGCCTATAAGTAATTTTCTCTATGCTATTTCAAATTACATCTTATCTAAAATTCCTTTGGAATTCAAAAAACGAACACGGAGTCCATTCGCCTTTTGTGTTTAATTTATTGACAAAATGTTTTTATGTTAAGAAATCAAAACCCGAATATTTGATTCTGAAGAATTATCGAAAATCTCTTTTAAAAAATAAAAGTTTCATAGAAGTAACAGATTTTGGTGCCGGATCAAAAGTTTTCAAATCAAACAGAAGACAAATTTCGAAAATCGCAAAGACTGCAGGAATTTCTCCAAAACGAGCAGAATTACTATTTAGAGTTACCAATTATTTTCAGCCAAAAAACATTCTCGAAATAGGAACTTCATTAGGTTTAGCTACTTCTGCCCTTGCTTTAGGAAATAACAATGCAAAAATAATCACTCTAGAAGGTTGTCCACAAACGGCAACTGTTGCCAAGAATCATTTAGAACATTTTGATTGCAAAAATGTTGATACCATTATAACTGAATTTGAAGACTTTTTAGTTCGTACAAACCTTCAATCTACAGATTATGATCTAATTTATTTTGACGGTAATCATTCTAGAAAAGCGACTTTAGCTTATTTTGATCTCCTATTAACCACTATAACAAACGATTCTGTTTGGATTTTCGATGACATTCATTGGTCTACAGAAATGGAAGAAGCTTGGGAAGAAATTAAAAACCATCCAAAAGTTACAGTAACAATAGATACTTTTCAATGGGGATTTGTTTTTTTTAGATATGAACAGGAAAAAGAGCATTTTGTGATTCGCGTTTGATAAATCACTTTAAAACAATACTTTTATTACGTTCAATAGTATAAAATTATGAATGCAATAAAAATCAATACTCCATTACAATATCCAATAGCCGTAACTGAATTTATTTCTGATATGCCAAATGGTAATTGTGTAATCATAGCATCTGCAACAGGTGTTAAGCAAAATTACTATAACAACTTTGCCTCTTTTCTTGCAGACAATCATTATTCTGTTTACACTTTTGATTATGGCGGAATTGGGGATTCAAAATCTGGTCCGCTTTCTAAATTTTCAACTACAGCTACAGACTGGGCAAAAAATGATTTTGAGACAGTCGTAAAACATGTCAAAAGCAAAAACCCAAATAGTAAATTATTTATTGTAACTCATAGCATTGGCGGACAGCTTATTGGATTAGTCCCTTCCAATAATTTATTTGACGGCATAATTATGGTCGCTTCACAATCAGGAAGCTGGACACACTGGAAAGGAGTTGACAGATTAAAAATGCAATTTTTATGGTATGCACTTATACCTTCTTTTTCTAAAATTTTCAATTATTTGCCTTCCAGTCATTTGACCCGAATGGAAGATTTACCAAAAGGAATGGCACTGGAATGGGCTAAATGGTGCAAGAAACCAAACTATCATTTTGACTGCATTGACAATGTAAAAGAAGACTATGATAAAATAAAATGCAAAATCAAATCTTACAGCATCGACAATGATTTTTATGCAACTGTATCAGCAATTGATTGGATTGCTTCACAATTTAAAAAATCAGAAGTAACCAGAATACACCTGAAAGCAGAAGAATTTGGTGTAAAAGATATAGGGCATTTTGGCTTTTTCAGAAGCCAGTTTAAAGACAATATTTGGCAGATTTTTTTAGAAGATTTAAAAAAATTTCAACATTCATAGATTTGCAAATAAAAAATGACAATCATTTCTGATTGTCATTTTAATACTTATTTAGTTGATTTTATTTTTTAGCTTCTGCAGTCTCTTTAGACTTAGCTCCCATTCTATTTAAGGTATACATTGGGGCAAATTTCAATTTCAAACCAGCAATTTTTCTGTTATCTGATGAAGTAAGACCTTCTTTCTCAACTGTATTTTTTCTACTGTCAAGTGCTTCATACATTAATTTAATTTCATCCCAGTCTTCTCGAGAATAGCTATCTTTATTATTCTCAACCGTATGAACAAATTGTTGGTAAACACTATGAATATTTTTTGCATTTACCCAAGCAAAACTCATATCGTCTCCAATTTTTCCTTCACCAAATAAAGCATTTCGCAATTGTTGTTTTGGACTTGGAGCTGGAGGAGCAAGAACAGTAACCATTTCATTTCTAAATTCTTCGTATTTCACTTTACTTGTATTGATCTTCTCAATCGCCGTTTTATTGTCTTTAATATCTGCAAGCGCCACTTGAGCATTTGCTGCTCGTCTGTCATATTCTGCTTCTACATCTTTCCAATCGGCTTTTAAATCGTCAGCTTTAACATTTTTAACCGAATCGACATAAGCCACATATGAATCGATTGTTTTCTGAGCCTGTTCTTGTTTTTCATCTTTACATGATGTAAAACCTAATGCAATTAATACAATTCCTGATAATAATGATATGCTTTTCATAATTCTGATTATTTAAGATTAGATAACAAATATAAGTTGCAAATCAGTATTTAATTTTACATAATTATCACCTTTTAAATATTTAAAACAACATAATTCAATAAAAACACAAAAACATGGCGATTATGTAAAAATAATTCAAAATTACACAACGCTATTTTCAATTAAGATTTTACTATTATAAAAACACAGCAAAACTTCGATCAATATAAAAAACTTCAAATTGTAACATAATTCAATTTAAAACTACTTATCGTTTATTGAAAAGTGTTTTGTACTTTTAAATCCAAAATTGTAAATCAAAATGGCAGATCCATTAATTAAAATAACCAACATCAAACGAGATTTTGTTTTAGGAAATGAAATTGTTTATGTTTTAAAAGGTATCGATTTAGAAATCAACAAAGGTGAATATGTAGCTTTAATGGGACCTTCAGGATCCGGAAAATCGACTTTAATGAATCTTTTGGGTTGTTTGGATACGCCAACTTCAGGACGTTATATTTTGAATGGAAAAGATGTCAGTCAAATGAAAGACGATGAATTAGCGGGAATTCGAAATAAAGAAATCGGTTTTGTATTTCAAACCTTTAATTTATTGCCCAGAACAACTGCCTTAGATAATGTGGCATTACCT
This sequence comes from Flavobacterium sp. FlaQc-57, assembly GCF_044007395.1. Classification (NCBI taxonomy): domain Bacteria; kingdom Pseudomonadati; phylum Bacteroidota; class Flavobacteriia; order Flavobacteriales; family Flavobacteriaceae; genus Flavobacterium; species Flavobacterium sp. FlaQc-57. The sequence goes on from NZ_JBIPDA010000006.1 coordinate 315,832, forward strand.
ATGATTTATGCCGGATATTCAAAAGCCGAACGTAATGCAAGAGCCGTAGAAGTTCTGGAACAAGTAAATCTTGCAGACAGAATGGACCACCAACCAAATCAGCTTTCCGGAGGACAGCGCCAGCGTGTTGCTATTGCCCGAGCTTTAGTCAACAAACCCTCAATTATCTTAGCCGATGAACCAACAGGAAACTTAGACAGTAAAACTTCTGTAGAAATTATGAAGCTTTTTGGAGATATTCATGCACAAGGAAACACTGTAATTCTGGTAACTCACGAAGAAGATATCGCAGCTTATGCACATCGTGTGATTCGTTTGCGAGATGGTTTGATTGAAAGTGACACCAGGAAATAATTTTAGATTTCAAATAGTTTAACTGTTTATTTGACTAATTGTTTAATCGGAAAAGAAAAAAAATGACCAATTTTATTAAATCTATTTTATTAGCTTTTTTGTTTTTAACATCTTGTAAAAATACCTCAGTAAAAGATAATGAAAATTTTAAATTGTTACCTCCGAAAATTACGAACTTAAAAATACGTTGGGTTACTGCAAATGAATTTTTAGTCAATATTGATACTCTTTTATCTTACGAGAAAAAATTTGAATATGATTCGGTTATTGGGGTTAATTACATAGGTTTTGATGGATATGGACATTCATTTTATCCAATAAATAAAGACGGAAGATCCATTAACACCATAAAAAACAGGCAAAAACTTGATCGCAATCAAACTTTAAAATTAAATGCAATTCTTGGCGACAAAAAAACATTTGAAAATCCAAATATGGCGGCTTGTTACAATCCAAGACTTGGATTTATTTATTTTAAGGATAATAAAGTAATTTGTCAAACACAGATTTGTTTAGAATGTTCTCAACTTCAGTCAACCGCAAAAACTGCGAGAATAAATAGCGGGGCCTTTAATGACAAAGCCGGCAAAGAATTAACAAAACTGACTAATGAACTCGGTTTAAACAACTAATAGAAAAAAAACTTAGAATCTCAGATCCTTAGTATCTTAAAAGAAAAAATGAAAGTATATACAAAAACAGGAGATAAAGGAACAACGGCTCTTTTTGGAGGCACGCGTGTTCCTAAAGATCATATCAGGATTGACAGTTATGGAACTGTTGATGAACTGAACTCTTATATAGGTCTTATTCGCGATCAGGAAATGGATGCGCAATACAAAACAATTTTAATCGAAATTCAGGATCGTTTATTTACTGTGGGTGCTATTTTGGCCACTCCTGCAGAAAAAGAAGTTTTGAAAAATGGAGAGCTTCGTTTAAAAAACCTTGGAATAATAGATTCTGATATTGAATTATTAGAAAATGAAATTGATAAAATGGAAGAAAGCCTTCCGCAAATGACTCATTTTGTTCTACCTGGAGGACATCCGACTGTGTCACATTGTCATATTGCACGTTGCATTTGTCGCCGTGCCGAACGTTTGGCAGTCCATTTAAGCCATAATGAGCATGTTCCTGAAATAGCAATCAAATACTTAAACCGACTTTCTGACTACCTTTTTGTCTTGGCACGAAAGTTGTCCTCAGACTTAAAAGCGGATGAAGTGAAATGGATTCCGAGGAAGTAAACAGTCGAAGTTTTTAGTTTTCAAACTGCAAACCAATAACAAAAACTGAATACTAAAAAATACAGCAATCAGTAACAAATATCAGTTTTCAGACTGTAAACTGTCACCGAAAACTGAATACTAAATAGAGACGTTCTTAAATTTTCTTAAAATAAATCAAAATTTACTTGTCTTTTTCAGTAAAAAATTTATTTTTGCACAAACTAAACAGATAACAGATGTATTGGACATTAGAATTAGCATCTTATTTAAGTGATGCGCCATGGCCTGCTAACAAAGACGAACTTATTGACTACGCTATTAGAGCTGGTGCTCCATTAGAAGTGGTAGAAAACCTTCAGTCAATCGAAGATGAAGGAGAGATATATGAATCAATGGAAGAAATTTGGCCAGATTATCCAACAGACGAAGATTATCTTTGGAATGAGGATGAATATTAAAAAATAAACCAAAGAAAAAAGTCTCATCATAGAGGCTTTTTTTTTGGTTCAAATACACATTTACATAAAATAGAAATACAATAAATCATGAGTTTCATAAACAGTATTATTAAAGTCTTTGTAGGTGATAAATCACAGAAAGATGTCAAAGCTTTACAGCCCTATTTAAATAAAATTAAAACATTCGAAACCAGCTTAATGGCTTTGTCTCACGACGACCTAAGAGCTAGAACCGTATATTTTAAGGAAAAAATAAAAGAAGCCAGAGCTGATAAAGATGCTAAAATCGCTTCGCTTAAAGCGGAAGTAGAAAACATTGAAGACATCGACAAAAGAGAAGATCTTTATGATGCTATTGACTCTCTTGAGAAAGAAGCATACGAAATATCAGAGAAAACTTTATTAGAAATTCTTCCTGAAGCATTTTCTGTAGTTAAAGAAACTGCTCGTCGTTTTAAAGACAATTCATTTATTGAAGTTACAGCATCTGCAAAAGACAGAGAATTCTCTGCTTCAAAAACTTATGTTACTATTGAAGGTGACAAAGCTACTTGGGCTAACAAATGGAATGCTGCTGGTAAAGAAATTACCTGGGACATGATTCATTATGATGTTCAGTTAATTGGTGGTATGGTGCTTCACGAAGGTAAAGTTGCCGAAATGCAAACAGGTGAAGGTAAAACTTTAGTAGCTACACTTCCACTTTACTTAAACGCTTTAACCGGAAACGGAGTTCACTTAGTAACTGTGAATGATTACTTAGCAAAACGTGATAGTACATGGAAAGCACCTTTATTCGAATTTCACGGTTTAACTGTTGATTGTATCGATAATCACCAACCAAGTACTGAACAAAGAAAAAAAGCTTACGACGCTGATATCACTTACGGAACCAATAACGAATTTGGTTTTGACTACTTAAGAGATAACATGGCACACTCGCCAAGCGATTTAGTCCAAAGAAAACACAACTATGCAATTGTCGATGAGGTCGATTCTGTATTAATTGATGATGCAAGAACACCACTTATTATTTCGGGACCGGTTCCTCAAGGAGATCGTCATGAATTTAATGAGTTGAAACCAAAAATTGAAAACTTAGTTGCACAACAACGTCAGTTGGCAAACGGTTTCTTATCTGAAGCTAAAAGATTAATTAAAGAAGGAAACACTAAAGAAGGTGGTTTCTTATTATTAAGAGCTTACAGAAGTTTACCTAAAAATAAAGCATTAATTAAATTTTTAAGTGAAGAAGGAATCAAACAATTACTTCAAAAAACTGAAAATCAATACATGCAGGATAACAATCGCGAAATGCATAAAGTTGATGAAGCTTTGTATTTTGTAATTGAAGAAAAAAACAATCAAGTTGAATTGACTGATAATGGTATCCAATACCTTTCAGGAGATACTGATGCGGACTTTTTCGTACTTCCGGATATCGGAACTGAAATTGCAGCTATCGAAAAACAAAAACTGGATAAAGACGCTGAAGCTGAAGCTAAAGAAAGATTATTTCAGGATTTCGGAGTAAAAAGCGAGCGTATCCACACTCTTACACAACTTTTAAAAGCGTATGCTCTTTTTGAGAAAGATGTAGAATACGTGATCATGGACAACAAAATTATGATTGTCGATGAGCAAACTGGTCGTATCATGGACGGACGTCGTTATTCTGACGGTTTACACCAAGCGATCGAAGCTAAAGAAAATGTAAAAATTGAAGCTGCTACACAAACTTTTGCAACAGTTACATTACAGAATTATTTCAGAATGTACAGCAAATTGGGTGGTATGACTGGTACAGCGGTTACTGAAGCTGGAGAGTTATGGCAGATTTATAAATTAGACGTTGTTGAAATTCCAACTAACCGTCCAATTTCAAGAGTAGACAAAGAAGATTTCATCTACAAAACGACTAGAGAAAAATTCAATGCTGTAATTGAAGATGTTACTGAATTATCAAATGCAGGAAGACCAGTTTTAATTGGAACAACTTCTGTAGAGATTTCAGAATTATTAAGCCGTATGTTGAAAATGAGAGGCGTTACACATAACGTTTTGAATGCAAAAATGCACAAACAAGAGGCTCAAATTGTAGAAGAAGCAGGTAAAGCCGGAGTTGTAACTATTGCAACAAACATGGCTGGTCGTGGTACCGATATTAAATTATCTCCAGAAGTAAAAGCTGCCGGAGGTTTAGCAATCGTTGGTACAGAACGTCATGATTCTCGTCGTGTTGACAGACAGTTACGTGGTCGTGCAGGACGTCAGGGAGATCCGGGAAGTTCTCAATTCTATGTTTCTCTTGAAGATAACTTAATGCGTTTATTTGGTTCTGAAAGAGTGGCTAAAGTTATGGACAGAATGGGACTTCAGGAAGGCGAAGTAATTCAGCATTCTATGATGACTAAATCTATCGAGCGTGCTCAGAAAAAAGTAGAAGAAAACAACTTTGGTGTTCGTAAACGTTTATTAGAATATGATGACGTTATGAACTCTCAACGTGAGGTGGTTTACAAACGTCGTCGCCATGCTTTATTTGGTGAGCGTTTGAAACTGGATATCGCAAACATGTTATATGATACTTGCGAATTAATCGTTAGTCAAACTAAGCCAACAAATGATTTCAAAAATTTCGAATTTGATTTGATTCGTTATTTCTCAATCACTTCTCCAATTTCTGAAGCTGATTTCTTGAAATTATCTGATAATGAAATCACAGGAAAAATATACAAAGAAACTTTAGCTTTCTACACTGAGAAAACTGAACGTAGCGCAAGAGAAGCTTTCCCAATTATTAAAGGAGTTTACGAAGAGCCTAACAATCATTTTGAGCGCATCGTAGTTCCATTTACTGACGGAATCAAAACTTTAAATGTAGTTACAGACTTGAAAAAAGCTTACGAAAGCCAAGGTGCTCAGTTAATTGCTGATTTTGAGAAAAACATTACTTTATCTATTGTTGATGAAGCTTGGAAAAAACATTTACGTAAAATGGACGAATTGAAACAATCTGTTCAATTAGCCGTTCACGAACAAAAAGATCCATTGCTTATTTACAAATTAGAAGCATTTAATTTGTTTAGAGGAATGTTAGAAAACGTTAACAAAGAAGTTATTTCATTCTTATTTAAAGGTGATTTACCAGCTCAAAATGTTACTTCTGAAATTCACGAAGCAAAAGAAGTTCGTCAAAAAGAAAATTTCAAATTAAGTAAAGACGAAATTGTAAACAGCGAAGACATTAACCGTGAGGCTGGAGAAACTCAGCAACGTCAGGTTACTGAAACGATTGTAAGAGACATGCCAAAAATCAACCGTAATGACACTGTAACAGTTCAGGAAGTTGCAACTGGTAAAACAGAAACAATGAAATTTAAAAAAGCAGAAACTCTAATAGCTTCAGGAGCTTGGGTTATTGTTAAATAATATTTTTTTAGTTTTCAGTAACAGTTTACAGTATTCAGTCGCAGTGACAGTTTATATTAATGCTGAAATACTTAATATTACATATCAAACCCGACAGGTCTTAAAGATCTGTCGGGTTTCTTTTTTTAAATAGTTTGCAGACTGAATACTGAGACTGCGACTGAATACTGTAAACTGCGACTAAAAAACTTTTATGTTAAATGACAAAAATCATAATATTTAAAAAGAATAAAATGTATTTTTGTTCCCGAAAACAACGAAACAACTTTTGAAAAAGTTAATTATCATATTTCTTTCTTCTATGCTTCTAGTGCCATCATTTGGCAGTTTCTTTGTTTTTACCTCTTTCAAATTAAATCAACAAGAAATTTCAAAAACCATCTGTGTACAACGAAAAATGGTTTTCAACAGTTGTAATGGTCGATGTGAACTTCAAAAAAGTTTAAAAAAATACGCTGATAACGAAAAGAAAATGCAAAACAATCTGAAAGAAAAAGCAGAGATTGTTTACATTCAAAATACTTTTACAACAGAATTAAAATTAGTAGCTCCTACCTCTAAAGCAAATCTTTTTGCCTCATTCGATGCAAAACCTATTGCAGTTTCTACAGCTACTTTTCACCCTCCATCCTATTTTATATAATTTTTTAAATCAGATTTCATTTTCATAATTGAAATCCATCTTTCATTGTTTCAAAATCAATGAAAATGCGTTTACGCACCTCTTAAATTTAAAATTATATAAAATTCAAAAAATGAAAAACATTATATACAGAGCTTTAGCTATTGTAACACTATCTATATCTTTAGTTTCTTGTTCAAGCGACGACGACAACAATACTGTATCAGGAAACGGAAAACTTATTTTAGAGTTCGACAATGCTTATGGCGCAAACGACCTTATTTTAAACACTCAGGGAAATACAACATCTAATAATGAGGTTCTAAAAATTAGTTTGGTTAAATATATTATCAGCAATGTAGTTTTAACCAAAGCTGACGGAACTACTTTTACCTATCCAAAAAGCAAAAGCTATTTTATTGCTGATGAAGCAACGGCTGCCGGACGCGAATTTGAACTTACCGACGTTCCTGCAGGAGATTACGTAAAGGTAAAATTCGGAATTGGAGTTGATGAAGATCAGTGGAAATTAGGCGCTTCAGGACAGGGAGATTTTTTAGCTAAAGCTGATGCTGCAGATATGATGTGGTCTTGGGCTGCAGGATACAAATTCCTTGCTTTCGAAGGTACTTTTACTTCACCAACCGTTACAACTGCAACTCCTTTTATGATTCATACCGGAAAAACCGGAACAGATTACAATTATACAGAAGTAACTGTTGATATGCCAACAAAAGCTTTGGTACGTACTACAATCACTCCAGAAGTTCATTTGATTACAGACCTTTCTAAAATCATTGACGGTAAAAACAAAATTAAACTCTCAGACAACAACATGGGCGGAATGGGTGCTATGATTATGGGCGGTGCAAATTTACCTTTAATTACCCAAAACATCAGCGCTATGTTTAGAGTAGACCACGTACACAACGACTAAATTTATTTTTAGGAGTACAAAAGCCCGGATTTCAAAGACGTTATGTCCCGTTATCCACTATATCTTTTGCGGCATCCCGATAACTTCGGGAGGGCTAAACTAGACCTTTTGTACTTTTTAAACCAAAAAAAACATGTTGAAAATAAAACACCTCCTTTGGTTAATGATTCCGTTGTTGTGGAGTTGTTCTGATCAGGACGACGAATATGTAAATATTCCTTTAGAATTTACTGTTCCGTCAAACTTTCCTGCTTTAGCGTATAACATGGCACAGAATCCGCCAACAGAAAAAGGATTTGAACTAGGAAAAAAACTATTTTACGATGGACGTTTAGCGTCTGACGGAGTAGTTTCCTGTGGTTTTTGCCACATTCAGGCCAATGCGTTTACACATCACGGACATACGGTAAGTCATGGCGTAGACAATGCACAAGGAACAAGAAATACACCATCAATTCAAAATCTGGCTTACCAGAACGTATTTATGTACGATGGAGCGGCAGATCATTTAGACTTGCAACCTATAATTCCGCTCACAAGTATCATAGAAATGAACGGAGATCTGAATGCCATTTTAAAAATGATGAAAGCTGACAAAGAGTACAAAAAATTATTTGGACAAGCCTTTGACGATGGCGCGATTACCACCGAAAATATGCTGAAAGCACTTTCGCAATTTATGGTTATGGTTACTTCATCTAACTCCAGATTCGATAAATACAGACGAAATGAAACTGGCGGAAGCTTAACCTCTGATGAACTGGCAGGGTATGATTTATTTAAATCTAAATGCGCGTCTTGCCACGCGACAGACTTACAGACTGATAATTCATTCCGCAATAATGGCTTAGCTGTAAACCCAATGGTAAATGATGTTGGAAGGTATAAAGTAACTGAACTGGCAAGTGATTATTACAAATTCAAAGTACCAAGTTTACGAAATGTGGAGGTTTCAGGACCTTACATGCACGATGGCAGATTTGGAACTCTTGAAGGCGTTTTAGATCATTATGCGAGCGGAATCGAAAATTCAGCAACTCTGGATCCAATATTAAAACAAAACGGAAAATTCGGAATTCCGCTTTCTGATACCGATAAAAAACAAATTGTAGCTTTTTTGAAAACGTTGACTGACAATCAATATTTAAAAGACAAACGTTTCTCAGAATTCTAAATAAATAATAAAAACTGAATCCCTAGCCTCGATAGAGACGGTATCCTTTTTTGAGGCGTCCCGAAGCTTCGGGATCTTCGCCTTAAAAAAGATATAGCCGAAAGCGGGATTAGCTTCTAAAAATAATTAAAATGAAAAAAATAATAGTAATGTTCGCTCTTTTGGTTGGATACTCGGCCTTAAGTTATACAGTAAAAGATAGTATTTCAACATTTACGTTTCAGCGTTTGGCATTGATGGAAGATTTTGACTGTGATGCCTGCGGTTGTTCAGCAAGTGGCGGGAGTATGGGCTTTAGCTCGATGCTGAACAACAATTTTGTTGGTTTAAGATATTTCAAACAAAGTTATACAAGCCGTGACGGGATTTTTGCCAATTCGCCATGGATAGATGAGAACTTCAATACGATTCAGGCCTGGGCACGTATTCCGGTTACAGAGAAAATACAAATTTCAGCCTTGGTTCCTTATCATTTTCATGAAAGAGCATTAACTGCCGGAACTGAAAGTATTTCTGGCTTAGGAGATATTACGGTTATGGCTCTATACACGGTTTATGAAACTAAGAAAGACAGTACCTTTTTTACGCATAAAATAAATTTGGGTGGAGGAATAAAAATTCCAACCGGGAAATTTACTGAAGCCAACAATCTGGGAAGTGTTAACCAGAGTTTTCAACTAGGAACGGGAAGCTGGGATATTCCATTGGTATCTGAATATGTGATCAAACATAAAAATTTAGGTTTAAACACGACTTTAAACTACATCTTTAAAACAGAAAACAGTAAAAATTATCAATACGGCGATCAGTTTAATTACGCCGGAACATTCTTTTATTTATTCGATCTAAAATCAATTCAGATTGCTCCGCAAGCCGGTTTGGCAGGAGAAATTTATCAAACCAACAAACAACACAATCTTGATTTACCGAATACGGCAGGCGATATTTTGTTTGGAAAATTTGGTATTGAAGCCGGAAAAGATAAATTTTCTATTGGCTTAAATGCCATGTTGCCAATCAATCAAAATTTATCAAATGGCAATATGGAAGCGAATTACAGATGGAGTGTAAACTTGAATTATACACTGTAATTTTCAAAACAAAATAAAAAACAACGAAACAAGCTTTGAGAAAAATCATCATTATATTTCTTTCCTGTATGCTTTTAGTGCCATCATTTGGCAGTTTCTGCGTTTATACCTCATTCAAACTAAATCAGGAAGAAATTTCTAAGACGATTTGTGTACAACGCAAAATGGTTTTTAACACCTGTAACGGTCGTTGCGAACTTCAAAAAAGTTTAAAAAAATACGCTGACAACGAAAAAAGAATGCAGGATAATCTGAAAGAAAAAGCAGATGTTGTTTACATTCTAAATACAATTTCAACCGATTTTAAAACACCCGAATCAAGAGAATTGAGAGCAAAAATTTTCGCTTCTTCTGATAAAAAACCCATTTCAGTTACCAATACTACTTTTCACCCTCCATCCTATTTTATATAAATTCCAGTTACACTATTCAATTCAAAAATTGAAGAGATCTTTCTTGGCTTAAAGCCAAAGAATTTTGGTTACTTTTTAAAATTTATATAATTTAAAATGAAAAAAATATACTTTACTCTACTAATCATAGGGCAATGTGTCTTGGCGCAAAATAAAATTCAACAAGACACAACCAAAACTCAAGAACTTGAAAACGTTTTTATAACCGCCAATCGTACTGCAACTTTACGCAAGGAAACTCCGGTGGCAATTAGCAAATTAACCGCTAAAACAATCAACGAAACCAAAGCTGCAGCGGTTTACGAAATCATCAATAAAACTCCAGGCGTTTTAATGGTCAACTTAGGAAATGAACAACACATGATGTCGATTCGCCAACCTATGACAACAAACGCATATTATTTATATTTAGAAGATGGTTTACCGATTCGCCCAATGGGAATCTTTAATCACAATGCTTTATTAGAAATTAATCAGTTTAACTTACAAAGTATTGAAGTCGTAAAAGGTCCAGTTTCATCTTTATACGGACCTGAAGCTGTTGGCGGAACTATTAATTTAATTTCACTAAAACCGCCTGTTGATCCCGAATTTAAATTTGGAGTTCAGGCAGACAATTACGGTTACAGAAGATTTCAGGCGGCTGGCGGAGCAACTATTGGAAAAGTTGGTTTTCATATCGCAGGAATATCAAGTTTGCAGGAAAACGGCTGGATGACGTATTCTGATTATAATAAAGATAATCTGAACGCAAGAATCGATTACAACATCTCGTCCTCTACCCGATTGATTAGTAATACGATGTACGGAAAATATTATTCGGACATGAGCGGAACGGTTAACGAAGCTTCATTTAACAGCAGAACTTACAAAAGCACTTCCGATTTTACTTATAGAAAATCTGAGGCTTTACGAACTCGATTGACATTAGAACACGACTGGAACAGCAATTCAAGCAGTTACATTACAGGATATTTAAGAGATAATAAATTAGGACAAAATCCTTCTTACGGAATTAAATGGAGTCCAACTGTAAACCCCACAACCGCAAAAGGAGAAGTCAATTCGAATAATTTCAAAAGTTATGGCGCCATCGGACAGCATACTCAAAAATTCGATTTTCTAAATACTAAACTTGTTGCCGGAGCTTTATACGATTATTCTCCTGTAACCTACTGGTCATATGTGATAGATTTAAAAGCCAATTTAAATCCGGGAGCTCCCGGAAAGCAAACTGTAGATTCTTATGAGATTATTGCAGAACATCCAGATTCAAAACTAGCCGATTATTCTGCAGACATTTTCAACTCTGCCGGATATGCGCAATTAAGTTTTAATCCGATAGAAAAACTAATTGTTACCGTTGGCGGGCGTTACGATAATATGAAAGTGAACTACAGTAACGCGTTAGATAATTCTACAGGAAGTAAAGTTTATGACAAAATGACTTTTAAAGCAGGAGCTAATTACAATCCGGTTGATTTTGCAGGTTTTTATGGTAATTATTCACAAGGTTTTGCACCTCCCGGAATTACTTCAATTTTTAGAACAAAACCCGGAACTGGCGGAACAACAGGAGTTCCTGCAGATTTCTATTACAACTTAGAACCTGCTACTTTCAACAATTATGAAGTTGGAGGCTGGCTCTCTTTCCTTCAAAATAAATTAAATTTTGACTACGCTTTCTATTATATGGAAGGAAAAAATGAACTCTTAAACATCAAACTAGCTGATAATTCAACAGATTATCGCTCGGCCGGAGAAACACGTCATAAAGGAATTGAGTTTGGAGCTTCATACCGACCTTCAAAACAATTCAACATGCGTCTTGGCGGAACTTATGCACAGCACACTTATATCGATTTTAAACTTTCAGATAAACCATCAGATCCTATTCAAAATCTAGACGGAAAAGAAATGCCTGCCGCACCAAAATGGTCTGGAAACTCAGAGATAAGTTATTACCCAAACTGGCTTCCAAATCTAAGAACTTCAGTCGAATGGCAGCTTGTTGGAAGTTATTACCAAGATCAAATTAATACTGTGAAATATGATGGCTACAACATTTTTAACGCAAGAGTTGGCTATCAATGGAAAAGCATTGAAGTTTATGGAAACGTGCTAAATCTAACCGATAAATTATACGCTTATAATGTTTCGAGAGCCAATACCACAAATGCCCAACCAACCTATACAGCAGCGGCACCAAGAACTTTTGTGTTTGGAATACAATATAATTTTTCATTAAAAAAATAAGTTTTTACTATTTTTTTTCGCCACAGATTACAGGATTAGAATGTTTTTTTTTTAAATAATCTCTGTTAATCTTTTTAATATGTGGCAAAAAAAACAGCAATAAATACTAAGAATATAACTATGAGCAAAGAAATAAATAGAGAAAAAAAGTCCAAGAAGAAAGATTCGAAGTTGGTCAAGAAAATCAAACAACATATGTACAAATGGCATCGTACAATTGGTTTGATCACGATTATTCCAGTAATTTTCTGGACTTTATCAGGATTGATGCACCCGTTTATGGCGCATTTTTTTAAACCTGAAATTGCCCACGAAAAATTAGAAACACCGATAATTGACAAAACTCAATTGCACTTTTCGATTCAGGAAGTTTTACAGAAGAACAACATTAACGAATTCAAGAATTTTAGAATCGTTTCTTTTGACAATGCTACTTTCTATCAGATAAAGACAATCAAAGGCGATTTATTGTATTTTGATACTTTAACTGCAAAAAAACTGGAAAATGGAGATCGAAAATATGCCGAATGGCTTTCACGTTATTTTGTAGAGGATCAAAAAAGCGAAATCAAAAAAAGCGAAATCGTAACCGAATTCACTTCGCAATACAAATATGTAAATCGCTATTTACCGGTTTACAAACTAACTTTTGATCGTCCGGATGCGATGCAGGTTTATGTAGAAACATCATCAAGTAAATTAGCAACTTATAATCCAACATCACGACAAGCTTTTATTTGGTTCTTTGATACTTTTCATAATTGGTCGTTTATTGATGCGATAACAAACAATAGTATACGAATTATCACGATGATTTTCCTGCTATCTATTATTGGATTTTCGGCCTTAAGCGGAATCTTAATTTATGGTTTACTGTGGAAACAATTCAAAAAAACAGACAATCTACAACCCAAAAAAGGGCTTAGAAAATACCATCGCCAAATTGGGATTTGGGTTTCCCTTTTTACATTGACTTTTGCTTTTAGTGGTGCCTATCACGCCACAACAAAATGGAATCCCTACACTTTATCACAAATGGTTTACGAGCCAACATTTAAAACCACAGAAATTCCAACAGCCAATAACAATCTTGATTTAGACTGGAGTCGCTTTCAGAATGCAAGCATTATTACGCTGAACAACACAACTTATTTCCGTTGTCAATTGCTTGAAAAAGAAAAATTCAAAACACCAAAATCAGATTCTAATTCAAAATGGAATAAAAAGGATGAGCCGAAATCTGAAGTTGTTTATATTAATGCTGCAACCAATAAAATTACTCCAAATATTGATCTTCGATATGCAGAATTTTTAGCTTATTATTTTACAGATGGAGCTCCAAAAGCAGCTTGTTGCGAAATGGCCGAAAGTTCAGATGAATCACAAACTTCTTTAGGAAACGCAAAATTATTAGAATATCAAGTTTTAACTGATTTTAGCAGCAGAGAATATGGTTTTGTCAATAAAAGATTGCCTGTTGTAAAACTGGCTTATGACACGCCCGAAAAAACAACTTACTTTATTGAAACTTCGACTTCGAGATTAGCAGCCGTGGTTAAAAACTCAGATAGGATTGAAGGTTATTCGTTTGCCATTCTCCACAAATTTTTATTTATGGATTGGGCAGGAAAAAACATTCGGGATCTTACAATGGTTTTAGCTGCTTTAACTATTTTAATTGTGAGTGTTTTGGGCTTTATTTTGTTTTTGAAAAAATAATTAAAGCAACTGAGATTCTAAGTTACTAAGGTTCTAAGTTTTTTTCTTAGCAACTTAGTAACTTAGCTTCTTTGAAACTTATCTAGGATTTTCCTCAAAATAACGCGCTTCAATTCGCTTAATATCTTTAATCGAATTTTTAGCCCAAGCCAAACGTTTTTCCAGAATTTCTTCTTCAGACAAATGCCAATCAATATCTGAATTACGCAATCTGTTTGTTAGGTTTTGAATAATGATGGCTGCCGAAACAGAAATATTTAAACTCTCTGTAAAACCGACCATTGGTATTTTTAGAAAACCGTCGGCTTTTTCCAGAATTTCTTCAGACAATCCGTCTCTTTCTGTTCCGAAGAATAAAGCACTTGGTTTCGTGATATCAAAATCTTCCAGCAAACAATCATTTTCATGAGGTGTTGTAGCAATAATTTGATAGCCTTGATTTTTTAAAGTCGAAATACAATTGGTAACTGAATCAAATTGATTGATATCTACCCATTTTTGGGCGCCCATTGCAATTTCTTTATCAATTTTTTTTCCATATCGCTGTTCAATTACATTTAGTTCCTGAATCCCAAAAACTTCACAGCTACGCATAACCGCGCTTGTATTGTGCATCTGAAAAACATCCTCAACCGCAATTGTAAAATGTTTAGTTCGGTTTCCGAGTACATTTAAAAATCTTTCTTTTCGATTATCAGTTAGTATGTTTTCAAGAAAAGCGAGGTAATCTAAATCAATCATTATTTATTTTTTTGTTGCTAAGTATTTTTTTTATTATATCATATAATACAAAAGTATTCCAATCTTCTTTATATGAATAACCTCTGTTAATCTCATTTGGATTTTCTTTAGAATAAATAGAAAAATACGATTTGAACATCCTGAATCTCAAATTCTCCCAAGAAATCAGTATTTTTTCTTGTTTCATCAATTTTGAAACTGATATTATAACACCTTCAGGATTAACAACTACATCTCCAATATAAAAACATTCTCCTGCTTCAAATTCTTGTAGAAAATCATTAACTTGTTTGGTAAAATACAAATCCCAAAGCGCATTTATGATACTTACATAAAGATTATGTTTTTCTTTTTTCTTAATTCCGAAATAAGAATTGAACTTAATTTTTAAAACTTCATCATTGAAATTTCTAATATAGAATTGGTATTCTCTTCCAAAAACAAAATAGTACTTAAACCAATTGACACCACAGCGAAAATCCTTGATTTCAGAAGCTTTAAAAGATGTAAAACTATCATTTACTAAATCTTTATCTTCAAAATGAATGAACTCAGGATGAAGATGCAAAGGTCTGTAATAATTATCTAAAAAGCTTCTTTTAATTTTTACTTTAAGTTCCGTAGCCAATTGTGAGGTGATTTAATATTGGCTAAAGTAAGTATTTAGTTTGAAAAATTTATCATTTGATTATCTTTGAATGCATTCAATAAAACATGTAATTGTGATAAATAATAAAAAGAAATTAGTTGTTTTAACCGGAGCGGGAATTAGTGCCGAAAGCGGGATTAAAACCTTTCGCGACAGCGACGGTTTATGGGAAGGTCACGATGTGATGGAAGTTGCAACTCCTGAAGGCTGGCATAAAAATCAAGAATTGGTTTTGGATTTTTACAATAAACGCAGGGCACAACTTAAAGATGTTGAACCGAATTTGGGTCATCAAATTTTAGCTGAGTTAGAACAAGATTTCGATGTACACATTATTACACAAAATGTTGACGATTTACACGAACGTGCGGGAAGTACAAAGGTTTTACATTTACATGGAGAATTACTTAAAGTACGAAGTACAAAAAATCGTGATTTGATTCTGGATTGGTCCGACGATTTATACACCGGGGACCTTGATGAAAACGGACATCAATTGCGTCCTCACATTGTTTGGTTTGGCGAAGATGTTCCTGCGCTTGAAGAAGCTATTTCGATTGTTGAAGAAGCGGATTATTTTGCTGTAATAGGAACTTCATTACAAGTGTATCCAGCGGCAGGATTGATTTCATACACTTACAGTATTACACCGGTTTTCTATATTGATCCAAAGCCAATTGCGATTCCGAATATTCAAAATAAAGTGGAAGTTATTGCAAAAATTGCCTCAGAAGGAGTTTCAGATTTAAGAGAACGATTAAAATCAATTTAAAACTACGAATTGACTATTTGATGACCTCTAATCGCTAAATTCTGTTTATATTTGCACCTTTCGAAAAACAACATAACAATGACTACTTTAAACGAATTGAATGCTATATCTCCAATTGACGGTAGATATAGAAGTAAAACTCTTTCTTTGGCACCATTTTTCTCTGAAGAAGCGTTAATAAAATACCGCGTATTAGTTGAAATTGAATACTTTATTGCCTTGTGCGAAGTACCTTTGCCACAACTTCAAGGTGTAAATTCAAATTTATTTGACAGTTTACGAAACATATATAAAAATTTCTCTACCGAAGATGCTCTTTGGATCAAGGAAACTGAAAAAGTTACGAACCACGACGTAAAAGCTGTTGAATACTTCATTAAAGATGCTTTTGAAAAATTGGGTTTATCTCAATATAAAGAGTTCATTCACTTCGGATTAACATCACAGGACATTAATAATACGGCAATTCCGCTTTCTACAAAAGATGCTTTTGAGCAAGTTTATATGCCATCATTAATTACTTTAATTTCTAAATTAAAAGAATTAAGCGTAGAATGGAAGGACATTCCGATGTTGGCACGTACACACGGACAACCAGCTTCTCCTACTCGTTTAGGAAAAGAAATTTTGGTTTTTGTAGAGCGTCTTGAAGAGCAGATGCGTTTGTTGTTCAATATTCCGTTTGCTGCTAAATTTGGTGGAGCAACAGGAAATTACAATGCACATCATGTAGCGTATCCGCAAATCGACTGGAAACAATTTGGTACTAAATTCGTAGAAACTGATCTTGGTTTGCACCACTCTTTTCCAACAACTCAAATTGAACATTACGATCACTTTGCTGCATTTTTTGATGCTTTAAAAAGAATCAACACAATTATCATCGATTTAGATCGTGACATCTGGACGTATGTTTCAATGGATTATTTTAAACAAAAAATCAAAGCAGGAGAAATTGGATCGTCTGCAATGCCACATAAAGTTAATCCTATTGATTTTGAAAACTCAGAAGGAAATTTAGGAATTGCAAATGCTATTTTCGAACATCTTTCGGCTAAATTGCCAACTTCAAGATTACAACGTGATTTGACTGACAGTACTGTTTTAAGAAACATTGGAGTACCAATTGGTCACACAATTATTGCTTTTGAAGCATCATTAAAAGGATTGAATAAATTACTTTTAAACGAAGCTAAATTTGCCGAAGATTTAGAAAAAAACTGGGCTGTTGTTGCTGAAGCAATTCAAACGATTTTACGTCGCGAGGCATATCCAAATCCATACGAAGCATTAAAAGGTTTGACAAGAACAAATGAAGCTATTGATAAAAAAGCTATTCATAATTTTATTGCAACTTTAGAAGTTTCTGATGCTGTTAGAGCCGAATTAATGGCTATAACTCCTAGTAATTACGTAGGAATTTAAATAAAACCTAAAATATTTTCTCAAAAAAAGCTATCTTTATCGATAGCTTTTTTTATTTACAAATCTTGTTAGGAAATTAGCCAAAATAACAATAAAAGCCTGTTATTAAAAAAATCTATTTTTTTTGAGAAAAGCTTGAAACAGAAAACTGGATTAGCTACTGAACAAACAAATACCATTTTATGATTGCCTTAAACGCCGCTGCAGAAACTACACACCATTTACAACCACTTATTAGCGACTTAGGATTAATCCTGATGACCGCAGGGATTGCTGTTTTAATATTTAAAAAATTAAAACAACCCCTTGTTTTAGGATATTTGATTGCGGGTTTTTTGGCAGGAAATCATTTTGACTTTTTCCCTTCGATAACAGACATGAAAAGTGTTGAAGTTTGGGCTGAAATTGGAGTTATCTTTTTATTGTTTAGTTTGGGACTCGAATTTAGTTTTAAGAAATTGATGAAAGTTGGAGGAACATCCTCCATAACCGCCATAACTCAAATTTTATTCATGACGCTCATCGGTTATTGTGTCGGACAATGGATGGGCTGGGCGAAAATGGATAGTATATTTCTTGGAGCGACGCTCTCGATTTCCTCAACCACAATTATTATTCGTGCCTTTGATGAATTGGGTGTTAAAGGAAAAAAATTCGCCGGAATTGTTTTTGGTGCCTTAATTGTCGAAGACATTGTGGCTATTTTGATGTTGGTTTTATTGTCAACGATTGCGGTTAGCGATCAGGTTTCGGGCGGTGAGTTATTACAATCCGTTTTAAAATTAATTTTCTTTTTGATCATATGGTTCTTGGGCGGAATTTTTATTATTCCGACAATCCTTAAGAAAGCAAAACATCTATTAACAGATGAAATGCTGTTGATTATTTCGTTAGCACTTTGTTTAATGATGGTAATGTTTGCGGCAAATGTAGGCTTCTCGCCCGCTCTTGGCGCTTTTATTATGGGATCTATTATTGCAGAAACTACTCAGGCAGAAAAAATCGAACACTTGATTCAACCTGTAAAAGATTTGTTTGGCGCCGTTTTCTTTGTATCAGTTGGTATGTTAATCAATCCGGATACTTTGATCACTTATATGCTGCCTGTTGCACTTATAACACTTATTACTATTTTCGGGAAAGCATTTAGTTCATCAATTGGAGCTTTGCTTTCAGGACAACCACTTAAACAATCTGTTCAAACTGGTATGAGTTTGGCGCAAATTGGTGAGTTCTCATTTATTATTGCAACTCTTGGAATGACGCTTAAAGTAACCAGCGGTTTTTTATATCCAATAATAGTTGCTGTGTCAGCGATTACCACTTTTACAACTCCATTTTTAATTAAATATTCTGATCCATTTTCTGGATATTTAGAACGAAAACTGCCTAAAAAATGGATTAAAAATATCAACCGTTATAGTGTGAATGCCCAAGCTATAAAATCTGTAAGCACCTGGCAAATTGTACTTCGCGCTTCTATAACGCAAATCATATTACACACGATAATTATTACAGCTATTATTCTATTATCATCAAAATTTGTGGCCCCTTTAGTGGCAGAGACTCGTTTTGGAAATACTTTGGCTGCATTAATTACTTTGGTTGTAATTGCACCGTTTTTATGGGCTCTTTCTTTGCGACGTGTAAAGGTTAATGAAGTGGAAACATTATGGGAAGAACGAAAATATCGTGGCGCACTTTTGATGCTGATTTTAATCAGGATGAGCCTTGGTTTGTTTTTTGTTGGTTTTTTATTGAACATCTTCTTCTCTCCTTTAGTTGCTTTTGTGGCTTTGATTATTGCGATTGGAGCTTATCAATTGTTTCCAAAAAAGTTAAACGAACAATATCATAAAATTGAAAATCACTTTTTAAAGAATCTAAACGATCGTGAAAACAAAAAAATAGACAGAAGATACGCTAATTTAATGCCTTGGGATGGTCACATGTCTATTTTTGACATTGGTAAAGAATCTAATCTTGCCGGTAAAACTTTAGAAGAGTTACGTATTAGGGAAAATCTCGGAATCAATATCGCTTTTATCAGGCGTGGTGAAGTAACAATTCCTATTCCGACAAAAAACGAACGTTTATTTCCTGGTGACGAAATATGTGTAATTGGTACCGATGAGCAAATTACACAGTTTACTAATTACTTAGAACATGAGGTTGAAGCCACTAAAAATGAAGAAGAATCTGAAATTGTATTGCGCCAGTTAGAAATTTCCGGTGAAGATTTTATACACAAAAGTATTGGTCAATTTAGATCAAAAACAGGCGGTCTTGTCGTAGGACTTGAAAGAAATGGTAATCGAATTTTAAATCCGGAATCGCATTTAATATTAGAAAACAATGATATTATCTGGGTTGTTGGTGATAAAAAACGAATGAACGAATTGACCAAAAAGAGTGTTAATATACCTTTGTAAAGGCACTAAAGCGCTAAGTTTCTAAGACACTAAGAGTTTTATCTCTTTTTAGTCTTAAAAAACTTAGCGCCTTAGCAATTTAGAAGCTTAAAAAAACTTATTTATTAGGTTGCGGTGTCATACGCAAATAAGGTTTTATAGGCGTGTGTCCTTTTGGGAATTTCGCCGGAATATCACTGTCTGGAATAGCAGGCGCAATGACCACATCTTCTCCATCTTTCCAGTTGGCCGGAGTTGCCACACTATAATTTGCAGTAAGTTGTAAACTGTCGATAACACGAAGCAACTCATCAAAATTTCTTCCTGTTGAAGCTGGATACGTTAACGTTAGTTTTATCTTTTTATCAGCACCAATTACGAAAACGGAACGCACTGTAAATTTATCACTTGCATTTGGGTGCAGCATATCGTATAAATTAGCTACTTTTTTATCTTCGTCAGCTATTATCGGAAAATTAACTGTTGTATTTTGTGTTTCGTTAATGTCTTTGATCCATTCTTTATGAGACTCTAAACTATCAACACTTAATGCAATTACTTTTGTATTTCTTTTTTTAAATTCCGGAACATAGTTCGCTACTGTCCCTAGTTCAGTAGTACAAACAGGAGTAAAATCTGCGGGATGCGAAAATAAAACTCCCCAAGAATCGCCTAACCATTCATGAAATTTAATTGTTCCTTCAGTGGTTTCTGCTTGAAAATCCGGAGCTATATCGCCTAATCTCAATGTTGACATAATTATATTTTTTAGTTCATCTAAAATTAGTCAAAAAAAGGACAAAGAAAACATGGATTTTCTAAAAAAAAGTTAAAATTCTATTTTATCTATCGAACTACTATTTCAACTAAATAAAACTCTCGATAAGATACCAAATGGCAAGGGTTACAAACGAAATTGGTATTCCAAAACCAATCATCATACTGCTTAATTTTGGTTTTAAACCATAAGTCGAAGCTAAAATTGCGCCTGTTATCATAGGCGCCATAGCTACTTCCATAATGGTAATTTTTATCGCCTCTGAATGTTGTTTAAAGACAAAAACATACAAAACCAAAATTATAAACGGAGTCACTATAAGCCTGAAGAAAAGTCCTAGTCGTAAAAATCTCCAATGCTGGCTTCTTCGATCAAAAGTAAGTTGTAATCCGACCGATAATAAAGCTAGTGGAGTAACCAAACTTCCAACTTTCAATAAAAATGCCTGAAGATTTACCTCTAAATCATATTGAAAAACATTCAATAAACACGCAACAACAAACGTAATAAAAGGCGGGAAAAAGATTATTTTTTTGAAAATACTAAAGGCATCCGGACTTCCTTTTGAATAAAAAGCGGCCACAAAAACACCCAAAGTGGAGACCACAACAAAGGTTCCGGGTTGATCAACAAGAATCGCAGTTTCTAAACCTTTTTTACCAAATAAAGCTTCAATTATAGGATATCCAAGAAATGAAGAATTACTTAATCCGGCTGTGAGAATTAGACATCCAATTAATTTATTAGACCACCCTAATCTTCTGCCTAAAAAGTGGAAAAATACACAAGCTAATAAAAAAGCAATCCACCCAGCTGCAATTGGAAACAACAATTCATTGCTCCATTTTATTTTCGGAATATGATATAAAGTAATCGCCGGTAAACACAAATAAATTACAATCTTATTTAATTGCTTATAAATATGTGTTGGAAAACGCTTTACTCTTTGTAAAACTAATCCAAGCGCAAGGAAGAAAAATATTAAAATAAAATTACTCATATAGATGGTTCCGGACAAAAATAAACATTTATGGAATGCGTTAAAAAATTAAATTTTAGTTAAAAACTTTTTTATTCCCATAAACCTAACTACATTTGTAATATATTTTATTACAGTATGATTTCAGGTAAATTTGCAATAACGACTCACATTCTTACTTTGCTCACTAAATTTCCAAATGATTATTTATCATCGGAGTTTATTGCAGGAAGTATTAATCTGAACCCTGTTTTGGTTCGAAAAGAAATTGCCAATTTAAAAGCACATCATATTGTAGAAAGTAAAGAAGGTAAGAATGGCGGGACAAAACTGTCCATTGATGCTTCGAAAATTACATTAAAAGAAATTTTTGAAATGACTTTTGAAAACATTAATTTAGGTTATGCAAAAAATCAGCCTAATCCGGACTGCCCTGTGGGGAAAAAAATCAATCAAAACTTAAGTTCTTTATATGCTGAAATGAATCAAAAAGTTAGTTTACAACTAGAAGGAATTACATTAGAAGATTTTTCTAATCAGTTCTAAAACTATTTTTTTACACCAAACTGTAACATTTTTTATTACTAATAAATCTATATATTATGAAAATCGCAATTATTGGAGCAACAGGATTTGTAGGCTCAGCAATTTTAAACGAATTAGCAAACAGAAACCATGACATTACTGCCATTGCAAGAAATCCAAAAGACATAACAAATGCAACTTGGAAAAAAGCGGACATTTTT
This sequence comes from Flavobacterium sp. FlaQc-57, assembly GCF_044007395.1. Classification (NCBI taxonomy): domain Bacteria; kingdom Pseudomonadati; phylum Bacteroidota; class Flavobacteriia; order Flavobacteriales; family Flavobacteriaceae; genus Flavobacterium; species Flavobacterium sp. FlaQc-57. The sequence goes on from NZ_JBIPDA010000006.1 coordinate 338,021, forward strand.
AACGTTGATGCTTTAACAGAAATTCTAAAAGGAAATGACGTTGTAATTAACGCTTACAATTCAGGGTGGACAAACCCAAATATTTACGATGATTTTATTACAGGATCAAAAGCAATTCAGGAAGCTGTAAAAAAATCTGGCGTGAAACGTTTTATCACAATTGGTGGAGCAGGAAGTTTGTTTGTAGCTCCAGGTTTACAAGCAGTTGACACACCTGATTTCCCAAAAGAATATCATGCCGGCGCAACTGCAGCAAGAGATTATTTGAATATTATTAAAGACGAAAAAGAACTGGATTGGGCATTTTTTAGTCCAGCTTTCGAAATGCACCAAGGTATTACAACAGGAAGAACCGGAAAGTACCGTTTAGGATTGGATAATCCGGTTTTTAATGACGAACAAAGAAGTATTCTTTCTGTAGAGGATTTAGCTGTTGTTATTGCTGATGAAGCCGAAAATGCTAAACATCATCAAGTTCGATTTACTGCGGCATATTAATTTTTTTTTTTAAGAAACCAAGGTTCTGAGATGCTAAGAATCTAAGTTTTTTTCTTCTACTTATAAATACATTTTTTAACAAAAAACAGTTTCTAAGATACTATTCTATTTTTGAAACTGTTTTTGTTTTAAGTACTTTTACATGATCAAAAAGTACATTTTGTCAAGTTCAAAAAAACAAACAAGCAGTTTACAAGAGAAAGCTGGAATTTCGCCTCCTGAAATCACCAATGTTTCTGCTATCAATCAAATTAAAAAAAACAGAAGACAACAACCGTCTTCTACTGAATTAATTGATGGGATTTTAAACGGAAACAGAACAGCGCTAAGTCGTTCTATTACTTTGGTCGAAAGCACAAATCCTGAACATGCCGAAAAAGCAAATGAAGTCATTAACGGCTGTTTGCCTTATGCTAATAAATCTATTCGAATTGGAATTACGGGAGTTCCCGGCGTCGGAAAAAGTACTTTCATCGAAGCTTTTGGAAGTTTCCTGACACAATTGGGTAAAAAAGTAGCTGTTTTAGCGGTTGACCCAAGTAGTTCGCTTTCACACGGAAGTATTTTAGGAGACAAAACCCGTATGGAAGAATTGGTAAAAGATGAAAATGCTTTTATCAGACCAAGTGCCTCTGGTGAAACTCTTGGCGGTGTAGCACGTAAAACCCGCGAATCTATTATTTTATGTGAAGCAGCTGGCTTTGACACAATTATTATTGAAACCGTTGGTGTTGGACAAAGTGAAACTGCTGTTCACAGCATGGTTGACTTTTTCTTATTATTAAAAATTTCCGGTGCCGGCGATGAACTTCAAGGCATTAAACGTGGCATTATGGAAATGGCCGATGCAATTGTGATCAATAAAGCTGACGGCGACAATATTAAAAAAGCGAATCAGGCGAAACTGGAATTCAATAGAGCTTTGCATTTATTTCCTCCTAAAAAATCGAACTGGCAGCCCAAAGTGACTACTTGCAGTGCCATTACAAAAGATGGAATTCTAGCAATTTGGGATACTATTTCCCAATATTTTGAACTTACTAATGAAACTGGTTTCTTCCAGGAAAAAAGAAAAGAACAGAATCATTTTTGGATGATGGAAACCATTAATGAACAATTGAAATCAAACTTTTATAATCAGCCAAATATCATTTCGCAACTAGAACAAAACAAAAAAGCAGTGCAAAATGATGAAATATCACCTTTTGCAGCTGCTCAAGAGTTATTGAAATTGTATTTTAATAAAGGTTCAAAGTAGCAAAGGTTCAAAGCGACAAAGTTTTTTACACTCTGTTTCTTTGAACCTTTGCCACTTTGTCTCTCTGAACCTATTTTTTTCTCAACTTATACTTATTCTCTTTATATAAATTCCCTGCTGTAATTACATGTGCCAAAGCATCTTTTGCTAATTCTTCATTTAATTTAACCGGAATTAAAGTCGTATCATTTTTGATTTCAAATTGTAAAGGTTTCAAATTTGGCTGCATAATTACAACTTGATTTTCAACTCTAAATGCATTGATGTCATTAAACTGCATGATGGATCTTCCTTGAACTTTTGGATCTAATTTATTTAAATTTCTTCCTACCATTGGCGTTTCAAAAGGCATGCCTAAGTAGCCCAATAATGTTGGCGGAATATCAATCTGGCTTGCTAATTTATTATAAACTGCTCCTTTTTGAACTCCTGGTCCCATTATTAAAGCAGGAATATGAAACTTATTAATTGGTACTAAATTCTTTCCGTACGTTCTTGTATTATGATCTGCGATTACGATGAAAATTGTATTCTTGAAATAAGGTTCTTTTTTAGCCATTTCGAAGAATTTCCCGATAGAAAAATCGGCATATTTCATTGCATTATTTACCGTTGCAGGTTTTTTATCATAAGGCTTGATTCTTCCTTCCGGATATTCAAATGGTTCATGATTTGAGGTCGAAAACATTAATGAGAAGAATGGTTTATTGCCTTTTGCTTTAAAATAATTATTAGCCTTAGTAACCAAGTCTTCATCAGAATAACCCCAGGTTCCTTTAAAAGCATATTTGTTTCCATCCGACTCAAAATCTTCCTGATCTACAATATCCTGAAAACCATTTCCATTGAAAAACGAAGCCATGTTGTCAAAATTTGCCATTCCGCCATAAATGAAACTGGTATCATAACCTTTTTGTTTCAAAGCATCAGCCAACGTAAAAAATCCTTGTTGTGAGTTTCCTAATTTTACCACACTTTCAGATGGCGATGGCAAAAATCCGGTTACAACCGCTTCAATTCCACGAACACTTCTTGTTCCTGTGCAATACAAATTGGTAAACAGCAATCCTTCTTTCGACAATTTATCGAACTCTGGTGTTAATGGTTTTCCGCCTAAAATCCCAACATATTCAGCTCCTAAACTTTCTTGTAGAAAAATCACCAAATTGTATGGCTTTTGTAAAACAGTATCAGGTTGCTGCACGTGCAGAAACGGAATTTCAGCATCTGTAAAGTCATTTGGTCCTGCAATCATGTATTTTTTTACACGAGCTATTGCTTCGGCTTCATCCATTTTACCGTACATCTTGGTGTTTCCTTCATTTTTAATCGAATAAGCAGCAAAAGCTACCGTATAAAATGAATTCAGTCCTAAAGTATTCGTTAATTGATCTGTTGAAAACACTGCGTTACTAGCATTAATTGGTCGTTTTGAAACCAAACTAGAACGTGCTCCAAAAAACAATAAAAAAGCAACTAATGGAAAAAGCATTAGTTTAAACTTATATTCTGTACTAGTTGTATAAAAATACTTCTTCCCTTTTTTGAAGGCAAAATATAAGACAACGCCCAAGATTAAAAAAGTCACAATGATAGAAGTCAAATAACTTTTTAAAAGCATTCCAACTACTTCTTTTGGATAAATTAGATAATCTAAAAATATCTTGTTTGGACGTGTATCGTATTGTTTTACGAAATCTGGTGTCGCCAATTCTACAAAAAGAATTAGAAACAAAAACAAAAAGCTATAAATTACAAGGAATTTATTGGTAAACTTCAGCCATTTATTTGGCAAAAAAGTAATTAAAACTGCCGGTAGAAATGACAAATAACAAAGTAAAATTAAATCCATTCGAAGACCGATTGGAAAAATATACCAGAAATTTGGAGTTTCTACTACTCTTTCTTTAAAAAGAAAAAATAAAAATATTCGGCTTAAAGTAGTAATTAGCAATCCGATTGCTATAAAATTAAAAATAGGTTTTAAATAACTTAATTTCTTCATTAGATATTTTTTGTTTGAGAGAGATCGTAAAAATGCACTATTGTGCGTCTCTATTCTTCGTAACGTTTTATTTCTCTATCGTAAAATTCATTTGCTAAAACAATTAAGCCTTCCATTTCAGCATTTAATTCAGCTTCATCAAGATCTTCAGCTTCTTCCATAAACTCCACCTCATCATCTTTTAAGTTAATGATGAATCTTGGGTAATCAAGATGAATGATGAAAATATCATCTGGAAAATCAGTATTGTCTCCGAGTAAAAATTTAGGTAATTCCATATTATTTATTTTTTTGTTTTGATTCTTTTCTTGCCACTGATTAAAATGATTTCTTAAATAATCTTTAAATCCCGATAACTATCAGTAGTGGCTAATTTTATTTTAGAAGTTTCAAATTTAAGTATTTGAAACTGAATTATTGATTAATTTTTTAGTCAGGTAATGAAAGCGAATGTATAGAAATATTGCTGCTGATGTTAATCCTGCTAAAAGTCCAATCCAAACTCCTTCTGCTTTCCAAGGCGTATATTCTGCCAAATAATATGAAATTGGAAAACCAATAATCCAATAGGCAACAAAGGTGATATACATAGGGATTTTTACATCTTGCAATCCGCGTAATGCTCCTAGAACGACAACCTGAATTCCATCAGAAATTTGAAAAACTGCTGCTATTAAAAGCAATTTTGAGGCAATACTTATTACTTCGGTATTGTCTAAAACCTGTCCTCCGTTTTCCATATTCAAAAATATGTGTGGTAAAAAATCGTGGAAAGCTACAAACAAAATTGCAAAAACGGTTTCTATTACAATAGCCAGTAAAAAGATAGAACGGGCCACAACAACTAAGTTTTTAAAATCCTGTAATCCTCTTTGATTACTAACTCTAATCATCGAAGTTACGCTTAATCCCATGGCAAACATAAATGTCATTGAGGCTAAACTTAATGCAATTTGATTGGCCGCCTGACTGGTTTTACCAATATTACCGCAAAGCCAAATTGATGCTGTAAACAAAACTACCTCAAAGAGCATTTGCATTGCTGATGGAAATCCGATACTTATTATTTTTTTTAATGTCTCTTTTTTAATTTCTGCAAAACTGAAATTTTTGAAAAAACGCTTTAAATCATCTCTTCTTGAAAGCATTATATGCATGAACATTACAAGAAATATTCTTGAAATTACTGTTCCAAGTGCTGCACCAACAATTCCCATTTTTGGAAAAATCCAAATACCGTAAATTAAGACATAATTCATTCCGACATGCAGCACATTTGCCATAATCATAGCATACATGGAATATTTTGTCAACGAAAGTCCGTCAGCAAATTGTTTGTATCCTTGATATACAATTAAAGGAATCAATGAAAAAGCTACCCAATCCAAATAAGGTTTTGCAAGTGCAATAACATCAGCCGGTTGTTCCAGTAATTCCATTATTGGCTTTGCTAAAACAATTACGCCAAAAAGTATTAGTCCTAAAATGATACACAAAAACAATCCATGATGAAACGCTGAACGAATTTTACTGTCATTTTTCTCAGCATCACCTTCAGCAACAATTGGTGTAATCGCTGTAGAGAAACCAATTCCTAACGACATTGCGATAAAAATCATACTGTTTCCTAATGAAACGGCTGCCAGTTCTGTACTTCCTAATTTCCCAACCATTATGTTATCGACAATACCAATTAAAGTATGGCCTACCATTCCTAAAATAATAGGGTATGCTAATCTTAAATTATATGAAAATTCTTTTGTGTACTGCTTTAAATTCACTTTTACTCTTTTTAGTCGGCAAAGATAATCAGAAGCTTTGGATTCTTTGATATTATTAAAAACATAAGCAAATATTAAGTCGTTTTTTCACGAACCCTAATATTATATAACAATTATTAAAAATTATATAACACCTCCCTCAGACCTTGAAACTATTTTTACAATATTAAAAATTCAAAAAAAATTGTCATGAGAAACTTAAAAATGTTATGCCTTGCAGCTTTCGCTTTACTATACGCCAATACTACTTTCGCTCAGGACAGTGAAGTTCAAAAATATGATCAGGGCTTTAGATTAGGATTTGGTTTGAATGGCGGAATACCAACTGACAATGATTACAGATGGTCACTTGGTGGAGATGTTCGTTTGCAATATGATTTGACAAAGAAAACATCGTTGACATTAACTACAGGTTTTACAAACTTGTTTATGAAAGATCAAGATGGAATTGAAGTAAAAGATCTTGGATTTATTCCGGCAAAAGCAGGTTTTAAAGCTTTTGTATGGGAAGATCAATTTTATGTTTTAGGAGAAGTTGGTGCTGGTTTTGCTGTTACAAACGGTTATGATCAAACTACTTTTTTGTGGGCACCAGGAATTGGGTATGCCAACAAATACATTGACATTAGTGTCCGTTACGAGGACTATAATAAATTTAATACCAATCAGGTTGCTTTACGCTTAGCCTATGGTTTTAAATTATAAAGAAAAAGGTTTAATTTATTGTTTTGTTTTTGGTAAAAAACCCGATAGATCGCATAGTCTATCGGGTTTTGTTATTTTATACCATTGGTCAAAAGAGAACTGCCATTAGTCAAATGATTTTTTAAGATTGATTTAGAACGCGGTAATTCGCAAAAAAATTAATCAAATCATGAACAAAACAATTATTTATCTTTCGCAGCTTTTTCTTTTTTTATTACTAACCATTTCGGCAAGATCACAATCGGGGATATCGGGTGAATTTAAAGTCGATTACGTTCCTTTTTCTAAGTATGTCAGACCATTGGATAGTACTAAAACAAACTCTGAAAGTAATTTTAAACGAGCTCAGATAGCTTTTGAAGTACCGATTTCTTTTAAAATCGATGAATACAATAATCCGAAACTATGGACTATCTTTTTTCAGGGAGCTTATGCCCGAATGGAAAACAAGAATTATGAAATTCAATCTCTTCCGCTGGAATTTCAAGGAGGATTTCCTAACGAATTATTGAATTCGCAAATTGGTGTAAAGCATTTACGCTCGATTTCTCCTTCCTGGTCTTTATTAATTATGGCATCGGTTGGAGTTTATACCGATATGGTTGAAATCAATAAAGACGATGTTCTCATTCAAGGCGGTGTTCTTTTTATTAAAAAATTTAATCCTAATCTCTCTTTTGGTATGGGACCGGTACTAACCAATAGTTTTGGTGTTCCAATGGTTCTTCCAGGAATTTATTTCAACTGGGAATCAAAAGGCGCTTTGCATTTTAAAGTTGCTTTTCCCGAAGGTTTAGAGTTAGGTTATCGAATGTCGGATAATTTTGATTTAAAAGCAGTTGCAGAAATAAGTGGAATGACTGCAGAAACCCGAATTCGAAATAAATCTTCTTTAATGGGATACCAGCAGATTATTGCAGGTTTAAGACCTCAACTTAAGCTTGGTGAACATTGGACATTAGAACCCACCGCAGGAACTACTTTGGTGCGTAATTTCTCGACGACTAACCGAAAAATCAAAGACATTTTTAGAGAGAAAGATATAGCAGATCCAAAGTTTACTACAACCTTTTATGGAGCGATAGCCCTAAAATGGAAATTCTAGAACTATCGGCTCAATAAGTTTTTATAGACTACCTCTTTCAATAATGCCTCGCGGCGTGTTCTTGAAATAGGTAGTTCTTGTCCTTTAACAAATAATCGCCCACCGGAAACAGAATCTATATGAGTAATATTCACCAAAAAAGATTTATGAATTCTAAAGAAAATCTCTTTTGGAAGTGTTTCTTCTAACGAAATCATAGTCTGATGAATCACGATCACTTTATCTTTAAAATGAAGTTTAGCGTAATTTTGCATTCCCTCAATATATAAAATATCAACCCAGGAAATCTTTTGAAATCCTTCTTCTTGCCTCACATATAAGAACGGATCTAATTGATTTTGTTTTGGCGAACTAACCATTTGATGCCATTGTTGAGCCTTTAAAGAAGCCTGATAAAAGCGCTGAAACGTAATAGGTTTCAATAAATAATCAACTACCTGCAAACGATATCCGTCTAAAGCATGTTCTGAATACGCCGTAGTAAAAATCACCAAAGGTGGATTATCTAAAGATTCCAGAAACTCTAATCCAGATAAATAAGGCATATTAATATCCAGAAATAACAAATCGACCTGTTTTTCTTGAAGGTATGAAGTTACTTCTAATGCCGAAGCACAAGTTCCTATTACTTCCAGAAAATCGATTTTAGAAACAAAATCTACAATTCCGTTTCTTGCAATAGGTTCGTCGTCAATAACGAGACATTTCATATTCATATTTTTTTTGTTTCAGTTTTTCTTTGTTTCAGGTTTGATGCTTGAGGTTAAAAAAGATTTCTCGCAGATTTTGAATACTAAGCAGATTTATTCTTCCCTCTTTCTTCTATCGTCTTTCTTCTATCTTCTTTTTCTATCTTCTTTTTCTATCTTCTTTTACAAAAACTTCTTATTTCAAATCCAGAACAACTTTCACCGTAAAATCTGAATCTGTCTTTTCTATATTTAATTGATATTTTTCGGGATATTGAATCGACAATCTCTTTTTGACGTTTTCAAGTCCTAATCCTTGATTTTTAGAAGGAATTTTGTATTGTTCCGTATAAGAGTTTTCTATTTTAAAAATCAGTTGTTTATTTATTTGTTCACAAGACAAATGCACATATCCTTTTTGGCTTGGAAGTCTTGATACATGTTTAAAAGCATTTTCTATCAATGGCAGCAAAAGCAACGGAACAATCTGCAGTTGCCCGTCTTCGATATTCCATTTACTTTTTACTTCTAATTCATTTCCCCAACGGGTTTCTTCGACGGCAATTAAATCTTTAAGATATTTAATTTCAAGATGCAATGGTACATATTCCTTATTACATTCATACAATTGATAACGTAAAATATCTGAAAACTGAACCAACAAAACGGAGGCTAATTGAACATTACTCTGCATTAGAATATGAATATGATTCAGGATATTAAACATCAAATGCGGATTAATCTGATCCTGCAAAATCTTAATTTGAGCTTCAAGATGTACTTGCTGTAATTGTGCATGATTTCTTTCGATGACACTATGTTCTTGATAAAATCGAAGTCCGCAAGCAGTACCGCAAATTAAAATCGCTGATGGAATATTGCCGTAAAATCGCAGCCACAAAAAATGAAGAGAATCCAAATCAGCTTCTTCAGGATAAACTCTGCTTCTCAAAACCGAATCAGAAAAAACAATATAAATCAATGACAGACAAAATGCCAAAAGAATTACAACAATAACGCTCTGTACCGCAAACCAGTTCATTTTATTTTGTTTTAGTGCTTTGGGCAGTATAACATCACTTAAAATATGAGCTAAAATGGCAGAACAAAACAAAACTAAAACAGCCTGAATCGTAGCCGTTAAAAAATCGTAATCTTCGATCATCTGAGCCCAGATTGTCATACCTAATAAGCTCCAAAAAAAGACTAAAAATATCCAATGTCTGTTTTTATTTTTTGTAATCATCTAAAAAAAATAAATATATAATTATGAGAAAATTTATGTTCAAAAGTAGCCCTATATTTTTCTAAAGCAACAGCAAAGAACCAAAAAGATTCTTTGCTGTGCATAGGGTTAGACGATAAATTATGAAGTTATAAGAAAAAATATCCAACACTTACATTAAAAGAATTTGGCCTGGAACTAAAATTTTTATTCACATTATTTAATCCGCCTTGGTAAATAAAATCAACAGTAAATTTCCACATTTCAACACCTGCCCCCACCTGATATCCTATGTTAGATCTATCAAATTTGCTATACGCGTTCTTTAACTGATTCAGTGACGAAAAATTTTCGTCAAGTACATACGAGTAAACGCCTCCTCCAAAAACTCTGACATTTATAGTAGTAAGATCAATTACTTTGTAACCAATAATCAACGGCATTTCAAGGCTTTTCCATTTTGCATTTTTAGATCCTGCCACAGCGGTTTTTTCGATTTTTGAAGACTTCTCGCTGTACAAAATTTCATTTTGAATATAGAATCTTTTAAAATCAAAGCGAGCCATAGCACCACCAAAATAACCCATAGCATATTTTGAATTTAAACCGTCTGATACAGGCAATTCAGAATAATTGGATCCACCTTTTATTCCAATATGAATTGGAAGTGATGATTGTGCATTAATTTTAGAAGAAACTAATCCTAATAAGAAAGTTGTAAGCAATAATAATTTGTTCATGTTCACGATAATAGTTTTTATTAATTTGATGCAAAGGAGGACAAACCAAAAAACCTATTAAAATAAGTTTGATGAACTACATTACTGTTTTGACCAATGGAACTATTTTATGCTAATATGTAAATAGAAAATTTAACCGCAAATAACGCTAAGAATGCGCAAAGTCCGCAAAGCTTTGTATAGAACTAGCTTTGCGAACTTTGTGTTATTATAAAATCTTAAAAATAAAAATCTTTGCGTGCTTTACGGTAAAATTAAATCGTAAAACACACAAGTTAAATTTCTTTATTCTTTCCTCTATATTCTATTTTCTACTCTCCAAATACTTTTTATCCGTCAACGTTCTCATAAAAGCAATTAATTGCTTTTTTTCTAAATCGGACAAATTCAGTTTGTCTTCTGGTAGAGTTTGGTTTGGAACATCAAATCCTAAACCTACGCCTCCACCTTCATTATAAAAATCGATAACTTCCTCTAATGTTTTATAAACCCCATTGTGCATGTATGGCGCTGTAAGTTCTATGTTTCGAATAGTAGGTGTTTTAAACGAATTTTTATGAATTGCAGCTTGCGTAATAACAAACTTCCCCTGATCTCCGTCGAGTTTTTTATTTTTATTTGGAGTACCCAAAATTTCACTTTCAGATCTGTCAAAATTTGGTGGAACCGTTCCGTTTGTGAGCGGAATAAAATGACACGTTGCACATTTGGCTTTTCCGGCAAATAAATTAAAACCTGCTTTTTCATCTGCAGTAAATGTTTCTTTATTTTGCATATATCTATCGAATTTAGAATCATAATGACTTAACGAACGAATATAAGATGCTAAAGCATTTTTGATTGCAAATTCATTTATTTCTCCTTTCGGAAAAGCTTTCTTAAACTCCTTTACATAGTCAGCATTTTTCTGAATTGCCAGTGCCGATTTCTCCAGAGAACCGTGCATTTCGTTTTCGTTTTTAATAACCGCAACCGCCTGATCTTCGAGATAACTTACTCTTGAATCTGCAAAAAATGCACGTTGAAAAGCAATATTATTTAATGTTGGTGTATTGCGCTGAATCATTGATTTTCCGTCTAACGAAACGGCTCTTTCAAGACCATCTGTAAATGCTTTGTCTTCATGATGGCACGAAGCGCAGGAACGTGTATTGTTTCCTGATAATATAGGATCATTGAACAACTTTTTGCCCAAAGCAATTTTTTCCGGTGTTGTTTTATAATCCGGGAAACCCGAAAATGCTTCTGCATCAAAAGCATCTTTGTCAAATAAAGTCTGAGCCGTAACTTTCAAACCTCTTTGCTCTTTCATGAAAGGAATTCCTAATTCAGATTGCGTTTTAAAAAGTCCTTTACTCAATGGATTTGCAATTTCTCTGATAAAATAAGCGCGGTCAAAAGCATTAAAATTGGTATTTGTTTTCAAATACTTCTTCCCTTTTTCTAAAATCTGAAGTACTTCTTTTGAATTCGAAACTGATTTGTTTTCAATATAAACACGATAATATTTTTCGATAGTTTCTAAAGATACCAATGTTTCGGGAAGTGAATTGAGTACAACAGGTGAATCAAACCCTGTAATTCCTAAAGTGATTATTCTATAGACTTCTAATCTCATGGCATCAAAAACATGTGCGTCTGTTAGTTCATTTGAATTTGAAACTTTTTCTAAACGATTTAAATTGGCAGATAAAACACCCAATTCCTGAATTAGTTCTTTTTTACTTTCTTTATTGTATTTCGGAAAAACCAATTCTTCAATAACCTGAAATCCTTCAGGCGGAACGGTCACTTTATCATTTTCTTCAAACTCTGGTATTGCAGGTCCGTTAATTGCTTTAGAGACTGTAGGCGAATAATACTCACTAATCATTTCGACCTTTTTATAACTCTGATGCGCTTCCAGAAATTGTCTCTGAATTTGAGCCTCGGTTGAATCTTCTTGTACTGAATATTTAAGTTTGGCAACTTTTTCAATCAATAAATTAATATCCGATTGAAACATTTTATTGACTTCCTGATGTTTGTTTTTTTTCTGACAAGCAACAAGTGCTAACAAGAAGAACAAACAATATATTTTTTTCATGATCTATTAACGATTAAAAGAGGAATATTTAGAAAAACAGAAACCACTATCTCAAATAGAAATAGTGGATGACTGTTTTGTAATGCTTTAAAAATTTATCTCGCTAAACCTTTTATAACTACGATTTGACTTGCTTGATTCTCTTTAGGACGATTTGTTCCTCCGTCAGGACTTACGTATTTTTCTCCAGTCCAGGTATGTGGCTGTACACTCAACATAAAAGTATCAGCAATACCAACTTGCTCAGATACATCGATCAAAGCACCGTATTCCCAATCTCCAAATTTAGAAGTTCCGCCTACATTATATTTTGCAGCATCTGCAGCGGTACGACGGTGATCTAATTCTACTACAACTTTCAAAGTTTTAGCAGCAATGTTGTATTGATAGATATAAGCATCGTGAGTTTCGTCTCCGTATCCGTTAGCATCTTCCTGAACGTAAACGTAGTTTTTAGTTACACAAATATTATCTGGATTCTGAAATTTACCAGCAATTCCAGAGCGGTTATCTCCGTCAAGAATAACCTCAAGAGATCCTTTTAATGGGTCAGCGGCATCAAGATTTAATTTGTAAACTCTACCGTATTTCGTTCTTGAACCATCTGCATTTGTTCCCGTTGTATTTTGTCCCGTTACATTAAAGTACAATTCACGATCTGCAGTACCGCCGCCTTTACGGTAATCTAAATCCTCAACACGACCAAATTTAATTGCTTTCAAAGTATTTACCGAAGCATTGATTTGAGCACCTGTTAACGTTGTATGATTGTCGATTTTTACAAAAGAAACCGGATAAGTTTTGCTAACTTCCATATCTTTTTCTCTTTGATTGTCATCATTTCTTTTTAACATGTATAAAGAACCTCCGGTTAAATCACCAACAGAATTCGATACATACATGAAAACCTGACCTCCGTAAGTTCCAGAATCGTCATCACCAATTACAACAACCGTTTTACCTTTGTAAGCAGAAGAGCGTAATGGCAAAGCATTCTCAGCACTCAAACGTCCAAAACCAGCTAATTCTTTAGATACAGATGCAGAACCTGCACTTCCGTAAGGATCCAAAGCATGTGTACGAGATTCTTCTCCAGATTCTCCACAAGTTAAATAAACCGGTCCAAAACCGTGCTCTGCAGGTGTTGCCATTGTAGCGCCACACAATCTCCATGTTCCTCCGCTAGAGTTCAACAAATATTCTCCTTTTGTAGGTTTGAATGTTTTGTCTAATGTAATTCTCGAAACTGCAAAATTGTCTTCGTTGTTTACCAAAAAAGTAAAAGTACCGTCAGTATTTTTCAATAAACCTGAACCGTCAGCAGAACCACCAAATATAAATTTTGGACTGTCTGCAAAAACATCATCTGAACTAAAAAGAGAATAGATTTGTAAACTTTCAAATCCTGCTTTTGCCTTCAATAAACTTGGCGTTACAGATTGGTCTTTCAATACAACACTAGTTGCTTCCGTTTCATCTTTAGAATCGTTATTACATGATGTAAGCAACGAACCTAGAATAATTAGTGGTAAAATAATTCTTTTCATTTTGTTAAAAATTGGTTTTTATTTTTTTTACAAAGTAAATCCTCACTCTTTAACTAAAAATGACTTTCATATTATCAAAAAAACAAGAGTCGTACTAAATAAACACGAAAACCCTTAAAAAAATTAACATTAAATTAGTACTACAAAACACTCATAAACTTGTAGTAACATCAAAGCAAAAAAAAGAGCCTTATTTCTAAGACTCGTTTTCTAATTGCTCTTTATATATTTTAATATTGGCCTTTATACTCTCAGGTAATTCAGGTTCTTTAATGTCTGTATGCTGTTGCATTTCTTCCCAAATCGTTTTGGCCACGATATAACGTGCCATTTCCTTATCATCGGCCGGAATTACATACCACGGAGCTGCTTTTGTCGACGTTTTGTTTATAGCCTCTTCATAATATTCCTGATATTCGTCCCAATGTGCACGTTCTTTCAAATCTCCGACAGAAAATTTCCAGTTGTGCTTCTCCTCTTCCAATCGGCGTAATAATCGCTTACGTTGCTCCTCTTTACTTAGATGCAGATAAAACTTCAAAACAATAATTCCGTTTTGCGTAATATGCTTTTCAAAATTATTAATTTGTTCAATTCTATCTTTCCAAAAATCCTTCGGAATATCTTCTACCTTTTCAATTCCAGGTAAATTTTCGTTTAATATATATTCAGGATGCACACGAGTCACCAAAATATTCTCATAATGTGTACGATTAAAAATAGCATATTTCCCTTTTTCAGGTAAAGCTAAATAATGTCTCCATAAATAATCGTGCTCCAACTCAGTCGAATTGGGTGTTTTAAAACTATGCACCACAACCCCACGCGGATTAAATTCTTTAAAAACTTCCCGAATCAAACTATCTTTTCCGGAAGTATCCATTCCTTGTAAACAAATCAGAACGCCGTATCTATTATGAGCATACATTGCATCTTGCTGTTTACTTAATTTGGCTTGCACTTTATCGAGTTTAGCTTCTTTTTCTTCACTATCTACATCAAGATCGAGCAAGGTCGGAATCTTTGATAATTTTATTTTCTCTGTAACTTTAAAATCCTTCGGGTCTATTGATTTCATATTTATGAGTTTTTTCGTAATAGTAAATATACTACTTTTACGAAGCAAATTCCTGCTATTCATTACAATACTTTTTCGATAAATTGTATTTTTCTAAAACACAACAAGAGCTTCCTCCGGTCGCTTTGTTCTGTTAAGAAAAAATTACAATTTCTTCTCAAAGCATTTTCATTACTATCAGGGCTGGGCATTGGTTTTTAAAATAAATTTCCTTTAATCAAAAAATGCAACGATTCAACATTTACAAAAAATCAAAAAAGTTTCATTGGAGTAATACTTTAATAATATTTACATTAATACTTTCTTTATATATAATATCACTTATAAAACAGAATTTTTTCAATCCCGAAAAAGGATTATTTGAAGATGTAATTATGAAATTAATGCTTGGACTTTTCATCCTAGTATTTATTTTAAAAACAATTGGATTAACAAAACCTAAGGCTATAAATGGAGAATTTAGTGGCTTTCTCGAATTCTATGAAGATTATATTATTATAGATCAGGAGAAATTTAAAATTAATGAAATCAAATCCATCGAAATTTCAAATGATGATTATTACGGAAAACCAGATGCCATAACAGGTTTTGAACCTTCATTATCGAACGGAACCAATAATCAAATATTATTAAGATTTAAGTCAGGAATAACAAAATCTTATAACTTTGAATTGTACAACGAATACGACATGGAAAAAGTCGAAGAAGAACTCTTTTATTATTACTCTAAAGGAAAAATTGATTTCTTTGAACTGGCCAAAATATTAAGAATAAAAAGTAAAACAGAAATAGAAGAATTTAGAAACAAAATAAGTCTTCTTAAATAAAGCATTCATGGAAAAATTCACATTAGAAATATTATTTCAAATCATCGGAATCGGTTCAGCATCGGGATTATTTTTAAACAACGATTCATTATATATCATTGGCGACAATAGCGGATATTTATACGAATACAATATGCAGAATCAGCAATTAAATCAACACGCTTTAATTGACAATGCGACGCAAAACATTCCAAAAAATCTAAAACCTGATTTTGAATCTTTAACACATCATAACGACACACTTTATGTTTTTGGTTCCGGTTCAACCGAAAACCGAAATAAAATGATTGCGTTCGATCTTAAAAGCAAAACCATTTTACAAAAAAATAATTTAGTCGATTTATATGCAGTAATGCAAAATTTCGGATCTATAAAACCTGAAGATTTTAATCTCGAAGGCGCCATTTTCGATGGCGAAAACTGGTATTTATTCAATCGCGGAAATGGGATTTCAAACAAAAACACTATTTTCACGATTCATGCTAAAAATCTGGGAGAAGAATTTGCATTGGTAGCAACCAATTATAAATTACCAAAAATAAAAGGCATTCGTTCCAGTTTTACCGATGCTATTTTGGTCGATGACAAAATCTATTTCCTTTCAACTGTCGAAGACACCAAATCAACTTACGACGACGGCGAAATTCTGGGAAGTTTCATTGGCCGAATCGATCTTAAAACCATGAAAATAGATTTTACTCAAAAAATTACCTCAACCAATAAATTTGAAGGCTTGGCTTTCTATAAAAAAGAAAACAACAAAATTGAGTTCTTGCTTTGCGAGGATAATGATACGGAATTGTTGGAAACTAAGATTTTTAAGTTGAGTTTGCCTGTTAAGTAATTCTGTGTTATAGTTTACCACAGAGATTCGCAAAGGTTTCACAAAGAGTCACAAAGATTAAACGTATTTTATGTCATTCCGAGGAACGAGGAATCACACTCGTAACTCAACTAAGATTGGCAATTTTCTGGACGGATTTACTTGTGCGATTCCTCGTTCCTCGGAATGACAAGATTGTGGTAAAACTATGATTGAAAACATTTTGAATTTCAGATTCTGATTACGTAGAGGCGCACAGCAGTGCGTCTCCCACAACGAATATCCGCCATAAAACATACCGAATGAAAGACGCACTGCTGTGCGCCTCTACGATAAAACCTCTGTAACTTTGAACCTTTGCAACTTTGAACCTTAAAAAAAAAATTTAATCACCGTCCCAACCTTTTTATCTTTTTAACTCTCTTTAGTACAAAGACAACAATTGTGATAAACGAAACGCTAATTTCTAACTGCAAAAAAATGAACCGAGATGCTCAGCGTCAGGTTTATGAGCATATGGCTCCAAAATTGTATCGCCTTTGCAAACGATACCTTAAAAAGGAAGAAGAAATTGAAGAAGCTTTGGCCGACGCTTTCTATACCATTTTTACAAAACTGGAACAACTTAAAGAAGTTCTGGCTTTTGAAGCTTGGGCGCGAAAAATAACCGTTAACCATTGTTTGGCGACTATCAAGAAGAAAACCAATTTTAATATGTATCTCGATGATGTCAAATTACTTTCTCAGCCTTTTACAGAAGAAATTAATTCGTTAGAAGAAGAAGATTTACTCAATTTACTAAACCACATTCCAGACGGCTGTAAAACTGTTTTTAACCTTTTTGTTATTGAAGGTTTTGGACATAAAGAAATAGCCGCGATGCTTAATATTTCTGAAGGCACATCCAAATCACAATTGAACGCCGCCAAAACCAAGCTAAAGGATTTAGTAAATAAATTGTATTACCAAAAAGCAAAGTAGTCATGGACAATCAAGATAAAATATTCGATAAATTTAAAGACGCCGCGCAAAACTCGGAGCAAAAAGATTTCCCCGGAATGGATAAAGTCTGGGCGCGTGTAGAAGACAAACTCGATAAGAAAGAAGATAAAAAAGCAATTTCGTTATGGAAAAAAATTGCCATTGCAGCTTCACTCTTACTATTAATTTCGATAGGATCTCAGTTTTTAAAATCAGATAAAACAACTGCTATTCCAGCGTCAAAAGTTGTTGTAAATGAAAAAGATAGTGACGATAAATCTATTTTAGAAAAAAATGATGCAGTTGTTTCTTCAGAGTCTCCGATAATTTCAAAAAATGAAGCGGTCAAAATTTTAGACAAACAAATTAAACAGCAACAAGAAGTAGCGATGAATTATGACAGTATCACAGTTTACGAACCTGTAGGAGCTGGAACTGCTGCTGCGATGAACGCTCCTGTTGAAGTCGCAGCTGCCGCGCCAATACAGCCAACTTATGCTGAAGAAGACAATCTTATTGCAAAGGAGAAAGTGAATCAAGATTCCGGATACTTGAAAACAATGGAACGAAAATCGGCAAAACTTGCTTTTGCTGACAAACAAATACAAACAGCTAAAAAAAGTGCTCCGTTAATTGTTTTGAATGGAAGTGCTTTGTCTCATAGCGATGACAAAAAAAGAGATCAAATGATGCAGGACGAAATGCCTAATTTTCAACCAGAAAATCTAGATTCTCTCGTGGTATTAGATGCTCCTTTATATATCATTGACGGGAATTATTATTCTGAAAATGATTTATTCGGCAAGAGTCCAACAAGTCCGTATGCTCCTTTAAACAAACAGGAAATAAAAACGATTACGGTTCTTCAGGATTTAGAAGCAACATCAAAATATGGCGAAAAAGGAAAAAAAGGTGTTGTAATTATTACCACTAAATACGGAAAACCTACTCCTAAAAACTAGCAAGGAAGTCTAAAATCAATCTTAAAATCTTTGTCAAAGTTTTAGACTTTGACAAAGATAAAACCTAACGCTCATTTAAAATTTATTTCATGAAAAAAGTAAAACTTATTTCATTTGGCTTTTCTATGCTTATATCTTTCGCAGCCAATGCACAAGAAAAAGCTGTATCAAAAGAACATTCAGGAAAAAAAGCTTTAGAAACATCCATCAAAACTAAAGATACTATCCTTGAAACAAAAGTTACTATGAACATCATTAAACCGGCCGCGTCATCTACTAGAATTATAATATGCGCACCATCAAAAAGCTCACTTATAAATGAGCCTTTGTATGTTTTGGACGGAGTACTTATAAACTCAAAGCAATTTTCTAAAGTCAACCCAAATGATATTGAAAGCATTAAAATTTTAAAAGGAATTGAAGCAACCTCGCTGTACGGAAGTCAAGGCGTAAATGGAGTTGTAATTATTACCACAAAAGACAAAGATTAATATTTCAATTTGTTATTTCATTCTAACTTAGTATTTATCATTAACAAAGTTTTTATTACATTTGTGCTCCTTTTAACCTTTTTTTAAAAGGTATTAAAGTAAAAAATAGTTACAAATCAATATCAAATAAAATTCAATGAATCCTATTTTAAATCAGAATTTATTTCTTGTAAAAGAACATGTTGGAATGTTTAAAGCAGCTAACAACTACGATATATACCACCCGGAAAGCAATCAAATTACAATGAATTGCCGCGAAAACAATCTGGGATTTTTCACTAAAATGCTTCGCTTTACAGATTATAAAAGAATGACACCTTTTGACATTGAAATCACAGCTGCATCTGGCGAAAAAATCATTACAGTAAAACGCGGTATTGCATGGCTTCGTTCAACAGTTGAAGTTTTTGATGAAAAAGATAAATTGGTTGGAACGTTTAAACAAAAGTTCTTTTCTTTTGGAGGGAAATTTGAAATTTTAGATAAAAATGAAAAACCACTGGCTACTCTTCAGGGAAAATGGACTGGCTGGGATTTTAAATTTAGCCATGAAAACAAACAATTGGCTCAGGTAAGTAAAAAATGGGCCGGAATGGGTAAAGAATTTTTTACGAGTGCAGATAATTATGTACTTCAAATCGAAGACACTGTTGCACAAGACAGTCCGCAAAGACAATTAATTCTTGCAGCCGTAATGTGTATCGATATGGTCTTAAAAGAGTAAAAAGGTTGTTAAACTTAGATTAAGAAAACAACTCAAAGCATCATTTTAGCAAGCAAAAGCATTATTTTTGTGTTACTAAAATGATGCTTTTTGCATTTCTAAAAAATAAATCATGACAGACTTAAAAAATAAAAATGCCCTAATTACAGGTGCAGGAAAAGGAATAGGAAAAGCAATTGCTATTGCACTTGCCAAAGAAGGTGTAAACGTAATTTTAGTTTCAAGAACACAGGCTGATGTTGATCAATTGGCAGACCAAACCAACAACTTAGGCGTAAAATCTTTGGCCTTATCTGCCGATGTTTCAGATATGAACTCAATTAATGCAGCGGTAGAAAAAGCGTTAGCCGAGTTTAAATCGATTGATATTTTAATTAATAGTGCGGGAATTGCTGCTTTTGGGAAGTTTTTAGAATTAGAACCAAACGCTTGGGAGAAAATCATTCAGGTAAACTTAATGGGAACTTATTATACTACTCGCGCCGTTATACCAAATATGATCGAAAGACAAATTGGTGATATTATCAATATTTCATCGACAGCAGGATTAAACGGAAATGCATTGACAAGCGCATACAGTGCATCAAAATTTGCAGTTCTTGGCTTAACTGATTCTCTAATGCAGGAAATGAGAAAACATAATATTCGTGTTACTGCATTAACGCCAAGTACAGTTGCTACTGATATGGCAAAAGATTTAAACCTTACTGATGGTAATCCTGAAAAAGTGATGCAATCTGAAGATATTGCCGAATTAATCATTGCACAGCTTAAACTAAATCGCAGAGTTTTTATAAAAAACAGCAGTATTTGGTCTACAAATCCATAATACAGATATTAAATAACTTTGACAAAGTTTAAAACTTTGACAAAGATTTTAAACGCCTTAATTTAAAACCACAAATGGAACAATACTTAAGACAATTAATTGCAATAGAATTTACTGATAAAAAAGAGATTTTTACCGGTTTTCTAATTGATTACTCTGACGATTGGATTTTACTTAGAAACAATCCTGAAGATTTCATATTAGATGGTTTTGTGATTCTGAAAAACAAGAATATAGAAGAAATTCATCGCGATCAGGATTTGGCCTTCACGGAAAAAGTAATTCGATTAAAAGGTTTAAAAACCAATGCCGAAGATATTATTCCGATTAGAGATTTGAGTTCAATACTTAATTTCATCAATAATAAATACGGTATTTTTCAGATCTCAAAAAAATCGGCTAAATCGGCTTATTTGGGAAAACTGCTTGAATTAAATGATGAAGAACTTACAATTGATTTTTTAGACATAAAAGGTCAGTTTGGCGGTGAATTGAGTTTTAATCCGGAAAAAATCAGGGTTATCGAATTTGACACGGATTATATCAATTCTTTGAAATTGGTGATCCCTGAAAATCAGAAGTAGTTTTAAAAAAAATAAAAAAGCCCTTTTAAAAAAGGGCTTTTCTGTTTTTTTCAAACTATATATTTAATTTCTAAGCTTCAGCTAATTTATTGACAAACTCTAAACGAACACTTCCATCTTCGTCGATTTTCGTCAAACTAATTTCTTGCAATGTATTTACTAATTCAGGATTCCAAGGTGTTTTTACTTTTACGTAATTCTCTGTAAATCCGTGAATGTATCCTTCTTTATTTTCACTTTCGAACAAAACTGTTCTATTCGATCCTAATTGACCTTCATAAAAAGCACGACGTTTTTTAACTGATAGTCCGCGCAGCATTTTACTACGTTTTGCTCTTACGTTTGCCGGAACAATTCCTGGCATATTTGCGGCTTCGGTATTATCTCTTTCAGAATACGTGAATACGTGCAAATACGAAATATCCATCTCGTTTAAGAAATGATAGGTTTCTAAAAAGTGCTCATCAGTCTCTCCCGGAAAACCAACAATAACGTCAACACCAATACAAGCGTGTGGCATTACTTCACGAATTTTATTTACACGTTCCGTATAAACTTCACGTAAATAACGGCGTTTCATCAATTTCAAAATATCATTGCTTCCTGATTGCAACGGAATATGAAAATGAGGCACAAAGGTTCTGCTTTTAGACACGAAATCAATTGTTTCGTTTCTCAATAAATTAGGTTCGATTGATGAAATTCGCAAACGCTCAATTCCTTCTACTTTATCTAAAGCCTGAACTAGATCAAGAAATGTATGTTCGTGTTTTTTATTTCCGAATTCTCCTTTTCCGTAATCTCCAATATTTACTCCGGTTAAAACAATTTCTCTAATATTTTGCGCAGAGATTTCTTTTGCGTTCTGCAAGACATTTTCAAGAGCATCGCTTCTCGAAATTCCTCTCGCCAACGGAATTGTACAATAGGTACATTTGTAATCGCAACCGTCCTGAACTTTCAAGAATGCGCGTGTACGATCACCTATTGAATAACTTCCAACATAAAAATCGGCTTCGGCAATTTCGCATGAGTGTACTTCACCCATGTCATTTTTGCTTAAGTCATTAATATAGTCAGTAATTTTAAATTTTTCCGTAGCTCCCAAAACCAAATCAACACCATCAACAGCTGCTAATTCTTCAGGTTTTAATTGTGCATAACAACCCACCGCGGCAACAAAAGCCTTATCATTAAGTTTCATTGCTTTTTTTACAACCTGCTTAAACTGTTTATCAGCATTCTCCGTAACTGAGCAAGTATTAATCACATAAATATCGGCGATTTCTTCAAAATCAACACGATCAAAACCTTCATCATTAAAGTTTCTGGCGATCGTAGAAGTTTCTGAAAAATTCAGTTTGCAACCAAGCGTATAAAAGGCAACTTTTTTTCTATTTTCCATAGGAATGAACTACGTTTTAAGTAGTAGGATATAATATTTACATCTCTTTTAAAGAGTTTGCAAATTTACGTACAATATTCTATAAAATAAAATCAATAACACACTATATATCAATATTTTGTACCAAGCCTACATTTTAATACACCATAAAAAACTATATACCAAGCCAAATAATCTGTCGATAAATTTTATCTATTAAAAAATCTGATTCTATTTCAATAAGAATAAAATGACAAATTAATCGATTAAAGGCAAATATCATCGATTAAATACATTTTTTTAAGGTTTAAATTCAAAATTTCTTACATTTAACTTTGTTAACATTGTTTTTCCGAAGTAATTTCAATCTTCTAAAAATGCGTTATCTAAAATTGTATTATTTAAACAATAATTCACCCATAACAATTTTGATTTTCCCTCGTTATGTTGTTGTTTTGTTGTTGTAAAAAATGGGCAGGCCGAAAACCAGAAAGAGTAGGCAAAAATTATAAATTAAAACTCCATATGAAGGCATTTTTACCCACAATCTGCTTGATGTTCTTAACTCTCTTTAGTGCGCAAGCGCAAACTAATACTGCGGCTGCTAATCCGTTTCCTACTATTAGTACGTTGACAACTTGGGCAAGCTTAAACTCTCAGTCTCAATTTGATATTGCAATTCGTGCGGTTGGATTTAAATTTGAAGTAAAAGAACCAAGTGAGGGCTCTACTGCTTATACTTATATTCGTAAAGTAACAGTAAATGAAGTAAATTATACTGATAGAATTGTTTACAGAATTACTAACAATAATTCAGCAAGTATCATTTCATTAGTAACGGCTTCTACTGATTTAGTAAGCTTGTACACGCCTCAATTGGCAACTTTCAAAAATAATAACTGTAAAACTGAAATGTCTAAAGACAAAAACACAACTTGCAGCTGTTACGAAAGTGCTAATTTCGCTATCGATCTTTGCGATGAACGTGTAAAATTGACAATGGGTGACGGAAATAAATATTTTATTTCTGTAGCTAAAAAATAATATCTAATATTTTATTAGAACCTTCGAGTTGTTTTCCAAATCTTTGCAAGTCTTAAACGAGATAAGTTTACAAAGATTTGGAACGCATTTCTTAGAATTTACTTATAAGTTTGAATTTCTTAATTCGAACCAAACCTGCAAATCTCCTTCGTATTCAAAAGAATTTACCAATTGCATACCAAGCTTTTCTAAAATTTTTCTTGAATTTTCATTTCCAGCATCTGCATAAGCATACAGTGCTTCTACTTTCATTACATTAAAAGCGTAATCTATAAAAGCTTTTCCGGCTTCTGTTGCATATCCTTTTCCCCAATGTTTTTCGATGAAACGATATCCAATTTCATAAAAATCTTTATGGTTATTGATTTCATTGGTGATGAATTTTATTCCTGACCAACCTAAAAATTCATTGGTATCTTTTAAAATGACAGCCCAGCGACCAGTTCCAAAATCTTTATATTGCTGATGAATGAATTCAATATAAGCTCGCCCCTGATCAATATTCGTGATTGGCTTTTTCCCAACATATGTGTGTACATTGGGATTAGATTCCAATTCAAACAATCCCACGTCATCTGTTGGAATAAATTCTCTTAGTAATAAACGTTCTGTTTCAATTGGTTCCTTCATCTTAGATAAATTAATTCAAAATATAGCGTTGTACAACTTCTGCAACACCATCATTATTATTAGACGCAACAATTACATCGGCTCTGTCACGTAATTCCGGCGTCACATTATCAACCCAAACTCCAAGTCCGGCATATTCAATCATTGTCAAATCATTTCCTGCGTTTCCTACGGCAATAATTTCACTTTGGTGAATGTTTAGTTTTTCAGCCAAAAGTTTCAAACTTGCGGCTTTATCAATTCCGTTTTGCGCCGCCTCCAGAAAAAAAGGTTTTGACATTGCAATACTCAAATCCGGCATTGTTTGTTTCAAATCTTCTTCCAGACTTTTCAAATAAGACGGTTCTGCCAATAAAATACATTTTACTGCAGGTCTATTCACTACTGCTTTAAAATCCGGAACTTTATTGTGTGGCAATCCGGTGATTTCTTTTTCAATTTCGATATACTCTGAATCGGTTTCACTTATAATTTCACCATCAAGATACGTAATAATATGCGTTTTCATTTTTACGCTATAATCGTATAAATCGTGAATTTGCTGAACCGTTAATTGTTGCTCAAATAAAATAGTATCATCTTTTACACTACTGATTATAGCTCCATTAAAGGAAAGCATATAAGAATTATTCAAATCTAATTCTAACTCTTTTGCATAAGCTGTCATTGCTGATGTTGGACGGCCTGAAGCCAAAACTACATAAACACCTTTTGCCTGAGCTTCAAGAAGTACTTTTTTATTTAAATCTGAAATTTTATGATCGTCGGTCAACAAGGTATCATCCATGTCGAGCACCAGCATTTTATATTGCATGTTTTTTAGTTTTCAGTTTACAGTTGCAGTTTACAGTTCTCTACCGAGACTAAAGACTGAGACTATTTACTATACTTTAAAGACTCATTCTAAATTCTTCAATTACTGGATTTGCTTTTGCAAAATCTGTTTCCTGAATAAATACCTCAACAGCTAAATCAGAACCGCCATAACCCGCCATACGAGCCGATTGAATATTATCTTTTTTATTTGTTTCTATTCCTGCTTCTTCTAATCTTTCTTGTAAAGCAATGGCTAAAACTTCACTTCCTGAAAACACCTTCATTAATCCCATAACATTTTATTTTTTATAGTTATTCTAATATTTTTTTTAATTGATTTTGAAAATCATTGTTTTCATTCATAAAGCTATGCTCCTGATTTTTTAAGGGATAAAAATGACCTTTATCTGTCAAAAGTCGTTTTAATCGTACTGAGTTTTCATAAGGAATCAATTGATCCTCCATTCCGTGAAAAATAAAAACCGGTGCTTTGACTTTAGGCAGATATTCATAAGTTTCTAAACTAAATTTCTTCATGAAATCCGGAAAAAATGGCACTCTACTACTCGACAATTCAGTAAAACTATAATAAGGAGATTGCAGAATCAGAGCTTTTGGATTATTTTCAGAAGCTAAAATAGTAGCAAGTCCTGAACCAATTGAATAACCTGCAATAATAATCTTATTTTCAGGATATCGCTTAATCAATGTTTTATAAGCTATGGAAATATCTTTGTTTAATTGTTCTTCATTTTCAATTTCACCCTCACTTTTACCAAAACTTCTGTAATCTAAAATAAAAATATCATATCCTAAATTAGTATATACTTTTGCAATTTTACCCCAAGTTTCTAATGTTCCTGCATTTCCATGAAGATAAAAAACTAACCCTTTTGGATTTTCTGCTTTAAACAAAAGGCCATTTAAATTTATACCGTCAAAGGATTTTATGTTTAATTCTTCAAACTTTTGCTGATAATCAAACCTATAATCTTTAGAAAGCCTGGAACTTAAAAAAACCATTCCAACCTGATTAAAATAAACATAAGAGACAACAACCACATAAATCACAACAAAAAATGCCAAAAGCACAATCGAAAGAAATTTAACGGTTTTCAATATCTCCATAAATCAAATTTTAATTTAGTTTCTAATCTTACTTTCAATATCACTGTAAACGGAGACAGAAAACAGGTACTTTATTTATTCTTCCTCTTCAATTTGATCATCCTCTTCGTCAAGTTCTTCTTCCCCTTCTTCATCCATATCAAACAAATAAGGTTCTAACATCATTTTATCTGCTAAAATCTCGATACGTTCTGTCAGGTTTTCAGCAAAAATAATACGTTGAGTCTTTGGGATACTGTTTGAAATACGCATGATTTTAGTTTCGTGACGTAATTTCAACATTGGATCTGCATCGTCGATAATAAACATCTTTAAACGGTTTACATTATAACCGGCAGTTGTAAACATATCACTCAATTTGTTAGGTGTACCAATTAGAACATCTATTCCTGTTGAAATATAATTTTTATCATAATCTGTGTCTCCTTTGTCATGAACACCATAAACCTCAAGATTAGTATATTTTCCGTACTTCTCAAAAAGTGCTTCCATTTCTAATACTTTAGCTTTGTCTTCAACAAAAATCAAAGCGCGCGGCGATTCTTCTGTCTGTCCTGCTAATTGCTGAATCACATTCAATACAATTGTTGTCGACTTTCCGCTTTTTGCCGGAGAAAGAATGATACAGTCTGCACCACTTTTTATAGTCGAAAAGGTTTCTTGCTGCAAAACATTTGCTTCTGTTAAACCATTTTCAATTAAAGCGTCTTGTAACTTCTCGTTTATTTTTTTTAGTTTCATCTGTTTTTATTCTTTAAGCTTTAAGCGATACGCTTTAGGCAAAAATTAATTCTATTATTTAACAGCTTAAAGCCTAAAGCTTAAAGCCTGCTGCACGAAGTATCTATTTACTTGCAAACATTTTTACGTCGGTTTCAGAAATCTCATTTCCTCCTAAGATAATTAATCTTTCCACTACATTTCGCAGTTCACGGATATTTCCTGTCCAATCGTATTCCTGCAATAATTTTATGGCTGGTGCCGAAAATACTTTTACGGCATTTCCTTGTTCCGAAGCGATTTTCTCTGTAAAGTGCATAATCAAAGCCGGAATATCATCGCGTCTTTCATTTAATGGCGGAACTTTAATCAAAATAACAGCTAAACGATGGTACAAATCTTCACGAAAACGACCTTCGGCAATTTCTGTTTTCAAATCTTTATTGGTTGCAGCCACAACACGAACATCAACTTTTATATCTTTCTCTGCTCCAACTCTGGTAATCATGCTTTCCTGCAACGCACGTAATACTTTGGCTTGCGCGGAAAGACTCATATCACCAATTTCATCTAAGAAAATAGTTCCTTTGTCAGCCGCTTCGAACTTTCCTGCACGATCTTTAACTGCTGATGTAAAAGCACCTTTTACGTGTCCAAACAATTCACTTTCGATCAATTCACTTGGAATAGCAGCGCAGTTTACTTCAATTAAAGGAAAATTAGCACGTTCGCTTTTTTCATGCAATTGATGTGCAACTAATTCTTTTCCGGTTCCGTTTGGTCCCGTAATTAAAACTCTGGCTTCAGTTTGTGCTACTTTATCAATCATCACTTTTATATGATTAATTGCTTCACTCTCCCCTACCATTTCGTAGTTTTTGCTGACTTTTTTCTTTAGAATTTTATTTTCAACGACAAGCTGTTTTTTATCTAAAGCATTACGAACTGTATTCAATAAACGATTTAAATCAGGTGGTTTTGAAATATAGTCAAAAGCGCCCAAACGCATTGTATGAATTGCCGTTTCCATGTCTCCGTGACCGGAAATCATGACCATTGGAATTTCTGGTTTGATTTTTTTTGCTGCTTCTAAAACCTCAACACCATCCATTTTTGGCATTTTGATATCACACAAAACCAAATCGTAATCGTTGTTTTTTATTTTTTCAAGACCTGCAACACCATCTTCAGCTTCATCAACCTGATACGCATCATTTTCTTCTGATAAAATTTTTACCAAAACTCTTCTGATCGATGCTTCGTCTTCTATAATTAGTATTTTACTCATTTCTTTTCTTAAGGTTCAAAGTCGCAAAGGTTCAGAGGTACAAAGTTTAAAATCTTTGTGGCTATTGTTACCTTTTAACCTGTTATTAGTAATATCTTTTTTATGCTTAGTATAATTCTTAAAGTTATTTATTCTAAAGTTACTAAAAATTCAAAAGCTTTGAACCTTTGTCACTCTGAACCTTTGTACCTCTTTGAAGACTAATACTTCAGCCATCTATACAATTCTTTCCAGGTTGGCTTTTTGCCATACATTAAAATACCAACTCGGTAAATTTTTGCAGCGAACCAAACCACAAGAAAAAAGGTAGCAAACAATAATGATACCGAAATCGCAATTTGCCACCACGGCACTCCAAACGGAAGTCTCATTAACATTACGATTGGCGATGTAAGCGGAATCATCGAAAATACAACTGCAACAGTTCCGTGTGGATCATTTACAACGGTAAAAAAACCAATGTAAACACTTAAAATAAGTGGCATTATAATAGGCAAAAGAAATTGCTGAGAATCTGTTTGATTGTCAACTGCTGCTCCAATTGCTGCATAAAATGAACTGTATAAAAAGTAACCTCCTATAAAATAAATTACAAATCCAATTAAGATACTTGCAATAGGTAAATTCCATAATTCGCTAATATACATTTGTGCTGATCCTGAAAACTCTTGTTGCGCGCTGTGCATTAATTCTGGCGGAATTTTTGCCGTTGGCCCAACATTTACACCAAAAAACGCCGAAGCTGCAAACATTAATCCCATACCAATTATCGCCCAAATCATAAATTGTAACAATCCTGCAAGTGAAGTTCCGACAATTTTACCAATCATTAACTGAAATGGTTTTACTGACGAAATAATGATTTCAATAATTCGATTTGTTTTTTCTTCAATAACACTTCGCATTACCATATTTCCGTAAATGATAATAAACATCATAATTAAGTAGCCAAATGCACCACCAATTCCGATTTTTATCTCGTTTAATCCTTTTAAACTTTCTTCTCCAGACGCTTTCGACAAGTGGATATTAACATCGGCCTGAGCTTTTTTAATTGCCAATGTATCCAGCTTCGCCTTTTCTAAATTAAGTTTTGTAATTTTTTCGCCAATAATATTCTGTGTCTTCTCGATAAAAACGATACTCGGACTATTATTAGAAATAAACTCAATTTTACTTTCTAAATCTTTTAGATTATTTGTTTTTGGAATAACAATCAATCCATTAAAACTTTCTTTGGTTATACTGTCCTTTAAAGCTTTTACATCAATTTCTGATAAGTTAAGATATTTAAACTCCCCATCTTTCTTATTCTGTTTTACAAAATCATCAGCAAACAAACCCGTTTCGTCATGAATGGCAATTTGTTTTGTTTCGGCTTTCATTGAACTCAAATAACCGATAAATCCTGCAATTGCAACAAACAATAACGGACTCAAAAAAGTCATAACAACAAAAGATTTATTGCGGACTTTTGCAATAAACTCTCTTTTTATAATTAATGAAATTATACTCATTTTTTAGATTAGTTAGATTTTTAGACTTCTTAGATTGTTAGCTTTTTTTTAATTCCCAGAGCTAGTCTAAAAATCTAAGAAGTCTAACGATCTAAAGATCTATTCCGTTACTGTTTGAATAAAAATATCGTTTACACTTGGAATTTTTTCTACAAAATGCGTCACTTGTCCGCGTTGTGTTAAAAGATGCAGTAATTCATTTGGTGCTGCATTTCCAATCTGAATATCTAGTTTTAAATCATCATTTAATGATTTAAAACTAGCTGGAGAAACGGTAAACTTCTGCGTAATGTCATACATTAATCCTTCTACATTATCTGTCAAAATACCCACTTCAAAACTATTTGTTTTAAATTGGCGTTTTACATCAACCAGTTTTCCTTCTATTAATTTATTCGATTTATGAATTAAAGCAATATGATCGCAAAGCTCTTCTACACTTTCCATTCTATGCGTCGAAAAAATAATTGTTGCGCCTTGTTCTTTCAATGCCAGAATTTCATCTTTAATGACATTTGCATTTACGGGATCAAAACCTGAAAAAGGCTCATCAAAAATCAATAATTTAGGTTTATGAAGTACACAAACCACAAATTGAATTTTCTGTGCCATCCCTTTCGAAAGCTCCTGAATCTTTTTATTCCACCAACCTTGAATTCCTAAACGATCAAACCAATATTCTAATTGCAATTTTGCTTCGGCTTTAGAAAGTCCTTTCATTTGCGCCAAATACAAACATTGCTCACCTACTTTCATCGAAGTATACAAACCTCTTTCTTCAGGAAGATAGCCAATATTCTGGACATGTTTTGGCTGTAGTTTCTCTCCATCTAAAATTACTTCACCACTATCCGGCAATGTAATTTGATTGATGATTCGTATAAGAGAGGTTTTTCCGGCTCCATTCGGGCCTAATAGCCCATAAATACTGCCTTTTGGCACATTTAATGAAACTTCGTTAAGCGCTACATAATCACCGTATTGTTTTACGACTTTATGTACTTCGAGTAAGTTGCTCATGCTATTTTTAAGATTTTCTGCGTCAGTTTGACCTTTATGGTATTGCGTGTGTAAAAGTAAATAATTCGTAGCGAAACTTTATACTATTAATACAAAAAACCCATTCTAATTTGCACTAGAATGGGTTTTTAAATTTATTATTTAAACATTTTAGAAAAGTTCAGCTTATGAAAACATATCTTTTACTTTTTCGAAAAATGATTTTTCAGTTTTTTCAGGACTTGGAACGAAATGTTCGTCGTTTAGAGCATTTTCAAAAAATTGTTTTTGCTCTTTATTCAACGTTTTTGGAGTCCAAACATTTACGTGAACCAATAAATCTCCACTTCCGTAACCATTGATACTTGGAATTCCTTTTCCTTTTAATCTTAAGATTTTTCCGGATTGAATTCCTTCTTCCAACTTAATACGAACTTTTCCGTTAATAGCTTCGATATCTTTCGAAACTCCTAAAACAGCTTCTGGAAAACTAATGTATAAATCGTAGTGAATATTTTCACCTTCACGTTTCAAAAATTCGTGTTCAAGTTCTTCTATCGCTACAATTAAATCACCAGGAATACTATTTCCGGGAGCATCGTTTCCTTTGTTCGAAACTTTCAATTGCATACCATCAACAACACCAGCAGGAATTTTGATCGATACTGTCTCGTCTTCCAAAACCATTCCTTGAGCATCAGCTTCAGAAGGTCTTTTATCTAAAATCTGACCTGAACCTCCACATGTAGGACAAGTTGACGCAGACTGCATTCTTCCTAAAATAGTATTAGTTACACGCATTACCTGACCTTGACCATTACAAGTCGAACAAGTTTTGTATGTTACTCCTTTAGCCTGAACTTTACGTTTAACTTTTACTTTTTTCTCAACACCATTAGCAATTTCTTCTAAAGTCAATTTAACTTTAATTCGAAGATTGCTTCCTTTAGCGCGACGAGGGCCTCCGCCACCGCCACCACCGAAGCCACCAAATCCACCGCCAAAAATGTCACCAAACTGGCTGAAAATGTCATCCATATTCATACCACCATGGCCACCACCGCCAAATCCGCCAGAACCATCAAATGCTTGATGTCCGTATTGATCGTATTTCGCTTTTTTTTGCGGATCGCTTAATACTTCGTAAGCTTCTGCTGCTAATTTAAAGTTTTCTTCTGCCTCTTTGTCGCCTGGATTTTTATCCGGGTGATATTTTAGCGCACTTTTACGGTACGCTTTTTTTATTTCGACAGCATCAGCACTTTTTGAAATGCTTAGTATTTCGTAAAAATCTTTTTTCATAATTGAATAAATTCCAAATCTTAAAATTTCAAATTTCAGTTATTAAACTCCTGAACTTCAAAACATTTTATTTGCATTTTTTAGTTTCCGGTAACAACTTTAGGGAAACGAATAATCTTGTCTCCTAATTTGTATCCTTTTTCAATAACATCAACAATTTTCCCTTTTAATTTCTCAGACGGAGCTGGAATTTGGGTAATTGCCTCAGCAAAATCAGCATTAAAAGCATCTCCTGCTCTTACTTCAATTTGCTCTAATCCTTTAGAAACCAAAGTATTTTTCAACTTTTCGTGAATCAACTCAACTCCTTTTTTCAGATTTTCATCATCAGATTTGTTGATTTCTACAATTGCTCTATCGAAATCATCTAAAACAGGAAGCATCGCTAACAAAACGTCTTGATTTGCTGTTTTAAATAAATCGATACGTTCTTTTGAAGTTCTTTTTTTGTAATTTTCAAATTCAGCAAATAGTCTCAAAAACTTATCTTTTTCTTTTGCCAAGTCTTGAGCCAATTGCTCTTCAACACTTAATTCTTCAACAATTAATTGTTCACCGTTGGCGTTGTTCTCTAACGTTACATCATCTAATTCCTGATCGAACTCTGTATTTTCCGTAGTCATATTACTTTTATTTTTAAAAATATTCTTAAACTTCATTTTTTATTCTTTCTGTTGGATTGCAAAAGTACTGCCAAACCTTTCAAAATGTCAAATTGTCACTTTATTAAAACTGAGCCACTTAAAAAAACAAATCAGGCTTTTAAAATTTAGTATAATTTTAAGACTATTACGTTTTAGTTTAAAGTATATTTGAGTCTAAATTATTACCTACCAAAATTGAATTTAAGGGTTTAGCCTCGGCTTTATAAATAATTATTAATTCAAGTTTACCTTATATTAAAAAAAGCTTCGCCTATTTTAGACGAAGCTTTTTTTTATGCTCTTAATTTTTAAATCCTCGAAGGCCTTTGACAAATAATTAATAACAATTGTTATTTTTTTTGCACGGGCGGAGGGATTCGAACCCCCATCAACGGTTTTGGAGACCGCTATTCTACCCTTGAACTACGCCCGTAACTTAAGGCCGCAAATTAAAGGCTTTTTTTTCTTTTCCACCAACTATTTCAAGCAAATTTCAAAAAGATTTAAGCTAATAAATACCCACAAACTACTAACACAATCACATCCAGAGCTTTGTGAATTTTGCATTCTCTAATCAAAACAAAAACTTTGCGAAATAACCGCTAAGGCCGCTAAGACTTTTAAAAGTATGGTTTTATAAAAACAAATCCCGAAGTCTCGGGACGCAAAGCTTTATGTTGATCTGGCCTTGTGTCCCGAGACTTCGGGATGTATTATCTATGAGTGAAGTAAAATCAAATCTTATCACACTTTGCGTTAAACTCTTATGACAACAAAGCAGCTTTTAAACCTTCAAAATCAACAGAAATTTGTTCTCCTGAAACTAAATTTTTAAGCGAGTACGTATTTGATGCCATTTCCTGTTCTCCTGCAATTACTGCAAACGGAATTAAGCGCTTATCTGCATATTGAAATTGTTTCCCCACTTTTACATTATCAGGATA
Source organism: Flavobacterium sp. FlaQc-57 (assembly GCF_044007395.1). NCBI lineage: Bacteria > Pseudomonadati > Bacteroidota > Flavobacteriia > Flavobacteriales > Flavobacteriaceae > Flavobacterium > Flavobacterium sp. FlaQc-57. The sequence continues at coordinate 371,375 of NZ_JBIPDA010000006.1, forward strand.
CAATTCTACTTTTATATTTTCTTTTCTCAACTTCTGAATGGCTTGTGAAGCATACAAAGCTTCTGCATCTCCGTAATTGATAAATAATGCTTTTGATGTTGCCGCTACAGTATCCGGAAACAATTGTAACTCTTCTAAGACTAAATAAATACGATCCAATCCAAAAGAGATTCCAACGCCACTCATATTTTTTAAGCCAAAAATACCAGTCAAATCGTCATATCTTCCACCGCCTCCAATAGAACCCATCGAAACGGTTTTTGGTGCTGCAACTTCAAAAATTGCCCCAGTGTAATAATTTAAACCACGAGCTAGAGTAACATCAAGATCTAAAGTTGCTGTTGACAATCCTAAAGTTGCCACATTGTCACAAATAAATTTCAATTCCTCTACACCTTTCATTCCTTCTTCTGATTCTGCTAATAAATCTGAAAGTTGTTTAATCTTATCTACAAAAGTTCCAGTAAAACTAAAAAGTGGCTGAACTTTAACTAATGCTGTTTCAGAAATTCCTTTTTCAATCATTTCTTTCTTTACACCATCTTCACCAATTTTATCAAGCTTATCAAGAGCAACTGTAAAATCAATCAGTTTATCCGATGCTCCAATAACTTCAGCAATTCCAGATAATATTTTTCTGTTATTAATTTTAATAGTTACACCTTCTAAACCCAGAGACGTAAAAACTGTATCATACAATTGAACCAATTCTACTTCCTGCCACAACGATTTCGAACCTACAACATCGGCATCACATTGATAGAATTCTCTATAACGTCCTCTTTGTGGTCTGTCAGCTCTCCAAACAGGCTGAATTTGATATCTTTTAAAAGGAAATTCAATTTCGTTTTGATGCTGAACTACGTATCTTGCAAATGGAACTGTTAAATCGTAACGCAATGCTTTTTCTGAAATTTTTCCGGTAAATTTATTCAACTCAATTCTTTGGCTCAAATCAATTGTTTCAGCAGAATTAACTTGTAGAGATTCTATAGATTCCGGTAATTCAATCTTATTTTTATTAAAGAAAAAATTACCTGAGTTTAGTATTTTAAAAATCAAACGATCGCCTTCTTCTCCATATTTCCCCATTAAGGTATCTGAATTTTCAAACGAAGGAGTTTCGATTGGCTGAAAACCAAATTTCTCAAAATTACCTTTTATAGTCTGTATAATATATTGACGTTTTGACACCTCTGCAGGCGAAAAATCTCTTGTTCCTTGTGGTATACTTGGTTTTGAAGCCATTTCTTTTAAATTATTAGATTTTGGGATTTTTAGATTATCCGATTTATTTTTTAAATCTTATAATTTAAAAATCTACTTATAGATTAATTGTCCCGACAGCTATCGGGATTAGAATATTCGATTTCTCTTAAATTCTAATCGAATGCAAATATCTTATTTTTTAAAATAAATATTGGCAGTTCGAAAACAAACTTGTAACAAAAAACGTATTTTCGTGACAAATTGGTCATGATGCTAAAATTATTTAAAGAAAATATCCGAATTGCTTTTGGTTCTATCAAAACACAATTATTGCGTACTATTCTTACCGTATTAATTATTGCAATTGGAATTACTGCCTTGGTTGGAATTTTGACTATTGTAACAGCTCTTGAAAATACTGTTTCGACTAATTTTGCTTCGATGGGGGCTAATACTTTCAACATCAATCAATACGAAAACAATCTTAAAAATCGTGGTGGAAATGAACGCGAAATTATAAATCCGATTATTTCTTATCCTGAAGCAGTAGCTTTCAAAAACAAATATAAATACCCTTTTACAGAAACTTCTCTTTCATTTACAGCTACATCAAGTGCTGAAGTAAAATACTTAGATCAAAAAACTGATCCAGAAATCACTATTCTTGGTGTCGATGAACATTATATCTCAAATTCAGGTTTAGAGACCACTTCCGGACGTTCGTTCAATCAGTTTGATATCGAAAACAATACATACTCTTGCATTGTAGGTTCTGATTTCGAAAAAGGATTACTAAAAGATGTGAACCCAATTGACAAAATTATTTCAATTCGTGGCGCCCGCTTTAAAGTTATTGGAGTTTTAAAAGAAAAAGGTTCCACTTTTGGACACAGTCAGGATTTACGAGTTTTGATTCCAATTCAGGTGGCACGTTCTTTATTTACTGCTCCAAACATTAACTATACAATAAGTGTGATGGTTTCTAAAAAAGAACTTTTAGACGAAGCCATAGATAATGCAACAAGCACCATGCGACGTGTACGCAAATTAAGTCCTGTTCGTGATAACAATTTCGGAATTGGACGAAGTGATGATTTGATCAACAGAATTCTAGGAATTACCAAATATTTGGGTTGGGCTTCCTGGATCATTAGTATAATTACCATTTTAGGTTCATCGATTGCTTTAATGAATATTATGATTGTTTCAGTTACAGAGCGTACGAGAGAAATTGGTGTTCGTAAAGCGCTTGGTGCAACTAAAATTACTATTTCAGTACAGTTTTTTATAGAAACTTTACTAATTGGACAAATTGGAGGTTTAGTTGGTATTGTACTCGGAATCCTGATAGGTTTTGCGTTTGCAACTGCAATGAGTTTTGCGTTTGTGATTCCGTGGATGGCAATTTTTGCCGCTTTTGCAACCAGCTTTACAGTTGCGATTGTTTCAGGATTGTATCCCGCAATAAAAGCCTCAAAACTTGATCCTATTGAAGCATTACGTTACGAGTAGTTTTTCAGTTTTCAGTTTTCAGTCTCAATTTACAGTGAAAACTGAGACTAAAAACTGTAAACTAGACAATCCCCTTCGTCATTCGATCATTATCGTAGATATCTTTTCTAAGCTCTATCTTTTTAAAATTCAATTGCTCAAGTAAATCAATCATTTCTTTTCCTAAGTATTGATTGATTTCAAAGTACAGCTGCCCGTTTTCTAAAAGATTTTTTTTAGCCAATTCGGCAATTTTTCTATAAAAAATCAAGGCATCGTTATCTTCAACAAAAAGCGCTAAATGCGGTTCATAATCCAGTACATTCTTTTTAATTTCTTCTTTTTCTAAATTGCGAACATAGGGCGGATTTGAAACTATAATATCAAAATTACATTTCAATTCTTCCGTATTTAAAATATCCTGAAGCATAAAAGTAACATCTACTTTATTTCTAATTGCATTGCGTTTAGCCGTTTCAATCGCTTTTTTAGAAACATCAATACCATAAACCTCTGCATTGGGAATATTTTTTGCCAATGAAATTGCAATACACCCGCTTCCGGTTCCGATGTCTAGAATTTTTATCTTTTTAGGTTTTTGAGTTTTTGCGTTTTCATTAACAATCCACTCCACCAATTCTTCCGTTTCCGGTCTCGGAATCAATACATTCTCATTTACTTCGAATTCTAAACCGTAAAAATGAGTTTTCCCTAGTAAATACTGAATCGGAATCTCTTTTTTTAATTGATTTAAAAGTGAATCCCAAACAACAAAATCCGTTTCTGCAAAACTCAATTCATGATTTAAAGCCAAATCAATCTGACGAAGTTTATGTTTGTCTTCTAAAATTAAATAGAAAAAACTCTCCGCTTCGTACGCATCGTAAAAAGGTGATAATTCTTTAATAAATTCTGTACGATATTGTTTGATTTTCATTTTGGGTATTTGTGCATTATTATTTAGCTAAAGCCAATAGTATTCAACATAAGTATAGTAAAACAAAAAATGTTACATATTTACATTACAAAACTTTCAACATCCAAACCGGACAAGAACTATGCCCAGTATTTCCAATTGGAGCATCTAAATATTCAAAACCTGATTTTTTATATAATTTTTGAGCAGCATGCATAAATGGCATAGTTTCTATATAACATTTCTCAAAACCAAAATCTCTTGCCTGTTGCAAACATTTCTCCATCATTGTAGATCCAATTCCTAAACCACGAGTTTCTGGTAAAAAATACATCTTCTGTAATTCGCAAATCTCCGGAGCACCATTCTCCAAAGGAGCAATTCCGCAACAGCCAATAATTTCACCTTCCTTTTCAACAACAAAATAAACTGACTTTGGCTTATTATATTCTTCAAACATCAAATCTAAATATGCATCTTCATATGCAGTTCCCACTTTTGGGATTTCCATTTCATCAAAAACCGATCGTATTAACTGAGCAACTGCCTGATTGTCTTTTTTCTCAATCGCTCTGATCATCCAATTTTCCATATTTCTTTATTCGTATAACTTAATTACAAAAGTAAAAATAGTTTTCTGATAGTTCCTTAACTACACCAAAACTATCGGGATTAAACTCAAAAATAACTACTTTTGTACTGTGAATATACATGAAAAATACATAAAACGCTGTATCGAACTTGCGCAAAATGGGTTCGGAACTACATATCCTAATCCGATGGTTGGGAGTGTAATTGTTTACGAAAACCAAATTATTGGTGAAGGCTGGCATAAAAAAGCCGGTGAACCACATGCCGAAGTCAATGCTATTCGATCTGTAAAAGACAAATCATTATTAAAAAAAGCTACTATTTATGTTAGCTTGGAGCCTTGTAGTCATTTTGGTAAAACCCCACCTTGCTGTGATTTAATTATTGCAAATGAAATTCCGAATGTCGTTGTCGGAACAGTTGATCCCAACGAAAAAGTAGCAGGTAACGGTATTAAAAAACTAATTGCGGCCGGAGCCAATGTCATTGTGGGCGTTTTAGAAAATGAATGCAACGAACTCAACAAACGTTTTTTTACTTTTCATCAAAAAAAGAGACCTTATATAATATTGAAATGGGCAGAAAGTCAAGATGGCTTTTTGGCACCTGAAAAAAAAACTGATCAGGAACGAAAACCTGTTTGGATTACAGACACATATTCCAGACAATTGGTTCATAAATGGAGAAGTGAAGAACAAGCTATTTTTGTAGGCACACAAACCGTTGTTGATGATAATCCGAAATTAAATACCAGAGATTGGTCCGGAAACAATCCTGCAAGAGTTGTTCTTGATCAAAACAATCGCATTTCTAAAGAAAGTTTTATTTTTGATAACAGTGTCAAAACCATAGTTTTCACAAAATCAGGAAACAACCTTTCAACAGAAAACACTACCTTTGAAGTAATTGATTTTAATCAAAATATAATTCCTCAAATTTTAGCTGTTTTGTATCAAAATCAAATTCAGTCAATAATTATAGAAGGCGGTTTACAAACTTTACAATCTTTTATCGATCAAAACATTTGGGATGAAGCCCGAATATTTATTGGAAAAACTACTTTTAATAAAGGAACAAAAGCTCCAGTTCTACAAAAGAAAACGACGACCAAAACTTATATTCAAAACGACGAATTAATTAACGTTAGAAATCATGATTGATACTATAATTTTTGACTTTGGAGATATTTTTATCAATTTAGACAAACAAGCCACCATTTCAGGATTGCAAAAATTAGGCATGACAGAATGGAATTCAGAATTTGATCGTTTGAATCTTCTATTCGAAACAGGAGATATTTCACATGAGGATTTTTTGTCCGGTTTTCAAAAAGAACTCCCAAATGCTTCTGTCGAAGAAATTCTGGAAGCGTGGAACGCTATTCTAGCCGATTTTCCGTTATACAGGTTAGAGTTTCTACAAATGCTTTCTAAAAAATACCGTCTATTTCTATTAAGCAATACTGATTCTATTCATATTGAAACTTTTGAATCCAAAAGCGGCATTTCGTTTTACAGCGATTTTTATCAATGTTTTGAAAAAGTATACTTTTCTTTTGAAATTGGAATGCGAAAACCAAATCCTGATGTTTTTCAATACGTAATTAAAAAACACGAATTATCTCCAAAACGCACTTTGTTTGTTGATGATAAAAAAGAAAACACAGATGCAGCCGCAGCTTTGGGACTTCATGTTTGGAACTTACAAGTAGGCCGGGAAGATGTTGTCGATTTATTTGACAAAAAAATCATATAGTCTTTAAATATCTTTTACCTCAAAGAGCGCAAAGGTTTTATCTGTAAAAGAATACAATGTTCGCAGGGCTTTGTGATAAAAAATAATTCGTGTAGATTCGTGAAATTCGTGACAAAAATCATTAAACATAATTTAGAAATTTACTTTTGGAATATAACGACACTTACAAAACCATTGCTTTCGAATCTGAAGAAATATTATTTAAAGAAAAAGGCAGCAAGTTCTTTGGCTACGCTTTTCCTATAGAAAGTGAAGATGAAGTAAAACCAATTATAGAAGGTTTAAAAAAACAGCATCCGCATGCGGTACACTATTGCTACGCATATCAATTAGGCACAGCACCAAAAATATCATATCGCGCCAATGACGATGGAGAACCAAGCAATACTGCAGGAGCTCCAATTTACGGCCAAATACAATCTTTTGGCTTAACAAACGTTCTTGTAGTTGTAGTTCGTATTTTTGGCGGTGTAAAATTAGGTGTCGGCGGATTAATTGCTGCTTATAAAACAACAGCACAAATGACGCTGGAAGTTTGCGAGATTATCGAAAAAACGATCGATGTTCACTTTTTAATCTCTTTTGATTATAAAAACATGAACAAAGTAATGCGTGTTATAAAGGAAAAAAAACTGGAAATTACGTCGCAGAAAATGGAAATTGACGAAGTTTCCGGGCTACCAATTGGCAAAATTATCACAAAAACGCGCAAAAAAAATGCCGAATCAGTATTCGACATTTTTGATTTAATGTTTGAAATCGATATTAAAATTATATAAATTATTAGAAAAACACCCCTCGTTTTAACAATTATACAAGTGTTTTAAATAATTCTAAAATATAATCTGGAGGAGCAGTTGGACGACCTGATTTTAACGAAATAAATACTAAAATAAACACTGCAGTTGTTAATAACTCATTTGCCTCATTATAGATTGCGCAGTCGAATTCAATCTTAACATTAGATTGACTTTTGAAAGTAGTATGAATTATTAGAAGCTCATCATAACGCGCCGATTTTTTATAGTTTATTTGCATTGAAACAATCGGCAATCCGATACCACTTTCTTCCATACTTTTATATGAAATCCCTTTGTTTCTAAGCCATTCCACGCGCCCAATCTCGAAATATGGGACGTAATTTCCGTGATAAACAACTCCCATTTGATCAGTTTCTGAGTAACGAACACGCACTTGCGTTTGATGATTTTTCATTATTTATAGATTAAAAAAATTAAACTTCCTAAAGTTCACGTACAACATTTTTTTATAAAATTAGACCCCAAAATATTTTTTTTTACAGAAATTTGTTCACATATTTGTTATCCCGAAATACGGAATAAAATTGCTCCCTTTTTATTAGGAGAATCTTTATTAATAATAAACAAACTTATTTGAATCTATGACTAAAACTGCTCAATCGGTATGGGAAAACTGTTTGTCTTTTATAAAGGACAATATTCAAGATCAAGCATACAAAACTTGGTTCGAACCAATCAAATCAGTTGAGCTAACCGACAACGCGTTATATATTCAAGTACCAAGTAAATTTTTCTACGAGTGGTTAGAAGAACATTACGTAAAATTATTAAAAGTTGCGCTTACCAAAGAACTAGGAAAAAACGCAAAGTTACTCTATAAAATTAAAATGGAGAACACTTATGGTAATAAACAACCGTTTACCGAACAGTTGCCAAGTGCCAATAGAGTGCCAATGAAACCGCAAGAGGTTGATGCTCCGTTTAAAAACTTAAATCCTGAACTTAAAAATCCGTTTGTAATTCCTGGAATTAGAAATCTAAAAATTGAGTCGCAATTAAATGCGAACTACAGTTTTGACAATTTCTTAGAAGGAGATTCAAACCGTTTAGCTCGTTCTGCAGGTATGGCTGTTGCCAATAAACCTGGAGGAACATCATTTAATCCGTTATTGATTTTTGGTGGAGTTGGTTTAGGAAAAACACACTTGGCTCATGCTATAGGTGTAGAAGTAAAAGATAAATATCCTGAAAAAACGGTTTTATATATTTCTGCCGAAATTTTCACACAACAATATATTGATTCGGTTAAAAAGAATAATCGTAATGATTTCATTCACTTTTACCAATTGATCGACGTTTTGATTATTGATGACGTTCAGTTTTTATCTGGAAAATCAGGAACTCAAGATGTATTTTTTCACATTTTCAACTATTTACACCAAAATGGTAAACAGGTAATTTTGACTTCGGACAAAGCTCCTGTTGATATGCAAGATATCGAACAACGTTTGTTATCTCGTTTTAAATGGGGATTATCTGCAGAGTTACATCAGCCAGATTATGAAACTCGTATTTCTATCTTGAAAAACATTTTATATCGTGATGGTGTTGAAATGCCGGAAGATATTATTGAATACGTTGCACGTAATATTAAATCTAATGTTAGAGAATTAGAAGGTGCAATTATTTCATTGATCGCTCAATCTTCTTTCAATAAAAAAGAAGTTACAATTGAGTTGGCAAAAAGCGTTGTAGAGAAATTTGTAAAAAATGTAAAGAGAGAAATCTCTATCGATTATATTCAAAAAATTGTATCAGACTATTTTCAGTTGGACATTGAAACGCTTCAATCTAAAACTCGAAAGAGGCACGTTGTTCAGGCGAGGCAATTGGCCATGTTTTTTGCAAAGAAATTCACTAAAGCTTCTTTGGCAAATATTGGTTCACAAATTGGAGATCGAGATCACGCTACCGTATTACATGCTTGTAAAACAGTTGACAATTTAGTTTCTACAGACAAACAATTCAAAAAATTTGTCGAAGATATCAACAAAAAATTAACGCTATAAACGCGAATCATGCCAGTAAAAGTTTTAATGGTTTGTTTGGGAAACATTTGTAGATCACCTTTAGCAGAAGGTATTTTAGCATCAAAATTACCCAAAAATAATTTCATCGTTGATTCGGCTGGAACAGGATCTTGGCACGTAGGTCATGCCCCTGATAAAAGATCAATTGCTGTTGCCAAAAAAAATGGTTTAAATATTGAAAATCAAAAAGGAAGACAGTTTAAAATTACTGACTTTAATGATTTCGATTATATCTACGTAATGGATTCTTCTAATTATAATGACGTCATAGAACTCGCCAAAACAGAAGAACACAAAAACAAAGTCCATCTTATTTTAAACGAATTATTTCCAAACGAAAATGTAGATGTTCCCGATCCTTACTTTGGTGCAACTAACGGATTTGATAATGTTTATCAAATGCTAAACGAAGTAACGGAGATAATCGCAAAAAAACTCATCGAAAAGCATTCATAATTTAATTTGTATTTCAATTGTTATTATATAATTGAAGTACTTTTTTTGTTTTTAACTATAAAATACCTCAAAATGAAACTTCTAGGAAAACTATACTTAATTCCAACTACAATGGGCGAAAGCGATCCGATGGATGTTTTGCCACAAACCGTAAAAAGAAGTATCGATTTTATAGATCATTATATAGTAGAGAATGAAAAAACGGCGAGAAAATCAATAAAAGCGGTCTCTCCAGAGAAAAAGCAATCAGAACTTATTCTTTTCACACTTAATAAACGTACTGAACCAAGCGAACATTTAGATTTCATCAAACCTCTGTTAGAAGGAAAAAATGTTGGTTTAATGAGTGAAGCAGGTTGTCCTGGTGTTGCTGACCCAGGTGCTGTGATTGTAAAACTGGCACATGAAAAAGGAATTCAGGTTGTACCTTTAGTTGGCCCATCTTCTATATTATTAGCAATGATGGCTTCTGGAATGAACGGTCAAAGTTTTACTTTCAACGGATATTTACCAATCGATAAAGACGAAAAAAAATCAGCTTTAAAGCATTTTGAAAAATTATCTCAAGATAAAAATCAATCTCAAATCTTTATTGAAACACCTTATCGAAATAATAAGTCAGTCGAAGATATTTTGCAAATTGTAAATCCGTCAACGCATCTTTGTATCGCAACAGATATTACACTTCCAACAGAATTCATTAAAACAATGCGTGTTGCCGATTGGAAAAAATTAAAAGTTGACCTTCATAACAGACCAACTATTTTTATTATTCATAAAATGTAATTGTTTCTTTTATTGAACCACGGCCATTATTTGAGCCGATTTCTTTCTCCAAGTACTATAATTAAACTACTTTTTTTATTCGTAAAAAAATTAGACGAATAAACTTGATGTCTTTTTCCTCTTAAAAAATGATTCACAAAAGTCTTTAAATTAACAATCCATAAAGATATATTTAACTCTTATACATTAGGAAAAGAATTATTTTTATCGAACTCAAAAAAAATTGTTCAAAGCCTTGAACTTTAATGATTTAGCTTTTAAAAAACATCATCAAAAAGGGGAAGAAAAAAGAAACCTTCATATATTTTTAAATCATTAAGATTAACCTAAAAAATTAATATTTTAAAAATAAATATCATGAAAGCATTTCTTATTATTTTATTTTTTTTTAGTTTAACAACGAACTCTTTTTCTCAAGGCGAATATGTTAGCTCAAAAGAGAAAGAAACTAAAATGAACGATTTACCTGCCGTAGTAATCAAAAGTGCAGGAAAAGATTTTTCTATTTATTTACCTGACAGAAATCCTGATGAAAATGTCAGAGCCCTTCAGGAAAAGTTTATTTCCTATAATTTAGGAAAAGACTATGAAGGCTACGACACTTATTTGGTAGTCTTAGAATCCCCACAAGGTTCATTATCTGCAACCTACAATCACAATGGTAAATTAACCAGCGTGGTCGAAAATTATCAAAACGTGCAGCTTCCTGCTAAAGTCATTTACTCTATTTATAAAGATTATCCGGGATGGACAATCGTAAAAGACAAATTTCTTTATACTCAAAAAGAAGGCGATATCAAGAAAAAAGAATACAATTTGAAAATCGTAAAAGATAATGACGTCCGCAAAATTGTAGTCAAACCAACTGGCGAGATTATACAATAAAGTAATTCAAAAGAAGGCATTAAAAGACAACTATTGATAAATAGCTTTTTTTTAGTGCCTTTTTATATTGCTAAAAAACAAAAAAGATCAGATTTATAGTAAAAACGAGTACTTTTATAATTACAATATCTGCAACTATAATTTATGAGCAAACTCCCAAATGTAAGTACTAGTATTTTTACAGTGATGTCTAAAATGGCATCTGAATATAATGCCATTAATCTCTCACAAGGATTTCCAAATTTTCCGGTTGACGAAAGATTAACTGACATCGTAGCAAGATTGGCTAAAGAAAATGTACATCAATACACACCTATGGCTGGCTATCCGCCTTTGATGAATCAGATTGCAAAATTAATTCAGAGTTCTTACAATAGAACCATTGTTCCCGAAACAGAAATTCTTGTTACCGCCGGCGCAACTCAAGGAATTTTCACCACAATTTTAGCTTTAGTAAAAACGGGCGACGAAGTTATTATTCTGGATCCGAGTTACGATTCGTATGAATCTCCTGTTTTGTTGTGCAATGCAAACCCTGTTCGAGTAGCTTTAAATGATGATTATACGCCAAATTGGGAAACGATTGAAAAATCGTGTTCTCCAAAAACAAAAATGATTATCATAAATAATCCTCATAATCCAACTGGGAAAATTTTAACTGAGGACGATTTTCTTCAACTGGAAAAATTACTTTCAAAATATCCTGATCTTCTTGTTTTATCAGACGAGGTTTATGAATATATTACTTTTGAAGAGAAACATATTTCGGCTCATACAAAAAGCTTTCTTTTAGACCGTTGTATCATGGTTTCTTCTTTCGGAAAATCATTCCATATTACAGGCTGGAAAATTGGCTACACCGTAGCACCAGAATATTTGATGAAAGAGATTAAAAAAGTACATCAGTTTTTAGTTTTTAGCGTCAATAGTATTTCGCAAGCCGCGATCAGTCAATATTTAGATATTGTTGATGTGAATCTTTTAGGGAAATTCTATCAGGAAAAACGAGATTATTTTCAAAAACTACTGCAAAATAGTCGGTTTGAGTTAAAACCCTGCGAAGGAACTTATTTTCAAGTTGCATCTTACGCCACTATTTCAAATGATGACGATGTTACTTTTTGCAAAAAACTAATCATCGATCATGGTGTTGCAGCTATTCCAATTTCAACTTTTTACTCAGATCATAAAGATCAAAAATTAATACGTTTTTGCTTTGCCAAAGACAACTACACATTAGAATCGGCAGCAAAAAAATTGTGCGAAATATAAATTTTATTAAAATTTTATAACATTATTATGCGTGCATCCTATTTATTTAATTAATATTGTAATAAAAATAAAAATATGAGCTATACAGATAAAATGTTAAGAGATGACGCTTTAAAAGGTAAAGTCATTGTAGTTACAGGCGGCGGAAGTGGTTTAGGAAAAGCAATGACTAAATATTTCTTAGAATTAGGAGCTCAGGTAGCCATTACTTCTAGAGATTTAGAAAAGCTTAAGAATACTGCAACCGAACTTGAAACTGAAACTGGAGGAAAATGTTTACCGCTTCAATGTGACGTTCGTCATTATGAAGAAGTAGAAAATATGCTTCAAGAAGTTTTGAAAGCTTTTGGAAAAGTTGATGTTCTTTTGAACAATGCAGCCGGAAATTTTATTTCTCCAACTGAACGTTTATCTGCAAATGCATTTGACACTGTTATAGATATCGTATTAAAAGGGTCAAAAAACTGTACGCTTGCTTTTGGTAAACACTGGATTGACACCAAACAAACATCGGCAACTATTTTAAATATTGTTACCACTTATGCCTGGACAGGATCTGCATATGTTGTACCTAGCGCAACTGCAAAGGCAGGAGTTCTGGCTATGACAAGAAGCCTTGCTGTAGAGTGGGCCAAATACGGAATTCGTTCTAATGCCATTGCTCCGGGACCATTCCCGACAAAAGGAGCTTGGGACAGATTATTACCTGGCGATCTTGCTGAAAAGTTTGATATGGCGAAAAAAGTTCCATTAAAACGTGTAGGTGATCATCAGGAATTAGCCAATTTGGCCGCTTACTTAGTTTCTGATTTTTCGGCTTACGTTAATGGAGATGTTATCACGATTGATGGTGGCGAATGGTTAAAAGGTGCCGGACAATTCAATTTATTGGAAGCAATTCCTGAAGAACTTTGGGATCAGCTTGAAATGATGATAAAAGCAAAAAAGAATAAATAATTACAAGTGCTTACTAAATTCAGAATATTTTATTAAAACTATACTGATTGCACGAAATCCCGAAGGTTTTACTTTCGGGATTTTTTTATGTTTTTACCATATAAGTAATATTAGTTCAACGAAGTAATAAATTGTTTAAATATATGTTTGCTTAATTTTACTTCTATCACTTATATGGTTTAATTCGTTAATATTTTTAAACAATTGAGTTAAATTATTATTTTTGCCAAACAAATATATAATATCAAATTTATGCTCATTATTGGAATTGCAGGAGGAACAGGAAGTGGAAAAACTACAGTAGTACACCAAATCATGAACGAATTACCAGACACTGAAGTTGGTGTAATTTCGCAAGATTCATACTATAAAGAAACTACCAATTTGTCGTTTGACGAAAGAGCATTAATCAACTTTGATCATCCTCGTGCTATCGATTTCGAATTACTGGTAAAACATCTTAAAGCCTTAAAAGCTGGCGAAACCATTGATCAACCGGTATACTCTTTTATACAACATAACAGAACTGACGATACCGTTTCAACGCATCCGAGAAAAGTTATGATTGTTGAAGGGATTTTAATTTTGACAAATCCGGAGTTACGTGATCTTTTTGACGTAAAAGTATATGTTCACGCTGATTCTGACGAAAGATTAATTCGTCGTTTGAAAAGAGATATTTCAGAACGCGGACGTGATATTGACGAGGTTTTAACCCGTTACCAAAATACTTTAAAGCCTATGCACGAGCAATTTATTGAGCCATCGAAAGCTTTTGCAGACATCATTATACCAAATGACAAATACAATACCGTAGCAATTGATGTGGTACGTGCTGTAATTAATCAACGAATTTCATAATTTTTATCGTAAATTTATTGCATAGAAATTAGGAGCTGTTTCCCGCTATTCGTTTCAACCTTTTGTGCCAAACACTGGTACAAAAGGGTTTTCACTACTATCGGGGCTAGAATACCAATCGAAATTAAAAGAAGTAATCGGTTAAATTGAACTAAAATGAAAAATCCATATAAAGGTAAACGATGGTTTAAACTCCTAGGCAACAAATATGTTTGGGTGTTACTATTTTTTGTTGTCTGGATGCTGTTTTTAGACAATTACTCTTATTTTGATCATCGCTTTTTAGACGGACAGATTAACGAATTACAAGACAATAAAAAATATTATCAGGACGAAATAAAAAAGGATCAGGAACAGATCAAACAACTTAAAAATCCTGAACAAATAGAAAAATATGCTCGAGAAAAGTACTTTATGAAAAAAGACAGCGAAGATATTTACATCATCCAATTTGAAGGAGATACTATTCAAGATACTAAAGAATAACCAGAAAAACACCCAATGGCAACTACCCTATTCGACGATTTTAATCCGATTTCATCCAAACAATGGAAACAAAAAATTCAGTTTGAATTAGATGGAGCCGATTATAATGAAACTGTTATTTGGCATTCTCCAGAAGATATTCAAGTAAAGCCGTTTTACCATAGAGACGAATTCTCAAAAGCTGCCGTTGTAAAAACCGAAGCTTCAAATTTCAAAATCTGTCAGAATATTTTTGTTCATGATATCGATAAATCAATTCAGAGAGCACTTAATACTATTGAAAGAGGTGCTGAAAGTTTGCGTTTTACTATTCAAAACGAAAAAATTGATATTCAAAAATTATTAGAAAATCTTCCTTTAGAAAACAGAACCGTTTACTTCAATTGGAGCTTTATTTCAATCGATTTCGTAAAAATATTGGACACTATTTCGATTCAGAAAAAAGCCATTTTTTATTGCAATATTGATCCTATTGGTCATTTTGCAAGAGAAGGGAATTGGTTTACAACATCAGATAAAAATAATTTTGAAACGCTTGAAAACATTTCAAAAGCAACTACAAATCTTTCTTTATTAAGCATAGATTTGGGTTTGTATCAAAATGCAGGCGCCAATATCACTCAGCAAATCGCATATAGTTTAGCACATGCAAACGAATATTTCAATCGTTTATCAACTATTACGAAACCTATTGTTTTTCAGATTTCAGTTGGAACTAATTATTTCTTTGAAATTGCAAAACTTCGCGCTTTAAGAATGCTTTTTAAACTAATTGCTTCAGAATACAATTCTGATTTAGAATGTCATTTTTTGGTAACGCCTACCAAACGTAATAAAACAATTTACGATTACAACGTAAATATGCTTCGTACAACAACCGAATGTATGTCGGCAATTTTAGGCGGTGCCGATGCTGTAGCCAATTTACCATACGACTCTTTGTATCATAAAGACAATGAATTTGGTGACCGAATTGCCAGAAATCAATTATTAGTTTTAAAACACGAAAGTTATTTTGACAAAGTTGATAATCCTGCCGATGGAAGTTATTACATAGAAAGTCTAACCATGCAATTGGCCGAAAAAAGTCTGACTTTATTTAAAGACATTGAAGCTAATGGAGGATTCCTGAAACTTTTGAACGATGGAACCATCAAAAAGAAAATTCAGGAAAGTGCTGCAAAAGAGCAGGAATTATTTGACTCCAAAAAAGAAATTTTATTAGGCACAAATAAATACCCAAACAAAGACGACAAGATGAAACACGATTTAGAATTGTTTCCCTTCGTAAAAATAAAACCAAGAAAAACATTAATTACACCAATTATAGAAAAAAGATTAGCCGAAAAACTGGAACAAGAGCGACTAGAACTTGAATAATCCTTTTTTTTTTAGTAATTAATAAAACCACACAAAGAAGTGTCTCCATGATAAGAAAAGACCTTAAACATATTACTCTCGAAAGTCTAAAATCTAAAGCCCAAAGTCCAAATCCGGAAGTTTTGGGCGATAGCTTTTTTACTGCTGAAGGGATTGAGCTCAAAAAAAATTATTCTCAAAAGGATATTGAAGACTTAGAATTTCTTGATTTTGGAGCTGGCTTTGCACCTAATTTACGCGGACCATACGCTACAATGTATGTAAGGCGTCCGTGGACAATTCGCCAATATGCAGGATTTTCTACTGCAGAAGAAAGCAATGCTTTTTACCGAAGAAATTTAGCAGCAGGACAAAAAGGATTATCTATTGCTTTTGATTTACCAACGCATCGCGGTTATGACTCTGATCACGAAAGAGTTGTTGGCGATGTTGGGAAAGCAGGCGTAGCTATAGATTCTATTGAAGACATGAAAGTGCTTTTTGACCAGATTCCACTTGATGAAATGTCGGTTTCTATGACAATGAATGGAGCTGTTTTACCTATTATGGCTTTTTATATAGTTGCAGCTGAAGAACAAGGTGTTTCAATTGACAAATTATCAGGAACAATCCAGAATGATATTCTAAAAGAATTTATGGTGCGTAATACTTATATATACCCACCAACACCTTCAATGAAAATCATTGCTGATATTTTTGAATTTACCAGCAAAAAAATGCCGAAATTCAATTCTATATCTATTTCGGGATATCATATGCAGGAAGCCGGAGCAACTGCTGATATTGAATTAGCATATACTTTGGCCGATGGTTTAGAATATATTAGAACCGGATTATCAACAGGAATGACCATTGATGAGTTTGCTCCTCGCCTATCTTTCTTTTGGGCAATTGGTATGAATCATTTTATGGAAATTGCAAAAATGAGAGCTGGCAGGATGATTTGGGCAAAATTAATTCAGCAATTTAATCCAAAAAGTGACAAATCTTTGGCACTTAGAACGCACTGCCAAACAAGTGGCTGGAGTTTAACAGAACAAGATCCTTTTAACAATGTCGCCAGAACTTGTATAGAAGCAACTGCCGCAGCTTTTGGCGGAACACAGTCTTTACATACTAACGCTCTTGATGAAGCAATTGCTTTACCAACTGACTTTTCGGCTAGAATTGCGCGTAATACACAGATATTTCTACAGGAAGAAACTAAAATCACCAAAACAGTCGATCCTTGGGCTGGCAGCTATTATGTTGAAAGTCTAACCAATGAAATTCTGGAAAGTACCTGGAAACTTATTGATGAAGTAGAAGAATTGGGCGGAATGACAAAAGCTATTGAAGCCGGAATTCCGAAACTACGAATTGAAGAAGCTGCCGCAAGAAAACAAGCCCGAATTGATAGTGGACAGGATATTATTGTTGGTGTAAATAAATTTAGATTAGAAAAAGAGGATCCGTTACATATTTTGGATGTTGACAACCAAATGGTTCGTAAGCAACAAATTGAACGCCTTTCAGAAATAAAAGAAAAAAGAAATACTGAAAAAGTAAATCAATCACTAGAAAAATTAATTCATTGTGCTAAAACTGGTCAAGGAAACTTACTTGAAATTGCTACTGAAGCTGCACGAGAAAGAGCTACTTTGGGCGAAATTAGTGATGCTCTTGAAAGTGTTTTTGGCAGATACAAAGCACAAATTAAATCCTTTAGCGGTGTGTATAGTGCAGCAATAAAAAATGACGAGAATTTTGAAAAAGCAAAACAGTTAGCTGATGCTTTTGCAAAACAAGAAGGAAGGCGCCCAAGAATTATGAT
Source organism: Flavobacterium sp. FlaQc-57 (assembly GCF_044007395.1). Lineage (NCBI taxonomy): Bacteria > Pseudomonadati > Bacteroidota > Flavobacteriia > Flavobacteriales > Flavobacteriaceae > Flavobacterium > Flavobacterium sp. FlaQc-57. Next base: position 389,084 of record NZ_JBIPDA010000006.1, read on the forward strand.
TGCCAAAATGGGGCAAGACGGACACGACCGTGGTGCAAAAGTTGTGGCAACAGGATATGCTGATGTTGGTTTTGATGTAGATATTGGCCCACTTTTTCAAACTCCGGCAGAAGCAGCAAAACAAGCAGTTGAAAATGATGTACACATTTTAGGCGTTTCATCATTGGCGGCAGGTCACAAAACATTAGTTCCGCAAGTCATTGAAGAACTTAAAAAACATGGACGAGAAGATATTATGGTGATTGTTGGCGGTGTGATTCCGGCACAAGATTATCAATTCTTATTCGATGCGGGTGCAGTTGCTGTTTTTGGTCCAGGAACAAAAATCAGCGAAGCGGCAATCAAAATTTTAGAAATTTTAATCGATTAAGCAATCATACAAAACAAAAAAAACCAACATTTATCATGTTGGTTTTTTTATAAAGTTGAATCCTCATTAAATATTATGTATTGTAGCATTACTATCTGCTTCAATATGAGAAAGATCATAACCTCCAAAAGCTTTCAAGTAACTCCTTAATGAAGTACCGTAAGCATCTTTAAAATATCTATTCCCTTTGTTTTTGAAGAAATTTTTTACAGATCCTGCACCTCCAAGATGTGCAGCTGCTAAAATTCCTGATTCAGTAATTTCAACTCCACCAATTACTTTTCCTTCATACCTTTCGATTTCATTACGTAAAATCCATTTATTTTTGGATAACAACGCAATAAAAGCTTTTTCTTGTAATGCAGGATCTTTTAAAAAGGCTTTGCTATTTTTGATACCAACAGATTTTAAAGCTTGAATACCAAACTGGTATTTTCCCATATAACCAAGTGAATTTACCAATCGGTATTTTCCTTGAGATTCTTTAAAAGCTACTGCTTCTTTAAAACTTATAAGGCGCTTTTTTGTAAATAGGACATTTACTTGTTTTACTTCAGGATAATCATCCTCTTCTAGCGATGGAAATAAGTATTCTGATCCATCTGTTTTTTCTATTGAAAACCAAGGTTTGGTTTCTCGACTAAAGGGTTTAAAACCCACACTTAAAAATGTAATAATAACGATCAAACTCGCATAAAAGTACCACTTCTTTATCATAAATTGTTTTTCTTCAAAACGCTGTCACCTTTTTGAAATTTCTACGGTGCAAAGATAATAAAAACAAAATAATACTGATAATCAATACTTTACAAGGTTTTAAAAATATAAGGCATATGCTTTAAGCCCTTTATTAGCTGAGTATTCGAGCGTTGGCGCCGGAATTTTTATAGTGTTAAAAATGGAGAAAACCGTCTTCAAAAAATGTGATTTTGTGTCAATTTTAGCTAAATTAACATCAAAACTAAGATAAATCTGACGAAATCTTTCAGGGTTTTGGATAGAATTAACATTATCATTTTGTAAATTTCCTGTTAACATTCCATCAGCTCCATATCCAAAAGCAATATTTAACCACTTCGGAATTTTTGTTTCTTTTGCAAAAGAATGAAGATTTACGGAGAGCCAATATGTTTGTCCATTATAATCTTTTAAGAGCTGTTCATTTAATGAACTTCCTAAGGATTCAGGTCTTAAATTTGCATATTGCGTGGTATGAAAAGAGAATTTTGGAGTAATTCGCTGCTCTCTCCAAAGTAATTCCTGAGAAACATATAGTGCTGTTCCTGTTGCATTGGCAATTATGTCTCCTGAAGAAGCTCCCCATTCTGACGAAAAACCATCTAAAACTTCAACAGCTGTCAAGAATGCAAATCCTAAAGTGGCTCCATAAACGAGCTGCTCCTTTTGATTGGCTCCACTCCAATTCATCATTTCGGCTCCAAATCTGCCTAAATGATAAGCAGAATACATATGTCCAACTTTATCCATCTGAAGCCATTCGCTATTGTCATTTATAAAATGAAAATTAGAACGCGGATAATCTGCATACCAGAGCTGGTTTAAACCTAATAAAGTAACCGAAGCTAAAGCAGCCTCAGTTACTATTACTGTATTTTGTCTTTTTTTATTTAAAGTGTCGGAAGGGGCCAAAAAGCTTTCAAATTTGCTTTGTGCCTTCATAGAGAAAAAACTCGATAAAAATAAAACCGATAAGAGAACTAAATTTCTAAAATTCAAAACTATCTTGTTACGCCTTGACTAGCAATCCAGTCTGAATATTTTTTTGCATTTACATTGTGCTCCGCTAAAGTTGCAGCAAATTCGTGGTATCCAAAACGCTCTACACTAGCGCAAAAGTAAATATAATCGTTTTTTTCAGGGTTTAAAACTGCTTCAAGAGCAGTGATATCAGGCATTGCAATTGGTCCCGGAGGTAGTCCAATATTCACATAAGTATTATATGGCGATTTCATTAGCAAATCATTATAGAATACTCTTTTAATGACTTGATCAAAATTATTGTCTCTTAATTTTAAAGCATAAATAACAGTTGGATCTGCTTGTAAAGGCATTTCTAAACGTAAACGATTCAAATAAACACCTGCAATACGAGGTCTTTCATCTTTTTTTACTGATTCTTTATGAACAATAGATGCCAAAATTGTCGCTTGAACTGGTGTTAAACCTTGTTTCTTAGCTTTCTCAATTCTTTCAGGAGTCCAAAAATTATGATATTCCTTGATCATTTTATCACGGAACTTTTCTGCCGAAGTATTCCAATAGATTTCATATGTATTTGGAATAAACATTGCAAAAACATTATCTTCATTAAAACCATTTGTAGCTAAAAAAGTAGAATCTTTAAACGCTTTCATCAATGACAAACTATCTGCTTCTATTTCTGCACCTACTCTGCCAGCAAAGTTTTCTAAACGCTCTTGATTATTGAAAGCCAGTTTTACAGGAACATTAGAACGCATAGCTCTAACCAAATCCATGTTGTTCATGTCTTTTTTAAGCAAAAATCGACCTGATTTTACATTTTCAGGGTAGCTGCGTTTGTTGGCAACCATTTCAAAATTTTCGAAATTTTTAATATATGGCTGTAATATTTTTTTAACATCGCTATAATTTGCACCCGTAGGAACATAAACATAAAGTTCTTTCTCCTCAAATTTAGTGTTGGCACTAAAAATTTTACTGATTAAAATGAATCCGTAAATCATTAAAACTGAAATTACGGCTACAGCAGTTATCGTGATAATTTTTTTTAAGCTCAAAGTTTAGATTTTAAATTTGTTTGTTAATTAACTGAAACATTGCTTCGTCTTGATAGTGGTTATTTAGCAAAATCCAGTCTTTTTTAATTCCTATTTTCTCGAATCCAAATTTAGTAAAAAGAGCTATACTCGCTACATTTTCTACACTAATATTTGCATAAAGCTGATGTAAATTTAAATTATGAAAGGCATATTTAATTAAAAGCTCTAATGCCTCAGAACCAACATTCTGTCTTTTGTTTTCGTCTTTTTGAATAACGATTCCAACGCCAGCTTTATTATTCTTGGGGTCAAATTCAAACAAATCAATTAATCCAATGGCTGGAAAATCTTCGTCTTGGCAAATAGCCAAACGCAATTGTTTTGCTTCATAAATATCCTGCTGCGCATTTTCGAGGTATTGGCGTACCAAAAATCGGCTGTATGGAGTATATGTATTACTAACTTCCCAAATGCTTTGATCATTTTCCATAGCATACACAAACTCTAAATCGTTAGGTTCTAATGCACGGAGATAAATATTTTCGCCTTTAAGAGTTATCATTCTAATTATAGATTTTTTAGATTGTTGATTTTAGATTACTATAGTTCCTTTAAAAACAAATTTTGCTGGACCAGTCAAAAAAACATTGCTATAATGATCTCCTTTTTTATTGAAAGAAACAACTAATTTTCCCCCTTCAACGTTCAAATTAATCGAAGTTTTATCGGTTTGACCAATAGCATTCATTGCAATTGCAACTGCTGTTGCTCCAGTTCCGCAAGCTAAAGTTTCATCTTCAACACCTCTTTCATAAGTACGTAGCGAAAAAGTACTATCATTAACTTTTTTCACGAAATTAATATTGCTACCTTTTTCTCCGTACAACTCACCATAACGAATTGCAGCGCCATTTTCTTTTACATTATAATGTTCTAAATCATCTACAATTTGAACATGATGCGGAGAACCAGTATTTAAAAAAGTATAATCATCCTTTATCTGTACTTCGTCGACATCAATCATTTGCAACGAAATAATAGCATCGTCTCCAACTGAAGCATGATGTAAACCATCTGTTGCAATGAATGTAGTTTGGCTATTAATTACACCAAGTTGATTTGCAAAAGCTACTAAACAACGTCCGCCATTTCCGCACATTGAACTCTGATTTCCATCTGAATTATAATACACCATTCTGAAGTCTGTTTCGGCATCATTTTCTAACAAAATAAGTCCATCCGCTCCAATACCAAAACGTCTGTCGCATAGACGCTCAATCAATTTAATGTCCTCTTTTGGAAAAAAGTTTGTACGGTTATCAATCATTACAAAATCGTTACCGGTACCTTGATATTTATAAAATTCTATTTGCATTTTTTTTACATTAGTAACACAAAAGTACGAACAAATAATTAATGAAATGTTAATCATTGTTAAAGAGCGTTAAACCACTTTACTTCGGCTTTTTTTTGAATTATTTTTACAGTAGATAACTTAAAAACTAATCAACTATGAAACGATTTTCAACCTTATTTTTAGTGTCTCTTTTAAGTGGTGCTACAACCCTTGGTGCTTACAAGTTATTATTTGACAGCAACAATTCTATTTTTGGAAAAGGAAATTCTGTTGTAACAGTAGCTCCTGATTCCTTTGGAAGAAATGTAGCGCTATCTGCTGAAACGGTTGATTTTACTGCCGCTGCAGATAAAACAATACACACTGTTGTTCACGTAAAAAATGTTTCGCGAAGAACAGTTACTAATCCTATGTTGGAATATTTTTATGGTTACGGTGGTCAACAGCAACAAGAACAAGTTGGAACCGGATCTGGTGTTATTATTTCTGAAGATGGATATATTGTTACCAACAATCACGTTATTAAAGATGCGACCGAAATCGAAATTACATTAAACAATAAAAAATCATACAAAGCAAAGCTAATTGGTACGGATTCTAAAATGGATATCGCATTGCTAAAAATCGATGCCAATGAAAAGTTACCCTATACTGCATTTGCAAATTCTGATTCTGTAAAAATTGGTGAATGGGTTTTGGCAGTTGGAAATCCTTATAATTTAACTTCAACTGTAACTGCAGGAATTGTTTCGGCGAAAGCCAGAAATTTAGACACAAACGGAATTCAGTCGTTTATACAAACTGACGCTGCAGTAAACCCAGGTAACAGTGGTGGTGCATTGGTTAATACAAGAGGAGAATTAATTGGTATTAATACTATGATCTCTTCTACTACAGGTTCTTATGTTGGATATTCATTTGCGGTTCCGTCTAATATTGCTCGAAAAATTATCGAAGATATCATGGAGTTTGGAAATGTTCAAAGAGGAATTTTGGGTGTTGAAGGTGGCGAATTAAATAGTTCTGCCTCAAAAGAATTAGGCATTAGTGAAACACAGGGTTTTTATATCAGTAAAGTTTCTAAAAACTCAGGAGCTGAAAAAGCGGGTCTTGGTAAAGGAGATATTATTGTAAAACTTGATGATCAAAATATTTCAACTTACGCAGATCTTTCTGGTTATATCAATACAAAAAGACCAAACGATATTGTTAAAGTAACTTACATTAAAGACGGAAAAACAAAAACAGTTCCGGTAACTTTAAGTAAAAATGAATTTTTCAGTACCGAATTTAAAGGAATTCAATTGGAAAACATTGATGCTTCTGACAAAAAAAGATTCAAAATTGATTATGGAGTAAAGATCAAAAGTATCAATAATGAAAACTTGATGCAATATCAAAATGAATTACAAGGCAATATTATTTTAAGTATTGACAATGTAAAAGCAACAAATATTGAAACGGTTTCTAAACTTCTAAACAAAAAAGATGAAGGTCAAAGTATACGTCTTGAAATGATAAATAAGGGCGGAGAAATTCTTAGAATTATTATTTAATCACGGTTTACGGTCGCAGTATTCAGTTGCAAAAAACTGATAACTGAGACTGAGACCGAAAACTCAAAAAAGCCATCTTAGAAAATAAGGTGGCTTTTTTTATTTTCAAAAATAAATCACAAAATAGTTTACGAAATCGATTGAAATGGATACTTTTGCGCAAAATTTAAAAATAGTCACGTATTTATTTTTTCAATTTAATCAATTATGAGTAACAAATCTTTATACCAAAAAGAGGTATCATTACAAGTCGACCGAAGAAGAGCCGGTGTCGAATTAATTAAAATCATAAGCGATTTATGGTATGACAAATCCATTGAAATGGTTTTATTTAAAAATCAATTATTGGATAAAAATGTCAGCGATATTATCAATTTGCATCAATATGCAGGTGAATTTGTAGGTAAGCCTATCACCATATTTGATTCGGTTGAAATCGCCAAAGTTATTTTATCCTTAGATCTTCCACCTGCAAAATTAGATCTTGGAAAATTAACTTATGAATATCGTTTAGAAGATGAAAAATATCCTGATGCAAGATATTTTGTAATCGACAAATTGAAAAAAGCAAAATCTTCAGAAGAAATTCAGCCAAAAGATGTTGTTTTGTATGGATTTGGAAGAATTGGCCGTTTATTAGCGAGAGAATTAATGTCTAAAACCGGGAAAGGAAATCAATTGCGTTTGAGAGCGATTGTTACTCGTGATAAAAATGATGCGTCTACATTAGAGAAACGAGCTTCTCTTTTAAGATACGATTCAATTCACGGAGATTTTCAAGGATCTGTAATAGCTGATCCAAAAAACAACGCATTAATTATCAATGGGACCACTGTTCATATTATAACTGCAAACTCTCCCGAAGAAATTGACTATACTTTATACGGCATTAACGATTCATTGGTAATTGACAATACAGGAGCATTTACTACTGAGGAAGCTTTAAAAAGGCATTTAACTTCTAATGGCGCGAGTAAAGTTTTATTGACAGCACCTGGAAAGGGAGTTCCGAATATTGTACATGGAGTAAATCACAACGAATATAATCCTGATGAAATTGACATTTTCTCAGCAGCTTCTTGCACTACAAATGCAATTACACCGGTTTTAAAAGCGATTGAAGATACTTTAGGAGTTGTAAAAGGTCATTTAGAAACAATTCATGCATACACAAATGATCAAAATTTGGTTGATAATATGCATAAAAAATACCGTCGAGGAAGAGCTGCCGCCCTAAACATGGTAATTACTGAAACTGGTGCTGGAAGCGCCGTTGCAAAAGCCTTACCCTCTTTAGAAGGAAAATTAACTTCAAATGCTATTAGAGTTCCTGTTCCAAATGGTTCTTTAGTTGTGTTGAACTTAGAAGTTAAAAAAGCAACTTCAATTCCGGCTATTAATAAAATCATGAAAAAATATGCTCTTGAAGGAGAATTGGTAGAGCAAATCAAATATTCCTTAAATAATGAATTAGTATCATCTGACATTGTTGGAACATCTGCTCCTTCAATTTACGACAGTAACGCCACAATTGTTTCCAAAGACGGAAAAAACATAGTGCTTTATATTTGGTACGATAACGAATATGGCTATAGTCATCAGGTAATTCGTTTAGCAAAATATATTGCTAAAGTAAGACGTTTTACTTATTATTAAATAAATACAACCAAAACCAATTTTCTAAAAACCATCAAGTCGATACTTGGTGGTTTTTTTATTAAATAGGAAGAACCGTAGTACTTTTTACTTCGGAGATTACAAAAACAGTATTAATAAGAGATACTTCTGGAAGAATTGATAACTTTTTTTGGTGAAATTGATGATAACTTTCCATGTCCGGAATAATAATCTTTAGCATATAATCAAAATTTCCGGAAACATAATTACATTCCACTACTTCAGGTAAATTCAAAATCGACTGATTAAATCCTTCAGATGTATCATAAGTTTGTTTTGTGAGTGTAACTTGACAATAAACTGTTAGATTATTCCCCAACTTTTTTTTGTTCAAAATTGAAACATACTTCTCAATAACTCCTTCTTTTTCAAGACGTTTCACACGATCATGAACAGGTGTCAAAGACAAATTTATTTTGTTTGCAATATCCTTTAAAGTATAATGCGCATTTTCCTGCAAAAGTCGTAAGATTTTTTTGTCAATTTCATCTAAAGCCATAACGAAAACGTTTTCATTGATTAATAAAATTTAGTCATTTTTTCTTTTTGAAGGCTTTTTTATTTCCTTAAACAGTATATTTTTCTGTAAAAGTATTAAATAAAATAATATTTTCTTATTTATTACTCATTAATCAATAATATATTCTCTATCTGTAGTTTTGTAAAACAATTTCAATAAAAACAAAAAAATATAACAAAATGATAATAGGTGTTCCAAAAGAAATAAAAAACAACGAAAACCGTGTTGCACTAACTCCAGCAGGTGTTTCAGAAATGAAAAAACATGGACATGTTGTTTATGTACAAGCTTCTGCAGGTTTAGGTAGTGGTTTTAATGATGATGAATATGCAAATGCAGGTGCAGTAGTTTTAGGAACTATTGAAGAAGTATATGCTATTGCTGAAATGATTATTAAAGTAAAAGAGCCAATTGCTTCTGAGTATCCATTAATCAAAAAAGATCAACTATTATTTACTTACTTTCACTTTGCTTCATCTGAGCCATTGACTCACGCTATGCTAGAAAAAGGTGCAGTATGTTTAGCTTACGAAACAGTTGAAAAAACAGATCGTAGTTTACCATTGTTAGTACCAATGTCTGAGGTTGCAGGTCGCATGGCTATTCAACAAGGAGCAAAATACCTTGAAAAACCTTTAAAAGGAAGAGGAATCCTTTTAGGTGGTGTTCCAGGTGTTCCACCAGCAAAAGTATTAGTATTAGGAGGAGGAATTGTAGGTACTCAAGCTGCTAAAATGGCTGCAGGTTTAGGTGCGCAAGTTACTATTATGGACTTAAGTTTACCACGTTTACGCCACTTAGATGACATTATGCCAGCTAATGTAAATACAGAAATGTCTAATCACTATAATATCACAAAAGCAATTAAAGATGCTGATTTAATTGTTGGAGCAGTTTTGATTCCAGGAGCAAAAGCACCTCACTTGATCACGCGTGATATGCTAAAATTAATGCGTCCGGGAACTGTTGTTGTAGACGTTGCGGTTGACCAAGGTGGATGTATTGAAACATGCACACCAACAACGCACGAAAATCCTACTTTTATTATTGATGATATTGTTCACTATTGTGTTGCAAATATGCCGGGAGCTGTTCCATATACATCAACTCTTGCTTTAACTAATGCAACTTTACCTTATGCAGTTCAATTAGCAAACAAAGGATGGGAAAAAGCATGTAATGAAAATGAAGAGTTGAAAAAAGGATTAAATATTGCTAACGGAAAAATCCTTTACAAAGGAGTTGCTGAAGCTTGGAATCTACCATTTAACGAAGAAATAGTGCTAGCAAACGCATAGTGTTAACATTAAAATAAGTGCTTACTAAAAAACATTATTTAAAAGACTTTTCTTAATTGAAAAGTCTTTTTTTTGGACAAAAAAAAACCTGTCACATTTAATGACAGGTTTTATTTTATATAAAATATTATAAACTATTTTTCGTCTAAAACTTCTTGTAAAACTTTTGCTTCTGTTCCATTTGGAAAAGTAACTTTGATTTTCTGCGCTATTGTTGGAGCAATCTCTGTAATAGCTTTTTTATCATAAGACTCTCCTTTTTTAATATGCCATCCATAAAAAATAGCTGGTACATGAGTATCATAAGCATAAGGTGTTCCGTGCGAAGTACCAGTAGTCGAATATTCAATATCTCCAGGCTTATCGATAATTACTAAATCTCCATTTTGAGTTACATCATAACCTTTTGCAACAAAATTCAAATAGTAGTCATTCCCTGAATTAGCCAAAACTTCTTCTTCTGTATATACCTTTTTAACTTGCGGTTGTGAAATTAAAAAATCTTTAAAAGCTTGTTTTACTTTTGCCAATTCAAAACCTTTGTCTTTGATAATTTGCTTATTAAAGAACACATTAAAGTTTGAATAATTTAAAATCAGATCAACTCCAAATGTCTTTGTTGAGAAATCCTGCAAGCTCTTTCTAACCTCTTTCGATGGATAATTATCAACATTATATTTATGATCTTTTAAGTAAATTACATTTTCAGCTCCAGCGTGATCTGCCGTTAAGAAAAGTAAATAATTATCTTTACCAACAGTTTTATCTAAATAAATCAAAAAGTCAGCAATCGTTTGATCCAATCTTAAATAAGTATCCTGAAGTTCCATTGATCGAGGCCCAAGTAAGTGTCCAACATAATCAGTAGAAGAAAAACTAACAGTTAGGAAATCTGTGATATTATCTTTTCCTAGTTCCTCTTTTTCGATAGCTTTCATTGCAAACTCAGCCAGCAAATCATTTCCATAAGGAGTTGCTCTTAAAATTCCAGCATCATTCTTCTCATACATTTTTTTCAAATCGTAAGGAAAAACAGGAGCAGCACTGCCATACAACTTCCCTTCATATGGATTATTATCTACCAAACTTTCATTATATGTTGAAGCTGGTTTGTATAAATCCCAACCTTTATTAATGTATGGCATATAATGTTTCTCACTATTAAATTGAGAAACCCATTCTGGCAATTTATCGCCATAAAAAGTACTAGAAATAAAAGCCCCTGTTTTACTGTACCAAAAGGCCCAATTTGCGAAATGACCAGCTGGTAAAATAGCACCACGATCTTTAAGACTCACACCGATAACTTTTCCAGCAAAATTAGTAGCCATACGTACTTCATCAGTAATTGTAGTACTTTGTAAGTTTTTAGGAGACATAGCACCTTCTTCTGCAGTACCATCTCCCACTGTTTTTACACCAGCATCATCTGTACAATACATCTCCTTCCCTAGAGTTCTACTAAACCATTCATTACCAACAATTCCATGTGTTGCAGGTGTAGTACCTGTATAAATTGAAGCGTGACCTGGAGCAGTATAGGTTGGCATATAGTTGTAATGCATATTCTGAAAAGTATATCCATTATTCATTAATCTCTTAAATCCATTTGGCGAAAAATCATCTGAAAATCGATATAAATACTCCATTTTCATTTGATCCACGACAATACCAACTACTAACTTAGGGCGCTGTTGAGCACTTAAATTTGAGATAACAAACAATGTCAACAATACAATACTTTTTTTCATATGTAAATTATAATATTTAAAACAAAAATACAGATTCACATTTATATAGGCTAACTCATCATCCTATAAAACCTAAAATTGATCATAATTTAACAGAAATTAATAACTAAATATTTCGAGTAAAAAATTTAATTTTTCTTTTAGAATAGAGAAAACGTAGATTCTTTTTACAAAAACATATATAACGCAAAAAACCCTATCCGAATTGGATAGGGTTTTTAAAAGAAAGGCGACGACATACTCTCCCACATAACTGCAGTACCATCTGCGCAGGCGGGCTTAACTACTCTGTTCGGGA
>NZ_JBIPDA010000007.1:0-337655 GCF_044007395.1 Flavobacterium sp. FlaQc-57
TCATTCTAGCTTTTCTCTTCGAATCTCTCAATTCTATTACTCTTATTCTTTTGCTCTAACATCTCTGTTAAAGCGGCTGTCAATTCAATATGTCTACGAACGTATCTTCTTTTTGTATTTCGCTTGTTTCTCAAAGCGGGTGCAAAAGTAGAAAACTTATTTCTAAATAGCAAATGTTTTTTGAAGTTTTTTTAAAAGAAAATCTCTTTTCTCTTTACTCCTAAACACTACCAATCTATCAATGAACTTCCCTTGTTTTGCGGGGTGCAAATGTAATATCCGTTTTCGAACCTCACAAGCTTTTCTTAATCTTTTTTGAAAATAAATCTCAATCCTTATCTCGTATGCCTGTCAGTATTTCTGTGAACCTTTATCGCTGTTGCGGGTGCAAAACTACACCCTTTATTCCGTTTAACAATACCTAAAACCCACTTATTTCTAATCTTTTTCTAAACTTTATCTTAACTCACTGATAACACAAAACTTAACTTTTATGCTATTTTACAATTTATAGGTTTTTTCTTTAGACAAATACCTATACCTCATCTGCATCTTTTTAAAACATGCCATTTTTACTGGCCTCACCTCTTTTTTGATTATTTAAGCCAGCTTGTATATTCTCTTTTTTATCGGATCTGTACCGTTTAATGGCGTTTTCCTGCAAGATGATAAAACAAGTAGTTCCTTTCTTTCGTGTTATAGCTTCTCTCAAACATAATAAGTATCTTCTTTTACCTTACTCCTTCTTTTGAAAGCAACTCTCCTAGCCCCGATAGTCCCGAGGCTTCGGGAGAAAATCCTTTTGTGCCGGGGTTCGGCACAAAAGATTGAAGCGGATAGCAGGATTAAGCTCCTCATAATTCTTCTAATTATAAAAGCTGCCCACTAAGTATCGGGACGCTCAGCTGAACAAAAGCTACTCTTATATATTATAGTATGATTCTTTACTTAATATAGAACTAAAAAACCCGATAGCTTTTAAAGAGCTGTCGGGTTATGTTAGCAAAATTAGTCCTTACATATTATAGTACAAATTTCTACTCCTATATATATACTTTATTTTAGACTATCAATAACTTCTTTTGTAATCTGAATACTTTTGAGCTTAGCTTGATGATCGAATATTGGACTTGTTGCCATCAATTCATCTATACGTGCATAATCAATAAACTTTTTAAGATCAGTTGCTAGTTGCTCTTTGTTTCCTGTAAAAGTACAAGCGGTCATTTGATTGACATGAAAACGTTCTTCCTCACTCATTATATCATCTAAAGATGGTACTGGTGGCTGTAAACCTTTGCGATCATTACGAATTAGATTCAAAAACATTTGATACAAACTCGTTGATAGAAATTCAGCTTCTTCATTTGTATCTGCGGCAATGATATTTACACATGCCATTGTTTTGGGCTTATTTAAAACCTCAGAAGGCTGAAAATTTTCACGATAGAACTCAAAAGCCTGAATCATTTGGCGTGGTGCAAAATGTCCAGCGAATGCATAAGGCAGACCGTAAGCTGCTGCAAGAGCTGCACTTTCTGTGCTTGAACCTAAAATCCAGATGGGAACATTTGTGCCTTCAGCCGGAAATGCTCTTACTTTTGCTGTTGCATTTTCGGACGAAAAATAATCCTGAAGCTTGGTTACGTTTTGAGGAAACCGTTGTGCTTGTTCAAAAAAGTCTTTTCGAATTGCTTCGGCAGTTGGCTGATCTGTTCCGGGAGCTCTTCCTAATCCTAAATCGATTCGGTTTGGATAAAGTGTTTCTAAGGTTCCAAATTGTTCAGCTACTATTAAAGGAGAATGATTTGGCAGCATGATTCCACCAGAACCAACTCTAATATTTTGAGTTTGACTTGCGACATAACCAATTAGAACTACTGTTGCCGAACTAGCAACGTGCGCCATGTTATGGTGTTCAGCCAGCCAAAATCGTTTATAACCTAAGTTGTCCGCGAGTTGGGCTATTTCTTTTGTTTTTTGAAAAGTTTCTGATGCGTTGCTATCTTGTGTTATGATAGCTAATTCTAATATTGAGATTGAAATTGGGTCTTTCATATAATGTAACTTTTACGCAAAATTACTTCATTTGGCACAATGCTTAAATTTTTTCATGTTAATAGAATTATAAATTTACCAGTGTTAAATATTTTAATACTGTTATATACAACTTAAATATCGCCATTAGATAACTTAAAACTTAAATTTATACTAGAGGCAACAACTTTATGATCGTAAAATTATTTTTTCGCAAGAATTTGCTATCGATCAAAAAAGTTGAATGATTTAAAACCTAAATTTGTATTTCAAAAATGAATTTCGATTCCAGAATTCCCCTCAAATGACACACAAAATTTTAATTATTGACGACGAAGAAAAACTGAGAAGTCTGCTGGCACGCATTATAAAATCAGAAGGTTTTGAAGTTATTGAAGCCAAAGATTTGAAGTCTGGTTTTAAGAAACTTGAACAAACTGATATTGATGTGGTTTTATGCGATGTAAAATTACCTGACGGAAATGGTGTTGATTTTCTACAAAATATAAAGGGAAGTTTTCCTTTTATAGAAGTAATTTTATTGACTGCTTTCGGGAATATTCCTGATGGTGTTCAAGCTATGAAAAATGGTGCTTTTGATTATATTGTAAAAGGTGACGATAATGACAAAATTATTCCGCTTTTATACAAAGCTGTCGAAAAAGTGCATTTGCAAAAAAAGGTCCAGCAGCTTGAGAAGCGTATTAACGATAAATATTCTTTTAATTCTATAATTGGAAAATCGAGAGGAATTGAACAAGTTATTGATTTAGCTAAAAAAGTTGCCAAAACAGATTCGACTGTTTTGCTTACCGGAGAAACCGGAACAGGAAAAGAAGTTTTTGCCCAAGCTATTCATGAAAATAGCAATCGTGTAGGAAAATCTTTTGTGGCTTTAAATTGCAGTACTTTTAGTAAAGAAATTCTAGAGAGCGAATTATTCGGACACAAGCAAGGATCGTTTACCGGAGCACTGAAAGATAAAAAGGGGTTTATTGAAGAAGCAAATGGCGGAACTCTATTCCTGGATGAAATTGGAGAAATGCCAATTGAACTCCAAGCCAAATTATTACGTGTTTTAGAAACGAGTGAATATATTCCTATTGGAGATACAACTCCAAAAAAATCAAATTTCAGATTAATTGCGGCTACCAACAGAGATTTAAAAATAGAAAGTGAAGAACATCGTTTCCGTTCTGATTTATATTTTCGTCTGAATATTTTTGAGATTACACTTCCGCCTTTACGCGAAAGAATCAAAGATATTGCACCAATAACAAATTACTTTGTTAAACAATTTTCTGAAAAAACGAATAAAAAGAACTTAAATATCACTGATGATTTTCTTCAGAAATTAGAAACTTATTCCTGGCCGGGAAATATTCGAGAACTTAAAAATATTATTGAACGATCTGTTATTTTAAGCAATGGAGAAACATTAACTACGGATGTTTTGCCTTATGAAATGCAACATCAGCCTGAAAAAGCTACAAAATCAATATCAGCTTTCTCTATGCAAAGTGTTGAAAAACTACATATTCAGAAGGTTTTAAATTATACTAAAGGCAATAAAGCAGAAACAGCACGACTGCTCGAAATTGGCATTGCTACTTTGTATCGAAAATTAGAAGAGTACAGTATACAATAACACTTGTAATTATACATTCATCCTATCATTTCAATAAAAGCTTATCATTTTGATAGGCTTTTTTTATGCCTCATTTCTGGCATAAAAACGCAATTCTTTTATTGGCAACACTTTACGCACCTTAGTGATTTTTCGGAACATATTTTGGCATAAGGAGAGAGAACACAAAAAATTCATTCTCATGAAAAACCAAGTCACCTCAATCTACAAACAAGCCGAACGTTTTGCAGATATTACTAAAAAATCAATCATATCCGGTAACATTGTACGAGCAAAAAAATGTTTAGCACTTGCTGAGCGTCTATTTGTTACGGGAAGTATCGAAACTAAAAATGCCATTTCTAATGTGTATGTTTTTTCGGTTTCATCTTTTATGGAAGTACGTCACTGTAACATTTCGCACCTTTTTCCTCAAACATTAAAAGCGGAATATATCAAACAAATTAATACCTCAGGCGTATAAAATATTTATTCGTTTAATCGCACAAGAATCTAAATCTAAAATCCTCTATATGTTAATCACTTTTCTTTTAATCGCATTGGCTGTTTTGCTTTTTGCAATTTGTTTTAAATTAATTGAATTTTTTGAAAAAATCTAAATCATGACTGCACTATTTATTGTTTCCATTGCCGTTTTCGTGTATTTGGTTTATGTATTAATCAAACCCGAAAAATTTTAACGAAGTAAAATGTTGTAAGTGAGATGTGAAATGCAAAAATCATATTTAATTAATCGCTGTCTTTTACCTCTCACATTTTACAATTAACAAATCACATATTATGAACACAGAATTATTAGGCGTCATCAGTATTTTTATCGTTTCGATAATTTTAGCCATTCCAATAGGAAAATATATCGCTAAAGTTTATTTGGGAGATAAAACATTGCTTGACCCGATTTTCAATCCAATTGAAAAATTTATATTTAAAATCAGCGGTATCAATTCTTCTGAAGAAATGAACTGGAAACAACATTTAAAAGCACTTTTAAGTATCAACATGATTTGGTTCTTTCTTTGTTTTTTTGTCTTATTGTTTCAGGGATCCTTATTTTTAAATCCTGACAACAACCCGTCGATGAGCCCCGATTTGGCATTTAATACCGCCATTTCATTTGTTGTCAATTGTAATTTACAGCATTACTCAGGCGAAACTGGAGTTTCTTACCTATCACAAATGCTATTGATGTTCTTGCAATTTGTTTCTGCCGGCGTCGGAATGGCAGCCGCAGCAATGATTTTTACTGCAATGAAAGAAAGAACTACTGAACAACTAGGTAATTTTTATAACTATTTTATAAAAAGTTGTACACGTATCTTATTACCTCTTTCGATTATAGTCGCTACTATTTTAGCATTTAGCGGTACACCTATGACTTTTGAAGGCAAAGATGCTATTACTACTTTACAAGGCGATCACGTGGAAGTTTCTCGTGGTCCTGCTGCAGCATTTATTGCTATTAAACATTTAGGTACAAATGGTGGTGGATTTTTTGGAGCCAATTCAGCACATCCATTAGAAAATCCAACTTATTTTACAAATGCCGTTGAATTATGGTCACAATTAATTATTCCGTTTGCCATGATTTTTGCTTTAGGTTTTTATCTAAAGAAAAGAAAATTATCCTATGTAATTTTTGGAGTCATGACGATTGGTTTTTTATTACTGGTTATTCCAACAGTTATAAGTGAAATCAACGGAAATCCTGCTATCGAAAAAATGGGAATAGCACAAGCAACAGGAGCTATGGAAGGTAAAGAGGTTCGGTTCGGACCTGCCATTTCAGGCTTTTGGAGTATTGCTACAACTGTAATTTCTACAGGTTCTGTAAATAGTATGCACGATAGTTCAATGCCAATTTCTGGTGCTATGGAATTGCTTGCCATGATGGTCAATGCTTTTTATGGTGGTTGTGGTGTTGGTATTTTAAACTTCTACATTTTCATAATTCTGGCAGTATTTATTTCCGGATTAATGGTCGGTCGAACACCTGAATTTTTAGGAAAGAAAATCGAAGCACGTGAAGTTAAAATTGCTGCTTTTATTGCCATTCTTCATCCTTTACTAATATTATCAGGAACTGCTTTAGCATCTTATTTTGCTGCTAATGACACAGCGATGGGTTATTGGTTTAGTGGAAATGCAACAGGCTGGTTAAACAACCCCGGACATCACGGATTTTCAGAAATGTTATACGAATATACTTCAAGCGCTGCCAATAACGGTTCTGGTTTTGAAGGTTTAGGAGATAACAATCCGTTTTGGAATATCACTACAGGAATTGTGTTGTTATTGAGTCGTTTCATTCCTATCGTTGGACCATTGGCAATTGCAGGATTATTAGCCGGTAAAAAATACATTCCTGAAAGTGCCGGAACTTTAAAAACTGATACTTCTATTTTTGGTGTAATGGTTTTTGCTGTAATTGCGATTATTGCTGCTTTATCATTCTTCCCAGCGTTGGCTTTAGGTCCATTGGCAGAATATTTTACTTTAAAATAACAATTCATTTTTCAATGCTGAAAATTTTTAAACACATAGAAACATAGCTATGTGTTTGTATGCAAGTGAAACGCCTTAATCTCAATTCAAAAATCTATGTTTCTATGTGTTTAAATAAACATTCAGCTAAACAAAATAATATAAAAAAATGACAACTAATAAATCCACATCATTGTTTGAAAGCAAACAGGTAAAAGAAGCCTTAGTGCAATCTTTTGTGAAGCTGAATCCGAAATTGATGATCAAAAATCCGGTAATGTTTACCGTAGAAATAGGAACTGCTATTATGTTTGCTGTTTGCATTTCCATATTAATGGGAGCGCAGGATCAAGGTAGTTTTACTTATAATTTAATTGTGTTTTTAATTTTACTAGCAACGCTTTTGTTTGCCAATTTTGCAGAAGCAATTGCCGAAGCAAGAGGAAAAGCTCAAGCGGATAGTTTAAGAAAAACACGTGAAGAAACTCCTGCAAGACAAATTTTACCAAACGGAGAAATCAAAAATATCAGTTCATCTGAATTGAAAAAAGGAGATATTTTTGTTTGCGAATCAGGTGATTTAATTGCAACTGATGGTGAAATCATCGAAGGTTTGGCTACTATAGACGAAAGTGCCATTACTGGAGAAAGTGCTCCTGTAATTCGGGAAGCTGGCGGTGATAAATCATCTGTAACCGGAGGAACAAAAGTATTGTCCGATAAGATTAAAGTAATCGTAACCTCTGAACCTGGCGAAAGCTTTTTGGATAAAATGATTGCTTTGGTTGAAGGTGCAAGCCGTCAGAAAACACCAAACGAAATTGCCTTAACTATTTTATTAGCCGCATTTACTTTAATCTTCGTGATTGTGTGCGTTACGCTAAAACCGTTTGCCGACTATGCAAATGCACCCATCACGATTGCGGCTTTTATTGCATTGTTCGTTTGTTTGATTCCAACCACAATTGGAGGCCTATTATCAGCTATTGGGATTGCAGGAATGGACAGAGCGTTGCGTGCCAATGTGATTACAAAATCTGGAAAAGCGGTTGAAACTGCAGGAGATATCGATGTATTACTTTTGGATAAAACCGGAACGATCACAATTGGAAACAGAAAAGCAACCAACTTCTACCCTGCAAAAGGTGTTACTGAAGAAGATTTTATAAAGTCTGCTGTGTTAAGTTCACTAGCAGATGACACTCCGGAAGGGAAAAGTATCGTGGAACTGGCAGGGGCCGAAACTGCCAATAAATTATCTATTGAAGGTGCTACTTTAATCAAATTTACCGCAGAAACCAGAACTTCCGGAGTTATTTTAAAAGACGGAACCAATATTAGAAAAGGGGCTCAGGATGCTGCAAAAAACATCTCACTTCAAGCTGGAAATACTTTCCCTGAAGATACTGCTCAAAAAGTAATTGATATTTCGTCTAAAGGAGGAACTCCATTGGTTGTTATTAAAAATAATCAGGTTCAAGGTGTTATCGAATTGCAGGATATCATCAAAACCGGAATGAAAGAACGTTTTGACCGTTTGAGAAAAATGGGTGTAAAAACGGTGATGGTTACCGGTGATAATCCACTTACAGCCAAATTTATTGCAGAAGCTGCCGGTGTTGATGATTTTATTGCCGAAGCGAAACCTGAGGATAAAATGAATTACATCAAAAATGAACAAAACCTGGGTAAACTTGTTGCCATGATGGGTGACGGAACGAATGATGCTCCTGCCCTTGCGCAAGCCAATGTGGGTGTTGCCATGAACAGCGGAACTCAGGCTGCAAAGGAAGCCGGAAACATGGTCGATCTAGATAATGATCCAACTAAATTAATTGAGATTATCGAAATTGGTAAACAGCTTTTAATGACTCGAGGGACTTTAACTACTTTTTCTATTGCAAATGACGTTGCGAAATATTTTGCTATTGTTCCTGCTCTTTTTATTACTGCGATTCCTGCGCTTGAAGGTTTGAATATCATGCGTTTGCATAGTCCTGAAAGTGCCATTTTATCTGCGGTAATTTTTAATGCGATCATCATTCCGATATTGATTCCATTAGCGTTGAGAGGTGTAGATTATAAACCAATTGGCGCAAGTGCCATCTTAAAAAGAAACCTTTTGATTTATGGCTTAGGCGGATTGATTGTCCCTTTTATCGGAATTAAATTAATTGATTTACTCGTTGCCTTATTTATGTAAATAAAAGTTACTAAGACGCTAAGTTGCTAAGGTTCTAAGTTTTTTTCTTAGCCTCTTAGAAACTTAGCAACTCAGAACCTTAAAAATAAAAAAAATGAAAACAATATTCTCACTATTAAAACTTACTCTGCTTACCGTAATTCTGTTTGCAGTTATTTATCCCTTAGCAATTTATGGAATTGCTCAGCTTGCTCCAAATCAGGGAAAAGGAGAAACTATTTCGGTTAACGGAAAAGTGGTTGGATACCAAAAAATTGGTCAGAAATTCGATAAGTCGAATTATTTCTGGGGAAGACCTTCGGCTGTTGATTACAATGCGGCAGGAAGTGCCGGAAGCAACAAAGGACCAAGCAATGCTGAATATCTGGCTTTGGTTCAAAAAAGAATTGATACGCTTTTACTTGTTCATCCGTATTTGAAAAAATCAGAGATTCCAGCAGATATGGTTACGGCTTCTGGAAGTGGATTGGATCCTAATATTTCTCCACAAGGTGCTTTGATTCAGGTTAAACGTGTTGCCAAAGAAAGAAAATTAGCTGAAGCCAAAGTAAAAGCTTTGGTTGAAGCTAATATCAATACTCCAAAAGTTATGGGAACTCCAACTGTGAATGTGTTGGAATTGAATGTGGCGCTTGATCAATTGAAGTAGTACGTTTTTAAACCTGACAGGTTTTAAAAACCTGTCGGGTTTGACAAAGATTTTTACCAATTTTGTCATTTCGACGGAGGAGAAATCACACTCGTAACTTGACAAAATTTGACGACATACTATATGGAATTTCTAGTGTGATTTCTCCTTGCGTCGAAATGACAAACTCTTAGGAAAAAACTAAAACGTACAACTAATGCCTAACAGGTTTTGTCCCGAAACTTCGGGATTGTTAGGATAATGAAAACGCCTTTTTTACCCCAAATGCCCTAGCCCCGATAGTCCCGAAGCCTCGGGAGGAAATCCTTTTACTTTTTTCTTTAAAAAGTAAAAGATTGAAACGTCCCGAGGCTTCGGGAGCGGGAAATAGCTCCTAAAAAATCTACTAAATAAATAATTGAATACCACAAAAATGAAAAAAATAATACTTACCGCTTTAATCGCTTTTGGTTTTAGCAATTTACACGCTCAGGAAGAAACAAAAAGTCCGTTTACATTTTCAGGATATGTAGAAACTTATTATAGTTATGATTTTGGGAAACCAGATAATCACACTCGTCCAGGTTTTTTTTATAATTTTAATAAAAGCAATGAAGTTAATATTAATTTAGGTTTAGCTAAAGTAAATTATTCGAAAGATAATGTTCGCGGAAACTTTGCTTTAATGGCTGGAACTTATGCCGAATACAATATGGCGGCTGAACAAGGTTTGCTAAAAAATGTTTACGAGGCAAATGTAGGAGTG
The DNA here is from genome assembly GCF_044007395.1 of Flavobacterium sp. FlaQc-57. NCBI lineage: Bacteria > Pseudomonadati > Bacteroidota > Flavobacteriia > Flavobacteriales > Flavobacteriaceae > Flavobacterium > Flavobacterium sp. FlaQc-57. The sequence goes on from NZ_JBIPDA010000007.1 coordinate 9,764, forward strand.
AAGATTTCGCAAAGTCATAATTTATGGATCGATGCAGGAATTATGCCGGCTCATATAGGTTTTGAAAGTGCAATTGGAAAAGATTGTCAGACTTTAACCCGAAGCATTTTGGCTGAAAACTCTCCTTATTATGAAACGGGTGTAAAAATTGGTTACACATCTGAGTCGGGAGAATGGTATTTAGCCGGATTGTATTTGAACGGCTGGCAGCGTATCGAGAAAGTGGAAGGCAACCATACGCCAGCTTTTGGAACACAGGTTACCTACAAACCATCAGACAAAGTGGTCTTGAATTGGAGTACTTATGTTGGAAATGAGCAACCGGATATCGACAAAAAATGGCGTTATTTTAATAACTTTTACGGACAATTTAAAGTAACAGATAAAACAAATGTTACGGCTGGTTTTGATATTGGATCGCAACAAGCAGCTAAAAACAGTAATAAATATGACACTTGGTTTTCTCCAGTTTTGATTCTGCAATACAAACCAACTGATAAAATTCAGCTTGCGGCTCGTGGCGAATATTACAGTGATGAGAAAGGTGTTATTATCGCAACCGGAACTCCGAATGGTTTTAAAACTTACGGATTTTCAGCTAACTTTGATTACTTAGTTACTGATAATGTAATGTTTAGATTGGAAGCAAGAAATCTTTCCAGTAAAGATGAAATATTTACAAAAGACAATCTCCCAACAAATACGAATGCGTTTGTAACGACTTCGTTGGCGATCTCATTCTAGCTTTAGGCTATAGGCTTTAAGCAATAGGCTCTTGAAAAGTCTTATTGCTTAAAGCTTAAAGCTTACAGCATAAAGCAAAAAAATGAAACAGGAAAAAGAAAATAATGCACAGCACTTTCTCGATTTAATTCAGAAATCACGAAAAGGAAAGTTTAAGGTCTATATTGGGATGAGTGCCGGTGTGGGCAAAACCTACCGGATGCTGCAAGAAGCGCATTCGCTACTGAAGAATGGAATTGATGTGAAAATTGGTTACATCGAAACGCATATGCGAAAAGAAACGCATGAACTTTTATCTGGTTTGCCCGTAATTCCGCGGCGAACCATTTTCTATAAAGGAAAAGAGCTCGAAGAACTCGATGTGCAGGCGATTATCAACTTAAGACCTGAAGTTGTAATTGTTGATGAACTCGCGCATACAAATGTTGAAGGAAGTAAAAACGAAAAACGCTGGCAGGATGTTTTAGAAATTCTGGAAGCAGGTATCAATGTAATCTCGGCAGTAAATATTCAGCATATTGAGAGTCTGAATGAAGATGTAAAACGCATTACCAATATTGATGTTCAGGAAAGAATTCCTGATAATGTTTTGCGATTGGCAGACGAAGTCGTTAATATCGATTTAACATCAGAAGATTTGATTGCGCGTTTGAAAGAAGGGAAAATTTATACGGCTGATAAAATTCAGACGGCTTTGGCAAACTTTTTTAAATCAGACCAAATTTTACAATTGCGTGAGTTGGCGTTGAAAGAAGTAGCAAGTCAGGTGGTTCGAAAAGTCGAAAATGAAGTACCGCAACTACATGCTTTGAGACATGAAAAACTTTTAGCTTGTATTAGCAGTAATGACAAAACGGCTAAAATTGTGATTAGAAAAGCGGCACGTTTGGCAAGTTATTACAACGGATCGTGGTATGTTTTGTATGTCGAAACACCTAAAGAAAGCAGTACCAAAATTGCGTTAGACAAACAACGTCATCTAATTAATAATTTTAAACTGGCGGTGCAACTAGGTGCGGAAGTTATTAAAATAGAGAATAAAAATATTGCTGATGCAATTTTAATTGCCGTCGAAGAAAAACATATAACAACTGTTTGTATCGGAAAACCACATTTGAATTTATTTAAAGTAATTTTGTCTACAACGATTTTCAGACGCTTATTAAATAGCCTCTCTTTATCGAACGTAGACCTTGTTATTCTATCTTAAATGTAAAATGATATATATAAAATGTCTGATGTTTAAAAAAAATCATTTCACATTTGATAACTAACATTTTGCAAAAAAACAATAATTAAATTTAGAGGATGAATTGCTTTGTTCCTCGCAATGATGCCATGAGAATTAAAACTAAATTAAATCTGGGAGTTGGATTATTATTTTTAATGATTATCATACTTTCACTAGTCAGTGGATATTCTGTTTTTTTAATAAAAGCAGACACTGAGAATATATTAAAAGCAAATTATAATACATTGGAATATTCCAGAAATATGATCTTGTCTTTGGATGAAATTAAAGTTAGTAGCGATAGTAAGATTTATACTTTTAAGGAATATCTTGAAAAACAAACGCAAAATATTACTGAACCTGGAGAAAAAGAAGCTACTGCTAATCTTGAAAAAAGTTTTGCTGTATTAGAAAAAAATGGAACCAATGAAGCTGTAAAAACGCAAATCAGGAAGGATATTTTTGCTATTATGAAACTTAATCTGGATGCCATAAAGCAGAAAAGCGATATTGCTAAACTTACTGCCGAGAATGCTAATTTATGGATTGCCATTGTTGGAAGTTTGTGCTTTTTAATTGCTTTTAATTTATTGGTTAATTTGCCTAATAATATTGCGAATCCAATTAAGGAATTAACACTGAGTATTAAAGAAATAGCAAATAAAAATTATTCGGAACGGGTACATTTTACCAATCACAATGAGTACGGAGATTTGGCAAAATCATTTAATACGATGGCGCAAAAACTCGAAGAATATCACGACAGTAATTTGTATAAACTTTTCTTTGAGAAAAAGCGACTGGAAACTTTAATCAATAATATGCATGATCCTATTATTGGATTGGATAATGATGGTATTATTTTGTTTGTGAATGATGAAGCCCTGAAAATCATCGGAATGAAATCTGAAGATGTTATCGGAAAATCAGCTTCTACCCTGGCCTTGTCAAATGATTTGATTCGTTCGTTAATTTTGAAAGAATCAGTAAACGATTCTCAGAAAAAACAACCGATGAAGATTTTTGCCAACGGAAAGGAAAGTTATTTTGATAAAGAAACCATCAATATTACGATAACGCCAACCGGAGAAGAAAAAGAAATCAATATTGGAGATGTGATTATTCTTCGAAATATTACTTTATTTAAAGAATTAGATTTTGCAAAAACCAATTTTATTGCAACGGTTTCGCATGAATTAAAAACTCCAATTGCGTCTATAAAACTAAGTCTTCAGTTACTTCAAAATAACAAAACCGGTGATCTCAATGACGATCAAAAACAATTGATAGAAAGCATTAAAGATGACAGTCAGAGATTATTAAAAATCACAGGCGAACTGTTGAATTTATCGCAATTAGAAACAGGAAATATACAGCTGAATATAGACAAAAGCAATCCATATGCAATTGTAAATTATGCTGTTGAAGCCGTAAAAGTTCAGGCCGATCAAAAACAAATTAAATTGGTAATTGATGCCGACGAAGACTTACACGATGTAAAAGCCGATAGCGAAAAAACAGGCTGGGTTTTGATTAATTATTTATCAAATGCCATTACTTACTCATCTGAAAAAAGTACAATTATAATTAAATTAAAAGAAGAAAATAATCAGATTGTTTTTCAGGTTATCGATACAGGAAAAGGAATCGACGCAAGATATAAAGATAAAGTTTTCGATAAATATTTTCAAATTCCGGGAAGTCAAAAATCAGGAACCGGATTAGGTTTGGCTATTAGCAAAGAATTTATTGAAGCCCAAAATGGTACTATTGGCGTAGAAAGTAATTTAGGTTTGGGAAGTACCTTTTGGTTTTCATTGAAGGTTTAACTAAGTTTTCTATAAAGCTCCATCGGAGCGATATCTCTAACGAAATATGTATCCCACTGGGGTTCATTGAAATGAAATAACAAACTTTTATAAATATAACGTCCCGATGGGACTACAACTATATTTAATTTTGTTTAGCTGATGTTGAAATTATCATTTTCCATTTCTATTGTCCGTATAAGCGATTCCGAAGCTTCGGAATCGCTCAGGATGACACTCAAAAACGACATAATATTTAGCCAATCTTAATACAACTATCTCATTTAAAACCAACAAATTAATATTGACTTAAGGTTAGATTAAGGCAAAAATAGTTAGATCACTCATTCGTTATTATTGCAACTTATAACAATAACGAAAGATGTTTTACAAAGCGATTTTCCTTGTATTTTTATTCGGTTTTTTGAATGCGAATGCGCAACAAAATGATTCGATAACCAAAATTGACAGTACTTCACATAACTTAAAATTCAATTATAAGCAACTAATTATTCCAGGTGTATTAATTGGTTATGGCGTTATTGGTCTGGAAAGTGATCAATTGCTGAGTTTTAATTCGCAAATCAAAAATGAGGTTACCGAAGATATTGATAACAAAATCACGATTGATGATTTCTCACAGTACGCGCCCGCGGCATCTGTATATGCATTGAACGCTTTTGGCGTAAAAGGTAAAAATAACATGCGGGATCGTTCAGTAATACTTGTGACTTCGTACGCTATTATGGCTACAACTGTTTTGGGCTTAAAATCACTTGTAAAAGAAGAACGCCCTGACGGAAGTAATAATAACTCTTTTCCTTCTGGTCATACTGCAACCGCTTTTATGGGAGCCGAATTTTTATGGCAGGAATACAAAGACAAATCGATTTGGTATGGAATTGCGGGTTATGCTGTAGCAACCGGAACCGGATTGTTTAGAATTTACAATAACCGTCATTGGTTAACAGATGTTGCCGCCGGAGCCGGAATTGGTATTTTGAGTACAAAACTAGCTTATTGGATGAATCCATATATCACAAAAAAATTATTCAAATCATCGTCTGAAACTAATTCAACTTCTATGGTAATGCCTTTTTATAATGGTCATCAATATGGGTTGGGTTTTGTGAAGGTTTTTTAGTTTTTTATCTGCCACAGATTTCACAGATTAAAAAGATTTTTTTTTGAATGGCTTTGCCAAGTTTTTTTGCCACGAATTACACAAATTCCATTCAAAATATAATCAAAATAATTCGTGCAAATTTGTGTAATTCGTGGCAAACAAAAATCCTTTTAATCTGTGAAATCTGTGGCAAAAAACTTTTTATGTATTCGAAGTATTATTCTTAATCTCCATAACTTCTCTTTTCACTTCCAAAAGCAAATCTTTCATACTTTGCGATTCTGTTATTTCGTGTCGTTTATCGCTTCGGCCAATACTGCATTCGTATTCCCAGATTTCTAAAATATCAGAGGCTTTCACTTCATAATTCGGATAAAAGCGATTATCTGATTCTAAAACCAAAGCATTCTTTTTGTTTTTGTTGAGACGTTTATACACCATTCCTTCATTTTTTGTAATCAGGATATACGTTTTACCATCCATCACCTCTCCCAGCCTTTCTACATAACGACCAATAATAATAGATCCATCTTCGTGTGGCGGCATCGAATCGCCTTCTACAGGGAATCCGCGGTGTTTTCCCGGTCCCAAAAACGGAAGTGAAACTTGTTGTAAGCTTTCAATATATTCCGGATCGGCATATCCGTTTAAATATCCTGCTTTTGCTTTTTGAGATACAATTTCAATATAATTCTCTCCAAAACTATCTACTTGTATGGGTAAAATCAGTCGGTTGCCTTCCAGTTTTATCAAGTTCTCAATATTTATCTTTCGTATATCGACAGACAATAATAAATCGATACTCATGTGAAAATATAAAGCAATTTGCTTTAAGATATCGTACGGCGCCTCAGAGGTTCCGTCCTCATATTTAACGTATCTTCCTCGGGTAATTCTAAGGTTTTCAGCTAATTTCTCCTGAGATATTTTATGCTTAACCCTCAATGCTCTGATGTTATCTGAAAATAAGGACATAATTAATTTGTTATAATTTGGAACAGCAAATATACAAAAAAATGTTCTAATCTGTACTAATTTTGTTCCATACAAAAACAAGAAAATGGCAAGGGCAATTGTACACATGGATTTAGATACTTTTTTTGTATCCTGTGAAAGGCTAACTAACTCAGAATTAAACGGTATTCCGTTGATTATTGGTGGTGGCGATCGCGGCGTTGTGGCTTCTTGTTCGTATGAAGCACGCTATTTTGGTGTACGTTCTGCAATGCCTATTCATATGGCAATGAAACTTTGTCCGCAGGCGAAAATTATCAAAGGCGATATGGAATTATATTCGCAATTATCGCATGATGTTACGCAGGTTATTCAGGAAAAAGCACCGATTATGGAAAAAGCCAGTATCGACGAATTCTATCTTGATATTACCGGAATGGATAAATTTCATGGCAGTTATAAATGGACCAATGAACTGGCACAATCTGTAATTAAAGAAACAGGGCTTCCTATTAGTTTTTCGTTATCCATCAATAAAACGGTTTCTAAAATTGCTACTGGCGAAGGTAAACCAAAAGGAAATTTAGAAATTTCAGAAAATGATGTACAAGCCTTTTTGAATCCGTTATCAATTCAAAAAATTCCTATGGTCGGAACAGTGACTTTTCAACTTTTATCCCGAATTGGTATTCGAACCATCCAAACTTTATCTGAAATGCCTGCCGAAGTACTGCAACGTATGATTGGCAAAAATGGTTTGGATATTTGGAAAAAAGCCAACGGAATTGACAACACTCCTGTTGAACCTTATACGGAAAGAAAATCAATTTCTACCGAGAATACGTTTTCTCAGGATACTATTGACATTGAAAAACTCAAAAGAGTACTTATCGGAATGGTCGAAAAACTAGCTTTTCAGCTTCGATCTGAGCAATGGATAACCTCAACGATTACCGTTAAAATACGCTATGCCAATTTTGATACTGAAACCAAACAATGTAAAATCGCTTATACCTCAGCAGATCATATTCTGACCAAAAACGTAATGGAACTTTTCGATAAAGTCTACCAGCGTCGTATGCGATTACGCTTAATTGGCATTCGCTTTAGCGGATTGGTTCGTGGTACGTATCAAATTGATCTTTTTGAAGATACTCAGGAAATGTTATCTCTATATGATGCGATGGACCGAATGAAAAAACGCTATGGTTTTGATGCCGTAATGCGTTGCGCCGGAGCGCATATTAAACCTAATACTAAAGATGAAATTTTAAAACGTATAAAATAAAATCATGTATCTCAACTGCCATTCTTTTCACTCTCTGCGTTACGGCACGATTCCTCTTGATGATCTTATCGACGAGGCAGTTTCTTGTGGTGTAAAAGCAATGGCCCTTACAGACATTAATACCGTTACCGGAATTTACGATTTTATAAAAAGATGCGAAACTAAAGAAATCAAACCTCTTGTAGGTATGGAATTTCGTTGGAATCATCAATTGCGTTATATCGGCTTGGCCAAAAATACCAGCGGACTTGGAGAAATGAATCGTTTTTTGACGGAACATAATTTTAATGGAGAATCTTTGCCAGTGATTGCCCCTGAATTCAAATCTGTCTTTATTATTTATACTTTAAAAGATGCTCCGGAATTTCTTCGTGAGAATGAATTTATCGGAATTCGCCCTGATGAAGTTTCCAGGCTTTTTACTTCAGAGCATAAAAGCAAAATCTCCAAAATGGTTATCCTGCAATCGGTAACCTTCAGAAATAAAAAAGAATTCAATTTACACAAGATTTTACGTGCGATTGATACTAACATCATTTTATCAAAACTAACAGAAGCTGATTATTCTAATATTTCCGAGAAAATGATGCCCTTAGAATCGCTTTTACCTTATTATGAAAACTATCCTGAAATTATTGCCAACACACAATATATAATTGATTCTTGTAATTTTCAATATGATTTTGCCCCTCCTAAAAACAAGAAATTTTATACTGAAAATCGTCAAAATGATATTAAAAAACTAACTGAGTTAGCACAAGAAGGATTATTGTGGCGTTACGGCGAAAATCATAAACTGGCAAAAGCACGTATCGAAAAAGAACTTAAAGTAATTGACGAATTAGAATTCAGCGGTTATTTTTTAATTACCTGGGACATTATCCAGTATAGTAATAGTCAAGGTTTTATGCATATCGGCCGTGGCAGCGGTGCCAACAGCATTATTGCTTATTGTCTTGGAATTACAGATATCTGTCCGATAGAATTGGATTTGTATTTTGAACGTTTTTTGAATCTGAATCGCAAAAGTCCACCCGATTTTGATATCGATTGGAGCTGGAAAGAACGCGATATTATCCTAAAGTATATTTTCGAAAAATACGGTAGAGAACATGTTGCTTTTTGCGGAACCAATGTCGAATTTAAATACCGATCCATCTTTAGGGAAGTAGGAAAAGTGTTTGGTCTTCCTAAAGAGGAACTTGATATGCTGGCTAAAAATCCGATGGCATTACATGAAACCAATTCTATCGTAAAATTGGTACAATATTACGGTATGATGCTCGAAAAATACCCCAATCAGCGTAGTATGCATTCTTGCGGAATTATCATTTCTGAAGAACCAATTACCAATTATACACCTCTGGAAATGCCTCCAAAAGGTTTTCCAATTGTACTTTTTGACATGCATATTGCCGAAGAGATTGGTTTCGAAAAATTCGATATTCTGAGCCAGCGCGGTATTGGCCATATTGATGATAGCGTAAAACTGATTGAGAAAAACAGAGGAATTAAAGTTGATATTAGGAATACTTCGATTTCTAAAGATGAAGCTTTGTGCAATATTTATTTGGCTCAAGGCCGAACTATTGGCTGTTTTTATATCGAAAGTCCTGCTATGCGCGGGTTATTACGCCGATTGAATTGTGATAATTATAAAATCCTCGTAGCAGCTTCGTCTATTATTCGTCCCGGTGTCGCGCAGTCCGGAATGATGAAAGAATATATTTTCCGACACAATTACCCAAATCAATTCGAATATTTTCATGATGTTTTTAAAGAGCAGCTTGGCGAAACCTATGGCATTATGGTGTATCAGGAAGATGTTATTAAAATTGCACTGCATTACGGAGGTCTTCCTGCAGCAGATGGCGATATTCTGCGTCGCGCTATGTCAGGAAAAGGACGTTCTAAAGAGGCTTTACAAAAAGTAAAAGACAATTTCTTTGCCTGCTGCGCTCAAAAAGGACATCCGGAAACGTTGAGTCAGGAAATTTATCGCCAGATTGAATCTTTTGCAGGATATTCTTTTTGCAAAGCACACTCGGCTTCTTATGCAGTAGAAAGTTATCAGAGTTTATACTTAAAGGTTTATTATCCTGTAGAATTTATGACTGCGGTAATCAACAATCAGGGCGGATTTTACAGAACCGAAGTTTATGTACATGAAGCACGTATGTCTGGCGGAACGATTCATAATCCGTGCGTAAATAAAAGCGAATATCAAACCACTTTGTATGGCACCGACATTTACCTTGGTTTTATGCATCTGCAGAGTTTAGAATCAAAAACTGCTCATTTAATCGAATCGGATCGGGAGAAAAATGGTGATTTTATTTCTTTAGAAGATTTCATCAATCGTATTCCAATTGGAATTGAAAGCATGAAAATCCTGATTTTTATTGGAGCTTTTCATTTTACAGGAAAAACCAAAAACCAACTTTTGGTTATCGCCAGTTTGCTCTTAAACAATTTTAAACCAGAAAATAAGGGTTTGATGCTGATGCAGGAACCTGTAAAAGAATACAAATTACCCTCTTTAGAACGTTCTCTTTTTGAAGATGCCTTTGATGAAATTGAGTTATTGAGTTTTCCTGTTTCTTGTACCGTTTTTGATTTGCTTCAGACCCAATATCGCGGTGATATTATGGCCAAAGATTTAGTGATTCATCATAAAAAACAAGTTCGGATGCTGGCGTATTTAATTTCCAGAAAACAAGTTCCGACTAAAAAAGGAACAATGTATTTTGGAACCTGGATTGATCATGAAGGTTCTTATTTTGATACTGCACATTTTCCTGATAGTTTGGCGCAATATCCTTTTCAGGGTGGAGGCTGTTATCTTTTGTTAGGAAATGTCGAAGTTGATTATCATTTTCCGACTATTACAATTTTTAAAATGGCCAAAATGCCTTTTATTCCAGATCCCCGTTATATGGATGCTAAAGATCAATTTAAAACACAACGCCAAATTAAAGAGGATGTTAGTCCTACACATCGAGAACCTTATCCGCAAGGACATGAAATTAATTTACCCAGACACCGTATGAAATTTCAAAACACATAATTCGAAGATTTGACCCGAATAAGAATAAATTTTAAGTTATATAAAATGAGATGAAAAAGCAAGAATATGCCATAGTAGATATCGAAACCACAGGTGGTAACGCCAGTGGCAGCCGCATTACAGAAATTGCCATTATCATTCATGATGGTAAAAACGTAATCGAACGATATGAAACGCTTGTTAATCCCGAAAAAGAAATACCAATTTCGATTTTTGCTCTAACAGGAATTGATAATGAAATGGTTCGTCATGCACCCATTTTTGATGCTATTTCAGAGAAAGTTTTAGAAATGCTTACTGATCGTATTTTTGTCGCTCATAATGTCAACTTCGATTATTCATTTGTTCGTCATCAACTCGAGCAAGCGGGTTTTAAATGGACAGCAAGAAAACTTTGTACCGTTCGTGCAGCAAGAAAAATCAAACCGGGTTTAGGATCGTATAGTTTAGGAAATCTTTGCGATTCATTAGACATATCTTTAGAAAACAGACATCGTGCCGGCGGAGATGCAGACGCTACTGCTATATTATTTTCCAGATTACTCGAATGGGACGACGAAGGCCATATTGCAAAAATGATCAAGAATACAGCACAAGATCAGCGTTTACCTCCTAATTTACCTCCAGAAGATTTTAATAAATTACCCGAAAAACCCGGTATTTATTATTTTTATAATGAGGTAAAAAAGGTAATTTATGTGGGAAAGGCTATCAATTTAAAAAAACGTGTAGCTTCTCATTTTAGCGGTCATAAAATCAATTCGCAAAGGCAAAATTTTCTGCGTGATATTTACGAAATTTCCTTTGAAGTTTGTGCTACCGAATTAATGGCACTGCTATTAGAATGTACTGAAATTAAAAAACTCTGGCCAACTTACAACAGAGCACTAAAACGATTTGAACCAAAATTTGGGCTTTATCAATACGAAGCGCGCAACGATTACAAATATCTGGTAATTGGCAAAATGAATAAATTTCAGACTTGTATTCATGAATTTAATAGTCAGCATGCTGCTATAACTTTATTGCGAAGCCTGGCAGAACAATTTAAAATTGATCATCGATTTTGCAAATACACTAAGCCTGAAGTGGGAGAAATATTTCAGAGCAATGTTGTTCCCGTTTTACCCGATGTTAGTGAACATAATATTCAAATCGATAATGCCATAGATTTTTTATTAACCAACCGACCAAGTTTTGCCATTATAGACAAAGGAAGATCGAGAGATGAACGCAGCTGCATTTGGATTGAGAATGGTCATTTTTATGGTATGGGTTATATTCCGTCAGATGTTCTCATTACAGATCCTACAGAAGTAAAAGACTATGTTACCCCATATAAAAGCAACCAATATATGGCGCAACTGATTTTTGCTTTTGCAGAAAAAAATCCCAGAAAAGTTTTTTTCAATAAGAACTTGCTAAAATAAGGGATATGAAACTAATCTAATTTTTAAAATAGAGCTCTAAATTTAAAGTATAGACTTATGACACTATTTAGCGATACCGAATTATTTGCCACAGGTTTAAAAGGAAAAAAAATATTTGACCTCCCTGATGCAGAACTTATTCTGATCGATAACTTCTTTACCAAAGAAGAATCTGATCGTTTTTATGAAAAATTACTTCATCAAACTAAATGGAGAGAATACGAAATGGAAATGTATGATAAAGTTGTTACGGCTCCCCGAATGATTTCCTGGTATGAAGACAAAGATAATACCGGAGCAGATCAAAATGGGCCCGACTGGACTTATGAATTATTAACTATTAGAGGCCGAGTTGAAAGAGAAACGCAGCTTGATTTTAATAGTCTGTTGCTCAATTTATATCGTGACGGAAATGATGGCGTTGCCTGGCATAGTGATAAAGAACACCATTCAGGACCAAACCCTATTATTGCTTCAGTGACTTTTGGGGAAACCCGAATGTTCAGACTTCGGCATAAATTTAGAAAAGAGATTCCGCAGGTGGAGATTCCGCTACATCACGGATCTTTTTTATTAATGGCAGGAACAACCAATAGTTTTTGGCAACATCAGGTACCCAAAACAGCTCGAAATGTATTGCCCCGAATCAATTTAACCTTTAGACGAACTAACCGAAGCGAATGATTTGTAAATCACTCTAAATGAGTTTTTTCAGACTTCGAAACGAAGAGGAAAATTCCTCCTCTAAAAGTTAAAATACTCAGTGTATGAACCTTTTATTAGGCAGACCTTATCTTTTTTAGTACTTTTGCAACCTTTTTTTACATATACAATACCACAATGGCTTATTCAAACAATGATTTATTGCGTTTCTTAGATGCGCAAAACAAACTTTATCTTACGGCTCTTTCTGAAATCAAAAAAGGAAAAAAAGAAACACACTGGATGTGGTTCATTTTCCCACAGATTAAAGGATTGGGTAAGAGCGATACTGCAAATTATTATGCCATTAACAACCTTAAAGAAGCAACCGAATTTTTACAACACCCTATTTTAGGAAAACATCTTATTGAAATTTCAGAGCTGTTTTTGACTTTTAAAAGAAAATCAGCAGATGGAATTCTGGGTGATTTAGATGCACGAAAATTGCGTTCTTCAATGACTCTTTTCTCTTTGGTAGAAAACACGAATCCTGTATTTCACGAAATATTAGATGCTTTTTTCTCAGGAGAAACTGATCCGCTTACATTATCTATTATTAATTCAACTATAGAATCCCCTGTTGAAACTGAAATGGTGTAACACTACAAAGTTTTCCGGATTATTTTAAGTAAAAAGACACTGCTTCTGCAAATGAGGTAGTGTCTTTTTTTTACTTCTAAAATCGTGAAGATCCAAAGTTTTACATTTCTAATATAATAAATTTTATATTGCACTACCAAAAAACCTAAATCATGAACGAAAAAATCAAAACCCTTCAAATCATCCATCTTGCTGTTTGTGCAGGAACAATTCTTGTCTATTTCTTTGTAGGAGAACTTTCAATTGAAAAATTGAAAACCATTCCTTCTATTAATTCATCATCAGCTATATATTTGTCTATACCTGTTTTAGCTTTCGTTTTAAGTACCTTTTTATTCCGATCACAGTTAAAACAAATAGATCCTAAACTAAAAACCGAAGATAAGTTCCCTATTTATCAAACTGCTTCAATAACACGCTGGGCGATTCTTGAAGGCGCAGCTTTTCTAATATTATTCTTAAAATCAGATTTTGTATTATTCGGTGTACTTATTATTGTATATCTAGTTTTCCTAAGACCTACAGAAGAACGAATCAATAATGATCTTACTAACTAAATTCAAATAACACTTATTCTTTTCTATTCAAGGCTTTCGAGACTTAAAAATAGATCATAAAAAAATGCCTTGTATAGACAAGGCATTTTTTTATTTATAACAATTTTATCAACTCAGAATCTCTTATTTTTTTAAGACTCCTTTGGTTTTGTCAAGTAATATATAGGAATTCCTGTTAGCATAATTAATACTCCCCACCCGCAAGTTGAGAATTTAGTCCACAATAATGAAACACAAATTGCTGTCGCAATAACGATGTATAACATTGGTAAAAATGGATAACCGAAAGCTTTATAAGGTCTTTCTACATCTGGCATTTTTTTGCGTAAAATGAAAATTCCGTAAATCGTTAAAATATAAAAAATCAAAACTATGATGATTACGAAATCTAATAAATCTCCGTACTTCCCTGTCAAACACAAAGCCGAAGCCCAAATACATTGCGCCCAAAGTGCCCACGCAGGAACACTTGATTTATTTAAAACTGCAGCTTTTTTAAAGAATAAACCATCTTTTGCCATCGTATAATATACTCTAGCACCCGCCATAATTAATCCGTTGTTGCAGGCAAAAGTCGAAATCATGATCATAATCGCGATAATCAAGGTTCCGATATTTCCAAAGATATATTGCGAAGCCACCACTGCTACTCTATCAGATTTTGCTGTTGCAATTTCTTCAAACGGAATTACGGCCAAATACATCAAATTGGTCAAAACATAAATAATCGTTACAATAAAAGTTCCTAAAAATAAACTGAAACCAACATTACGTTTTGGGTTTTTAATCTCTCCGGCTATAAACGTTACACCGTTCCAGGCATCACTTGAAAATAATGATCCAACCATTGCTGCCGATATTCCTGAAATTAGAGCAGTTCCGCTAATTGGTAACCATGATCCAGTATCTTTAATATAAGAACGTGTTGTCCAGGCATCAGCCCAGTTAGCATCCCAAACCGAAGCTTTTGCTGCCAGTGTAAAACCAAAAACAATTAACCCTACTAAGGACAAAATTTTGATAATCGTTAAAATAGTCTGTAAAATTTTCCCGTCTTTTACTCCACGGCTATTAATATAAGTTAGTAAAATAATTGTCAAAATCGATACAATTTGCGCTGCATTGAGTTTAAAAGAACCCAGTTCCCAAAGTACATTTTCGTCACTTAACGGTTCATACAGATAAGCAGCAAATTTTGAGAAAGCGACACCAACAGCGGCAATTGTTCCGGTTTGAATTACCGCGAAAAAGCTCCAGCCGTACAAAAAGGCGATTAATTTATTATAGGCTTCTTTTAGATAAACGTATTGTCCACCGGCTTTTGGAAACATTGCGCTCAGCTCGCCATAACTTACTGCGGCTATTATAGTGATCAATCCTGAGATTAACCAAATTAGTGTTAGCCAACCGGCAGAACCTACTTGTCTGGCGATATCGGCGCTCACTATAAATATCCCGGATCCAATCATAGAACCTACTACAAGCATGGTTCCGTCTAGTAATCCGAGTTCTCTTTTAAAATTTTCCTGGTCGTTTTCTTGCATGGTTTTGGTTTTTTGGGTTGGCTAAAGATATACTTTTTTCTTAAATCCTAAGATTTGAAATTCTAAATTATGCAATTGCAAATTCAGATAAGAGGAATTGAAATTACGACTCTCGAAAAGTTATAGCTTTTTTTAATTAAAACAATAATTCTATATCTTCGAATCTGATTTAAAAAAACTAAAATGGCTCTCAATCTTTTCCCAAACGAAACCTCGATATTTGAATCAGAATATACTTCTTCTGAAATAGTACAACATTTAAAAGAAAACACTTTAGAAGGAACGCTAAGCAGTACAGCACACAAAACGAACAAAATGTTTATTGGTGAAATTGAAACTTATAGATTTAAAATTATTTCTTCCTATCCAAAAACTGCTATGTTTTGTGTTTTTGAAGGTAAAATAGAGGAATCAATCCCTACACAAATTACGATAACCAAAAAATTTCATATGACTTTTAAATGGCTTTTTGCGTTGTGGTTTGTCGGTTTGCTTGCCGTGATCTTTATTACTCCAAATAAAGCACCTGATCAAAAAATCAAAGAGGCTATTATGTTTGCTGTTGTAGCATTTACTATTCGGTATTTGGTTATAAAAATGCTTTTTAGAAAATCTGAAGAAAACGGAATAGAAGCGTTAGAAAATCTTTTAAAACTAAAAGAAGTTCTTTAATTTTTCATTATGTAAACTACATTTTAGTCTCTATACGTCTTTCCGTATTAGCACAATACTTTTACTTTTTATATTTGAAACATTAACTTAGATCTTAATACAACCTCAACTAAAACCCTATAATCAGTTTAATTACGTAATGTCAAAGGAATATGTCTCAATATGGAATTGCAAAACAGACGAACTAAGTGTTATGAAAAAAGAGGCTTTTGATAAAATCACCAAATAAAAACATCCTTTACTTCAACACATTACTTTAAACAAAAAAATATCCCTAAAATTCCTTTTTTTTCTTTTTAATTCACAAAATTGATTTCTCAAAATTAATTTTTCCAGTAAAACAACTATCAATTACCTGACTAACAGATGATTTAATTGTTAATATTATTTAACAAGAAAAAATATATTATTTACAGAACTATATTATAATTTTTATTAAATTTGGAATAATAGCCAATCAGTCATAAAAATCCGAAACAATTCATTAACAATTGTTTAGTTTTTTCGACAATACACATTACAATTGCCCCAAACAATTGTTATTGTAAAATGACTCACAAAGCAGCAATCTTTAAAAGGCATCGCATTAAATTATTAACCTACAAATCCGAAATTATGCCTAAAAGATTATTTTTTAAAAATTTTCGTCTGCCCAATGTTTTTGTTCTGTTGTTAATTGTATTTATTTCCTGTGCATTATTAATTTGTATCAATTTTTTCACCATAAAAATACTGTCTGCCAATAGAGCATATGTAAATGGCGAATCACATTACTCGAAAGGACAGAAAGATGCTTCTCGTCACCTTATTACATATCTCTATACTAAAGAACCCATTCAGTGGCAACATTATATACAAGAGCTAAAAGTTCCTCAAGGTGATGGTATTGCCCGTAAAACACTTTTAAAAGTTGGCGATAATGAAGTAGCCCGATTAGGCTTTACTACAGGCCGCAATCATAAAGACGATTTGGATGATCTAGTTTGGTTATTTGTGAATTTTAAAAATGTCTCATTCCTGGCAAAAGCAATTCACGAATGGGAACAAGGCGATAATTTAATCAATGAATTATTTATCATTGGCACACAAATTAATGCAAAAATTCAGCGTAATTCTTTAACAGCAATGGATCAGCAAAAATTTCTAACTAAGATTAGTCAGATTAGTGATCAACTGACCATTAATGAGCGTAATTTCTCAAACACCTTAGGCGAAGGAACGCGAAAAATCAAGAATTTATTAATTATAACCAATATCATTTTTATTTTAATTATTATTCTAAGTGTCTGCTCCTATTATTCTATAATGGTAAAGCGTTTGCTTATTTCTAAAAAAGAAATTGAAGTTAAAAATGAAGATTTAATAATTGTCAATCGTGAACTAGATCGTTTTGTTTATAGCGCATCACACGATTTGAGATCTCCTATAACTTCATTAAAAGGCTTAATCGAAATTACGCAGCTCGAAGATGATGTAAATCAAATTAAATATTATTTGCAACTAATGCATCAAAGTCTTGCAAAGCAAGATCAATTTATAAATGATATTATTGATTATTCTAAAAACAAAAGAAAACAAATCGTTATAGAACCTGTTAGTCTGCGAGAATTATTTGACGAAGCGATCTCACAATTAATGCATATCGAAAATGCCAACAAAATAACATTTAAGCAAGAGTTATTGATTGATGAAATTCAGAGTGACGGATTGCGACTCAGAATAATTATTGGTAATCTAATCTCTAATGCTATAAAATATGCAGACAACAGCAAACAGGAAATGTTTATCTCGATCAAAACTTATGTCGATAATGACTGCCATAAAATAGAAGTTGCCGATAATGGAATTGGAATTAATGAAGAATTTAAAGATTCTATTTTTGAAATGTATTTTGGAACTAACAAAAATAAAGGTTCGGGGTTAGGCTTATATATTGTAAAAGAAGCTGTCGAGAATATTAAAGGAAACATTTCTGTAGTTTCAGAAAAAACGATTGGCAGTAAGTTTATAGTAACAATACCGAACTCATATGGAATTTAAAGAAACGATTTTGCTAATTGAAGATAATTTGATTGATCAACTTATTATCAAACAATTATTTAAAAAGGTACTGAAGATTGATCAGATTGCAATTGCAAATAATGGAAAGGAAGGACTTCAGTGGATTAATGAAAATAAAAGCCTGCAATCCCTAATTATCTTGTTAGATATTCAAATGCCGATAATGAATGGATTTGAATTTTTGGATGAGTACGATAAACTAAATAATGACTTAAAAAGGGAAACTCAAATTTATATTCTCTCCTCGACTTTGGATCCGCATGAAATTGATCTGATTAATGGCAATAATTACATAAAAGGCTTCTTAAACAAGCCCTTTCCTATCGAAGAATTTACAAATAATCTTAACCAGCAATTAATAGATTATTCTAAAACACGATTTACTTGCGAAAAAGCTCTTTGATAGTAAGGTTCTTTGGTTGAAGAAATCATTACTCCTCCGTGCGTTGAAGAATGAACAAATTTAATTTCTCCATCAACAACTTCGACTACCATTCCAACATGATTGATTTGGCGTCTTCCATTTGTTTTAAAAAAGATTAGATCACCTTTTTTAGCTTCATCTGTACCGACTTTCATACCTATTCGAGATTGCTCAATCGAGCTTCTTGGTAATTTTATATCAAAGTTGCTAAAAGTACAAATCATTAACCCTGAGCAATCAAAACCGGCTTTTGAGGTTCCGCCAGACCGATAACGAGTTCCAATATTTTCTGTTGCGTTTACAATTAATTGATTCACTAAATCAGAATGATTGCTTACTCTAAATACTGTAGTAGTATCTTTTTTTATTTCTGAATTATCAGCAATTTGAGTCTGCTGAGATAAACCTTCACTAATTTGCGGAGTTGTTATTGAAGCAGTAGCTGCATCAGCCTTTTCTTTTGAAGTATTAATTTTTAGAAGATAACCAACTGGCAATTTCCCTTTAATAAATGGATTTTGTCTTTCTAGCTCTGCAACTGTCAATCCATATCTTTTTGCAATTGCATATTTCGTTTCTTTTGGCTGTACCTCAACAACTACATCAACCTTTTTAGAAGATTCATTTGCGCTTTTTAAATCATCTGTTTTGGCAATGATTTCTGGAGCTTCATCTGTTTTCTCGTTAATTTGAAATTGAGATGCAATAGCGGTATCGTTTATTTCCTGATTTGCTTTTTCTTTAGAAGTTCTAATTTTTAAAACATAACCAACCGGCAACTTTTTCTTAATAGATGGATTTTGTCGCTCTAATTCTGCCACTGTAATTCCATATTTTTTTGCGATAAGATATTTTGTTTCTTTAGGTTTTACTTCAACAACAACCTCAACATCTGTTGAAGGAATTATTTCAGGCTTCGCAGTATTCTGATTTTTTGTTGTCTTTTCAGTTGATACAATTGCATTAGTCGGAATATTAAGCTTCTGTCCAATTTTCAAATCTTCATTTTCTAGTGACGGATTTGCCTTTTTTAAATCATCAACAGAGACATTGTATTTTTTTGAAATTACCCACAGATTTTCTTTTTCAGCTACTTCATGCTGACCTGAACTTACAGCTACAATTTTACTTGAACTTGCGGCCGTTTCAGATTTCTTTTCAGTTTTTTTTATATTATTATTCGGAATTAATAAAACCGAATTTAATTTTAAAACCTTAGGAGCATTAGGATTTGCCTCTGTAATATCTTTTATTTTAACTCCGTATTTTTTTGCAATAATAGAAAGATTTTCCCCATTTGAGATTTTATGTTTTGTAAACTTTTCTTGAGAAAAGACGCCTACACTAAAAAAAAACAAAACTATTATTAGCCTAAAAACCATTATCTATTACATTTTAATACTTTATTATTCCTTTTTGAATTTATTCTCTAATTTTAAACTCAAAAAACCCAACTTTATTACTGAATAAGCGAATTTAACTTTTTAAAGTAAAAAAAGCACGTTTTTTAACAACTAATTTGGTTCAAATTAACAAATTCGGCATAGAAATTGAGCCAACTAACTGAAATTACGCCCCTTACAAAAGAGAGTGTTTTTTCTAGCCAAAAACCAACTTTAAACCGAAAATAGTGTGAAAAAATTACTTTTACTTTTCGTCGTTTACCCTTTATTATCAATTGCTCAGAATATAAATGGCACTATAGTTTCACAGAAAAATAATCTTCCAATTGAAAACACCAATGTATTTGCGCTATCAAGCAAAGTAGGAACCATAACTAATCAAGATGGTCAATTCTCTTTGAAACTCCTTACAAAATTTAAGAACCACGAAATACTAGAATTTTCGCACATTGGCTATATTACTGCACACTTTACCTTAAGTTATTTAGCAAAACAAAACTATAAGATTTTCCTTGAAGAGGAAGTTCAAAATTTATCAGATGTAATTATTACGAGCAATCACAAACTGAATTTAAAAATCCCATACAACAAGTTAACGCCAATAAAACGTGATCTATTCTCATTTGGGTCTTTCTTGAAAGATGGCAAAATTTATATTATTGGTGGCGATGCTTCATATGAGGTCGATCGACTGGAACAAATGCGATCAACAAGAGCAGATTTTACATTAATGAACTACTTGGAATCTTATCAAGATACTTATACTCTTTCGTATTACAGACGAGATTTCTCTATTTACGACATTAAAACAGACACGTGGGAATATCCTAAACTGGAATCAAAATTAAAAAAAAGAGCCCATCACAATATTCATTACTACAATAATTCGATTTATGTTTTAGGCGGAAAAGGGGTTATGCAAAATAAAAAAAGCAGTTGGGAATACTTGCAAAACCAAAACGAAGTTCTTGATCTTAATAACAAAACCATTAAAATTGATTACACTAATCCGCATCAAGCATCTGATTTTGCTTCTTTTACCTACAAGGATAATATTATTGTAATGGGAGGTTCCGTAAAATCTACTGAAAGTGGTATAAAGGATTTTACCAACAAGGTACACTTATACAACATTACTTCTGGGTATTGGTATGAACTCGATAATATGCCAACAGCAAAAGAAACTTCGGGAATTGTGGTAGAGGACAAAATCTATCTCATTGGTGGAGATAATGGAAAACCGGTAGCTAAAATAGAAACTTTTGATTTAAACACTCAAAAATGGCAAACGGAAGGCGAATTATTTTACGGACTAGAAAAACCTGCCATAGCCTATCATGAAAATATGATTTATATATATGAAGATCGATTACTATATACTTATGATCTAAAAACAAAACAGCTTAAAGAATATGAAACTGAGTTAGCCATAAAGTATGCGTCAATGTATTTTGACGATGACAAACTTTATATTTTAGGAGGACGCACTGAAAGCAAATATTCTAAAACACCTTCATCAAATATTTTTAGCATTGCTATTGCCGAATTTAAAGACACTAAACCTACCCGAATTAAAACTCTGAATAAAGAAATAAATCTAGCCAAAGTAAATTAAAATAGCTTCTAATAAAAAACGCTCTGTTTTGACAGAGCGTTCTTAGTTATAATTGAATCTTAAAGATTAAGCTTTTCCGGCAGCAATTAAGTTTAATGCTGAACCTGCAACGAACCAGCCAATCTGACCTGCGTTGTAAGTATGATTTGCCAGAATGATATCTTTTGTACCATTTGCATGAACGAATTCTAACGTTAATGGTTTTCCTGGAGCGAACTCAGTTAAATCAGTAAAATTAATTGTATCGTCCTCTTGAATTTTATCATAATCAGCTTCGTTAGCGAATGTTAATCCTAAAAGACCTTGTTTTTTAAGGTTTGTTTCATGGATACGAGCAAAAGATTTCACTAACACCGCTTTCACACCTAAGAAACGTGGCTCCATTGCAGCATGCTCACGAGAAGATCCTTCACCATAATTGTGATCTCCCACAACAATTGATGGAACTCCTGCTGCTTTATATGCACGAGCTACGGCAGGAACCGCATCGTAAGTACCTGTTAATTGATTTTTAACTGAGTTTGTTTTTTGGTTGAATGCATTTACGGCACCAATCAACATATTGTTAGAAATATTATCTAAGTGTCCGCGGAAACGCAACCATGGTCCTGCCATAGAAATATGATCTGTTGTACATTTTCCGAATGCTTTGATCAACAATTTAGCACCTGTAATATTTTTACCATCCCAAGGCTCAAACGGGGCTAATAATTGTAAACGTTCAGATGTTGGACTTACTACTACCTGAACTCCTGAACCGTCTTCAGCAGGAACCTGAAATCCTGGATCTTTTACATCAAATCCTTTTGGAGGCAATTCGTCTCCTGTTGGTGCATCAAGTCTAACTTCTTCTCCATCTTCATTGATTAGTGTATCCGTCAATGGATTGAAACCTAAATCTCCTGCGATAGCCATAGCGGTAACCAATTCTGGAGAACCTACGAAAGCTAACGTATTTGGGTTACCATCTGCACGTTTTGAGAAGTTACGGTTGAAAGAGTGAACGATTGTATTTCGTTCTTCCTTTTCGGCACCTTCTCTATCCCACATACCAATACATGGTCCACAAGCGTTGGCAAAAACAGTAGCACCAATTTTTTCGAAAGTATCGATAAATCCATCTCTTTCGATTGTATAACGAACTACTTCAGAACCTGGAGTAATTGTAAATTGAGATTTAGTTTTTAGATTTTTAGCACTTACTTGTCTAGCCAAAGAAGCTGCACGGGCGATATCTTCATAAGAAGAGTTTGTACATGAACCTATTAAACCAACCTGAATTTGCAAAGGCCAGTTATTTTTGATTGCTTCTTCTTTCATTTTAGAAATCGGAGTAGCTAAATCCGGAGTAAAAGGACCGTTTAGATGCGGCTCTAATTCCGTTAAATTAATTTCGATAACCTGATCGAAATATTTTTCAGGGTTAGCATACACTTCAGGATCTCCTGTTAAGTAAGAAGCTACTTTATCTGCAGCATCAGCAACATCAGCTCTGTTTGTAGAACGCAGGTAACGACTCATAGAATCGTCATATCCAAAAGTTGAAGTTGTAGCTCCAATTTCGGCACCCATGTTACAAATAGTCCCTTTTCCTGTACATGACATAGAAGTTGCACCTTCTCCAAAATATTCAACAATTGCACCTGTACCACCTTTTACAGTCAAGATACCGGCAACTTTAAGAATAACATCTTTAGGAGCTGTCCATCCTGATAATTTACCAGTTAGTTTAACTCCAATTAATTTCGGAAATTTAAGTTCCCACGCCATACCGGACATAACGTCTACAGCATCGGCTCCACCAACACCAATAGCCACCATTCCTAATCCTCCTGCGTTTACAGTGTGAGAATCGGTACCAATCATCATTCCTCCAGGGAAAGCGTAATTTTCAAGTACTACCTGGTGAATAATTCCTGCTCCCGGTTTCCAGAAACCAATTCCGTATTTATTTGAAACTGACGATAAGAAATCGAAAACTTCATTACTTTGTGTTTTTGCTCTGGCCAAATCGGTCGCAGCATCTACTTTTGCCTGAATCAAGTGATCGCAATGAACCGTTGTAGGAACTGCCACTTTTGATTTTCCGGCGTGCATAAATTGTAACAATGCCATTTGCGCAGTTGCATCTTGACAGGCAACACGATCCGGCGCAAAATCAACATAATCTACTCCTCTTCCAAACGCCTTTGT
Source organism: Flavobacterium sp. FlaQc-57 (assembly GCF_044007395.1). Classification (NCBI taxonomy): domain Bacteria; kingdom Pseudomonadati; phylum Bacteroidota; class Flavobacteriia; order Flavobacteriales; family Flavobacteriaceae; genus Flavobacterium; species Flavobacterium sp. FlaQc-57. The sequence continues at coordinate 33,183 of NZ_JBIPDA010000007.1, forward strand.
CGGATTTCCATCCCATAGGTGATTGTATAAAATTTTCTCAGTTAAGGTAAGTGGACGACCAACAATTTCTCGTGCTTTATCAACACGACTTGGCATGTTGTCATACACTTTTTTTATCATTTCAATATCAAAAGCCATAAGTTTTATAATTGTTTTTGTTTGTTTGTTTTTTTTGAACATCACAAGTTACAAAAAATAGAGGAGCTATAAAAGAAAAAGCCCGAGTTTATAACTCGGGCTTTTCAATATATTTGATCGAAATCTGTAATTATCTAACCAACTGTTTGTGAGGTGGAGCAAACTTAGTCAAGTTGATTCCTTTTACTGCAGCTTTGTATTCTTCAATAGTAGGAGTTCTACCTAATATTGTAGATAAAACTACAACCGGAGTAGACGAAAGTAAAGACTCTCCTTTTTTACCTTCAGTATCCTCAACAACTCTTCCTTGGAAAAGACGTGTTGAAGTAGCCATTACGGTATCTCCTTTAGCCGCTTTTTCCTGATTCCCCATACATAGGTTACATCCTGGACGCTCTAAATACAACATTTTTTCGTATGATGTACGCGCTACTGCTTTAGGCACATTATCATCAAATTCAAAACCTGAGTATTTTTGTAAAATTTCCCAGTCTCCCTCGCTTTTAAGTTCATCTACAATATTGTATGTAGGTGGAGCTACAACTAGTGGAGCTTTGAACACTACCTTACCTTCTTGCTCATCTATGTTTTTAAGCATTTGAGCTAAAATTTTCATATCTCCTTTATGAACCATACATGATCCAATAAATCCAAGATCTACTTTTTTATCTCCACCGTAAAAAGAAAGTGGTCTAATTGTATCGTGAGTATATCTTTTAGAAACATCAATATTGTTTACATCTGGATCTGCAATCATTGGTTCAGCAATCACATCAAGATCAACAACTACTTCAGCATAATACTTAGCGTCTGCGTCTGGAGCCAATGCTGGTTTCTCACCAGATTTAATCTCTGCAATTCTCTTATCAGCGATAGCAATTAATCCTTTTAGAACTTGTTTTGCATTATCCATTCCTTTATCGATCATGATCTGGATTCTGCTCTTTGCAATTTCTAATGACTCAATCAAAGTATCATCTTCAGAAATACAAATAGAAGCTTTTGCTTTCATCTCTGCAGTCCAGTCAGTAAATGTAAATGATTGATCAGCAGTAAGCGTACCAATATGTACCTCAATTACTCTTCCTTGGAATACATTTTCTCCTTTAAACTGATGAAGCATTTGTGCTTGAGTAGCATGAACAACATCACGGAAATCCATGTAATTCTTCATTTCTCCTTTAAATGTTACCTTCACTGATTGCGGAATTGGCATAGTAGCCTCACCTGTAGCAAGTGCAAGAGCAACTGTTCCTGAGTCTGCACCAAAAGCAACACCTTTAGACATTCTTGTATGAGAGTCACCACCAATGATAATTGCCCAATCGTCTACTGTAATATCATTAAGTACTTTGTGAATTACATCAGTCATTGCATGATATCCGTTTTTAGGATCACGAGCAGTAATTAAACCGAAGTCGTTCATAAACTTCATTAATCTAGGAATGTTTGCCTTAGACTTATTGTCCCAAACTGAAGCTGTATGACAACCAGATTGGTAAGCACCATCAACAATTGGAGAAATCACAGTAGCAGCCATAGACTCTAACTCCTGAGATGTCATAAGTCCTGTTGTATCCTGAGACCCTACAATATTTACCTCGACACGTACATCTGAACCAGCGTGTAAGACTTTACCCGGAGTAGTTCCGACAGCGTTTTTATTGAATATTTTTTCTACTGCAGTAAGACCTTGCCCATCGATAGAAATTTCTTTTGATGGAGCATACACCTGAGGTATATCTATATTTAAAGTTTTAGCAGCAAATGTTTGAAGCTTTTTACCGAATACGATAGCATACGATCCACCAGCTTTTATAAATTCAACTTTTTGAGGAGTTAAAGAAGAAGAAATATCAATCAATTCCTTATCTCCGTTATAAAGCTTTTTCGTTTTTGTGTTAATTGTAAAAACAGTTCCTGTAGCAACAGAGTACACTTCTTCAAGAACAGGCTCTCCTGCTTCATCAAATACAACATTACCTTGTGCGTCTAACTTTTTTACCCAGTTTTTAAGGTCAATTCCAATTCCACCAGTAACACCTACAGTCGTTAGGAAAATTGGTGAAATACCGTTTGTACCTGCAATGATTGGGGCAATATTGATAAATGGAACATATGGACTTGCTTGTTTACCTGTCCATAATGCCACGTTATTTACTCCTGACATTCTTGAAGATCCTACACCCATAGTACCTCTCTCAGCAATTAACATAACGCTTTTATCAGGATGTGCTTCGCTTAATGCTTTAATTTCAACTTGTGCTTCTGCAGAAATTAAACATTTACCATGAAGTTCACGATCAGATCTTGAGTGCGCCTGATTACCTGGAGAAAGTAAATCAGTTGAGATATCTCCCTCACCAGCAATATAAGTAACAACTTTAATTTCTTCTGGTATATCTGATAATTTAGTAAAGAATTCAGCCTTAGCATAACTCTCTAAAATTTCTTTAGCTATTCCGTTACCATTTTTGAATGCCGCTTCTAAACGATCTGTATCGGCTTCATAAAGATAAACTTGTGTTTTTAGAACCTCTGCAGCTTCTTTAGCAATAGAAGCATCAGCACCTAGAGCCAAATCAAGTAAAACCTCTATCGAAGTTCCACCCTTCATGTGCGATAATAATTCTAAAGCAAATGCAGGAGTAATTTCAGCAACTACAGATTCACCTAAAATAATTGTCTTTAAAAATTTAGCTTTAAGATTTGCCGCACTGGTAGTCCCAGGTACAACATTATAAATAAAAAAGTTAAGAGAATCAGCTCTGTACTCATTATTCAAATCTTTAATTTGTTCAATGATTTCGCTTAATAATTCAGCTCCATCAATTGGTTTTGGGTTAAGCCCTTGTTCTTTTCTTTCTTTAATTTCTTGAATGTAATCCTTGTAAATATTCATAATAGAAGTCTTTTCTAGGTATTTTTATTTTTTTGTACGCAAATTTAAGAATTAATGCCGATAATTAAAAATAATATAATAGAACTCGCCTTTTCAAAAATTATTATTGCTAAAAAACGATTTTGACTGCTTGTTTTTGTCAAAATATCAGTTTTGCATTAAAAAAATGAATTATTGATATTTTAAAATCTTTTCTTTAACAAAGTCGAAATTTAATGTTAAAAGAGAAGTCGGATTTTACTTCTATTTTACCAAAGAACCTTTCTAAATTAGCATTTATAACGTTATAGTTACTCTTTTCTCTTCTCATTTTACAACTTTCCTATCAAAGTTCACCAAGCTCAAAAAAAACATAAAAAAAAACTTGTATTTCAAATTTTCTAATAACTTTGCAATTCAAAGTACTTTTAAATATACACAACTATGAAATACAAATTAGATATTCTAGAACTTTACTCTCAAAAAAAAGGAGTCAAAATTAGTTTGGCTGTAACTGCGTTGAATACTCTTTTACTCATAAGTGCACTGTTTTGCAAAAAACTCGATTTTTACAATTTCGAATCCATTGCAATAATAAGTTTGATCTTTGAATTTATCTATGGAGCCGGTCTTTCATTTCTAATTCTAAGAAAAAAGGAAGAATACATTCATTTAACTCCATTTTTGATCTTGAACTGGTTTATCGGATGCTTTTGTTTAAATACTTTTATTCCTGTTTTTCACGATTTACCAATATGGGTTTATCTGGCAACACTCGTCTTTTGTTTGTCTAATTTCTTCATTTATAAAAGCTCAGAAGAAGATCACAACATTTCAGTTCCCTTTTTCATAAACGGTTTATCCTTTGGAATCATAGTGTACTTTGTTCTCTATTTAATTCCTATAATGCCAATTTCTTTTATCGGAATAATAGCTTTAGGAATGGGTTTCTACGGTTTGGTTCCTGCATTAGTTCTTATTATTCACTGCTTAACAATCATTAGACACTTATCCGGAAACAGAAATTATTCACTTTCTTTTAGTGCAGGATTCTTTATCGTTTTGATTGGACTTGCTATTTTCACAATTGGGTTAAGTCTTGAAAGCAGTAAAATTGCGAAAGTCAATACTTTAAACTCTTTTAATAACAACAGCGATTTACCAAATCACATCGTTATTTCACAAAATTTAAAGCCGAACTTTTTTAACGAAATTCTACTAAAAAAAGACATCGTTTACATTCCGCTTCACGATATATTCTCAATTGGAAGCTTTAACTCTTTTGGAAGCAAACAATACAATGAAAGAAAGATTCACAACCCTTTTATCTCTATTGCATATTTGTTTTGTCAAGATTTGGATTTGAATAACGACGATCGAATTAATATTTTGAAATCAAATTTTGATAAACGATTAGAAACCGAAGAGCAACTTTGGAGTGGGGAGGATTTAATTACCAAAAGCATCAAAGAAGATGTGAAAATTTATGCAGATGCACGCTTAGCATACACCGAAATTACGATGAAAATTGCCTGTACTGAAGATTCCTGGCAAGACAAAGAAGCTATTTACTCTTTTCAGTTACCTGAAGGCTCGGTGGCAACTTCTCTCTCGCTGTGGGTTAATGGCATTGAGCGAAAAGGGGTTCTAACAACAAAAGAAAAAGCTCAAAAAGCCTACAAACAAATTGTTGGAGTAGAAAGTCGTGATCCCTCTATAATGCAATGGAAAGAAGGAAACAAAGTAGTAGTACGAGTTTTTCCAATTAACCTTAAAACTCCAAGAACATTTAAATGTGGCTTTACGACTCCTTTACAAGTCCAAGACAATGAAATGAAATATCAAAGCCTTTCTATAAAAGGGCCAAACATTTCGAATGCTGAAACTATTTCAAGAATTCAAATTGTCGGAAATACAAAAATAGAAACCAGCAAAGATTTTGAGCTTACGAATCATTACTATATCAACCAATCAAAAGGATTAGATAATTGGGAAGCTTTCATGCCGCTAACAAAAAAAACAAAATTAAATTCATTTGCATGGAAAGACAAAGTTTATGAAGTAAAGGACATTCAGAAATCAACTATCCCTTTTTCACCATCCGAAATCATATTAGACCTGAACAGCAGTTGGACTATTAGACAAATAGAATCTTTCGTAAATCTGAACAAAAAAAACTTGTTTGTATTTATAAATGGCGAAAAGAAAGCAATTAATAAAGAAAATTTCAGGGCTATCGAATTGGATTTTGAAAACTTACATTATTCTTTATTACCTCTTTACAAAATCGCTCCAAATAGTTTAATCATTACAAAATGTGGCACATTTTCGGCCAATTTTGAAGAACTTGAAGATTCTAATTATCTAAAAAAAATAAAAACTGAAACAAAGCAGCGAAATCTGAAAGTGCTCAATATCTCATCAGACATTAATCCGTTCTGGCAAACTGCAAAAGAACAGAAATATGTAGATTATTTTCAAACCAGTTCCAAAGAATGCCTAAAATTAATTGAGCAAAATCAATTTATTTTATACAAAACCGAGAAAAACACTGTCAATATCGAACCTGCTCATATTTCAATTTCAGAAAATTCAAAAAATGACTCTCTTAAAAGCAAAGGTCCTGATCATATTTACAGAATGTACGCTTTTGGAAAAGTTCTGGAAGAACACGTCAAAATTCAAAATGACACTTTAGCACAAAATCAATATGTAGAATTGGCAAAAGAGGCTAACATTGTTACGCCAATTTCATCATTGATTGTTCTGGAAACTGATGAAGATTACAAAAATAATGAAATTGAGAAAAATGTCAATACTTTAGGAAATGCCTCAATCAACAATGACGGAGCAGTACCCGAACCACATGAATGGTTATTAATTATCATTGGTTCTACAATTCTCTTTTTCTATTATCGAAAATCAAAACAAACGATTTAATGCATAACTTCATCATTCAACATTCTAAAAAGATTGCTCTAATTATTTTAGGTTGCCTTTTAGCAATCAACTATATTATTATAGTAAATGGAATTAATAGCAATCTTTTTGGAATTTTATTTTCGATACTATTATTTCTAATCGGAGGTAGAAAAACTTCATTTAATATGAACTACCCTCTATTGGGATTAATTTTTCTACTAGAATTTATTAGTTATCGTTTACACACCAAATCGATACATTTTTTAGCTTTATCACTTTTTGTATGTTTTGTATATTATAGCTTTACCCAAAAATTTTCGTTTATTGCTTTTATTTGTGTTCTGCTATTCTCTTCACTCTTCAATACTTTTTTTGATTATCTGACAGTAGAAATCAAACAAACTCTTTGTTATACTGTTTATTTAACCTTAAAAAATTTCATTCATATTGATAAAATCGAAGGCGTGAATTTTTATATCAACAATGCAAAAATCACAATAGACACAGCCTGCATGGGCTTATCAATGTTTAAAACCGGTTTACTTGCCGGAGCCTTTTTATTAACTCTCGAAGAGCGAAAACAACAAAAACACTTCAATATCAAACAAATTTTATTGTTTTCTTTTTTCTTGATTCTCTTAAATATTATTTCAAATTATTTCAGAATTATAACTTTGATTCTTTTTAACTGCACCGAAGAGAATGCTTTTCATCACACTATCGGCTTAATTTGTTTTGTGTTTTATCAAATTGCTCCAATGTTGTTTTTAATTCGTTTTTTTAAACCTGCTAAAGAAACAATTGCAGATTCAAAATCCGAAAATTTCAAATTTTTTCCACTTATTATAGCAACAGTTATTCTTTTTGCAACAAGTTTAGAAATCAAAAAAGAACAAGATTATAAATTACTTGACGGATTAAATCCAACATATGAAGCAAGCAAAGGAATTTGGGTAAACAAAGAGGTTTTTAAAATCGTAGCTGCCAACAAACTCATTTATATTAAAACTCCAGCACACAATCCTTTAATTTGCTGGACCGGAAATGGATATAAAGTGATAGAATCAAAAGTCATTAAAAAAAACAATGAAGAAATATGCTTTGCGAAAATGGAGAAAAACAACGAACTATATTCTTCCTATTGGTGGTACGAATGCAATAATAAGAAATACAGTTCTCTTATTGAAGTTTTGCTAATAAAACTCGTTTATAACAAACCAATACGGCTTATAAACGAAACAAATAAAATGCTTTAAAAAAGAAAGCCTAATAGATTTTTACATCTATTAGGCTTTTTATATTTTTTATACAAAACTTACATTAGTTTCTGAATAATAATCTCTTCTGTTATTCCTTCAGCATCTGCTTTGTAGTTTTTAATAATTCTATGTCTCAAAATTCCGGTTGCTACTGCTTTAACATCTTCAATATCCGGAGAAAATTTGCCATTAAAAGCGGCATGTGCTTTTGCTGCCAAAATTAGGTTTTGAGAGGCTCTTGGCCCTGCTCCCCAATCTAAATAATTCTTAACAAAATCATTTGACAAAGCATTATCAGGACGTGTTTTACTAACTAAAGTTACCGCATATTCAATTACATTATCAGCAACAGGAATTCTACGAATCAAATGTTGAAAATCGATAATTTCCTGAGCTGTAAACAATGGATTTATAGTTGTTTTAGCGTCAGAAGTTGTACGTTTTACAACTTGTACTTCTTCTTCAAAAGTTGGATATTCCAGTTTGATTGCAAACATAAAACGATCTAACTGAGCTTCCGGTAAAGGATATGTTCCTTCTTGCTCAATTGGGTTTTGTGTTGCTAAAACAAAGTATGGTAAATCTAATTTATAGTTTTGCCCTGCAATTGTTACTGAACGTTCCTGCATTGCTTCAAGCAAAGCTGCTTGCGTTTTAGGTGGAGTTCTATTAATCTCATCGGCCAGAATTATATTCGAAAAAATTGGCCCTTTGATGAATTTAAACTGTCTGTTTTCGTCTAAAATTTCACTACCTAAAATATCAGAAGGCATTAAATCCGGAGTAAACTGAATTCTTTTAAAATCTAAACCTAAAGCCTGAGACAAAGTATTTATCATTAATGTTTTTGCCAAACCCGGAACACCAATTAACAGGGCATGTCCACCTGAAAATATACAAAGTAAAATTTGATCTACAACTGCATCTTGGCCTACAATAATTTTTGCTATTTCGTTTTTTAATTCATTTCGTTTTTGAACTAAATTATGAATTGCTGCTACGTCAGACATTTAAGTATGTTTTTAAATTTAAAAAGAGTTAGCTCTATGAATTCATAAAACTAACTCTTTTTATTTATTTAATAAAAATTATTTTTTCAACCAATTGTATACAAAATTACAATCTCTGTACTCTCCAACAATTTTAATATAAGTATCTTTTATTTTAGTATCAAACCACTTTGAGATTGTTGTGATTTGTTTTTCTTTCAATGCTAATTCTTTAATTTTCGTATAATCTTTAGCGTAATCTGCAACGTGCTGATCAATTCTATTGGTAACTGTAATTAACTTATAAGTCTTTTTACCTTTATCGTCTGTATTTAAAATTGGCTGAGAAACTTCATCGTCTTTTAAATTCGAAACCTGTCCGTATAAAGTAGGATCCATTTTTGTCAATTCAAAACGTGTATCCTGAGTATTAGGATTCACTAAAGTTCCTCCATTTGCTCTTGTTTCTTTTTCATCAGATTCTGTTCTCGCAGCATCTGCAAAAGAAATTTCTTTGCTAATAATCTTATTTCTGATATTTGTAATTCTTTCTTTAGCATCTTTTAATGCATTTTCAGAAACAGTTGGTGCAATTAATATATGACGCAATTCAACTTCTTGTCCTTTTATTTTATCTACCATAATAATATGATATCCAAAAATAGTTTTAAAAGGATCTGAAATTTCTCCTTCGCCTAAACTAAAAGCAACATCTTTAAACTCTTTTACGAAAGGAGTTTTTCTTGTCATTTTATAAAAACCTCCGTTTGGTGAGGATGCTGGATCTTGGGAATACAAAACTGCTTTTGTTGCAAAGCTAGATCCTTCTAATACCTCTTTTTTGATTGCATTTAATCTGTCAATTACCTTTTGTTCGTCTTCTTTCGAAACTTTAGGTTCTACAACAATCTGTGCAACTTCCATTTCTGCTCCAAAAGTTGGCAACTCATCTTTCGGTATTTTTTTAAAGAAATTACGAACTTCTTCTGGTGTAATTTCTACAGCATCAACAATTTTCTTCGTCATCTCTTGAGCTAATTTTTGCTCTTTTAATATGTCAGCAAAATAAGTTTTAAACTCTTCTACTGAATTCTTTTTGTAATAAGCGACAACTTTATTGATATCTCCAACTTGTTGAAGCATATAATTCAATCGTTCATCCATCATTCCTTTAACTTCGGCATCACTAACAACAATACTATCCTGAATTGCCTGATGTGCGTAAAGCTTATCTTCTAAAAGTTTTCCAAGCATTTGGCATCTTGTAATATCTTTTATAGAACCTCCTTGGCTTGAAATTTCTAAATATCCCTTGTCAATATCAGAATCTAAAACAATATAATCTCCAACATTTGCAATAATACCGTCAATTTTTAGTTTCTGCCCTGAAGGCACAACTCCAACCGGTTTCTTAGCTACTGAATCCTTAATGACTTCCTGAGCCGAAATAATTGAGCTGAAAAAAAATAAAAAACACATTGTCAACACTAACTTGAAATCAATTGTTTTTAGCGGTAATTTTTTTAATAACATTATTTTAAATTTAATTTGAATGTAAAGATCTTGCTTTAGAATTTCGTTTTAAACCAAAATCATTTTAAAATGCATCTCCAATGAATAAACCTGAAAACACTAAATAATTAAGATCTAGTTCTTTTTAACTTATAACGAACAAAAATAACAATTCAATTACATAATACAACTATCGGCTATACTATTAACAAAAAATTATATGCATTATTAAAACGAATACAGCAAAAAGAAATTTCTAAAGGATTTTTAATAGCAATTTCAGTCAGAAACCAATCCTGCAATACTAAAAACAGAAACTTATTTATTTTTAAATGGCAGTAATTAATAGTACTTTTGCAACCTATTTATACGAAATATGAGCTTTTTAAAAGAAATACAACGCAGAAGAACATTTGGAATTATATCGCATCCCGATGCCGGTAAAACAACATTAACTGAAAAATTATTGTTGTTTGGAGGCGCTATTCAGGAAGCGGGTGCCGTAAAAAATAATAAAATTAAAAAAGGAGCAACGAGTGATTTCATGGAAATCGAACGCCAAAGAGGTATTTCGGTTTCAACCTCTGTACTTGCTTTTAATTATAAAGACAAAAAAATCAATATTCTTGATACGCCCGGACACAAGGATTTTGCAGAAGACACTTTTAGAACTTTAACGGCTGTTGATAGTGTTATCGTGGTAATTGATGTTGCAAAAGGGGTTGAGGAACAAACTGAAAAATTAGTTGCAGTTTGTAGAATGCGTAACATTCCGATGATTGTTTTTATCAATAAATTAGACCGTGAAGGAAAAGATGCTTTTGACTTAATGGATGAAGTAGAACAAAAATTAGGTCTAACCGTTACGCCTTTAAGTTTTCCAATAGGAATGGGTTATGATTTTCAGGGAATTTATAATCTATGGGAACAAAACATCAATCTTTTTAGTGGAGACAGTAGAAAAAATATTGAAGAAACAATTGCTTTTTCTGATGTTCAAAATCCTGAATTAGAAAAAATAATTGGTCAGAAACCAGCAGACAGATTACGTGAAGAACTAGAACTAATTGATGAAGTTTATCCTAAATTTGATCGTCAGGATTATTTAGATGGAAAACTTCAACCAGTATTTTTTGGTTCGGCTTTAAATAATTTTGGAGTACGCGAATTATTAGATTGTTTTGTATCTATCGCTCCTTCTCCACGACCAAAAGATTCTGAAACTCGTTTAGTAGATCCTACTGAAGAGAAAATGACTGGATTTGTATTTAAAATTCACGCTAATATGGATCCAAAACACCGAGATCGTTTAGCATTTATCAAAATAGTTTCAGGAACTTTCGAAAGAAACAAACCTTATTATCACGTTCGTCAAAAGAAAAATTTAAAATTTTCAAGTCCGAATGCCTTTTTTGCTGAGAAAAAAGAAATTGTAGACATTTCATATCCTGGTGACATTGTAGGTTTGCATGATACCGGAAACTTTAAAATTGGTGATACTTTAACTGAAGGTGAAATAATGAGTTTCAAAGGAATCCCAAGTTTCTCTCCAGAGCACTTTAGATACATCAACAATGCCGATCCTATGAAAGCAAAACAGCTTGACAAAGGTATCGATCAGTTAATGGATGAAGGTGTAGCGCAGTTATTTACACTTGAAATGAATAATCGTAAAGTAATTGGAACTGTTGGAGCTCTTCAATATGAGGTTATTCAATATCGTCTGGAACATGAATATGGTGCAAAATGTACTTATGAAAACTTCCCTGTTCATAAAGCATGTTGGGTAAAACCTGATGATGCTAAAAACAATGAATTTAAAGAATTCAAACGTATCAAACAAAAATTCTTAGCACACGATAAATACGGTCAACTGGTATTTTTGGCTGATTCTGATTTTACAATTCAAATGACACAAAGTAAATACCCTAGTGTAAAATTATTCTTCACATCAGAGTTTGAATAATATTTCGTCCAAAAGATAAAACCATAAAAAGACCGTCTAAACTTATTTAGACGGTCTTTTAATTTAAAATATTACTTGTCCTTAATATAATTAATTCCTAATCCTCCGGCAATCATAATTTTAGTAAGCTCATCTTCAGCAATGATTATATCTTGCAATAATATATTATTCTTAACTGACTCTACGGCAAAAGGGATCTCTTTTGAAAGATAATAATCATCTCCCGTAATGGTAATCATAAAACTTTTGCTGTTTTTTAAAACTTGTACAGGAATTGAAAATTCGCCAGTTTTAGAATTTGTCCTAAATGTTCTTCCTGAACCATTAATTTCAAGTACCAAGTTTGGGTAATCTTTACTGGCAAATGGTTTATTCGTTTTAGCATCTAGTAATTTTCCCTTGACGGTTATCAACAATTCTTTATCAACGTTATGATTATAGGCTACTTTACCCATTAAATAATTGCCAGGTTTTGGAGAGCTTATTTCAGTTTTAACCATTGTTTTTTCTTGCCCAACAACATTAGAAGCTAATAAAATTGATGCGGCTACTGCTGCATATTTCAAATTATTAATTTTAGAAATTTCATTATATTCAAACTCCTGCTCTAATTGTGTTACTCTCAAACGCGCACAAATACTTACATCTTTAGTTTCTGCAATAAATTTAGCCACTTCAGAATTTGATTTCTTGCTTAAATCAATAACGTTTTTTGCACATGAGTTACAAAAAGAACCAGTTGCACTTGGAATCATTTTATTAAAATTTTCTGAACAAGGGCTTGCTATCTCTAAAGTGAATTTATTTTTCATGTTGTACTTTTTTAAATTTAAAATCTTTTGCAGATTCTTATTACTTAAATAGAGTACATTTTTAATAAAAAGGTTGGGAAGACACGAAAATTGATTTTAACACCGATAGTGTTTCTGTCTCAGAACTAAACCAGTAATCATAAAAAAAGCGCTAATTTATAATTAGCGCTTTTTTTTAATTTGAATTAATCCAACCTTACTAGTTATTATATTCCAAAAATTAATCTTTTCTATTAGGAGAAACCAAAGTAGAAAAATAGAATTAAAATAAAAAATTTAGTCGATGAAAGTAGACCTAAATCAGTTGAAATACATCTCTGTCATTATTGCTATAAAACAAAAAAGCCCCATTAAATGGGGCTTTTAATTTTATGCTTGTCCTGCCGGACCAAAATTAAGCGGTATTGGCGCTTGTTCTGTCTCTTTGATTTCGCCATGGGCTGCCTCAAAACGATGAATGTTTTCACCAATTGCTTTTAATAATCTTTTAGCATGTTGTGGTGTCAAGACAATTCTTGACTTTACCTTGGCTTTAGGAATACCTGGCATAATGCTTACAAAATCTAAAACAAACTCTGATGATGAGTGATTGATAATTGCAAGATTAGAATAAATTCCCTCTGCAATAGTTTCGTCTAACTCAATATTAATTTGCTCTTGTTGTTGTTTCGGATTACTCATAGTTTCCTAATTAATAAATATATTCTTCTTTATTAGCCATCATTTCATTGTAATCATCTTTAGATCCTACGATAGTATTATCGTATTCTCTCATACCAGTTCCCGCAGGAATTCTGTGTCCAACAATTACATTTTCTTTCAATCCTTCTAAATCATCTACTTTACCAGCTACAGCAGCTTCGTTAAGTACTTTTGTTGTCTCTTGGAAAGAAGCAGCAGAGATGAATGATTTAGTTTGTAGCGAAGCTCTTGTAATACCTTGTAAAACTGGCGTTGCAGTTGCAGTAATTACATCTCTAGCTACAACTAGATTTTTATCATTTCGTTTCAACAATGAGTTTTCATCACGTAAATCACGAGGAGAAATAATTTGACCTGGTTTCAATACAGCAGAATCTCCAGCGTCTTCAACTACTTTCATACCGTATAATTTATCGTTTTGAACGATGAAATCTTTAGTGTGAATTAATTGATCTTCTAGGAATAATGTATCTCCTGGATCTTGAACTCTTACTTTACGCATCATTTGACGAATAACTACCTCAAAGTGCTTGTCATTAATTTTTACCCCTTGTAAACGGTATACCTCTTGAATTTCATTTACCAAGTACTGTTGAACAGCAGCCGGACCTTGAATTCTTAAGATGTCGTCTGGTGTAATTGCACCGTCAGACAATGGCACTCCTGCTCTTACGAAGTCATTTTCTTGTACTAAGATTTGGCTAGAAAGTTTAACTAAATACTTTTTAATCTCACCAAATTTAGATTCGATAACAATTTCACGGTTACCTCTTTTGATTTTTCCAAAAGAAACAACACCGTCAATTTCAGAAACAACTGCTGGGTTTGAAGGGTTACGAGCCTCAAGCAACTCAGTAATTCTTGGTAAACCTCCCGTGATATCGCCTGCTTTAGAAGAACGACGTGGAATTTTTACTAATACTTTACCTGCTTTAATTTTCTCACCGTTCTCAACCATAAGGTGTGCCCCTACTGGTAAGTTATACGAACGAATCAATTCACCTTCTTTACCGTAAACCAATAAAGTTGGGATTAATTTTTTATTTCTTGCTTCAGAAATTACTTTTTCCTGGAAACCTGTTTGCTCATCGATTTCAACCATGAACGATTGTCCTTGCTCTAAATCCTCGTAAGCAATCTTACCAGTAAATTCAGAAACAATTACACCATTATATGGATCCCACTTACAGATCACAGATCCTTTAGTAACTACTTCACCATCCTTAACAAAAATACTAGATCCGTAAGGAATGTTGTGTGTATTTAAAACGATTCCAGTTTTCTCATCAACTAATTTTAATTCAGTTGAACGTGATACTACGATATCTACCGCATTACCTTCACTGTCTTCACCTTTTACAGTTTTCAAATCTTCAATCTCAAGTCTACCGTTGAATCTTGTAACAATACTAGACTCTTCAGAAATACCTCCAGCAACCCCTCCAACGTGGAACGTACGAAGTGTTAACTGTGTACCTGGCTCTCCAATAGACTGAGCTGCAATAACTCCGACAGCTTCACCTCTTTGTGTCATCTTACCAGTAGCTAAGTTTCTACCGTAACATTTAGCACAAATACCTTTTAAAGCCTCACAAGTTAATGGAGATCTAACCTCTACTTTTTCAATCGGAGAAGCTTCGATAACTCTCATGATTGCTTCAGTAATTTGTTGTCCAGATTGAACCAGAACTTCATTAGTAAGAGGATTAATAACATCTTGCAATGCAACACGTCCTAAAATTCTTTCTCCTAAAGATTCAACAACTTCCTCATTTTTCTTCAATGCAGAAACTTCAACACCTCTTAAAGTACCACAATCTTCGATGTTTACAATAACATCTTGTGATACGTCATGAAGCCTTCTTGTCAAGTATCCGGCATCGGCAGTTTTAAGAGCCGTATCCGCAAGTCCTTTACGAGCACCGTGAGTAGAAATGAAGTACTCAAGGATCGAAAGACCTTCCTTAAAGTTAGAAAGAATCGGGTTTTCAATAATCTCACCACCACCAGCAGTAGATTTTTTAGGCTTAGCCATCAAACCACGCATACCAGTTAACTGACGAATCTGTTCCTTAGAACCCCTCGCTCCAGAGTCAAGCATCATATATACAGAGTTGAAACCTTGTTGGTCTTCTCTAATATTTTTCATTGCTAATTCTGTCAACTGAGCATTTGCTGAAGTCCATACGTCAATAACTTGGTTGTAACGTTCGTTATTGGTAATAAGACCCATGTTATAATTCACAGAAATACCTTCAACTTGCTCTCTGGCATCTGCAATTAATTTAGTTTTTTGTTCTGGAATTCTAATATCACCTAAAGAGAATGATAAACCTCCTCTAAATGCAAATTTATACCCCATATCTTTCATATTATCCAAGAAAGCTGCCGTTGTAGGTACATCAGTCACACTTAAAATGTGTCCAATAATATCTCTAAGGTTTTTCTTAGTCAATACATCATTGATATATCCAGCTGCTTCAGGTACTACTTCATTAAATAATACACGTCCTGCAGTTGTTTGAATAATTTTAAACACCAATTCTCCAGCGTCATTAAAATCTTTTGCTCTGATTCTTACACGAGCATTCAATTCTAATCTTCCTTCGTTTAATGCAATATTTACTTCTTCAGCAGAATAGAATGTTAAGTCTTGACCTAAAATAATGTGTTCTGGTGTTGAGATACGCTCTTTGGTCATATAATATAGACCCAAGACCATATCCTGAGAAGGTACCGTAATTGGAGCACCGTTTGCAGGATTCAGGATATTGTGAGAAGCCAACATTAATAATTGTGCCTCTAAAATAGCTTCTGGTCCTAATGGCAAGTGAACTGCCATCTGATCCCCATCAAAATCGGCGTTGAAAGCCGTACATACTAATGGGTGCAATTGGATCGCTTTTCCTTCAATTAATTTTGGCTGGAAAGCTTGAATACCAAGTCTGTGTAACGTAGGAGCACGGTTAAGTAACACTGGGTGTCCTTTAATTACATTTTCAAGGATATCCCAAACTACAGGCTCTTTTTTGTCTATGATTTTCTTAGCAGATTTTACTGTTTTAACAATACCTCTTTCAATCAATTTACGGATAACGAAAGGTTTGTATAATTCAGATGCCATATCTTTTGGCAATCCACATTCGAATAATTTTAATTCAGGACCAACAACAATTACCGAACGAGCAGAATAATCCACACGTTTTCCAAGTAAGTTTTGACGGAAACGTCCTTGCTTACCTTTTAAGGAATCAGATAATGATTTTAATGGTCTGTTAGATTCTGTTTTAACAGCAGAAGCTTTACGAGTGTTATCAAATAATGAATCTACAGATTCCTGTAACATACGTTTCTCGTTTCTTAAGATAACTTCTGGAGCTTTAATCTCCATTAATCTTTTCAAACGGTTGTTACGGATGATTACACGACGGTATAAATCATTTAAATCTGAAGTTGCAAAACGACCTCCATCAAGTGGCACAAGCGGACGTAATTCTGGTGGAATAACAGGAACCACTTTCATAATCATCCATTCTGGACGATTTTCGCGGTTTAAGTTAGACTCACGGAAAGACTCAACAACTTGTAATCTTTTTAAAGCTTCAGTTTTACGTTGTTTAGATGTTTCGTTATTAGCACTGTGTCTCAATTGGTAAGACAACTCATCTAAATCGATACGTGCTAATAAATCCATAATACACTCTGCTCCCATTTTGGCAACAAATTTATTAGGATCCATATCATCTAAATATTGATTTTCTTGCGGAAGAGTATCTAAAATATTCAAATATTCCTCTTCAGTTAAGAAATCTAATCTTTGTAATGATTCTCCATCTGCATTTTTAGCAATACCAGCTTGAATTACTACATATCTTTCGTAGTAAATGATCATATCTAATTTCTTAGATGGAAGACCAAGGATATAACCAATTTTGTTTGGAAGAGAACGGAAGTACCAGATGTGAGCAATTGGCACAACAAGGTTGATGTGTCCTACTCTGTCACGACGTACTTTTTTCTCTGTAACTTCAACACCACAACGGTCACAGATGATACCTTTGTAACGAATTCTTTTATATTTACCACAAGCACATTCAAAATCCTTAACAGGTCCGAAGATTCTTTCGCAAAAAAGTCCGTCACGTTCTGGTTTGTGAGTTCTGTAGTTAATTGTTTCTGGTTTCAACACCTCTCCTCTTGATTCTTTCAAGATAGATTCTGGTGAAGCTAATCCAATCGAGATTTTGTTAAATCTTTTAACCGGATTTTTATCTTTATTATTATTTCTATTATTCATCATAGTTTTTACTATTGATTTATCTGCAATTAAAAAATTGATTTTAACTTATAACCTTCTCTTTAAAAAGAGTAAAACCATCAAGTCACTACCACGGATTACTTCTCTAAACTTCAAACGTCGATTTTGAAGTGCTAATTACAAACCTTAAAGGTTTAAGTAAAAAATCGGAACGGGTTACGGGTATAAATCCTAAAAACTTTATTTTAATAAACAGCTTCAGTCTCAGCTTTCAGTGTTGAACTGAATACTGAGACTGTAACTGAAAACTTTATTTATTCTTCTAAACGAATGTCAAGTCCAAGACCTTTTAATTCATGCATTAATACATTGAATGATTCAGGTAATCCTGGTTCTGGCATAGACTCTCCCTTAACGATAGCTTCGTAAGTTTTAGCTCTACCAATAACGTCATCCGACTTAACTGTTAAGATTTCACGAAGTGTACTTGATGCTCCATAAGCCTCAAGTGCCCAAACCTCCATCTCTCCAAAACGCTGACCTCCAAATTGAGCTTTACCTCCAAGTGGCTGTTGTGTAATCAACGAGTATGGTCCGATAGAACGTGCGTGCATCTTATCATCAACCATGTGTCCTAATTTAAGCATGTAAATTACACCCACAGTTGCAGCTTGATGGAAACGCTCTCCAGTACCACCATCATAAAGGTGTGTATGTCCGAAACGTGGCACTCCAGCCTCATCAGTCAAAGCATTGATTTGATCTAAAGAAGCACCATCAAAAATTGGAGTAGCAAATTTTCTACCTAAATTTTGTCCAGCCCATCCAAGAACAGTCTCATAAATCTGACCAATGTTCATACGTGAAGGTACCCCCAGTGGATTCAATACGATATCTACCGGTGTTCCGTCTTCAAGGAAAGGCATATCTTCATGACGAACGATTCTTGCAACAATACCTTTGTTACCGTGACGTCCTGCCATTTTATCCCCTACTTTCAACTTACGTTTTTTAGCGATATAAATTTTCGCTAATTTCAAGATTCCAGATGGTAATTCATCTCCAACTGTAATAGTGAATTTTTCTCTTCTTAAAGATCCTTGTAAGTCATTCAGCTTAATTTTATAGTTATGAATTAAATCATTCACCATTTTATTAGTAGCATCATCAGCAACCCATTGACCTTTGCTTAAGTGAGCAAAATCTTCTACTGCGTAAAGCATTTTTTGAGTATATTTTTTACCTTTTGGTAAAACTTCTTCACCCAAATCATTCATTACACCTTGAGATGTTTTTCCGTTTACGATCAAGAATAATTTCTCAACCAATCTGTCTTTTAATTCAACAAATTTAGTTTCGAATTCCATTTCTAAAGCACCTAAAGCATCTTTATCCTGAGTACGTTTACGTTTATCTTTTACGGCTCTTGCAAATAATTTTTTATCAAGAACTACACCGTGTAAAGATGGAGAAGCTTTTAATGAAGCATCTTTTACATCACCTGCTTTATCCCCAAAGATTGCGCGAAGCAATTTCTCTTCCGGAGTAGGATCTGATTCTCCTTTTGGTGTAATTTTTCCGATCAAAATGTCGCCAGGTTTAACCTCTGCTCCAATTCTGATCATACCGTTTTCATCTAAATCTTTAGTAGCTTCTTCAGAAACGTTAGGAATATCGTTTGTTAACTCTTCATTTCCTAACTTAGTATCTCTAACCTCTAATGAATAATCATCAACGTGGATAGAAGTAAAAATATCATCACGAACTACTTTTTCAGAAATTACAATCGCATCCTCGAAGTTGTACCCTTTCCATGGCATGAACGCAACTTTTAAGTTTCTACCTAAAGCTAATTCACCATTTTGAGTCGCATATCCTTCAGATAATACTTGTCCAGGAATAACTCTGTCACCTTTTCTTACGATTGGCTTCAAGTTAATACTAGTACCTTGATTGGTTTTTCTAAATTTAATTAAATTATACGTTTTCTCATCAGCATCAAAACTAACCATTCTCTCGTCTTCAGTACGATCGTATTTAATAGTAATGATATTAGCATCAACATATTCAACAGTTCCATGCCCTTCAGCATTGATTAATACTCTTGAATCTGAAGCTACCTGACGCTCTAAACCTGTACCAACGATTGGTGCTTCCGGACGGATCAAAGGAACCGCCTGACGCATCATGTTAGATCCCATCAAGGCTCTATTCGCATCATCATGTTCCAAGAAAGGAATCAATGAAGCCGAAATCGAAGCAATTTGGTTAGGTGCAACGTCTGTATAATGAACTACAGATGGCTCAACAACCGGGAAGTCACCTTCCTCACGAGCAATAACATTGCTTGCTGTAATTTTACCATTTTCATCCATTTCAATGTTTGCCTGAGCAATCATTTTTCCTTCTTCTTCTTCAGCACTTAAGTAAATTGGAGTACTTTCTAAATCAACTACACCATTAGTTACTTTACGGTATGGAGTTTCAATGAATCCCATTCCGTTAACTTTTGCATAAACACCAAGAGATGAAATCAAACCAATGTTTGGTCCCTCTGGAGTTTCAATCGGACATAAACGACCATAGTGTGTATAGTGAACGTCACGAACCTCAAATCCAGCTCTCTCTCTCGAAAGTCCACCTGGTCCAAGTGCAGAAAGTCTTCTTTTGTGTGTAATCTCAGCTAATGGATTCGTTTGATCCATAAATTGAGATAACTGGTTAGTACCAAAGAAAGAGTTGATAACCGATGATAATGTTTTAGCATTAATCAAATCGATTGGTGTAAACACCTCGTTATCTCTAACGTTCATTCTCTCACGGATAGTTCTAGCCATACGTGCTAAACCTACACCGAATTGTTGAGACAATTGTTCTCCAACTGTTCTAACACGACGGTTTGATAAGTGATCAATATCATCAATCTCTGCTTTAGAGTTAATTAATTCGATCAAATATTTTACAATGGTAATGATATCTTCTTTGGTAAGCACTTGCTTTTCCATAGGAATATCCAAACCAAGTTTTTTGTTCATTCTGTAACGACCAACTTCACCTAAGTTATAACGTTGATCAGAGAAGAACAATTTATCTATAATACCACGAGCAGTTTCTTCATCAGGCGGTTCTGCATTACGCAATTGTCTGTAAATATGCTCAACAGCTTCTTTTTCAGAGTTTGTTGGATCTTTTTGTAACGTGTTGTGGATAATAGCATAATCAGCTTGGTTATTATCCTCTTTGTGTAACAAAATAGATTTAACGTTAGAATCGATGATTTCTTCAACATTATCTTTGTCGATAATTGTATCACGATCAAGGATGATTTCGTTACGCTCGATAGAAACTACCTCACCGGTATCTTCATCAACGAAATCCTCGTGCCATGTATTCAATACACGCGCAGCAAGTCTTCTTCCAATATATTTCTTAATACCAGTTTTAGAAACTTTAATTTCCTCTGCTAAGTCGAAAATTTCAAGGATATCCTTATCTCTTTCGAATCCAATTGCACGGAATAAAGTTGTTACAGGTAATTTTTTCTTTCTATCGATATAAGCGTACATTACGCTGTTAATATCTGTAGAAAATTCTATCCAAGAACCTTTAAAAGGAATTACTCTGGCAGAATAAAGTTTTGTTCCATTTGCATGGAATGATTGTCCAAAGAAAACCCCAGGAGAACGGTGTAGCTGAGATACTACTACACGCTCAGCACCATTGATAACAAAAGTACCGCTTGGAGTCATGTAAGGTATTGTTCCAAGATAAACGTCTTGTACAATAGTTTCAAAATCTTCGTGTTCTGGATCTGTACAGTATAGTTTTAACCTTGCTTTTAAAGGCACACTATAAGTAAGACCTCTTTCTATACATTCTTGAATTGTATAACGTGGCGGATCAACAAAATAATCTAGGAATTCCAATACAAAGTTATTTCTTGTATCTGTAATTGGGAAGTTTTCCATGAAGGTGTTGTATAACCCTTCGTTGCCTCTTTCGTCAGATTTCGTTTCTAATTGAAAGAAATCTTTAAAAGATTTAACCTGAACATCTAGAAAATCTGGATAGTCAGGGATATTTTTTGTAGAGGCAAAATTCAATCTTTCAGTCTGATTTGTTATCATCAATGGACAAAATTTTGATTAAAAAAAAGTAATTTTTTTGTGTAAAACACACTGTTTAATCTATACTTTCTTATTATAATCAATACATCTTTAAAATAAACCAGTATAAGACAGTTTAATTTTTTTCTTCGTATTGATCAAAAACTTTTTCGTATTTTAAACTATTTGATAATAAAACTTGATCTATTTTATTATACGAAAAATGGTTTAGGTCATTGAGTTAACTCAAGACCTAAACCTAGTTCTTAAAACTGAGTTGAATTATTTAAGCTCAACTACAGCTCCAGCTTCTTCTAATGATTTTTTAAGACCTTCAGCCTCTTCTTTAGAAACACCTTCTTTAACGTTACTTGGAGCACCGTCAACTACATCTTTAGCTTCTTTCAAACCTAAACCTGTAAGTTCTTTTACTAATTTTACAACTGCTAATTTAGAAGCTCCAGCCTCTTTTAATACAACTGTAAATTCAGTTTGTGCTTCTTCAGCAGCACCTTCTCCACCACCAGCAGCAACTACTACAGCTGCAGCAGCAGGCTCGATACCATACTCGTCTTTTAATATTGTTGCTAATTCGTTAACTTCTTTAACTGTTAAGTTAACTAATTGTTCTGCGAATTGTTTCAAATCTGCCATTTTTTCTATCGTTTAAAATGATTTGTAAAATATAATTTATTTATTGTGCGCTAATTAAGCAACAAGGAATGAAATCCTTGCTTTGAATTATTATGCTTCAGCTTCTTCTTCGCTACCAGCGAATTTGTTTTGTAAAGCAGAAATAATTCTTTGTGCTGGTGATTGCAATAATCCAATAAGTTCTCCAAGAAGTTCTTCTTTAGATTTAATAGTTGCTAATGCATCTAATTGATCATCTCCAATATAAACTTCAGAATTAATATAAGCTCCTTTTAATACAGGTTTAGCCGATTTTTTTCTGAAATCTTTAATTATTTTTCCAGGTGCATTTGCAACATCTGAAATAAATATAGCACTATTACCAGTCAATACTGAAGGTAAATCACCATAGTCATTAGCAGAAGCTTCCATTGCTTTTGCAAGCAAAGTATTTTTTACAACCTCTAATTTAATACCTGCTTTAAAGCAAGCTCTTCTCAAGTTTGAAGTTGTTTCTGCATTTAATCCAGAAATATCAGATACATAAATAATATTTGTACCAGCTAACTGTGCAGTTAAATCTTCAATCGCGATTGATTTTTCTTCTCTAGTCATACTAAAAATTATTAACTACCAATTATACTGCTTTAGGGTCCAATGCAATTGCAGGACTCATAGTGCTTGTAAGGTGAATACCTTTAATGTAGGTACCTTTAGCAGCAGTTGGTTTAAGTTTGATTAATGTTTGAATAATTTCGTGTGCATTGTCATAAATTTGCTCAGCTCCAAAAGAAACTTTACCAATTCCTGCATGTACGATACCAGTTTTATCAACTTTAAAGTCAATTTTACCAGCTTTAACCTCTGCAACAGCTTTTGCAACATCCATAGTTACAGTACCTGTTTTAGGGTTTGGCATTAAACCTCTAGGTCCTAAAATACGACCTAATGGACCTAATTTACCCATAACAGCTGGCATCGTGATAATAACATCAACATCTGTCCAACCATCTTTAATTTTTTGTAAATAATCGTCAAGACCTACATAATCAGCTCCAGCTTCTTTAGCTTCCGCTTCTTTATCTGGAGTAACCAATGCTAATACTTTAACGTCTTTACCTGTTCCGTGAGGTAATGTAACTACACCTCTAACCATTTGATTCGCTTTTCTTGGATCTACACCCAAACGAACTGCGATATCAACAGACTCATCAAATTTTGCAGAAGCTATAACTTTAATCAATGCAGCTGCATCTTTCAAAGAGTATAGTTTGTTCTTTTCAATTTTTGAAGCAGCCTCTTTTTGCTTTTTTGTTAATTTTGCCATTTCTTTCTCTTAATTAAAAAGGAGCATCTCCTGATACAGTTATACCCATAGACCTAGCAGTTCCAGCAATCATGCTCATTGCAGCTTCGATTGTGAATGCATTTAAATCTACCATTTTATCTTCAGCAATTGCTTTGATAACATCCCAAGTAACACTAGCTACTTTTTTACGATTTGGTTCACCTGATCCAGACTTTAGCTTTGCAGCTTCCAATAATTGGACAGCAGCTGGAGGAGTTTTTACAACAAAATCAAATGATTTGTCTTTATACACAGTAATTTGTACTGGGCATATTTTGCCAGGTTTATCTTGTGTTCTAGCATTGAACTGCTTACAGAACTCCATGATATTAACCCCAGCAGCTCCTAAAGCAGGTCCAACCGGTGGCGACGGATTCGCAGCACCTCCCTTAACTTGTAGTTTAACTACCTTACTAATTTCTTTAGCCATTTTTTAAAAAATTTAACACCCTAATCATTGGAAGCGATTACAGTGGTTATTATAGATGTAACAAAAATTATACTTTTTCAACTTGCATAAAACTTAATTCTAATGGAGTTTTTCTTCCGAAAATTTTCACCATAACCTCAAGTTTACGCTTTTCATCATTTATTTTTTCAACTGTTCCATTAAATCCATTAAAAGGACCATCGATCACTTTAACAGTTTCACCTAAGTTGAAAGGAATAGCACGAGTATCTGTATTTACAGCTAACTCATCTACTTTACCTAACATTCTATTTACTTCAGAAAGTCTCAAAGGAACAGGTTCCCCACCTTTGATCTCACCTAAAAATCCAATTACACTAGTAATAGACTTAATAATATGAGGTATCTCACCAACCAAGTTAGCTTCGATCATAACATATCCAGGGAAATAAACTTTATCCTTAGACATTTTCTTTCCTTCTTTTACAGTAACTACTTTTTCCGTAGGTACTAAAACTTGGGAAACATAATCACCCATACCTAATCTGGCAATCTCAGTTTCGATATAAGCTTTGACTTTATTTTCTTGTCCGCTTACAGCTCTAACTACGTACCATTTTTTCACATTATTATCTGCCATCACAAAAAAATTATCCTTTTAACCAGTTAAAAAATCCAGCCAAAGCTTTTGCAAAAAATTCGTCTACTCCCCATGTTGCCAAGGCAAATAAAACCGAAAATACAGCCACAACAATTGTCAATTTTTGAACCTCAGCCCAAGCAGGCCAAGTAACATTTGACTTTAACTCTTCGAAAGCCTCTGATAAATAATTAGTAACTTTTGTCATTTGATATATTTTTTATTGCACGGGCGGAGGGATTCGAACCCCCATCAACGGTTTTGGAGACCGCTATTCTACCCTTGAACTACGCCCGTAATTAAAATTAAAAGCCAGTGACCTCAGTTAAGAAAATCAACTGGCTTTTTATAATTTTATAGGATTATCCTACGATTTCAGTAACCTGACCTGCACCTACAGTTCTACCACCTTCACGGATAGCGAAACGTAAACCTACGCTCATTGCGATTGGGCTTAATAAAGATACATTGATAGTTAAGTTGTCTCCTGGCATTACCATCTCTACTCCTTCTGGTAAAGTAATAACTCCTGTTACGTCAGTTGTACGTACGTAGAACTGTGGACGGTAGTTATTATGGAATGGAGTATGACGTCCACCTTCTTCTTTTTTCAAGATATAAACCTCAGCTTTGAAAGTAGCGTGTGGTTTTACTGATCCTGGCTTAATGATAACCATTCCTCTTTTGATAGATTCTTTATCAACACCTCTTAACAATAAACCTACGTTATCTCCTGCTTCACCTCTATCAAGGATTTTACGGAACATCTCAACTCCTGTAATAGTAGAAGTCAATTTATCAGCTCCCATTCCAATGATTTCAACAGCATCACCTGTATTAGCAATACCAGTTTCGATACGACCTGTAGCAACAGTTCCACGACCAGTAATTGTAAATACATCCTCAACTGGCATCAAGAATGGTTTTGCAGTATCACGGATTGGCTCTTCGATCCAAGCATCAACAGCTTCCATTAATTCAATAATTTTAGGAACCCAAGCAGGATCATTATTCAATCCTCCTAAAGCAGAACCTTGAACAACAGGACCATTATCTCCATCATATTCGTAGAAAGATAATAAATCTCTAATTTCCATTTCAACAAGCTCTAATAACTCAGCGTCATCAACCATGTCAACTTTGTTCATGAAAACTACCATTCTAGGAATACCAACCTGGCGACCTAAAAGGATGTGCTCACGAGTTTGTGGCATTGGACCATCTGTAGCAGCAACTACTAAGATAGCTCCGTCCATTTGAGCAGCTCCAGTAACCATGTTCTTTACGTAATCCGCGTGACCTGGACAGTCAACGTGAGCGTAGTGACGGTTAGCTGTTTCATACTCTACGTGAGATGTATTAATAGTAATACCTCTTTCTTTCTCCTCTGGAGCGTTATCGATTTGATCAAACGATTTTGCTTGACAGTAACCAGCATCAGACAATACTTTTGTAATTGCTGCAGTTAATGTAGTTTTTCCGTGATCCACGTGTCCAATTGTACCTATGTTTAAGTGCGGTTTGGAACGATTAAAATTCTCCTTTGCCATTTTACTTAATTTTTAATCTTAGTTATATATTAATTTTCAATTTCCTACTTACTTGAGCCAATGTCGGGAATTGAACCCGAGACCTCTTCCTTACCAAGGAAGCACTCTACCCCTGAGCTACACCGGCAGAGAGTTCTGAACTTAATCCTTCAAAGCTTATATTTTTGTTTTTCTAAACAACAAAACCTAAAATCTGAGATCTTAATTTCTTTTTCTGTGGGGAGAGCAGGATTCGAACCTGCGAAGTTCACACAGCAGATTTACAGTCTGCCCTCGTTGGCCGCTTGAGTATCTCCCCTATTTTTATCAATAATTGCATGAACAATTTCAAATCGCATTTGAAATATTTTGAGCCGGCGGAGGGACTCGAACCCACGACCTGCTGATTACAAATCAGCTGCTCTAGCCAACTGAGCTACGCTGGCAATATCAATAAAAAAGTCCGCTATTTCTAACGGACTGCAAATGTAGCTATTTTATCTTTTAATCAAAACATTTTTTCAAAAAAATTTTCAATTATATATGTGTTCTTATTTTTTCTTTCCTTTTAACTAACAAACGTTCTAAAGATTCCGCAGAAAGCTCGATCGCCTCCTCAAAAGTCTTACACTGCTTTTTAACCAAAAAATCATCCCCAGGAACATTAATCTTTATCTCTACTGCCTTATTCTCTTTATCACTTGTTCTTTCAACTTTTAAAAAAACGTCTGCCGAAACAACTCGATCATAATATTTTTCTAGCTTATCCATTCTTTCCTGAATAAAATCTACCAATTTTCTGTCAACAGTAAAGTTAACTGCATGAACATCTACCTTCATAATATAAATTTTAGGGTTAAACATTTCAGAATTATCACTTATTTCGAGGATGAGCATCTGCATAGACCTTTTTAAGCTCTGCTAAACTATTATGAGTATAAACTTGCGTTGACGCCAAACTCGAATGTCCCAATAATTCTTTAACTGAATTTAAATCCGCTCCGTTATTCAGCAAGTGAGTCGCAAAAGTATGCCGTAGCACATGTGGACTTTTTTTCACCTTTTCAGAGACTTTACTAAAGTAAGAATTTATTAAACGATACACAAAAGATTCACTCAATTTTAACCCTTTTCGGGAAATAAAAAAATAATCTTCATCAACTATCTTTTCTACAGAAGCTCTCTCTTTCAAATACACATTAAACTGTTCAATAATTATTGGCAAAACAGGGATAATACGTTCCTTATTTCGCTTTCCCAAAACCTTAACAACACTAGAAGACAAATCAACATTACTCTTCATCAAATTTATCAACTCTGCCCGACGCATACCCGTTGTATAAAACAAATCTATAATTAACTTATTTCGCACTTCATCAAAACCATTCGGCTCACCAACTTCACGCATTAAATCCACCAACTCTTTTTCAGAAAAAGGAATCTGAATAATTTTAGGAGTTTTCAATGCTTTATGCTTCAGCATCGGCCCTACCTCAATTTGTTTTGTTTTCAAAAGAAACTTATAAAAAGACTTCAAAGATGCCATTTTGCGATTTATCGAAACATTAGAAAACCCCTCATCAACCAGAGAAACAATCCAACTTCTAATCTGACTGTAATTTACCTGCTCTATATTTTCTTGTTCAAAATGAGTCTTATTAAATATTTCAAAAAACAAAATATCATTCAAATAAGCAGTCACCGTATGAACAGAGTATTTTTTCTCCAACTGAAGATAATCCCGAAATGCTTCTTTATTCGACTTCATAAAACAAACAATCTATTAAATTGCAAAAAAAAAAAAAAAAAACACCACTTACTAAGTAGCCATCTCAAAATTAAGCATAAAAAAACCGTTAGCATCAAAATTTTGACAACTAACGGTAATTATTTTTGAAAAGCGATATACTAACTTTCTAAACCATCTCTCATGTTTTGAATGTAAGCAGCTTTTTGAATTTGAGCTCTTTTGATTACAGAAGGCTTAATAAAAGCAGTACGTGCTCTTAATTGACGAACAGTTCCTGTTTTATCAAATTTTCTCTTATAGCGCTTTAATGCTCTATCTATATTTTCTCCGTCTTTAATTGGTATAATTAACATAATATTGACACCTCCTCTCGTTAAGGGTGCAAAAGTATATATTAATTATGAATTATGAGTTATAAATTGTAAATTATTTTTTAATTAAGAGAAAAGAGAATAGAATAAAGAGAAGAGACCTTACACTCTATATTCTATTCTCTTTATTCTATTCTCTTTATTCTATTCTCTTTATTCTATTCTCTTTATTCTTTCAATAAATTTCTAGAAATAACCACTTTTTGAATTTCAGTAGTTCCCTCACCTATTGTACATAATTTAGAATCTCTATAGAATTTCTCAACAGGAAAGTCTTTTGTATAACCGTAACCTCCATGGATCTGGACTGCCTCATTGGCAATCTTCACACAAGCTTCTGAAGCGTACATTTTTGCCATTGCACCAAGTGTAGTAACCGGCCTGTGCTGTTGTTTTAGAAACGCAGCTTTATGCAATAATAATTCTGAAGCTTCAATTTCAGTTGCCATATCAGCCAATTTGAATGAGACACCCTGAAAACTACTAATTGGCTGCCCAAACTGATATCTTTCTTTCGAATATTTCAAAGCAGCTTCATATGCCCCTTTTGAAATCCCAAGTGACAGAGCTCCAATTGAAATTCGGCCTCCATCTAATATTTTCATTGCCTGAACAAAACCTTGACCAACTTCTCCTAATCTATTTGCATCAGGAATACGGCAACTATCAAAAACCAACTCTGCGGTTTCACTGGCACGCATTCCAAGTTTATTTTCTTTTTTCCCTGAGCTAAATCCCGGCATTCCTTTTTCAAAGACAAAAGCTGTCATTCCTTTAGAATCTCCTTTTTCTCCAGTACGCACGATTACAACGGCAACATCTCCAGAGATAGCGTGTGTAATGAAGTTTTTTGCTCCATTTACAATCCAATGATCTCCGTCTTTAACCGCAGTGGTGTTCATACCACCAGCATCAGAGCCTGTATTATGTTCTGTCAGTCCCCAAGCTCCTATATATTCAGCGGTTGCTAATTTTGGCAACCATTTTTTCTTTTGTTCTTCATTTCCAAAAGTTAAAATATGATTTGTACATAATGAATTATGTGCTGCTACAGACAAACCAATTGAAGGGTCTACTTTTGAAATTTCCTCTACTACTGTAATATATTCGTGATACCCTAATCCAGATCCGCCATACTCTTCAGGAACTAAAACTCCCATAAATCCCATTTCACCTAATTTTTTGAATAAAGGAATTGGAAAAATTTGAGCTTCGTCCCAATCCATTATATAAGGTTTAATATTTTTCTCAGCAAAATCTTTTATAGATTGAGCAATCATTGACTGCGTTTCGTTATAATCAAAATTCATTGTGTTGTTCTTTTTTAGAACTCCAAATATAAACTAATTATTTTTGCTTTATCAACAGGAAAATCTTTAATTTTTGCTAAATCCTCAATATTATCAAAATTTCCATTCATACTTCGAGCGGTTACGATTTGTCTCGCTATTGCATATTTGAAATACGGAAACTGAGATAATTCTTTTAATGAAGCGTCATTTATTTTAATTCTTTTAAAATTTGAAGGTATTAAAACTTTAAAATGTGTATTTAATTGCAACAAAACTTCTGGCGACAACCCCCAAATATCATTCATTTGCTCCATCGAAACAAAACAACCAAAAATTTCTTTTTGTTTTAAAATCCGTAACGACAAAGCTTCACCAATACCATATAATTTAATCAAATCTTCCTGACTGGCCTCATTTATATCTAAAAGTACTATTTTCTCCTTTTTCTCGTAATCCTTCTTAGGATACTCTCTCTTTTCTTTATTATAGCTAGTTTTATTCTGAACCCAATCAGGAAATTTAAATAAAGGCGACATGACTAATAATAATGAATCTGATATTTTAGTTACTTCCTGAAATTCTTCCGCAGAGCCAACATATTTATTCTCTTTACGAAAAGCCAGTAAGCGATCAATTTCCTGAGTAGACATTCCCAGCTTATAACCTTTATAATCTGAAATAAAATTGGGATTAAAAGTATATACTTTTTGCTTCTCATTAAATTTAGACGATTTCAATGAGTCTACATCAGACTGCAAAGCCATCCATTTTTGCTTTTCAGGAAAATCCCTATCGGCTACACTAAAATCAACAAAGAAATAAACTGCTTGCAAAATAATGATAATTGCTAAAAGTAAAAAAATACCTGTACGTTGTTGATTGGTAAATCTAAAATATGTTGAAAATGCTTTAAAGTTCATTATTTAGTAAGTTTTACATCTGTTACTTAAAAGCAAAAGTAGGACAAAAACTATAAATTATTAAGAAAAATACTAAAAATTACTCAATCTGCAAAATTATCATTCTTACATTAAATAGGAAATAATTTAATAAATAAACGATGCTTGACTAGGTTTAGCGACAGTTTTATTAGAAATTTAAATATTTTATAACTTAAAAGAAGATAATTGTTTTTATTTTTTACAAAAAACGATACATTTGGAGCTTAATAACAATAAACCAATAAAATTATATGTCAATTTGGAAAACTAAACCACTTTCGGTATTGCTTGACGAAGCATCCGAATCTGAAAAAGGCTTAAAAAGAACCCTATCTTCACGGTCGCTTGTTGCACTTGGAGTTGGTGCCATTATTGGAGCCGGATTATTCTCGTTAACAGGAATTGCTGCCGCAGAACATGCTGGACCAGCGGTTACTCTTTCTTTCATTTTAGCAGCAGTTGGATGTGCTTTTGCAGGACTTTGTTATGCAGAATTTGCTTCTATGATTCCTGTTGCCGGTAGTGCTTACACTTACTCTTATGCTACTATGGGAGAATTCATGGCTTGGATCATCGGTTGGGATTTAGTTCTGGAATATGCTTTAGGAGCAGCCACAGTTGGTGTCAGTTGGTCCCGTTATCTACTTGAATTACTAAATAAATACGGAATACATCTTCCGCATGAATTTATATGTTCTCCCTGGGAGACTTTAAAATTAAGTGACGGAACTGTAATTGAAGGCGGAATTGTAAATTTACCTGCAATTTTTATTGTTTCAATGTTATCTTTATTATTGATTAGAGGAACAAAAGAATCAGCATCTTTAAACAACTTTTTAGTAGTTGTAAAAGTAGCAGTAGTTATTGTCTTCATCGTTTTAGGATGGAAATTTATTGACACTTCAAACTACACTCCTTATATTCCACAAAATACAGGTGTTTTTGGTGAATTTGGGTGGTCAGGAATCGCCGCTGGAGCCGGAACTGTATTTTTTGCCTTCATTGGTTTTGATGCCGTTTCTACAGCAGCTCAAGAAGCTAAAAATCCACAAAAAGGAATGCCAATTGGTATTTTAGGATCATTAGTAATCTGTACATTATTATATGTGTTTTTTGCTCACGTAATGACAGGTCTTGTAAATTATAAAGAATTTGCAGGAGATGCAAAACCAGCTGCAACTGCATTTGCAAAAACAGGATATGACTTTTTACAAACAGGTTTAATTGTTGCTATTTTGGCAGGTTATACTTCTGTAATGTTAGTAATGTTAATGGGACAAAGTCGTGTGTTTTATACGATGAGTAAAGATGGCTTATTGCCTCCTTTTTTCAGTTCAATACATTCTAAATTCCGTACTCCATGGAAAACAAATCTTTTCTTCTTAGTATTTGTAAGTTTATTTGCTGGTCTTGTTCCGGTAAGTGATTTAGGACACATGGTAAGTATTGGAACTTTACTAGCCTTTGTATTAGTATGTATTGGTGTAATTGTAATGCGTAAAAAAATGCCAGATGCTCCAAGATCTTTTAGAACTCCATTAGTCCCTTTTGTACCAATCGCAGGTATTATAATCTGTCTGGCTTTAATGTACTCGCTACCAAACGAAAGCTGGTTAAGGCTTATTGTTTGGATGGCATTAGGAGTTGTGATTTACTTTGTATACGGTAAGAAAAACAGCAAACTAAACAATCCAGAAAAATAGTTTCCACATAAAATTAAAAAAAAAAGGATCATGAAGTAAAATCTACTTTATGATCCTTTTTTTATGCTTAAAAATTAGTTTATAAATCAAAAACCGAAGTTCGTTTTGCACGAATTAAATCTTTCAATCGAATCCAAAAAGCTAACGTAAGATAAACGCCAAAGCCCAAACCAGCAGTTACGAATGAAATATAAATAAAAAACAATCTAACACTTGTTACACGCATCCCGAGTTTGTCTGCCAATCTCGAAGAAACATGAAATCCATATTTTTCGAAAAAGAACTTTAGTTTTAAAATAGCTGACATATTTTTATTTTAGATTTGATGCAAAAATACAAAATTATCTAATTGATGCATTTTCTAATCACTTCATTATTTTTAAGCAACTCAATTCCTAAAGCGCATTTTAAGCAGGCTTTTTGATTACAGAACTCATTTTTTAATTCCAATAATGTTTGAGTCTCAAATGCGTTCTTAGAAGATATTCCAAAAAATTCAAATTTACTTATTATTGCATTCTTTTCCGGTGCAACTTCAATCATAAAAGCAATTAGTTCTTCGGAGATTGACTCTCCCATTATATTTGAATAAGCAAACTGAAGAGGAACAATTGTATTTATAATTAATAAATCTATAAATGCTTTAGATAATGACTTTGCTTTCTTCGGGCTTTCTTTATCAAATTGATAATGATTTTGCCAATACAAACCTGCAGAAACATTCAGGAGTTGATAAACATCTTTAACCGATTTTAAAGTAATTATTTTTGAAAAAAGATTCTGATGTTTCTGATACAGATTGGCTAATTGAGAAAGACGAATTGTTGGAAAATTATCCGGACGATGTTTAAAAAACTGAACTGGATCTACGTACGTTTTATTTAATTGATATTTATTTAAAAGATAATAATATCTAATTTTTAAATCTGTAAAATAGACATCTTCTTTTTCGAAGTTTAATAAGCCCGAAGTACCTAAAAGTAAAGCTTCAAGATTTTCGACTTCAAAACTTTCCTTCCTAACAATTGAAAACGGAATAGATTTCGCTATCTGAAAAAAGGTATTTCCATTAGTATTTAGCCCAAAATTCTTTGCTAGTAAACAAAATAAAACGGCTTCCCAATCTTGGTTTGTCTCTTCGAGCAGATCGTAGATAAATTTTGACTTTCGCTCTAAACGATCAAAAAATAATCGTTCTTGCCAATTACTAAAAACAAATTCATCTATTTCCCCAATACTTTTTTCGCAAAATATCCAGGATTTTGGAGTTACCAAAGAATTATAATTAGAAATAGTTTCTATTGGAATATAATCTTTTAAAACCAGAACAGGAATCTCTCGATTATTTTTACCGAATATTTCCGTATCATGTTCCCAGACTACATGCAGAATTACATTATCATAAGCAGGGTCTTTCTCGTGTCCATGCACATACCAATCTGAAGACTTTAAGTGAATTTCAATATTTCCCGCCCATTTTTGATCTCCGATCTTAATTTGCGCATTAAAAAAATCGGGACCAGAAAGCTCCAAATAATCACCCGTTTTAACAATTGTGATTAATTCATTTCGAGTAGTTCTTAAATTCAGAGTTTCAAACTTCTTGAATCTCCAGAGATAGTGAAGAAAATCTTCTTTCATATTTAGGCTTATACAATGATTTACAAAAGCCTAAATTAATTAATTTTAGTATTAATCTTACAAAAATTGAAATATTTTTTATTTTAATAAATATAATTTAGCACACGCCCGAGCATCAGATAATGCTTCATGGTGATTTAACTGAATTTTCATTTCGCGACAACAATCACTTAATTTTGTTGGTTTCAAACCTTTTGCTTTATAAATCTTAACTGTACATTCCCAACGCGTTGCAATGTTTAAATCTTCATACTGCAAACCGTAAAGCGCCATTGATTTGGCCAAAACATTACGATCAAAACTTTCATTATGTGCTACTACAACTCTGTTTTTTAACCTTTTTTCGATTTCAGGATAAACCTGTAAAAAAGATTTTGCGTTAACAGTGTCTCGCGGATAAATTCCGTGAACCTGAATCGTAAACGGATTATATTCGTTATTTGGTGGTTTAATCAAAGTAACAAATTCATCAACAATTATTCCGTTTTCAACGGTAACAATACCTACAGAGCATGGATGATATCCTGTTGCAGTTTCAAAATCTATAGCGGTAAAGTTCATTTTCGTAATTTAGTTAAGCTAAAAATCCATAAATCTAATCTTGAAAACTAGATTTATGGATTTATAAAGTTATAAAAACTGTTTTATTTTATTGATCCAATAATATCATATTTTGTAATAATATGATGATTTCCATTTTCAAGATCAACTAAAACAGCGTCATTTTCTTTGGTAAATAATTTAGACACCTCTTCAATAGGAGTTCCTAATTTTACAATTGGAAAAGGTTTACCCATTACTTCTTTAATTGGTTTTTCGGCTACGTTTTTATCAGCAACATAACTTCTAAACAAATCTGTTTCATCAACAGAACCAACAAATCCGGTAATATCTACAACTGGAATTTGCGATATTTTATATTTACGCATACGCTCAATTGCATGCGATACCAACTCTTCTGTACGAACTACTATCAATTGCTTATCGATATGATCTTTAATAACGTCTTCGGCTTTGGTTACGTTTTCTTCTAAGAATCCACGTTCACGCATCCAATCGTCGTTAAACATTTTACCAACATAACGACTTCCTGAATCGTGAAAAAGAACTACAACTACATCTTCTGGCTTAAAATGTTCTTTTAGCTGTAACAATCCTTTTATACAAGCTCCAGCTGAATTTCCAACAAAAATCGCTTCTTCAAGAGCAATTTTTCTTGTATAAACTGCTGCGTCTTTATCAGTAACTTTGGTAAAACCGTCAATTAAAGAAAAGTCAACATTTTTAGGCAAAATATCTTCTCCAATTCCTTCTGTGATATAAGAATAAATCTCATTTTCGTCAAAAATTCCTGTTTCGTGGTATTTTTTAAAAACTGAACCATAAGTATCAATTCCCCAAATTTTAATGTTTGGATTTTTTTCTTTTAAATATTTCCCCACACCAGAGATTGTACCTCCGGTTCCTACTCCAACAACAAAATGAGTAATTTTCCCATCGGTTTGTTTCCAGATTTCCGGTCCTGTTTGTTCATAATGTGCCAAAGAGTTCGACATGTTGTCATATTGATTCACATACCAAGAATTTGGTGTTTCACTAGCCAAACGTTTTGAAACTGAATAATAAGAGCGTGGATCAGTAGGTTCAACATCTGTAGGACAAACCACTACTTTGGCACCAACAGCGCGCAAAATATCCATTTTTTCTTTAGACTGTTTGTCTGATATCACACAAATCAGTTTATATCCTTTAATGATAGCAACAAGTGCCAATCCCATTCCGGTGTTTCCTGAAGTCCCCTCAATAATTGTTCCTCCTGGTTTTAATCGACCATCAGCCTCAGCATCTTCAATCATTTTTACGGCCATTCTGTCTTTTACGGAATTTCCGGGATTAAAAGTTTCGACTTTTGCCAATACTAGCGCATCAATTTCAGCAACAATTTTGTTGAGTTTTACCAATGGTGTATTACCAATTGTTTCTAAAATGTTATTTGAAAAGTCCATTTTTATTTTAATTTTAATATTGGGTTTTTAATATAAATAGAGCCCTAATTTATTGGAAGAAATTCCAAACTAAACCAAATCTGATCACAAAATCACGATATGGATTATTAGGTGCTGAGTAGTAATCACTCTTTGCAAAAAGTGCATTTATATGTTCTGCTTTTAGATAAAATCGAGTTTGTCTAATTCTCGCATTAACAAACAGATCGAATAATGGATAGCCTCCAATTTCTTTTTTATTCTGAACAAAGAATTCGCCAATAACCGGGTTGTAATCATTTCCATAATACTTTGTGAAATAATTAAACACAATTCCGGTTTGAATAAATAATGCTTTATCAAAAAAGTGGCTTGAGTAATAAAATGTATTTCTGGTCACAAAATCTGGAACATTTAAAATCAAATCAGACTGATCTACTTTTTGGTACAAAAGCGTATTATCTAATGCAAAGCGACCAAACTTAAATTCGCGGCTCACTTTTAATTCTAAATAATTGATTGCATTTCCGTATTGAGCAGGGTTAACAATTTGTGTACTTAGAGCTGCTTGTTCTGGTTTCGAAACATCTTCAAAATACAAATGGTCTTTTAATACCGTGTATTGCACTTCAGCATTAAGCCATGGTGTAAAAACATTAGCACTTAATGAATTAATTTTCTCGTTTTTAAAATTTTTAGACCAATTATATTCTACATAACTACTTTGGTATAAGTTGTAGTTGTTATTTGGTAATTTATTAATGTTACGATACCTAAAATCAAACTGAATTTTATCATTATAATCATATCGCAATTTTGCGTCTAAATTAGAAAGCGACTGATTTGTAATGGATCTTGAATACAAAAATCTACCATTCCATTTATTTTTTTGATATTCATACTGTCCGCCAACATTATTAATTTGAACGTATAGATTATTTGGAACTATTTCTCCAGAAGGGTAAACAATAACTCTATTGTACTCATAATTTGATCTAAAATCATCTACAAAAAAATTAAATTTCCCCAAAAGAGAATTCTCGTAAGCTACCCCTACTTTATTGTATAGCCTTTCGTATTTTGTCTGATCGTTTATGCCGGTTGTCACATATGACTCTCCAAATCGATTTACAATTAGATTTGTAGTCGAATTACCTGCATCAATTGTAACGGTTGATGCAACGGTTGGCTGATTGTATTCGAAGAATTTATTTTCGTAATTAAATTGATGCGTTACGTACAAATTATTATTTCCCTCCTTTGGGTTTATTCTAAATGCATGGTCAAAAAACAATCTTCTACCTTTTAAAAATGACTTTGCATCTGTCAGATATACTTGTAATCTCTGACGATTTTTAAAATCCTGGCTATCACTTTCAAAATCCTGAGGCCTTGTAATTCCGCCATTCTCTTCATTTGAAATATCCTGATACGTATAATGTGCATTTATCGCGTATCTTCTATCGGTGGTAAAATAACTCGTTGTAAATCTAAAATTTCCTGCGCTTACCAATTGATTTATATAATCTCCTTCTGAACGTAAACCTTTGTACGCAATAGAAAAATTAAGATTCTTAGATGTGTTTAAGGTTATAAACGAATCTACGTTTTGTCCTTTATTTATGGTTGTATTAAAAAATAATTCTGTTAATGGGGTTGCTACAGAATAATATCTGATCTGATCTGCCTCCATATAATTAAAATGTTTACCACTAAAACCTATTTCAGGATAAGGAGAAAAACTGGTTAAACTATATTGCAAAGTATTAAATGTCTGTCCGATATTTGAAAAAGCCAAAAGCCCAAAATCGTCTTTTCTAAGATGGTTTTGCTTATAGGCACTTTTTAAGGTTAATGAAGTGTCTACATAAGTAGTATCATGCTCTAATGTAATAATCTGATACTGATCTATTTTCGCTACTAATGATTTTTTCTTTTTTACAGTATCAGTTATGCTAGAATATTTTGTATTCATATCTAAACTATTCTTAGAAGTTTTTTTTTCTTGAGAAAACAATAAAGTTGGTACGACTAATAGATATAGAAAAACGAATATTCTCATTTGATGGCTTTATATGTAATTATTTTGACAAAATTTATCAGGCAAAGGTAAAAGATAAAAACGTATAAAAAAACAAATCATTGTTATTCAAGTTTTTTCAAATCACATCATTTAAGTAAAAACCCCCAATCAAAAAAGTGATTGAGGGTTTACAAAAAAAAATGAAACTTCTTTTTTATACTTCATGGAGTATTTTGTTCAAATATCCTATTAGTATTTTACCATGATTAAAATATTGCCCTTAAAAATTAGTCAATAGTTTAAGTGATATATGTTTTATTATAATTCGTTTTGAGTAACTAATGGGTTAGCATTAATTTCAGCTCTAGGAATTAACCATTGCCATCTTTTATCAGTAGGTGGAACACTCATAACTCCATTTGTAATTGCTGAATCATGATTAGCTCCAGTTCTGTCTAAAGCAGAATTTGTTCTCTTTAAATCGTAAAATCTAAATCCTTCACCCCATAATTCAATTCTTCTTTGAAACCAGATTTCATCAACTAATGCCTGTCCCGTTTTTGTAGATAAAACATAAGCTGCATCTCTGCTTTTTGCTAATGTAAACAATACTGCACTTGCATCAGCTGCTCCCAATCTTGCTTTTGCTTCTGCCTCGATAAGGTACATTTCAGCAACACGCATATAAGGAACATCACATCTACTATCACCAGTACTTAATGCTAAATACTTCTGGCTTGTATAAGCAAACTTAGCATAAGTTGAAGGTAAATTCAATGCTGTATGTTTACCTGTTTTATCAAATAAAGCAGCACGAATATCTGTAGCAGGGATTAAGTTGTAAAGTTTACTATTGATTGCTTTTGGACAAGAACGAATAACTGTTGAGTTATAGTTTCTTGACATATATGCTCCAAAATTACCAAAGTAATCTGTTTGTACTTCATTGATATGGCTACCCCACATCCACTCTACATTGTTATAATCATTAAATCCTTTTACATATTCAGTTGTGCTCATTAAAGCTACACCTGCTTTAGCTTTAGCAGCATAGTCAGCAGCTATTGCCCAATTTCCTTGAGTTAAAGCGACTCTTGCTTTTAAACCTTGAGCTACTTTTAAACCTAAATGAGAGTTATTTGGTTTTGAATAGCCAACTAACAAAACATTTGCTTCGTCAAGATCTTTATTGATCTGAGTGTATACTGCTTCAACAGTTCCACGAGCAACTGGAGTACTACTAACAGTCAAAATAATTGGCACACCAGGTTGCGTGTTTTGAGTTCCATTTACATATCTTTTTCCATATAATTGAACTAATTGATAATGCGCGAAAGCTCTATAAAGTAAAGCCTGACCTTTTACTATTTTTTTATCAGCATCAGAACCAATTGCAGCATCTGTAGCATTAATTATAGTATTTGCATTTCTGATGATTCTGTAATAAGTTCTGTAAGGAAATCTAATATCCTGAGAATTTTCATTTGCCTGCCCATTCCAGTTATACACTTGCAAGAACCATCCATTAGTAACTGGAAAAACAATATCATCTGCAGCAATATCAACTTGTTGCATCATACTTCCTAATCCATTCTCATTTTGATTAGATTCATATCTCACATATAGCGATCTGTGAATACCATTTAAAAGAGTCATTAAATTTTCGGTCGTTTTTGTCGAAGCCTCGTAATCGATAAATTCTGTAGGTTTTTTTTCTAAAAAATCATCAGAACAAGAAGTAAGGATCAACAAGGATATTGCAAAAAATATCTGTTTTATATAGTTTGATTTCATAATATTAAATTTTAAAAGTTTAAGTTTAAACCTAACGAAATAATTCTAGAAGGAGTAAATCTATTTTGAGTAGTTCCATTAAAAGTCTGACTTGGATCTAATCCTTGACGCTTAGTGAACAACAATAAGTTTTCACCATTTACATATAAAGTAGCATTATCTACACCTAATTTAGAAATTAAGTCTGATGGCATACTATAAGATAAGTTAACTTGTCTTAATGATAAGTAATCAGAACCAACTAACCATCTGTCAGAAGCTGAAGTAGACTGCGTATTTCTGTTAATATCCATTCTAGGAACATCAGTTATATCCCCTGGTTTTTGCCATCTGTTAAGTGCATCAACGCTTAAGGCAGAACCATAGTTATTACCTGTATGCATAAGTGCAGCATAATTAGAATCATACATTTTTCCACCTATTTGATAAGCAAATAAAACATCTAATTTTAAACCTTTGTATTTCAAATTAGTTCCAAAACTTCCAAATAAATCAGGAATCGCTGAATCAGCATAATGGTATAAAGCTTTATTTTGGTCTGTTGTTACATTAACACCATTTACAACTCTTTGAGTAGCATCACCAGCAACAATTAAAGTTGGATCTGAAACGTACAAAGCATATCCGTCTGTAGGATCTACACCATACCAATCTCTCAACCAATAATCATAAATAGAATGTCCAGCCATTAATTTTTTAGTTCCATTAATGATTTCTTTCTGAGGCAAACTTGTGATCTCATTTTGAATTGTAGAAGCATTAATATTCAATCCCCAAGAAAAATTATTAGTTTTTATAACTACAGCATCTAATGAAACCTCAACACCTCTATTCACCATAGATCCAATATTTTCAACTCTATCATCTAATCCAGCAGATAATGGGTTTGGTACTGAAAATATTAAACCATCTGTATTTCTGTTGTAATATTCAACACTACCTCT
Organism: Flavobacterium sp. FlaQc-57; assembly: GCF_044007395.1. Taxonomy (NCBI): domain Bacteria; kingdom Pseudomonadati; phylum Bacteroidota; class Flavobacteriia; order Flavobacteriales; family Flavobacteriaceae; genus Flavobacterium; species Flavobacterium sp. FlaQc-57. Next base: position 73,731 of record NZ_JBIPDA010000007.1, read on the forward strand.
CAATCTATTATTGAACAATCCAAATTCAAGTGCGATATCTTTTTGTGTATTTTTCTCCCATTGTAAGTCTGCAGCACCTGCAGCGTTTGTTACAACTCCACCTTCACTACCATTATCATACCCTAAGCTAAATGTTGGTTGGCTAACGTAAAAACTTAAACCATCATTACTAATGTGAGAGTCGTTACCAACTTCTCCCATCGAAGCTCTTAACTTTAAATCATTAATCCAAGAACTGTTTTCTAAGAAACTTTCTTTAGAAAGTACCCAAGCACCTCCAACTGACCAGAAATTCCCCCAACGGTTATCTTTTGCAAATTTTGAAGAACCGTCTCTTCTCAAAGAAGCTGAAACAATATATTTATCTTTATAGTCATAACCTACTCTTGAAAAATAAGATTCTGTACCGTAATTTCTAGTGTAAGAAGTTAGATCAGTAGTAGTTGCATAGTTGATAAACTCTGGATTATCAGGAGAAACTTGTCCTGTTTTAGTACCTGTAAGCCAATTTCTTTCGTAATTAAAGCTTTCATGACCTGCTAAAACAGAAACTGTATGATTCCCAAATTTTTTGTCATAATTTAATAATTGGTTATAAGTAATTCCAGTCAAGATTCTATCTTCTTTTGAGATTAATCCTGTAGGTGCTCCATCTCCAATTTCAGTATTATAAGTATATGTTCTGTTATAATATGATTTATCTAAAGACGCATTAAATGTAAATTTGAAATCTTTCAAAAATTTAATTTCTGCGTATGTTCTGGCAGAAAGTGCCAAACCTTTTTGGTTATCAGTATTATTTAATGTTTCGTAAACAATATTTCTACCATTTGAAGCTCCTGAACCTCTAACAGTTGAGTACACTTTATTACCTGTAGCATCATATACATAATCTCCATTAGCTGTGTGATCAAAAACTGGGTAAATTGGCCCCATGTATCTGATAGATCTAAATGGATTATTAAAAGAACTTGTGTTATCAACACCATCAACAGCTAAATTTGAATCTGTAGTTGTTCCTGATAAGTTGATTCCGGTTTTGAACCATTCTTTCAAAGAAGTATTAAGATTTAAACGCGCAGCAATTCTTTCATAATCAGATTTTTGAATATAACCATCTTCATTCAAATAACTGATCGAAGCAAAATAATTCGATTTTTCAGATTTCCCTTGGTAAGAAAAATCAACATTCTGACGAACACCTGCTCTCTCTAATGGAGCAGCCCAATCTAAATCTTGAGGATATAATAACTTAGCAGCAGGATTTAATTTACCATCTGTACCCACAATTTGAGCATTAGGAACATTAAATGGGTTTGTTACTAAAACAACCGGTACTCTTCCTGATGCATATAAATTCGCTGCATCAATTTGAGCTTGATTTGCCATAGGACGGCTATTTCTAATCGCCTCCCATTCTATAGGATAATAATCTAATGCATTAACTCTCTCATATTCTTTGATCAATCTTGATGTCATACCTTGGCTAACATTCAATGAGAATTTATCTTTTGAAGATTTACCACTTTTTGTAGTAATGATAACAACACCATTTGCAGCTTTTGATCCGTAAAGTGAAGTTGAAGATGCATCTTTTAAGACTGACAAACTTTCAATATCATTCGAACTCAAGTTACTGATATCTCCCGCGAAAGGAACTCCATCAACAACATACAAAGGAGTATTTGATCCGTTTACAGAACTAAATCCACGAATTCTAATAGCAGGAGCTGAACCTGGTTGTCCAGCAGCACTTTGTATTTGAACACCTGCAGTAGCACCCTCAATAGCAGACAGAACATTAGTTACTGCTCTATTTTGAAAATCTTCTCCTTTGATAGAAACAGCAGAACCTGTGTAAGAACTCTTTTTAGCCTGACCATAAGCAATAACAACTACTTCATCTAAAGACTTTCCAGAATCTTTCATTTTAACACTAACGGTAGAAGACGGACCTACAACAGCTGAAACGTCCTCCATTCCTACATAAGAAAAAAGCAGAACATCTCCAGCTTTAGCCTTAATAGAAAAACTTCCGTCAAAATCTGTTTGGGCACTAACTTTTGTCCCCTTAACAATAACATTAACTCCTGGAATAACTCCCGTATCTCCAGAAACAGTACCTGAAACAGTCTTCTCTTGAGCAAAAGAAAACTGAATAAAAAACACTACTAATAGTGTTAAGATCCAATGTAATTTTAATTTCATTTTAATTTGTTTTGAATTAGCATCTGGCAAACATCATAATATTTTCTTAAAATAACAACAAGAATCTTAACAAACAGGCATTTTTTCATTGATCTTTATTTAACATAAAAATAAATAAACAAACATTTTACAATAAAAACGGCGCTATTTATAACAATAGGCATAAAATTCAACATTTATATCAAACTTAGTTTTAACAAAAATTTAACAAAAATTACAGGACGAAAATTTAAGCAAGAGCTTATTTTAATCAAAAGCATATTATTTGTCTTACTAAAAAAAATCTAAAAAAATGCTTTTTTAACCAAAATCATCTTTGTCCTTCTCTTTTTAACATTTTAAGTAAAAAAACAGTGCAAATTATTGTAAACCAAATTGTATTAAATTTGAAAATAAAATGGTCAATCTCTCTCTATTGATTTTTTTATTTACTCTTAAAAGCCATAATTAATCAAAGAAAAAAAGACAGACATTACCTATGAATAGTGTTTAATATTTAAATTGAAAGCTTTTGAAAAAACAATACAAGAGTTAAATAAACATGCAAAAAACATATTTCATTTTTTGACAATAATTTCTCAGAAAATTTTGTAATATTTGTCATTTAATATTCAACGCATGCTTCAAAAAAATTTCTCAGGCCATATTTTAGAAACAGGAACCGACGAAGCTGGTCGAGGTTGTTTAGCAGGCCCAGTAACGGCAGCAGCAGTAATTTTACCTGAAGATTTTGAAAACCAAATTTTAAATGACAGTAAACAATTATCTGAAAAAATAAGAGTTCGTTTAAAACCAATCATCGAAGAACATGCAATTTGTTTTGCAGTTACACATTTGTTTCCTGATGAAATTGACGAAATAAACATTCTAAACGCGTCAATGAAAGGAATGCAGGAATGTATCCTGAAATTAGAGAAAACACCTCAATTTATAATTGTAGATGGAAACAGAGCTCTAAATGCGAAATTGGGATTAAAAAATAGCGTTGGAAAACAGTTTTCTTTAACTGAAATCGAATTACTAAAATCAATCCCTAATCGGAGTATTATAAAAGGAGATGCAAAATTTCTAAGTATAGCCGCAGCTTCTGTCTTAGCAAAAACCTATCGTGACGAATACATGGATAAAATTCATGAAGAATTCCCTATGTACAACTGGAAAAAAAATAAAGGCTATCCAACTAAAGAGCATCGAGAAGCCATTAGAAAATACGGCCCAACAAAATACCACAGAATGAGTTTTAGATTACTGCCAGATCAATTAACATTGGATTTATAATAATAAATGATCTATTGTATAAAAACTATTAAACAAATTCAGCTTCAAATAATTGAGTCAAATGTTTAACTATTTTGGCTTTTACTTCGGCTTCATCTACTCTTTCTACGCCGAGTTCTACGTTTAAAGAAGTAACACCTTTTCCACGAATTCCGCAAGCGATAATATTATCAAAATAACCCAAGTCTACATTTACATTTAATGCAAATCCATGCATGGTTACCCAACGTGAGGCGCGGACACCAAGTGCGCAGATCTTACGTGCAAACGGAGTTCCAACATCCAGCCAAACTCCTGTTTCGCCTTCACTTCTTCCGCACTTTAAACCATATTCTTCTAAAGTCAGAATAATAGATTCTTCCAGAAAACGTAAATACTTATGAATATCTGTAAAAAAATTCTCTAAGTCCAAAATCGGATAACCTACTATTTGCCCTGGTCCGTGATACGTAATATCGCCGCCACGATTAATCTTATAAAAAGTTGCTCCTTTGGCTTCTAACTGTTTGTCGTTTAGCAGTAGATTTTCTAAATCACCACTTTTACCCAAAGTATAAACGTGAGGATGTTCTACAAACAGCAAATAATTTGGTGTTTCTAAATCTAACTCTTCTCTCCTATTTTTGATTTTTAGGTCGACTATATCCTTAAAAAGTTCTTCCTGATATTCCCAAGTCGATTTATAATCTTTATTACCTAAATCTTGAAGTTGAATTTTTTTATTCATTTTTATTATTTTTCAAACTCTACTTCAAAGTTGAGTTTGTCAGGATTCTCCATATAATCCTTGAAAGGGTATTGAATTGTAATTGATTTGCGATCTTCACTAAACAAAGCACTCGTATTTGATACTTTTTTTATTCGTTTAGGAAAATGATACTTTATAATATAATTAGACGAAGCAAAAATCATTTTCGACATATCTGCCGAAGAATCTTTTGCCTTTTCAGCCAACTTTTGTTTGTCAATTAATGCTTTACGCGTAAACTTCTTCCCGTCATACGTGTAGCTTAGCTTACTGTTGTTATCTCCCAAGCCACTAGAAAAAGGGGCCGAAGGATTTCCTCCGCTTTCTAATTTCTGCAGTGTACTCAAAGCTTGTAACGCATCTTGCAATTCATTTACATTTTTAAAATCAGTAGAAAGCGTCATCAAAAATTCTTTTTTCTCTGCACTCATTTTGGTATTTACTACAAAATTTTCCAGTTTTTTAAGTTCCTTCTGAGCCTCTGGAGATAATTTTGCAATACTGTCTTTTTTCTCTTCAAATAGTTGTTTAAAAGTAAAAGTGGAGTCTATATTTTTTTTAAGATCCCCGCCCATTTGATCTCCAAGCTGATCACCGGCCATTGACATTAAAGACGAACCGTCCATATCAATAGAGAACTTTCCAGTTCCGTTATCGTTTACATAAATATTTTCGGTAAAAGTACAACTCGTTAATGTTGCTATCAAAAAACAAAAAGTAAGTAATTTATATAATCTCATATGGCTAATTTTTTATCAAAGATACAAACTCTATTTTAAAGAATTGTTGTCTTTAAGAGTTCCTGTTAATTTTCAAATGTCACTTTAAAACCAAGTTTTTCTTCATCATCCGGAAAATCTTTGATTGGAATTTCAAGCGTAAAACTTTTTTTATCTTTTGAGATTATTGCGTTCTTTAATGACAAGGTTTTTATCTTTTTTGGAAACTGATATTCGATTGAATATTTACATTCTTTTAAAATGTCATCCATTTTTTTTGAAAAATCATTATCTGCATCTTTTTCTTTTTTCTTCTTCTCTTTATTTGTTTTAGCATCTTTGGAAAGCAAAATCACTTTCTCAAAAACCTTTCCGTCATAATTGTATGAAAACATTGTTTTTTTATTCTCTTTTTTAGGAACACTTAAATTACCTAATTGTTTGCCCGGGCCAATTTTTGGCATTGCTTCAAGAACTTCTAAGGGCGAAAGCATATTTTTAAGGCTGTCTATTGACTGAAAATTATATTCCATGTCAAATTTTAATTGTTCTTTAGCTTCATTTGCTTTTACAGTCACTTTAAAATTTTCAAGCATTTTAATTTTTTGTCTTTCAGACTTCGGTAATTTGGCAACACTATCTTTTACTTTTGCAAAAACTTCTTTGAAAGTAAAAACGCTATCAATTACTTTATTGGTTTTTGTAGAATCGGTGCTTTTAAAACCTACTTTAAATATTCCGGACAAATCAAATCCGTACGAAAAAGTTCCGGAACCATCTTCATTCATCACCATTTTTTCCTTCATAACGCAGCTCGAAAAAGCCAAAACAATCAACAGACAAACTAAAGTTTTCTTCATTCTCTTTTTTATATATTTAAATTTACTTATTCTAAAATCACTTCTAAATTTGTCAATTCGGTATTTTCCAAACAATCAAAAAGTTGAAATTCTAATGTCATTGTTTTTTTATCTGAACTTATAATTGCTTTTTGGTTTGAAACGGATTTTATTTTTCTGGGAAATTGATACTTCAAAGTATAAGATTGCATCAATTTATATTTAGCATACATTTTTCTTCTCTCTTCGAGTATTTTTTTATCCTGATCGAATTTTTCCTGATCTGTAATTACAAGGTTTCTTTTAAAAACAGTTCCATCAAATGAATACTTTATTTTATAAAATTGATTTACTATCGGATAATTTTCTTTTAAAGAATTTGCTAAACTAAGACTTTCATAAACATTAGGCACATCTTCTAATTTCTTGAAATCTAACGAAACGATATTAAAATTTTCTACCTGAACAGGATCTACTTTTATGTGCATTTTAACATTGGCATGATCCTGAAAAAGTGCCTGATCTGATTTATTAAATTTTACAAAAGTTTCCTGATACTTTACAATATAATCCTGAAAAACAAATGTTGTGTCTCTAAATTTTTCCGAGCCAAGGCGCGGTCTTCCTAACTGTCCTAAACTATTTTCATCGCGAAGACTATAAACTTCTATTGTACCGCTTCCGTCAGGATTGATCTTAATGGTTTCTGTGACTTGACAACTTACGATAAGAAGTAGAAGTAAAAAGGCTGATATATGCTTCATTTTTTTGAAAGGTTCTGAGATTCTGAGAGGCTAAGATAGGAAGTTTTGCTTTGGTTTCTTTTTTTCTCAAATTCATTTATCACACCAGTTGATCAACAAAGATTGACGATTTATAATGCAGAGTTTCATACAAAGATCCTTCTTTCCTCAGGATGTCAATATTGTTAAAAGCCCAAATATACCCCAACTAACAGGTCAATTGAAAATCAAAATTTCTAATCCAACCCCTATAGAAGCGGTATACTTTTTGCGTTTTCTGCAAAAAAGATACAATTGTCACGAAGCTTCGGGAGCACGACAAAAGGGGATTGAAATACAATAAATTGCTGCTATAAAAAATCTAAAACCTGCATTCTAAAATCTACATTCTTTTCTTTATCTTTGCACACTTAAAAAAGAGCACAAAATGGCATTATCAGAACAAGAAATCATCCGAAGAGAAAAACTTCAAAACTTACGCAACTTAGGAATCAATCCTTATCCGGCTAATCTTTTTCCTGTAAATCATACTTCGAAGCAGGTGAAGGAATCTTTTGAAGAGGGTAAGAAGGTTATTGTTGCCGGACGTTTAATGAGTGTTAGAGATCAGGGAAAAGCTTGTTTTGCTGAATTGCAGGATAGCGAAGGACGTTTACAATTGTACGTTAATCGCGATGTTTTGTGTGAAGGTGATGATAAAACTTTATACAATACTGTATTTAAAAAATTAACTGATTTAGGTGATTTTATCGGAATCGAAGGTGAATTGTTTACTACAAAAGTTGGTGCACAATGTATTCGCGTTGACGGATTTACTTTTTTAAGTAAAACTTTACGCCCGTTACCTTTACCAAAAGTAGATGAAGACGGAAAAGTACACGATGCTTTTAATGATCCTGAATTACGTTACAGAATGCGTTATGTAGATTTAACGGTAAATCAACAAGTTAAAGATACTTTTATCAAGCGTACTAAGTTATTTACTGCTATGCGTGGTTATTTTAACGATGCAGGTTATCTTGAGGTTGAAACTCCGGTTTTACAACCAATTCCGGGTGGTGCTGCGGCGCGTCCGTTTATTACGCACCATAATTCGCTTGACATTCCGCTTTACATGCGTATTGCAAACGAATTGTATTTGAAAAGACTAATTGTTGGCGGTTTTGAAGGTGTTTATGAATTCTCGAAAAACTTTAGAAATGAAGGAATGGACAGAACGCATAATCCTGAATTTACTGCTATGGAAATATATGTAGCATACAAAGACTACAACTGGATGATGGAATTTGCTGAAGGTTTACTTGAGCATTGTGCTATTGCGGTTAACGGAACTAGTGATGTTACTTTTGGTGAACACCAAATTAACTTTAAAGCGCCTTACGCTCGTGTTACAATGACAGATTCTATTAAACATTTTACTGGATTTGATATCTCAGGAAAATCGGAAGATGAATTGTTTGAAGCAGCAAGAGGAATGGGAATTGACGTTGATAAAACAATGGGTAAAGGAAAATTAATTGATGAAATTTTTGGAGCTAAATGCGAAGGAAATTATATTCAGCCAACTTTCATTACTGATTATCCTAAAGAAATGTCGCCTTTGTGTAAAGAACACCGCGACAATCCTGAACTTACTGAGCGTTTTGAATTAATGGTTTGTGGTAAAGAAATTGCAAATGCTTATTCAGAATTAAATGACCCAATTGATCAACGCGAACGTTTTGAAGATCAAATGCGTTTGGCTGAAAAAGGTGATGATGAAGCAAACGGCGTAATCGACGAAGATTTCTTAAGAGCGCTTGAATACGGTATGCCTCCAACTTCTGGAATGGGAATTGGAATGGATCGTTTGATTATGTACTTAACAAATAATGCTTCAATTCAGGAAGTTTTATTGTTCCCGCAAATGCGTCCTGAGAAAAAACAATCAATTGAATTGTCTGACGAAGAGAAAGCAATTATTCACTTCCTTAAGGAAAACGAAAATAAAATGGATTTAGCGCAGCTAAAAGTTACAGCTAATTTAAGCGGTAAAAAATGGGATGCGGCTATGAAAAATTTATCAAAACATGGTTTGACTAAAGTTGCTGTTGAAGGCGATTTTAAAATGGTGGAATTGGTAGGGTAATTTTTCGTTCCTTTATAATATTCAAACCCGACAGGTTTTAAAACCTGTTGGGTTTTGTTTTTTTTTCTAAAACGAATACTTCTTTAATCTCTTAGAATTAACATCCAAGACCTTAGTTTTTTCCTTTGAAATATCACCATTCCACACTTCCTGAACAGATGGATTTGATGGATATTTTCCGTTTTTCATTTTTATGAGATGGGAATTACCGCCACTTTGCATTTTAAGATCGTAAAACTTTTCAGTTACTGAAGTTGTTACAAAAATCGGAAAATCGGTTACAGTAAAACGATTGATTACGCTTCCGTCATTATTTAAAATATATCCTGAACAACCTCCGCTTCCGCAGAAGTATGAATTAGAAAAGCCTACAAAATATTCATTTTTCTTATCATTATTCAAATCAAAAGCTTCATAATAAAAGAACCGATCGTCTTTTGTCATTGCCGGTAAATCTTTTTTCAATAAGATTGAAAGTTGTTTCCGAATCATCTCGACTGCCTTATCATCTCTTGGAGGTGCATCACTTAAGTCTGCAGCTCCTGCAACAGTTTTTGTTAAGGTATCTTCGGCAATCGTTTTAACAACATTTCCCGAATCGGTTTTATCTTTATTCTGACATGAAATCATTATCAGAATCATCAATGTTATTAAAAACTTATTTTTCATAATTTTTCATTTTAAGTTTCTTAAACTAATTTCTAAACAAGCAAAGCTGCCTTATTCTCAATATCATTCTGAGTCAATAATGATTTGATATTCTCAAAAGTTATTAAAGCAATTTGCGTTAAAGCTTCATTCGTAAAAAATGCCTGATGTGCCGTTACCAGAACATTCGGAAAACTCATTAAACGCTGAATTGCGTCATCCTGAATAATATCATCTGAAAGATCTCTGAAGAATAGTTTTTCTTCCTGTTCGTAAACATCAATGCCTAAATAACCAATTTTACCTTCTTTCAAGCCTTCAATCACAGAAGCCGTTTCTATCAATGCACCTCGACTGGTATTGATAATCATAACATTGTCTTTCATTAAATCGATTGACTGTTTATTAATCACATGTTTTGTCTGATCGTTTAATGGACAATGAAGCGAAATAATATCACTCGATTTGAAAATATCTTCTAAAGAAACAAATTCAACTCCGTCTTTTTCCATTTCCGAATTTGTCACAATATCATACGCCAAAACTTTACAACCAAAACCCAGAGCAATTTTCGCAAAAGCTTTTCCAATATTACCCGTTCCGATAATTCCGATTGTTTTTCCGAATAAATCAAAACCTAATAATCCGTTTAGCGAAAAGTTTTGTTCACGAACTCGATTATAAGCTTTGTGTGTTTTTCGGTTTAAAGTCAAAATCATCGCCATGGCGTGTTCAGCAACCGCTTGAGGCGAATAGGCAGGAACACGACATACTTTTATATTGTATTTTTTTGCAGCTTCTAAATCAACATTATTAAAACCTGCACAACGTAGTGCAATAATTTTTACATTTTTATCGGCCAATTGCTTAATAACTGCTTCATTTACAATATCGTTTACAAAAACACAAACGATAGCTGTATTTTCGATCAAAATTACGGTTTGCGGATTAAGCTGCGTTTCAAAGAAATCCAATTCAAAACCAAACTTATCATTGTGTTTGTTAAAGAAAGTCTTGTCGTAAGGTTGTGTTGAAAAAAAAGCTATTCTATTTTTGGTCAATGTGGTGTTTAAACTCATAATACTTTGTTCTAGATTCTATACTTATTGATACCTTAAAAATAAGCAATTAATTCTATAATTTAATCCAAACAAAACCGTTTTAATCAATTACGATTCAATATGTTAAATAAAATACAATTCTGATAATCAAATTAAACCTATTGAATTTGATAAAGTCTAATCGATATAACAATTAAAAAACTTACATCATGAAAAAATTATTTATCGCAGCTTTGTTATTCGTTGGAATGGCAAGTTTTGCACAAGAAGCTGACCAAAAACCCACACGTGAACCAAGAGAAAAACTAACTCCTGAACAACGTAATGACAAACAATTAAAAAAACTAACGTCTGAACTGAATTTAGATGCCAATCAACAAGCTCAGGTAAAACAACTTTTGGCCGATAGAAGTGCCAAAGCTGAAAAATTTAAAGAAGACCGTAAAGATAGAAAAGACAGTAAAGTTAAACCTACTGCAGCGGAGAAAGAAGCTTTCAAAAAACAAATGATGGATGAAAAAGATGCTAATGATGCAAAAATGAAATCTATCTTGAATACTGACCAATACAACAAATGGAAAAGCATTCAAAAAGAGAATCAAGATAAGATGAAAGACAAAATGAAAGAATACAGAAAAGATAACAACAAATCTGATGAATAAAAAAAAGAGGCTTTTAAAGCCTCTTTTTTTATTATAAATCTTATTTCGGATTTAAAATCAAATCAATTCGCTTGATACAATCTTCATAATGATATTTTGTCTCTGTATTTACAGCTCCTGCTTTTGCTGTCAAAAGTATACCTCTCAATGCACTTAATTCGCCACGAACTAAAGCTCTCAAATCAGATTGTGCTACGTTGTAATATTTTGTTGATCTGTCTGTAGGTTTAATTTCTTCGGTCATTAAAACACCCATTCTATCAATATATCCACGTTGTAAATTTCTTCTATATATGGTCACATTTCCTGCTGTAGAAGCTTCTTTCCAGATTCCTTTTCGGGTATCTCTAAATAAGTCTAATGCTTTGTAAGTATCTGCACCCAGAATTTCATTATCCATTAATCGACCAATACGGCCAATACTTAGCAAACTGTTTAAATGTCGAACCTGCAGACTTCTAAATCTTTCCGTATAACCAGCGTAATCAGTGTTTTTTAAAGTATTGATATTTACAATCCAGGTTGGAGAAGCAAAAGCATTTGTTTGTAACCAATTCATAGCTTCAATTTGCTTTGCTTTTGGTACAATTTCATAAATATTTCCAGCCTGATTTGGCTTTTTAGTATTTTCATAAACACCGCCAACATTAGTCACAACATGACCAACATATCTGCTCCAAACATCAAGAAATTCCTTGTACAACTCGTCTAAATCATCATAATTATTGGTCGCACTACTAGTCCATTCGCTTAAATGATTGGCCACATATTCCAGATTTTTCATTCCGTAAGAACTCGCTTTCATTGAGTTATTTCCAATATCTTCTGTTTGAGTTGTTGGGTCAAATGCACTACTTTGTTTCCCGTATTTATAAAGAGGATTCCCGGCCTTATCCAAAATCCATTTGTCTAAAGTTTTGACCTCATCCTGAGGAGATTTCACATTCGGAATCACTCTGTAACCCCAGTTAAGTGCATAATGATCATAAGCTCCCATTTTGCGAATAAAACGAATATTTTTATCTCCCGGCTGTGCGATGTAATTAAAACGGGCATAATCCATTATACTTGCCGAGATTCCGTTTTGCTGTGTAAAATCACCATTTCTGTAATTTTCTACATCATAAGCGCAACTTGCCCCCATATTATGAGGAAATCCTAAAGCGTGTCCAACTTCATGTGCAATAACCATTCGCATCATATCCCCCATTTCTTCATCGCTGGTTTGCAAAGTTCTGGCTGACGGATTTGCCGCACCTGTTTCTAATAAATATCTATTTCTATAAGAACGTAGGTGATTGTGATACCAAATTACATCACTTTCAATAATCTCTCCTGTTCTTGGATCTGAAACACTTGGTCCAACCGCATTTCGGGTTGTACTTGCTACATAACGAATTACTGAATAACGAACGTCTTCCGGGCTAAAATCCGGGTCTTGTTCTTTTGTTGGGGCATCTTTTGCAATAATAGCATTTTTAAAACCGGCGGTTTCAAAAGGTTTTTGCCATTCTTCAATTCCTAATTTTATGTATTTTCTAAGTTTTTCCGGCGTTGCAGGATCCAGATAATAAACAATAGGTTTTATTGGTTCAACCAGTTCACCTCTCGCATATGCTTCAGGATCTTTTGGTTCTAACCTCCAACGACGAATATAAGTTTTAAGATCAGATTTCAACTCATTACTTCCGTAATCGTATTGATTTACAATAAAATAACCAACTCTCGGATCTGCTAATCTTGGCTTCATTAGTACTTCCGGCAACAAAATCATCGACTGATTCATTTGAATACTAATCGATTCTGTTCCTTCTAACATTGATGGTTTTGAAGCATTATAAGTCATGTCCTGAATTACTTCGATATTCATCGGAAAACTTTTAATTGTATTAATAAAACTTCTTGAATCGTCAAGTCCTTTTACTTTATAAGTTTCTCGCATTTCTGCTGATATTCCGGTGATCGCCTTAACATCTGTACTATAAAACTTAGTAACATCAATTACAGTATTGGCAGAATCTTTACTGAAAGCAACAATATCAAAAGCAAATAAAGTTGGCTCATAATTGTTTGATTTTACCGAAATGCTAATCGGTAAAGTATCGTTTGCAACAGCATTATAGGACTTTGATTTAATTAGAATTTTATCCTGAAAACGCTGCCAAACGATCAATTGTTCGTTCGTTTCAGAGCCGGCGTTTACATATCCTCCACCTAAATTTGCAGGCAGTTTAGACAATCTGCTTACTAAAAGCATATCCTTATCTAAATATTTATTTGGAATTTCGAAGTAGTATTTTTTATCCACTTTATGAACTTTAAAAAGTCCATCATCAGAAACAGCATCCTTTGTAATTACTTTATTGTAATCTTTAATTGTTGATTCAGCTTTTTTTTCTGGCGGAGCAACTACGGGATCACCTTTTTTGGATTCTTTCTTATTTGATTGGGCGAACTGTGAAGTAGAAAACAGCATAAATACTGTCATCGTAATAAAAATGAAAAATTTATTCATTTATGGTAGGTTTAATAGTTATTTAATAAACAAAAATAATTTTTATTCTAAATATATGCAGAAAAACATTCTTATTAACATTTCATTAACTATTACAATTCAAAACAAGAAGCCATAAAAAAAGGTTCAGCTTTAATAAAAAAGCTGAACCTGAAATTGAAAAAATATAATCTGTTTTTTTAAGATTTAAAATGTCTTTGAAACTTTATCAATGGCATTAATCGTAAAATCTAAATCTTCATAAGTCAACGCATCTGTAATAAACCAAGTTTCGTAAGCAGATGGCGCAATATAAATTCCTTCTTGCAATAAACCGTGGAAGAATTTCTTAAACGTTTCATTATCTCCTTTTGCAGCTGTTTGAAAATCCACAACCGGATTTGCATCAAAGTGAACAGAAATCATCGAACCAACTCTATTGATTGTAAATGCGATATTATTAGCTTTTAAAACCCTCTCAATTCCTGCTTCTAAATATGCTGTTTTTTCTTCTAAACGTGTAAAAATAGCACGATCATTATCTAACGATTGTAACATCGCTAATCCTGCTGCCATTGCCAACGGATTACCAGACAATGTTCCTGCTTGATAAACCGGACCAAGCGGCGCTAAATAATTCATAATTTCTTCTCGCGCAGCAAATGCTCCAACTGGTAAACCTCCGCCAATTACTTTTCCGAAAGTTACGATATCTGCATTGATATTATACAATTCCTGAACTCCTCCACGAGCCAAACGGAAACCTGTCATAACTTCATCAAAAATCAATAAAATTCCGTTTGCTGTACACAATTCTCTTAAACCTTCTAAGAAACCTTTTTGAGGCGGAATACAACCCATATTTCCAGCAACTGCTTCGATAATAATCGCAGCAATTTCTCCTTTATTAGCTTCGATTAAAGTTTTTACATTTTCTAAATCATTATATTTCGCCAACAAAGTATCTTTTGCAGTTCCTTCTGTAACTCCTGGACTGTTTGGAGATCCAAATGTCACAGCGCCACTTCCGGCCTGAATCAAAAATGAATCTGAATGTCCGTGGTAACAACCTGCAAATTTTATAATCTTATCTCTTTTTGTAAATCCACGAGCCAAACGAATAGCACTCATACAAGCTTCTGTACCTGAATTTACAAATCTGATTTTATCAATATTCGGAACCATAGAAACAGCAAGAGCCGCAATTTGAGTTTCTAATTCAGTTGGCATTCCAAATGAAGTTCCTAATTTTGCTTTTTCGATTACAGCATCAACAACCGGCTGATAGGCATGACCTAAAACCATTGGTCCCCAAGAGTTGATATAATCTATTAATTTATTTCCGTCTTCATCATACAAATAAGCACCTTTGGCACTTTTTACAAAAATAGGAGTTCCTCCAACTGCTTTAAACGCTCTTACTGGCGAATTTACTCCTCCCGGAATTACTTTTTCTGCTTCAGCAAAAAGCTGACTACTTCTTTTATATAACATTATTTATTTTAGATTTTAGTCCCGATCCCGAAACTTCGGGACGGGATTAATTTTATATTATAAACTGAGAACTTTATTTTAAAATTTTGATTTTAGATTGATTTCAAAACTGAAAACTGTTACTTAAAACTGAAGAACTACTTCACTTTCAATCGCTGTCCAATCGAAATTGCATTATCTGAAAGATTGTTTTTCTGTTTTAAGTCATCAACTAATAAATTGAATTTTTTTGATATCGAATATAAAGTATCTCCCTTTTGAACCTCGTATAAATTTGGATCATTAGAATTCGAGTTGGCTATACTTCTGGCTGGAGCCGATGTACTTTTTGCTGCTGTTGATTTCTCAAACGGCTTATAGTTTCTTCCTGTAATTTGACAATCGTATTGATGCAAATTATAACGTTCGATGTAACTTATTAATTTATCCGGATAATTTGGATCTGTAGCATATCCGCAAGCTCTTAAACCTTTTGCCCAGGCTTTATAATCGTCTTTTTCATAAGTAAACAAACTTGCATATCTATTTTTTCCGACTAAAAACAAAGCATGATCTCGATACGATTCTGAAGCCTCATTATATTTTCTAAAACATTCCTGAGCGGAGTCATCGTCATGACGAACACTTTCTCCCAACCAGTCTTTATGACACTTAATTCCGAAATGATTATTGGCAGTCATTGCCAAATCCCCTTTTCCCGCACCAGATTCAAGAATTCCCTGTGCCAAAATAATACTGGCCGGAATACCATACTTTTGCATATTGCCCATTGCAATATCCTTAAACTGTAAAATATAATTATTGATTAAATCGCTGTTTACAACTGTTTTTGAAGTAGACTGAATAACCTCAGTTGTATTATTTGTAGAAGGATAATTTTTAGCTATTGGCTTAGCGGGAGTATGCTTTTTAGTAGTCGCTACTCTGGTCCTCTGAATTTCTGCTGCTCTTTTAGTCGTCGCAATAGCAGGTTTACTGGAAGAACAACTTACCAAAGTTGCTAAAATTATGAATGTAAATATTTTTCTAACCATTGCTTTTAAGTATTGGTAATTTTTTCTGCTTCAATTTCATATTCATCCCTTCAATTCCTTGCAATCCGCCAGTATGAATGAGTAATATTTTTGAATGTTCAGGAAAATAGTTTTTATGTATTAAATCTATAACGCCAAAAACCATCTTTCCTGTATAAATTGGATCTAAAGGCACTTTTGTTTCTTCAAAAAAAGTATTGATAAATTGAATTAATTCTAAATTTATCTTGCCATAACCTCCAAAATGATAGTCAGATATTAAATTCCAGTTGTCTTTCTTTGCAAAAATACGAATTTCATCGTTTAAAAAGTCACCTTTTAATGCCGGAAATCCTAAAATTTTCTGATTTTGCACAGCACTATTGATTAATCCGGAGATTGTTCCACCAGTTCCAACCGCGCAACAGACATAATTAAAGACAGCATCTTCCTCTGTCAAAATCTCTTCACAGCCCTTTACCGCAAGATCATTTGTACCGCCTTCAGGAACCAAATAAAAGTCACCAAACTTATCTTTCAGCTTTTCTAAAAAGGAATTTTCATTTTTAAATCTATAATCTTCTCTCGAAACAAATTCAAATTGCATTCCGTTTTCCTGAGCAAATTTCAACGTTGGATTTTCCTCAACTTTATCAAAAAGCTCATCGCCGCGAATAACTCCAATTGTTTTAAAACCTTGCTCCTTTCCGGCAAATGCAACAGCAGCAATATGATTTGAAAATGCTCCGCCAAAAGTCAGTAGGGTCTCTTTGTTTTCGGCTTTCGCCTGAAGCAAATTGTATTTTAACTTTCTGAATTTATTTCCGGAAACAAACGGATGAATTAAATCTTCGCGTTTTATCGTTAGCGAAATATCATTGGGAAAAGTGATATGAATTTCTTGATTCAAAATCTATTATTGTTTTAATGTTAAGTACTTTAAAAAGCCAAAAAACGATCGGTTTTTCAAATAATTTAAATCTGTTTCATTAGAATATGCTTCTCTCTCAAAACTTATATTTCGATACGCCAGATCTTTATCTTTATACTGAACAAAACGCACTAAAAACTCAAAAACATACCAAATAAAAAAAGGAAGAATCAGCAATTCTATTTGCTGTCTTAAATGTATTTTCTCGTGATTTATAAAAGTCTGATTTGCTTTATCAAAATCATATTTCATCAATACAAACGGAAACACAGTCATTCCTCGATATCCTTTCGGAATTAAATATTTAGCAACAATCAGAAACATGAGCTGTAAAATTTATAAATTTGTAGATAAAAGTTGTTCGATTTCATTAAAATCATAATAAATTTGATTTAGAGTAAAAGAACATGAATACTAAGCAGATTTATGAAAGAGCAAAGTAATGAAAATAAATTAATCGAAGGTGAAGATTTTTATTATACACCAGAAGGTTATAAATGCTTTACTGAAAAACACCACTTAAAACGTGGATATTGTTGCAAAAGTGGCTGCCGTCATTGTCCGTATGGATTTGACAAACGAACGGGGGAAATCAGAAAAAAGTAGATTGTTAGATTTTTAGACTTCTTAGATCTTAAGATCTTTTTTTGAATGTCTAAAAAACAGCAATCTTTTTATAAAATAAAAATATAGATTAATATTATTTTAATCTAACAATCTAAGAAGTCTAAACATCTAAAAATTTAAAATGGATATTCTCTTGCGAAAATTTAGGATTACCATCCACAAATCCTATCATAGGTCGGATATCCGCTATCCCTAGTTTTAATTAGAAAATGTGTCAATTTGAGAATGAGATAATTTTCAGAAATAATTTAAACTAACATTCAATTCATTAGATATTTAATTATTCGGCTTTAGAGAAAATCTAAGAAGTCTAACGATCTAACATCTAAAAATCTAAAAAAAAATGACTTTTCAAGAACAAATACAACAAGGAATTCCCTCAATATTACCTCCAAAGGCAGCATACGATTTAGCTATTAATCATGCGCCAAAACGAAAAGAAATTCTTTCGGCAGAAGAAAAAAAACTAGCTTTAAAAAATGCATTACGCTATTTTGAAGCCAAACATCACGTTGAATTAATCAAAGAGTTCTCTGAAGAATTAGAAACTTACGGCCGTATTTATATGTACCGTCTACGTCCCGATTACAGAATGTACGCGAGGCCAATTGACGAATATCCAGGAAAATCATTACAAGCAAAAGCAATTATGCACATGATTCAGAACAATCTGGATTATGCTGTGGCGCAACATCCGCACGAATTAATTACGTATGGAGGAAATGGTGCAGTTTTCCAAAACTGGGCGCAATATTTATTGACGATGCAGTATTTATCTGAAATGACAGATGAACAGACGTTAACGATGTATTCAGGACATCCGATGGGATTATTCCCTTCACATTCTGAAGCACCTAGAGTTGTGGTTACCAACGGAATGGTTATCCCTAATTATTCGAAACCGGACGATTGGGAAAAAATGAACGCATTGGGTGTTTCGCAATATGGCCAAATGACAGCAGGAAGTTATATGTACATTGGACCTCAAGGAATTGTACACGGAACCACAATTACGGTTTTGAATGGTTTCAGAAAAATAAAACTAAATCCCGAAGGTAATTTATTTGTAACTTCAGGGCTTGGCGGAATGTCGGGTGCGCAACCAAAAGCAGGAAACATTGCAGGTTGTATCACTATTTGTGCTGAAGTAAATCCAAAAATCACCAAAATTCGTCACGAGCAAGGTTGGATTAATGAAATCGTAACTTCGACTGAAGAATTGGTAAAAAGAGTCACTTTGGCCAAAGCCAATAAAGAAGTGGTTTCGATTGCTTATTTAGGAAATGTGGTGGATGTTTGGGAATGTTTAGACAAAGAAAATATCAAAATTGATTTGGGTTCCGATCAGACTTCACTTCATAATCCTTGGGCGGGAGGTTATTATCCGGTTGGAATTTCTTTTGAAGAAGCCAATGAAATGATGGCTAACAATCCTGAATTATTCAAAGAAAAAGTACAAGAATCTTTGCGCCGACAAGCAAAAGCAATCAACAAACATACTGCAAAAGGAACGTACTTTTTTGATTACGGAAATGCCTTTCTACTTGAAGCTTCTCGCGCTGGCGCAGATGTTATGGCAGAGAATAATATCGATTTCAAATATCCGAGTTATGTTCAGGATATTATGGGACCAATGTGTTTTGATTATGGCTTTGGACCTTTTAGATGGGTTTGTACGTCAGGAAAACCCGAGGATTTGCAAAAAACAGATACAATTGCGAGTCAGGTTTTAGAAGAAATGGCTAAGACAGCTCCAAATGAAATTCAGCAGCAAATGCAGGATAACATAAAATGGATCAAAGGCGCGCAGGAAAATAAATTGGTTGTGGGTTCTCAAGCCAGAATTCTTTATGCTGATGCTGAAGGAAGAATTAAAATTGCTGAAGCTTTTAACCAGGCGATTGCAAAGGGCGAAATTGGAACTGTTGTTTTAGGACGGGATCATCATGACGTTTCAGGAACCGATTCTCCGTACAGAGAAACTTCAAATATCTACGACGGATCACGTTTTACGGCCGATATGGCGATTCAAAACGTAATTGGTGACAGTTTTAGAGGAGCAACTTGGGTCTCTATACATAATGGTGGCGGAGTTGGCTGGGGAGAGGTTATAAATGGCGGTTTTGGTATGGTTCTTGATGGTTCTAAAGAGGCTTCAAAACGTTTAGCATCAATGCTTTTTTGGGATGTTAACAACGGAATTTCAAGACGAAGCTGGGCTCGAAACGACGAAGCTATTTTTGCAATAAAAAGAGCAATGGAAGTTCAGCCTTTACTAAAAGTAACTTTACCTAATATAGTAGACGAAACACTATTTTAGTTAAAAGCTTTTTTTACATTACTAAAAACTAAAAACATTAAAATTTTAAACACTATGAAAACATTCAAATTAGTACCCGTTTTTTTGCTTTTAATACTAGCCTCTTGCAGCACTGTTAGTGTTTATTCTGATTATGATAAAAACGTAGATTTTGCGCCTTATAAAACCTATGCTTTTTTTAAGCCCGGAATTGACAAGGTCGAAATTTCTGATTTGGATAAAAGACGTATTTTACGTGCCATCGATGAACAAATGCAAGCCAAAGGTTTTACAAAAAGCGACAACCCTGATTTATTAATTAACATTTTTACTAAAGCAAGGGAGCAAGTTAATGTAAATCAATTTAGCGCCGGATGGGGCTACGGTTGGGGTTGGGGATGGAATCCATACATGATGTACGGAGGAAACCAAACTACCGTTTCAACTTCTACAGAAGGAACTTTATTCATTGATTTGATTGATGCTAAAAAGAAAGAAATGATCTGGCAAGGTGAAGGTGTAGGTACCTTAACTAAAAACGTTGACAAAAAAGATGAAAAAGTTGCCGAGTTTGTTTCTAAAATTTTAGCACAATATCCTCCGGTAAAAAAATAATTAATACATTTGCGATTCAATTATCTAAAATGAAAAACTTAAATAACATTATTATCTCTATCAATATTATTGCTATTCAGCAATAATGGTGAGGTATTATATAAATAAGTAAACAAAATACAATTTATTAAACCTCCCAAATCGGGAGGTTTTTTATTTTAAAAAACTATTAAACAGTAAATTTTCGCCACAGATTAAATGATTCTCACAGATTAAAATCATTTAAAATCATTTAATCTGTGGCAAAAAAACAACACAAAATCATGAATCTATTTAACGAAGTACTTGCAGCCAAAAAGCAACTCGAAAATGTAGTTGCCGCTACTCCGCTCACGCAAAATCTCAATCTTTCAGACGAATTTAAATCAACTATTTTATTAAAAAGAGAAGATTTACAAATTGTACGATCGTATAAAATTAGAGGAGCCTACAACAAAATTTCGTCGTTAAATGATGCCGAAAAAGCAATCGGAATTGTTTGTGCCAGCGCTGGAAATCATGCACAAGGTGTAGCTTATTCTTGTAATCTTTTAAAGATAAACGGCAAAATTTATATGCCAAAAACTACTCCTAAACAAAAAGTAAAACAAGTTCAATTATTCGGAAAATCATTTGTTGAAATCGTTCTTACTGGAGATACATTTGATGACGCTTATGCTTCTGCCACTGCAGATGCAATCCAAAACCATAAAATTTTCATTCATCCTTTTGATGATGAAAAAGTAATAGCAGGCCAGGGAACAGTTGGTTTAGAGATTTTAGAAAGTTACAAAGAGCCTATTGATTATGTTTTTGTTCCGATTGGCGGCGGCGGATTAGCTTCGGGTTTATCTGAAGTTTTTAAACATTTAAGTCCAAATACAAAGATTATTGGCGTTGAACCAAAAGGTGCTCCATCGATGAAAACT
This sequence comes from Flavobacterium sp. FlaQc-57, assembly GCF_044007395.1. NCBI lineage: Bacteria > Pseudomonadati > Bacteroidota > Flavobacteriia > Flavobacteriales > Flavobacteriaceae > Flavobacterium > Flavobacterium sp. FlaQc-57. The sequence goes on from NZ_JBIPDA010000007.1 coordinate 95,146, forward strand.
TCTATTGAAGAAAACAAAAATACAGCCTTAAAAACAATAGACAAATTTGTAGATGGTGCCGCCGTAAAACAAGTTGGCGACATCACTTTTGAAATTTGTCGCAACAATCTGGATGATATTATCCTCGTTCCAGAAGGAAAAGTGTGTACTACAATTTTACGTTTGTATAATGAAGAAGCGATGGTTGTAGAACCTGCGGGAGCTTTAACAATTGCCGCTTTAGATTTTTATAAAGAAAAAATTAAAGGTAAAAACGTCGTGTGCGTTGTGAGCGGAAGCAACAATGATATTGAAAGAACTGCCGAAATAAAAGAACGTTCTTTACTTTATGAAGGCTTGATGCATTATTTTATGATTCAGTTTCCCCAACGCCCGGGAGCATTAAAGGAATTTGTAAACAATATTTTAGGGCCTGACGATGATATTACTTATTTTCAGTTTGCGAAGAAAAACAGCCGTGAGGTAGGTTCTGTAGTGGTTGGATTAGAATTAAAGAATAAAAAAGACATTCAGGCAATTAAAATGAATATGACCAAAAATGGTTTTGAATTTCAATATTTAAACGACAAGCATGATTTATTTACGCAGCTAATTGGATAAAAAAACGTTAAATGATAATTATCAGAAAACAAAGACTCAGTTGTATTGTATTTTTGCGATCTGAATTTTATACCAAAAAAAATGGCAACTCAAGATATTTCAAGCTTAGGCGATATTAAACTTTTAGTAAATGCTTTTTATGCAAAAGTGCAGGACGACGATTTGATAGGTCCAATTTTTAACCAAAAAATGTTAGGAAGATGGCCTGAACATCTAGAGAAAATGTATCGCTTTTGGCAGACTATTTTATTAGAAGAACACACTTATTCCGGAAGTCCTTTTCCTCCGCATAAACAACTACCAATAGATCAAGCACATTTTGATCGCTGGATGGAAATTTTTACTTCGACTGTAGATTTTTTATTTGTTGGAAAATTAGCCGAAGAAGCTAAAGTACGCGCAGCAAATATGGCGTATATGTTCAATTATAAAATTGAATATTTTAGAAATGCTGAAAAGCAATAATTTTAATGATTGCTAATTCTCGATTAATTGGAAAAAATCGAGAATTAGCAACTTAAATAATTTAATTATTCCGCATCATAAACCTCAACTTTTGAATTTGGTATTTCAAACTCATTTGTTGGCGATTTCAAACAAACTTTACCCGAATATACAGGCTTGTTGATATTACTCTTTTTAATCTCTTTATCAAATTTTATATACAACTCAACATTTTGATTGTTTTCAAAAAAAGTTTTAAAACGATCCATTAACTGATTATTAAATGCCCGTTCTTCTATTGGGTCTTGCAAATGATCGTTTTCACCTGTGGTTTTACCGTCTAATAAATCAACCCAAATTCGAACTTCGAGCTTGTGACGAAATCGATCTTCAATAAAAATTGCCATCGAGTTTGGTACTCCTTTGCCATTTACAATATCGGTCAAAAACTCAAGGCCAGCATTGCTCTTTTCCATTACTTCGCCATTAAGAAAAAGAATATCAAAGTCGTAAATTTTAAAGTCTGGATTATTGGTTACGATAGTATAATTGTAACGCTTAAGGCGATTCTTAAAATAAGTATTGTTTACTTTATTATCGTCTATTTCTTTCTGAACAAAAGGTAAAAAATCATCATAATAAGATTTCATAACGTTTTTGCGGTCAGGGTTTTTGCTAAAATCGTTCCAGTCTTCATCATAAACTTCATGCGCCTGGTAACTGCCTATTTCTATATTGCCTGCACTACCACCTATCCAGACTGTTATCATGCCTTTTGGTGCTATCCCGACCGTTAAGATATAGTAGGCTTTTTTATATTCATTACCACTGGGATAAAAAGAAGTTCCATAATCCTTTTTAAAGATGTCGTATAGCTTTTTTTGTGGTAACTCAAAATCTCCTAAATAAAACTTATTCTCGGCATAAGAAAACCATCTTAGTACAATTTTCTCTGGCACTTTTTTCCTTTCCTCCCCTACGGCATAAGAACTACTGCTAGAGCGCCAGTCTCCTTGAAGAAATTCTCCGCTAGGTATCCGGACGCTATTACCATCTGAAAGTGCAAAACTACCAAAAATTACTTCCATCGGGTAGGCAACATCAGCACTTACTTCTGGACTCCATTCAAATTTTTCTATTTTAACAAACATATCTTTTTCGTTTTTTTTGCAGCTCAAAACAATTACGAAGAGCATTAGCATTATTATTATCTTACTACATTTTTTCATTTTTTCTAACCTTTTATTGGTTGTCTGTAAGGCTTGCCGTCTAGGTATCGCCCTCCTTTTCCTATAGCTTTTGAAGTTGAGCGATGTAGGTATTTATTACGGATAGGTTTTAAATATTCTTCATGTATGGTCGCTTTTATACTGCGTGCTCCATCATTTTTTAAAGCAAAACTCAATAAATTTTCTTTTACGAAGTTTAAATCATCAGGAACTTTATAGGTCGCTTTTTTATCTCCAACCATTAATGTTTTATTAAACTTTAAACCATATTTCTCTGCCATTTTTACCATAATAGCCAATGCTACATATTGATAACTGTTTGGGATTCCTACGCGTGTACCTCCATAAGGTTTTCCTGCTTGTTCATTTCTCATTGGGTAATTAAGCTGTTGTGGTGTGTACCATCCTTGCTCGAGTAAAACTTGTTGGATATTTTTAAAATCAGGTTCATCACTAAAATATCTTGTTTCATTTTCCATCTCACCATAACCTCCGCCTACATCACTATGCGCACCAGGAATTTCTAATTCAAAACCTACTCCTGCAGCAATTGAATGTTCTATGGTAGTAAGCGAAAAGTTTTCTCGATACTCATCGGCAGCGGTAAGATGGAATACTTTTTTTACACCTTCCATTTTTAGTTTGAGTTCGTCTACATCGTTATCAAAATTTTTATTTGCTGCTCCGGTTATTAAACTATGGGCATCATGATAAGAAGATACTGTATCGAACAACCCCACAAATTTTATAGAAAACTTAGCTGATTCTATATTGTATTCATCCTGTACTTTGTATTTGAGCGCGATAAAATGTCGTGCCGCTGCGGCGCCACGACTAAAACCAAATACCGTTAATTCTATTTCGTTTATAAACTCATCTTTTTCTATATATTTGTTATCTTGAATATTTTCAATATTCTTTTTAATTTTCAAAAAAGCGATATTCACTTTGGCAGGAATACCTGTTTTACCACTGCCAAAAGCATATCCATCAGTATCATCACCTTTATAGTCTTCGGTTCCTTCGCCTTCTATGTATACCTTTATTTCTCTCTTTGCATTATCGGCGAGATTCATTTGGTGCATAATGGCTATGTTCGAGTAATAATTTTCGTAACTACTGCCGTCTTCATGATTTTTTCTGTATGCCTCAGCTGCTTTTGATTCCTCAGGACTTAATGCAATTCCTTTTTTCTTTTTATTATAAGCTAATCTGGCATCCGTATTATTACCGTTATTCAATGTGCCATCAAAAAATAAATTTATGTTTACTTTTACTCCTTTTTTATTTTCGGGTTTCTTTTGTTTATCCGGAATAGATACTTTCAGAACACTATTACTCTTAGGCTGTTCTATTCTTTTTACTAAACTGTTAAAAACCTTAAGCTGTATTTTATCTTCGATAACATCCATTTTGCCGTTGTATTTTACTTCGGCATAAAACTCATGCATATCTTCATTTACATAATCCTGATCATTAAGTATTTTTTGATATAGTTTTATATTGGTAAAATAGAGCTCTGCTTTTCCATATTTGTCAACACGGGTTGTAGTATAGGTCCCCATGTTTCTGGATTTCTTGTCATGCCCGTCTAAACCTTCATCTTCCCAAATGGTTACTTGTAGTGTATCACCAATAGGAATGTTAAGCGTATGAATAAACAATCGCACATTATCAAGATAAGCAATTGGTCTTCCGTTTAGATCTTCATAATATTGATCCTGCCATTTAAGATTTTGAATACTTGGTTTACCTGCAACAGGTATAATTTCGAGAGACGCACTGCCTGATACGCCAAAAGCATCTGTAAAAATTACTTCTATTTTATACGTTACTCCTAAACTTGCTTGGTTAAATGTAACACCTCCATCATTACCTAAATCAAAAAAACGTTCTCCTCTTTTATATAATGTCCAACGCTGTTTTACAATCTTTGAGGGATCTGCTTTTTGTGTTGTATCTACATCAGGATCAATATAAAGTTCTATTTTTTTCTTTGCTTGAGGGGCACTTGTCGACATTAGTTTATAGACATTTTTTCCAAGAAATGGTCTTATTTCTCCTTTTATATAAAAACTCATAATTATTATTTTTCAACTTCTGGTATTCCGTTTAACTTGTTTTGAAATGCTCCCATATCCAACAATGGATTTATTTGATTCATCAGGATTGGATTAGCTTTCATAACATGAATTTTGGTAAGTTCTGCCTTCTGTCCATGTTTTACAATACTAATACAATCTGGCGCTCCCATTGGGCAAGTAGCTTTACTATCTTCGAGTAACATTTTGCCTTTATTAGATAAAGTTACTTTTTCATAAAAATTACTCCATTTTATAATTTGTGCTGTGCAAGGCAAATAATCATTTCCCGATGGTTGTTTTTTACATTTGCCAAATGTATTGTTCTCCAAAATCTGACCAATTTCTTTAGTAGTGGCAATAAGCTTATTTTCGGCTTCATGATCATTTGCATAATGCTTTGAATTTGTCAAAACTTTTAAGATATCCGTTATTGGCGCAACACTAAATTCACATTCTAAAGTTGCTCCTTGTACTACAACATGTTTATTAGCCATAATTTTTTTTATAAGTTAATTCTCATTTTAAACTACAGCAATATATAAATATTTTTACAAAAAAGTAATAAAAATCTTATTATGATATTATTTTAAAATAATTAAACTTTAAGCTAAATGCTTTTTGATAAAAAACAAAACTCACGAAAAACTCAATAAAACATTCTTTTGATTAAAAATTTTGCGATAAACGATAAAAAATCGTGCTGTAAATTCGTAATTTTACATTCTAATCTACAACGTTTTCGAAATGAACCCAACTATTGAAACAAATCCGTTATTAGAACGATTGCCAAAGCATTTAAAGCAATTTATTAAGCCACAGGATTATAGCGATTACACGCCAATAAATCAGGCGGTTTGGCGCTACGTAATGCGCAAAAATGTAGATTATTTATCAAAAGTTGCGCATAGTTCATACTTAGATGGTTTACGCAAAACAGGAATCGAGGTTGATTCTATTCCGAGTATGTACGGGATGAATCGAATTTTGACTGAAATTGGCTGGGCTGCAGTTGCCGTTGACGGATTTATTCCGCCAAATGCATTTATGGAGTTTCAGGCTTACAATGTTTTGGTAATTGCGTCAGATATTCGTCAATTAGAACATATTGAATATACTCCTGCTCCGGATATTATTCACGAAGGCGCCGGCCACGCTCCTATTATTGCAAATCCTGAATATGCTGAATATTTGCGCCGTTTTGGAGAAATTGGCTGTAAAGCGATTTCATCTCATAAAGATTATCAGATGTATGAAGCAATTCGTTTACTTTCTATTTTGAAAGAAGCTGAAGATACACCTCAGGAAAAAATTGATGATGCTGAAAAAGCGGTTGCCGATTTACAAAATAATATGGGTGAATTGTCCGAAATGGCTCAAATTCGAAATCTACATTGGTGGACGGTTGAATATGGCTTGATTGGAACGATTGAAGATCCTAAAATATACGGTGCCGGATTACTTTCTTCTATCGGAGAAAGCGCTTGGTGTATGACAGATAATGTAAAGAAAATCCCTTATGATATCTCCGCTGCCAATCAAAATTTTGATATTACGCAGTTACAGCCTCAACTTTATGTTACTCCTAATTTTTCTTATTTGAGTTTGATTTTAGAAGAATTTGCTAATAAAATGGCTTTAAGAACCGGAGGGCTTTCAGGAATTCAAAAATTAATTCATTCTAATGCTTTAGGAACGATTGAATTGAGCACGGGTTTACAAATCTCCGGAGTTTTTACCAATGCTTTGGAAGAAGAAGGAAAACCAATTTACATTCAAACCACAGGAAAAACGGCTTTATCCTATCGTGAAAAAGAATTAGTTGGCCACGGAACTTTAACTCATCCACACGGATTTGGAAGTCCGATTGGGAAACTGAAAGGCTTTAATTTAGCCATTGAAGATATGAGTCCAAAAGATTTACAAGCCTATAGTATCGTAGAAAACGAAACTGTAAAATTGGAGTTTGAAGGCAATATTATTGTTGAAGGTGAAATTATTACAGGTTCCAGAAACTTACACGGAGAGATTATCCTAATCAGTTTTAGAAATTGTACTGTTACTCATGGCGAAACGATTTTGTTTCAGCCTGAATGGGGAAATTACGATATGGCAATTGGTAAAAAAGTTGTTTCGGCTTTTTCCGGTCCAGCCGATGTGAATAGTTTTGATCTTATAAATACGGTTCCGAAAACTACTACGATCAAAGCAAAACATTCAGACGAACGTGATGATTTAGAAGTTCTTTATCAAACAGTTCGACTAATTAGAGATAATAAAGATTCAAAAGCCGAATTAAAAAATGTATTTGAAAAACTTCAAAATAACCATTCTAACGACTGGCTACTGGCAGTTGAAATTGCAGAACTTTTGAAAGATTCTGATGAAAAACAACTTTTACAGGAAGTCTTGGTTTATCTCGACCAGTTGAAATTAAAACGTCCTGAAGTAGCACATTTAATAGCCGGAGGATTGGATTTGATTTTTGATAAAGAGAAATGCTAAAACTATAGTTTGTCATTTCGAGCAACGAGAAATCACACTAGTAACTCGACAAAGATTGGCGACGTACTACATGGAATTTCTTGTGTGATTTCTCGTTCCTCGAAATGACAAGTTTACGAAAAAACCTTTAAACCTCTGAACCTTTGCAACTCTGAACCTTTGCAACTCTGAGCCTTTGAACCTCTCCTCTACAACTTCAAATCCTGGTTCAATTCTTTCTCAGATTCAATCGTTTTTCCGTTGTATTGCAACTTCCATCCCATTGAGTTTGTCAGGATTAAAATCTTAGACAATTCACTAATTAATCTATTTTGTGCGTTTGTTTTAAGAGTAGAATTTTCAATTTTTTTGGCCAGATTTGCTTTTACAGATTTATTGATCTTATTGTAATCATCTCCCGTAAAAGGGTTTAGTTTACTTTGTTCTACATCATAAAACTGAATATCCGGGTTGATTGTAATTTCTTCTTTTGGAATATTTAAAATCGTGATTGTTTTATTTTTTTCGTCAATATCATATTTGATCTTATGTAAATCGTATGCAACTGTAACATTTGCATTCACTACAACAAGTGCTTTCTTCTCAAAAGAAACCATATCCATCAAATATTTCTGCTGATTTTTATAGGTTATAACTTCTGAAAAATGTCCTTCGGTAACTACCAGTTTACCCACGTTCAAGATTTGCTGCTGAATTAAATTGGTATTATAATCAATTGTAGAATCGTCGGCTTTTTTAAACTCGCAATATTTGAAAGCCAAAACAATGACTAAAACGATAACACCGATTCCTATAATTCTTTTGACTAAGTTTTGCATTCTATTAAATTGTTTAGACGAATTTACTTCTTTTTTTATTCTTTTTCGTCATGAATTATTTTTTCTTTTGCCATGAATTTCACTAATTTTCACTAATGCTTTGTCTATAATTTATTAATAATACGGATTAAAATTCGTGAAATTTGTGGCAAAAAATTTATCAAAAAAATACTTTAAAAAGGATATCCGATTGCAATATTAAGTATCAGATTTTCTTTTCGCCACGGGCCACTTCCAAAGTTAATATCATCGATTACCCATCGATCTCCTTGAGGCAAATACGGTTTTCTAAGTGGAAATGCTAAATCGGTTCTTAGAACAAAAAATGACAAATCGAAACGTAAACCCGCTCCCGCTCCTACAGCAATATCTTTCATAAAATCTTTACTGATTTCTCCACCAGGTTTATCCTTATCGGCATTTAAAAGCCAAATATTTCCTGCATCGACAAATATTGCTCCGCGGACAATACTAAACAATTTTGCTCTGTATTCTGTACTAAATTCCAATTTTAAATCTCCCGATTGATCTGGCAAAAATGAATTACTTGTCGTGGTATTTATATAACTTCCAGGTCCAATTGATCTCGCTCTAAAGGCACGAATACTGTTGGTTCCTCCTACTACAAACTGCTTCGATGTTGGTAACGCCCCAGAATTTCCGTAAGGAAGTCCAATTCCTAATATGATTCTACTGGCTAGTTCACTATTTTTTGTAAGTTTTAAATAATGTCTAAAATCACCTCTCATTTTTACATATTGACTAAACGGAACATCAAATATTTTTATGGTGTCGTTCTTTTTGACGTTTGCGCCTGTAACCAAACCTGTTATATTTCCGGCCAAATCTAAATCACCACTAAAATAAAACGTATTTTTTTTACGCTTCTGCATTGTGTTAGTATATGTGAAGTTATACGTTGGACCAAATATCAATTGTTTCTCAATTACTTTACCCAATGATTCGTCTTCTTTTATATCTTCTAAATACTCTGCTGTTACATGGTTTGGACTTACATAAGTAACATCAATTACATTTAACTGATGTTCTTTTCGAATGTTTTCTTTCCACAAATAACCAAAAGAAGTCTGAAAAGAATTTAAGGCATACAATTGTGTTCTATTTTGATATTCGTATCGCAATGTCGCCTTTGTTCTCGGCACATACTCACTTGAGCCTTCAATATGAAACGGCGTAACAAATCTTGGCCAGGTCAAACTGGTTTCTGTACCTAGCTTATAAATGTTTTTTCCACTATTTGCTCCTGAAAGCTGAAAATCGGCACCACCAAAAATGGAAACTGTTAGTAATTCAGCGCCACCAAATAAATTTCGGTTGTTCCAGTTTACATTAATTTCTGAACCTGTGTAACTCGCTGAGTTCGTTTTTCCCAAAACCTCAACACGAATAAACTTTTTAGGCAAAAGGGTTAAATAATAATAACTGTCTAATGTGTTTGGCAAACTGTCTGATGTTTTAAACTCATTTTTCACAAAACTAAAAGTACCGAGATTTACAAATCGGTTTAAGGTTAAATTGTGGTCTTTTCGGTTGTAAAGATCTCCTTTTTTAAAATAAATGGCACGATCAAAAACTCTTGGTTTAAAAGTATTTGCTGTATCTATAATCGTAAAATCCTTGTATTGAACAATATCTTCTTTTTTATACTTTACGCTATCTTTTGAAATCGTAAAATTAGGATACACAACTATTTTGTTGATCTTGTAAGAAGTAAGTGCTTTTGCCGGTGTATCGGCTTTTATTACCAATCTAATTTTTACTTCATAATCGCCTTTACTACTGTCTACCTGCGCCAAAATATAATCAGGATTAAAATAATAATATCCTCTTTCTTTTAGTCTGGCATCTATTCGCTCGCGTTCGGCTTTTATGACATCCAAATCATATGGCTTACCCACTTTTAATAAACTTCTACGACTTGATCGCCCAATTATTCTTGACATTGCCAATGAGTCATCAGGAAAAGTTACACTCTTAATTTTATATTGTTTTTTAGGTTCTACGGTATATTCTGCGGTTACCCTTTTGCTGTTGACGGTTGAATCAGAACTTACGCGAGTTTTAAAATATCCTTTGTTTTCAGCATAATTTCGCAAAACAGAAGCATTATAATCTAAATCGACTTTACTAAAAAGTACCGGTGCTTCGCCCACTTTATTACGCAGCCAATATCTAATTCCTTTTTGCTTTTTGGGTTCTCCGGCAATATTATAAAACCATAATTTAGGACGCAATCCTAAAAATTGTTTATTAGGCAAAGGGCGCAACAAACCTTCAAGTTCGTTTTCTAATTCTTTTTTTTCTTTCTTATTAATAACGGAGTCCTTTATTGTCACAGAACCGCCTGTGTACAATAAATCACCTTTAGGTAAATATTTTGTATTACTGCATCCAAAAACAAAAAGTAAGGACAGCACCATAAAACATCTGATATATTTCGTTTTCATATTGCTATGTTTTTTGCTCATTTCCCTCTATTTTATTTTCCTCTTTTTCCTTATCTTCTTTTTCTTTGAGTTTGTTTTTTTCCTTGCGGAGTTTCTCTTCTTTAATCATCTCTTTTTCTGCTGCACTACGATGAAAAAGTTCACGGAATTTATTGTAACTCATAGTGATAATAAAAGCAACTCCAGTTTCGACAACCTGACCTTCTACCGCAACCTGATATTCATTTTTTCTGTAAGCACGAACCATATAGCGCCCGTCTTTAGTAAGCTGATAATCTAATGCAACATCGCCGGCGATGTTTGTACTTTGTTCATTTGCACGCTCTTGGCCTTCAACTGCAAAACTACTCCCAACTGTAACTTTTAGTCGGTCATTTAAGAGCTTTTTAGAAACACCAACATTCAAATCTGTTCTGTTTTCCTTAGCTCCTGAAGTATAATCTTCTGTAGATTCAAGATCAAATTCTAATTGAACTCCTGAAATTAATTCTCCAGCCAAATCATTCAATTGTTGCGAAAGTATTTTGCTCACACTCTGTCTTGCTAATGATTCGGCACTCGTTCCGCCACTTTCACTTGCAAACGGATTTTCACCAATAAATCTATTCAACAATAAAAGCGCAAATACCTGTTTGTTTAATTCGGCAGGCTCTTGTCTCAGTTGTTCTAATTTTGTTCGGGACATGTCTACAATAGCAGACGAAACATCGTAATTACCTTCCGGAAGTACAATATCAAAAGTAATTTCCGGTTTTAACAATTCACCATTCATTTTCAAATGTGTCTGAAAAGGAATTTTCTGTTTGTATGTATTTTTTTGAGCCGGAGACATAGTTCCCAATTGATTTCCTAATAAGTCAATTGGCGCTGTATTTACTTTATAAATTGCAGTAATATTCAAATTGGCCATTGTAGGTTCTCCATTCCAAATAATGTAACTTCCTTTTTGAATATCAAATTTTCGGCGAATCATATTAAAATTCATCTCATACGCCCCATCTGAAAACTCATATTTACCTGTTAAAGTAGTTTTTCCAGATGGGTCAATTCCTCCAATAAGTTCCGCTTCACCTTTAAGATTCAAGTAATCTCCATTTCCTTTATCGATAACTAAGGTAAGTTCTGCTTTTTTATCAATCGAAATCGCAACGCTCACATCCATACCAATCAATTGCGATTGGTTGAGCTTGTTTTCCATCGCAACAGTTTGTTTCAGTTGTATATTATCTTCGTCTACAAACTCTACAATTCCTTCTCTGTCTGCAATCGACGGATCTGATTGTGGTAAAACAACCGTAAATTTGGTGTCGCCATTTATTTTTATGGTTCCTCCAACGATTGGATTTTCAAGTGTTCCTTTGATATTCAGTTTAGTATCTAAAATCAAATCTCCATAAAACAAATCGTTGTCTACTTCTTTAGAATGTATTGCTCTAAAATCATCTGCAACTATCGTTAGACCAAAATCAAAATTGCTATAATCAGCCGATTTTATTGTTCCGTTTATCGTCAGTTCATTATCATTTTCATCGTGAAAAGTAAATTTATCAAATGTAATTACGTCGTTCTGAAGCGTTATTTTTTCATCTACTGTCTTAAAATAAGAATTGAATTTTGTTACTCTGAAACCAGTATCTTTAAAATCCAATTCGCCGTTAACTTTTGGCGCGGCTGCATTACCTGTAATTTTGAAATTTCCTGCTAAAAATCCTTTTCCTTCAGTAAGATTGCCCATACTGAAACCTTGAATACTCTTGATTGTTAGTTTGTTTACATCTAAGTTAAAATCAAGATTCTCATCGTCAATTTTATAAGTACCCGTAAGATTTACGTCGTTTTCTTCTCCGCTAAGCGTGACATTTGCTGCTAATAAATTTGCTGTTTTATTGTCAACTTTCACCGTAATATCACCAACCGGCTCCCCTTTAAAAGCAAAACCTTCTACTTTTATATCAGAGGTAAATATTGGTTTAGTCATAATATTTTCAACCAAAGCTGTACCGTTTATCAAACCTTGCATTAAAAGCTCGTCTTTTTTGACTAAGTTCATTATCGTCTCAATTTTGAAATTAACAAAATCGATTTTCAACGGCGAATCATTTCCTTCGTTTTGAGATTGAACTCTAAGTTCGTTACCTGAATTTTCTAAATAAAATCTATTAACATACAGCCTTTTATCATCAAATTCAATACAATTTTCCGGATTCAAATTCCATTTATCATAATTTAGAACAAAATTATCCGAATCAAATTTCAAGGTGTTTTTAGCATTTTCATGCAACAATTCTCCTTTAATAAAATACTGTTCTTTTTGTTCTTTATCTTTTACTTGTAAAGCGTATGAAAGGATATTGTTCTCAATTTTACCCGATAAACCTGCAAAAGGAATTTTAAAATCACCACTTTCTATAGGAGCGATAGAAACCTGATATTCTAAAGCATTCTCTTTTCCCTCTATGTTTATTTTACCATCTGAAACTGTATTTCCTGCATAAACTACTTTCGGAATCGTTCCTTTTATTTCTAAAGAATCGGCTACATTATTGTATTTTCCCGTAATAATGACAGGCTCTAAACTTGTCAATTTTGGAACCAGTTTAAAAAGCAGCGGATCGTTGTCTATTTTTAATGTAAAAGCCAATCGTTGCTCATCTGATTCTCCGTTTACTTTCGGATTTTTTAAGTCCATGTATTTTGACAACGATTTTTTTATTGCGGCCGTTAATGTTGTCAGTTTGTATTTTCCATCAACTTCTGCTTTTAAGAATTGAGAAGTAATTTTGATATTATTTCGGTTGTTATCTGCAAATGCAATTATACTCATCGAGTCTAAAACAATTGGTTCAGCACCTTGCGAAACCTGAATATTTGAAAGAAATACTTTTCCGTTTAAAAAATCAGGATTACTATTTGCAATATCAGCGTCTACATTTCCTCGCAGTTTCATTGGACCTGCATGCAGATTTAGTTTTTCCAGATCAGCAATATCCAGATTTAGTTTTAATTGTATGGTTGGGTATTTGTCTTTTGTATCTCCGCTGGCTACTAAATCAAAATGCAAATTAGGGTCTTTCATTCCTGATTTAACAGCGAATGATCCGTTTGCTATATTTCCTTTTAATGCTAAATCTTTATACGTGTATTTATTAAATACGGCTTTCTGAACCAATCCGTCAAATTCTGCCTGCGCCGTTTTCGGGTCTAAACCTTTACCTTTTACTTTCGCTTTAAGCGTAATTTTTCCAATTGAATCATTTTTGATTAATCGCCCTAAATCGAAATTTAATAAATAAACGGTCGCGTCATATCTTTCTTTGTTTTTAACGCGCTGATCAAATAAACCATCGACTTTTGCATTTCCAAAACTACTGCTTAAGATTAAATTAGTGTCAAAACTCTGTACTGAACCTTTGAATTTTCCTTGCAAACTCAACTGCGAAGGCAACTGAATATTCTTAGGAATTGTTCCTGCTGGTACAAACGAATAAATGTCTTTTGATGTGCTCGATAGTTTTTTAATATCTAAATCGTAATACGCTTTTTGCGCATCAGGCAAGCCTTTTATTTTTCCCGAAAGAGAAACTTTTGTTGTTCCTATTCCGCTCATCTCGAATTGCGGAATGTTTAGGTCATTAACTTTTCCGCTCACGCGTGTATTCAAATACAAAACGGCATTTGGATTACTCTTAAAAGGATTTGTTTTTTGCAAATCCGGCACAAATAATAATATGTCTTTAAATCCAATTTTCGATTGCTTTAAACTGGCGTCTAAAGAAAGTTTTTCAATATTTTTAGAAACTGCTGCAATAGACGGATAGGCAACTTTTACTTTATCTTGAAGTAATGTCTGAGGAGTTTTCAAATACAAATCATTCAAATAAGCATTTTTAGGCCCATAAAAGAAATTGGTTTTGAAAGACTGAATCTGTAATCCACTTTTATCATTTGCAGTCAAAGCTTTTATATTTCCAGAAATGGTATCATTACCGTAATATAACTTTTCAGCTTTAAAATTGATTTTGTCCAAATCCATATGACTGTAATCGATACCTTTTAAAATAGGTTTCGATTGCATATCATCAAATTTGAACGCGATATTTTCTAAGCTAATATCAGCCAATTTCACTTTCCAACCTGCTTGTTTTATTGCCGTTGTATCTAAATTTGGAGTTTGAATTTGTTTGTCTTTTGTTCCTAAACGAAGATTTCCTTTTAAATCATTTATTTCGAAAGTTTCTAAATCTACAAGCTGATTATTAAGGTCTATTGTATTGAATGATAAATTCAGATTACCCAGTTTTATTCCTGAATCTAATTTTGAATCTTTGTTGTCATAAGCAATATCAATTTTTGAAAGACTTATTTTTCCCAATTTCAAATTGAAGTCATTTCTTTTAGAAATAGTATCGGCAGTTTTTACTGAAACTTCGGCTATTTTTTCAACAACGTCTTGATTCAAAACAACTTTTAGTCCATTCAAATTTATATTCGGAATATCAAAATCCATTTTATCCAAATCAAATTTCTTGAATTTGGTGTCGAAATTAGAAAGCTTTACACGAATATCGTTTTTAGATAAATCGTCTTTAAAATTAAAATTGACATTTTCGAGATCTATTTTTACAACTGATATTTTAAATGGTTTACTATCCGGATCTTCAACTTTGGGTTCTTTAGATTCGAAAGCTTTTATGATGTAATCAAAATTGAAAACTCCGTCTTTATTCCTGGAAATATTTGCTTTGACATTTTCTAATGAAACTGAATTGATTTCGAGTTCACTGCTTACCAATTTAAACAAATCAACATCGAGCTCTAAACGTTTACCGGCCAATAAAGTATCTTTCTTTTGATCTTCAAAATAAAAACCCTCTAAAACTATGTCTTTTGGAAATTTAATAGAGATATGATCTAACGAAACTTTGGTTTTAATTTTACCCTGCAGATAGTTAATCGCTTTGTCTTTAGCGAAATTCTGAACTGACGGAATCTGAATTAAAATAATAAGAAGTAGTAAAAGTGCAATAATCGAAACCACGCACCAAAGTAGTATACGTAGTGCTTTTTTTAGAAAATAAATTGGTTTCTTATTCATACGTTATAAAACACGTTTAGACAATTGCGTTACAAAAATTGTAGTCTTATACAATTTACAAAATTGTAAAAAATATACCTCAAAATTTTATACAATTGAGGTCAATTATTCTATAATTTTATTTATATATAAATATTTTCTTACTTAATTTAAAAACTGATATGCGGAAGCTTCGTTTCTAAAAGATTCATTTTTTGACGAAGTTTGGCTAAGAATTTCTGATGCTGCTCTGACTCCGGATTAAAACTTCGATGACGCAGACTTTTTTGAATTTCTGAGATTTCCTGCATTGTAGCAACACTATTTTCAGCAATGGAATTCTCACTGAATCTATTCCAGATATAATCAATTGCAACTTGATTTGGATGTAACATATCTTCACTATAAAAACGATAATCACGAAGTTCATCTATCATGATTTCGTAAGACGGAAAATAGTTATGCGTTATAAGTTGCAAATTATGATTTTTTAGAACTGTGTGCACTGCAGTAAACAAATGCGATTTACTTAATTGATTTTCTACAAAACCATCTTTTATATGACGTACAGGCGAAATGGTGAAAATGAAATTGATCTCCGGATTTAATGTATGAATCAATTCAATGGTATTTTGAATGCTTTTCTGAATTGCATCAACTGATAATAATTCTTTTGAAAATTGCTTTTGCGGTACTTTATGACAATTGGCCACAATTTGATCACTTTCTAAATTTCTATAAACCCACGAAGTTCCATAGGTAATAATAATGTGAGTCGCCGCGGTTAATTGTTTGTAGGTTTCTGAAAGTGCTTTATTTAAGGTTTCCAGTAACTCTTGTCTATCCGAATTACTTAAGTCTGAATGTACTTCATAACTGTGCCAGCGTTCGTTATAAAAGAAAACATCTTTCTCTGTATAAAATTCCTGCTGAACAACTCTCTTAATAACGGTCTCGATAGAAACGGGATTGAAAATAATTCCAAACGGATTCGTCTCGCTCTGAAACTTAAAATAATCAAACTTCTCGGCCATATTTTCTGCAAAACAAGAACCAATAGAAATTATCTTCGAATTATAATCAATTGGATTATTGGTTTTAGAAATTGGAATTTGAGTTCTGAATTGCATGGAATTTAATTTAAGTACGAATTTCACCAATTTTCGCCAATAAAAAAACCAAATACAGAAGTATTTGGTTTTTGATATAATTTCAAATTTTGATTCCTTAATAAGTATATTCTATTTCATACTCTATTGATTTTCCGTCACCCGTTAATGATGTTTGTTTTGTTGGGAAACCTTTATCATTATAAATGTAATTTGTTAAATAAATCGCTGGATTCGGTAAATCGCTGTCTACTCTTTTAATTTTCAATATGTTGTTACTAGCAATTTCTGTTTCTTTTAATAACAAATCTAAACCCAAAATATTTTTAAGAGGATTATTTTTAGTGTCATATTCATAAGTTCTTGTCGATGTTACAACTCCTCTAATATTCTTATCTTCAATAAGATTACCGTCTTTATAAGTAAAAGTTCCTTCACTGATTTTTGTTTCTATTTTAGTATCCGGATTAACCAAGTAATCTATATATGAAATCGAATTATTAGAAACATGAGTATAAATTGTTTTGCCAATATTTTGTCCGTTAGGATATTTAGCAGTAAAATATTCTCTTGTAACTCTGGTTTTTAATTTCCCGTTTTCATAAGTATATTCAGCTTCCATATCTTTAGTTTCTAAGCCTTTGGAATCAACATCAAATAACTGCTGTTTGGCAATAACATTTCCTGTATATGTAAAAATTACTTTTGAATTTAATGAAATACTGCTTAGTATTTTGTTTCCGTCATAAGTCAAAGTATTTTTAGTATTTGTCCCCAAATTTACTGACGGATAAATATAAGAAATTGTTTTAGGCAGGATAGATTTATCTTCAGAAGAAGAATTGTCATCGCTGGAACACGATGTAAGCAATAAAGAAAAAGCACTGAAAAGCAATAAAAGTTGTTTCATTTTTTGGTATTTGTTTTTGGTTGAACAAATATAATTGAAAATATTACGAATAAGAAAATTTAATATTCTCCAGTAAAAATCAGCTATATATAGCCAAACTATTCACTACTTTTGCATCTCCAATAAATCTAAATTCTCTTATGAAATTACTATATTCTTATATAATCAAACATAAAATGCTTCTGTTTTTTGCTTTGATTATGGCCACAATAAACATCTGTTTCAGCTTATCCGACTCTGTAATTACCGGTAAATTAATGCAAGATTGCGGTGTTGGTTTGCATAAATATGAAGGAAATGAAATGGGTTTTATAAAATCTTTATCCTTTTGGCTGGGACTTTCACTTGGTGCGGCGATGGTATCCCGAATTACTAAAAATTTTCAGGACTACTTTACCAATGTTGTGATTCAGCGAACCGGAGCTCAAATGTATACGGACGGAATTAAAAAATCACTCGATTTACCTTACGCAGAATTCGAAGATCAACGCAGCGGTGAAACTTTAAGCAAATTAACCAAAGTACGTACTGATTCTGAAAAATTAATTACACTTTCTATCTCTCTAATTTTTCAAACTATAATCGGATTCATATTTGTTATCGTATATGTTGCCCGAATCGATTATCGTATATCGATTATCTTTTTGATTACGGCTCCAATTATTGCCTTAATTAGTTCGTATTTAGGGAAAAAAATAAAAATTGTTTCTCGAAAAATTGTCAATCAAACCAATGCTTTGGCGGGTTCTACAACTGAAAGTTTAAGAAATATTGAACTTGTAAAAAGTTTAGGATTAACGTATCAGGAAGAGAAACGTTTGAATTTAAACACTTTTAAAATTCTGCATCTTGAATTGGAAAAAATCCGTTTCATTAGAAGTTTAAGTTTTATTCAAGGTACAACAGTTCACTTTTTAAGAACTTGTGTCGTTTTTACTCTCTATTATTTCTTGTTTGGACAAAAAATAATTGTTGGAGATTTATTGACAATGGTATTTTTTACTTTTTTCATCTTTGGACCTTTACAAGAATTAGGTAATTTTATTATTGCGGTGAATGAGACTAAAGTTTCGATGGAAAACTTCAAGACTTTATTAAGTGCTCCAAAAGAATTTCGTCCTAAAAACCCAAAACATGTTGGAGCAATTCAGTCCTTATTGTTCTCTAATGTAAGTTTCCAGCACAAAACGGCAAAATTCAAAGCGGTTGAAAATATTAATTTTGAGATCAAGCAAGGTCAAACCGTTGCGTTTGTCGGGCCTTCTGGCTCCGGAAAAACAACTTTAGTTAAATTATTGGTCGGATTATATACGCCTGCCGAAGGTCGTGTACTTTATAATGAAATTGATTCGACCGAAATTGATTTATTAGATTTAAGAAAACAGCTCGGATTTGTAACGCAAGATGCTCAGTTATTCTCCGGAACGATTCGCGAGAATTTATTGTTTGTGAAACCCAATGCAACCGATGAAGATTTATACGATGCTCTAAAAAGAGCAAGTTGCGATAAACTTTTAAAACGTGCCGAAGACGGTTTAAACACAACAATTGGCGAAGGCGGAATTAAAGTTTCGGGTGGAGAAAAACAACGTTTATCGATTGCTCGTGCGATATTAAGAAATCCGAATTTATTGATTTTTGACGAAGCAACTTCGGCATTAGATTCTATTACCGAAGAAGAAATTAATACTACGATTAGAAATATTTCTGACAAAAACAGAATCACAGTTTTAATTGCGCACAGATTATCTACTGTAATGCACGCCGATAAAATATTTGTACTTGAACAAGGAAAAATTATTGAAGAAGGAAAACACGAAGATTTGATTGTTGAAAAAGGCTTGTATTACGCTATGTGGCGCCAACAAATTGGTGAGCGTAAGTAATTTTTTTGTAGGTTCTGAGATTCTAAGTTACTAAGGTTCTAAGTTTTTTTTATGAATAACCTCCAGCTTTAGCTGTATTGGAAAAAGGCCTTAGCCAAACTGTTACGTTTGGCTAAGGCCTTTCTTCTTAACTTGTACTAGAATTCTTTTTTTTTAACTGAACAGACAATTAACTTATTCAAAAAACTTTTTTGACCAATTATTCATCAATATAGATTTGTTTTCTAAATATAATTTATCAATTCCAAAATCTTTAACTATTAATTTTATAATACTATAGTATTTTTCACCGAATTTATCATAACATTCCCTTAGTTGTTTACTCTCAGAACTATCAAAGGAATCTAAAAATTCATCCAGAATAACTAAAATTTCTTTCCAAACAACAAACAATTTTGTTGGCAGTAAATGAGTATTAGAATAAAGCAAATTATCAATTTCTAGTATTTTCATTTCCAATTCGTTATAAGTATTTTTTTTTCTAGCTTTTAAGGATTTAATTAAGAATGTATTCAAAATATGAAATTCTGAATTTATCTTTCCCATAACATTAAGTTGTTCTTTATAAATTAATTCTCTAAGAAAATTTCTTCTGTTTTTCAAAGAGACAAGATAATTTAAAAAACCAATAATAAATGTCAATAAAATACCGACGGTGTAACAAACATCTTTAATTTCCATAATAAAATACTTAAAAACCCGACAGGTTTTTAAAATCTGTCGGGTTTACTTTTTTGAATACTATAAAAAACTTAGAACCTAAGTAACTTAGTTCCCTTAGAACCTTTATTTAACGAACTCAACCGCTTTAGCCAAAGCTTCAGCAATTCCATCAGCGTTTTTACCTCCTGCAGTTGCGAAGAAAGGTTGTCCTCCTCCTCCACCTTGAATGTATTTTCCTAATTCGCGAACTACTTGTCCCGCGTTTAGTTTTCTTTCTGCAACCAATTCTTTAGAAATATAACATGTCAACATTGGTTTTCCTTCTTCGGCAGTAGCCAAAAGTAAAAACAAATTATTTCCTAAGTTTCCTAATTCGTAAACTAAGTCTTTCGCTCCTTCCGGATTCAAATCAACTTGTTTCGCTAAAAATTGGATTCCGTTGATTTCTTGCAATTCTTTAGCCAAATCACCTTTCATGTTTTTAGCTTTCTCTTTCAATAAAACTTCCAATTGTTTTTTCAATTGAGCGTTTTCGTCTTGTAGTGCTAAAATCGATTTTACAGGATCCTGAGCATTTTTAAGCGCTTCTTTAATTTCACTTAAAGAAACAGCTTGTGACTCAAAATACTCTTTTGCAGCTTCACTTGTAATTGCCTCAATTCTTCTGATTCCTGATGCTACAGCACCTTCAGAAACAATTTTGAAATGCCAAATATCAGATGTATTTGCCACGTGAGTTCCTCCACATAATTCAACAGAATCACCAAATTTAATCATACGAACTAAATCTCCATATTTCTCTCCAAACAAAGCAATTGCTCCTTCTTCGATAGCCTGATCTTTTGGGATCGCTCTTTTCTCGATTAATGGCAAACTTTCGCGAATTCTTGCATTTACAAAGTTTTCTACTTCTAATAGTTCTTCATCAGTAACTTTAGAGAAATGCGAAAAGTCAAAACGCAACGAAGCATTACGAACCATCGAACCTTTTTGCTCAATATGAGTTCCTAAAATCTTGCGCAAACCTTGGTGCAATAAATGCGTAGCCGAGTGGTTTGACGAAGTTTTAGCTCTTTGGTTTGCATCAACAACCGCATTAAAAGTTGCTGTAATATTTTCCGGCAACGATTGTGTTAAATGTATGGTTTGGTTGTTTTCTTTCTTAGTATCAATGATATAAGTGATATCTCCATTTTGAGATTCTAAATATCCTTTATCTCCTGTTTGTCCTCCGCTTTCTCCGTAAAATGGAGTTGCATTAAAAACCAACTGATAAATTTCACCATCTTTTACACTATCAACTCTACGGTATTTAGTGATTTTTACTTGATGAGATAATCTGTCATAACCAATAAATTCCTGAATATCATCTTCTACAATTACATTCCAGTCTCCGGCTGTCACTTTTGATGCAGCACGAGATCTTTCTTTTTGCAATTGCAATTGTTCCTGGAATCCGGCTTCGTCTAATTTTAATCCTTTTTCAGAAAGAATCAAAGCTGTTAAATCAATTGGAAACCCATAAGTATCATACAATTCGAAAGCTTTTTTACCATCGATTGTATCTCCTTGATTATTTAAAATTACAGCGTCTAACAAAATTAATCCCTGATCAAGTGTACGCAAGAAAGAATTTTCTTCTTCACGAATAACATTTGAACAAAGTGCTTTTTGAGTTCTGATTTCCGGGAAAGAATCTCCCATTTGCTCGCTCAAAGTTTCAACCAATTTATAAATAAATGGCTCTTTTGTACCTAAGAAAGTAAATCCGTAACGAATTGCACGACGCAAAATTCTACGAATTACATATCCAGCTCCGGTGTTAGACGGCAACTGACCATCGGCAATAGCAAAAGCTACCGCACGAACGTGATCTGCAATAACACGAATAGCGATATTCATTTTATTTTGATCATCGCTAATGTTTTTCACTTCATTAGGTGTATATTTTGCTCCGGTAATAGTTTCAATTTCTCTAATTAAAGGCATGAAAACATCAGTATCATAATTTGATGTTTTTCCTTGTAATGCCATACACAAACGCTCAAATCCCATTCCGGTATCAACATGCTGTGCAGGAAGTTTTTCTAGAGAACCATCCGCTTTACGGTTGAATTCCATAAATACGTTATTCCAAATTTCAACAACCTGAGCGTTATCACCATTAACTTCTCCTTTTCCTGGTTTTAGCGCTTTTTCTTCTTCAGAACGTAAATCAACGTGAATTTCAGAACAAGGTCCACAAGGCCCCTGATCTCCCATTTCCCAGAAATTATCTTTTTTATTTCCTAAAACAATTCTGTCTTCATCAATCAATTCTTTCCAAATATCCCAAGCTTCCTGATCAAAAGGAACGTTATCTTCTTTACTTCCTTCAAAAACAGAAACGTAAAGATTTTCTTTTGGAATTTTATAAACTTCAGTCAATAATTCCCAAGCCCAATTGATCGCTTCTTTTTTGAAATAATCGCCAAAAGACCAGTTTCCTAACATCTCAAACATAGTATGATGATAGGTATCAATACCTACTTCTTCAAGATCGTTATGTTTTCCTGAAACACGAAGACATTTTTGCGTATCGGCAATTCTTGGACTTTTTGGCGTTCCGTTTCCTAAAAAATACTCTTTAAACTGGGCCATTCCCGAGTTGTTGAACATTAAGGTTGGATCGTCTTTAAGTACAATAGGAGCTGATGGTACAATAGTATGTCCTTTACTCTCAAAAAAGTCTAAAAATTGTTTACGTACGTCTTGTGATTTCATATTTTAATTAGAAAATGGAATAAGTGATAATTTGAAAATGTGTCAATGAGATAATTAAAAATTATTGTAACAATAATTATCTGATTGTCGCATTATCTAATTATCTAATTGTTTTTTATTCTTGAAAAAAGCTTCGAACAACTGAAACATTTATTAATTTTGTTCGACTAACTTATTTTACAAGCTGCAAAAATAGGGTATTTTAAAATATGGCGAAAGTAAAATATTATTACGACTCAGAAAATCTGGCTTATACGAAAATAAAAACCAGAAAACGGGCTAAATTTGGCTACGCATTGCTGTTTTTGTTGGCTTCGGCCTTGTTTGGTTTTTTAGTTTTTATACTTTTAATCAATACTCCTTACTTCGAAACTCCAAAAGATCGTTTACAAGCGCGTGAGATTGAGAATTTAAAACTTCAATATGCCATTTTGAACAAAAAAATGGATGAAATTGATGATGTTACTGAAGCGTTAGAAAATAGAGACAATAATATATATAGAGTCTATTTTAATAAAACCGAAATTCCGGATTCTATTAGAAAAGCAGGTTTTAGAGATTCGAAAAGATACAAAGATTTGGAAGGTTACAACAACTCGCAATTGGTTTTAAACACAACAAAACGAATTGACAGATTGTCTAAAGAATTGGCCATTCAATCCAAATCATTAGATGATATTTTGAAGTTGGCAAGTACAAAAGGAAACTTGCTGTTAGCCATTCCTGCGATTCAGCCAGTTCGAAATGAAAATTTAAAGCGAATGGCTTCAGGTTTTGGATATCGAACTGATCCTTTCACGAAAGTGCGAAAAATGCATAACGGAATGGATTTCACCGCCAACACAGGTTCGCCTGTTTATGCCACTGGTGATGGAGTTGTAGACAGAGCAGATAATTCGGCTTCGGGATTTGGAAATCACGTAGTGATCAGGCATGGTTTTGGATATGAAAGTTTGTATGCACATTTAAGTAAATACAATTGTAGAGCCGGACAACATGTCAAACGTGGTGATATTATTGGATATGTGGGAAGCACAGGCAGATCTGAAGGTCCGCATTGTCATTACGAAGTACATAAAGACGGAAAAGTCGTGAATCCGCTGAATTTTTATTACGGAAATATTTCGGCTGTAGAATATGTCGCAATTTCACAAATGGCAAATCAAGAGAATCAGTCATTAGATTAATACTCCAAAAAGTAGTATTTTTGGAATTAAAACAGAAAATTAAGAAACATGCATATTGAGCTTTCAAAAGATAAAAGATATTATAGCATTGGCGAAGTTGCCAAAGCCTTTAATGTCAATGCATCATTAATTCGGTTTTGGGATAGTGAATTCGATATTCTAAAGCCTAAAAAGAATGCCAAAGGCAACAGAATGTTTACTCCCGACGATATTACCAACCTGCAATTGATTTATCATTTGGTCAAAGAAAGAGGTTTTACGCTCGAAGGTGCCAAGATACATTTGAAAGAAGGGCAAAAGAAAACATTAGATAAATTCGAAATAATACGTAAATTAGAGACCATAAAAACACAATTAAACGAAATTAAGAACGAATTATAGTATATTTATTAAAAATTAGAAACAAACTTAAATCAAAACTGATATGAAAAAATGGTTAATCCCTGTAGGAATTATTATAGCACTAATCGCTATTATTGCTTTTTGGTCAATTGGAATTAAAAATAATGGTTTAAAATACAGTCAGGCTGTTAACAAAGAATGGGGAAATGTAAGTACGACTTACCAAAGAAGAAATGATCTTATTGGAAACTTGGTTAACACTGTAAAAGGTGCTGCTGATTTCGAAAAATCAACTTTGACAGCTGTTATTGAAGCTCGTGCAAAAGCTACTTCGGTAACAATTGATCCAAGCAATGTAACTCCTGAACAATTAGCTCAATACAACCAGGCTCAAAGCGGTGTATCTTCATCTTTGTCAAGATTATTAGTTTCTGTTGAACAATATCCAACATTAAAAGCAAACGAAAATTTCTTGAAATTGCAAGATGAATTGGCTAGCACAGAAAATCAAATTTTAACAGCTAGAACACGTTTCAACGAAGCTGTGCAAGCCTATAACGGATACGTTCTTTCTATTCCAAACAAATGGTTCCTAAGCGAATACAAAGAGAAACCATACT
The DNA here is from genome assembly GCF_044007395.1 of Flavobacterium sp. FlaQc-57. NCBI lineage: Bacteria > Pseudomonadati > Bacteroidota > Flavobacteriia > Flavobacteriales > Flavobacteriaceae > Flavobacterium > Flavobacterium sp. FlaQc-57. The sequence continues at coordinate 119,845 of NZ_JBIPDA010000007.1, forward strand.
TCGAAGCTGTTGCTGGCGCTGAAAAACCAGTTGAAGTAAAATTCTAAATTTAAAATTTTAGATTATTAGACTTCTTAGAATCTAAGATTTAGTCTAATAATCTAAAATCTATCCCGCCCCGAAGTTTTGGGATCGGGACTAATATCTAAAATAATTTCAATGTCAAAAGTAGAAGATTTTTTATCCCAAGAAGATGAACGAAACATTGTTGAAGCTATTCGCGTGGCCGAAAAAAACACTTCTGGCGAAATTAGAGTACATATAGAACAAACAACTTCTAAAGTTCCTTTTGACCGGGCTTTAGAAGTTTTTTATGAATTAAAAATGAATGAAACCCAACAACAAAATGGTGTTTTATTCTACTTTGCTGTTGCAGATAAAACTTTTGCTATTTGTGGAGACAAAGGTATTAATGATGTTGTAGCCGCAGATTTTTGGGATTGTACCAAAGATGCAATGGTGGTACAATTTAAATCAGGAAACTTTAAGCAAGGTATCGTTGACGGAATTTTGAATGCCGGTGAACAATTGAAAAAATACTTCCCTTGGTCTGAAAATGACACCAACGAATTATCTAACGAAATCTCAAAAGGATAAATAATGAAAATTTCCAAAAACAAAATATCACATTCAAAAGGACTTTTTCAACTATCCTTTCTCTTCATCGCATTTTTTATTACCACTTGTGCTTTTGCGCAATTTGAGATTCCTAAAGTCCCGGAAAAGCAAACTTCGGTTTATGATTATGCCAACGTTTTAAGCGCATCTGAAAAAGCTCAGCTTGAAGAAAAACTAATTCGTTACGCAGATTCAACAACAACTCAAATTGTAGTAATTACAATCGAAAGTTTAAAAGGTGAAGATGTTAGTCAGTTAGCTACAAAATGGGGACAAACCTGGGGAATTGGAGGAACTGCAAAAGATGACAATGGTGTTATAATTTTATTGGCCAAAAACGAAAAGAAAATTGCTATTAATCCCGGTTATGGTGTTGAAGATCGTTTGACTGCCGGAATTGGCGGAACAATAATTCGAAATATAATTATTCCCGAATTCAAAGCCGGAAGTTTTTACAATGGTCTTGACAAAGGAACTGATGCTATAATCGATGTTTTCAAAGGAAAATTTAAAGGTGAACGCAAACAAACCAAAGGAAAAGACTTTCCAATATTACCTTTTATTGTAATTGTTGTGATTGTTTTAATTTTACTATCTCGAAACAAACGAGGTGGTGGAGGAAATTCAGGCAACAATGGCGGCGGAGGTCCTAGCCTGCTCGACGTTATTATTCTAAGTAATCTTGGACGAAGTGGCGGTGGCGGATTTGGAGGTTTCGGCGGTGGATCATCTGGTGGAGGTTTTGGCGGTGGCGGAGGCTTCGGTGGAGGTTTTGGCGGCGGCGGATTCTCTGGTGGAGGTTCTAGTGGAGGCTGGTAGATTTCAGTTTTCAGTCTCAGTTTTCAGTTTTCAGTTTTTTTGTTTCATTAAAATCCATTTATGAGAATTAGTATTTATTTCTTTATTTTTTGTTCTTATTTCACCTCTTATTCACAGGAGTTTTTTGATACTGATAAAATCGAAAATACGAAACAAATTGAAGAACTGAACACTTTAATTGCTCAGAATCCAAGCGCTGAAAATTATTATTACAGAGGATATAATAATTATTTAAATAAAAATTATGATGATGCACTTTCTGACTATGATCATGCACTATCATTGACACCAAATGATTTTAATATTTATTTTAGCAGAGGTAATCTAAACCTTAAATTAAAAGATTATAAAAACGCCATTGCTGATTTTTCAAAATGCGTTTCATTAAATAAAGATTCTCAAAAAGCATATTTTAACCGCGCATTTGCTGAAAGAAAAATATTCGATCGTACGGGCGCAATACGAGATTATTCTAAATGTATAATCCTTAAACCGGATAATTTAGCGGCCTACCAAAATAGGGGATTATTAAAAAAAGAATTAAATTTACATAAAGAAGCAATCGCTGATTTTGATAAAGTAATCGAAATGGACCCAAAATCAGTTGATGCATATCAAAACAGGGGTATTTCAAAAGCCATGCTTAATTCAAAAGATGCCTTGGCTGATTTTAACACTGCGGTAAAATTAGCACCCGAAAATGCGGAAACTTATTTTAATAGAGCACTTTATTTTATTAATTTCAAAATAAAAGGAGATTATTGTTCAGATTTAAAAAAAGCGTTTAATTTTGGCTATTTATCGGCACAGGAATTAATAATTGAACATTGTAAAAAATAATAAGGAAAAATGTTATCACATAAAGCAAAATACGCCCTTAAGGCCTTACTTTATCTAGCAGAACAAGATGAAAATCACATTTCTAGAACTATAGAAATTGCTGATGGAGCTAATATTCCAAAAAAGTTTTTAGAACAAATTTTATTAGATCTAAAACGAGGACGTTTTGTGAGCAGCAAACAAGGAAAATTTGGCGGATATTATCTGATACGCTCAAAAAATGATATCACTTTAGCAGAAATTCATCGTTTATTTGACGGTGCAATTGCACTTTTACCATGCGCTTCGTTAAACTTTTACGAACCATGTTCAGATTGTAAAACCGAGCAGGAATGTAGCCTAAGACACGGTTTAATGATCATTCGTGATGAAACTTTAAAAGCGATGCAAGGCATCACAATCGCCTCACTTATAAAGAAATAAAAAAATATTTTCTAATTCCTAGTAAATCGATAGAATTAATATTTATATTTGCAGAAAATAATTAACAAACCATTTACAAAATTTTAACCCTATGAAAGTACATTACAATCTATCTGGTGGATTTAAAAATCTTTTGCAAAGAAACCAAAATAGTCAATTTACAACTTTGAAAAACAATTCTTCTATGATCTGTATGTGTTGGTAAAAAAATTTATCTTAAATTCTACTAATTACATATACTTAATATAAAAATGAAAAAATCTATCAAAAATATACTTACAGTTTTATCAATTTTAACTTTCTCAATATCATTCGCACAAAACATTGATGGTGTCGTTAAAATAAATGAAAATACTCCGTTAGAAGCAGCAAACATTGTTGTAAAAGGAACAACTTCTAACACTACTTCTGATCATAACGGAAAATTTAGCATCGATACTAAAGGAAAACTTCCTTTAACTCTTTTAATTCAATATGTAGGTTATAAAACTACAGAAATTGAACTTACTGATTTACCTACATCTCCATTACAAGTTTCTTTAAAAGAAGAAAATGAACTTATTGAAGTTGTTGTTTCTTCTAGACGTCGAATTGAAAAAGTGCAGGATGTGCCAATTGCAATCTCTGTAATTACAGGTAAACAAGCTGAGCAAACGGGAGCTTTTAACGTTAACCGCATTAAAGAACTGGTTCCGTCTGTACAATTGTACTCATCAAATCCAAGAAATACCGGAATTAACATTCGTAGCCTTGGTTCTCCTTTCGGACTAACGAATGATGGAATTGATCCCGGAGTAGGTTTTTATGTTGACGGTGTTTATTATGCGCGTCCGGCTGCCACTACTTTAGACTTTATTGATGTAGAGCAAATTGAGGTTTTACGTGGACCACAAGGATCATTGTTTGGTAAAAACACAACATCTGGTGCATTCAACATCACTACTCGTAAACCGAGTTTTACTACTGGCGCCGATTTTGAAGTAAGCTATGGAAATTACAACTTTTTACAAGCAAAGGCCTCGGTTACTGGAGCTTTAAGCAGTAAAATAGCGGGACGCATCTCTTTTTCTGGTACACAACGTGATGGTTTAATTGACAATGTTGCAACTGGAAGACCAACAAATACTTTAAACAATCAAGGAATTAGAGGTCAATTACTTTTTACTCCATCAGAAAATACGAATATTATATTGGCGGCAGATATTACAACTCAGCGTCCTGACGGATATGCGCAGGTTGTTGCAGGTGTTGCACCAACACAAAGAGCTGCTTACAGACAATTTGATGCTATTATTAAAGATTTGAACTACCAACTTCCAAGTAGAAATGCTTTCGACCGTAAAATTGATCATGACACGCCATGGCGTTCAGGACAAGACATGGGAGGTATTTCTCTTAATATTGACACAAAAATTGGATCAGGAACACTTACTTCAACAACTGCTTGGCGTTTTTGGAACTGGGATCCATCAAATGACAGAGATTTTACAGGATTACAAGTTTTGGCAAAATCACAAAACCCTACAAGACAAACACAGTTTACACAAGAAGTTCGTTATGCAGGTCAACTTACATCTAAAATAAGCGGTGTTGTTGGTGCATTCTTTATTGATCAAACATCGCAAACAAACGGAACTGAGGAATCTGGTAATGCGCAATGGAGATTTGCTCAAAGTACTACTAGTGCCTTATGGAAAACTCCAGGTCTTTTTGAAGGATACGGAATCAAAACTGATGCAAACATAAGATCTTCAAGTGCGGCAGTATTCGGTCAAATTGACTGGGCAATTACAGAACGTTTTCACGTTTTACCGGGTGTAAGATATAATTTTGATAAAAAAGACGCGCATTATGCTCGTACAACATACGGAGGTTTACAAACTACTGATCCGGCATTATTGGCTTTGAAAAAACTAGTTTATTCTGACCAAGCGTTTGACTCTAGTACCGATAATACTGACTTTTCAGGAAACTTAACATTGACTTACAAAGCTTCAGACAAAATTAATGCTTATGCTACTTATGCAAAAAGTTACAAACCTGTTGGTGTAAACGTAGCCGGACTTCCAACTGATGCAAAAGGTCAGCCGTTGTTAGATCTTGCTGTAATTAAACCGGAAAAAGTAAATCACTATGAAATAGGAATAAAGACTTCTCCATTTAAAAATTCAATCTTTAATCTTGCTTTCTTTAATACAGATATTAAAGATTTTCAGACTAACGTACAAGCAGCTGAATTGGGTGTAAACCGTGGATATCTTGCAAATGCAGACAAAGTACGTGTAAGAGGTGCTGAACTTGATGCTAGTTTCGTGTTTAGCCAGCACTTTACTTTAAATGCTGCTGCAACTTATACTGATGGTAAATATGTGAAATTTACAAATGCACCGCTTCCGTTAGAAGAAACTGGAGCTCCTGTAGCTTTTAAAGATGTTTCCGGAACTGAATTGCCTGGTGCTTCGAAATGGGCAGGATCTTTGGGAGGTGAACTTTCTAATAATGCAAAATTCTTCGGAAATAAAGGAAAAGTTTTCCTTGCATTAGATTCTTATGCACGTTCTGAATTTTCATCAAGCCCATCGGCTTCAAAATACTTAGTAGTTCCTGGTTACGCAATTTTTAATGCTCGTTTAGGCTTTAGAGCAGCAGATGGTTTATCTATTCATTTCTGGGGTCGTAACCTTTTAAATAAAGATTACTACGAACAACTATTACCTGCAGGTGGAAACACTGGACAATATGCCGGAGTAATTGGTGATCAAAGAACTTATGGTGTAACTTTAAAATATTCATTGTAAGCAATTAGTTAATTTTAAATATAGTAAACGAGGTAGATTTTTAAATCTACCTCGTTTTTTTATGATCTGAAATCACAAAATAAAATTTAAAACGAATTTAAAAATCAATCTACTCTTCCCCAGATAATTCCTGATTTGTATATATTCGCGCCTTGAATTTATATCGATTAAATGAAATTTATCAAAATACTGCTCTTATTCGGCTTAATAAGTCCATTTTTATCGGCACAAAGTCTAAAAAAGACAGATCAACAAACCTTAACCTGGATTAGGTATTACAACATTTTACCAATAACCGAAAAATGGGCCATTCATTCTGAGATTGATAATCGAAGTTTTATAAGCCCCATTCATGAAAATTTAATTGCTTTAAGAGTTCAAGGCCGTTACAGGATTCATAAAAATATAGATTTAGGCAGTGGTTTTGCCTATTTTAATGTCAACACTCAAAGCTCAGATGTTGATCCTGATTATTCTGTTCCTGAATATAGAATCCAACAGGATGTTACTTTTATTAATGACATTGCAAAAGTTACCTTTCATAATCGTTTTCAGCTCGAAGAACGTTTCATTCAAAAAGCAAATCAGACAGAATTACTTAATATTTTTTCTTTCTCTTACCGGTTCCGTTACAGATTACAATCTACATTTGATCTTTGGAAAAAAGAAAAACAAAGCTTAAAAGCGACCATTTCTGATGAAGTAATGTTTAATTTCGGAGAAGACAACAAAAGAAACACTTTCGACCAAAACCGCATTTACATTGCATTACGTTATCATTTCAACCCAAACATTGGATTAGAATTAGGTTATTTAAATAGCTTTCAAAGGCGTTCTAGTGGAGTCGATTTTTATGATCGGGATATTATTAGAGTAACATTTTATCATAGAATAAATCGAAGACCTAAAATATAAGATTACAAATTTGGCGCTCTTAGTTCTCCATAAAAATGGAACCGATTCAACCTTCTGATTCAAAAAAAAAGACGCACTGCTGTGCGTCCTCTGCTATAAAACCTTTGTTTCTTTGAACCTTTACCCCTTTTTGAGCCTAAAACAAAAAAACTATTCCTCTCTTTGTCTTCTCTTCTTTCCTTTTTCTGCAGCAGCAAAATTTCCAATTTTATAACTGACTGAAAACATTATGTAACGTTTAAGAACTGTATTTTCTTCGTCACGAATTGAGGTTGCCGAAATAGTTCTTGTAGCACTTTGGTTTTGATTCAAAACATCATATACCTTAATTTTAGCATATACTTTTTTATCAAAAAAACCATAAGACAAACTCGTATTCCACAAATAAAAATCCTTTTTGAAATTGCTCGAAATACTTGAATTGTAAGTATATCCAAAATCATTTCCGAAAATTAAATTTTCTGGCCAGTAACTTGTGGTTTGCAAATTGATTCTGTGTACAACATTTGAACTTGCATCTCGCGAAGAATTTTCATAATTGGTTTGATTATATGATAAACTATACGATGGTGAAATAACCAAAAGCTCTCCGTACTCATAAGTTAAATTTACTTTTGGCGTAATCGCTGTAGATTTTGCGTTGTAAATAATAGCATTGGTATAACCTTTATCAAACGAATAACTACCGTTTAACCCAAAACCATATCTAAAAACATTAGCGTCTTTTTTTATCGATTGATTCCAGTTTCCACCAATAGAAGCTATATAAGTGCCTGAAATATTTGCGTATGTAGTCGTTCTTTTTCCACTGTCATCATAAATCGAAGTCGAAACCACATCGTTATTATAGTAATCTCCTTTTACATACAAACTATATCCGGAACGCGTGCGGAAATCATAATTCCTGAAACTAAAGTTCGCACTATTTTTCTCGATCGGATTTAAATTAGGATTTCCAATTAAAGTATTTAACGGATTGCTTAAATTTAAAACTGGCATTAATTGCACCGCAGATGGAAGCGCATTCGAATAATCGTATTTGAATGATAGATTTTTTGATCGGCTAAACTTATAACGTATCTGAAAATCTCCATATGGCAACGCATATTTCTTGTTTAAATCTGTCGCATTGTTCAAATATAACGAATGATTATCAAACTGAATAAGTGCTGTTCTAGTGTTTAGATTGACTGTAAACTTACTTTTCTGCCATGTAATCCCTACTTTAGGGCTAAAGGAATTTTGCTTTGAAGTAGTGTAATTTGACAATGAATCATTTAAACTAGAATAAGATTGCGATGTAGCATTATAATCGAATGTTTTTGCATCTTTCATGTCATTACTCCAATCAAAATCAGATCCAAAACGAATCCTTAATGAATCTGTAACAGGCTCTGTATATTCAAGTTCAAGAGAATAAGTATCATTTTTATTCTTATTGATGCTTTTCTGATTTCTATCATCGTTGGGCTTGTTGTCCTTATAAAAAATAGTTTGAGAAAGATTCAAGGCATCTGCATCGGTATTGGAATTGTTGTTATCAAAAACAACACTAAAATTACGTGACTTTTTCTTGAATGCTTTATTAAAGTTAATGGTATTCGTAAAACTGGTATTGGTACTTTCTGAGAATGATTTAGCATTACTTTCGTTCAAAGCAGCTCCATTCTCATCTTCTGAAGCACTGGATGAAGACGAATTACCATTGGAACGTGATTGATTAACTTTTGGCACAATTACCAATCGTGTCGACGGATCTATTTTATACTCCAATTCTAAATTCACATTATTGCTTGTGCTTTCATTTCTAGTTTTCGAATCGGCCGAAGTTGCAATGTTTCCTGTGGGCAAAAAACTAACCTGATCTGATTTGCTTTCGTTATTATTAATCGAATTCGAAAAATTATAACTTCCCATAGCCATTAACTTCTCTGTCCAATCGTCAGAATAATTAAGTCCAACTAAATTCGATTGTGTAATTCCTTTACCGCTTCCGGAATTTCCGCCATTGCCTTTGCTGTTTCGGCCGCCACCCATATTATCAAACACCTCATCCATTGCAAAACCGGTTGAGTTAATATTATTTGACGATGCCAGAACACTTATCTTTTGTTTGTTATTGAAAAAGTTTAAGAGAAGACTACTTTCATAACGTTCATCAGAACCGTAGCCTCCAAGTATTTTTCCAAAATACCCCTTGTTTTTCTTTTCGTCGATTGTAATATTGATACTGGAATAATCTGAAGTCGATTCTTGTTTAGAGAGTTCTTCTTTCTTTGTTTTAAAATCTGAAACTTGGATTTTTTTGATAATTTCAGCCGGAAGATTTTTCAACGCAATAGCTCCATCTTTATCAAAAAATGTTTTTCCGTTTACCAAAACCTGATTTACTTCTCGTCCGTTTACGGTAACCTTACCATCTGTGCCCACATCAAAACCTGGCAATTGTTTTAGCAGCGTTTCTACATTTGAGTCTGGGCGAACTTTATACGATGCAGCATTAAACTCTAAAGTATCTTTTTTAATAGTAATTGGCGGAGCTTCACTTTTTATAACTACATTATCTAAGGCATTTGCAGCCTCGAGCAAATACAATTTACCGTAATCCTTATTTTCTAAAAGACTTTTTTCTTCTTCAAAATAAGGTTGATATCCCATATAATTTACCTTCAAAAAAACAGGTTTATCATATTTTTTGGTTTTAATGCTAAAAGCACCATTTTTATCGGTTGTAGCGTATTCGATTACTGTAGAATCTTTAACCGTTGTAAAATAAACGGTTGCCAGCTCTAGCGGCAATTGTGTATTAATATCGACAACTGTTCCTTTAATAACGATTTCGTTCTGGGCACTTGCCGAATAACAAAAGAAGGAAAAAATTAGAAAATAATAAATTTTGGTCATAAAATGGTTAGTTAGAAATAGTAAGACTATAAAAAAGCCAAAAGGTTTAATTGTGTTTTTCACATTTAATCAAACAGTATGCCAGTAACAACACCAAAAATATTTTAATCAATAAAAAGACATGAAAAAAGTCCCCATTTCTGAGGACTTTTATTTTTATTTTTCTCTGATATAAATATCGATATGCTACAATATTACTACTTATCTATTGCGTGCCTATCAGTAATTTTATAATTTTTATCGATTGAAATAATGTCATTATATAATTCCTTTGCACCGAATGAATTATTTGTTCTGTACTTATGACTTACTGTGTAATATTTAGTTTCCGTTGAGCTTGAATCCTTACAACGCTCTGCTATTTTTTTTCTATAGTTGTCTATTTGATTATTGTTGTCTTTTAAATAAGCTTTGATAACTTCACTCTGTACACCTTTTCTAAGCTCGTCATTACGCTCTGCGTATTCCTTAATAATACTTTCATATCCTATCTTTTCCTCTCTAATTTGATCACCGACTGTAATAGTATCCAAAACCTTAATTGAAATTTTCTCGTAACTCGCAGGGTCTTTTAAATTCGTTTGAACATATTCTGAAACACTTTTTTCAATAGGAGTTTCTTTAGTGCACGCGAAAAGTACCAATAAACCAAAAAGAGCAATTATTTTTTTCATTTTATTTTTTATTTAATTTACTTTCCCAAATATTTTATCTATACTTTTTTTATTATAACTTCCACTTAGTTTGATATATCCACTTACTGACGTACTTCTAATTGCTTGTACCATTGGGATTCCAAATGATTTTGAAAATTTAAATATAGTATACTGTCCTTTACTGTCTTTAAATTCAAATTCGCTTAATTCTCCATTAAGCCTTTTAGCTATCTCATTATAGAGATTTTCAATTTCTTCCGAATTAGTATCTACATACCAAGTATCTGAAATAGATACAGAAGTATTAGGAAAATAGATATAGGCAGTACCTGACTCAAACCAAGAAATTCCGACACTCTTTGCTAAAACGGCAGTTTTTTTTATTGGTTTTACAACTTCTGAAATTTGAGCATTCATTTCAAACCCTACAGCTAACAAGACTATTAATAATAATTTTTTCATGTTTTTATTGTTGTTAATAGGCAATATTAATTTATTTAAATATTTTTTGATTACGGATTTCCTTCTTTAGAGAAATTTTTATTAAAACAAAACGCAAAAAAGAAAAAACCCTTGTAATGCTTTAGCTTTACAAGGGTTTAACATAATTTAAATATTTATCTTTTTTTATTTCTCTCTGATATAAATATCGATTGGTACTCCAGAAAAATCCCAATTTTCTCTAATCTTATTTTCAAGATATCTTTTATATGGTTCTTTAACGTATTGTGGCATATTAGCAAAAAACACAAACTGAGGTGTTAGAGTTGGCAACTGCATACAATATTTAATTTTTACATATTTACCTTTTGTCGCTGGCGGCGGATAAGCTTCAATTACTTTCAACATGTATTCGTTGAATTTTGAAGTTGCAATTCTTTGTTTTCTGTTTTCGAAAACCTGAACTGTAGCTTCTAATGCTTTCAATAAACGTTGTTTCGTTAAAGCCGAAACGAACAAAATTGGCACATCAGTAAAAGGCATTAATTCTTTTTTGATTTTCTCTTCGTAATCACGAGTCGACATGGTATCTTTTTCAACCAAATCCCATTTGTTTACTAAGATTACAACTCCTTTACGGTTTTTCTCAGCCAACCAAAAAATACTTTGATCCTGACCTTCAAATCCACGAGTGGCATCGATAACCAAAATACAAATATCAGCATGCTCAATTGCACGCACTGAACGCATTACCGAGTAAAATTCTAAATCTTCCTTTACTTTAGCTTTACGACGGATTCCCGCAGTATCAACCAAGTTAAATTCAAAACCAAAACGGTCAAATTTGGTATCAATTGCATCACGTGTAGTTCCTGCAATATCAGTTACCATAAAACGTTCTTTACCAATTAATGCATTGATAAAACTTGATTTTCCAGCATTTGGACGACCTACAACAGCAAAACGAGGCAGAACTACTTCTTCCTGAACTGGTTCTGGTTTTTCTGGAAAAGATTCGATTAAAGCATCTAATAAATCTCCAGTTCCACTTCCTGAGATACTTGCAAACGTAAAGTAATCTCCTAAACCAAGATTATAAAACTCCAAAGCATCTTTTTCACGCATTGCGTTATCTACCTTATTTACAGCCAATAAAACTGGTTTCGTCACCTTACGCAATAAGCGTGCAACAACGTCATCCATTGGCGTAATACCTTCTTCTACATCAACAACAAAAATAATAACATCTGCTTCATCGATAGCAAGCTCCACTTGTTTACGAATTTCTCCTTCAAATACGTCATCAGATCCGCGAACGTATCCACCGGTATCAATTACAGAAAACTCTTTTCCGTTCCACTCGCTTTTACCGTAGTTTCTATCTCTGGTAACTCCAGAAACCGAATCTACAATAGCTTCTCTTCTTTGTATCAGCCTATTAAAAAGGGTTGATTTCCCTACATTAGGTCTTCCTACTATCGCAACAATGTTATTCATTTTTTTGAATTTTTGATTTCAGATTATAGATTTTAGATCTCTAGCTTGCTAAAAACCTAATCGCCTGTAATCCAAAATGCTTTATTTTAATTTTTTGCAAAGGTAGTTAAAAAAAGTTGCTGAGATGCTAAGTTTCTAAGTACCTAAGTTTTTTATTATTTTTCCTGTTATATAAGGAGTATTTTCAGGAGCTGTTTCCTGCTATCCGTTTCAATCTTTTGTTCCGCTAAAGCTTCACAAAAGGATTTCCACTGCTATCAGGGCTAGGCTTCAGGGTATCAGGAACTTTTTCGGTCATCAGTCGCATTTCAACATAAAACCTAAACAATTTAAACATTCCTATTTCGTATTTCAAACTTGAAACCTGAAACTTGAAACATTTTTTTATTGATTATAACCAAAACGTTTCAACATATTGGCATTGCTTCTCCAGTTTTTATTCACCTTAACAACAAGTTCAATATGTATTTGTTTTCCGAAGAATTTCTCTAAATCGGCACGAGCTTCAGTACCTACTTTTTTAAGAGCTGCACCTTTATGTCCAATAATGATTCCTTTTTGAGTTTCGCGTTCTACCATAATGATCGAACGGATTCTGATTATATTCTCGTCTTCAAAAAATTCCTCTGTAACGATTTCAACTGCATACGGAATCTCTTTGCTGTAATTCAACAAGATTTTTTCACGAATGGTTTCGTTTACGAAAAAACGTTCCGGTTTGTCTGTTAATTGATCTTTTGGATAATATGCCGGAGATTCTGGCAACAATTCGATGATTCTTCCAAAAACTTCCGGTACATTAAAATTCTGTAAAGCCGAGATTGGGAAAATTTCAGCATTTGGCACTTTTGCTGTCCAGAACGCTACTTGTTCTTCTAATTGTTCCTGATTTGAGTTGTCGATTTTATTCAACAATAATAAAACCGGAATTTTAGCGTGAATGATTTTATTAAAGAAAGCTTCATCTTTTAAGTCCTGCTCTCCTATTTCGACCATGTAAACTAAGATATCAGCATCTTCAAAAGCTGACTTTACAAAGTTCATCATCGATTCCTGCATTTCATAAGCGGGTTTGATGATTCCGGGAGTATCCGATAATATAAGTTGAAAATCTTCGCCATTCACGATTCCAAGAATACGGTGACGCGTTGTTTGTGCTTTTGATGTAATAATCGATAACCTTTCTCCAACAAAGGCGTTCATCAATGTTGATTTTCCAACGTTTGGATTCCCGATGATGTTTACAAAACCTGCTTTATGTGACATTTGTGTACTATTTATTTTGCAAAGGTAGTCATATCAACTCAATACAGAAAATAAAACATTTTTTAAAGTTTTCGTTGGATTTCTAGAAAATCGGCGTATATTTGCACCCGAAACATCGCGGGATAGAGCAGTAGGCAGCTCGTCGGGCTCATAACCCGAAGGTCACAGGTTCGAGTCCTGTTCCCGCTACTAAGACAAAGCTTCAGAGAAATCTGGAGCTTTTTTGGTTTGGACTATTTTGAAATAACTTTGTGTTCACGAGCGGGACGCTCGCGCCAGCCAGGGAATTGTTTTATTATTTTTCTTCAGTAGTAATTTTCCAATTAATACCAAATTTGTCAATACAAATACCATAATAAGAACCCCAAAAGGCTAAATTCATAGGTACTTTTACTTGTCCATTTTTAGACATTTCGTTAAATAATCTATTAGCCTCTACTTTACTATCTGTATGAATGATAAGTGCAAAATTATTATATTCAATTGATTCTTTATATGCTACTGTGTTGTCAGAACCCGATAATGTTGTTTCTTCACTAATAGGTAAAGTGATATGCATAATTTTTTCGTCAGTTTCCGCAAAAATTTTTCTATCAGTTTTTGGAACATCTTTATAACGTCCAATATATGTAATCTCCTTTCGAAAAACTGTTTTATAAAAATTAAATGCTTCTTCACAATTACCGTTAAAATAAATGTATGGATTTACTGTAGTCATAAAAATTAAATTTAATTATTGTTTATTCCACTAAAATAATGCGCAACATGTTTATATGTGTGACCAACTATACAAAGCTACCTAAATTTGGCAGCTTTGAATGTAGAAATATCAGAATTATTCCGAGAAATATAACCCAATACTAAGACAAAGCTTCAGAGAAATCTGGAGCTCTTTTTATTTATTCAGATTAACAAAACAATGTCTGATTCAGATTAAGGTTGCGGAGTCAGGTGACATTCGAATAACTTTCCATAAAAACACTCTGATGAACAAGTGAAATCTATTTTTATTTGCTGACCTGGATTGACTATAAAAACTTTTATTTTAATGGAATTATTGATTCATTTTTCTTTTACATGGAAAAATAATATTCTGTTTATGAAAAACGTACTTAACGTATTGATATTTTTATGTAGTATTGTAAAAAACTTACTCGACCGTTTTTAACGGGTATTTTTAAGTTAACTGCAAACAAATCTAAAAAGAAAGCATATTTTCAATTAATGAATATTAACAATCAAATATTATTTTTTTTAAGTGCTCTGGGTGTTTTTAATAGTGTCGTCTTGAGTTTTTATTTTTTATTCTTCAAGAACAACAAAACTAAATCTGATTTATTTCTTGGACTTTTATTATTGTCTTTAAGTGTAAGAATAGGAAAATCAGTGTTTTATAATTTCAATCATCAGTTGTCAAAAACATATTTGCAAATAGGTTTGTCAGCTTGTTTTTTAATTGGCCCTCTATTATATTTTTATGTTAGATCAATTTTGCAAAATCTTAATTATTCTTTTGCAAAATATAGTCTCGCTTTAATAATTATAACGATAAGTGTTTTTGGTTTTCTTTTTCCATACAAGGAAAACCCTGTTATATGGAGCGGAATAATTTATTACTTTATAAATATTCAATGGTTTATTTTTATTGTATTATCCATTTATGAGACGAGACAAATTTTCAAAAAGTTAATTACGAACCGCAGCCAAATTAGCTATCATGAAACTTGGATATTGTCGGTTATTTGTGGTGTTTTTGCAATTTGGCTTTCGTATTTTTTAGCAAGATATACTTCTTATATTTCGGGTGCTTTGACTTTTTCTTTCAGTTTTTACATTTCCTTGCTTCTTATTTATTATGCAAAAAATAAAACTTTAATCTCGGTGATTAATAAAGAAAAGTACATCAACAAAATAGATGAAAAGCTGGTAAAAGAAATTCAGGAACAAATTAATATACTTTTTGAAACAAGAAAAATTTACACCAACCCTGACCTTACTTTATCAATTTTAGCAAAAGAATTGAATATTCGTCCGCAATTGCTATCACAATTTATTAATGATAATTTGAATAAAAGTTTTACTCAATTCATCAATGAATATCGAATTGACGAAGCAAAACGTCTATTAAAGGAAAGTACTCAGTTCAAAATAGATGCTGTGGGTTTTGAATCGGGATTTAATTCCAGCAGTACCTTTTATAGTTCATTTAAAAAAATCACAGGTACCACGCCTTCAAACTATCAAAAAAAATAATTCTACTCCTAAAATATACATTTGGACTCCATTATGATAAACTTGGAATGATTTAAAACTTAATCAATATAATTTTGAGAAACATTTTTAAACCATCAAAATCCAAAGTTTATGAAAAAAGTCTTTTTCGGAATTCTATTTACACTACTATCAAATTTGTCTTTTTCACAATCGGAGCAGTCTTCGATTGAAAATTGTATTCAAAACTATATCGAGGGAACATCTTATAATGAGCCTGACAGTATTGCAAAGGCTTTTTATCCTGAAGCCAATCTTTTTTTAAGCCACAAAGACAAACCTTTATGGATCGTTCCAATTTCAGAATATGTGACTTGGTTTCAAAAAGGGAATAAAGGTGTATTTAATGGTCGTTTAGGAAAAATCATCTCTATAGAATCTTATAATGATATTGCTATAGCAAAAGCCGAAATTCTCATTCCTGAAAAAAAACAAGAATTTATGGATATGTTCCTGCTCAAAAAAATTCAGGGCGAATGGAAAATAATTAGTAAAGCAGCAAGTAGCAAGGCAAGCAATAAATCCGGAAAAAAAATATTATTCATTGTTTCCAATGCACATTATTATGGAAAATCTACCATTTCAACAGGAAATAGCTTTGTCGAAATCGTAAACGCTTATGATACTTTTATAAATTCAGGTTATACCGTTGATTTTGTAAGTCCTAAAGGCGGCGATATTCCTTTAGCCTATATTAATACCTCTGATAGCTTGCAAAAGCAATATTTATACAATCTGGACTTTATGTACGCCCTAAAACATACGCTGACCCCAAAAGAAGTTGATTCTAAAATTTACAAAGCAGTTCATTATATTGGAGGCGGAAGTGCAATGTTTGATGTTCCTGAAAACTCAGATATTCAACACATTTCTATGCAAGTATACGAAGGCAATAATGGCATTATTTCTTCAGTATGTCATGGAACCGCAGGTATAGTTAACTTGAAAACTAAAAATGGTAAATTCTTAGTTGAAGGAAAAAAAATAAGCGGTTATCCTGACTCTTTTGAAAAACAAGATGACGAATATTTTAAGCACTTTCCATTCTTAATTCAGAAGACAATAGAAGAAAGAGGAGGGAATTTTAAATTTTCAAAGAGAAATGAATCTTACGTTGAACAAGATGGTCGAATTGTTACAGGACAAAATTTTCAATCATCAAATGGTGTTGCCTTAAAAATTATTGAATTGATTGAGAAAAATAATTAGGATAATTTACCAATAGTCAGGAAACTGTGAATAAAATAAAACAGCAATGATTATAACACTGAAAACCATAACAAAGATATAAATCTTAGATTTGGTAGCAATTACACAGAAACGAAGTAGAAATCAAGAAACTTAATTAACGAAAATGAAGCATTTAACTATTATTCTAGTTTATATTTTTTTTACAACTAATTTGTCAGCACAAACAAGTTCAGAACAAAAAATTGATTCATTATTTTCTCAATACAACTCAAAAACTTCTGGTGTTGCAGTTGCTATTGTTAGAGACGGAAAAATTATTTTTAAAAAAGGATATGGTATGGCGAACCTTGAATACGATATACCTATAACACCTAAAACTATTTTTAATATAGGCTCTGTTTCTAAACAATTTACAACTTTTTCAATTTACTTACTGGAGAAACAAGGCAAAATATCATTGGATGATGATGTAAGGAAATACATTCCGGAATTACCGATTTATGAAAAAACAATTACAATTAAACATTTATGTTCTCATACAAGTGGGTTAAAAGACCAGTGGGCATTGTTGACATTAGCAGGATGGAGAATGGATGATATAATTACTTCTGAACAAGTAATGAAAATAGTATCTAAACAGAAAGAGTTGAATTTTACACCTGGAAGCCAATTTAAATATAGCAATACAGGATTTACATTATTAGCCGAAATCGTAAAAAGAGTTTCGGGAAAAAGTTTCAGTGAGTTCTCAAAAGAAAACATTTTCAATCCACTTGGTATGGAAAACACATTAGTGTTTGATGATAACGAGAAAATAGTTAAAAACAGAGCCTATTCATACGGAGATGAAAATGGAGTATATAGTAAAAGAAACCTTAACAGTTCTTCTGTTGGACCTTCAAACGTTTATACAACAGTTGAAGATTTAAGCAAGTGGACTACCAATTTTGAAAATCCTGTAGTGGGCGATGTTGAGTATATTAATCATTTCAATGAACGATCATTATTAGATAATGGAGAACCTGCTATTTTAGCGGTAAGAGATGGAGAAACTATTTACCACGCCAAAGGTCAGTTTATAAGAAATTACAAAGGTCTAACTGTATACAACCATACAGGAAGTGATATGGGTTTTAAATCTTATTTGGGTCGTTTTCAAGACAATAAATTATCCATAATACTTTTGAGTAATGATGAAAATTTTGTTGCCTACAAAGCAGGAATGGATATTGCAGAATTTTATTTATATGATAAATTTAAAAAGAGAGAAAAAATAACTGAAATTGAAAAGAAAGCTGAAGAAAAGACAAAATCTAATTCTAATACAAACCTAAACGACTTTGAAGGTGAATTTCAGAACAATGACTTATCATCACTTTTTATCGTTAAAATTATCAATGGAAAGTTAACAATGACACATAATAGATTAAGTGATGTTCAGCTAACTGAAGTCGAGAAAGATAAATTTACGGGAACAATTACATTTCCTGTGGAAGTAAGTTTTCAAAGAAACAAAAAAAGTAAAATTATAGAATTAAGTATAACAAATTTTGGAGCAACAAATGTCAAATTTATTAAGATAAAATAACTGCCACCAACAGAATACTTATTTGTTCTGGATCTAGATTTCTTTATGTAGTAAGTCCTGATATGTAAAAGAGAATTAAAACCCAAGTTAAGCTACAGTATTAACACAAACTACTTTATAATAATCTTCGAAAAATTAGCTGGACATTTCAATGTTTCCCGCTATCAAAAAAAAAGCTTCAGAGAAATCTGGAGCTTTTTTCGTTTAAACAATATTGCGAAAAGCCAGAAACAATTGCACAGCTTATCATGAGAAACTCTTTGCAGAGCTGGGACTGTTTTTTATACAAATTAGTTAATCATTTCTTAATCGATTGAGAAAGTTATCAGTATTACTATAAATTCGTCTTGTCAATACGTATGAAATAAGCTATATTTTAAAAAAGACTAATTACCACAGATATCCCAAAACAAATCTTAAAAACAACTTTTATCTTTAAAAATTGATTTATACAACACTTTTAAATATTGCGATTTTTCAGGGAATAGTCTTAGGCTTAATTATTTTAAAGTCTTCCTTATTCAATAGTAATTCCAATAAATATCTGGCAGGCTTACTATTTGTACTTTCAATCGTTTTACTAAATTATGTTTTTGAAATGGAAGATGTGTTTACATCTTATCCCTTATTACGTTTTATAGACGTTATCGACTGGGTATTTCTATTACCTGTTTTCACATTTCTATTTATTATAAACCGCATTGATGATACGGTAAAAAACAGACAAAAAACTTATTTGTGTTATATTCCATTTGCCTACAACAGTATCCTTAATGTTACAATCTGCCTTGACAGTGTAGCAGGAATTTATAAAATTCCTGAGTCCTACATGCACCTAATCAATATACTTCAGCTGATTCAGCTTTTACTGGCCGTTACCATCGTCCTGTTTCTACCTCTTTATTCTTATTTTATGATAAGGCATTTAAAAGACCCTCAAGAGAAAAAATGGATTATTATCTTATTAACTATCATGTATTTGCTTTTATTTGTCTGGTTAAGTACTTATTTAGTTGGTCTGTTTTTTCATTCTGACATTTCCTCTACTATGAGTGGCCTGGCTTTATCTGCAACATTCATAATGCATTGGACAGCTTATGTAGGCATTTACAAATACAAACTGGCCAAAGACAAAGATGCTGTTTATAATTTCCTAAATACAGATTTAGCTCTTTCGTATAGCAATTTGCAAATTGCAGAAAATAATGCCCCCGAAGAATACAAAGAATCTATCACGGCAGATAATCTCTATTTTCAGAAACTGGAACTTCTTTGCAAAAATCAGCACATTTATACTGACAGTACCTTAAACAGAGAAAAAGTTGCCGAAAAACTAGGCATAAGCCCAGGATATGTTTCGCAAATTGTAAACACGATAACAGAAGATAACTTTGCCAATTACATAAATAACTATCGCGTTGAAGCTGTCAAGGAAATGATCTCAAATTCTGAATATGAAAACTACAATTTGCTGACAATGGGATTAGAATCTGGGTTTACTTCAAAAACAACTTTTTATAAGGCCTTTAAAAAAGTTACCGGTCAGACACCAAATGAATATAAAAATACCCAAAAATAAGTACCATTTTATACATTTTTAAGCTTTTGGAACCTCTTCTAGTTTTTCTTACGTGAATTTTGCAGCTAAATAATTCAAATCACTTTTTATGAAAAAAATTTTATTACTAGCTGTTCTTACAGTTTTAGGTTTTGCAAATGTTAATGCCCAAGAAATTAAATTTGGTGCCAAAGGAGGATTAAACTTTGCAACTATAAGCGGAGACAATACTAAAGGTATTGATGTTGTAACATCGTTTAATTTTGGTGTATTGTCGGAAATTCCCATTTCAGATAAATTCTCTTTTCAACCTGAATTAATGTATTCTGGTCAGGGATATAGTTTCAATGACAATACAATTGCCTTAAGTTATCTGAACATTCCTTTAATGGGAAAATATTATGTAACAAAAGGATTAAGTGTTGAAGCCGGGCCGCAAATAGGTTTTTTACTTGCTGCTAAAAATGAAAAAATAAATGTAAAAGACTCGTTTAATACGTTTGAATTTGGAGTTAATTTTGGCTTAGGCTATAAACTTGACAACGGACTTAATTTTGGTGTAAGATATAATCTGGGATTAACTGATATTAATAATGTCGAGAACTCTTCTATTAAAAACAAAAATGGAGTATTTCAAGTATCTGTTGGTTATTTCTTTTTCTAAAACTTAATCATTTTAAGACTTTTATCTCTAGAAATGTCTGATTTATGACGTTCTGGTATTCAATTCAAATAAAAACAAAGCTTCTGAGAAATCTGGAGCTTTGTTTATTTAAGTACCATTGTTCAAAAAAAATGCATAGCCAAAGACATTTATACACCTTTTCATAAGTAACTCTTAGGAAGTTTCAACATCATTGAAAACTAGAACTTCATTGATTTCACTTAGTAATTCAAATTCATCATTAGGAAAAAGCTGAAGCACAACTTCCAGCACAAGACCAACATCTATAGAGGATTTTTTGACAGTTTCTGAAATTTTACACTCCTCCTGATTTAATGCCAAAATACATAATTTGAGCATGTTTGTAATAATACATCCAAGTTCAGAATAATTCATTACTGCGATTTCGGCTCTATAAAACCCTCTTTTATCATTATTTGGTTTTAGCGTATTTAAGTATCCATCAGCTAATCTTTTAAGATTTTCCAAATCTTTGATTTTATTTATTTCCATTATATTTCATTTTGCTCTTTTAGTTATCATATAAGATAACCTGTTTTTACAAATATATAACAAAATTTGAATTATCATAAAAGATAATTTAATTTGGAACAATCATTACAACAAAAAGTAGGAAAACGAATTCAGGAAATTAGACTTGAAAAAAATATTTCCCAACAGGAATTAGCTTCAAAATGCAACTTTGAAAAAAGTAATATGTCGAGATTGGAAAAAGGAAATGCTAATGCGACACTTTCAACACTAGAAAAAGTTTGTCATGCTTTACAAATCGATTATATCGAATTATTCAAGTTTTAAAAGCAAAAAAGCTTTTTTTTGAATGAAGCTTTTTTTGATTGCGAATTCAGATTAAGATCGAGAAAGCGGGAAACAACAATAGAAATGAAAATTCACAAAATATACTTATTCCTTCTTGTTTTAAACATTTTGATTCAGCCGATAATCTTACTGTTTACGGCATCTAAACAGTATTATTATTTTACGAACGGTTACAAAACAGAAATCATGAGAGTCGAAAAATGTACAAGCGGTTCCAGTTCAAAAAGAAAATCTGTTAGTGTAGAGGGCAGCATAAATAAAAAACAGGCCTTTTTCGGACTATTTGATGATGAAGCTTATGATTTCCTTTCATACTTAAATGAGTCGCAGCAGGAAAACCTACAAAACATTGATTTCAATAACTTAAAGCCGCTAAAATTAAATGTGAGAGTTGTACAATTTGGCAACTCAAAAAACGTAATGTACATCCAGAAATATCAAACTGCCGAAGACGCTTTAGAAAAAAAATTACTACCCTGGATCGTAATCGAAATTGTTTTTGCTGGTTTATTAGCCGTGTTTTATTTTTTAAAAACGAAACAAAACCGAAATACAAAATCAGCACTTGTTCTTTAAGCATCAAGATGTGATCCGTTTTAAATTCTTAAACGATTAAAATATTTAAGAAATTAAACTTTCTAGTTATTTACAGGACTTTCAATTTGATTGAACGGCTTTTCGTCAAGAATAGATTGTATTGAATTACTAATTTCATCTAGATTATTCTGTTTATTATTTGTTACCAGAATAATTGTAAAATTAGGATTACTGACAAGTAAAGCTTGATAATTGAACGCCGCTCCATCGTGTACATGCTTTTTTACTTGTCCCTGATGAATTTCACCTTCGCCAAGACCGGTTTGACTTCCTTCAGAAAAAGGATTAAAAAGTTCCTGCGTTGATTGTGGACTAATAAGTTTAAATGAATTGATTACTTCAGACCATTTATAAAAATCTTCAAGATTTAAAGCTGTCCAGCCAGAAATATTGTATTTAATAATATCTTGTTTTCCTTTATTATTAAATGATTTTGCAAAAAGTTTTTCATTTTCAGTAGGATCTACAACTCCATTTTTTATTCCGACGGGTTGAAGCATTTTTTTCATTACAAAAGAATCGAAAGACATATTGGTTATTTTCTCTATGATTCTCCTTTGCAGAAATACGTTGTTGTTATTATAATCATACTTTGTTCCTGGTTCAAAATCAAGAGATACAGTGTTTTTTAAATGCATCATATTGTCAGAATCCTGATTAACTTCATTCCATTTTATTTGCGGAAGACCACTTGTATATTGAAGTAAATGAATAATTTTAATTTTGTTTGCCCAAGAAGGCAACTCAGGCAGAAACTTAGAAATTGAATCATCTAGTTTTAATTTCCCCTGCTCTTTAAGCATCAAAATACCTACCGCATTAAACTCTTTGGCGATTGAACCAATATGAAAGCGATACTTTTTGTTTAATTGCACTTTACCACTTGCATCTGCTTGCCCAAAGGATTTTTCGTAAATTATTTTTCCGTTTTCAGAAACTAAAACATTTCCATTAAATGCTTTCAACTTATGAGCTTTTTGAAATAAGCTATCAAGATTCGCTACTTTTTTAGAGGATTGACTGTAACAATTGCTACAAGTAATTAGCAAAATAGTAAAAAGTAAAATGCTTTTTATTTTAATTATATCCATTATTAGAAGTTTCAATAAATATAAAAAAAATTAAGGATCAACCTAAAAAAATCACACAAACCCAAGGAGATTTAAACAGCTTCGCATTAAAATTTGATACATCACGAGACTATAAAACAGTCATTTTGAAAAAATCACATAAAAATCGCAACACAAAACCATACGAATATTCTTTAAAATTGAGAAAATATCAAAATATTTTTTAAAATTATTCAAAGCTATAATTGCAATAAAACACGAAAAAAAACTTCTTTACTTCAATTTTAGTACAAAACAACCCATTATTAATCAAATAAATACATTTTACTTAACTCAATCCATTTACGGTTGACTATTTTGATGACGTTCCATTTTCAGAATAATTTCAAAAAAAATATTTTACGATCTTATTGTGTAATCTAAAAATACTTGTAATTTTGCACCCGCAATACAAAAGTAGGCCCGTTCGTCTATCGGTTAGGACGCATGGTTTTCATCCATGTAAGAGCGGTTCGATTCCGCTACGGGCTACTAAAAACAAAGCTTCAGAGAAATCTGGAGCTTTTTTTATTTAAATAGAAAATGAACAAAAAATGCGCAAAGTCTGAGAACATTTGCGCATTTTTTTATTTGAATTCTTTGTAGAGCAGGGAAAAGAAATATTTGGTACTATTTGAACTGAATGTTGCGACATTTATTTTCATTATACCATTTTAACCAGCCCTCTTTGTCTTTATAAAACACTGTCGAATTAGTATATTCATTAGCGTAGTTCATTAATTCTTCTTCTGAAACATGACAATATTTTGACAAAAATTCAATACCGTCATTAAACTCTTTTTTGTTAAACTCTTTCTGTAAAGTGTAATTCTCGACTTTATTAATATTTAATATAAAAGCATCCTTAAATTCAATATTTTCTTTACAACCATTTGCAGTGCTTTTTTTCAAATTCGAACATTGTGAATTCAATATTGAAAATATTATCATTATCAATAAGACTAACTTTTTCATACCTTCAAATTTAATATTTCATACTCCACTCCACGCAATTATCGCCAAATCATCGCTGCTCTAATGGCAAGGTAAATACAAAAGTACTTCCTTTTCCTGGTTCTCCATTTGCCCAAATTTCGCCCTTGTGCTTTTTTATAAATTCACTACAAAGTAATAATCCTAAACCACTTCCGGTTTCATTTTCGGTTCCTTTTTGAGTCGCTTTTCTGTTAATTTTAAATAACTTTTCTTTGACATTATCAGGAATTCCTATGCCATTGTCGATAATTGACACTTCAGCTTTCTGATTTTTCACTATAAGCTTTACGTCAATTTTGCCATTTTTTTCGGTAAACTTAATTGCATTGGTCAGTAAATTACGCACAACGGTATCAATCATGTTTTTATCTGCTTCGACTTCAACAAGCTGATCTGATTTGAAACAAAGACTGATATTTTTGTTTAATGCTGCATTTTTATTCAGTTCTATATTCTCATTAATCAATGTATTCAGTATTATTTTTTTGGGGCTAAATTCGATCATTCCCGTTTGCACGCGTGACCAATCTAAGAGGTTTTCCAGCAATTTGTAACTGTTTTTGTTTGATTGATGAAGCATTTCTGTAATTTCCTTAATTTCTTCAAGGCTGTAACTGTCAATCTCTTCGACTAATATTTCCGAAAGTCCGACCGATGATCCTAATGGTCCTCTTAAATCATGCGCTATGATCGAAAAGAACTGATTTTTGTCGCTTAACAGTTTTCGGATTTTAAGATCTTGCTTTTCTTTTACCAACAATAAAAATCCAACTGTACCAATGAGCGTCAGTAAAAACAAACTAATACTATACAAACTGTCAAAAACGCTGTTATTAAAAAACTGTTCCTGCGGATTCAGAAAATTATAAACCGTTCGCATTATAAGCAGCATCTCAAATCCACCGTAACAAAACACATAAAAATTTCTAAAAAAAGTATTTCTTTTTTCGAAAGAATATCGAATTGTTGGCGGCAAATAAATTGCAAATATTCCAACAGAAACAATTAAAACACGCGTATTGATTGAACTATCTAAAAAAGCCGCAACATTAAAAATTGCTGCAGCAGCAATTGTTATCCCAATTTGCCATTTGTAACGTTTTTTCGACTTAGTTTTTAGCAGCGACAACATTGCTATCGTTTCATAACAGCAAGACAAAAAAATCAATGTATTGGCAATATTAATAGAGATAAAATCCGGAACCAAATTTCTTAAAGCAATCAGAATCCATCCAATCGTCAATAACAATTTTCCGAAACCGAAGATTTTTAATATTTTTCTATTATCGCTGGTCGCATACGAAAACGAATAACTGAAAATAAGAATGCAGATAAAAAAGTTCGCCCAAAAATAAAGAAGAAAAAGTGTTTTTGGATCTAGCGGTAATAGTTCGGACATTATAACTGTAGTTTATTAAAAAAACTGATGTCCAAATATACAAATTAAGACAATAATTAAAGGACGTAAGATTATCGTTATAAAAACTGCGTTTTAAAAATAATTTTTCCCATAAAATTAACGATAATGAATTTTATGAGAAAAATTTATTTTTGTCCCAAAATCAAACTCATTTTGAGACGCAACTAATTAACTAAAAATTCTATTGGTGTGTATTCTCCAATTTTTCAAATGCGTATTCTGTCAATTCTTTTGCATGTTTTAAAAAAGCAGCACATTTATCTTCCAGAAGTTTATTGTTGGAAATATTATTGTTACTCTTTCCTTTTTTAGTTGATCTTTCAGCAGCTTCAGATAAATACTTATAAAGTTCTCTTTCTTTTGCGGCACTAAAATCAAAAGGCGAATCGACTTCTTGAATGTATTTTAAAAGAGAAAACAAATAGCTAATTGAAAATTTACTGGAATAATATCCCAAAAACATATAAATAAGCCCAATAGAAATTTGCTCCATTACTTTTCGAAAAAGTATCTTTTTTATAATAACAGAATCATCTTTGAAACAATTTTGAGCAAGACTAAATAATTGCTGTGCAATCAGTATTCGATTCTCTACATATTTTTTCGAAAAATTAATGTCCCGCGCTACGATATTGGCTTCAGAATAATCCAAATACATCGGATTATTATATGCCAAATGTCCGTTTGCAATAATCGTATCAAAAAAATGTTTCTGATTTTGATTCTTCTTACGCACATAACTTGAGCTGTGATAAAGAATGGTGACTTTGTACTTACCATCAAATCTGGCTTCTATTAAACTTTGCATCAACAACATAGCTTTCTCCGTATGTTCCAGATATACTACCAATAAATAAAAGTGATATTTAGGAACGTCTTTAGAATAACTCTCCTCCTTATTTCTCTTATTCTTGTTGTAAATTGTTTCATAACCAAAACAATAAACAGATCGTATTTTAAAACATTCTGCCAGCACAGCGCTTATCTCAGTCAACGCATTGTCAATTATATAATTGGGTAACATTTTATGATTGAAAATAGCTTTTCCTAGAAAATTTTGACGACTTAATTCTCTTAGCTTTTCCTTACATAATTCTGAATATTCTAAAAAGAGTCTGTTGAGCTCCCGCTGCATTAATTCAATTTTTGTTTTTGCTTTTGCAATCAAAGCATCATCGATAGAGTTCATGGTTTGTCCTTGCACAATACTGCTATAGGCAGCATTTAGCGCAACAAAAATTTCTTTATCATCTTGTGACTCTTTATTTAGTATTTCTTTGAACTTGGGCGCAAAATCAATTATATAATCGTAGTGCAATAATAAACAGGTCGAGCTAATAAACTCGGGAGTTAGAAATTCTGAGGCACAGATATAAATATAACGCAAGGTTTGATGCAATGCAAAAGCTGCTTCTACATTTTTTTTGTTTCTGGTAAAAATAGAAACGTTTCTCAAGCAAACTACAGCCGCCTCAAAATCAGTATAAAATCGTTTTTTAGCTTTTTGAACCAGCGCTTTTGAAGTGTTTTTTTGAGGATAAAATATTTTAGCATCCGCTTCAAAATAAACCAATTCTTTAAGTGTACAATGTTGAATAAAATATGGTTTTCCTTTTCTAAATCCGTACGAAGCCCAGTTGTAATTAACAAACTTAAAAATAAAATCCGGGTATAATTCTATCAGTTTATCTGAAGCACTTCCTAAAGTATCTCCATCCTGATCACAATTTTTTCTGAGAATAAAAGTAACAACAACAACATTGGTAAAATTATTATACGAAACGTAAACTGCTCCCGCTTTAATAAAATGGAGTAAATCTATAATTGCCATTTCCAATCGGTCACGATGAGGATTGTTTCGAGCTATTTTAAGTAAATAATCCATACTTTATTTTTAAATATTAAACCTGACTTCTCTTTTTTTGGTACTCTCTGTTTTTACAATTGCACAAATCTGACTTGCATTCCAAAATATTTTCTTGATTTTTCGCTCTTATTGATAATGATAATCGAGATCATAAGATATTTCTTGATTTTTTTTGTACGTTTGCTTATTGCTCAATTTGTTTCTTTTTACTTACAAATATAGAGAGTATTAACTACATATAAAAATAAAAAAGAGTAAATAATCAATAAAATATAAAATGATTGTCAATAGAATCCTACAACTTATTAAATATAAAGGAATTAATAAAAGAAAATTCTACATTGAAACCGGTCTTTCTAATGGCTTCTTAGACAAGGTGAAAGACATTGGTGCATCAAAAATAGAACAGATACTTACTACATATCCTGACATCAATCCTGAATGGCTTTTAACAGGAAATGGTAATATGACTGATACCATTATTTACGACAATGATCTTGGCAGTAAATTTGATCAATTTGAAGAACTGCCGGCTAGTTATAGAAGAATCGAAAAACAGCAAGTTCCGCTTTATAATGTAGAAACTTCTACAGGAATTTCGCTGTTTGAAGATCTAAATTTGGAACCTATAGATTATATTACAGTTCCTAATTTACCCAAATGCGATGGTGCAATTTATGCCAATACAGATAGTATGTATCCGCTTTTAAGAGGAAGAGATATTATTTTATACAAAAAAATAGCTAACACTATCGATACTATTTTTTGGGGCGAAATGTATATAATCTCCTTAACAAACAATGATCTTGAAGAATTTATTTTACTCAAATGGATTCAAAAGTCGGCCAAAGGAGAAGATTGGATAAAATTGGTGAGCGAAAATCCGCAACACGAATCAAAAGACGTTCTTTTTAAGAATATCAAAGGACTTGCGGTAATTAAAGCCAGTATTAGAATCAATCCTACTTACTAAACCTTAAAGACTCATAACTAATGATTTATAAAATTCCACTTGAAATTGTGAATATCTATTTCGTAAATTCAGAATTTATTTTCCTGTAAAATCTATCTTTGGCATCCTTAAAAAAATTAAAGAGATGAGCGCAACTTGGTACGAATGCAAAGTAAAATATAGAAAAACTGACGAAACTGGTGGACAAAAAGTACTAACAGAACCTTATTTGGTAGATGCTTTGTCTTATACTGAAGCCGAAAAAAGGATTAATGAAGAGATGGCGGCTTATATTAGTGAAGAATTTAAAATTACAAATATAAAAGTGGCTAATTATGCCGAGATTCATCCTTTTGAAAATGCGGATCGTTGGTTTAAATCAAAAGTTTCATTACTGGCTTATGATGAAGAAAGTGGTAAAGAAAGAAAAACTAACATGTATATGTTGGTACAAGCCAATGATGTGAGAGAAGCTTATGACAACACGCTTCATATCATGCAAAGTACAATGGGGGAATATTCTATTCCGGCGGTTTCTGAGTCTCCAATTATGGATGTATTTCCATATTTCAGCGGTGAAGAAGGTGAAACGGAACAATTGGAAAGATTCAATAAATTGAAAGCTTCAAAACCTGCT
The DNA here is from genome assembly GCF_044007395.1 of Flavobacterium sp. FlaQc-57. Lineage (NCBI taxonomy): Bacteria > Pseudomonadati > Bacteroidota > Flavobacteriia > Flavobacteriales > Flavobacteriaceae > Flavobacterium > Flavobacterium sp. FlaQc-57. The sequence goes on from NZ_JBIPDA010000007.1 coordinate 148,712, forward strand.
CAACCGGACGTAGAAACTGTTGACCATATGGAATTTGAAACTGCGTTGGAGGAATAAATCCTAAAACCGATAAAATGCAAAAAAGCTTCAGAGAAATCTGAAGCTTTTTTTGTTTACAATACTGCATAACGTTCTCATCTTAAACTTAATTCAAAAAAAATGATATATTAGCTTAACATTTTGATCAGGAATTTTAGTTCAAAGTATCAAAAACAACCAACCACGAAACCAAGAACCTCAATGACCAAAAAAACCTTAATTCTACTCGGATTTATTCTTTTAAAATTCGCATTGCAATATATTTTAATTAGTCCCGAATACGATTTGCAGCGCGATGAATACTTGCATCTTGATCAGGCACATCATTTGGCTTGGGGTTATTTATCAGTTCCGCCGGTAACTTCCTGGATTTCGTATAGTATATTCTTACTCGGCAATTCTGTTTTCTGGATTAAGTTCTTCCCTGCCCTTTTTGGCGCATTGACACTTTTAATTGTCTGGAAAACGATCGAGTTACTCAAAGGAAATTTGTATGCTTTAATTTTGGGCGCAACCTGCGTTTTGTTTTCGTCTTTGTTGCGCATTAATATGCTGTATCAACCCAACTCTCTCGACGTTTTGTGCTGGACAGGATTTTATTACATTATTATTCAATACGTTTCGACCGAAAAAACAAAATGGCTGTACATTGGCGCGATCACTTTTGCTTTTGGATTTCTAAACAAATACAATATTCTCTTTTTACTTATTGGCCTCTTGCCTGCTCTTTTATTGTCTGATCAAAGGAAAATCTTGGCAAACAAAAAACTATATTTTGCACTGATTCTAGGATTGATGCTGATTTTACCAAATCTATTATGGCAGTACAAAAACCAATTTCCGATTGTGCATCATATGAAAGAATTGGCGGAAACACAATTGGTAAATGTTGACAGAATTGACTTTTTAAAAGAGCAATTATTATTTTTCATCGGCTCGTTTTTTGTTATTCTTGCGGCTTTGTATGCGTTATTATTTTATAAACCTTTCGCCAAATACAAGTTCTTTTTTGCTTCGATCATTTTTACACTTGTTGTTTTTATTTATTTTAAAGCCAAAGCTTATTATGCCATTGGCTTGTACCCCATTTATATTGCCTTTGGAGCAGTTTTCCTTTCGGAAGTGCTACAAACAGGCTGGAAACGTTTTCTAAAACCGGTTTTTATTATTATTCCGTTATTGTTTTTTATACCGATGTACAACTTAGCTTTTCCAAATAAAAGTCCGGAATATATCATGACACATCCTGAGAAATATAAAAAACTAGGAATGCTTCGCTGGGAAGATGGAAAAGATCACGCGTTGCCTCAGGATTTTGCCGATATGCTGGGATGGAAAGAACTCGCCCGAAAAACAGACTCTGTTTATGCATTGATTCCAAATTCTGAAAAAACATTAATACTTTGCGACAATTACGGACAAGCCGGCGCTATCAATTACTACTCAAAAAAAGGAATAAAAGCAGTTTCTTTTAGTGCTGATTATGTCAATTGGTTTGATCTTTCTATTCCGTATAAAAACCTCATCAGAATTAAAGATTACGAAGAAAAAAGTACTGAATTTCAAGAAACGAGCCCCTACTTTAACTCATCAGTCATTGCCGACGAAATAACGAACAAGTTTGCACGCGAATACAAAACCACAATTTTTGTTTTTACAAAGGCAAAAATCAATATAAATAAAAGAATTGAAGCCGAAATTAGAGAAGAAAAAAATTATAATAAATAAAACCAAACAGCGTTTTTTCTTACTACCGAACTTCTTAGTCTAAAACACAAAAAACAAGACCCTAACAATCATAGCTTTACACTAAAAAATATTAAATCGAAAAATAATTCATGTTTTTCTTTGCATAACTGTATAAACTGTGTATCTTTGCACCCGAAACAACGCGGGATAGAGCAGTAGGCAGCTCGTCGGGCTCATAACCCGAAGGTCACAGGTTCGAGTCCTGTTCCCGCTACTAAAACAAAAAGCTTCAGAGAAATCTGGAGCTTTTTGTTGTTTAATGCTATTTTTTACTCATTCTGAGCGAAATAAAAGAACACCAAGAACTAGTTATAAAAAGTCAGAAGCCTTTTATGGTCTTACGGTTTTTAAGAACACAAAAAAATGTGTAAAGTCAGAGGCATTTGCGCATTTTTAAATTAGGAACTCTTTCCGGAATGGACTTTCTTATTTCTATTTTTTGTGGATTATAGTTGCGGGTGCAAAGTCAGAGACGTTTGCACAGCAGGGGCTTTTTTTGTTATCAGTGCTTTTTAGATTTTCTTTATGATCAGGAACTTATACCTTAAATTCTAATTTTTCTCTTTGTCCAAGCTTACAATATTATTAGAAAAAGAATATTTTTATATTAAAAAATTATATATCTTTATGATATCAATTTAATATCATTTAAATATTACTCATTATGAAAACAGAAAAAGTTTTAATACCCTTCAATGGCTATTTAGTTGTTGCAATTCTATTACTTTCAATAGCAATAACGCTTTATGGCTTTATCACAAACAGCATGGTATTAGCAGTGGCTTCACTTCTAGTGTCTGTTCTTTTAACAAAGGGTTTTATTGTAATAGGCCCTAACAGCTCAAAAGTTCTATTACTGTTTGGAGATTATAAAGGAAGTATTAAACAAAGCGGTTTGTTTTGGGTAAACCCATTTTATAATAAAACGAGTTTGTCTTTACGTGCAAGAAACTTTGAAAGTGAAAAAATTAAGGTTAATGATAAAATGGGAAATCCTATTTTAATTAGTGTTATATTAGTCTGGAAAGTTAAAGATACATTTAAGTCCACGTTTGAAGTTGATAACTATGAGGCATTCGTTAGAATCCAAACGGATTCGGCTGTTAGAAAACTTGCAGGTTCTTTTCCGTATGACCATTTTGAAGATGAGAGAGCAACGATAACATTAAGTACTAATTTTGATGATGTTAACAAAGCACTTGAACACGAAGTGACACAACGATTAGAAATCGCTGGAATAGAAGTAATAGAATCAAGAATTGGATATCTAGCCTATGCTCCTGAAATTGCTCATTCTATGTTACGACGACAACAAGCATCGGCTGTTGTTGCTGCACGTCATAAAATTGTAGAAGGCGCTGTAGGTATGGTTGAAAGTGCTTTAAAACTATTAGCAGATAAAGAAGTTATAGAATTTGATGAAGATAGAAAAGCAACAATGGTAAGCAATTTAATGGTAGTACTTTGTGGCGATAGTGAAACTAAACCTGTAATAAATACTGGTACTTTAAATCAATAAAAAGATGTCTGAAAAAAAGTCATTTGCATTAAGAATTGATTCAGAAACAATGAAAGCAATTGAAAAATGGGCTAATGATGAATTTCGTAGTATCAATGGTCAGATTGAGTGGATGCTTAATAATAGCCTAAAGAATGCGAAAAGATTAAAGGAAAAAAATGAACAAAAAAAATAAAGCATAAAATTATTATGTAAATGCAAACTAGAAGAAGAACTGCAGTTAAGTTATTTTTCTAATAATCATTTACTAAATATCTCATTTTTTTCAAATCATCCACAAAATGGTTCGAGAATTGTCTCGTTAGGACTACTAAGACAAAGCTTCAGAGAAATCTGGAGCTTTTTTCGTTTAGGCTAAAACGTAAAAAATTTGAGTGCTTTTGTAAATTTTATAAGAAACAAAAAACTGCGCAAAGTTCACAGAGACATTTGCGCAGCTTTTCATGGTCACAATTCGAAGAGCGAAATTACCAAATTGTTATTCTGTCTTTCTTAGGCAAAAACATTTTATCTCCAGCTTTTACATTAAACGCTTCGTAAAAAGGCGTAGTATTCATTAGAGGACCATTAACACGCCAATTTGGTGGAGAATGTGGATTGTTATTAATCCACAAACGCAGGAACTCGTCTTTCATTTTTACTCTCCATATTTTGGCTATAGAAATAAAAAAGCGTTGGTCTGAAGTAAAACCGCCAATTTTTGTATTTCCTTGTCCCTGCTCGGTCATTTTAAAAGCATCATAAGCAACTGCTATTCCGGCAATATCTGCCGTATTTTCGCCAACTGTCATCGCACCGTTAATGTGCAGATCGCCTAAAACAGTGTATGTGCTGTATAAATTGATAACCTGTTGTATTCTTGACTTAAACTGTGCATAATCCTCTTTTGTCCACCAGTTTTTCAAGTTGCCATCCTTGTCATATTGAGCACCCTGATCATCAAAAGTATGGGTTATTTCGTGACCTATAACCATTCCGATACCTCCATAGTTAAGTGCATCATCTGCATTATTATCAAAATATGGAGGTTGCAAAATACCTGCAGGAAAAACAATTTCATTTGCAGTCGGGTTATTATATGCCGTAACTGTTGGTACTGTTGTATACCATTCTGATTTATCGACCGGTTTACCCAATTTTGCCAATTGAAATTGATATGCAGCTGTAGCAGCCGATACCATATTCTCAAAATAGGTATTCCTAACTATATGTACATTGTTATAATCTTTCCATTTATCCGGATATCCTATTTTCTTAGTAATGGCAAACAATTTTTCTTTAGCCTTTTGTTTTGTAATAGGACTCATCCATTCCAATTTATCAATTCTTTTGGCATACGCTTTTTGCAGATTATTCACGAGGATTAACATACGTTTTTTAGCATCTTCAGAAAAATATTTCTTTACATACAATTCACCCAACGCTTCGCCTAAATAATTATCAACGACATTCGCCATTTTTTCGCCACGTGATTTTTGAACTGCCTGACCAGAAAGCACTTTAGTATATTCAAATGAGGCATCGACAAAAGGTTTACTTAAATCATCTGCATATCTTTCTATAGCATTTGCTTTGAGGTAAATTTTCCAATTACTAATAGGAATCGTCTTTAAAAGCTTATTAAGGGCATCATAATAAGCAGGCTGGCCTACATTAATGAAATCAGTTTGAGCTCCTAAATTATTAAAAAAAGTAGTCCAGTCTATGTTGGGATGTCTTTTAGCAAGATCCGAAACAGCCATTTTATTATAATTTGCCTGTACATCCCGAAGTTCAACTTTTGTTTTATGCGAAACTGCGAGTTGTTTGTCAATATCATAAACCAAATTAGCATTCTTTTTAGCCTCTACTGCATTGCTGCCTGTTTGTTGAAACAATGTAGTAAGGTATTTTTTGTACGCTTCCTGTATGGCAACAGTGGATGAATCTGATTTGAAATAATAGTCCCTGTCAGGCAAACCAATACCCGTTTGATAAATTTGGGCAATGTTCATACTGCTGTTTTTTTCATCGGGTGACACTCCAAAAGCTATAATAGAAGAATTGCTCACTTTTACCTCATTAACGACAAAGTACATTAAGGATGGTAAATCACTAATCGCTTCAATTTTAGAAAGCAGAGGTTTGATAGGTGCATAACCGCGTTTGTCAATGGTTACAGTATCCATACCTGATGCATAAAAGTCTCCTACCTTTTGTGCTATACTCCCTGCTGAATTCTTGCTTTGCGAAAGACTGTCTAATATTCCTTGCAGGCGCATTCGCTGCGGGTAATTCATAAACATATAGGCACCAACTCCGGCTTGAGATGCAGGAATTGAGACAGAATCATACCATTTGCCATTTACATATTTAAAAAAATCATCACCAGGTCGCAATGTGGAATCTATTCCAGTGATGGTAATATCTTTTTTTTCTTGATGTTTTGAGCACGCTGTAAAAGCTAAGAATGCAATGAAGAGCATTAATGAATTTTTCATAATCTGAACTATTTCTATTAAAATGAACTGAAAAATATTTGAAAACTGATGTCTTAAAAATGTATATACCTGGCATAGCTAATTTTAACAGAACAATATACGAATTCGGTTTTTAATTCTAAAGTTTACCTATCCTATTGTTATTGTTATGAAAGCGTTTTTTAAATTGATTTAGAATACGGGTATGACGTCAGGAGACATTCGCACAGCTTTTCATAAGAACTGAAGAGCGGAATTTTTACTTGAAAACCTATAATAATTGACAAAATAAAAACTAAATCTAAGGGTTATTCATGAAAATTAAAATGCAATAGGAAGGTTCCATTTTTCCCATAAATCGACATTTATACCTTTATTCTTAGCAGAAACGTAAATTACTAAATTCTTAAATATTGATAAAATTTCTTCTTTTGCAAGTGCTGCTTCTTTTTCATCTCCAATAATTTTAAGTATTTTGACATCTGCAGAATCATATTTATTTATGGTAAGCTGAATATAGACTTTACTAATATTTTTCTGCAATAATATTTTAGAGTTTTTAAATTTGCTGTATAAAAGACTTAAAAACTTTTCATTAATAGCATTTTTTTCTATGAAAAAAAACTCCTTACCATTGTAGATGAATTTCGGTTTTTCTTCAACATCATTTATAGACATTATAGTACCATCTCTAAAATTAGGACAATTCTCTTTAATTACAGCTAATGCTTCTCCATCATTAAGTATAAAAGCTTGATAAAAATGCTCACAAGCATTTTCTTTGTCACCAAGCTGCAATTCAGAAGTTGCTAGGTTGTACCAGTAATTTTTGTTACTTGGATCAATTTTTATTGCTTTGGTATAGATATCTTTAGCTAATAAAAAGTTATTTTCTAGAAAAGCTTTTTCGCCCGCAATCATTAACTTACTTTCCTCACTATTTTGCGAAATACAAATTTGACTCAAAAGAAAAAAAAAGGGTATAAATAATCTATTGAATTTTAAATTATTTCTAAAGAAATTTTTAGTAGATACTTTCGGATTTTGAACAATTTTCATAAGTAAGTTTTACCACTCAAAATTATAAAAAAACAAATAAAAACCTACATACAATAATCGTAACTAATAACATTTTAATCAAAAATACCACCGCCATAAGCCTAATTAGTATTATAAAATTTTATACGCGATTAATTCCATTTTTAAATTACTAAAAAAAATATTTACAATGACTTAATTCGATGAAATTTAAATCCTATAATTTTACAATTAACTACTTAATTTAAAAAGCTTCAGATTTCTCTGAAGCTTTTTTGTTTTAACTCACTTTTTACCCTCCTCTTTGTCAACATCTAGATCTGTTCGCGAGTGGGACGCTCTCTCGAGTGATTATCAAACGGCGGTTGTGTGCTGTTTTTATTTATTCAACTCTTTTTCAATTGCTTTAATAAGTTCAATTGCTTCCGGTTTTGTGTTTTGGTCATAAACCCTTATGTTATTATTACCTAGTTTGACAAGAAATTCGATTGTCTTTTTAAACTTTGGGTCTGAATATAGTTTTTCTTCTGATTTATCTGCATTTTCTATCATTTTGTCAAAACACTTAAACAGAAAATCATTATACATTTTATCAACTTCGTTAATTGCCGGTACATATATTTGGTAATAGCTTAAGATTTTCTGTTTTAATTTTTCATCTTCAATGTAGCCAATTTTACCACTTGACTTAAAACCTTCATAATTACCAACACTTATCATTTGTCCATGTGAATAAATTGGAAAATCTACCTTGTCTTTAGATTTATAAATACTGTCAAGTTGGAGAGTCGTTAGTGCTAAAATATTTTCATAACCTATGTTTGACTTTTTGTAAGCTTCCTTTTCAATATCGATATTTTTTATGTCACTCTTCAAATCATTCTTTAAATTACCAAGAAATACAGCCACTTCGTCCTGTTGATGTTTGTGTTCACTCCAACTATGTAAACCTATTGAAAGCGTTACCGCAAAAACGATTATAAAAATTTCTATGATGATTTCTTTCACTTTCTCTCCCAATGTGTGCTCTGAATTTTTCACTGTTTTGTAAATTTTTTCTGAATGTTTCGTTATTTCTTCTTGCATAATTTAGTTTTGTAATTTTAACTTTAGGTGCTGGTGGTTGGCTATTTTAGTACGCTATTCAATTCAACGACTTCAAAGTCGTCATTATATTGTAGTAAGTGTTTTAGTACAGGAATATGTCCTTGTCCAAATATTAGTATAACGTATTTGTCATTTTTATTTACTTGACTTATTACATTAGCGTAAATCGCTAAATTCCTCAAATACCAATCAGAAACTGATTCCGCACCAATATAATTCTCTCCTGCACCAATTTTCGCATAATACTTTAAGTACAATGATAAATTTTTACGCAAAAGTTCATCTTTGTTTATGTATTTTATTACTTCGGTTATTGAATTTCGTCTTACTACACTATCTAATTCACGCATTAAGCTATTTGCAGAAGCACCTAATTCATTTAACAAATACAATTGATTTTTTTCTTTAGCAGTTACAGAAACTAAACTATCATGTTTCATTCCATAAAAAATATCTACACAATTTATATGTTTTAAATTTAATTTTTTAGCTAACCTAAAACCAATTTGCTCTCGTTCAGAAACTGTTAATTTATACCTGTTTTGTAAATACGCGTTATACAAACTATCGATTTGCGTTTGTTGATTAAGTGGCCTTTCTATCATCACTTTATCAGCATTTGTTCGCTTTAAAATTTCAGTCAATTCCTCCAGCTCTTTCTGTCTTTTGGGTGCTAAAAAATCATCTGTTTTTAATTCAAACTGATCCAAATGAGGCGTTTCGAAGTGAATTGTCCCAATTAATAAGATTTTTGTTTTATGTTTAGATTCTTGTCCAAAAGTTGTTGTTGCAATTAAAAGCGTAATTAAAAATGTAGCAATTGTTTTAATGAAAGTCATTTATTTTTTAGTTTATTTTTTATTATTATCGTTCCATCAAATTGCCACCAACTTATTCATATGTGTTGCAAAACCACACAAAGCGACCAAAATCGGGGTATATATGTGTGATAAGTATTACACATTTTTTGTTTTCAAATATATAATTTTTCTATTATAAATCATCATTAGGGCTTTTATTTTACTGGATGTTTTTGATACACAGAATGAATGTAGCTATACTAACAAAAACTACTCTGGTTAGTAATATCAATTTTGTTTATTTGATCAAGATTCCGGATACGAAGTCAGGAGAAATTTGTCACAGCTTACATAAAAACTCTTCGGAGAGCGGGAATTTTTGCAATGGCAATCTCTTATTTTGTTCTTCGATCTAAAATAAAAAAAAGAAAAGCATCGAAACAAATAAGTCTTAAAAGTCGTTTTAATCGAAATCTCGTTTATTTTTGCCAAATGTTAGAAATTCTTTACCAAGACGAATACATTATAGCAATTAATAAACCAAGTGGATTATTGGTTCACAAATCATTTTATGCGCGCGATGCAAAAGTTTATGCTATTCAAGAATTGAGAAATCAAATAGGAGGCCAACACGTTTATCCTATTCATCGATTAGATCGCAAAACATCAGGTATCTTGTTATTTGCGTTGGATAAAGAGATTTTAAAAATCATGAATGATCGTTTTGCCACACGCGAAGTCGAAAAAAAATATCTAGCCATTTTACGTGGTTGGTCACCAGAAGAACTAACGATTGATTATGATTTAATTAATGATGATGACATTAAACAAAATGCAATAACATACTTTCATCGTTTGCAAAATGTCGAAATTGAGTTAGAATTTAACAATCGACCAACTTCACGATATTGTTTGGTAGAAGCGATTCCTGAAACTGGACGTATGCATCAATTACGTAAACATTTTAAACATATTTTTCATCCCATTTTAGGAAGTCGTCCACATGGTTGTAACAAACAAAATAAATTATGGCTGGAGAATTATGACCTAAAAGGAATGATGCTGCATGCGCATCAATTAATTTTTAATCATCCAATACACAATGAACAATTAATCCTGAATGCAAAGATTAATGAAGAGTTTGGCAGAGTAGGCAATATTCTTAACCTCGATTTGAGTAAGTACAAATAGAATAGTGATTTGTAAATTATTGTTCTATTGTGAAACAATAGTTTACAATATAAAGATAAGCAAACACTGTCTTTTCGCTCCCCGAAGTATTCATTGTCAGCGCTACGGAAATGTCTCTGACTTTACGTTATTCTTAAACAAATTTAATCTAAAAACGAAAAAGCTCTAAAGTCTCCGACTTTCAAAATATAGTTTAATATGAATTGTATCTTATTGAGAATTTAGAAGCTAAAACATTAATAACTAGATTATTATTTTTTATAAAATATTCTTCGCTAAAACTTTTAAAACATCTTATTAAATCTGATGATTTCCCATTTTCAGATTGTACAATCATATGAATATGATTACTCATTATTACATAACCATACAAAATCATTTATTACAACGTAAAAAATTGCGCAAAGTCAGAGACATTTGCGCAATTTTTTATAAGGAACTCTTCGGAAAGTAAAGGGCTTTCTAATGTTTTAGGTTTGAAAAAAACATACAGCTTTGAACATAAAAAAACTGGTAATCTGTGAGGTTTTTTATACTCTTTATCGACTTTCTTTGAGGGTGCGAAGTCAGAGACATTCGCACAGCGCCTTATAAGAACTCTTCGGAGAGCGGGGCATCACGATGCGCTAGCGATGATTTTTCCAGTGAGTTGCTTCTATATATTTTAAAACAGTTTGGTTTTTATCATATATAAGAAAATCTAATTTATCATTTGAAATAGATTGATTTTTTATAAATTCTTTTGCCAAATCTATATTATTAAATAACGAATATATTTCATCGTTAAGGTCATTCTTATATAGTTCCAACTTGACATTCAATACATGACCTGTTGCACCATCAGCAATAACTACTGCAACTTGCTCTTCGCTCAAAATTGGGAATTCCTTCATATTTAATAATTTTATCATTTTATTGGAGTTACAGTTGCACCTGAAATCGAGCCTTTTACTAAAAATTCCGATTCATTAACCATTCCTCCACCTTGTTTTAGAACAACATTCTTAACACTTGGACTTGTGACTATTTGGCTATTAGGAACCTGCATTTCCATCATAACCCCATCTCCACTTGTTCTTAAAGCATAATTTTTGGCGACCTCTGGATTAGTGGTCCAAGAAGTAAAATTACTATTAGTATTTCCACCATTATGCTCTACGGCAGTGGCAATACCTCCTTTTGGTGTTGCAGTACCTTGAACAGCATTCTCAAAAGCAGGACTCGTACTATTCACTCCTCTGTATAATGTTGTCGAACCTTCTGCATTAACAGTTGCTGCGACTCCTTTGGCAATCGACGATTCTGTTGCTGAAATTGAGCCCTTAGTTGCTATGGCAGCTACAGCAACTACCGCTAAATTCCCAATAGCTTCTGCATCACCTTTGCTAGCTCTTTTTACAGTACTAATAGCCCCAGGTATGCCAGTTGCATTATAAGTTTTAGTTTTTGCTGAACTATAATTACCATTATAAACATCTTTACCAATACTCCAAGCTGTTTTAGCCCCCCCGCTGTGCGAAGTCTACCGACTTCGTATCGTTCCAATATTCTATATTGATTGTTACTCATTTTGCAGACTTCTTTTTGTCGATTCTCTTTGCGGGTTCGAAGTCAGGAGACATCCACACAGCTTTTCACAAGAACTCTTCGGAGAGCAGAGGGATACATTACTCATCTGAAAGCTTATCATCTCTTTTGTCAATACAAAAAACTAGAAAGAAAAAAATTACATTCAAAGCTTGCAACATCATAATCCAAAAAGTATTCAAATGCCGATATACTTGATAATGTTTATGATAAGTAACAAAAAAAGCTAATAAAAAAATTGATTGTCTTGTTATTCTAACTGAAAATGGTTTATATAATAACCCTTCAATCTTACTCCTTTCTTTTATCAAAAGAAAAATTAAAAGAGAAATTGAAGTCAAAAACCAATAATAAAAATTATTCCCTCCTGAAACAAGTATCATAAAATTCAATACAAATACAACCAATACAAATACGAAAAAGCGAAAAAAAACATACTCCTTACTCATCTTATTTTATTTTAAAACTTCTGTTTTACGATATAATTCATTTTTAATATTTTCAGCGATAATACCTGGTATTAATTTACTTGAACCTACATCAGCTGCCGCTCCAGCAAACAGCTGAGTTGTAGTTGACGCACCCCGCTGTGCGAAGTCTCCCGACTTCGTATCGTTCCAATATTCTATATTGATTGTTACTCATTTTGCAGACTTCTCTTTGTCGATTCTCTTTGCGGGTGCGGAGTCAGGAGACATTCGCACAGCTTTTCACAAGAACTCTTCGGAGAGCAGGGGTATTCATCCATCCACAACACTACGCAAATTTCCAACATTAAAGTAATGGAAAAATCAACAATATTGCTACAGTTTTTCACTAATAGTCTTTACATTTTTTTCAATTGCTTTAAAATCTCCAAGATATGCGCTTCATCGGTGCCGCAGCAACCGCCAAACACATTTAAATTAGCAAAATAATTTTTTAATGCTTTATATTCTTTGCCTAATTCTGTTGGCACTCCCCTGTCTAATGTGATACTGTCATCTAATTCTGCATGACTTTTACAAGAGGCATTTGCTCTAATACCTTTGATACGTTTTACCCACTTCTCATTTTTATTTTCTAAAAGTTCATTAAAAAAATGAGTCGGATGAGCACAGTTTATCATATAATACAATGGCCGAACAGCAACACTTTCATCTACTTTTTCGATTGCATCTTTTAAACTCATTCCGCTTGGCAATTGACCGTCTGTTTCTAAAGTATACGAAATAACTACAGGTAAATCAACAGAATTTGCGGCTCGGGTAATTCCAATTGCTTCTTCAACATAGTTTAAAGTAAGAGCCGAAATAAGATCGACTGGAGTTTGACTCAAAACACCAATTTGCTCCGAGTGATAATGTTGTGCTTCTTCAATGTTCATTTCATTTTCAGGAACAAAACCATCTCCTCTTGGCCCAATACATCCACTTATAAGAATAGAATTTTGATCATTTGTAAATTCTGTTTTTAAATCAACTAAAAGCTTGATGGCTTTTTCATTTAGCACTGAAACTGCATTTCCAGAATATCCAATTTTTTGAATCCAATCAGCATTTGCACGCCAAGTTGGACTTTCCAAAATAAAATTTGTTTCGTATTCTTTTGCTATTTTAAGATACCGCCTGTAATAATCCTTAATTGCATTATAACCATTTTCGCTTTTTAGCAAATCAAAAGCTGCAAAATAAGGAAGATCAAATCCTTCCAGAAAAATTAATGTTGTTTCAAGTCCACCGTCCGTTAAAAATAAAGCATCAGATTCATGTGGAAAGATTTTTTTACTTTTTTCCATCTCTTATTCATTTTTTATTAAAAATAATGTTTGGCAATCGAATGTCGAAAAGTGCTTGAATTGATTTATTTCTGATTTATTTTCGAATTACTATAAGCTGACAAAAGAAAAACACACAATCCTGCAGAAAATAAGCCTTTTGCCGAATTGCTTCACGTCTCGGCGCCTGCTTATTTTTATAATTAACGACTATTCAATTCAGAGTATAAAGTTATAAAAAATCAAAAACAACCTAATAAACAATTAGTTACAAAAAATCAAAGAACAAAAAACCGATTTTTTATCATTATATAAAATTTTAAATCCTTGCGACAGACAAAACTTTCCAAAAATTTTAAATTTCTTGTGGCAAAAACAAACATCTCATTTTTATCAAAAAACCGCATAAAATAAGGGATAATTAACAATTTATTCTTCTATGAACTGGGTTTAGATTGATAAAATATTTATAAATTTGCACACTTGTATTCAATAGTTTTTACATAATAGTATTTTAGATCTGGTGTCCAACCGCTCTTTTATTTAGTCCTTTAAATATTAACAATAATGAAGTTGTTTTTACTTTATCGTTAATCTAAAAGACAACTAAATCACTCTAAACAGATCTACTTCTAATGTGTTAAATTATTAACATTCAAAATCATCAATTTCAATTTAAACTACTAACCTACACACCAGTACAACAAATAAATTACCCTACATTCTTTATTTAAATTATATTATAAACACAACTAAATCCAATGCTTAAAAAAAACAAACCCCAAATTTTATTTTTTATTCTATTAAATCTATTTTTTTCAATCAATTCATTTTCTCAAAAAAATGTTTACGCCGGAATTGAAATCGGACGCAGAGCGATAAAAGTTTCAGTTCTAGAAGTAAATAACATAAAGAAAGCTGATTATAAAATTCTCTACTTCGCGAATGAGAGAATTAGTCTTGCCGACCATATTACGGCTAATGGCGCGCTTACTCAGGACGATATCAATAAAACAGGTATTATCGTTTTTGATCAATTGAGAAAAATAAGAAAGGATTTTAAACTTCTAGAAGAAAACATCTTTATAGTAGCTGCTCCTGTTTTTTCATCGGCTAGTAACATTGATGCTTTAAAAAGCAAAGTTACTTCACTAACAAACAAATCTTTTGATATTATTGATGTTAACGAAGAAGCTAAAATACTCGTTAAAGGTGCAATACCTCCTGTTGATTATTCGAACGCTTTATTACTTGATATTGGCGCAAAAAGCACCAGAGGCGGATACATTGAAGAAATTGACGACAACAAATTAGAGTTTATTCCTCTTGAGCTTGATTTTGGTACAACAACACTTACTGATGCAGTAAAGAAAACGGTTGCAAACAAAAACCAAACAAATGACATGGCGGTATATCAGGAAAAATCTTTTGATTTTAACACTGTTCTACGTAAGAAGATTAAAGAAATGCTTGATGCAAATCCTCTTTTAGCGAAAAAAGAAAAAATCTATTTGTCTGGCGGGGCTGTTTGGGCTTTTTCAACACTATATTACGATGAAAACGTTAAAGATCATTATGTTCCTTTAACTATGGAAGACATTTTGTATTACGATGCAATCCTAAAAAACAATTTCAACAAGTTCAATAACCTTGCTAAAACCAATAAAGAAGCAGCAAGAGTTTTGAGTACATATGACCAAACGTACCTTATCTCTGCAAATAATATACTATTGTCGTGTGTAGAAGGTATTCCAAACTTAGAAAAAAAGAAAATGTACTTTGTAAAAGAAGGACAAGTAACATGGCTTATCTCACACATTGCTGATCGTTCTAAAAAAATAAACACTAATTTTTAAAGCAATTGCCTTTTCATAATAAATTACAAAACAAAGCTTCAGAGAAATCTGGAGCTTTGTTTAATTTCGGCCTAATTCAAAACACTCCTAAAAAACTTAATCCATTTATTTTTAGGACATAAACCATTATAAATAACAAATAAAACCAGTATTTTTATAATGAAGTAAATAACTGTGTTTATTATGACAGAGACAAAAAACGCAAATACTACTACAAACCTCTTCAGGAAAAGAATTGCTAATTACTTTTCTAAAAATTGGAAAATACTGGCTCAAATTGTCTTGACATTTACTTTTTTTCTAATAGGTTTTTGGTTTATAAAAGAGGAACAAAACGAGCTCTATCAAATTAAAAATAGTATTAACAATGCAAACCCTTTATGGCTGCTTATTGGGTTCTTAGTAACTCTTTTATACCTCTTTTTGCAAGGCTTGATGTATGTCGCATCATTTTCTGCCATTGGCGCCCGAATAACCTGGAGAGATGCAACGTCATTATTTATAAAACGCAATTTTATAAGTGTGTTTATTCCTGCTGGCGGCATAACCTCACTTCTATATTTTACTGAACCATTACTAAAAAAAGGAACTACAAAAACACAAGTTCATATCGCCTCTGCCATATACGGATTTGTTGGTATTGTATCGGTGATTCTTTTTGCGATACCATTATTTCTGTATTCAATATTAAAAGAAACCGTCGGTTATGATGAATGGCTCGTTTTAGGTCTTGTAATTTTCATTGTTTCATTGTTTGTTCTTGTTTTCAATTCTTTAATTAAAAAGAGAAGGTTCTACACTTTCATCACAACAAAATTCCCTAAAGCCGAACCTTTTTTAACTGACTTACAAGAGCATAAAATCGATCGAAATAAGTTTCTAAAAATAATACTGGCCTCTATCTCAATTGACATTCTTGGTATTTCGCATGTTTATATTGCAATGAAAGCGCTTTCATTTGATCCGTCACTTTATGCAGCGACAATGGCTTATGTAATTGCGGTTATTTTCTTGATTATTTCTCCATTTTTAAGAGGTTTAGGCGCGGTCGAAGTATCTATGGGTTATATATTAATTCGCTATGGTTTTAATAATATGGAAGCTGTTGCCATAACATTATTGTATCGCTTTTTTGAGTTTTGGCTCCCTTTACTTGCCGGCATAATTCTTTTTATTTCAAAAATACAAAAACTCCTAATGCGCATTTTTCCGGCATTGCTTTTAATGATTCTTGGTATTATCAATATCATTTCGGTTCTCACTCCCGCAATTCATGACAGACTTCATGTACTGAAAGATTTTTTACCAATCGAAGCCATAAAAACCTCTAATTATCTGGTATTAACTGCGGGGCTTTTTCTATTGGTTACCTCAGCATTTATGTTAAAAGGGCTCCGAATGGCGTGGTGGTTTGCAGTACTTTTATCTGTAATTTCTTTGGTTGGAAACCTTACCAAAGCAATTGACTTTGAAGAATCTTCTGTCGCTTTTCTAGTGTTATGCGTTTTGATTGCAACACGAAAAGAATATTATGTAAAAACAAATCCAAGACTAGGTCTTATTGGTTTACAGACTTCGATATTAAGTGTTCTGGCAGTTCTTGTTTATGGCGTCTTAGGCTTTTACTTCTTTGATAAAAAACATTTTAATATTGATTTCAGTTTAAATCAATCGATTTTATATACGCTTCAAAATTATTTTTTAATGGGCAGTGATAGTCTGCATCCAACTGGAACTTTTGCAATGCATTTTTTGATTTCGCTCAAAATTAGCGGATTTCTTTCTTTTGGATTTTTAATCTATACATTGGTCAAACCTTATATACTAAAAAACACCGCAACTGACGAAGAAAAAGCAATTGCAATTGAACTGGTTCAGCAATACGGAAACTCAAGTCTTGATTATTTTAAAACTTATTTTGATAAGCTATTCTTTATTTCTAAAAGTAAAAATGCCTTTATTTCATATCGATTATCAGGAAATTTTGCTGTTGCTTTAGAAAATCCGGTTGGTAATACGAGTGAAGAAATTAAACGTTGTATTCTTGAATTTGATCAATTCTGTTACGATTTCGGATTAAGAAGTATCTATTATCGAATTCCCGAAGCAAGCTTAAAAACCTACACTGAAATTGGCAAGAAACACTTTTTTCTTGGGCAAGCCGCCATTGTCAATCTTCAGGAATTTAGTATGGAAGGTCAAAACCGAAAATCATTGCGCAATGCAATAAAAAAAATTACTGATCTTGGTTTGCAAGCCACCATTAACGAACCTCCGATAAAAGATGGATTATTGCAGCAAATTAAAGCTGTCAGCGATCAATGGCTTCAGGAAAATTCGAGAAAAGAAATGCTTTTTTCGCAGGGAATTTTTCTTTGGGAAGATCTCAAAAAACAGACAATCATTACGGTAGAAAACAGCGAAGGAAAAATTCTTGCTTTCTTAAACATCATTCCGGATTATGCAAAAAACGAAAGTACTTATGATCTAATCCGAAAAACAAACGATGCTCCCAACGGTGTTATCGACTTTATTATGGTCGCGTTTTTCAATCATCTAAAATCAAAAGACATTACTTATGTAGATCTTGGTTTGGCACCAATGAGCGGCATCAGAAACCCACAAACTATTCAGGAAAAATCAATGAAGTACGCATATGAGAAAGTAAAATCATTCTCACATTATAAAGGCTTACGCGATTTCAAGGATAAATTTTCTCCTTCATGGCACAATCAATATATTGTTTTTTCAGATGATTATGACTTGATTCAAATACCTCGTATTTTATCGAAAGTGATAAAACCTTAAATGTAATTAACTCTAAAAATAAAATCAACACATTGGGTTTAATTAGTAAAAAAACAATTTAACACATAGAACTATGTTTGTTAGTACAAGTGAAACGTCTTTTTTGAGAAGCCCGAATCTATGTCTCTATGTGTTTACCCAAAGAGATTTAATTAATACAATCTACAAGTATCTCCAGAGCAACTCTTGACCTCTTTTAAAATTTTTACAAAAAAATTAACAAGCTAACCGAACAAATAAAAATATCTTTGCTTTCAATTATGACAAAAAAGTTTTACATATTGCTGTTCGTTACACTTGGTTTCCTTATGGGACCAACTTTGACGTATGCACATGGAACAAAAAAAGAAATGTCATGTTGTAAAAAAGAATCTACAGTAAAAGACTGTTGCAAGAAAAAAGATTCTAAAGAAAAAGGTCACGACTGCGACAAAGGTTGTTTAGGAAATTCTTGTAGTTCTCCAACGGCTTCTTGTGGTTTTTCACCGATGGCACTTTTTCAAACAGAAAACAGCTCACTTTTTAGCTTTTCTGAAAAAAAACAAAATTACTATTACTCAGAAATCTTTATTTCTTCAGATTTCCGTTCTATCTGGCTTCCACCTAAAATAAGCTAGATTTATTTCCTGACAGCCATAAGTCTGTCCTATTCAAAGTCTGTTTTTACAGCAAAAAATCATTTAAATTTTAATCCAATTCTATTTTCAGAACTAGCAGTATTTGCTATGGTTTCTGTTGTATTTCAGGATTAATTCATTCTAAAAAATTACATACAATGAACTCAATAAAAAAATTATTGATGGTAATGACTTTATTACTATCTGTTACTTTCGCGAGCGCGCAAATCAAAAATAAAACTACTGAAACTGTAAAAATCAATGGCAATTGCGGAATGTGCAAAAAGACCATCGAAACAGCCGCAAACATTGATAATGTTGCTAAAGTAAACTGGAACAAAGACACTAAAATCGCTACCGTAACTTACGATGCAAAGAAAACTAATCTGGATACAATACTAAAACGTGTTGCAGATGCAGGATATGATAATGAGAAATTTACTGCTTCAAATACTTCTTACGACGGGTTGCACGGATGTTGCCAATACGATAGAGACGCCAGTCCTAAAAAAGCAAAGTAATCATCAGTAAATCATAAAAAACTTGTCCGTAATATCAAGTTTTAAAAACAATTACGGACAAGTATTTAAACAAAATATCATGTTCAAAATAAAAAATATAATCACATTATTCACTCTTATAGCCACTGTTTCTATTGCAAGTGCGCAAATAAAAATAGGAGATTCTTTTCCGGATGTTCAGCTTCAAAATGATAAGAATGTTACAATCAAACTCAATTCTTTTAAAGGAAAAACAGTTCTAGTAGATTTTTGGGCTTCATGGTGCGCGCCTTGCCGAATGGCCAATAAAAACTTAGTAAAAATGTATGACCAATATAAAGGTCAGAATTTTGAGATCGTTGGAATATCAATCGATAACGACAAAACAAAATGGTTAAAAGCCATTGAAAAAGATAAAATGAAGCACCAGCAATTGATAGACCCTAAAGGTTTTGACGCCAAAACGGCTGTAACTTTTGGAGTTGATGCCTTGCCTTCAACCTTTCTTTTTGATGCATCAGGAAAACTGATCGCTATAAACCCAACTGAAGCTCAAATAATTGCTCAAATCAAAAAAAACAAAAAATAAAATGAAAACCCTAAATATAAAATTCATCGCCGTAGCACTTGTACTATTATTAACTGGTGTAAACTCCTATTCTCAAACTACAAAAGTCGAAATTATGGCAACAGGACTAACGTGTTCTATGTGCTCGAATGCGATAAACAAACAATTAAAATCGTATACTGAAGTAGACAGTATTGGTACCGATTTAAACACCAATACCTTTACGGTTTACTTTAAAAAAGACCAATCATTACAACCTAAAGTCTTGAAAAATGCGGTCGAAAAAGCAGGTTTCTTTGTAGGTTCTATGGTTTTGACAGCAAAATTCCATACCGATAAAATTGAGGATAATACAACTCTAAAAGTCGATGATGCAACTTATAATTTCATCGATATTAAAACCCCTGTAGCTCATGCAGAAGCAAAATACAGAATTTTAAATAAAGGTTTTGTAACCCAAAAAGAATACAAAAAACTACTAAAATCATATTCTAAATACCCCGATTATGCAGTAGAAAATGAAAATGAGTATTATCTAAAAGCACTATAAAAATGAAATATCTGTCAATAATTTTATTATTCTTTGTTTCATACAATATAGATGCACAAGAATTATTTGTAGTAACCGAACCCGCCAGTAATGCTCCGGCGGGTTCTATTGGGGTTCGTGTTGGGCAATCACTTATGGATAATAAATTCGAAAGTGGTTCAATGTACAATCTAACACCAGAAGTTACTTGGGGAATCAATAAAAATTTAATGGTTCGTACCTCAGCTTTTTTGAGCAATCAAGACAACGGATTTGGACTTAAAGGTGGTGGTTTTTATGCCAAATACAGGTTTTTTTCTGTAGATGATTTACAGAGTCATTTCAGAATGGCAGCTTTTGGGCGCTACAGTTATAACAACTCCTTTTTTAATCAGGAAGCGATCGATTTAGCTAACGGAAATTCGGGTTACGAAGCTGGTTTAGTAGCAACGCAATTAATTCATAAAGTAGCTTTGAGTTCTTCTGTAAGTTATGTGCGTGCGCTTAACAATCCTGATTATAGTTTTCCGGATGCTTTGGGTAAAAATGCTATAAACTATACTTTCTCGGTTGGTAAATTAATGTATCCAAAAAAATATACGAGTTTTAAACAAACCAATATTAATGCGATGCTTGAATTTACGGGACAAACAATAACCGAAAACGGAAAATCATATATGGATGTCGTTCCTTCGATTCAGTTTATCATTAATAGTCAGGCTAGAATTGACCTTGCTTACAAAAAACAATTGTATAGCTCGATGGAGCGCGCCGCAACTGATGGTATTTTTCTGAAATTGGAATATACTTTTTTCAACGTGACGAAATAAATTACTTTTTTAAGATTTTAATTAGCTAATAAATTTTATTTCACGCAGATTTTAAAAAGATTTAAGCTGATTTACACAGATTTAATTTTATAAAAAATCTGCCGATTCTGCAAAATCTGCGTGAGAAAAAATCTTTTTAATCTATAGCTAAATTTATTTCACGCAGATCTAAAAAAATTTAAGCTGATATGTGCAGATTTTTTATAAAATTAAAATCTGCTCTAATCTGCCGAATCTGCGTGAAACAAAAATCCTTTTTAATCTGTGACTAAAAAATAATTTAGCACACAGAAAAATCAAACTATCACCAGAACAAATCGTTCTGATTAAACATATAAAATGAAGAAAATCTTTTATTTATTATTTCTGGTTTTTGCTTTTTTTAAAGCCGAAGCACAGATTATCAATCCGGTAAAATGGGAAGCTTCAATTGAGAAAAAATCCAACTCTGAATTTGTTCTTTCTTTTAAAGGAAATATCGAATCGGGCTGGCATGTATACTCTCAATTTACTCCAGAAGATGGTCCGCTTCCTGCCGAATTCCTTTTTCATGATAACAAAAACAATTATGAACTTGTTGGAAAAGCAACCGAAAGTGAAACCAAACGTGAGTTTAATGACGTTTTTGGTGTCGATGAAATCTTCTTTTCTGACAAAGTTGTTTTTACACAATTAATCAAACAAATTAATCCTGCGAAAGAAATTATACAAGTAGAACTTTCATATCAGGTTTGTAAAGAAAACTGTATTAGCGAAAGCAAATATTTTGAGTTTAATCTTAAAACGCTTGAAGCGAAAGAAATTCAGGCTGCAGATATTTCAAACGAAAAAACTACCAAAACAGATGCAAAAACTGCAGTAGAAAAACAGCCCAAATCTGAGAAATCTAATTCTAGTTTGTACATGATTTTCTTTATTGCTTTCTTATCCGGATTTGCGGCATTGCTTACGCCTTGCGTGTTTCCAATGATTCCGATGACGGTAAGTTTCTTTACAAAACAAAGTAAAACCAAAGCTAAAGGAATCAAAAATGCCATTATTTATGGTATTTCAATCATCTTAATTTATGTATTTCTAGGAACTGTAATTACCTTAATTTTTGGTGCAGACGCGCTAAATGCATTATCTACCAATGTTTGGTTTAATGTTATTTTCTTTGTGTTATTGGTTGTATTTGCTTTATCGTTTTTAGGTGCTTTCGAAATTATGTTACCCAATTCATGGGCAAATAAAGTCGATCGTCAAGCGGATAAAGGTGGAATATTAGGAATCGTATTCATGGCGTTGGCGCTTGCAATTGTTTCGTTTTCTTGTACTGGACCAATTATCGGAACTTTATTGGTTGAAGCGGCTTCTAAAGGCGGAATTGCCCCAATTGTTGGAATGTTAGGTTTTTCATCTGCTTTAGCATTACCATTTATGTTGTTTGCTATGTTCCCGGGTTGGTTAAATACTTTACCAAAATCTGGCGGATGGCTGAATACTGTAAAGGTGTTTTTAGGTTTTCTGGAACTGGCTTTGGCATTTAAATTTTTATCGAATGCCGATTTAGTTTTGCAATTGCATTGGTTCGAAAGAGAAATATTCTTAGCCATTTGGATCGCGATATTTGGTACTTTGGCATTCTACTTATTCGGAAAAATAACTTTACCGCACGATTCTCCTTCGTCATCTATTTCAGTAGGACGATTGTCTGTTGGATTGGTGGTTTTAGTCTTTACAATTTATATGATTCCGGGTTTATGGGGCGCACCTTTAAAATTAATTAGTGGCTTCCCTCCTCCAATGACCTATAGCGAATCTCCGTATGCCGTAGGTGGTTCTAACCGCGAAACTACATCATCCGCGAAAGCGTTACCAGACGGAGCGCATAAAGGTCCGCATGATATTATGGCTTTTACCGATTATGAAAAAGGATTGGCTTATGCCAAAAGTGTAAACAAACCTATTCTTTTGGATTTCACAGGATTTGCTTGTGTAAATTGCCGAAAAATGGAAGATTACGTTTGGTCTGATCCACGTATTTTATCCATCTTAAATAATAAAGTTGTTTTAATTTCTTTGTATGTTGATGACAAAAGAGAATTGCCAATCGAAGAACAATATGTCTCGAAAGAAACTGGCAAAAAAATAACGTCAATAGGAAATAAATGGAGTGATTTTCAGATTACACGTTACAAAGCAAATGCTCAACCGTATTATATTATATTGGATACCAATGAAAAAAGCTTGAATAAAGCCACTGGATATACACCAGACATTGCCGAATATGAGCAATGGCTGAAATCTGGTATTGACCAATTTCAGAAATAAAAAAACTGCCCGAAGAGTAATTTTCGGGCAGTTTCTTTTTATGTTGAATTACAAAAGAAAATGAGCCTCAAACAAAGAATAATGTTCTAACTTTGAGTATTACTTTAAAAACAGAAGATAAAGTCTTCAGTTGAAATAACTAATGGAAGATAAACAAACCAATCAAAAAGGCTGCATTATTCAGGAATGCAACACAGATTACATCAATCAAATTGGAGGTTCTCCGCTGTATAATATCTTTCTTTTGGAAGGAAGCGGAAAAGTAAGTGTCGATTTAGTCGAATATTCTTTTGAAGGCAAAATTGTCTTGTTTACAACACCATATCAAATTATTTATTTTGATACAGAACAGCCGATTGCAACAAAAAGACTCCAATTTCATGGTGATTTTTATTGTATAGAATATCATAAAAAAGAAGTGGCTTGTAACGGTCTTTTATTCAACAATATTTACCAACAAACCTATATAAATCTTGAAACAGAGGATTATATAGAAATGGATAATATTCTACAGAAATTGAATATTGAACTCGAAGATACCAGCAATTACGCGACTGCAGTTGTAAAAGCCTATTTGCAATTGATTCTGGCTTTATGCAGCAAAATTAAATCGAAAGAAATTATTATTGCTGAAGAAAAAACAACCAATCATCCGTTAATGAAGTTTAAGACATTGCTGGAAAATAATTTCCATAAAGAAAGACAGCCTTCGTTTTATGCGGAACAAATGGGATTATCTCCCAATAATTTTTCAAAGATTTGTAAACAGCATTTTTTAAAATCACCTTCGACTTTAATTCATCAAAGAGTGATACTGGAATGCAAAAAACTGATTCACCTTAGTTATAAAAGCATGAAAGAAATTGCTGCCGAATTAAATTTTGATGATGAGAATTATTTTAGCCGTTATTTTAAAAAACACACCGGAATTACACCTACTGCTTTTCGGGAAAATGTTGGAATATCGATCGTGGCAGATTTGTCTAGGTAATTGCCACATCTGTCCATTGTGACTGCTTTAGAGTAACACTAATTTTGTAAATAAAACCCGTTAGTTAGAATTGTAAAAAAATAATCTAACACATAGAAACATAGATTTTATGTTTAAAAAAGGAGACAAAAAGAAACATGTTTCTTCCACATAGCTCAGCTATGTGTATTTAAAAAAAGTGAAACGTCTAATCTTCGGCTGTAAAAGCTATGTTTCTATGTGTTGAAAATAATTATACCCAACGGGTTCTATAAATTTAAAACTATGAAAATGTTATCAATCTTAGCAAATTTACAAGGTCAGTTTTTTAATTTAATGCGAATTGCCATCTTTATTGTTATGGTATGGATTGGCGGACTTAAAGCTTTTCAATATGAAGCGGACGGAATTGTTCCTTTTGTAGCCAACAGCCCTTTGATGAGTTTCTTTTATCATAATCCGAGTGAATATAAGGATCATAAAAATAAGGAAGGTGAAATGGTTGCAAAGAATATTGAATGGAATACTCAAAACGGAACTTATACTTTTTCATATCTTTTAGGAACTGTTATTGTAATTATTGGTTTGTTGACTTTATTCGGTATTTTTAATAATCGTTTAGGTCTTATTGGTGGATTACTCACCGCTGGTATGGCATTGGTCACACTTACTTTTTTAATTACTACTCCAGAAACCTGGGTTCCTAATTTAGGCGGCGATATGGCAACACCTCAATATGGTTTTCCTTATCTTTCCGGAGCGGGTCGATTGGTTGTAAAAGATATTATTATGTTGGCTGGTGGTTTAATTGTAGCTTCTGATTGTGCTAAAAAACTTTTGAAAGACTAAAAACGTGAATAAAATCAAATTAATTCGTTACGTCTTTGCGCTCCTTATGATTGCCTTGATGGTTGGAGTTTCTGAGTGGCTTGGAGAGAAAGAAATTTTGTTTCCTGAAATGGCGGCTTTGGTGCTCGGTTTATGGGTTATCGACAAAAAAATATGGACGATTAGCAGGCCAATGCTTGTTATGTTGATGACAACTTGTTCTTTTTTCGGAATTTTACTTGTCTGTTGTTCTCCGTTCCCGCTTTTAGTAAATATTGCCATTTCATTTGTCTACACTTCTCTTTGTCTCATTGTAACACGTACATCATTAATCCCAATAACCTCAGCCACAATGTTGCCTGTATTACTGGGAACGGATTCATTAATTTACCCTATTTCTGTTTTTGTTATGAGTGTTTTGGTTGTTTCAGGGCAATGGCTTTTGGAAAAAAAAGGCTTGCGGCACGTTGTTGCTTTAGAGAAAAAAAGAGGACATTATAAACACAATACAAAACATTGGATTAGATTACTCTTTTGGCTGTTGCTTATTGCTGCCATTCCGGTTTATACTGATAAAGTGTATTTTATTGTACCGCCATTAGTGGTAATGTTTATAGAATTTAGTTCTTCATCATCTGGTTTTCGCAATCGCCCTTTGCAAGTTTATTTTGTAGTTATAATTGCCGCAATTTTAGGAACATTGTCTCAGCATTATCTACATACCATTTTGGGAATTTCTCAAATATATACTGTGCTAATGCTATTTATATGTCTTTTTCTTCTTTTTGAAATTGTCGGAAAACCATTTGCTCCGGCTTGTGCTGTTGCTTTGGTTCCAATGATTATTCCACAACAAAAAGTATTGTATTACCCAGGTCAGGTAGCGATTGGTGCGGCAGTATTTTTGTTTGTGTCGATGGTCTTTTTTCTAAAATGCTATCGCTGGAAACGCGAACATCTTTTGGTATGTTTTGTTCCTGATTTTTTTAGAAGAAGAATAGAACGCCCAAATCGAAAAGAAAGAAACAGTCAATAAAAAGTGGCAGAATTTAAAATTAAATAAATCTTATTTTCTATTCTTCAACCATTCCTCGAGAGGTTCAATTACAGTATTTACGGTAATTACCAAAAATGTACAAATTAAGGCTTCAATAAAATAACCCGAAGCGGCAATACAACCAATAGCGGCACTACACCATATTGTTGCTGCAGAATTTAATCCGTGTACATTGGGCCCTTCTCTAAAAATAACTCCGGCACCCAGAAATCCAACTCCCATAACAACTTGGGCGGTAATACGGGTTACATCAATATTGGGTGCTGTCTCAGCTACTTTTATAGACAACAACACAAAAGCAGCTGCTCCTGTTGCGACCAGCATATTGGTTTTTAGCCCTGTTTCTTTATGATGCCATTGTCTTTCAAAACCTATAATCAATCCGGCCAATGTAGCCATACCAAGTCGCATTAAAAACTCTGTTGTACTCATTTTATAGCATATAGAATTATCTAGTTTCCTTTATTTAAAAAAGCAAAAATCGCATTATATAAAGGTATTTAAAAATATTAAATATCTTAAATTTTAATTGTATTCAAGCTGATTAAGTAAATACAAATAAGGCGGAAAAGAATGATGGATCATTAAATCCTTACTATTATTAGGAAACTTTTCGTAATACACTGTATCATTTGGATTTGGGTAAAGAACAATCGTATTACCGGTACGGACATAATTGTTACTGTTGTAAAATTCCGGAGGAACAAATTCCGGCAAGTACGTTTTTACTCTTTTTGCCATTTCTGTTCCTAGTAATTTCTGATATGTTTTTACAGTCTTACGGGAAGGATTTGTTAACTTTCCATATACCATATTCAAGAACATTCGTTTGAATAAAGTCTGTTGCTTTATTGTTTCTTCTACCAACGGAATTGGACTTACTATTGGCAAATCCTCCGGCATTTCGACAGAAAAAGGGGTTTGAGGAACCCAATCTGCGGCACTCACAACATTATATGCCCAGCCATTTTGAGTCTTACGTTCGTAATCATAAGCAAAATATAAATTACCGGGTTTTGGTGCAGCGCTACAATAGGTTTTAAAACGAATATCAGCAGGCAAAACGCCTTTGCTTTGCAGATTATAAAAATGAGCTGTAAGCAAATAACTGATTCCGCCACCCTGACTATGCCCCATAACGATGAAATTTTTGATCCCGGCTTTATAACAGGAATCAATCTTTGGAACCATTTCTTTAGAAAGGAAAGCAGTACTTAAAAGATACCCCGTATGAACTGCCGCATTTTTATTCGATGATAATTCATATTTAAAAGTTTCCGAATTAGATATTTTTAATTCGCCTTTAGCGGGAGTCATCGCTGCATAAAGATTTGCAAGCCAGCTTTCCCCTTTTTCAGTAGTTCCTCTTGTGCATATTACCGCTGTATTACCATCTTTTAGCCATAATTCCCAAAGATTATCGAGTCCCACAGGTTTACTTTTATACAACAGTTTTGAATGTTCGGGTAACGGAATATCTTTTGCTTTTTCTGGCGATTCTGTTGATCTTGTAGCAATATAAATTAGCTCTTTATACTCTGCTTTATCAAATCCGGGCTTTAAATTTTGCGCCATACTTTGTAAAAAAGGGAGCAAAACAAATAAAAAAACTGTAACTGATTTTAAAAATTTCATAAGTATAAAGTGTTAATTTGTACTGCCAACTGTTTAATACAGGATTTTTACCTATCCTACATTTAATTAGCAAATTTATCTTACAATAAATATACTTATTATTTTAAGGAAAATAACGATTCTGTAATAAAATTAAAGGACTTAAGTCTTTCTTACAACAAACCAACAAATACTGTAAATCAAATATTTATATCCGCTTTATTTATTTTTTCGTAAATTTGAGATAAGAGCTAAATCATAAGTTCCTTATTTTATTCTAATTAAAAAATAAAACTATGCGTGTTCCCGTCATCCGAAAAAACATACTGTTCAGCCCAGATTCCAAAAGAGTCGTTGCCCGATATTTTATGAATGGCGATGAGCGAACCCAACAAATGGTAGCTCGCATAATGACACTTGATGAAAAGCAAGTCGTCGATACCTTAGAACATACACTTCGTGAATTTGCAAGACGTCATCGAAATATCTCGAGCATTTTTCTTAAACATTTTGGAAAAATTAAAGGGATAATTGATGCAATGCAAATCAACCACGATGCCATGTCATTAGACCGAAAAATGCTGATTGGATCCTACTGCACGATGGAATATGCAATAGAATCTGCGGCAATTTTTAATCCCTCTATTATTGAAGACTTCGATCAATCGGATTTGCAAATGGGTGAAAAACGTGTTATCATTTCTTTTCGTGCCACTGGCGAAGGTCATATTTCATCCATTGTATTTAGGAGAGGAATTCTCGATAAGGATAATAATCTTCAGGTAATGAAAATTGGTCACAATATTGACAAAGCCGAGATTGTACACAAAACATTGTACAATAAAGAACGCTTTTTAACAAAGCTGGGAGAAATGCACACACACGACAAATACACTACACAAATCATGCAGGATCTTCCGGATGAATTTGAGTATGCGGTATTAAAAAGCATTGTAAATCATGCATTGACTGATCCGTCGATTCGCCAGGAAAGAAGAACGGCACTCGAAGAAGTAATGTGGTTAGCCGATTCGTTTTATGATTTGCAATTCAAACATGATTCTGATATTACTGAACGTGTTATATTCCCGATATCCGATTCTGAAAGTAAAGGTATCGAAGACGCTCGTTTTGTTCGCTTTGTCGATGATGATCAATCTGATAGAGTTATGGCAACTTATACAGCTTATAATGGTCACGCCATTCTCCCTAAACTTATTTCTACCGAAGACTTTTATTCCTTTCGGGTAATGCCCTTACATGGAGTTGGTGCTCAAAATAAAAATCTGGCATTATTCCCCAGAAAAATCAATGGAAAATATGCTATGCTTTCCAGAATAGACGGTGTAAACAATTACATCATGTATTCAGACAGAACCACACAATGGAATACTCCTATTCTTCTGCAAGAACCACGATATACCTGGGAATTTACACAAATTGGAAATTGTGGCTCTCCACTTTGGACGGAAGAAGGCTGGCTTGTTATAACACACGGCGTAGGCGCTATGAGACGTTATTGCATTGGAGCATCGCTATTTGATCTTGATGATCCGTCAAAGGAAATTGGAAGACTAAAAGAACCTTTACTTTCGCCCCTGGAAGACGAACGAGAAGGTTATGTTCCGAATGTTGTGTATTCCTGCGGTGCAATTATTCATAATAACAGTCTAATATTGCCTTATGCCGTATCAGATTATTCGTCGACTTATGCTATTGTAGATATGGTTGAATTAATAGATGCTTTGAAAAAAAGTAAATAATGTTTTGTAAAGAATCTTCGTTTAAATTATTTTATATTAGCTTTTGTAAAAAAATATAATGACACAATGCTACCAGAAGTAACAGATAGAAATTATTAATAACTTCTTTAAAAAAAGCGATTGTCAATTCTTAAAAAAACATAGTGCCAGTAGACAAACTCATATCACATTTTGATAATTATCTTCCTCTTGACAATAAGGAGAAAGAAGAATTGAGTAATCGTTTAATTGAAAAAAATATCAAACGAAGACAATTTTTACTTCAGGAAAATGATGTTTGCAGACATTATACTTTTGTTATTTCCGGGCTTTTTAAAATGTATGCCGTTGATAAAAACGGAACAGAACATAATATACAATTTGCCTCTGAAAATGAATGGATTACTGATATTGGTAGTTTTCATTCTGATCAGCCAAGCCGACTTTATATTGAAGCCATAGAACCTTCGGTTATACTGCAAATTGAAAAATCGAATCTTTTATATCTTTATACTCATTATCCAAAATTTGACCGAAACTTTAGAGTAATTATTGAAAATAAGTTCATTGAACTTGAAAATAGAGTTTTGCAAAACATTAGTTCTACTGCTGAAGAAAGGTATCAGACTTTTTTAGGTCAATATCCGAGACTTTCTAACCGACTTCCTAATACTCAAATAGCATCTTATCTTGGTATAACGCCTGAATTTTTGAGTAAAATCCGTAATAACATTGCTAAAAAGTAATTTACCCTTAATATAGTTTAAGGGTATTTCTTAAACTTGTTTATAAGTGTTACGTTTCTGTTTGTTTCACCTTTGTAATGTAATTAAAACATTATAAAAATGAAAAAAATACTAATACCAATTTCTTTGCTTTTCCTAATGGCAAGCTTTGAAAATCCAACAGAAAATAAATCCGTAACAAACAATTTAAAACAAGTAAAAATGAATACAACAGCAGAAAAAACAGCTATAGAAAAATTACTTTTCTCTTATCGTGATGCGTTAAATACATCAGATGTCTCAAAAGTTTTATCATTATACACACAAGACGGTGTGTTTATGCCTACTAATGCTCCAACGGCAAAAGGCCAACAACAATTAAAAGATTCGTATGAGTTTGTATTTAAATCAATACAATTGAATATTGAGTTTTTTATTGAAGAAATAAACATAAGTGGAGATACTGCTTATGCTGTAACGAATTCAAAAGGCACAACATTAATTCATGCTAATGGGCAAACTGTTCCGGAAGAAAACAGAGAATTATTTGTACTGGCAAAAGAAAACGGAAAATGGAAAATTGCCCGCTATATGTTTAACAAAACAAAATAATCAAGATGAAAATAGGGATTTTAGGAACTGGTCAAGTTGGAAATTTGATAGGTTCAAGATTAATCGAAAATGGACATCAGGTAATGATTGGCGGTAGAGAAGCAAATAATGAACGAGGCTTAGCATTTTTAAAAAACAACTCAGAAAATGCCTCTTATGGAACATTTGAAGAAGCGTCTTTTTTTGGAGAAATTATTTTTAATGCTACTAATGGTAGATTCGCATTGGATGCATTGAAACTTTGTAATACCGATTTTGAAGGCAAAATCATTATTGATGTAGCAAATCCTTTAGATTTCTCAACAAAACCGCCAACATTAATCCCTGAATTTGCAAATACAAATTCAATTGGAGAATCAATTCAAAATCTTTTTCCCAAAGCAAAAGTTATTAAAACGCTTAATACTTTAGGAATGGCTCTTGCTGTAAATCCAAAGCAACTTAATGATGGAGATCATTCTGTGTTTGTGGCAGGTAATGACGAAAATGCCAAAATAAAAACAAAGACACTTTTAACTGAGTTCGGTTGGAACGTTGAAAATCTTAATGATATTGGCGATATTACTGCATCAAGAGCAATGGAATCTTATTTAATTCTAATGATTAGACTTTCAATGTCGTTGAACGTCCCAATGCTGAATATAAAAGTGATTAAATAATTTGAAACTATGTTAAGTAACATTCTTTTAAAATAAAAAAATGCGCAAAAGTCAAAGACAATTGCGCATTTTAAAACAATTAACTCTTTACTGAGTCAACCAAAATATATTTTCTTACTTCAAGAAATGATCTGCATCGATTAAGCGATTTCCTGTATCATCGCAAACAGCGTAATTAAATCCGCCCTGAACGCAATATGAACCATACTCGCCGGCTTTATTCAAAGCAATAAAACCTACCTGAATATCTTTTAAATCTTTGTTTCTATTCTTAGTTAGTTTTACGATTCTTGCGACAGCTTCTTCGCACGCTTTTTGAGGAGATTTACCTTGACGCATTAATTCTACAACCAAATGACAACCCGAAATTCTGATTACTTCTTCGCCATGACCTGTTGCTGTAGCAGCGCCAATTTCATTATCAACATATAAACCTGCTCCAATAATTGGTGAATCACCCAAACGTCCGTGCATTTTAAATGCCATTCCGCTTGTTGTACACGCGCCCGAAAGATTTCCGTTGGCATCCAAAGCAATCATTCCAATTGTATCGTGATTTTCGATGTTTGCAATTGGCTTGTAATTACTGTCTTTCAGCCATTCTTTCCATTCTTTTTCAGACTCTTCAGTTAACAGATTTTCTTTTTTAAAACCTTGTGATAGTGCAAATTGCAAAGCTCCATCACCAACTAACATTACGTGAGGCGTTTTTTCCATAACGGCTCTTGCAACTGAGATTGGGTGTTTTATATGTTCTAAACAACCCACTGAACCAATATTGGCATTTTCATCCATAATACAGGCGTCCAGCGTAACGCGACCATCTCTGTCCGGGCGTCCGCCATAACCTACGCTTCTCTCTTTGGGATCGCCTTCAGGAATTTTAACTCCAGCTTCGACCGCATCCAAAGCAGTTCCTTTATTTTTTAAAACTTCCCAGGCAGCATCGTTTGCAGGAATTCCAAATCGCCATGTAGAAAGTACGATTGGTTTCTTTCCTTTTTTAGATACTACTATTTTTTCTTCTTCAGAATCTGTATTAAAAGATTGCAACGCTACAGATACTGAGGCTATTGCTGCCGTTTTTATAAAATTTCTGCGATTTGAATTTGACATGTCTTTTTTATTAGTCAATTATTTTTTTGCCACAGATTAAAGAATTTCAAATGATTTTTAATCTGTGGCGAAATTTATTTACTATCTAAATTTATAAAAAACTAAGCTTTATAAAGCATACTTGCAGCTCCTAACAAAGCAGCAACTTCGTTGTCTGTAGAAATATCTACTGTAACTTCAAGACCTGCTTCTTTAATTTTTGCATGGAAACTTGGCAGAAAAAATTCGCTCGCATTGGCAATCTTTCCTCCAATAATAAAACCATCTGCTTCAAATTTTTCTAACCACGGAATTACAACTGCTGCCAAATCTTCTCCCATTTGTTCAAAGGTTTTTATAGCCTCTGTGTCTCCGGTTTCTGCCAAATTAAAAAGCTCTAAACCATTGTTTACTTTTTTTCCACTTAAAGCGAAATACCCGGCTAAAAGTCCGCGTGCCGAAACATAATCTTCTGCCATACCTTCTTTATGAGGAAGGTTGTAAATTTCTCCGTCGGTTGGAACTAAATTTCCGGTTGAAACTGATACTCCTTTGTCTATAAAACAAGCTCCAAGTCCTGTTCCTAAAGTAATTGCCATCACTTTTTTCGAAAGATTGTCTGCGTCTTTAAAAACTTCTCCTTTACCAAAACAAACGGCATCGTTTTCAAAAAGAATTGGAAAATCGCCAGAAAGGTCAAGTTTGTCCAGAAATAAATCACGAACATTTAATCCATAAAAATGTTCATACTTAGACTGTTCTTTTATCCAGCAAACTCCATTTGTGTAATCAAATGGTCCCGGCATACACACTGCTAATCCAGAAGTTTTTTCGACTTTAGAATTCTTAAATGAAGTGCGAATTGCTTTTTCCCAAATATCCATAACTTCATTTACTGGCATATTAGAATCAAAAGATTCTTTATGTACCGAAAAATCCATCACTTTCATATCTACTATATCAATAACCGCTGCGGTAATATGTGTGCCTCCAATGTCTAATCCAACGGCATATTCTTTATTCATTCTTTTGTATTTTGGATTTGAATCCTCTAGAGATTAAGAAATTTTAGCTTTGTTTTTATTAATCTCTAAAGGATAAATATTCTGTTTTAAATGTTTTTATCTTTTAATATTTGTGGATAATGAATGCTTGTATGAACAATCATTTCTCCAAATAATGTATTTGCCCAGGCAAACCATTTTCTGGTAAACTTTGTTACATCGTCTTTATGGAACGACTCGTGCATAAATCCTGTGTCGGCATTTGTTTTGATTAAATTGCTAATACAATGTTTGATCTCATTTTCGTCGACACTTGTAATGGCTCTCAAAACAATACTCATTGGCCAAATTGTGTCTGTTCCTGTGTGCGGTCCACCTACTCCTTCGCCTGCTTTTCCTTTGTAGAAAAATGGATTGTTTTCTGAAAGTACTACTTTTCGCGTGTTCAAATAAAGTTGGTTATCAGGCTCGATTGCTCCTAAATAAGGTAATGATAATAATGAAGGAACGTTGGCGTCATCCATCATATGGAAACTTCCGTATCCGTTTACTTCAAAAGCAATTATTTTTCCGAATTTTGGATGATCAATAATGGCGTTTTCTTCTAAACCTTTCTGAACTTGTCCTTGCATTTCTTTTGCTTTAGCAACTAAATCTTTATCTAATAAAGCTGGTAAAGAGAAAATTTCCTGAAGATATCCTAATACTTCAATAGCAAACATATTACTCGGAATTAAATACCCGAACAAAGTACTATCGTCACTTGGTCTAAAAGTCGAAACTATTAATCCGCATGGTTTTACAGGATATCCGTAACCACCAAGAGGAACTCCATCTGTTGCCCAAGCTGTTACTCGTTGGAAATTATAAGGTCCTTTATCTGTCCAACGTTGTTGTTCTTTGAAAGTTTGCAAAACCAAAAGCATGGCTTCTTTCCATTTACTATCGAACAAGCTAATATCTCCGGTTGCTGCCCAATATCCGTGTGCCAATCGTATTGGGTAACACAAACTGTCAATTTCCCATTTGCGCTCGTGAATTCCAGGCTGCATTTTGGTCATGTCATTCTTCCACTCGCTTACCTGATTGAAATCTTTGTAAAATGCGTTCGCATAAGGATCCAGTAAAATACATTTTGTCTGACGGTTAATCACACCTTTTACCAATTCAGCCAGTTTTTTGTCTTCTTTTATAAATGGAATATACGGCCAAATTTGAGCTGTACTGTCTCGCAGCCACATTGCATCAATATCTCCTGTAATTACATATGTATCAGGTTTTCCGTCGATAATTTCAAAATCGACAGTTGTGTCTAGTGTATTTGGAAAACAGTTTTCGAACAGCCAAGCCAATTCTGGATTTGCTATTTGTTTTTTGATTCTAACAATAGCAGCTTCAATTGCTTTACTTGTAAATTTTCTTTCAGCCAATGGAGGCCTTTTGGTAATAAAATCTTTCAATGCAAAATTGAAAGTATCTGATTGCATTCCAAAAGCATCTGTTTGAATAGCTAATAATCCTGCTGAAAAAATTCCTGCGTTTTTTATAAATTTTCTACGTGATTGCATAGTATTATTTTGAAGTTGAATACGAATATGGAAAAGCGCTTGCTGAAGTTCCTCTTTGTAAATTAGGCGTACTGTTCATGTCAAAATTTAATTCGCCACCTTTTAATACATCAAAATGATTGATATAATTTTTGGTATGAGTTGCATTGTTGAACTTTAATTCCTGAACATATTTATTAGTTTCTGAATTGTTTGGTGCGTTGATTACCAATTGTTTTCCGTTTTCTAAATTCAATGTTAGTTTTTTAAACAATGGTGCTCCAAGAACATATTCTTCTGTTCCCGGGCAAACCGGATAGAATCCCATTGCTGAGAAAACGTACCAAGCTGAGGTTTGTCCGTTATCTTCATCTCCACAATATCCATCTGGAGTTGGTTTGTACAAACGGTTCATTACTTCGCGAGACCAATATTGTGTTTTCCAAGGTTCACCTGCATAATTGTACAAATAAATCATGTGCTGAATTGGCTGATTTCCATGAGCATATTGTCCCATATTCATAATTTGCATTTCGCGAATTTCATGAATTACTGATCCGTAATAACTATCGTCAAAAATTGGTGGTGTCGAAAATACTGCATCTAATTTTGCTGTAAAATTCTTTTGTCCGCCCATTAAATCGATCAAACCATTTATGTCATGAAAAACACTCCAGCTGTAGTGCCACGCATTTCCCTCGGTAAAAGCATCTCCCCATTTAAACGGATTGAAATTTTTAGGAAAACTTCCGTCTTTGTTTCTACCGCTCATTAAACCGATTTCCGGATTATAAAGATTTTTATAATTCATCATTCGTTTCTCGTACAAACTGATTTCTTTTTTAGGACGCTTTAAAGCTTTCGCTAATTTCCAAATCGTAAAATCGTCGTAAGCATATTCTAATGTTCTAGCCGCATTTTCGTTGATTTTTACATCGTAAGGAACATAACCTAAAGTGTTGTAATACTCAACTCCTTTTCTTCCCACTGCATCCATTGGACCTTCGTTATTCGCACCGTGCAACAAAGCTTCGTATAATTTGTTGATGTCATATCCTCTTAATCCTTTAATATAAGCATCTGAAACTACTGATGCTGAGTTATTACCAACCATCACATTTCTAAAGCCCGGACTTGACCATTCCGGCAAGAAACCACCTTCTTTAAAATCGTTGATTAATCCTTCTTGCATTTCTTTATTGATTGAAGGATAAGCTAAGTTTAATAAAGGATATAAGGCGCGGAATGTATCCCAAAAACCTGTTCCTGCATATTTATACCCCGGTAATGTTTTACCATTGTAAGGGCTGTAGTGAACAATTTCTCCTTTTGCATTTATTTCATATTGTTTTTGAGGAAAACAAGCTGTGCGGTATAAACAAGAATAGAACGTTTTTAATTGTTCGTCTGTTCCTCCTTCAGCAGTTAATTTTCCTAAAACTTTATTCCATTCTTTTTTAGATTCAGCAACTGTTTGATCAAAAGAAGCTGTTCCTAATTCGCTCTTCAAATTCAATTCGGCTTGTTCTAAGCTGATGAATGATGAAGCGACTTTTACATTTACTTTCTCTCCTTTTTTAGTTTTAAATCCAACCACTGCACCTGCGTGATCGTCTGTTAATTCAAGTTTATCATTTACTAAGCCTTTTTCATTCCACGTACTACTTGATGCAAATGGTTTGTCGAAAATAAGCACAAAATAGTTTCTGAAATTCTCTGTAACTCCTCCGCTATTACGAGTTGTATAACCAATAATTTTATTTTCTGACGGAATTATTTTTACATATGATCCTTTATCAAAGGCATCAATTACGATAGAAGATTGTTCATTTTCAGGAAATGTGATTTGAAAATGTGCTGCTCTTTCTGTAGCTGTAATTTCAGTCGTAACATCATAATCTGCAAGATATACGCTGTAGTAATATGGTTTTGAAACCTCAGCTTTATGACTGAACCAGCTTCCTCGTTCTGCTTCTGCTACAACTGTTTTACCAGTTACCGGCATGATCGAAAACTGTCCGTAATCGTTCATCCAAGGTGAAGGCTGATGTGTTTGTTTGAATCCTCTAATCTTCTCTGCTGTATAAACATATGCCCATCCATCACCCATTTTACCTGTTTGTGGTGTCCAGAAATTCATTCCCCAAGGCCTACAAATCGCTGGATAGGTGTTCCCGTTAGAAAGACTATGCAAAGATTGTGTTCCCATTAACGGGTTTACATATTCTACTGGATCTAATGCTTTAACTTGTGCATTTACAAAAATGCAGCATTGTAATACTCCTAAAAAAATTAAACTTTTTATTTTCATATTTTTTATTTTTTGCTTTACGCTTTAAGCTGTAGGCTTTAAGCTTAAAATGTGAGTAAATACTCTAAACTCTTTATTTATATATCTACAAGGTTTTGAAAACTTTGCAGGAAATTGAATACTGCAACTGAATACTGAAAACTTCCTATAGCGGTCTATCTTCTTTTTTCACTCCAAAAGTTGTCGATGGTTTGCTTCCCATATACAATTTTAATTCTCCTCCTTTTACAATCATATCATGTGTGATGTATGATTTTGTATAAGGTTTTCCGTTATACTCTGCTTTTTGGATATAGATATTTGTTTTACTGTTATCTATTGCTTTCACTGTAAATGAAATTCCTTCTTTATGATGAATCGTTGCTGTATTTACCAACGGACTTCCTAAAACATAAACTCCGTTTGCAGGATTAACTGAATAGAATCCCATTGAAGAGAAAACATACCAAGCCGACATTTGTCCTAAATCTTCGTTTCCGCACAATCCGTCTGGTTTTGTAGAATAGAATTTATCATCAATTTCACGGATTAGTTTCGCTGTTTTCCAAGGTTGTCCAGCATATGCATAAAGATATGGAATATGATGATTTGGCTCATTTCCTTGTGCATATTGTCCGATTAAACCACTAATATCCGGTGAAATTTCTTCTCCTTCAACTTTATCAGTTATTAAAAACAATGAATCTAATTTGGCTAAGAATTTATCTTCGCTTCCAAATAATTCGATTAAACCGTAAGGATCCTGAGGAACTAACCAAGTGTATTGCCAAGCATTTCCTTCAACATAATCATCTTTACGATGCGCTGATGAAAGCGGGTTAAAAGGTGTTCTCCATTCTCCATTAGTTAATTTTCCTCTCATGAATGTTGTTTCTTTATCGAAATAAAGTTTGTACAAATTAGCTCTTTTTGAGAAATAATTATAATCGTCTGTTTTGTTCAAATCCTTTGCCATTAGCGCAATGCAATAATCATCAATAGCATATTCTAAAGCATTTCCAACAGATTCTAACAATTTATCAGCGGGGATATATTCTAATTTTTGAACATAATCCATTCCTTCACGCGTTTGCATGGCTGTTTTTTTGATCGCTTCATAAGCCAATGCTACATCGTAATCTCTGTAACCTTTCATGTAAGCGTCTACAATAACGGCGATCGAGTGATTCCCGTTCATTGTATTGGTTTCGTTCCCCATTAAATGCCAAATCGGTAATCTTCCTTGTTGTTCGTAAATTGCCAAAAATGATTTTACAATATCATTGATTTTATCCGGATGTGTAATGGTGTATAAAGGATGTAAACCACGGTAAGTATCCCAAAGTGAAAAAGTAGTGTAATTTGTGAAATTTGCTTTTTCGTATACTTTTTTATCTGTTCCTCTGTAATCTCCGTTTACATCATTGAAAATTGATGGCGCGAACATCGTGTGATACATTGCGGTATAAAACACTTTCATCGTTTTATCATCTGCTTTGATCTGAATTTTATTCAATTCTTTGTTCCATTTTGAAGTCGCTTCTTTTGCTATAGCATTAAAATCCCAACCTGGAATCTCAGCTTTGATATTTGCAGCAGCATTCTCGTAACTTACTGGTGAAATTCCAACTTTTACTAAAACTTGTTTGTTTTTTGTAGCAAAATCTAAAACGGCTTTCATTCTCACCGCTTCTCCCTCATTTCCAGCAACAGCGGTTGTGTTGTCATACAATTCCATTTTTGAAATTGGTTCAGAAAACTCCATTGTAAAAAAGATACGTTGATCAGCAGCCCAACCTGTAGAATATCGATATCCGACTAGAGTTGTTTCATTGATTTTTTTTATGAATGTTTTTACCGGTTTATCCCAGCCAATTCCGTCAGCAAGATCTAATAAAACGTGATTGTCTGTAGTAGAATTAAAAGTGTATTTATGAAAACCAACTCTTTCGCTGGCTGTTAATTCAGCTTTAATTTTGTACTTATCTAATAAAACACTGTAATAACCAGCTTTAGTTACTTCATTTTTATGAGAGAAATAAGAACCGTAACCTGTTGTCATATCTTCTTTAGTCCCTTTTGTAAGTGGCACTTTTCCAGATACTGGCAGTAAAAGAATATCGTTTAGATCTCCAATTCCTGTTCCGCTTAAATGCGTATGAGTGAATCCTAAAATAGTATTACTCGCATAATTGTATCCGCTGCACCAATCCCAACCTTCAAAAACATTTACCGGTCCTAATTGTACCGCTCCAAAAGGAACATTGGCACCAACAAATACGTGACCGTGACCAGCAGATCCAATGTATGGATTTACATATTGGGTATAATCTAAATTAGTTTGTTTTGCTTTCTTTTCCTGTGAGATTACAGGATTGGCAAAAAATAGGTTTAGGGCTAAAATACCGCTAAAAGCAATTTTGTTGTATTTTGTAAACATATTATTGTTTTTTATTTGACTTGTTTAATGGGCCACGGATGACACGGGTTAAACGGGTTTACACAGATATTTTTTAATTTTAAAATCTTTACGAAAGACGCACTGCTGTGCGTCTCTACAGAAAAACCTTTGAACCTTTGTTCCTTTGCCACTTTGAACCTTTAATTGTACTTCTTCAAAACATCAAAGAGAGAGTAAACTCTAATGACTGGTTTTGTTATTTTTCCTTCAAACATAATTGTCTTTTCTTCTCCGGCTTTCAAATCTATATAATTATCGCTCCATTTTCCGGTGTAACCTTTTATGGAAACATTTACATACTTAGCAAATTTTGAAGCTTTTAAAATCACTTTATTTCCTTCAACTTTCCAAGTGATCTTTGGGGCTTCGAGTTTTAAATCTTTCGGACGTGTTAGGTCTATTTCTGGCGTTTTATCATCTCGATAGGCTTCTTTCATGGCGTACCAGGCGGCTTTCGGTTGTCGATCATAATAATCAGTTACACTCCAACTTGCTACTGGCCAGCAATCATTTAATTGCCAAACTACGGTTCCCATATTATAAGGTGCTTTTGAACGATGAATTCCTATAATATTTTTAAGAGAATAATATTGTAAACATTGTGTGAGGTATGTATAATCCTCAACATTCATTTTCTTTATTTTGGTCGAATCAATAAAATATCGATTCAAATATGAATCTAATTTCATGAATCCTTTTCCGGCTTTTTGATGTGCCTGCAGGATGTCTGAATATAAGTATCGGTCTTCCGGCAAAGTGAATTTTTCTATAGACGAATAATTTGGCATTGCCTGCATTCCGTACTCGCTCACAAAACGACCCGTTTTATTTTGTACGGCTTCTACATCTTCCAATCCCCACCAAGTTCCCCAATAATGACTATCGGCTTCAGTTAAGCTTTTTGCTTTTGACCAATGAAATAATGGCGAAGTACTAATATACGGACGTTTACCATCTACTTCGTTTACCCATTTTGGAATACTATCCTGAAACAAACGAACATAATCTTTCCATAAACGAGTTGAATCTTGCTTTGACATTTTCATGCTTTTTTGCCATCCCCAACTTTTAAATGCTTCGTCAATTTCGTTATTTCCGCACCACAATACAATACTTTTATGGTGACGTAAACGTTTTACCTGATATTGAACTTCTTTTTTCACATTGTCAAAAAAAGCATCATCTCCTGGTACCATTGTTCCTGCAAACATAAAATCCTGCCAGACATTGATTCCGTATTTATCGCATAAATCATAAA
The DNA here is from genome assembly GCF_044007395.1 of Flavobacterium sp. FlaQc-57. NCBI lineage: Bacteria > Pseudomonadati > Bacteroidota > Flavobacteriia > Flavobacteriales > Flavobacteriaceae > Flavobacterium > Flavobacterium sp. FlaQc-57. The sequence continues at coordinate 189,840 of NZ_JBIPDA010000007.1, forward strand.
AATAATCATCTTCATAAATACCTCCACCCCAAACACGCAGCATGTTCATATTGGCATCTTTGGCCATACCAACTACTTTTTCGTATTCTTTTTTGGTCATTCTGGAAAGGAATGCATCTGACGGAATGTAATTTGCACCTTTCATATACACCGGCTTTCCATCTATTTTAAAATAAAAGGTTTTACCCAAACTATCCGGTTGCTGTACTAATTCGATCTTGCGATCTAAAACATAAGGCTTCTCAGGAGTTTTTTCGTCGTAGGCTTCTAATCTTGGTGTTTTCCAAATTCCGCAAGTAGTTAATTTTGGTCCCCAATCCCATCCAAAATGATATTGCGCTTTACGTACATAAGCACGAGGATTATCCGGAATTACAAAAGGGAAATCTTTTTTGGCTAATGAATCGACTACATTTTGTGCTGATTTAAATACTATGGTTAAATCGTTGTTGCCTGATTTCAATATTTTTTTGACGTCTACACGCCATTGACGGAACATATTATCAGCTTTTAGAACCAATTTATTATTCAAATAAATTGTTGCGTAGGTATCTAAACCATCAAAAACCAGTTCTGCATTTTTTTTATTTAATGTTGATGCGGCAACCTGAAAAGTAGTCTTGTACTCCCAATCTTTCTTTTCAACCCATTGTACTTTCTTTTCATTGTCTCTGTAAAATGGATCCGGTATTGCTTTATTATGTAATAAATCTGTATGAATTTCTCCAGGAACTGTTGCTGGAAACCATTTTGTTGTTTTTGATTCACGGTACTGCCAACCTGTTTTTAAATCAACATTTTGCGCATTTGCTGCCAATGAAAAATTGGCAAGGCAAACACTAACAAACCAATAAAATCTTTTTTTATATTCCATTTTTACTGAATAATACCTTATTATATTTTTTCAATTAAATCGTTGGCAGTTTGAGAAGGATAATTGATTTTTCGCAATTATTTCCTTCTCATATAGGTTTTCTTACGGAATAAAAGTAACTAACAAAATATCCTGAAATCAATTTCCTTTTTTACGGCTGCCAAGTTTTAATTAATTTTAGTTTCTATTATATGATTTTAATAAATCAAAAATTTTATCATTCAATTGATGTTCTTTTGAAGATAATTCCATCTTTTTCAGCAGAAGCGCGTTTGTCTTTTGCGAAAAAAAAGGTTTTAAAACTAGAGAACGATTTTCTGATAATAACCATCTAATTTAGTGAAAATCAAATAGAAAATAAGCCGGGTGGATCAGGTATTCCTACCCGGCTTAATTCAACTAACTAACCAAATCTTAAAACTATTGTTTATCCCACCAAATTCTTGTTGTCATTAAGTCCAACCCTTGACGTGATATTGCTTCTTTATAATTTACAGCGTTTGTAATTAATTCTGATTGATCATAGATTAATCTTCTCGGAATTGTTCCTTTTGTTTCTCCAAGTGGATCATTTACCGGAACTAAAACTGGATATCCAGTTCTTCTATATTCTGAAAATGCTTCAAAACCATTAAACAACAATACAATCCATTTTTGAGTGATAATTTGCTCGATTTTTTCAGCTTCTGTTCCTGCCGCTTTAAAAGGATGTGCTGTCATATAAGTGTTATATTCAGCAAGCGAAACAGCTGGTACTTTGTCTCCAAAAATAGTTAGAACCTGCATTGCTGCTTTAACTCCGTCTTCGTAGTGTTTTTGTGCTGATACTCCAACATTCCAGCCTTTTACTGCTGCTTCTGCCAAAATAAATTCTACCTCAGCATAAGACATCATTAAAGTTGGTGCGTCTAAACGCAATACTGTTGAAGTATTAGGATCTGAGAATAATTTTTTATCTCCACCCGGAAACTCTTTTGCATCGTTTGCAAGACCTTGTTGGTTTGCCGGATTATTGTCTCCTGTTGCTTCTAATTTTGCATAAATTCTTAAACGTGGATCATTATTGTTTTTCAATTGATCGATAAACGTTTTACTGAATTTCGTATTTGCTTCACCTCCATTTAAGTCATTTCTAACCCAAGAAGAAGTAATTGGATTTGTTTTAACTCCTTGTGGTCCTGAATCATGTTTTAAAACTAAACTATCATCATTAGAGGTAAAAACTCCTTTTGTAAAAGCTTTTTCAACATACTGTTTTGCTTTTGCAGGATTTACTTTAGACAAACGCATTGCAACTCTTAACATTAATGAATTTGCCAATTTTTTCCATTGCGGAATATCACTTTGGTAGTACAAATCAGCATTACCAACAAATGCTTTATTAGCATCTAAAGCATCTCCTGCTTCATCTAACTCTTTTAAAAGATCATTGTAGATTGCTTCTTGCGTATCATATTTCGGAGCGAAAACATTACCGTTGTAACCTTTTGCTGCTTCGAAATAAGGAATTTCACCATAAGTATCTGTCAATTTTTGAAACATGAATACTTTCATGATTCTACACGCCTGAATCATGTTACTGTTTTCAGGTGTGTCTTTTACAACAGACAATAATTGAAAAATCTGATTTAATCCTTTACCATATGACTCTCCAAAAAGAGCTCCTGAATATTCAGATGAGTAAGTGTATTTTGAACCTGATCCTCCTAATGAAGAAAATTGCTGAACAATTTGTGCGGCATAAATATTATTTCCTCTTGTATTAGAATAATCTTGTCCATCAACATAAATCTCAGCAAGTGTAAACATTGATTTTATAGCCGGATCTGTCAAAGCATTTGGATTCGTATTCATTTCTTCGAATCCTTTATCGCATGAAGCTAATGTCATTGCACCAACAATCGCGATACAGAATATTTTTATAAATTTATTTTTCATCTTTCAATTGTTATTATTAAAATTTGACATTAAGAGTTACACCGTAGTTTCTAGTCAATGGCATAGATGCTCTTTCAAGACCTTGTGCATTGCTGTTAGAATAGTTTGACTCTGGGTCAATGTTTGGAACTTTGTCATAAATTGTCCATAAATTATGAGCAGAAAATGCTAAGCTAATCGATTGAAATGGTGTTTTTGACAAGTATGATTTTGGGAAATTATAGCTAAAAGAAACTGCTCTTAACTTAATAAAATCAGCATCGTACACAAAATTAGATGTTACATCACTATAACTTCTCCAGTAATCGTATGCAGAAACTGTTGTGTTAACTGGGTTTCCGTTTACATCATGTCCAGATACAGCAATTCCGCCTTCACGACCAGAAAGTGTCTCTTCTGACAATCCGTAACGTGTTCCTAATTGGTTTGTTGCAGAATAGATAGATCCTCCAAATTTAGCATCTACAAAAACTGAAAGTGTGAAATTTTTATATGAAAAATCATTTGAGAATCCCATTGCCATTGGCGCTACACCACGTCCGGCATTGATTAAGTCACCTCTCATAAATTTACCATTTGTATCAAGTACAATTGCTCCTTTTGAATCTCTTAAATAATCATACGCTTTAATGATTCCAAAAGGCTGTCCTTTTTCTAAAACTACTGAAGCTCTAGAATCTCTGTTTCCTTCTAATGTTTTAGTAGTAATTTTGTCTGAAAGACTGATTACTTCACTATCATTGTAAGCAAAATTATATCCTATGCTCCAATTAAAACTTGGTGTTTTAACTGCTTTTACATTCACTGCAAATTCAACTCCCTGATTTAAAATTTGTCCTACATTGATTTTTGTTGTTCTGTAACCAGAAGCCAAAGAGATATCAGCATCAGTAATATCGTTTGTAGTTTTCTTGCGGTAGAAAGTCAAATCTGTACTTACTCTATTACGGAAGAATGTGTTTTCGAAACCAAATTCGATTGTACTTACGTTATATGGTTTCAATGTTCTGTTTGGAACTGTTTCTCCATTAACTCCTAAAATTGGTTGTCCTAAAGAATCTGTTTGTCCGTCCGGCGCTGTGTATGTCAATGCTAAAGCATAAGCGTCTGGCAAAGCTCCTCCTACGTTACCCCAACCCGCTCTAATTTTACCATAAGACATCCATTCTGGTAATTCGATTACTTCAGAGTAAATGAAACTTGTACTTACAGATGGGTAAAAAGTACTGTTGTTTGATGGATCTAAAGTTGAAAACCAGTCTTCACGACCTGTTAAACTTAGATACAAATAATCTTTATATCCTAAATCTGCAGAATAGAAAAGAGAGTTTACTTCACTTTCAGAAAATAATTTTTCTGTTTTGTCCGGTTGTGTATTTCCGTAGAAATATTTGAATGGAACAATAAAATTGTTTCCTTTCATTTTAATACCGCTGTATCTGTTGTGTTGACGGTTAGCACCAACGAAAGCATCCAAAGAAAGGTTTTTAGCGATATCGCCTCTGTACCCTAAGAATCCAGACGCATTAACTTCTGAACGTCCTTCTACTCTGTTTTCGTAAGATCCACCTGGATTGTAGTTAATTCCAGTTGGTTCAATTTCAGTGTATTCGTAATTGATATCATCAATACCAATAACTGCTTTTGCATAAATTTTTTCTGTAATATTATAATTTACTTTCGCAGAACCAATAAAACGCTTTCTAAGATCTTCATTTAAAGGTGATTGTGTTGCGAAATAAGGGTTAGTTTGGTAAGTATTTGCTCCAAAATAATCTGCTTCACCACCATTTTCGTCATATGCATTACTTAACCATCTGATGTCTGTTCCAGGCGTTAAGAAAGTTGTTGGAAAAGAAGCATTTCTAGGAGAATCATTCAAATAAGGTCTGTTATGACTTTTCTCAGAAATATATTGAGCGTTGGTTTCTACGCTTATCTTTTTGTTTGGAGCTGAATTTAAACTCAAAGCCACGTTGTTTCTTCCGAAAGTTGTTCCCGGCATGATCGATTCATCTTTCGTATTTCCGAAAGACAATCTGAAATTAGTAGTTTCATTTCCGCCAGAAATTGCTAAAGTATTACTGAAAGAATATCCAGTTCTGTAGAAATTTTCAACATTATCTTTTCCGTATGCTCTGTATGGTTTAGTACTTCCGTCTAATGCAAGAGAAGGAGTTCCGTCATATTTATCACCCCATGCAAAATAATACGAATCTCTAAGTTCCTGCAAATTAGTAAATCTTGTTGCAACACCATTTACAGGAGCTCCAGCTCCATATTGATCTTGCCAATTTAAAAGACTTACCGGAGTATTAAATGTAGAATTAGTATTGAAGTCTACTCCAAGTCCTGTTCCGCTTTTACCTTTTTTAGTTGTAATTAAGATAACACCATTAGATCCTCTGTACCCGTAAAGAGCAGATGCAGCACTACCTTTTAATACTGACATCGATGCAATATCATCTGGATTAAATGAAGACATTCCATCACCTTTATCAGCTCCACCCCACATTCCAGCATTTCCTTGTTGACTATTGTCAATCGGAATACCATCTACAACATACAAAGGCTGGTTAAGCCCTGAAGCTGAAGTTGCGCCGCGAATTACTACACGGCTAGAACCTGATGGTCCAGAAACTGGTGCAGAAACGTTAACTCCGGCAATTTTTCCCTGAAGGGCGTTTCCTAAGTTAATTTCTTTATTTTTTGTCAGCTCTTCACCTTTCAGTTCTCCAACTGCGTAACCTAAAGCTTTCTTTTGTTTTTTAACTCCAAATGAAGTAACAACTACATCTTTTAATTCCTGCGCATTTTCTGCTAATACTACCGAAATTTTAGTATCACTTTCCTGAAGCACTACTGATTTTGTTACATAACCAATAGAAGATATATTTAGTGTAACTTTTCCTTCAGGTACACTCATTTTAAATCGACCTTCAACGTCTGTTATTGAGCCATAAGGCTTTCCTTGAACCTCTATCGATGCAGCAACAACTCCCTTGTTTTCTGCATCAACCACTATGCCTGTTATTTGTCGGTTTTGCGCCACAGCACTTAAGCTGCACAACAATACCATTCCTAACATTGCCAATATTCGTTTCATAAGCTTTTGTTTTGTTTTAACGTGATTGTTTTTAATAATTAATAAAATTCTTGAATCAAATTCAATATGGTATTTAAGGGCCTTCACCTAATAAATACTATGGTTTAATAGTAATGTAAACACTTCCTAATTTCAAGAAATCGTTATAGTAAACAGATCAAAAAAAATAACTGATTATCAGTATTATTCATCTAAAGCTTACTAAAACGATTTAGCAAAATGACTAAAAAAAAACGAATCGTTTTTTTTCTTTTTTTATTTCAAAAATCCTCTTTAAAATCAAACTGATTCTCTAACAATCAGCTTCCCTTTTTTGAGGCTTTTTTCTACTTCAAACTTTTCCATATCGGTCATCTGACTCATCAATAATTGTATCGATTTAACAGCAATCTCTTCAATGGGCTGTGCAATAACACTAATTGTTGGTGTATGCAATTTAAAACTGTCATGATCATCAAAACTAATAACCGAAATGTCTTCAGGAATCCTGATTCCTCTTTCTCTAAAAGCCTGTAATCCTGCAAGTGCTATATAATTTGTTAAAAATAAAACGGCATCAATTTTAGGATTCTTTTCTAAAAAACCAACTATTTCAGCAATTCTGTTTTCTTCACTTGTCTTATATTCCATCTGTAGAACAAGCGCCGGATTATAATTTTCTACTTCTTTTAAAGCATCTCTATAGCCATCTTCCCTTAATTTCATCTGAACCATTTCAGAAGTATTGTTGACTACTGCTATATTTTTACATCCTTTATTAATCAGGAACTTTGTTGCTGAATTTGCTGCTTCATAATTATCCATCACGACATGGCTCACTCTTTGCCCCGGAAAATACCTATCGATTAATACAACTGGTTTTTTCAATTTTAAAAGCAGTTCAATACTTTGTTCAAGGTTTTGCGTTGGCGTAACAATAAAACCATCCACATTTGCCTGCAACAAACTATGTATCAACTCTTCAGAACGCTCATCATCTCCACCTGTACTACAATAGAAAACTCTATAATCAATACTTTTTGCTTCGTCTTCTATAACTCTGGCAAGATGTGCAAAGAACTGATTCGAAATATCTTCAACAATTAATCCAATAGATCTTGTCTTCCCTGTTCTAAGACTCGTGGCAATCATACTTGGTCGATAATTCAGCTTTTCTGCAACTTCCTGCACTTTCTTTATTACCGCCGGACTGATCCCCATTTTCTCGCCTTTATCGTTAATGACAAAAGATACAGTAGATATAGACACTTGTGCCTCTGTGGCAATATCCTTAATAGTAATCTTTTTCATCTAGCGAGTTAATTTTTTATTAAGCTGTTATTAATTGTATCACAAATATAAATAAAAAATTATATCACAAATATAAATAAAAATAATTACTAAAACGATTTTGTAGTTCTTTTTTTAAACTAATCATTATTTTAGAGTTAATTATACATATAATCATCAATTATTATAAGTATTTTTACTATTAATCATTTTACAGCTATTCAAACAAATTTTGCTTTTTATTATGAATAATGTGCAACTATCTATTTGACACAGAGCTACAAAGTTTAAATCTTTAGGATCAATTACCCTGCAACTCTTCTGATTTATTAAAATATAAAATTTTTAATTTTCAATCTTTAAGAAATGTACACTTCTAAAATTGATGCTGAACCATTTAACACATAAGCATGCATACCGGCAGGAATTAAAACTGTATCTCCTTTTTTATATTGGTAGGTTACATTTTCATATCTAATCTCAAATGCACCGTCAATACACATATAAACTGTAAATGAGTTTCCATTTTTATTTCCTTCAATTGTTCCGTCTAACGGAATAAAATTGGTGGTAAAATAAGGACAATCAACTACTGCATTTGATTTGTTTGAAGCAGTTTCATATTTTTTGTGCGTATCAACTTTATTGTAGTTAATTGCATCAAGAGCCAAATCGACATGAAGTTCTCTTGTATTTCCCTGAGCATCTACTCTATCAAAGTCATACAAACGATAGGTAATATCAGACGTTTGCTGAATCTCTGCAACAACTAATCCTGCTCCGATTGCATGAACTGTTCCTGTTTCAAGAAAAAATACATCTCCTGCTTTTGCTTTTACATCATCAAGAATAGAAACTAACGTTTTGTTGTTTAGATTTTCAATATATTCTTCTTTACTTGAATCTTCTTTAAAACCAACAATAATTCTTGCGTCAGCATCAGCTTGCATTACGTACCACATTTCAGTTTTACCAAAAGAGTTATGACGTTCTTTTGCTAATTTATCGTTAGGATGAACTTGTATAGACAAATCTTCTCTTGCATCAAGATATTTAAACAGTAACGGAAACTGATTCCCAAATCTAGCATATACCGCTGTACCTAAAATTTCGTTTGGTAGTTTCTCAATTAATTCTGTTAATGATTTTCCTTTTAATTCACCATTGGCAACAACACTTACATCACCTTCTACGGTAGATAATTCCCAACTTTCGCCAGTGATATTAGAGGCAATAGATTTATTAAGAACTGTTTTTAATTTTTCTCCTCCCCAAATTCTTTCTTTCAAAATTGGTTCAAATTGCAAAGGGTAAATTTTTATGCTCATTTTTTATGTCATTGTGAGGAACAATGTAATCTTGTCCTCTGGTTATTTATTTTTTTGCCACAGATTAAAGGATTAAAAAAGATTTCTTTTAAATATCTTTTTGATTTGTGGTCATTTTTTTTTCTCTCGTAGATTTGGCAGATCTAACAGTTTTGTTTCAAATATTAAAAGAGAAAAAACCATTTAATCCATGTCATCCGCGTTACTTTTTTTATTTTATTGAAATCGCAACTCCACCGCTGGACGCTAATTTTTGCTTTAATTTGGTTTTACTGTTTACAGTTATTTTTCGGATGTTATACGATTGTGGATTGTTTTTGTAATCTGCTGTTTTTCCGTCCTCGTAAATTGTTGCTGTAAATGTTTTTCCTGTAGGTAGAAAACTAAAATCGATCGTCGCTGTACGTGAATTTTCATCTGTAATTCCACCTACAAACCATTCTTGTTTTCCTTTGGTCTTTCTTGCAATTGTAATATAATCACCAGGTTCTGCCTCTAAGATATAAGTTTCATCCCAATCTAATGCTACATCTTTGATAAACTGAAATGCATCATTAAAACGTAAGTAATTCTCAGGTAAATCGGCAGCCATTTGCAACGGACTGTACATCGTTACATAAAGCGCCAATTGTTTCACTAAAGTTGTACTTAACTTATTCTTTTTTGATCCATATACCGACAAATCGCCTTGAAAAATTCCGGGCGTGTAATCCATCGGACCACCCATTAATCTTGTAAAAGGTAAAATTGTAGTGTGATCAGGATGAATTCCTTCCATAGCTTCAAACTCAGTTCCTCTGGCAGATTCCTGTGCAAACCAGTTTGGATAGGTACGATGCAAACCTGTAGGTCTAACTGCTTCATGAGAATCTACCATAATTTTATGCTTGGCAGCTTCTTTTGCAACATAAGTATAATGATTGACCATTTGTTGTCCATCATGATGTTCTCCTCGTGGAATAATTGGTCCAACATATCCTGTTTTTACAGCGTTATATTTATTGTCAGCCATAAAATTTAAGGCGTCATTTAATTGACGCTCATATTCTGCAGTTGAAGATGTAGTTTCATGATGCATGATAATTTTTACATTCTTTTTAGCGGCATAATCACTTAAATCTTTTACATCAAAATCCGGATATGCTTTCGTAAAACTATAAATACGTTCTTTTTTGAAAGCCGTATTGTCTTCCCAACCTTCATTCCATCCTTCAACCAGAACGGCATCAAAGCCATTTTTTGAAGCAAAATCAATGTATTCTTTTACATGTTTAGTATTGGCACCATGTGTCTTATTTGGTTTTAACTGAGAAAAATCAGTCTTACCAATTACAACATCCTGATTATCTGAATAGGCCCAAGTCGATCCTCCGCCTGTAAAATATTCCCACCAAACACCAATATATTTTACTGGTTTAATCCAAGAAGTATCTTCAAAACTGCATGGTTCATTAAGATTCAAAATCATTTTTGAAGCTAGAATTTTTCGGGCATCATCACTCACAACAATTGTTCTCCAAGGTGTGAAACTTCCGGTTTGAATGTAGCCTTTATTTCCTACCGCATCCGGAACAAGATGTGAACTCATTGCATATGTTTTATCATCGACATTCAAACACATTGCCGGATAATTTTTTAATGCTGCTTCGTGAATATTAATGTAAAGTCCGTCATTGGTCTTCATCATTAAAGGCGTTTGCGTTGCCAAATTTTTAATGGTCGCTTGAGCTGCGAGAGAAACATTCGTTGCACTGTGCACCAAAGATTGCATCTCTGATATTTTAGATGTTGTATAACTATATTCGTTTGTGTCATAGTCTCCCGGAATCCAAAAAAGTTTATGATCTCCAGTCAAATTAAACTCTGTCGTTTCTTCCTGAATAATAAAATGACGTAAATTATCCTGCACCGGAAACTCATATCTAAAACCTAACCCGTCATTAAACAAACGAAAATAAATAGATACTTTTCGTTTACTTTTTTCCTGCACAAGATCAGCTTTCAATTCATTGTATTGATTTTGAATTTCCTTTTGCTCTCCCAAAACTGGTTTCCAAGTGGTGTTTTCTGACTGAAATTTTGTATCAGCAATTTGAAAACCACGATTCAGCATAATATCAGATTTTAAAATAAAACCTAACTTACTTTGTTTTATCACTTCTTTTTTCTTGTAGTTTAGAGAATATGTTGGAGTTCCTTCTTTATTAAGATGAAATGTCAAGGTCAAATTTCCATCAGGAGATTTTAATTCCTGCGCATTTAGAAATGCATTCGGAACGATAATAAAAAGACAGATTAAAAGTATTTTTTTCATAAATCAAGAAAGTTTCAATAGTTGCTAAATCGATTTAGCAAACATAATAAAATTTATGAAATAGATACACTTTAATGATAAAAAAACTGCTTCCGTCAAATTAACTGCGATTTTCTGAATAAAACTACACGATCAAAAGCCGGAAGTTTTACTGGATATCGAACATAAAAAAAGACCATTCAGAAGAACAGTCTTTAATAAATTTTTAAAGCAGCAAGAAGTACTTAAGCCATAAACAAAGCATTTTTGTTATAGTTGTACAAAACCTGATCGTAAGGTACTAAAGGCGTTGCAACTTTTTCTGACGAAGCATTAAATATGATTCCGTTATGTTTTCTAAACAAATAAACTTCCTTTAGACAGTTCGACAAACTCTGATGAATTGAGGTTGTAAAAATTGGCAATTGCTTGTCTCCTACCAATAAATCGATTTGATAATTAGAACTACTTTTAGATAAGTTATTTCCAATGATTCTTATTGTAAATGTAGTTGGCTTTCCGTATTGTTCACCTTGATACTGTACTACCATAATTTTATAATTAAAAAAGTTAAATTATTATTTTTTTGTACTTCAAATTATTTATTGTGCAAATTGAATAACTAAAGTTATGCAAAAAAAGTAAATAACTAAAAAATACAATCTAAATAAAATGTTATTTTTTTGATGAAATAACATTGTTTTTTGGGCGTAAAAAAACCGTAACGAATTACGGCTTTTAAACAATTAACTAAATATATTTAATCAACTTTTTTCAACGATTGTAAAATTCATTCATAAGCACGATTAATTTGGGGTAACAATTGTATTTTCTTTTTCTGCATTAATTTCTAATAAAAACGGATTTCCATTTTCATCAAACATAGTCATATTTAAAGGATCTAGTAAAATTACTTTTTTAGAAACCCTTCCTTTAAACTTATTGTATGAAAGATTCATTTCAGATAAATTATAGAGTTTTTCAATTTCATTTGGAATTTCTCCTCCAAAATTATTATCAAACAAACTTAAGTTTTGCAAAGCACTATAATTGGCAATTTCTTTACTCAAACTCCCGGATAATTTATTGTTATTTAAAAGCAGAACTTTTAAAGTTGTTATTTTATAAATTGAATTTGGCAACTCTCCCTTCATTTCATTATTGAATAGCGAAAGAGTTTCCAGTTTAGTAAGTCTTCCAATTTCTGAAGGCAATACGCCCGAAATTTTATTAGAAGAGACATCTAAAGTTTCAAGCGCTCTTAAATTTCCAATCACATTTGGCAATTGACCGTTTAGTTTATTTTTATGCAAATCTATTGTCACTAAATTAACTAAATCAAAAAATTCAGCCGGTAATTCACCTTGCAAATTATTATCAGCTAAATTAAGTCCGACTACTTTTCCATTTTCAGCTTTAACTCCATACCAGGTTCCTACTGAAAGTGATAAATCCCATTTTATTTTCCACTGCAAACCATTTGTCGCATGGTATAATTTTATTAGCGCATCTTTCTCTTTATCCGAAACTGTATCAGCAAAAACGTTTAAAGAGAAAACTAAAACTAAAAAAAGCGTTATTAAGCTTTTCATAATAAATTTGGTGTTTTTTCGCTTGACTAAATTATAAATTTCACAGATATAATACACATATCATCGACAAACTGTTAATAAATAATATTTTAACATTAATTATACTACTTATTTAAAAACTAACAAATTTATTATTTTTTACTTAAATTTGATCAACTAATCTAAAAACCTCATTTTATGGAATTTAACCCTATTGCATTGTTTGTATCCGCAATTGTAACACTTGTTGTCGGATTCATTTGGTACAACCCAAAAGTGTTTGGAACGATCTGGATGAAAGAAAATAATTTTACTCCAGAAGATCTACGAACCGGAAATATGCTCAAAATATTTGGGCTAACCTATGTTTTTTCTTTAATGATTACAGTTATTTTAATGGCATTAACCATTCATCAAACAGGCGCAGTTGGCATGGTAGGCGGACCTCCTTTATTAGAAACCGCCAAACCCTCGTTTGCAGCTTTTATGGCAGATTATGGAACAGCGTACCGTACCTTTAAACATGGGGCACTTCACGGATTCATGTCCGGCCTATTTTTTGCTTTTCCGATAATTGGCATTAATGGTTTATTTGAAAGAAAATCATGGAAATACATATTTGTCCATGCAGGATTCTGGATTGTTTCACTTACTTTAATGGGTGGCATTATCTGCGGATTTGCATAAAAAACAAATCAACAAAAACCCGTTTGAAATTTATTCTCAAACGGGTTTTTCTTAATAATAACTTAAACCAATTGAGTTTTTATAAATATTACCTAATTTTGAAGAAATTAGCTCACACTTTTGACTACAACTTATTCTTTCGAAATTTACAACAATACATCCCTACTGCCTTTAGAATGGAATTCGCTGGCTGTAGATAATATTTTTTTGACCAGAGAATATCTTGAGGTGCTGGAGAATTCTTGTCCTGTAAATATGACTTGCCACTTTATTGGAATTTTTAACGACGATAAATTAGTTGGAATTACAATCACTCAATTTTTATTTGCCGAAAAACTGGAATCTTTTGGAGAACGCGATCAATGCTTAAAAACTACTGTACGTAATTTTGCTTTCAAGAATTTTGCTTCTCATGTTCTATTCGTTGGCAACAATATGCTTACAGGTCAAAACGCTTTTGCCTTTAATAAAAAAATAAGTGAGCCCAAACTGATAAAAACATTGCATAAAGCAATTAACCAGCTCAAGAAAGACTTGAAAGCGAGTGGAAAAAAAGTACATATTACCAGTATAAAAGATTTTACCGCAAAAGAAATCGAACCTTTACAAGCAGAGTTTAAAAACAATTATACTTTTTCGACCCAGCCAAATATGATTTTTGAAATCAATAAAAACTGGAACTCTGATCAAGATTACATTGACGCTTTATCAAAAAAATACAGAGATCAATACAAACGTGCCCGAAAAAAAGCAGAAGGAATAGTTAAGAAAAAAATGGATCTTGCCGACATTAAAAGGTACGAAGATGTTATTTATGATTTGTATTTTCATGTAGCCAAGAATGCACCATTTAATACTTTTTTCTTAGCTCGAAATCACTTTAGTTTCTTTAAAGAAATTATGAAAGACGATTTCTTATTTTATGGTTATTTTTTAGATGAAAAATTGATAGGTTTCAATACATTAATTAAAAACAGAAATGTAATGGATACTTATTTTTTAGGATACGACGAAACGATTCAGCGTGAAAAAATGCTGTATTTAAACATGTTATATGACATGATCGCATACTCCATCAATCAAGGATTCTCAGAAATTGTTTTTGCCCGAACTGCTCTTGAAATTAAAAGTTCTGTAGGTGCAAAACCTTTAAAAATGTATGGCCTAATTACACACAGCAATACTTTGATCAATCATAATATTGCTAAACTGTTTAATTATTTAGAACCTAAAACGGATTGGCAGGAAAGAAATCCTTTTAAATAAAATTACCGACAAAGTTTAAAAACATTTAACACCAATATAACCACAATCATTGTCATCCCGAGGAATGACAAAAATGAGCATACTAATATTATGCTATCGCAATTTTCATTTGTTTATGCAAAATATGAATTTCTAAATCAGTTTGCGCTCCACAGTACTCTCCATCAATTTGAAAATTAACGGGATAATCTGTTTTTATTGTGGCTTTATCTGTCGAAATAATCACAATATCATCAGAATCAATCGGCATATTTCCTGTGATAATTTTCCCTATTAATAACAAATCGAGACTTTTTAAAATTACCAATTCGAATTTCCCATCGTTCATTGCACCATTTGGATTTATGATTACACCTGTCCCATATTTTTGAGAGTTAGCAATAACAATCATTCTGGCCGTATGTTCAACCGTTTCATTATTAGCTGAAATTGTTGCTACAAAAGGTTCTTCAGATTCTTTTAGCGCAGAATATGCTTGCAGGGCATAACCCCACAATCCTCTTAGATTACTTTCTTCATAATTCTTTACCAAATTTGCATTGACACCAATATCGCTTAAATGAATACTTTTTTTACCGTTAATACTTATCATATCCATTTCGATATAATGGCTTAGAAAGGCAATTTTTAAGTTCTCCTCTATTGTTGTAGGTAAGTTTAAGTCGACAGATAACCCGTTTGCAGAACCGGCCGGTAAAATCCCGATAATTACATCGTACTTTTCCATTGCTTCAGCAACCATTTTTATGGTTCCGTCACCGCCTGCCACAACAATACGTTCTGGTTGGTATTGATTATAAAGTGATTGTATTTTTTTCTGATCGTTTTTACCGGTCGTTTCATAAACTTCAAGGTCAAAATGATTTGTAGTTGCAAACTCTTGCACAGCATCAACTAAATCAGACTTATCAAGATCTCCGGAAATAGGGTTTACAACAAATATGATATTCTTTTTCAAAATTTAATTTTTAAAGTCAATTAAAATAATTAATTTACAGCATCCATCTATAAATATACGTAATTAATGAAACCAATTTTACAATTATATCGAGGTTATGCCAATGAAGAAGAATTAATTGTAATGGGCCATGTTTTTAAAAGAACCTATGATTACGATTTTCAAAAAAAGAATTTTAAAAATGCGACTTCAATCATTAATCAGTTTAGGATAAAAACCCTCAAAAATTTTGATATTTATCTAAAATGCGGCAATCAGGAGATTCATACTAAAACTCTTGATGACGGTTATTTTAAATTTTGTATTCCGCTGGAAAAAGAAACTCATTTTGGATGGATTCAATACGAAGTTAGCATTAAATCTGAGACTGAAACTATAACTGAAAAAGGGAGTTTTATAAGACCTCACAAAGGAAAGCTAGGAATCATATCTGACATTGATGATACTTTCCTGATTTCGCACACTCAAAATTTCTTTAAAAAAATATACATTCTACTATTTAAAAACGTGAATGACAGAAAGGTTTTTAAAGATGTCGTACCACATTATCAAGCTTTAAGTTCAGCAGGGAGAAACAATAAAGAAGAAGAAAATGCCTTTTTTTATGTTTCAAGCAGCGAATGGAATTTGTATCGCTTTATTGTAAAATTTACCAAAATACACAATCTGCCAAGAGCGGTAATTTTATTAAAAGATATTAAAAGAGGTGTTACTGATTTCTTTATGAGCGGGCGCGGAAACCATGATCATAAGTTTGATAAAATAAAACACGTATTAGAGTTTTATCCCAATCTTAAATATGTTTTATTGGGAGATGATTCGCAGCACGATCCTATTTTGTACGAACGAATCTGTAAAATATTTCCAGTGACTGTAAAAGCAGTTTATATCAGGCAAACTGGCAACAAGCAAAAAGAAGCTACAAAAACTATTTTGAAAAACTTAGAAAATTTAGATGTCGCTGTTTGTTATTACAAAGATAGCAGTGAAGCTATTATGCATTCAAAATCTATTGGAATTATTAAATAGTTTGCTTTAGGTTTCAAGTTTCACGTTACAATAAGAACCTGAAACTTGAAACCTAAAACAAAAAATTAAGCATTAAAATTATCTATTTCTTCCTGAACAACTTCCCAATCAAGAAGTAATTGATCTAAATCTTTTTTCTTTTTGTTATATGCTGTAAAAAAAGAAGCATCTTCGATATGTTTATCATAATTAGAAAGCAACAGTTTATCGTCGTGTTGAATGTCTTTTTCCAATTGTTTGATCTGACTTTCAACTTTGCTTAAACGATTTTGAAGCGCTTTCCCTTTTTTCTGATCTTCGTACGAAGTTTTATTGCTTTCTTTTGGAGCAGCTGCTTTTGCAACATCTTTTTTCTCAACTTCACGCATGTTTTCAAGATTGCGTTGTTCTAAGAAATAGTTGATATCACCCAAATATTCTTTTATTTTTTGATCCTTGAATTCGTAAACGATATTCGACATTCCTTGCAAGAAATCTCTATCGTGAGAAACCAGCAATAAAGTTCCTCCAAATTTTTGAAGCGCCGCTTTTAGAACATTTTTAGATTTAATATCTAAGTGATTCGTAGGCTCATCCATCAGCAAAACGTTGATAGGCTGCAACAACAACTTACAAAGTGCCAAACGGTTACGTTCACCTCCTGAAAGTACTTTTACTTTTTTCTCTACATCATCTCCACGGAATAAAAATGATCCCAACATGTCACGAACTTTAGAACGATTCGTATCCATTGCAGCATCTTCCATAGTTTGCAATAATGTAATTTCTCCATCAAGATATTCAGCCTGATTTTGCGCAAAATATCCTAATTGAACATTATGTCCTAATTTGATGTTTCCCTGATATTCAAACTCATTTACAATAGCCTTAATGAAGGTTGATTTTCCCTGACCGTTTTGTCCCACAAAAGCAATTTTACTTCCGCGTTCTACCAGTAAATCTATATCTTTTAAAATAACTTTATCGCCGTAAGCTTTCGTTACATTTTCGGCTTCTACTACTACTCTACCAGGTTCTTTTGAAACTGGAAAAGAGATATTCATTACTGAATTATCGTCTTCGTCAACTTCAATTCTTTCAACTTTATCTAATTTTTTAATCAACGATTGCGCCATCGAAGCTTTTGAAGCTTTTGCACGGAATTTCTCGATTAATTTTTCTGTTTCCTCAATTTTCTTCGCCTGATTCTTTTGAGTAGCCAATTGCTTTTCGCGAATTTCGTGACGCAATTCTAAATATTGAGAATAGGGTTTATTAAAATCATAGGCTTTTCCTAATGAAATTTCTATAGTACGATTCGTTACATTATCTAAGAACATTTTATCGTGCGATACAATTACTACAACTCCAGGATAATTACGCAAGAAACTCTCTAACCAAATAATACTTTCGATATCCAGGTGATTGGTTGGCTCATCCAGAAGCAATACATCATTAGACTGCAATAATAATTTTGCAAGCTCGATACGCATTCTCCAACCTCCTGAAAATGTTTCAGTTTGATTATTAAAAACTTCTCTTTTAAATCCTAATCCTAAAAGAATTTTTTCTGTATCTCCTACATAATTATAACCTCCAAGAAGGTCAAAACGATGTGTATAATCAGATAAATCTTCGATGATTTGGCTGTATTCTTCACTTTCATAATCGGTTCTGGTAACCAATTGATGATTGATTTCTTCTAGTTTTTTCTCAACAACTTTAATTTCGGTAAAAGCTTCATAAGCTTCTTCTAGTACAGTTCTTCCTTGTTCAAAATCAATATCCTGACGTAAAAAACCCATTCGGATATCTTTCTCTTGAGAAATAACTCCAGAATCAGGAGCAAAATCTCTAGCCAGCATTTTTAGCATAGTTGATTTTCCAGCACCATTTTTTCCGACTAGTCCAACTCGATCTCCGGCACCTAAGCGAAAAGTTACCTCTTCGAATAAATAAGTACCACCAAAAGAAACCGATAAATTGTGTATATTAAGCATGTAATGTTATTTTATAACTAATTGATTGTGTAAATTTACACTCCCAAAACAATGGGATAATTTAATTTTTTGCAAATGTTAAAAAAAGGATCCAAACTAAATAGTATTTTAACAGGAAGTTGTCCAAAATGCCAAAATGAGAGCATGTATTCGGATAAAAACCCTCTTCATTTGACTAAAGTTCTCAAAATGAACGAACATTGTAGTCATTGCGGTTTTAAATATCAAATCGAACCTTCATTCTTTTATGGCGCAATGTATGTAAGTTACGGTCTGAATGTTGCCGTAGGAATTGCTGCCTTTATTGTTTCGTTTGTTTTTTTTAAAGCTAGTATCGAAGAATCATTCTTGGCTATTGTTATTACTTTAATTGTATTATTTCCTTTTGTTTTACGACTTTCAAGAAACCTGTACATCAATATGTTTGTCTCCTATGATCCTAAGGCCGGTCAGAAATAAGTGTCTTTAGATATCTTTTATGAAATCGCTGAATGTCAATTTCCGCATCTAAAGGAATTTCATTTTCAATTTTATCAAATAGAACCTTTGCCATTGCAGGCCCAAGCATTACACCACGTGTTCCTAATCCGTTAAGAATATGAAGTGACTTGCGTTCATGATGTGTTCCTATTAAAGGTCTTCTGTCTTTTACCGTCGGACGAACTCCGCCAAAATGTTTTACGATTTCAAAATCGCACATAAGAATTTCTTTGATGCGATCTACAAGTTCCTGTTTTCCTTCTTCTGTAGGATGATCTGTTTTATCTTGCCAATTGTATGTTGCTCCAACTTTAAATAAATCGCCTCCGAGTGGCAGGATAAAAACACTTGTATTTACAATTACATCCAATTTTAAATTCGGTGCTTTAATAACAAAAAGCTCACCTTTTGTTCCATCTAAAGGCAAATAATTAAAGAAAGGATTTTTATGTAATCCAAAGCCTTCAGCAAATATAATATTGCGAGCCTGAATATTTTTATATTGAATTCCAAAATCGAAAAATTCAATATAACCCGGATTAAAAGTTTCTTCTAATAATAAATTATTCGCTAACAAATACTCCTTGTAAGTATCCAATAACAAAGCTGTATCTACATAACCTGTATGCAAAACTTGCCCGTAATCGTACGGAGAATCAATTCCCGCGTACTTTTTCGAAATTAGTTTAGTAGATAAAAACGGTGCTAAATTAATCTTGTCTGAAGCTGCAAACCAGTTATTTTGTTCCTCTATTGAAAAAAACTTTCTTAAAATAGGAAGCCTAAAATTAAACTTAGTCTTTAATTTATCTTCAATTTCAGTGTAAAACTCATCCATTAGAACCAATTGTTCCTGAGCTTTCCATACTTCGCTAAAACGTTTCAAGATAACCGGATTGTATAATCCTCCAGCAACTCGAGATGATACTTGAGATTTATTATCTACAACTAAAATAGATTTATTGTTTTTAAGGGCTATTTCAGCAAATGAAATTCCAGCCAATCCAGATCCGACAATTAAGTAATCAAGCATGTAGTATTGAGATAAAATAAAAAAAACTCCAACTACAAAGGTAATAAGAGTTTTTGTTATAATGTAATTTAGGCACTTAGTAGTTCCACATATCTTCTTCGAAGTTACGAATCTTCTCTTTTACTCTTTCAGATTCTAACAGCTGCTGTTGTGCATTATCTTTCATATAATCTTTGATCTCACGATCTCCATACATATTTTCCTCTTTATAAATAATAGCATTAAAATACCTGGAATTTAAAATCTGATCAAATGAAATCGGAACAGCCGAATTCTTATCATTAAAAGCTTTTGCTTCGTGCAATGCTTCTCTCGCATTAGGAAAGAAAACCCAAAATAACTCTATATAATCCTTTTCATCACTATTCATTGTATAGACATCCGGCGTTACAGGACAAATACCAAGTAAACGATACTTCAATTCACTTTGACGTTTATCAAAATACCAATATCCTTTAATTTTATATTGTGTAACATCAGCCGCCGTAAGATCTTGTTTTAAGATATACTCTGCCGGCACCGATCTTGTTGGACCAACTGTCTCTTCAACATAATTGACTTTTTTATTTTTACCAGTTCCTGTAACTACTTTTTTCTTCACAACACGTGATTTGTAGTCGTCCGGATATTGGTTAATAAGTTCTCTACCCGCATCTGTAGTATCAATACGAGACAATGCACCTTGAATGTCTTTTAAAGATTTTTTTGTATTGAAATAACTATCGCTGTAAACTTCAGTTATTTTACCATTTCTAATAGCTTTTGTTAAAACGTCATAAAGTGAACGTCTATCGGCACCAATATTAGCCGTATCAACCGGAAAGTATAAAGGAAAGTTGATTTTTTCATTTAAATCAATGATTTCCCACACTGTTTTCCCCATCAAAACATCTCTGTCATCTATATAACCATAAGCCAAAGGTTTATCGTTATCTGAGATCCGTTGCGCAGGAGTCTTAAGTCCAATCTGATCTGCTGTTTTTGCGTTTAGTAAATTAGATTGCGCATTAGAGATAAAACTTACCGCAATAAAAGCGACAGCCGTTAAAAAAATTCTTATTTCCATCATTGAATCATTTATAAGAGACATAACGGAGTAATATTTATTTTATTGTAATTTTCTTACACTTTTAAAGTGTTAAAAATTAAAACAGACATATTCAAGAATTTAATTCTTAGTTAGAAATCAATTTATCAAATATGCAATAACATAAAATAAAAAAAACTCTTACTACAAAGGTAGCAAGAGTTTTTATATAATGTAATTTTAGATACTTAGTAATTCCACATATCTTGTTCGAAGTTACGAATCTTCTCTTTTACTCTTTCAGATTCCAACAATTGATTTTGTGCATTGTCTTTCATGTAATCTTTGATCTCACGATCTCCGTACAAGTTTTCTTCTTTATAAACAACTGCATTAAAACGTCTTGAATTTAATATCTGATCGAATGAGATTGGAAGTGCAGAGTTACTGTCGTTAAAAGCTTTTGCTTCATGTAATGCTTCTCTGGCATTAGGGAAGAAAACCCAAAATAACTCAATATAATCCTTTTCGTCACTATTCATTGTATAAACATCCGGAGTTACAGGACAAATACCAAGTAAACGATATTTAAGTTCACTTTGACGTTTGTCAAAATACCAGTATCCTTTAATTTTATATTGTGTAACATCTGCTGCAGTAAGGTCTTGTTTCAAGATATACTCTGCTGGTACCGATCTTGTTGGACCAACTGTTTCTTCAACATAATTAACCTTTTTATTTTTACCAGTTCCTGTAACTACTTTTTTCTTCACAACACGTGATTTGTAATCATCCGGATATTGGTTAATAAGTTCTCTACCAGCATCTGTTGTATCAATACGAGATAATGCACCTTGAATGTCTTTCAAAGATTTTTTAGTATTGAAATAACTGTCGCTATAAACTTCAGTTATTTTGCCGTTTTTAACAGCTTTCGTCAAAACGTCGTAAAGCGAACGTCTATCAGAACCAATATTAGCCGTATCTACCGGAAAATACATTGGAAAGTTAATTTTTTCATTTAAATCAATAATTTCCCAAGTAGTTTTTCCCATCAAGACATCTCTATCATCTACATAACCATAAGCCAAAGGCTTATCATTATCTGAGATAAGTTGCGCAGGAGTCTTAAGTCCTATCTGAGCAGGTGTTTTCGCATTTAGCAAATTAGATTGCGCATTAGAAGTAAAACCTCCAGCGATAGACACAATAGCTATTAAAAAAATTCTTACTTTCATCATGATATCATTATAAGATATTGAATGTAGGATTACCTACTTTATTATTGTATTTCATAAATTACCGGAGCAGTTCTTGGCAATAAATAACTACCAGCTCCAACAAGTTTAGTTTTAATTTCAGAAATAGTAACCTGGTCTCCTTTTCCAGCTCTTGAAAGTACTTGTTTACATTGTGCATTTAATCTGTTACCTGAAACAACAACTGTAGGTTGTCCAGCAATTTTCATATTAAATCCAACAACATCTAAACCAACTTCAAAATCAAAATCAAGTAATTTAGCACCAATAGTAGCAATTTCTAAGTTAGATTTAGGTCCTTTTACAACACCCATTTCTCCTCTAATTGTTCCTGTTGGCCCAGGAATACCTTTAATTCTAAAAGTTTTCTTATCAGAAACTTTATCTCCATTTGGTAATGTACCAGTAACAGAAATTGTAGCTTCAGTACCTGCACCTGGATTCATATTGTATTTACCTGGTTTACCAGCTGAAGACAATCCTGGAGCACTAGCAACAACCTTATTATCAGCAACACCAGCGAATGATACAGAGATTGGGTTAACAACACCTCTATAAACAACATTCATTTTATCAGCAGAGATTGTAGCAGAGTTTGGTCTTGGAACTACAACGTATGGTTGCTTAAATGTAAGAGGGATAGTTTTACCATCTTCTAAGAATGTAAATTGACCAGCAATTTGTTGTTCTCCTACAGCTCCTGCAGTCATTTCTACTACAGCCTGACCATTAACGATGTTACCTGGTCTTCCATTAAGAGTAAAAGAAGTTGGTTTTGTATTATCATCATAACGACCTAAAACAACTTTACCTGTAACTTTTTCTCCCTGAAAATAAGCACCTTTGTCAAGAACGACAATTGCTTTATAATTGTTGTATGAAGCAGCGGCAACTGCAGCTTTTCCTAAAGCAGCGCTATAAACATCTGCTTCTGCTTTTTGAACGTCATTTTGCCAAGCTGAAAGTTTAGCTAATGAAGCAACCGCAGGAAAACCTTTAAAGTGGTAAGCTAAATATTTATCTTTTAAACCTTCTTTGTTTTTCACATCAGAAACATCAAATTTCTTATCAATCTCTGTAATGATTGTACCGTATTTATTTTTTTTATCTGCCAAAGCAGCTTTCATATCTGCTTTATACTTTTCAATTTTAGAAATGATTTCATTCCCTTTTGCGGTATATCCTTCACCAGTAAACCAGTTATCGATATTATCACCTTTGTCCATTGACTCGTAAGGTAATTTACCAGTTTCTTTATCAGCTGTAAATCCTTTTAGGACATCACCTTTTAAAGAACCAATGTACGCATAAAATTCTTTTGAAATTGTTTCAACTTTATGTGCAGTAACTGCAGCATCTGCAAATTCTCCTTTTGCCTCAGCAGCTTTTTGATCTAATGTAGTCAACAAACCAGCGTTTGTTTCTACTGAAGATTTGTTAGCGCTTTCAAATTTTTCATTCATTAAGCCAAAAGCCGATAAAACTTCTTTTGACATATTCATTGCTAACATTGCGATGAAAACCAGATACATCAGGTTAATCATCTTCTGTCTAGGGGTTAATTTTCCTCCTGCCATTTTTTTATAATTAGTTCTTTATTAATAAATTTAATATAATAGTCAAAAACTAATTATCCTTTGTTACTCATTGCAGAAAGCATACCACCATAAACACTGTTCAAAGAAGCAATGTTTGCAGTCATTGATTGCATTTGTTCTTTTAATTTAGACGCATTATCAGCTATTTCGCTGTTTGCTTGTGCATTTCTTGCAGCACTTTCTAATTGTACTTTATATAAGCTATTCAATGATTCCATTTGTGCAGCAGCCATAGACATTTCTTCAGCATATTTCTTTTGTCCTGCAATAGAATCTACAGTTGGAGAAATTGCTTTTGCAGCTCCTTCGAAATTTTTGATAGAATTTCCTAAACTTGACATTAATTCACCGTCAATTTTAGCTTCTTTCAACATTACGTCTAATTTTTGAGACAACAATCCTTGGGCATCAGATGGAGTTTCAACTTTATCAGCTTTTTTTCTAGCTTGACCGTTTGCTAATTCAGGGTAAACAAGAGTCCAATCTAACTCTTCGTCAACTGGTTCGAAAGCAGAAAGTGCGAAAATTAACGCCTCTGTTACCAATCCAATTGAAAGCATTAATGTTCCAGTTAATGGTCCAATTTCAAAGTGAGTAATTTTGAATAAAGCTCCAATAATTACCACTGCCGCTCCCATACCATAAGCGAAATTCATTGCTTTTTTACTTAATAATGCCATAATACTTTTTTTTAGGTTTTAATTTAAAATAGATTTGATTTGGATATTGAATTTAATTATTTACTTTTTTTACCGCTTCCAGTAGTTTGAGTTCCCATGTAATCTTGTACAGTTCTGAAACCAATATAACTTCTAGCTGAATCAGCATATTCATGATCACGAGTACTTACCTGTAGGAAATAAGCAACGTCTTTCCATGATCCACCGCGAACAACTTTTCTTTGGTTGTTTCCGTCAATTACGTTAGGATTCATTGTAGAAACATATTCGTAAGCATTTGGATTATAAGCTGAATCTGTCCATTCTGAAACGTTTCCTGCCATGTTATACAATCCATAACCGTTAGCCTCATATGATTTAGCTTCAACAGTATATAAAGCCTCGTCAGCTGCGTAATCTCCTCTGTTTGGTTTGAAGTTAGCTAAGAAACAACCTCTGTCACTTTTAGTATAAGGACCTCCCCAAGGGTAAGTAGCCGATTCAAGACCTCCTCTGGCAGCATACTCCCACTCTGCCTCTGTTGGCAATCTGAAAGCATTTACTAAATCACGTCCTTTTTTTCTAGACTTGATGTAACTGTTTTTATTTAATGTTCTCCAAGCACAAAATGCTTTAGCTTGTTTCCAGGTAACACCAACTACAGGATAATCTCCGTAAGCTTTGTGCCAGAAATAATCATTGTGCATTGGCTCATTATATGAATAAGCAAAATCTTTAATCCAAACTGTAGTATCTGGATAAACACTAACTTGTTCTGTTTTAACGAAGTCTTTTCTTTTTCCAACTTTAGCTTTTGCAGCAGCCTGAATGTCCATCCAAGAATAACGGAATTTCAATTTATTTACGTCAATTGTTCTTAAACCATTGTATGATTCTTCTATTGGTAAATACATAGAATCCATTACCTCAGTATAATACTCATCTGGATAAGCTTTAGTATCTTTAATTAACTTAACTTTTTTGTTTAATTTTCTACCAGCATAAGGATCATCTTTTGTTCCTACACTATAATAGTTATCATACATATATTTATCATAAGCCGTCATTTTATCCGGCTCTGAATCATTAAATGCATAATCTGCAATACTACCACCTTTTTTACCTTTGTCACCAGTGCTTTTTTGACCAGTTTCATCAGCTAAAATAGCAAGGCGCACTCTCATTGTAGAATCTTTTACCCATTCCACAAATTGACGGTACTCGCTGTTTGTAATCTCAGTTTCATCCATATAGAATGAACGTACTGTTACTGTTTTAGTCGGAGCGTCTTCTACATTAGCTAAATCAGCATCTGATTTACCCATAATAAAAGATCCACCCGGAACCAATGTCATTCCGTAAGGCTTTTCAGGATGCCATTTGCCTCCTGTAACACCAACTAACTCACCTTTGTCACCTGACTTACCACAGCCGATTACTAGTGTTAACATTGCTGCAAATGCAATAAACTTCTTCATATAAATTTGGGATTATCTATTCATTATTATAAGTCCGTAAACGTATTTATTATTTAGCTAAAAAACAATACTAGTTGCGAAATTTATTTTATTGTTCAAAAATAATGTTAAATAAAATAAAAAAAAAATATTTCATCGACAAACTAGCGTAAAAAATCGACGTAAAGCGTTAATTTTTGTATTTTATATTCATTTTCTTACTAATAATTCTTAACTAATTCTACAGAACTTTACAAATTTGTGATTTTTACTAAAATTTTACTTTATAAAGCATTTTTTCTCTGTGCTTTCCACCATCTTTCTGGCAATTCTTGATTACAAGCGCATAAATATTCTTCATACGAACACGGTAATAACGTATTTCTTTTTAGTTTATTGTGTCCATTTGATTCAAACGGAATTTCAATCCACCAACGATCTGTTTTATCACTTTTATAAAAAATCAATTCTTCATCTTCCAGAGGAACGATATACTTTAAGTACGTTGCCCGACTACCAAAAGGATATTCTTTTGATCGATAATGATAACCTTCTATAAAATACCAAACTATTTGAGCAATAATAGCCGATTCTGGTGCTGTACTATTATGATTAAAAATTCCGAAAGAAGAAACTTTATCGCTAATACCTGCGTATCTTGCCAATGAACATATTTCTTTTCCATTAAAACCATTTGGCTCAAAAGACACCATATTTCCTGAAGCTGAAGATTTTACCGAATTCAAATCGATACTAACCAGGTCTGCATCTCTAAAAACAGGCTCCGCCAATGCAATATTATTCGAAATCTCACCTAAACGATACGCATCAAAGAATAACTTTTCGATCAGATCAATCTCTTCTTGCGAGTTGTAATAGGTTTGATACCCGATATTACAGTAATTAAAAAGATTATTTGGCTCATCAATTATGATTTTTGTCAAATATGAATTTGCCGAAACAGTTTCATTTTCTTTACCAAAATCAAATTTATTATCTACCGAAACCATATTAACCATTTGTTCCAAATCGTCATAAGCACGATAGAGAGCATATGTCAAATCTTGCGAACCTCCCACGACTATAGGAATCACTTTGTTTTTTATTAATGTAGATGTTACTTTTTTTAATGCAAAGTAAGTATCCTCTACAGAATCTCCGGCAAGAATATCACCTAGGTCTGCAATAGAAGCATCCCAATTACCGGGAAACATACTATAAAGTTTCTTACGAAGAGCATTTAAATTGACTTCATTAATCACATTGCTATTTCGGCGATCTTCTAAAACTCCTATAATAGCAATATTTATTTTACTTATATCCGGAAATTGATCTTGCGTATGCAAAACTATTTTACTGCCTAATTCTTGTGAAGACAACGAACTAATGAACTTTAAAATTCCGTCGTTAACTGGTTCTAGAAAATCAAATTCCATTTATTATTTCTTTTTAGCAGCTGGCTTTTTAGCCGGAGCTTTTTTAGTTGTTGTTGCTTTTTTTGCTGGTGTCTTTTTTGCCGGCGTTTTTTTGGCAATCATTTCCTGAACTTCGGCCAATGTTAACTTTGTAGCATCAACATCTTTACTCAATTCAATTTTGATTTTTCCTTTTGTAATAACCGAACGCCCCCAACGTGCTTTCTCAACTAAAATTCCTTCGTCTTCCCAATTATGAAGTACTTTATCTATATTCTTTTGTAACTTATCTTCAATTAGCTCTTCTACTTCTTGCTGCGATAAATTATCGAAATTGTATTTTTTACTTACATTAATAAAAATACCACTCCATTTGATGAACGGACCAAAACGTCCCACACCTTTCTGAACTCCCTCACCTTTATAAACCGCAATTGGCGCATCGGCAATTGCTTTTTCATCAATTAATTCTTGCGCTCTTTCTTTAGAAAGACTTAAAGGATCTTCTCCTTTTGGCAAAGAAATAAAAACACTTCCATGACGTACATAAGGACCATAACGACCATTACTTACCTCTACCTCTTCTCCTTTATATTCTCCTAAGTTTTTAGGCAATAAAAACAAATTCAAAGCTTCTTCAAGTGTAATGTTTCCAATATTTTGATCAGACATTAAACTGGCAAATTTTTTATCTTCATCATCCGCTTCTCCAATTTGAGCCATTGGACCAAATTTTCCTAAACGCACAGAAACTTGTCTTCCATCAGCATCTTTTCCCAGAATTCTTTCTCCGCTTTCGCGTTCTGCATTAGCTTCAACCTCTTTTACATTTGGGTGAAATTTATTGTAGAATTCCTGCATCATTACCGCCCAGTCAATATTTCCCTCGGCAATTTCATCAAAATCCTGCTCTACTTTTGCAGTAAAATTATAATCTAATATATTTCCAAAGTTCTTAACTAAGAAATCGGTAACGATAGTTCCGATATCAGTAGGAACTAATTTTCCTTTATCTGAACCTGTATTCTCTTTCAACAGCTTCTCATCTACTTTATCAGCCTGAAGAGTAAGTTGAGTATATTTACGCTCCTGCCCTTCAAGAGTCCCTTTTTCAACATAGTTTCTATTGATGATAGTTGAAATAGTTGGCGCGTATGTAGATGGACGACCAATTCCTAATTCTTCTAATTTTTTCACCAAAGAAGCCTCTGTATAACGTGCCGGAGGTCTTGAATATCGCTCTGTTGCCGTAATATAATTATTAGCTAGCTTTTCGTTTACTTTTAACGCAGGCAACATTCCTTCTTGTTCTTCCTCATCATCATCATGACCTTCTAAGTACACTTTTAGGAATCCTTCAAAAAGCAAAACTTCTCCTGAAGCTGTAAAAATCTCACTATGATTGTTCGCTTCAATTTTTACGTTTGTTCTTTCTAATTGTGCATCGCTCATTTGAGATGCTAAAGTTCTTTTCCAGATCAAATCATATAAACGAGCCTGATCACGATCGATATTTACCGTATGACGAGACATATCAGTCGGACGAATTGCTTCGTGCGCTTCTTGTGCTCCTTTATTTTTATTAGCGAAAGTACGAGGTTTCGAAAATTCTTTCCCGTATGATTTTATGATTTCAGCTTCAGCAGCATCCATTGCTTCTTTAGAAAGATTCACACTATCTGTTCTCATATAAGTAATAAGTCCAGCTTCGTATAAACGCTGTGCAAGCTGCATTGTGATTCCAACTGGCAAATACAATTTTCTAGCCGCTTCTTGTTGCAAAGTAGAGGTTGTAAAAGGTGCTGTTGGAGATTTTTTGGTAGGTTTCGTTTCTAAATCTGCTACCTTATATTTTGATCCGATGTTTTGTTTTAAGAAATCTTCGGCTTCTTTTTTAGTATTAAAGTTTTTTGGCAATTTAGCCTTGAAAGATTTTCCGGCTTCATTTACAAATTCTGCTACGATAGAATAAGTAGCAACTGCATTAAAGTTTTGGATTTCGCGTTCTCTCTCGACAATTAAACGAACAGAAACTGATTGTACACGTCCGGCAGAAAGTCCTCCTTTAATTTTTCTCCATAAAACCGGAGACAATTCATAACCTACTAAACGATCTAAAACACGGCGTGCTTGTTGTGCATTTACTAAATTATAATCAATTTCTCTAGGATTCTCAATTGCTTTAAGAATCGCTGATTTTGTAATTTCGTGAAAAACGATTCGTTTTGTTTTTTTAGTATCTAGTTTTAGTTCTTCCGCAAGATGCCATGAAATAGCCTCCCCCTCGCGGTCCTCATCGCTTGCTAGCCAGACCATTTCGGCATTCTTAGATAGTGTTTTCAATTTACTTACCAAGGCTTTTTTATCTGGAGAAACTTCGTATTTAGGTTTGAAACCATTCTCTACGTCTACTCCTATTTCCTTTGATGGTAAGTCGGCTATGTGGCCATAACTTGACTCCACCTGAAAATCACTTCCCAAAAATTTCTCGATCGTTTTCGCCTTTGCAGGTGACTCCACTATTACTAAATTCTTTGCCATTGCTCTATTTTTCTGCAACAAAAGTATCTATTTTTTTTAAATATCAGCCCCGCGAATTCATTTTTGAGGTATTTTAATGTTATGTTTCTTAAAAATGCAGATTTATTGGTATTTGCACCTATTATATATATAGGTATAAATTTTAAAGGTTTATCCCCTCTAAATGTTCTTTTTTTTCGATATTTAGCAGTTCCGTTTTATCATAAAAAAAGCCTGTTTTTCGTTACATTTCGACAATCTAAAATCTATCCTGAAGCTTCGGAATTAAAATCCGAAATTTCTTTCCTGCCATCTTGTCATATTGATCGCTTTTACATTATCTTTGCACTTTGAAATTATACAATGGAAAAGATTATTGAAGAAAGCAAACAAGGCGAAAGTCTTGTTTTGGAAAATAAACCTGAGAATACTAAAAAACTTTTTATAGAAAGTTACGGCTGCGCGATGAATTTTTCAGACAGTGAAGTTGTAGCTTCCATTTTATCAATAAACGGATACAATACTACCCAAACTCTTGAAGATGCTGATTTAGTTTTAGTAAATACCTGCTCGATTCGAGATAAGGCGGAACAAACTATTCGTAAGCGTTTAGAAAAATACAATGCGGTAAAACGTATTAACCCAAAAATGAAAGTAGGCGTTTTGGGATGTATGGCTGAGCGTTTGAAAAGTCAGTTTTTGGAGGAAGAAAAAATAGTCGACCTTGTTGTTGGCCCTGATGCTTACAAAGATTTACCTAATTTATTAGCAGAAGTTGAAGAAGGTCGTGACGCGATTAATGTAATTTTATCGAAAGAGGAAACTTACGGAGATATTTCACCGGTTCGTTTGATGAGTAACGGAATTACAGCTTTGGTTTCGATCACTCGTGGTTGCGATAATATGTGTACGTTTTGCGTTGTGCCTTTTACCCGTGGTCGTGAACGTAGTCGTGAACCTCAAAGTATTATGAAGGAAATTCAGGATCTTTGGGACAAAGGATTTAAGGAAATTACTCTTCTGGGACAAAACGTTGACAGTTACCTTTGGTACGGTGGCGGTTTGAAAAAAGACTTTGTAAACGCATCTGATATGCAAAAAGCTACAGCTGTTGATTTTGATCAATTACTTGAAATGGTTGCTGTTGGTTTTCCTAAAATGCGTATTCGATTTTCGACTTCGAACCCACAAGATATGCACGAAAGTATTTTGCATGTTATTGCTAAATATCCAAATATTTGCAAACACATTCACTTGCCGGTTCAATCTGGAAGCAATAGAATTTTGAAAGAAATGAATCGTTTGCATACGCGTGAAGAATACATGACTTTGATTGATAAAATCAAAACAATTATTCCGAATGCTTCGATCTCGCAAGATATGATTGCGGGTTTCCCAACTGAAACTGAGCAAGATCATCAAGATACGATGAGTTTGATGGAATATGTAAAATATAATTTTGGTTATATGTATTCGTATTCTGAGCGTCCTGGAACTTTGGCCGGAAGAAAAATGGAAGATGATGTTCCTGAAGAAACTAAAGCGAGAAGATTACAAGAAATTGTCGATTTACAACAAAAACACGCTTGGTTTAGAAGCGAAGAATTCGTTGGCCAAATTGTTGAAGTTCTGGTTGAAAAGGTTTCCAAAAAATCAAAAGAAGAATTCTCAGGAAGAAATTCACAAAGTATTACAGTTGTTTTCCCAAAAGAGAATTATAATATTGGAGATTTTGTAAATGTAAAAATTACAAGCTGTACTTCAGGAACTTTAAAAGGAGAAGCAGTTGGCTATTCTGAAATGAATTAAAATATTTGTTTCAGGTTTTAAGTTTTTTTGTTTCAAGTTTTATGTAACTTGACTTAAAATAGAAAACATTTAAAATTTAATTTATAATTAAAATATGGAAAAAGAGATTATTATAAAGCCCAGTTTTACTTTCAAAGATTATTTTAAAGCGAATTTATATTTATATTTGAACAGACCTGCCTTCATAATAATATCAATTATTCTTTTCTTGATAGTAATGGTTAATGTGACAAACTTTTTTTCAAATGAAGTTAATTTAGAAGATATTTTCACTTCTTCGTTTGTTTTCATTTTACTATATCCTTTAATAATTATCTACTCTGTTTACAGACATACAAAAAGAATATTTAAAAATCCCAGATTAAACGAAAACCTATTCATACATTTTAATGAAAATTATATGGAGGAAATTGGAGATAGTTTTAACATCAAATTCTTTTGGAAAGATTTTGAAAAGATAACAGAAAAAAAAGATTGGTTTTTAATCTATTTAGAAAAAAACTCGGCTAAGATTCTTCAAAAATCAGACTTAAAAGACAATCAATACAATGAATTAAGGCAGCTTTTTAATTCAATAGATATAAAAAAGAGTTTAAAAAGTTAAGTTTTAAGTCTTCTTCAGAAACTTGAAACCTGAAACAAACAAAAACTTGAAACAAAAAACACATGGAAACAGTTCAAGCAATAAAACAGCGATTTGAGATTATTGGAAATGATCCAAAATTAAATCGCGCCATCGAAAAAGCCATTCAGGTTGCTCCTACTGATATTTCGGTAATGGTAACTGGGGAAAGTGGTGTTGGTAAAGAAAATATTCCAAGAATAATTCATTCGCTTTCACATAGAAAGCACGGAAAATATATTGCTGTAAACTGTGGTGCAATTCCGGAGGGAACAATAGATAGTGAACTTTTTGGTCACGAAAAAGGAGCTTTTACAGGTGCAACAAGCACTCGTGAAGGTTATTTTGAAGTAGCTGATGGCGGAACTATCTTTCTTGATGAAGTTGGTGAATTGCCACTGACTACCCAAGTTCGTTTACTTCGTGTTCTTGAAAATGGTGAGTTTATAAAAGTAGGTTCATCACAAGTTCAAAAAACGAATGTGAGAATTGTTGCAGCAACGAATGTAAACTTATTCAATGCTATTGAAAAAGGGAAGTTTCGTGAGGATTTATATTACCGTTTGACAACAGTCGAAATCACTTTACCGCCTTTACGCGAAAGAAACGAAGACATTCATTTATTATTCAGAAAATTTGTTGCTGATTTTGCTCATAAATACAAAATGCCTCCATTGAAATTGGATGACGATGCAGTACAGCTTTTGCAAAAATTCAGATGGAACGGAAACATTCGTCAGTTACGAAATGTAGCAGAACAAATCTCTGTTTTAGAAACAAATCGTGATATTTCGTTAGCTACTTTACAGTCATACCTTCCTATGGAAGGAACCAATTTGCCTTCGGTAATTAACGACAAGAAAAACGAAAGTGATTTTAGTACCGAGAGAGATATTTTGTACAAAGTTCTTTTTGATATGAAAAGTGATTTGAATGATTTAAAGAAACTCACTTTAGAATTGATGAAAAATGGAACATCAAAAGTACAAGATATCAACCCGAATTTAATTCAGAAAATATACGGTTCGCAAGAAAATGAAAGCGAAATAGATTTTGAAGAAGAGCCTCGAACTGCGGTTATGACACCTACAGCACGCGAAGACAATTATCAAATGCAAGACGATAATTATTTGTTTGCCGAAACGATCGAAGAAGAAGAAGTTTTGCGCTTGGAACAAAAAGAAATTGAAATGATCAAAAAATCATTAGAGAAAAACAAAGGAAAACGAAAAGCCGCCGCAGACGAATTAGGTATTTCTGAAAGAACTTTATATCGAAAAATTAAACAATTTGATTTATAGTTTACCACAAACGATCAAAATGTTTTAACCTAAAATGAATATCTTTGACCCCGAACGTCAGCAAACTGACGAAGCAATTTTTAAAATAAAAAATGAAAAACTTAAAATATATTTTAATTCTGTTAATCGCTGCAACTTTCAGCGGTTGTTCCGTTTACAACTTTACAGGAACAGGACCAATTGATGCAAAAACGTTTCAGGTTAACTTTTTTCAGAATAATGCTGACTTAATTGAACCAGGAATTGACAGACAATTTACACTGGCTTTACAGGATTTAATTCAAAATCAAACCAATCTAAACTTAGTAAGCAATAGTGGCGATTTGGTTTACGAAGGAGAAATTGTAGATTACAGAACAACACCAATGACAGCAACTGCTGTGACACCAACTGGTGACGTAGGGGCAGCACAAAACCGTTTGACAATTCGTGTAAAAGTTAATTTCACCAATAAAAAGAAGGAAACTGATGATTTTGAGAAAACATTTGAATTTTATTACGACTATCCAGGAGGGACATTACCAACAGGAAGTCTTTTAAATACGGCAATTCAAACTATTTTTGAAAGAATCACACAAGATATCTTTAATGAGTCATTGGCTAAATGGTAATTTTTTCATTTAACTGGTAAATCGTTTATTTGTTTAACCGATAAAGCTATTAAACAAATAAACAACTCAACGATTAAACAATTTCAACGATTAAACAAAAAAAATGAATGTAACTGATTATACCTACTTAATGAACAAACCCGATGCTATCACAGAAAAGCAAGCGGATGCATTAGGAAGTGTTTTGAATGAATTTCCATATTTTCAAAGTGCGAGAGCATTGCGATTAAAAGGACTTTTCAATCAAAATAGCTTTAAGTATAATTACGCCTTAAAAGTTACTGCCGCTCACACCACTGATCGTTCTATTTTATTTGATTTTATAACTTCTGAAACTTTCACATCGATTCAGAGTGAATATTATGATCGAAAACTGAGAGATCTTTTGGATATTACTGTTTTTGACAGTGAAATTATTTCACCTGAAGAAATTAAAAAAGTAATTGAAGTTCGAATTGATCCAATCGAGCAATCTATTCTGGATTCTATAAAAGAGGCAACAACGGTAACTTTTGAAGAACCTGTAAAAGTTGAAGAAAAACCAATCGATCCAATTATAGCGCAATCTATTTTAACTTCAATTAAAGAAGCTACTCCTATTATTAAAGAGCCTACTCCTACTTTCTTTGAAGAAATAGTAGAGGAAGAAATTCCTGAAGTACGAATTGATCCGATTGAACAATCGATATTAACTTCTATTAAAGAAGCTTCAAAAGTAGTTTTTGAAGAAGCAAAAGTAACTGAAACTCCAAAAGAAATTGAAGTTCCGGAAACGATAAAAATAGCTGAAGAAAATTTAGAGATAGGAAAACCATTGGATTTTTCAGTCAATGAAAAGCATTCTTTTCAGGAATGGTTAAAATTATCCCGAACTGAACCTATTGACAGAACCAATGAAACTCCGAAAGAAGAAATAATTGAAGAAACTGAAGAAACAATAGCTGAAGCTAAGATAATAGAGGAAGAAAAAAAGAAAAAGGCTGAATTAATTGATAAATTCATCGAAACAAATCCAAAGATTTCTCCCGTAAAACAGACTACAACTGCTCCTGCAGCACAATTTGACCTAAATAAAGAAGAGAATTCTTATTTAATGACAGAAACTTTGGCCAGAGTATATTTGGAACAAAAAAAATATACAAAAGCAATACAAGCATATGAAATATTAATTTTGAAATATCCAGAAAAAATTAGTTTCTTTGCAGACCGCATTTCGGATATAAAGATTTTACAACAAAATAACAATAATAATTAAGCAATGAGCACATTTTCAATTTTTTTAGTTTTAATCACAATAGTTTGTTTTCTATTGATCGTAGTAATCATGGTTCAAAACCCTAAAGGAGGCGGATTGTCGTCTACTATCAGCGGAACTCAAATGTTAGGTGGAGTACAAAAAACAACTGACTTTTTAGACAAAAGTACCTGGACATTGGCTACTATTTTGATTGCTTTAATTTTACTTTCAAGTTTAAGCTTTACAGGATCATTAAGTGATACTGACTCTAAAATTATTGAAAAAACTGAAGCTCCAGCTAACACACCAGCTGCTCCAGTTCAACAAACACCTGCTCCGGCAACACCTGCAGCGAAATAATAATTTTGAAATAAATATAAAAATGCCAGCCTGTCAAAGCTGGCATTTTTTTTAAGAAATAATGTCAGTTTTTAGAGCATGGCACAATTTCTGAAAGTTCTTTGAACGTTAATAAAATATAAACCTATAATAATATAAAATCATGACTTTAAACATTAAACCGCTTTCAGACCGCGTACTTATTGAGCCTGTAGCAGCTGAAACTAAAACTGCGTCAGGGATTTTTATTCCAGATACTGCCAAAGAGAAACCACAAAAAGGAACTGTTGTAGCAGTAGGAAACGGATCTAAAGATCATACTATGACCGTAAAAGTTGGTGATACTGTTCTTTATGGTAAATACGCTGGAACAGAATTAAAACTTGAAGGAACTGATTATTTGATTATGCGCGAAGATGATATTCTGGCGATAATCTAAAAAAAAATATGTATTAAGTTTTTAGTATTAAGAATTAAGACTGTAATAACTTGAAACAAATCAAACTTTAAACAAAAATTAAAAAAATGGCAAAAGATATAAAATTTGATATTGAAGCACGTGACGGATTAAAACGTGGTGTTGATGCATTAGCAAATGCTGTAAAAGTAACTCTAGGACCAAAAGGTCGTAACGTAATTATCGGAAAATCATTTGGTGGACCAACAGTTACTAAAGATGGCGTTTCGGTTGCAAAAGAAATCGAATTAAAAGACCCATTAGAAAACATGGGAGCTCAAATGGTTAAAGAAGTTGCTTCTAAAACTAATGATTTAGCAGGTGACGGAACTACAACTGCAACGGTTTTAGCTCAGGCAATCGTAAAAGAAGGTTTGAAAAACGTTGCTGCAGGAGCAAATCCAATGGATTTGAAACGTGGTATTGACAAAGCTGTTGAAGCTATCGTTGCTGACTTAGCTAAACAAGCTAAAGTTGTTGGAAGCGATTCAGATAAAATCAAACAAATTGCTTCTATCTCTGCAAATAACGACGAAGTTATTGGTGAATTAATCGCTACTGCTTTCGCTAAAGTAGGTAAAGAAGGTGTAATTACTGTTGAAGAAGCTAAAGGAACTGACACTTTCGTTGATGTTGTTGAAGGTATGCAATTTGACAGAGGATATCTTTCTCCTTACTTCGTAACAAACCCAGAGAAAATGGAAGTTGAATTAGACAATCCATATATCTTATTATACGATAAAAAAGTTTCTTCTTTAAAAGAATTATTACCAGTTTTAGAGCCAGTTGCACAATCAGGAAAACCATTATTGATTATTGCTGAAGATGTTGACGGAGAAGCTCTTTCAACTCTTGTAGTAAACAAATTAAGAGGTGCTCTTAAAATTGCTGCTGTAAAAGCTCCAGGTTTTGGAGACAGAAGAAAAGCAATGTTAGAAGATATCGCTATCTTAACTGGTGGAACTGTAATCTCTGAAGAAAGAGGATATACTCTTGAAAATACAACTATCGAAATGTTAGGAACTGCAAAAAGAGTTTCTATCGATAAAGACAATACAACTCTTGTAAGTGGTGCCGGCGAAGCTGATATCATCAAAAATAGAGTAAACCAAATTAAAGGTCAGATGGAAACTACTACATCTGATTATGATAAAGAAAAATTACAGGAACGTTTGGCTAAATTAGCTGGTGGTGTTGCTGTTCTTTATGTTGGTGCTGCTTCTGAAGTTGAAATGAAAGAGAAAAAAGACAGAGTTGATGATGCATTACATGCAACTCGCGCTGCTGTTGAAGAAGGAATTGTTGCTGGTGGTGGTGTTGCTTTATTGAGAGCTAAAGCTGCTTTAGCTGACCTAAAAGCTGACAACGCTGACGAAGCAACAGGAATCCAAATCGTATCTCGTGCGGTTGAATCTCCGTTAAGAACTATTGTTGAAAATGCAGGTCTTGAAGGTTCAGTTGTTGTAGCAAAAGTTGCTGAAGGTTCTGGAGATTTTGGATACAATGCAAAAACTGACGAATATGTAGACATGCTTAAAGCAGGAATTATCGATCCTAAAAAAGTAACTCGTGTAGCATTAGAAAATGCTGCTTCTGTTGCAGGAATGATCCTTACTACTGAGTGTGCCTTAATTGATATTAAAGAAGAAAGCGCTGGCGGAATGCCAATGGGTGGCGGTATGCCAGGAATGATGTAATACTCATTTTAAACTTCATATTAAAATCCGTTTACCGCAAGGTAAGCGGATTTTTTTTACACATAATTCTCTGATTTAGACAGATTTTAAACAAAAACATTATGAATGTTTTAACTTATGCAGATTACTATTGCTACTAAATTTATAATCTGTTTTTCTAACATTATTATTGTCTTAAACATTTTCTTGTATGAAACTAATCTTACAGTTTTTCGCTTTACTGTTTTGTTTACAATCCTTCTCTCAAACTTCCGATAATACAGAAAAAATAAAGAATTATATCGAAAATTATTTTCATTACGATCGAGAAATCCTTCACATTCAATTCAATAAAGACATTTATCTCGACAATGAAGATGTTGCTTTCAAAGGCTACGTTTATAGCAAAAACACTAATACGCCCAATCTTAGTACCACCAATATTGAATTGGTTGTGTATGATGATCAGCAGCAAATAATTCAGAAACAACTACTTTTTGCAGAGTTTGGTACTTTTTCGGGAGGTATTCATTTAAATGGAAAATTTAAACCCGGCAAATACCATTTTCATTTTTACACCAATTGGATGAATAATTTCAAAGAAGATGACTCTTTCAATCAGACAATTGAAATTATTGATAAAAAAGAAAATTACCATTTCGAAACCAATGAACCAAACTGGAAAACAGCCGAAATAAGTTTGTTTCCTGAAAGCGGTGTTGTAATAAATGATATTCTTAATACTGTTGGAATTAAAATAAAAGACTGTAATAAAAAGGGAATTGAGATAAAAGACGGGATTATACTGGACTCAAAATCAAATGAAATCACACACTTTTATACTAATAAAATGGGAAATGGTGTTTTTTATTTTAAACCCAATTTAAATGAAAAATATATCGTAAAAATAGATACAGACAAACTAAAAATTTCAAAACCACTTGACAAAGTACAGGAAACCGGACTTGTAGTAACTTACAATAATAATTTGACGCAAAACAAATTACTTGTTGTACTTAAAACGAATGAAAAAGGACTTGAATTATATCAAAACAGAAAGTTTATTCTGGTTATTGAACAAGATGGAGTTTTCATGCAGAAGGAAATTACTTTTAACGATAAAAAAACGGAACAGATTTCTTTTTTTGATAAAAAATATTTGTCAACCGGGGTAAATACGATTCGAATACTTGATGAAAATCTCAATGAAGTAACGGAAAGATTAGTCTATATTGACAATGATACTTCGCCACTAACAACATTAGAAGCCAAACCTATATCCGGCGACAGTATTTCATTATCAGGAAAAACAGAATTAACCAAACCTCGCTTAAGTATTAGTGTACTTCCTGAAAATAGTATTTGCATGAATCAGAAACGATCTTTGCTTGGTACTTTTTATCTAAATGCTTACTTAGAGCAACCGGAACTAGCAAATTACGATTATTACAATCCTGATAACAAGAATCGTAAACAGGATATGGAGCTCTTGATGCTAAATCAAAATAAATCCAAATTTAATTGGGAAAACATAAAATCTGATCCGCCAAAAATCAATTACCCATTTCAAAAAGGCGTTACTGTAAGTGGTAGGGTTGAACAGAAAGAAAAATCGAATTCTAAAAACAAAATATCACTTATTTCATTAAAGGATAATTTATTCGAACAAGCTCCTATTGATTCAAATAATGCTTTTAAATTCGAACATTTCTTTGCTCAGGATTCTACTGTTCTTGTTCTGCAAATGATCAACGAAAAAAATGTCGCCCAGCTTACAAAAGTAGAAGCAAGAGTTTCCAGAGACGAACCTCGTTTTGTTTTAGGTCCTTCATTTGATAAAACAATTTGTCCAACTGTTATAAAATCGGAAAACGTTTTCAGTTTTACGGCACCAAAGCCAGAAGATAAAGCAATAAATTTAGAAGGAGTAGCAATAAAAAATAATTTTAAAAAAGAAATTCTTGTTCATAAAGACGACATGAGTTCGAGTGCCAGAGCATTCAAAATCAAAGATGGCAATTATCAAAGTATTTTAAATTTTCTCTCCTTCAACGGATATGCAACCGGTGTAAACCCAAATGACAACAATGTATATGTACGAAACAGCAGAAGCACATATTTAGGTGACTCTGCAACTTCTCCAGCAATATACATAGATAACTTTTTAGTTTTTGACCTGAATCAATTATTCAACCTTACTTTAGATCAAATAGATGAAATTTATATAGACCAAACAGGCAACTCTGATCAAACTGCAACTGGAAATGGCACTATTAAAATTTTCATGAAAACTGGAGTAAAAAACAATTATTTCAAACCTAAATACAGCTCAATTGTGGCAACAAAAGGCTTTACTCCAAACATACAATTTAAAAATACCAAACTCGAAACTCAAAACGAATTTAATTATTTTGGTACACTATATTGGTCTTCAGATTTAAAGGCAAACGACAATTCCAGTTTTACATTAAAATTTCCTAAAAACGATCAAAAAGAAATTCGGGTTTTGCTGGAAGGATTCTCTGATGATGGAAGATTAATATCTGAAATTAGAAAAATCCCTGTAATCAACAATAAACTATAACCTATTGGTTGTAATTAGCAAAAAAAATATCGAATCATAGATTTATATCGTAAAAGAAGACAAAAAAGAAACTAGTTTCTCGCGCGCAGTCCTGAGTAAAGGAATCTTTAATTCTTTTTTGCCGCTAATTTCACAAATTTTCACGAATGCTTTGCGCAAAAAAAGTTACCACAGATTAAAAAATTTCACAGATTATAATCTTTTTAATCCCTTTAATCTTTAGCTAAAAAATCAGAAAAACAATTCGTAGCAAACTTCTTTTAAATTTATGATTGTTTAACATTCTGCTTTTGCTGTTAAAAACAGTTAGTGGTAACTTTGTATCTCTATTAAAATTTCAAAATGAGAAAATCTACAGGTCACCTTTTATTTTTTACATTCTTACTTCTTACTACTTTTTTACAAGCTCAAACCAACAAAGACAATTATGTTGTATTAGTTTCTATGGATGGATTTCGTTGGGATTATGCGAAGCAATTTAATCTTCAAAATTTAAAACAAATTGCAAAAGAAGGCGTTCATGCAAAGTCGATGAAACCTTCTTATCCCAGTAAAACTTTCCCTAACCATTATTCGATCATAACAGGACTTTATCCGGATCATCACGGAATCATTAATAATGTTTTTTATGATGCTGCTCTAAACGAATCGTTTTCATTGTCGTCTAATGCAAAAAATGATTCCCGATTTTATGGCGGAAATCCAATTTGGAATGTCGCTGAACAGCAGGGAGTAAAATCGGCTTCTTTTTTCTGGCCAGGATCTGATACAGATAAAAAGAGACCGAGCATTTACAAGAATTATGATAATAAGATTCCATATGAAACCAGAATTGATACGGTTTTAAAATGGCTGCAGCTTCCAGAAAAACAACGTCCGCATTTGATTACTTTATATTTTGATGAACCTGATCATACGGGACATAATTTTGGCCCGCTTTCTCCTGAAAACAAAAAAATGGTCATCAAAATGGATTCAATAATGGGTGAATTGTCCCGTAGATTAGATCAGTTAGCAATTGGAAAACAAATCAACTTAATCATTGTTTCAGATCACGGCATGGCAAATATCAGCAATGATAAAAAAATAGCTGTTCTTGATTATCTAAAACCGGAATGGTTAGATTATAAAGCTGTTATAAATCCTATTATGAGTTTACAGGCAAAAGCCGGCTTTCAGGATTCTATCGCAAAAGCCTTAAAAAAAGTAACACATATTAAATTCTGGAAATCAAGTAAAGTTCCAAAAAGACTGCATTACGGCACAAATCCGCGTGTACATGATTTTGTTATTGAAGCAGATAAAGGATGGAG
The DNA here is from genome assembly GCF_044007395.1 of Flavobacterium sp. FlaQc-57. NCBI lineage: Bacteria > Pseudomonadati > Bacteroidota > Flavobacteriia > Flavobacteriales > Flavobacteriaceae > Flavobacterium > Flavobacterium sp. FlaQc-57. The sequence goes on from NZ_JBIPDA010000007.1 coordinate 231,535, forward strand.
TTTAGTGACCAAAACATCTCAAAATATAAAAGGAGGAACTCACGGTTACGATAATAAAGAAAAAGATATGCATGCGATTTTTTATGCAAAAGGTCCTGCTTTTAAAGTGGATAAAACAGTCAAAACCTTTCAAAATGTTTCCGTTTATCCATTAATTGCACATATTTTAGGATTACAAATTGAGCAAGTCGACGGAAAATTTAGTGAAGTAAAATCGATGCTTGTTAATTAGAGAATGTGATAATATGATAATCATATAGATTGTCTTCAAATTTTTTATTTTTTTGAATTATCTAATTAAGAAACCACTTTATAAGTCGGATCTTCGATAATATTTACTTTAATAACAGCATCGGCATTTTTTAGAAGTATTCTGCAATCCGGACTTAGATGTTCAAGTTCAATTATTTTATTGGCTTGACTGTATTTCTTCGTTAAATTATTCAACGCTTCAATGGCGGACATATCGGCTATTCGGCTTTCTTTAAAATCGATAATAACATGATTAGGATCGTTTTGAATATCAAATTTCTCCATAAAAGCGGCTATTGAACCAAAAAACAATGGACCAAAAATTTCGTAATGCTTCACTCCTGCTTCATCAATAAAATTTCTTGCACGGATTCTTTTGGCACTTTCCCAAGCAAAAACCAAAGCTGAGATAATTACACCTATCAAAACCGCTAAAGCCAGATTATGAAGCAAAATTGTGATAACAGCTACCAAAATTCCAACAAAAATATCATGCTTAGGCATCTTATTAATGATTCTGAAACTAGCCCATTCAAAAGTTGTAATTGCCACCATCATCATCACACCAACTAAAGCAGCCATTGGCAATTTTCCAATTACAGGCGCACCAAAAAGTATAATCAATAAAATAGTCATAGAAGCAATTATTCCAGAAAGTCGGGCTCTAGATCCGGCAGAAAGATTCACCAAAGTTTGAGCGATCATTGGGCATCCTCCCATTCCGAAAAAGAAACCATTTAAAATATTCGAGCTTCCCTGCGCGATACACTCTCTATTACTATTGCCTCGTGTTCCGGTTATTTCATCTACTAAATTCAGCGTTAACAAACCTTCGGTCAAACCAACTGCCGCGACAATTACTGAGTACGGAAATATAACTTTAAAAGTTTCGAATGATAGTGGAATATTCGGAATATGAAATGGCGGAAATCCGCCTTGAACTGACGCAATATCCTCAACTGTTTTGGTATCAATATTAAACAAAAGTACGATGCCAAACACGACTAAAATAGCAACCAAAGACGCAGGAACTGCTTTTGTGATTTTAGGAAAAAGCAACACGATACTAATTGTAAGTGCTACCAAACCCAACATAATATACAAAGGAGTTCCTTGTAGCCAGGAAACTTGTCCATTTACAACTGTTTTGAATTGTTCTAACTGTGACATAAAAATCACAACCGCCAAACCGTTTACAAAACCAAACATTACGGGTTGTGGAACTAATCGAATAAATTTTCCGAGTTTAAAAAGTCCTATACAAATTTGTACTACACCTCCAAGAGCGACCGCAGCAAAAACATATTCAATTCCGTGCGATTTCATTAAAGCAATCAAAACAATAACTGTAGCTCCGGCTCCACCAGAAATCATTCCTGGTCTTCCTCCAAAAATTGCTGTAACTAAACCAGCAATAAAAGCGGCATATAAACCTACCAACGGTGGAAATCCGGCTAAAATAGCAAACGACAATGATTCAGGAATCATCGTCATGGCAACAGTTAAACCGGCTAAAATTTCGTTTTTGTAATTGACCTTTTGAGTAAAGTCAAAGAGTTGAAAGGCTTTTTTCATAAGAGCACAAATTTAGAAAATTTGGCAATTAGAAAATACGGTTATTTGATAATTAAAAAAAAATACAGATAACGCATAATAATTATCTCATTCTCTAATTTGCACATTAATTTTATTCTAATTTCACACAAATATATCCCAGACAATTCACGTAATCTATTATATTATCGACCTCTAAATCGACACCTTCTACCCGTAAAATTTTATCACAATCCTCTAAGTCAAAATTAACTTTATAATTTGGGAATTCCCTGTTTATAATAGCAATGATATAATTTGTATCAGTTTCTTTCTGAACATTTGTTTTAAAAACTTCAACCATAATCTCAAAATTTAATACAATTTTATTTAAAATCCGTACCATACTCTAAAACGGATTATATGAGATTCCAAATCTAAAATATCCCTGCGGATCTTCTTTTTGATCATAAACATAGCGATTTGTTCGTTCGCCTTTTTCTGTGATACGTGTACTAACAACGTTATTCATACCAGCTTTAACCATTCCGATTATCTTAGAGCTAAATCTATACTCATATGTAATACCGGATTTTAGTTCTAACTGATTTAGCTCATAAATCCCTTTTAAACTCTCAGTGTTTAAATTTAAGTAAAAACTTTCAGAATTCAATTCAGTTCCTAAGGAAATTCTTCCATTTTCAAGAAGCCCTCTTCTAAGCAAAATTCGTTGTGGAAGTATGAAATCGACATCCCATTTTGAGTTTTCAAACTTATGGTTATAAGTAAAAAGCGGCGTGAGCGGAATAATCGATGATGGATCAAGCATTGCCAAAGCACCAACTGTAATTGTAGTATTGGCTGTTCTTTTCAGTACAACATTTGCAGTTACAAACCCTTTAACGCGCTGTACATTATCCTGATTTCCATCGACAGTTGCCGTCGCATTGTATATAATTGGTTTATTAAAAAGTGTTGCTATATAGGTTGCACTTAAAGCTGCTGCAAAAAAGTGAATTTCTTCTTTTTCTCTGGTAAAAGGTATCGTCGAATTGACTTTATAAATATCTCCAAACTCATACGTTTCATATTTGTAACGCAATGAACTTGTTAAAACAAACCGCTTTGATTTTGATGAAAAAAAAGGCACATTAACCGCTACTTTCAATCGATCGTGACTTTCTATTCGCCCTTTTTCAAAACGATTACCAAAAAGTTTTGAATCAAAATTAGTTGGCCCTAACTGTTCGTATTGCACATCTAAAATTCGGGTTGTCGGGAACTTATCAGTTACCACTTTTACTACTGTTTTTGCAGGAGAATCTTTTTCCTGAGCTACTGTCTTTAAAGATGCGCATACAAATAAAACACAAATGATCTTTGCTCTCATAAATCAAGATGAAATTAAAATTACTTTTGAAATAGGTTTAAAACTCGAAACAAAAGTAATCTCGAAGCCTTAATTTTAATAGCTTAATTATACTAGTGGCGTATCATTTATACCAATGGCGTTTGTATAATTTTGCCGTACAAACCATTAAAAACTATAATATTGCGTTAATTTTGCCGTTATGACAATCCTTAAAATTTATCAGAATTTTTTCCTCCGAAACATCATAATAAATCTCATTATATTTGGGATTATTTTTGTCTGTGTTTATGACGAAATAAAATTCGACGGACATAGCATGTATTATATGCTTCAGAAAATAAGTTTAGGATATTTTCCTTGTATTATTTGGGTTACAGTTTTTAATCTTTTCATAATAAAGCCTTTTTTGTTCAGAAAGAAAATCAAAATTTTCTTCATTCTTTTTATTATTTACTGGACTGGTTTTTACTTCTTTATGAATTGGTTTTTCCCATTAGCCGGGCTAGGAAAATTTAGAACTTTATCGATCTTATCACTTGTGCTCAACGGAACTGCTTTTTATTTTTTACACATTGTAATAATGAAAAAGGTCTCACAAACTGATAAAGACATCATCAAATTCAGATCAGAACTTTCTTTTTTAAAACAACAGCTTAATCCGCATTTTCTACTAAATGCAATGAACAATCTCTACGGTGAATCTTTGTCTGATCCTGATAAATTACCGGATAGAATCTTGAATCTTTCAGACATGCTTCGCTATCAAATTGAAGCTACCAAAAAAGATTATGTTTTATTGGAGGAAGAAATTGCCTTCATAAAAAAATACATTGAGTATAGTACTTTTCAGAATGAACGTCTTCTTGTTACCCGAACTTTCGAAGGCGATTTTGACCATATCGAAATTCCGCCATTATTCTTTTTGCCTTTGGTAGAAAATGCAGTTAAATTTTCTGCAGAAACTCCAGAACCGTATATTATAATTGATCTAAAAGTAAAATGCGGCAATCTGTCGTTTACTTTAAAGAATAACTTTTTAGAATCCGGATCGCGCCTTTCGAGTACCGGAATTGGAATTGAAAATCTAAAAAGACGCCTTGAAGTTTATGGATTAGGCCATGAATTGAACTGCAAAAAAGAAAAAAATACCTTTATCGTAAAATTAAAAATATGGCATTTACCTACCGCTGTCTTATAATAGACGATGAGTCGCCGGCGCATAAGGCATTAGCATCGCATATTTCGAAATTTGAAGATCTGGAACATTCCGGAAGTGCTTTTAGTGCTATGGAAGCTGTAAAAATGCTCAATGCCAATAGTTACGATATTATTTTTCTAGACATTAATATGCCAGTTATTTCGGGTGTAGAATTAATGGAATTACAACCCAATCGCCCGCTTACAATTGTAACTACGGCCTACTCAGACTTTGCTCTTTCGGCATACCAAAATGATGCTATTGATTATTTACTAAAACCAATTTCGTTTGAAAAATTCTCTAAAGCTATCGAAAAAGCAAAGGTTTATATTTCTGGAAATACTTTAAAAAAAGAAGATAATACAAATGCAAAAGTTCTTTCGCAGCGTGTTAATGGTCAAATGATGGATATTCTTTTAAGTGATATTCTTTACATTGAAAGTCTGGGCAACTATATGAAATTGTACAGCAAAAAACTAAAATCACCTATTATTATCTACGGTTCACTCTCGAGTATTACTGACGAAATTAACAGTATAGACTTTATTCAAGTACATCGTTCCTACATTGTAAATACACGCGAAATTATTACAATTACTTTTAAATCTCTTGCGATGTCTAATGGAGAAACTATTCCTGTGGGAAGAAAATATCAGATTTTGTTGGGAAATTTGCCTATTAGATAATTACATAATTTTCCGGATCAGTCACTTTTTTTGGCTCTACTTTTATAAACTTCTAATTCTCATAAACCGTAAATTTTTACTTTCAAAAAAAAAGCATAACTAAACTAATTTTTCTTACATAAATAATTATATTAGCAACACCACTAATTACCAAAAATAATTGTAGAAAATGACCATTTTTAAGTTCCTATTTAGAAAATCAGATTTAGAATGCCCCAGATGCCTCGGAAAAACATTTGTTGACTGGGAGGATATACGCCGCTTAAATAAACTTCTAAAATGGGTACCCGCACCCTGCGCTTACTGCTTCGGCTCCGGAAGAGTTACAAAAGAAATGATTTCAAAAGTTCCTGTCGATTACACTTACCTAACTATAGATCTACCCGAATCAGAAATGGAAAAAATAAAAGCGGGTAATGCAGAAACACTTGAAAAAGGAAGACTGCGTGAAGTTTTTTTAGACGATCTTATAAAATATGCCGAAAATCATTATTTATACGACAAAATGGACGCGATTAGCATAGCTGATTTATATCTAAGTACTGAAGAAGAAACTGCAACATTTTCATTAGAAAAAGAAAATCTAATTCGGTTTATTGAAAAAGTAATTGAGTTAAAAAGGTCCGAAGTGAATTAAATCAAGCAATATGCTCCAATCCTCCAGGAAAAGGTCTGTAGGCATAATAATGTAAAACTTCTTCAATTGCAATTTTCAATGCTTCGTTAATAGGTAAAAATATCATCCCCATTCTTAGATCAATTTGCGCCAGTTGCATATAATAATCAGTAAAAATAGGCACATTTACACCATTATTAATTGCTTTTTCAGCCATTGAGAAGTTTTCGTTTTGCTCTTCTTTTATGATTTTACAAGTTGCTAATCGTAGTTTTCCAAATTTATCAGTGGTTGCTCCATACCCAAAAAGCCGACATATTAATCCACGATAACGATAATTGCTGCAGCTTCCTTTTTGGTGTTCTATGACCGAAAGCGGACGGTACAAAAAACAATTTTTAGTCGAAATATTTTTTAGCAATTCTAAAGTTTCTTCGGCTTTACCATTCAAAAATAAATGAAACGCCCAAGGCAAAAATTCTAAAGGTGAAGCATCTATGTTTGGCGTAGAACAGCACTTACCGCAACCTGCATTACAAGACAAATTAGTTTTGGATTTAAAAACTGAAATCTCAATTTCAAGACGATCAAACAACGTCTCAACCAGTTGAACCTTTTGTTCTATTGTCATCAGTTTTTTAGTAAGGTAGACTAATAGAAGTGGCTCATGCTATGTTACCTCTTTTTTTGTGAATAGTTTGGTTTTTTGTTTCGAGCTTCAGGTTTCAGGTTTCAAGTTTCAAGTTGTCACAAGAGAAACATAAAAACTCTCAACCTTTGAGTCTTTGAACCTTTGAACCTTTTAAGAAAACCTTTGAACCTTTCAAGAAAACTTTTGAACCTTTCAAGAAAACTTTTTGAACCTTAAAAAAACCCGTATAAATACGCATAGTCAAAACTTTATTAATAGGTAATATTGCTATGAATAATTTTTAGTTTAGAATACTGTTTCATCAAGAGACCTTTTTTTTTTAATTTTTGTCGTTTTTTTTGAACAAAAAGTGGGATTTCAAATCGTTGTTAACAATTTGAAATCCCACTTTTTACTTTCTATCTCGTACTTGTAGAGATTAAGCATTCTGGCAACAGTACTAAAGTTGACATTCCTTCTTTTATCCATAAAAAAGCTTCGAATATCAAATATGTGATCGTATTTTTGCGTTATTAAATGCCACAAAAAATTTAGCCCAAATCTATATGACACGAGAACATTATATTCCTTTCAACAAGGAATTCTTACTCGAACAACAAATAATTCCTTTTGCAAAAGATCCTAAAAATAGTACTGATTTTAAAAGGCTTTTCGATATTATTGAACATTATTATCATTATGAAGCTTTTAATTTAAACCGAAATCTAAAACAAAACTACGCCTTATTTGATCCTGATTTAAGTTTAAAAGAACGCAAAACCTTCATTAACAAAAGTGATTTTTCAGTTTTTAAAGAGACTTTACTGACCGTTTTAGATCAGGGAAATTATACCCGTATTGATCAGGAAACGTTAGACAAAGCATTTCAGGATTCAGATTTAATTGGTTTAAAACTTTCGATCGATTTTAATGCTTTTCAAGATTACGAATTGTATGTTCGCGGGCATCACAAATCGAAAGAGAAAGTCAAAAAATATTTCTTTTGGAAGAAAGAAATTGAGATTGAATACTACGATCGTGTCTTGATTTATTTGCATTATAATGACACCCATTTCCTAAAGAAAAAGAAAGTCAAACTGGGTAAAATGCCAATTGAACCGGGGTCTGTAGTTTTAAAAATCTTTAAACGCGTTCCTAAAAATGACATCGAAACTATTTTTCCAAATGCAATTCCGAGAATGTCAACAACAGACAAATTATTGCTGTGGGTTCCCGGAATTTTTGGTGGTATTTCATTATTAAGCGCCAAAGTAATTCCGGCCTTAATTACTATGTACGATGCTTACCAAACTGGAGAAACTATTGATTTATTAAACAGCAAAACTTCCTTAAATCAGGGATTAATTGCTTTGGGAATTCTTTCTGCTTACTGTTTTCGCCAATACAATAATTTTATAAACAAGAAAATCAAATATTCCAAAATACTTTCCGACAGTTTGTATTTCAAAAATCTTGGGAATAATAGTGGTGCTTTTTATTCTCTCTTAAATTCTTCTGAAGAAGAAATACTAAAAGAAACTATTCTCGCATATACTTTTTTATACAAAAGTGACCAACCCTTAACTGCCGAAGAACTTGATTCTCAAATTGAATCCTGGTTCGAAACAAAACTCAACACCAACCTTGATTTTGATGTAAAAGATGCTTTATCGAAATTGAAAAATATTGGACTTGGTATCGAAACAAACGGAAAATGGGAAGTGATTGCTCTAAATGAAGCGCTTATCAAAATTGATGAATTGTGGGATAATGTTTTTGAATACAATCAAAAATCAGCTTTCAAAATATAGTGATCATCACAAGTAATACTATGAATGAAATCAATGTAGTCAAAATAATAAATGCGCCAAAAAAAAGTTTTAATGCTTCGCTTTTATTTGCTGCATAATTGTCTTTTGATCCAGAGTAATCATAAAAATTGCTTTTGTTAACAGCGATCTCATCAACACTATTTTCATTTTCCAAAATAATATAAAGCAATATTGGAAGAGAATTCTTTAAATCTTTTGGCTCCATAATTTAAAATTTAACGGCAATCGTATGTCGAAATAAAATTAGGAATGAAATAAAGAGTAAAGACCCCGAAAAAGTTTTAAAAACAACAAAATAGGATATACTCTCGTTATCTTGAGTTGTTAATCTACATATGAATTAGAAGCAAAAAACAAATAATAGTGTACCATTAGAAACCATTAAGTTTATTGTTTTTATTGTTTGCATCTCGGGTATCTACTCATACTATGATTTTTCCTTTTCAAGAAATATCGAAATCGATCAAACTAAAGGAAATTTTATTAGATTTACGCATACCTAAATCCAAAACAATGAGAACATTAGAACAATGGTTTGAAGAATATGCTGTAAGTCATCAGAACCCTAAAAATAAAGCGATACACTATGTATGTGTTCCAGCAATTTACTTTTCGATTGTAGGTTTATTAATGAGTATTCCGAGCAGTTTTATTGCCAATACTCTAAAACTAAATGCGCCAATTATTGAAAATTGGGCTTTTATTGTATTACTTTTTGTTCTTGTTTTCTATATCCGATTATCGGTTGCAATGGCGGCCAAAATTGCAATCTTATCAGCGATTTGTTTAGTAGCAAATTATTATATCGGAAAAATTTTCCCGCTGTGGATATTCTCTATTGGTGTTTTTGTAATTGCCTGGATTGGTCAATTCTACGGACATAATATTGAAGGTAAAAAACCTTCTTTCCTAAAAGACCTTCAGTTTTTGATGATTGGTCCGGCTTGGGTTGTGGAGAATTTATTTTCTAGAAAGTAAGCTTAAATAGCAACTTTTAAACAAACTGTTTTTTAACAAAACGAAAACCAATAATCTAGTCATAAAAAGACATAAAAAAACCTATTTCATTACGAAATAGGTTTTTTACTGTGACCCCGGAGGGGTTCGAACCCCCAACCCTCAGAGCCGAAATCTGATATTCTATCCAGTTGAACTACGAGGTCTTTTTTATTTTAGATTATGATTTTAGTCCCAATAGCGATCGGGACTAAAATCATAAATATTCTTATACTAATAATTTCTTTACAATTGCAGAAATGGTTTTTCCTTCAGCAGTTCCACCTAATTGAGCAGATGCTAATCCCATAACTTTACCCATTGAAGCAATTCCTGAAGCTCCGGTTTCAGCAATGATTTTTGCTATTACTGCTTCTACTTCTTCTTCGCTTAATTGTGCTGGTAAAAATTTCTCAATTACAGCAACCTGAGCTAATTCTGGCTCAGCTAAGTCAGGACGATTTTGTTCTGTAAAAATTCTTGCACTTTCTTTACGAGTTTTAACCAATCTCTGAAGTAATTTAACTTCATCATCTTCCGTTAATTCCTCTTTAGAACCTGAAGCTGTTGCAGCTAATAACATTTCAGATTTAATTGCTCTTAATGCTTCTAATGCTACAGTATCTTTTGCTCTCATGGCGGTTTTGATCTCGTCCATGATTAATGTTTGTAAACTCATCTTTATTTTTTTATTTAAATAGGTAAAACCTATAATTGATATGACTATTTGAAGTGCTTTCCCAACTCCGATCTTCCAACAAGATTAACTTTAAAAATTAAGTATAGAAGTCAAATTTTAAATTCTGTGCGAAGATAAAAAAAATAACCCGAAAATTAAATCCAATTTTCGGGCTATCCTAATTATTATGATTGTAAAATTAATCTACGTTGTCGTGCAAAAATGAATTGTTTGAGCGCAATTGCAAATCGTTATTACTATCTGTACCAACTGATATTCTAGAATTGGTATTGTTTGATTGTGAATTTGATAAATCGATACCTAATCTTTTGTAAGCAGGTTCTTTTTCAAGTTCGTCAATTCTAGAAACATTATTATGGAATTTATAATTAAATTCTTTCAACTTTTTTCTTCTTTCTTCAGCTCTTAGGCGTAAAGTTTCTTCGATTGTTAATTCCATCGGAGAAACCTCAGAAGTAGTTGCAAAACTAGCTTCGCTGGCAAAATCAACTTTAGGTTTCATAGTGATGTTTAATTCCTCAGGAATTACTTCTTCAGCTACTTTTTCAACCACTTTAGATGCCATTAAATCATTCTCAACTTCCATATATTCTTCTAAAGAATATTTGATGATTCCGTTATCAGAAAGTTCAGTTACTGGTACAAATTGTACCGGATCATTCACTTTAATATTACGAGTCTCATTTGATAGTTCAAATAAGATTTTACTTTCTTGTTGAGCAACTGGTTCTTTTTTAACTTCTGGCTCTGATCTGAAAAGAGGTAAATCAAATGAAAAAGTCGTTTGTTCTTCTCTCTCAAAAGTTCTTTGTTGAACTTGCTGAACTGGTTTTGCTTCTTGAAAAGTTTGCGCTTCAGGAGCCGAAATCGTAAAATCGATATCTGAAATTGGCGAAACGATTTCAAAAGTTACGTCAAGATTTTTGATAAACTCAGACATAACCACTAATTCTTCCTGATTCATTGATGGAGCAACGGCTACTGGAGCAACTTCAATTGGAGCAACTTCAACTGGAGCAACTTGTGTAGGTGTAAACGGAGTTACGATATCTTCATCTTCCATTAAATCAAAAACAATTTTTTCTTCTGATTTCGCAGTAGGTGTTTCAGCATTTACATCAAAAGAAGTAACTGATTTATTCGTTAAATTATGAACACTTCTTTGCTCATCTTCTAACGTATGAATGATTTTTTTAGGCTCAGTATTTACAATTTCATTTTGTTGTTCAACATCAAAACCTGTTGCAATAATAGTTACAGCAATAGCATCACCAAGAGTTTCGTCTTCACCAACTCCCATGATGATATTGGCATTGTGACCTGCTTCTACCTGAATGTGATCATTGATTTCTCCAATCTCATCCAATGTGATTTCGTTTGATCCAGAAACGATAAGCAACAATACGTTTTTGGCTCCTGTAATTTTGTTATCATTTAACAACGGAGAATCCAATGCTGAAACGATAGCATCTTTCGCTCTGTTCTCACCTGCAGCAACAGAAGATCCCATGATAGCTGTTCCACTGTTTGACAAAACAGTTTTAGCATCACGTAAATCGATATTTTGAGTATAGTGATGCGTAATTACTTCAGCAATACCTCTAGAGGCTGTTGCCAAAACTTCATCCGCTTTAGAGAATCCAGCTTTAAAACCAAGATTTCCGTATACTTCTCTTAACTTATTATTATTGATTACAATTAATGAATCAACTTGCTTACGCAATTTTTCGATCCCTAAAAGTGCTTGTTCCTGACGCACTTTTCCTTCGAACTGAAAAGGAATGGTCACGATACCCACTGTAAGGATTTCTCTTTCTTTTGCTAATTGTGCAATTACCGGAGCTGCACCAGTACCTGTTCCACCACCCATACCAGCGGTAATAAATACCATCTTAGTACCACGGTCTAACATTTTTTCGATATCGGCGATACTCTCAATAGCAGATTGCTGTCCTACATCAGGATTTGCTCCTGCTCCAAGACCTTCTGTTAAGTTCATACCTAACTGAATCTTGTTCGGTACCGAACTATTCTGTAATGCTTGTGAATCGGTATTACAAACGATGAAATCAACGCCTTTAATACCTTGTTTAAACATGTGGTTGATAGCGTTACTACCACCTCCACCTACACCTATTACTTTGATAACATTTGATTGGTTTTTTGGTAAATCAAATGAAATACTTCCAAATTCTGAGTTGCTCATCATCTTTTTGGTTTTTGAAATTCTTATTTAATACATTTTTTACTTCTTGACTTGGGGCCAAAAAAGTAATCCTTTTCTTTTATTATTTTATTCTGCGTTGTCTAAAAAATCTTTGATTTTATCGACATAACGATCAAAAAATGATCTTCTAATTTTAGTTTCCGTAGATTCTTCCTTAGTTACATTAGTTCTAACTTCTCTTGTATCTTCAATAGTTTCTACTCTTTCAACGTAGTTTTCTTCAACTTCGTATCGTTGTTGTACAGGCTGTTGTTGCTGAGGCGGAACATTTCTGTACACCACTTTTGGCTGCTCATTTACAATCTCCATTCTTACAGCACTTTGCGTACTATTCTCGATACTGTTCATTACTAAACCAACTGCAGTTGCAAATAACGGACTAGAGATTTCTTCACTAGAATTTCCGGCTAAATGCTCGTTTGGATATCCAATTCTGGTATCCATTCCTGTAATGTACTCTACTAATTGTTTAATATGTTTTAGTTGAGCTCCACCACCTGTAAGAACGATTCCGGCAATTAATTTTTTACGAGGATCTTCGTGTCCGTAAGCTTTAATTTCAGCAAAAACCTGTTCTACAATTTCTACTACACGAGCATGAATAATTTTAGATAAGTTTTTAAGCGAAATTTCTTTTGGCTCTCTTCCTCTTAATCCTGGAATAGAAACAATCTCGTTGTCTTTATTTTCTCCCGGCCAAGCTGATCCGAATTTTATTTTTAAAAGCTCTGCTTGTTTCTCAATAATCGAACAACCTTCCTTAATATCATCTGTAATTACATTTCCTCCAAAAGGGATTACTGCTGTATGACGAATGATTCCATCTTTAAAAATGGCTAAATCTGTTGTTCCACCACCAATATCAATTAGGGCTACACCTGCTTCTTTTTCTTCCTGACTTAAAACTGCATCTGCAGAAGCTAATGGTTCTAATGTCAATCCAGACAATTCGATTCCTGAACTCTGAATACATCTTCCAACATTTCTGATTGATGATGCTTGCCCAACTACTACGTGAAAACTAGATTCTAATCTTCCACCGTACATTCCAATTGGTTCTTTAATCTCAGATTGTCCGTCGATTTTAAATTCTTGTGGCAAAACGTGAATAATTTCTTCTCCCGGTAACATGGCCAGTTTATTAACCTGGTCAATCAAAAGCTGAATATCTTTTTCGCCAATTACTTCTTCCGGATTATTACGGCTGATGTAATCTGTATGCTGTATACTTCTTATGTGTTGTCCTGCTATACCAACAACAACATCTTTAATTTTATAACCTGAATTATTTTCTGCTTCAAGTATTGCTTGTTGAATGGATTGAATTGTTTGCGTAATGTTGTTTACAACACCTCTTGCAACTCCAAGGCTTTTGGATTTACCAATACCTAAGATTTCCAATTTACCATACTCATTTTTCTTGCCTATCATGGCAACTATTTTGGTTGTTCCAATATCTAGACCTACTGCAATGTTATCTTTTTCCATTTTCTATTATTTTGTGCAAACTACTTGTTCCGTAAACCTAAGGTCAATTTTATTGTATTTGTATAACGAACTATCTAAAACTGCTTTCTGAAAAAAAGCTTTATAGTTTCTAAATTTCTTATCAACATTCATCGTTCTGCCAAAATCGATGAAGTAATTATAATTTCGATTGTACATTTTTAGGCTTCCATTCGGCATAATTTGTATTGCAATGATGTTTTTTTTCAAAAACGCATCGTCATAAATTGTGCGAAATAAAGCCGCTAAATCTTCGTTATTTTTTCCATTTATTGCTCCCGAAACAAGAGGAACTCGCGCTGTAAAATTATCAGACAAAGGCATTTTATCACCCTCATAGTCAATATAAAAAGACTGTTCACCATCATAAACTCTCGCTATTGGTGTCTTCTGTTTTACTACCGCTTTTAGAACTCCATCGATACTTACAAAAACATTCGACTTTTCAATCATGTCTTGCGCATCAAGGTTTTTTTCTATCTTATTCAAATCTAACTCATCTTTTCTAATACTGGAAGCGTCTCTTTTATTTTCTATCAACAATTTATTAACCATTTCCGGCTTCACAAAAAGCGTATTTTCTCCTACAAAAACAACCATAGATTTTTTCAATTTTCTATCTCCGTTTCGATGTTGCGCAAACGAATACAAGAAAAGTACGAGCCCAAAAATGAGAATTAATCGAATATTTGTCCAATTAAATATTTTCATTTAGCATTTTTTTGATTGACGGAACCATTTCTCCAAGATCACCAGCTCCAATTGTTACAATTATTGGCGCATCACTGGCTTTGATCTCCGCTAATAAATTTTCTTTTGCAACAATTTTTTTATTCGAATTTGTCATCTTCCCTAACAGCCATTCTGATGTAATTCCTTTCATCGGTAATTCGCGTGCAGGATAAATGTCCATCAATAATACTTCATCAAACTGAGACAAACTTTCAGCAAATCCATCAGCAAAATCTCTTGTTCTGCTGAATAAATGCGGCTGAAAAATAGCTAAAACTTTACGTTCCGGATACAATTCTCTAACCGCCTGATGCACTGCATTTATTTCTGTTGGATGATGCGCATAATCATCAATATAAACTAAATCATCTGACTTAATTTGATATGAAAAACGTCTTCTGATTCCGTTGAATGAAGCAATGGCTTTTGCAATAGAATCGGTCGGGGTGCCGAAAGTCTTCGCCATCGCAATAGCCATTAATCCATTCATTAAATTGTGTTTCCCAGGTAATCCGAAATGTAAATCTTTCATAATTTCTGATGGCGTTTGCACATCAAAAACATAACTTCCATCTTCGATTCGAACATTGAAAGCTTTATATACTGCATCTTCATTTATAGCGCATTGCACTCCTTCAAGTGGCAATTCTTTTGTTATAAATAGATTTTTTTTATCTTCTACTTTTGAAGCGAATTCTACAAACGAAGCTTCAATAGCCTCACTTGTTCCGTAAATATCCAAATGATCTGCATCCATTGAGGTTATGCAGGCGATATTTGGATGCAGATGCAAAAACGAACGATCAAATTCATCAGCTTCTACAACTGTTACAGTTTTTCCGTTTCCAATTAAATTAGAATTATAATTCTCAACAATTCCACCCACAAATGCTGTAACATCAGCACCGCTTTCATATAAAATATGTCCTAAAATACTTGATGTGGTAGTTTTTCCATGCGTTCCTGCAACAGCAAAACTAAAAGTATCTTTGGTAATAATTCCCAATACTTCAGCACGTTTTTTAACCTCGTACTGTCTTTCAATAAAAAAATTCCACTCCGAATGTGTTTTTGGTACAGCCGGTGTAAAAATCACCAATGTATTCTCTACAAAGTAATCACTCGGAATTAAATTAATATTGTCTTCAAAATGAATATCAATA
The DNA here is from genome assembly GCF_044007395.1 of Flavobacterium sp. FlaQc-57. Lineage (NCBI taxonomy): Bacteria > Pseudomonadati > Bacteroidota > Flavobacteriia > Flavobacteriales > Flavobacteriaceae > Flavobacterium > Flavobacterium sp. FlaQc-57. Next base: position 246,979 of record NZ_JBIPDA010000007.1, read on the forward strand.
CCGCTTTCAATTAATTCACTTGTTAGCATTGATGGTGTTTTATCGTAACCAGAAACCTGTTTCCCTATGTTTTTAAAATAGCGAGCCAGAGCACTCATTCCGATGCCTCCAATACCTATAAAATAAACGTTTTGTATTTGATTTAAATTCATTCTTTTTCTGCTTTAGGCTTTAGGTCATAAGCTATAAGCTCTCCTCCTTCCACTTTATGACTATTCTTTTACTTAATTAACTTTACAATCTCCGCTACGATGGCTTGTGTTGCTTTTGGCATTGCCAATCGTTTTATGTTTGTACTTAGCTGTTTTTGTTTTCCTTCATCCTTTAATAGCGCTTCAAAAACAATACTAAATTCATTATCTAATTCTGATTCTTTTAATAAAATAGCACCTTTTGCATCAACAATTGCCTGCGCATTTTTGGTTTGATGATCTTCGGCTACATTTGGTGACGGAATAAAAATTACCGGTTTCCCAACAATACATAATTCTGAAACCGATGACGCTCCCGCTCTTGAAATAATCACATCTGCCGCAGCATAAACGAAATCCATTCTTTCAATAAAATCAACCACTTTTACATTTGGCTGATTGTATTTTTTATAATCTTCAAAATATAACTTTCCGCATTGCCAGATTATCTGAACATTTTCAGAAAGGAATTTTTCTAATTCTTTTTCAATTAACTGATTAATTCTTCTGGCTCCTAAACTTCCTCCTAAAACCAATAATGTTTTTTTATTCGGGTCTAAACCATAAAAAGCAATTGCTTCATCGCGCTTGCTATCAATATCAATTAAATCCTGACGAACCGGATTTCCAGTCAAAACAATCTTTTCTGCAGGAAAAAATCTTTCCAAATTTCCGTAGGCGACACAAATTGCATTTGCCTTTTTACTCAATAATTTATTTGTAATTCCCGGATATGAATTTTGTTCCTGAACTACTGTCGGAATTCCTGCCGAACCTGCTGCCTGCAATAATGGACCGCTGGCAAAACCTCCTGTACCAATTACTACATTTGGCTTAAACTGCTTGATGATCTTTCTTGACTCTAGCAAACTTGTTGCCAGTTTTAAAGGAAACATCAAATTTTGTAATGTTAATTTTCTTTGTAAACCTGCAATCCAAAGCCCTTTTATATTGTAACCTGCCTGAGGTACTTTTTGCATTTCCATTTTATCTTTGGCACCTACAAAAAGAAATTCCGCATCAGGAAATTGTAATTTTAACTCATTCGCAATCGCAATTGCAGGATAAATATGTCCTCCTGTCCCACCACCGCTTAGTATGAATTTATACTTTGTCATATTTTTTAAAAGTTACAACGTTTTAAAAACTATCCTATTTTTAAACTTTATTTATTTAATACTGCATTCATCGGATTTCTGGAATTATCCTCAATCGAATACATTCCTTCTTCTTCATAAACTTCATCAGCCGGCAAATCTTCTTCTGATAATTCTTTATCGATTAATCTCTGAAGTGCTTCTTTGCGTCTTTCTTTCTCTTCTAGTTCTTCTGCAATTTCTTCATCTTTCTTTGTCACACTAATGATAATCCCGAGTGAAAAACATGTCATCCAGATTGAGCTTCCTCCACTACTAATCAGCGGAAGCGTTTGTCCTGTTACCGGTAATAATTCAACGGCAACCGCCATATTGATCATCGCCTGAAATATCATCGGAAACCCGAGCCCGACGACGACTAATTTTCCAAATAATGTAGTTGCTTTATGAGAGGCAATTACAAATCTGAATAATAACAACAAGTACAAAACCAAAATAGCCACTCCACCAACTAAGCCATATTCTTCAACAATAATTGCATAAATAAAATCGGAAGACGATTGTGGCAAAAAGTTTTTCTGAACACTTTTTCCTGGTCCAACTCCGCCTAATCTACCAGATGCAATTGCAATTTTTGCTTTTTCAATTTGATAATCATCTTCATCTGGTTTGTCTGTGGTAAAGTTCGTAATACGACTTTCCCAAGTTGACACCCTACTGAAGAATCGAGACTCCGGAAAAGCTTTGGCTACTAAAAGAAAAAACAGCAGCATACCAACTCCTGATCCTATAATAAAACCAATATACTTAAGCGGATATCTACCAATAAAAGTCAACATAATTACCATTGCAAATATCAACGCTGTAGTCGAAAAGTTGGCTGGTAAAATAAGTGCCAATGTTACAAATACTGGTAACCATAATTGTATTAATGATACTTGAAAAGGCTCATTTTCTTCTTTTGTTTTTGACAAATAGCGCGCAACAAATATGAATAAAATACTAGCTGCCAAAGTTGAAGTCTGAAACGTAATACCAATAAATGGCACCTGAATCCAACGACTTGCATTCGCTCCGGCAATCACAGTTCCTTTTAGCAATGTATAAAGTAACAGAAACCAAACCACTGGTAAAGCTATTTTTGAAATGGCTCTAAAATAATGATACGGTACTCTGTGCACCCAATAAATTATTAAAAAACCAATACAAACGTGAGCTAAATGTTTTACTAAATAACCTAAAGTATTCCCAGTTCCGTGACCTATGTAAGCCAGGTTACTACTCGCACTAAAAACAGGCATAAACGAAAACAGCGCTAATAAAGCCACGAATGACCATATTACTCTATCTCCTTTTAATTTGTTTACTAACTCCTTCATTCCTCTTTAGTTTCAAGTTTTTCTTGTTTCAGGTTTCAAGTTCTCACAACATGAAACTTGAAACATATTTTTTCTACAAGTTGTGTACAGCTTGCTTAAACTGTTTTCCTCTGTCTTCGTAATTTTCGAATAAATCGAAACTCGCGCAGGCTGGAGATAACAAAACAGCATCACCTTTTTCAGTTAAACGTTGAGCAGTTTTCACAGCATCGTTCATATTATTCACTTCAACCATGATATCAACAACATTTCCAAAAGCATTGATGATTTTATGATTATCAACTCCTAGGCAAATAATTGCTTTTACTTTTTCACGAACTAATGACATTAATTCGTTGTAATCGTTTCCTTTATCAACTCCACCAACAATCCAAACTGTTGGAACATTCATACTGTCTAATGCAAAGAACGTAGCGTTTACATTTGTTGCTTTTGAATCATTGATATATTGAACATTCTGAATTTTAAGAACTTTTTCTAAACGGTGTTCAACACCTTGAAAATTAGATAAACTTTCGCGTATTGTTGCATTTCTAATTTGCATCAACTTTGCTACTGAGCTTGCTGCCATTGCGTTTTTCATGTTATGTTTTCCTTCTAACGCAATGTGTTCTGTTTCCATTGTAAACTCTTCTTGGTTGATCTTTATTTCCATTTTGTTGTTATTTATAGAAGCCCCTTCATCAAATTTTTCAGTCAATGAAAAAGGAATTAATTTTGCTTTTGTTTTGTTGTTTTTTAACCATTCCGTAATTGCTTCATCATCTGCATCGTAAATTAGATAATCGCTTTCGGTTTGATTCATTGTTATTCGAAACTTTGAATCGATATACTTGTGATATTTATATTCGTATCGATCTAAATGATCCGGACTAATATTCGTTATTATGGCAATATCTGGCCTGTAATCTATAATTCCGTCAAGCTGAAAACTACTAAGTTCGAGTACGTAAGCATCAAATTTATTCTCAGCTACCTGCCATGCAAAACTTTTTCCAATGTTTCCTCCCAATCCAACATTTAAACCTGCTGATTTCAGCAAGTGATGCGTCAACATTGTTGTTGTTGTTTTGCCATTACTACCAGTAATTCCAATTGTTAATGCTTCTGTGAAAGGTTTGGCAAATTCAATTTCCGAAATCACTTTAATTCCAGCAGCCAATAACTTCTGTACGATTGGAGATTTTTCTGGAATTCCGGGACTTTTCATGACGACATCGGCATTTAAAATCAGGTCTTCTGTATGACGCTCTTCTTCCCAAGCTATTTTATTAATGATAAGAACTTCTTTATAACTCTCTTTTATCTTTCCAAAATCCGATACAAAAACATCATATCCTTTTTTCTTCCCTAGAATAGCGGTACCTACACCACTTTCTCCTCCTCCTAATACTACCAATCTCATTTATCTAAGTTTTAAAGTAACGATTGATAATATGGCTAACATGATGGCAACAATCCAAAATCTTGTTACGATTTTACTCTCATGATATCCTTTCTTTTGATAATGATGATGTAATGGCGACATCAGAAAAATTCGTCGACCTTCACCAAAACGTCTTTTTGTATATTTAAAATAAGCGACCTGAATAATTACTGAAGCACTTTCTGCCAAGAAAATACCACAAAACAAAACGATCAATATTTCTTTTCGAACCGCAATAGCCAAAACTGCAATAATTCCTCCGATGGTTAAACTTCCTGTATCTCCCATAAAAACAGAGGCAGGAAATGAATTATACCAAAGAAATCCTATCAAAGCTCCCACAAAGGCGGATATAAAAACGGTCATCTCTCCCGAATTTGGGATATACATAATATTTAAATAATTAGAGAATATGATATTCCCCGAAAGAAATGTAAATATCCCGAGCGCGAGAACTGATATTGCCGATGTTCCGGCAGCGAGCCCGTCTATTCCGTCAGTTAAGTTTGCTCCGTTTGAAACTGCTGTGATAATAAAAATAACAACCGGAATAAAAACTAACCATGCCCATTTCTCATACCCATCTCCTAAAAATGACAATACTTCAGCATAATCAAATTCATTGTTTTTCACAAAAGGAATTGTTGTTGCCGTTGATTTTTCTTCAACTGGCGCCGGTAAAACTACAGCTGTACCTGTATTCGAAACTTTATAAATATCTGTTCTGACAGTATCTGTTCTAACAGTGACAGCAGGATTAAAATAAAGAACTGAACCAACAATAATTCCTAAACCAACTTGTCCGATAACTTTAAAAATTCCTTTAAGTCCTTGTTTATCTTTTTTGAATATTTTGATATAATCATCTACAAAACCAATTGTTCCCATCCAAAGTGTAGTAACAATAAGCAACACGATGTAAATATTATGCAAACGCGCAAATAACAAAACAGGAACAAGTGTTGCAAAAATGATAATAAGTCCACCCATTGTTGGTGTTCCTGCTTTTTCATTTTGACCTGCAAGTCCTAACTCACGAACGGTTTCACCAACTTGTTGATTACGCAAAAAGTTAATAATTCTTTTTCCGTAAATTGTTGATAAAAGCAACGAAAGCATAAATGCCAACGCCGATCTAAAAGTGATGTACTGAAAAACTCCCGTTCCCGGTACATCTAATGTTTTGTCTAAATATTCAAATAAATAGTATAGCATATATCTTGGTTTATTTGGTTAATCGTTGATTTGTTTATTCGTTAGTTTGATTTAATAATTACTCGATTAAACGAATAATCAATTAACCGGTTAAACTTTTATTTTTTTAATTGATCTAAAATTTCCTTTACTGTTTCCATATCATCAAAATGATGACGAACACCATTTATCTCTTGATAAGTTTCATGACCTTTACCTGCGATTAGGATAATATCATTGGGCTGAGCCAATTGGCAAGCTGTTTTAATCGCTTGTTTTCTGTCGGTAATCCTCAACAATTTTTTATAATTGTGAGCTTCAACCCCTTTTTCCATTTCATCTAAAATCACTTCAGGATCTTCGTTTCTTGGATTATCAGAAGTTAAAATTGCTTTATCACTAAGATCTGTAGCAATTTTAGCCATAATAGGCCTTTTGGTTTTATCTCTGTTTCCGCCACAACCAACAACCGAAATTAATTGCTCGTTTTTGGTACGGATATCATTAATAGTTTTTAAAACATTATCAAGGGCATCCGGCGTGTGGGCATAATCTACAATTGCAGTAATATTTCCTTCTGAAACAATATATTGAAAACGACCCGAAACACTCTCTAAATCAGACAGTAATCGTAACGCTTCAAGACTATCCATTCCAAGTTCTACCGCTGTCCCGTAGATCGCCAAAACATTGTACGCATTAAAAGTCCCGATTAGTTTTACCCAAACTTCATTATCGTTTACTTTCAACAGCAAACCAGACAATTGACTTTCTAATATTGTTGCTTTAAAATCAGCATAAGATTTTAAAGCATATGTAAATTTTCTTGCTACAGTATTTTGCAACATCACTGCTCCATTTTTATCATCAATGTTTGATAATGCAAAAGCTGTTTTAGGCAGCGAATCAAAAAAAGATTTTTTAACGTCTCTGTATTCTGCAAATGTTGGATGATAATCTAAATGATCATGCGACAAATTGGTAAAAATTCCACCCACAAAATGTAATGCTTCAGTTCTTTTTTGATGAATTCCATGCGAACTCACTTCCATAAAACAATGCGTTACTCCAGCTTCAACCATTTCATTTAGATAATGATTGATTGTAATAGAATCAGGAGTTGTATGTGTTGCTTTATATTCTGTTTGATCAACCATAATTTTTACGGTTGACAATAAACCAACTTTAAAACCTGCTTTTTCAAACAATTGAAACAATAATGAAGCAATTGTAGTTTTTCCGTTTGTACCTGTTACACCAACTAATTTTAATTTTTCAGAAGGATCTCCAAAATAATTAGCCGCCATAAAAGCCAAAGCCGTATTGGTATCTTTTACTTTAATATAAGTAATTCCTTTTTCAATGTTTTCCGGCAACGTATCGCAAATAACCGCGATAGCTCCTAATTCAATTGCTTTATTGATATAATCGTGACCATCAGACAGTGATCCGCGAATTGCTACAAAAACATCATTCGTCTCAATTTTTCTTGAATCAAAATCAATTTTGTGTATATCAATTTCAGTTGAACCTGTTACAGATTCAATTGCTACTTTGTATAATATGTCTTTCAGTATTTTCACGATAATTCTAATACTATAGTTGCGTTTTTACTAATATTTTGTCCAGCTTGTAAAGACTGTTTTTTTACTTTTCCTACTCCGTTTACTCTTACTTTCAAACCTAAGTTTTCTAGTAAGGCAATGGCATCCATCCCTGGCATTCCTTTTAAATCTGGAATTTGATTTGGTTTTTTTCTTGATTCTACGTCGTACTTATCATAACTGCTTTCTTGCTTTGCAATTTTAGAATCAAGCTGTTTAATTTTATTTGTTGATGGCGCGTCTGTAAATATTTTTTGGGCAATTCGTTTAAAAACCGGCCCCGCAACATCTGCTCCATAATAATTATTTTTTGATGTATTTGGTTTATGAACTACCACAATACAAGAATATTTAGGATGATCTGCAGGAAAATATCCAACAAAAGATGACGCATAATACAATGCCGACTTCCCTTCTTTTCCTCCGTAATTTACCTGAGCCGTTCCTGTTTTCCCTGCCATCGAAAAATCTTTTGAATACAACTTTGATCCAGTTCCTTTTTTAACGACATTTTCTAATACTGCTTTCAATTTTTTAATAGTTTCCGGCGAACAAACTCTTGGGTTCATTACTTCAACATCAAATTTCTTGATGGTTTTGTTCCATTCTTTAATTTCAGAAACAAACTGAGGTTTTACCATTACTCCATTATTAGCAACGGAATTATAAAACGCCAGTGTTTGCATTGGTGTTACCGAAACTCCATAACCAAAAGCCATCCACGGAAGTGAAACTCCTGACCAATGTTTATCTCCAGGTTGCGGAATATATGGTCTTCCTTCTCCTTGAAAATGCAATCCTAATCTTTTACTTAATCCATAGTTATTAATGTGATTCACAAATTTTGATGGATTACTTTTGTAATTATCATAAACCGCCTGAACCATTACCGTATTCGATGAAAGTTCGAATCCACGCGCTAAAGTAACCTTACCATAACCTCCTCTGTGCGAATCAGTAACAGAACGTCCATAATATTTCACTTGTCCGTTGTGACTATCGTAAACCGTACTTGTATCTGCTACTTTATCATCTAAAATCGCCATTAAATCGACTAATTTAAAAGTCGATCCCGGCTCGTGAGATTCTGCTACTGCATAATTTGTGGTTTCATAATAAGTCCCATCTACTGCTCTTCCAAGATTTGAAATTGCTTTTACATGTCCTGTTTCTGTCTCCATAACCACTACACAACCATGATCTGCCTCGTACTCTTCTAACTGTTTCAACAAAGCATGATGTGCAATATCCTGAATAAAAACATCTATTGTAGAAATTACGTCATAACCATCTATTGGGTCTACCTCATTTAAATCACGAATAGGTTTCCATTGTCCTTTGGCAATTTTTTGCTTTAAAATCTTACCATCTTTTCCGTTCAAATATGTTTTAAAAGCCCATTCTATTCCTTTACCTACTTCTACTCCCGTTGCAGGATCGATACGATCGTAACCAATTGTTCTTTCGGCAATTTTCCCTATCGGATGCTTCCTAACAGTCTCTTGCTCAATGATGATACCACCTTTAAAAGCACCTAAATTGAATAACGGAAAACCTTTTATTTTTACGTATTCTGTGTAACTTAAATTACGTGCGATCAGATAATATCTGTTTTTATTTGCTCTGGCTTTTCTTAAATCTTTCTCGAAATAACTTCCTGATTTATCTAAAACAGTTGCTAATGAATCTGACAATGCTTTTACATACTTCTCAAAAGTTTCTGTTTTTGGCGCTTTTGCATCAAACCGAATTTCATAATTAGGAATTGATGTTGCCAATAAACTCCCGTCAGCAGAATAGATATTTCCTTTGTTAGCCGGAATCACAAAATTTCTAACCGTACGCTGTTTCGCCAGTTTTCTATAATAGTCTCCTTCAACCCATTGAATATTAGTCAACTTAACAACAATAGCAATTGCCATCACAAAGATGAAAACTGCTACGAGGTAAATTCTGTAGGATATATGTTTATCTTCTACTGCCATATTCTTTTAAAGAAACTTTTTTCTTTTTCTTTTTGTACTTCTATTTTTACTGGAGGAACCGTCGACGGAAAAATTTGCTTTTCAAGCATTTTATCCGATATTGTAGATTCCATTTTCAATTTCATTAACTCTGAACGTCGGTCCACAAATTCTGATCGAAATTCTTTTACTTCATTACTCAGTTTTGCTATTTCAAAAACCTTTTGTTCGTATCGTTGTGTATTTGCAATCATCAGAATCGCAAGCAGAATTATAAAAACAATGAATCTCCAGTTTTTTACTGCATCATCGTTGATAAGAAATCTTGCTTTTAATATATCAAATACTCCACTTTTCATTTTCTACCTATATATATTATATCTTCTCAGCAATTCTCAATTTTGCACTTCTTGCTCTATTGTTGATTTTGATTTCAGCATCATCAGGAACAATCAATTTTCCGATGGTTTTAAACGGAACAGAGAAATTTCCAAAAAAATCACGTTCTGGCTCTCCTTCAAACATTCCGTTTTTTATAAATCTTTTTACCAATCTATCTTCTAGTGAATGATATGAGATTACCGAAAATCTTCCGCCTGGATTTAAAATCTCTAATGATTGCTCAATAAATTCTTTTAAAACATCCATTTCCTGATTTACTTCAATTCGAATCGCCTGATAGATTTGAGCCAATATTTTATTTCGAACTCTTTCCGGTAAAAATTTCGCCAAAACATCTTTCAATTCATCTGTAGTTTTGATCGGATAATCCTGTCTCGCTTCTACAATTGTTCTCGCCAAAACCGGAGCATTCTTCAACTCTCCATAATCAAAAAAAACACGACGTAAATCCTGTTCTTCATATTCATTAACCACTCGATAAGCATTCAAATCATTTTTCTGACTCATCCGCATATCAAGCTCAGCATCAAATCTTGTCGAGAAACCTCTTTCAGGAACATCGAACTGATGCGATGAAACACCTAAATCAGCCAAAATTCCGTCAACACTTTTAACACCATGAAAACGCAAAAACCTTTTTATAAACCTAAAGTTTTCATTAATTAAGGTAAAGCGTTCATCTGGTAATGCATTTGCCAGTGCATCTTCGTCCTGATCAAAAGCAAATAATTTTCCGTTTGGACCTAATCTTTTTAAAATTTCTTTTGAATGACCACCGCCACCAAACGTAACATCTACATAAACGCCATCAGGTTTAATATTTAAACCATCAACTGTAGGATGAAGCAAAACCGGATTATGATATTCCATTGTCGTCGTCATTAATATTTCCCATTACTTCTTCGGCTAGATCGGCAAAATCCATATCTTCGCCGCTTATTGATTTTTCATATAAATCCTTATCCCAAATCTCCACAATATTAACCGCAGATGAAAAAACAACATCTTTAGAAATACTTGAAAATGCTACCAAATCTTTTGGCACCAACAATCTTCCTAATGCATCAATTTCCACCACTTTAACACCAGCAGTAAATCTTCGGATGAAATCATTGTTCTTTTTTACAAAACGATTAAGCTTGTTGATCTTTTGCATCATCAAGTCCCACTCTTCCATTGGATACAATTCTAAACACGGTTGAAAAACAGAGCGCTTCAAAACGAATCCGTTTTGAAGAGAAGAAGCCAATTGCTTTTTTAAGGGCGCAGGCATCATTAGCCTTCCTTTAGCATCGACTTTACACTCATATGTTCCGACAATTGTGTTCAAGAAAAATTCATTAATATGTTATAGGACAAAAATATAAAAAATATTACCACATTTTACCACTATGTACCACTTTGTTAATAAGTTTAACCACTTTTCTACCACCTCTCATAATCTACACTCAATCAATACTTTAACTAATTATTAGTCATTTCCCAACATCACTGATCAATCAAAAAAATAACACACTATTTTTCTTAAAAAAATAACTATTCTGCTAATTTCTTAACATTTAGAAAACACGCCAAAAACACCCCTAAAAACTGATTTTTAAGCACTTAGAAAATATCCGTTAATTATGTCGTTAAAAAACGGTAGCAAAAATTCATTTTTATTTATTAAACCCTATATTTGTCCAAATTGAAATTGGCATTAAATTAAATGGACAAACACTACAAAAAAGAAGGCAAATACAGCTATTATGAAGCTGGAGAAGGAACTCCTATCGTTATTTTACATGGCTTAATGGGAGGCCTTAGTAACTTTGATGCTGTAGCGGAATATTTTCCAACGAAAGGATACAAAGTTGTTATCCCGGATTTGCCAATATATACCCAAAGTATTTTAAAAACGAACGTAAAAAGCTTTGCAAAATACGTTAAGGATTTCATCACTTTTAAAGGTTTTGACAAAGTTATTTTGTTAGGAAACTCTTTAGGAGGACATATCGCACTTTACCATACTAAACTATATCCAGAAAAAGTTGCAGGACTCGTAATCACAGGAAGCTCTGGACTTTACGAAAGCGCAATGGGAGACAGTTACCCAAAAAGAGGTGACTATGAATACATCAGAAAGAAAGCTGAAGATGTATTTTACGACCCAAAAATAGCAACTCCGGAATTGATCGATGAAGTTTACGCAACGGTTAACGATCGTATAAAACTGATCAAAACATTAACGATTGCCAAAAGTGCAATTCGTCATAATATGGCCAAAGATTTACCAAAAATGACAGTTGAAACCTGTATTATTTGGGGTAAAAACGACGCTGTAACTCCCCCAAATGTTGCCGAAGAATTTGATAAATTATTGCCTAATTCAACCTTGTACTGGATAGACAAATGCGGACACGCTGCTATGATGGAACATCCTCAGGAATTCAACACTATTCTTGAAGAATGGCTTACTAAGAAGAATTTATAGCACTTAACTTTCAATTTCAGGAGGTTTAAAAAACAAAACACATGAAAATTACAACCGCCGAATTTATTATCAGTAATTCTGAAGTTGCAAAATGTCCACAAGATTTTTTGCCGGAATATGCTTTTATCGGACGATCAAACGTAGGAAAATCTTCGTTGATCAATATGCTTACCAATCATAAAAATTTAGCTAAAACTTCTGGCAGACCAGGAAAAACACAATTGATTAATCACTTTAAGATTAACAACAATTGGTTTTTGGTCGATTTACCTGGTTATGGTTACGCTAAAGTATCAAAAAAAACAAAATCAGTTTTTCAGCAATTCATTACAGATTATTTCGAAACGAGAGAACAATTAGTTTGTGCTTTTGTTTTGATTGACATTCGTCATGAAGCACAAAATATAGACATTGAATTCATGTCGTATATGGGAGAAAGTGAAATTCCGTTTTGCATTATCTTTACTAAAGCTGACAAAATAAGCAAGACAAAGATTGATTCGCATATTGCCGCTTACAAAAAACAAATGTTTGCCAATAACTGGGAAGAAATGCCTCATTATTTCGTAACATCAGCAACAGAACAAACCGGAAAAGACGAAGTTCTAAGTTATATAGACGAAGTTAATCAGGAGGTTTTTAAAAACAACTCTCAGTTTTAAACTTTAGAAGAAGCAAACTTCAAGATATCAAGTCCCAAATTCCAATTTTACTTTTGGAATTTGGGATTTTTCTTTTGTAGTTAAAATCTTTAAAAAAATATTTTTACGACTTGCTAAACCAAACTTTTTTAAACTACATTTGAAACGAATCAAATTTAGTTTATGAAGAAATTTAAAATAATCTCATTCCTTTTTCTCTTAATTTTATCATCGTGTCACACCCCTCGATACATGTTTATGACCGGACAAAGAACTGGTGTAGATTTTACATCCGGAAAATGGCTTTTAAATGAATTAGATTGTCCAAAAAATTCTAAAGACAAAATGACTTCAGAGTCTTTAAAATTTTTCAGAGAACAATTAGGAGACAGATTGTCCTATATTCATGACGTTAACGGATTATTAGTAACGAGAAAGATTAATTTAAATCCAAACAGCGTAAAACTAAAAGAACTGAAAGACGGAACTGGATTTGATTTTTTCATTAATATTTCTACTAAAAAAAACAAAAGTGACTTTTCTACTATAGAACTTTATCAGGATGATAACGAGACAGGAAAAAATGAAGCATCAGTAATTTTAGAAATATACGATCTAAACTTAAAACAAATTATTTATTCTCAGAATGTTGTAGGTATTACCGCAAAAGGAAATACAGAATCAATGTGGGAAACAGAAAAATCCGACAAACTTATAGACAATATAACATTCTACAAAAACGCAAATAATTTAATGTTAGGAGCTTTAAAGAAAGTTTTTAAAGACTTAAAGAAAAGATCTATTAAATAACAAAACCTGAAACACATTAGAAAATCTCAAATTTCATTATAATTGAAATTTGAGATTTTTTATTTTTAAAGAAGTTCTTCTCCTCACAACTTTTTAAGAAAACCAAGAACTGTAGTAAGTTCTGATACATTTTTCACCGATTTGTATCTTAAAACCTTCCACTCTTTAAAGATCAAAAACTGATACAGGATATAAAACAAAGAATTAAAAAACCAAAAGTCAAGCAAAAATGGTTCTTCAAAAATTACAGAATCAGTATTACCACTTAAAAAAATACTCACACTACTTGCCAGATAAATTATCAAACCATTACAGAAATACAAATAATCAGGCTTTGTACTTTTAAAATTTTGTATTAAAAAAATCAACGCATACAATATCAGTAATCCAGAAGTGATTCCGATTTCTAGCAGATTAAACCTCCAGTAAAGATCTGGTGTATTGTAATATTGTACCGATAACAAAATTAAAACTAACACTAGAAAAACAAGAATCGTCTTTTTAAAAAAAGCATTAGAAAGTAAACTGTAAAAGAACAGACTTAAGGATATGAATTGAAAAATAAAATAATAATGTGAGAGAAAAAAGTTCGATCCCGGATAAATAAATCCTATAATATTACAGCACAATTCCTCTACAAACAGAAGAATTAAATAAACCATAATAATTAGATACCTGACATCTTTATTTTTTCGCGTACGATAAAAACAAATACTGTTAACGAGTAAAAAAAACAGCCCAACTAAACTTACCAAAAACGGAAATAACATATTATTACTTTTTCTTATATATCAATTCTACTCAACAAAAGTTACCCTAAAAATTAAACATCTTATAAAATTAAGATTTAAACTTATTGTTATATTATAATTTAGAAACAAAAAATCCCAAACTCTAATTTCTCAATTGGATTTTGGGATTTCATTTGTTGAAATTTATTTATTTCGTCAACTCTAGTTTTTCTGCAAAATAATCACAGAAATCTTTCATTGTATCTGACATTTTTTCGTCGTCTGTTGCGCGTTTAAAAGTATCTGACATTGCTACTAATGTCTGGTGAAAGAAGATTTTCATCTCATCTACCGGCATATCTTTTGTCCACAAATCAATGCGCATTGTTTCTTTAGCTTTGCTATCCCAAATAGACAACATTATTGCTTTTGCTTCTTCGGCTTGTACACCACCATCTTGCGCACTCCATGTTAATTTTTCCGGAACGCGGTTTTCATCTAATTCTATATTGAATCTAATTTCTGAGTTTATTGTATCTGACATTACTTCTTAGGTTTATATTTCGATTTTTCAAAGATTTCCTTTGCATCTGTTTTTAATAATTCAGGCAAAGTTACATTATTATTTTTCATGTACGATCGCACCATTTGCCATCCAATCCATGCGCCAACTCTTCCTGGTGTATCATTATCTATTTCTAAATAGAATTTAGAAAAAGGTGCCGGTGCAATAAATCGACTTGTTAGTTTTGGATCGACACTATACAGCATCTCACTTTCAATAAAGAAACGCCACATATAAGCTTCATTTTCTTCGCACCATTTTATTTGTTCAGGCGTATATCCTATTTTTTCAGCATCTGTATAATTAGGCAAAAGAAGATCCTTTGCATACAATTGTTTCCCTTCAAAAATCATTTGAGAAACTAAATTTTTATCGCCAGAAACCGGAATATTTCTATACGTAAAACTAGAAACCACATCGGGCATAATTTGTTTTTCCTCAAAATTCTGCTTCAGGTAATTTGGAAATTCATAGAATTTATGATCTTTACCTAAATATAGTTCTAATGCTACAATCACTAAACTATCAGCATAAATGGCTTTTGCATTATAATCCATTTCTCCAATTACAGTAATTACCTTAGGCGTTTTAGTTTTAGGAAAATAATATTTTACGTGTTGAAAAAGTGTGTTGAATTCCTTGCGAACCGGTTCAAAATTACTGTACTTCTTTTGCACTTCAGTATATACCTCTCTCCAAATTGGATCCTGCATTTTCTTTAACCAAATATTATCATCATTACCTGCAGGAAAAAAGAACGGATATTGTTTTTTTACTTTGTCCAAATCTTCCGGTTTTGTTTCAAAAAACACTTTATCAAAACGTTCTACCTTAATATCAACCGGAATTTCTTCTACTGCTTTTTCGACTTTAGTTTTCTGGTCACAGGACAAAAAAAACACGCACAGAACCACTGCAAAGCGATATATTTTCATTTTATTTTAATTAGATTTGTGTTGCTTATATTATAAATAATTGTTACTAAAAAATATTTGTGCAAATATACATCCCTGCATTTTAAAACTTGAATTATTATGGCTAAAAAAAGTACTATTCAGACAGAAAAAGTAAATACCCACATTGTAGAGTGGCTAAAAAATTATGCTAACAATGCAAAAGTAAATGGTTTTGTAATTGGAATTTCGGGCGGAGTTGACTCTGCGGTAACTTCTACATTATGTGCTCAAACCGGTTTAAAAGTTTTATGTGTTGAAATGCCAATTCACCAAGCCGCAAATCAAGTTTCAAGAGGAAGAGAGCATATTGAACAATTAAAAAAGCGTTTTCCAAACGTTTCAAATGTAGAGACTGATTTAACCGCCACTTTTGAAGCTTTTAAATCTGCTGTACCCAAAACAGATGACGAAGCTAAAGTAAGCTTATCATTAGCCAACACACGTGCCCGCTTACGCATGACTTCTTTGTACTATTTAGCTGGAATTCAAGGCTTATTAGTTGCAGGAACAGGAAATAAAGTAGAGGATTTTGGTGTAGGATTTTATACCAAATATGGAGATGGCGGAGTCGATTTAAGTCCAATTGCAGACTTAATGAAATCGGATGTTTATGCTCTTGGAGAATTTTTAACAATTCCTGAGTCAATTTTAACAGCAGCTCCAACAGATGGATTATTTGGTGACAATCGCACCGATGAAGATCAATTAGGAGCAAGTTATGATGAACTTGAATGGGCAATGTTAGCTGCAGAGTCAGGAAAAACGGCTACTGACTTTAGCGGGCGAGAAAAATCTGTCTTTGAAATTTATAAACGTTTAAACACCAGCAACAAGCATAAAATGGATGCAATACCCGTTTGTTTAATACCAAAAACGTTAAAATAAAACTTTTTAACATTTGTCTGCAATTAATTACAGAATTTATTTATTAATTTTACAGTTCCAAAAACATGAACAATTCTAAAAAAGGTAAAAATTATGATTAAAGTATGTCTTGCAGACAATCATCCTGTGACTCACTTTGGCGTTAAGTCTTATTTTAAAGACCACGATCAAATTTCAATTGTTGCCAACGTGGGCAATTTTTCAATGGTTAGAGATATTCTTCAGACGAAGGAGATTGACATCCTAATTCTAGATCTAGAATTAGAAGGTCTTTCAAGCATTTTTGAAGTGAAATCTATCCTGAAGAACTTCCCAAAAACAAAAATTGTAATTTTTAGTGACCTCGCTGAACAAATGTACGCTCCAAATGCCATTAAAGCAGGAGTTTCCGGGTATGTACACAAAACAGAAAAACTTGAAACTTTAGGTCTTTCTATTATTAAAGTACACGAAGGAAAAATTATCATCAACGAAACTGTACGTAAAAACATGGCGCTTATTGCTAAACAAAGCAAAAGCGAACGTTTATACAGAAAACTTTCTAATCGCGAGATTGAAGTTTTACGTTACTTAAGTGATGGTAAGAAAAACAATGAAATCTCTAAAATCTTAAATCTGAACGAAAAAACGATCAGTACTTACAAATTGAGATTATTAACTAAATTAAATGTTACCAATTTAGTTGACTTAGTAAACAAAGCTAAGACTTTAGAAATTATTTAATGGTATCTCGACATTACTCTTCCTAGTTTTTTCGAAAACGCATTAACTAATTTTGAGTAATCGACAACCATAGACAAAAGCTCTGTATTATCTGAATTATCAGGTTTTATAGAGCTTTTTAATTCTTCGATAATTTTACCTACCAAAAACCAACGCATAGACATAATCGTTTCTGTAACGTATTGCGAAATCGTTTCGTGTTTCATTTTAGAAAAAATGTTCTGCCCTTCCCAATCGTGTAGCGTTACTTTTTCATCTTCCATCAAAATATCAGTAACTTCCTGAGCAAAATCTGGCTGTAAACGCATTAAATATTGTTCAAGGCTGAATTTTTCATTTTGGTTATAAAACCCAATTAAGTCTGTAAAGATGTCACGGAACAAATTATTTGAAAGCTCTACCTCATCTTCCTGTAAGCTCAAATAAATGCGTTCATAAACTTTGTATTGTCTCATTTCAGAAACCATTACAACTTCACCTTCATCATTATTTTTTAAATGTACATCTTCAAACTCTTCAGTTTTATTGCCGTAAAGCAATAAAATCTCAATTACTTTTCGTTCTAAACGGTATAAAATATCAACTTTTTCTGTTGGTTCACTTGGGTAGCCCGGTTCTCCGGGATAATCTTCCGGTGGCCCAAATCTAGGATCTTCCGGATCTCCTCCTGAATATCCAGTATTTTGTGGACTTTGGTTTCTAAAAACTTCAAAAGGTTTTTGTTCGTGCTTTTGCTTTTTATTAACTTCTGCAATATCTTTTTGAATCAACTGGGCTAAAGTACTCACCAAAACCTGCTCAGAAATATCCATTATTCGGGCACATTCCTGAGTATAAATTTCACGCTGAATACGGTCTGGGATTTTAGAAATACTAGTTACCATATCTCTAATCAGATCCGCTTTTTTTATAGGGTCGTTTTTAGCTTCATTCATTAAAGTAGAAGCCTTAAACTGTATAAAATCTTTACTATTTTCTTCTAAATACGCAACTAAATCAGCATGCGAATTTTTTCTGGCAAAACTGTCCGGATCTTCTCCGTCAGGAAAAGTACAAACTCTCACATTCATTCCTTCCTCAAGAATCAAATCGATTCCTCGAATAGAAGCACGTAAACCTGCAGCATCACCATCAAAAAGCACTGTAATATTTCTTGTCAAACGATTAATCAAACGAATCTGATCTGGCGTTAAAGCTGTTCCTGAAGAAGCTACAACATTTTCGATACCGGCTTGATTAAACTGAATTACATCAGTATAACCTTCCACCAAATAACAATTATTTTGTTTTGCGATCGATTGTTTCGCCTGAAAAATTCCATAAAGCACTTTACTTTTGTGGTAAATATCACTTTCGGGCGAGTTTAAGTATTTTGCCGCTTTTTTATCATTTGTTAAAATACGTCCCCCAAAACCTAAAACACGTCCCGACATGCTTTCAATAGGAAACATAACACGACCTTTAAAACGGTCAAAAGGACGATCTTCTCTAGGAATTGTTAAACCGGTACTTTCTAAAAATTCCAGTTTATATCCTTTCCCCAAAGCTTCTTTAGTCAAGGCATCCCAGGTTTCCGGCGAATATCCTAAACTAAACTTTTTTATTGTTTCGTTAGTAAAACCTCTCTCTTTAAAATAAGAAAGTCCAATTGCTTTTCCTTCTTCTGAATTTAAAAGTGTTTTATTAAAATAATCTTTTGCAAATTCTGAAACCAAATACATACTTTCGCGAACATCCGTCATTGCTTTTTCAGCATCAGTTTGTTCTGTCTCTTCAATTTCGATATTGTATTTTCTTGCCAGATATCGAATGGCTTCGGGATAGGTAAATTGCGAGTGCTCCATTAAAAACTTAACCGAGTTTCCGCCTTTTCCAGTACTAAAATCTTTCCAAATTCCTTTTGCAGGCGACACCATGAACGATGGAGAGCGCTCATCTGAGAATGGGCTCAAACCTTTGTAGTTACTTCCGGCACGTTTTAAACTAACAAAATCGCCAATAACCTCCTCTACTCGAGCAGTTTCAAAAACAGTATCAATCGTGGCTTGTGAAATCAAAACGTAATATATTTTATAAATTTGAAGTCTGTAAAAGTACATAAATCCGTCTTCAAATCTGATGATTTCAAATAAAAAAAGCGCCTCTTTCAAAGCGCTTTTTCTACTAACTAACTCAACTGCATTCTTAATTCAAATCAAGTCTTAATCCTAATGAAATGTTATTCTCTTTCACTAAGTTATCCTGAAATAGCGGATTCAAATCGTATTTGCAATACAAACTCAATTCTTTATAACCTATATAAGAACTCAATCCATAAATAAAATTATTTACATTATAATCGCCTTTTATAGTGGTTTTATAATCTAAATCATCCTGATCGTATTTAAGAATCTGTTTCGATTTTACATTTATTCCTGCATAACCTCCAATTCCAAAACGGAAGCTTTGATGTGTTTTAAAATAGGTTTTACCGTTGCTTACTTTAGGTTTCGAAAAATCAAATTCTAAATGTACTGGCGCTACGATATAAACGTTTCTAAAACGAGATTCATCTAAATTAATAGAGTTTGTCTGCAACAATGTCTGATTACCATTAACTACAAAGTTTCTATTATCTGTCGGGCGAATATTGTTATACATTAACGAAAGACCGTACTTGGCATGTAATAGATTATCGTTTTTCATTAATCTCGAGTTATAAGTAAAACCCCATTCGTAAAAATGTGAACCAATAAAACTATAATTAGAATCTTGTAGTTTACCGTCGACCATCATATTATTCAAACCCATTGCAAACACAAATTGCGATGTGGTTCTTTTTTCACCTCGAATAGAATCCCTACTTTTTTTATTCTTGTCATTTTTATCCCAGTAGATAACGATTTTGCCTTTCTTTATTGAATCCTGTTCTTTAATTTTTCCGTCTACTTTTTGCTGCACTAAATCATTCAATTCATTTTGTGCCAATGTCACTTTTTCTTCAATGATAATCGCTCTGGCTTCTGCCAATTCTTTCTTGCGCTTATCAGCTTGTTCCTGCGTAATTTTCCCCTCAGACAACTGAACATTTACTGCTTCAACTTCTTCTTTCAAAGCTGCTTTTTCTTCCTTTGTAACCTTTTCTATTTTATTAGCGATTTGTTTGGCTTTCGATTCAAATGTTTCCTGCCCCAAGACTTTACTAACAAACAAGAAAACTAGTAATACGAGATAAATGGTAAAATTTTTCATGATTGATTTTTTTTTAATTGATTGATGATTGATGATTTTTAATTGTGAGTTGCGAAATCTTTATTCTTTATTCTTTACTCTTTATTCTTTACTCTTTATTCTTTACTCTTTATTCTTTACTCTTTATTCTTAATTCTTCACTCTTTATTGTCTATTCTTGCTGATTCCTGTTTGCCAAAGCCACTTTTACCGTTTGATAATTTTTATTGACTTTGGTAATTACTTTTTCCCTAAACGACTGTTCTAACTCGCCATCGACTTGATCAAGCAATTCATTAGCATTGATTTTTACCTTTTTTTGCTTTGTCGAATTTTCAGCTACAACACTTTTCTCTGCCGTTTCCAATAATTGATCAACGTTTTCTTTTTTAGAATTTTCGGCAACTGAAGTCGATTTATTGATTGATTGTTTTTCTTGATTGTTTTTGATGATGATTGAAGACTCCGTTATTTGTTTTTTCTCATTTTTAAGGGGTTTATTTATGCTTTGAATCACAATTTTATCTTCTTTAGCAGCAACTTGAGTTGCTGTTTTTTCTGAAGTTACAACCTCCATTTTAGCTGAATCTATAACATTTAAAGCTGGATCGATAAGAGAATCTTTCTTTGTATTTTCTTTTACAACTACATTGTTTTTTGGAATCTCGATCACACTTTTATTCTGATTAAAAAAGAATGTTCCAACCAATAAAAATCCAACAACGCTTGCCGCGATATACATCCATTTTCTGTTTGATGTAGACAGTGAGCGAACTTTAACTATTGGTTTCTTTTCTTCAGCAACACTTAACATGGCGTCTAATCTGTCCCAGGCTTTGTCACTTGGTTCAATTTTACGTTCGTTTAGTTTTTCACGGAAATCCTTTTCAAAATTATTCGGTTCCATTATCTTGTTTTTTTAAAATAGTAATTTGTGTTTGCAGCATTTTTCTGGCGTGCGATAATTGCGATTTCGATGTTCCTTCATTTATTCCTAACATCTTGGCAATCTCATTGTGTTTATAACCTTCGATAGCGTATAAATTGAAAATCATTTTATAACCGTCCGGCAAAGCATCTATTAAAAACTGAATCTGATCTGTCGAAAATTTACTGTCAATTGCATTGAAACTTTCTTCTACATATATTTCATCTTCTGTAAATTTTACTTTCTTCTGAACCCTTAAATACGATATACATTCGTTAACCATAATTCGGCGAATCCAACCTTCAAAACTTCCTTTATGTTCAAATTTGTTTAAGTTGGTAAACACTTTCATAAAAGCGGTTATCATTACATCTTCTGCCAGTTGAATGTCTTTTATATATTGTCGACAAACACTTAGCATTTTTGAAGAATGCCGACTATAAATTTGCTGTTGTGCTTGCCGATTATTTTCGACAGCCAACTTTATGATTTCGGTTTCTTCTTGATGTAAATGAATAATTTTCATTAATAAGCTTTCGGTTTTTGGTTTTAGTAACAGTCTTCTATTAGCATAGACGAGTGAAGATTTGAAATGGTTGCACCGACGGAAAAAAAATTCAATAAAAAAATTAAAAATTCCAAAACATCAAAAACAAACAACTGATTTACAGCAAACTGAAGTCAATCATCGAATTAAAAAATTTTCTAATTATCTATTTTTTTTGGCAAGATAATCTAAATCAAGCCCAATCGAAAATAAAAAAACCTTGTACTATTATCAATAATACAAGGTTTTCTTAGTACGATATTTTTAAATAAGTCGGTTGCTGAAATTTTACCAGCCGCCACCACCACCGCCACCGCCGCCGCCGCCGGAGCTTCCGCCACCTGAACTTCCGCTGCTCCAGCTTCCACTGCTTCCGCTCGAACTACTGGACGAAGAACCTGATGATGGAGGACTTGGATTGACTGCTGCACTGCTGACAGAACTACCAAAACTAGACAAGAACATTGCCGGTTGTCTATAAAACGTATCCTCCCCCTGATACCACGCAAGATCATATTTTGCCAATTCTAAAATTGTGGCGAATTGTTTTCCCCATTCAATTTCAACACCTAATGCAATCGCGTACGGAAATAATTTTTCAAATAATTGTGGTGTCAGTTCCGGAGGATTCAACATATTCATTCGATCTTTCTCTGCCGTTTTAAGATACAGTTTGAATCCTTCTAATCTATGTAATGCGTCAGCACCTTTCTCTGTGAATTTCCCCAAAGTCCTGGCATAAAATATGTACATTAGAAAAACAGCACCAATAACCGCAATTTGTATTGTGCTTAGAAAAAATAGTGTCATTATGAATATTGCTACTGCTGGAAGAAAAATAAAGAAAGCTAAAATTGCTCTTAAAACGATTAAACCAACTCCGGTTTCTTTCTTTGTAAACCAATAAGTTAATCCTGCAACTGCAACAATGAGTCCGGCATAAAAAACATAATTAATATATCCTTTATTATTAGAGAGTAATTCATAAGCCAATCCTGCAATCAAAAATATAGCAAAACCAACCCATTTTTTTCGGGTATTATTTTGATAATAGTCTTCTAAATTAACTTGTTTGCTTAGTGTATTTAACCATTTAGAATATGCTTTCTCAAAAATCTTATAATTAGAATCATCTACCTTTATTTTATCCTTTTTAGTAAAACCACTTATTATATCTGATTCTTCTGTACTTAAAGCTTTTGACTGCCTGTTTAAAACTTCTATCTCATAGGTATGTTTCTTTTTTAAAATACCATTTTCTGTTGTAGACAAAATTCTGATCGCCCCTTTTACTGAAGCATTTATAAATGACGCCATATAAATTTTGTCAAAGATTTTTCTGTGATATACGTATCCTGCAATTGCAGGAGACCAATCAAACGGAGGCATAAATTCCGGCATTACTGTTTTTTCAAGAGGATCTTTGCCATATTTCTTCCAACTGAAAAAGAAAAAAAGTGACATTACTATTCCATAAATAACAGACCACAAATATGTTTTTATCTGTTTATAAAAAGAAGCTGATTCCTGAAGAAAAGTGGGAGGATCAACAATTCCTTTTGCAAAAGATGCAGCAACAGTCAAACCTTCATTTGCTCTAAGCTGAACGGTTCCAAAACTGGCAACAGTATGATTATCATTTAAGGAACTGATGCAATTTGATTCTGTAGATCCTGCTAATCCGGTATAACAATGAAAATTTTCGAATTTATTATTTTCTGACGGAAGGGAAATTTCACAAGTTACTTTATCTATCGGTAGATCCCAGCCATTTCCAGTTACATTCCAATACAATTCATCATATTTATCGAAATACCCAATCTGAAATGGAGCACTATAATTGATTTCATAATCATAGATACCACTTTCTAATTCAAGATCTTTGTTTCCTATATAAATTTTCCAGTCGCCTGATTCTTCTTTTGTAAAATACAACTCTGTCTTTCCGTCTTTTTTTACGGAATTTATAGTGTATTGCACATCTATTTGATGACCGTCTTTATCTTTTCTGGTCAAAGGTAAAACTCTTAAAAGTCCGTGCCTAAAAACATTGCCTTCCGCATATATAGAAATTTTTTCTACAACATTAATATGACCTGATTTTTCGATTTTAATTTTAACATCAAAACTCAAAATTCTTTCCTGAGCCTGGGCCTGATAAAATATAACTGAGAATAAAACAAAAAATATTTTTCTTAGCAACATAGTAACTACAATTAAAACTGAACTTTAGGCGTTTCTCTCTGTTTTTCGTCTTCTAATTCAAGGAAGTTTTTCTTAGGAAAACCAAAAGAATTAGCCACAATATTACCCGGAAATGATTCCACAGCGATATTGTAATCTCTGACAGTTGCATTATAATATCGTTTTGATCTTTCTACTTCAGTTTCGATTTCGCTCAGTTCTTCCTGTAAACTAAGAAAATTTGTATTGGCTTTTAGATCAGGATAATTTTCTGCCAGCGCAAAAATAGTACCCACGGCATTGCCCAATTGCTTATCTAATTGCATTTTTTCGTCTGCAATACCAGCATTTAGGGCTTGATTGCGTAGTTTTACAATATTAGCGAGTGTTTCTTTTTCGTGGGTCAAATATCCTTTGACAGTTTCTACAAGATTCGGAATTAAATCAAATCTCTTTTTTAAGATTACGTCAATCCCACTTAACGCTTCTTCGAGCATGTTGCGTTTAGACACAAAGGTGTTGTACAGGACAATCAGGTAAATACCTAAAATAACGAGAAGCGCAATTATTATGAGTAAGACAACCATATTTCATTATTAAATTAGACTCGAATTTAACAATAAAAATATTAAGAATTGATTGTAAAATTATTTTTTCCTCTCAATAACATAGTTTACCATCAAAGTAAGCGCATCCTTAAACTCAGAATCAGCGTAATTTCCTAAAAGAGAAAGTGCTTCTTGTTGGAATTCGACCATTTTGTTTTCGGCGTAAGTCAAACCATTATTATCTTTTACAAAAGCAATAACTTCTTTTACGCGTTTTTTGTCTTTATTGTGGTTTTTGATGGAGTTTATCAACCACTTTTTTTCTTGTTTAGTACAAATATTTAAAACATGAATTAAAGGCAAAGTCATTTTTTGCTCCTTAATATCAATTCCTGTTGGTTTGCCAATGGCTTCTTCGCTATAATCGAATAAGTCATCTTTAATTTGAAATGCCATTCCGATAAGCTCACCAAACTTGCGCATATTCTCTACCTGAACATCATCTTCAATAACTGATTTTGCACCAAGAGCACAACAAGCCGCAATAAGTGTGGCTGTCTTTTTTCTGATGATTTCATAATAAACATCTTCGGTAATATCGAGTCTTCGGGCTTTTTCGATTTGAAGTAATTCTCCTTCGCTCATTTCGCGAACAGCAACAGAAATAATTCTTAATAAATCAAAATCGCCATTGTCTATAGAAAGCAGTAATCCTTTTGAGAGTAAATAATCTCCAACTAAAACGGCAATCTTATTTTTCCAAAGCGCATTGATTGAGAAAAATCCGCGGCGGCGATTACTGTCGTCCACTACGTCATCATGAACCAAGGTTGCTGTGTGAATCAATTCAATTACTGATGCTCCACGATACGTTCTTTCATTTACAATTCCTCCCGAAACCATTTTTGCAGTTAGAAAAACAAACATCGGACGCATTTGTTTTCCTTTTCTATTTACAATGTAATAGGTGATTCGGTTCAGTAAAGCCACCTTTGAAGTCATCGATTCATGAAACTTTTTTTCAAAAAGTTCCATCTCGTTAAAGATAGGCTGTTTTATTTGGGAAGTAATATTCATTTCGATTTCAAATATACTATTTTAAATAAAAAAACGTTGTGTATTTTATGTTAGTATAACAATATTTTAGTACTAATTGAAAAATTCTACCAAGAACATTTTTTTTCTAAAGCCTAATTTGAATTCTTTTTTTTAAGTAAAACCATGAAAACAAATTATTATGAAAACAAAATTTTTATTTATTGGAGCATTAGTCGCTTTCTCTTTTTTTATTAGTTGCAATTCTGATGAAAAAACAAATGACGGATCTACTTTGGCGATATCTAACGATGAAATTATTGCAGCTTCTAAAATTGATGCTTCAATTGAAGATGTAACTAATATTGCTGAAGATCAATTTAGCGCACAACAAAACATTACTGCTAAACCTGGCGGTCCTATAAAAAACTTTTTACCGAGTTGTGCTACTATTACAACGGTTTTAACAAATAACACCTGGACAAAAACAGTCGATTTTGGCGTTGAAGGATGTACTTTGGACAATGGAAATGTTGTTAAAGGAAAAATGGTAATTTCTTTCGCCAACGACTTCACCACTTCTACACAAACTATCAGCTATACTTTTGACGGTTTTTATCATAATGGTAAAAAACTTCAAGGAAGTAAGAGCATCGTTCGAACTATTAAAACAACTAACTTATTCGCAACAGCACATCCAGTTTCGACCGCAACGATTGACATGACTATTACTTTTGATGATGGAGGTGTTTATACCAGAAAAGGTTCTTTAATAAAAGAAATGGTCGCGGGTTATGATACTTGGTTCAACTGGGATGATAATGCTTTTTTAGTAACCGGAAGCGGAACAACAACTTTTCCTAACGGAGATACTTTTTCGGCTGAGATCACAACACCTTTGGAATTTGAAGCTATTTGCAGAAAACCTTTTGCTATAAAAGGAGTCGTTTCTATTACCAAAAATGGAGCTACTGCAGTTATTGATTATGGAGACGGAAATTGCGACTCTCTTGTTAAAATAACTAAAGATGGCGCAACTCAAGAAATTGATTTAAAAAAATAGAATCCTTTTTACCCGAAAAAAAAGCATTAAGAACAAGAATAACTCTCGTTTTTAATGCTTTTTGTTGTGATACAATGTTCCTAATGGAACAAATTCACTTTGTTAATATTTTTTTTCTACATTTCTGCTTCTTTATTCGCTAATTGTCCGCAGGCAGCATCAATATCTTTTCCACGGCTTCGACGTACTTTCACCACTACTCCAATATTTTCTAAAGCTTTTATATAAGCCAAAATAGATTCTTCTGAAGCTTGCTGAAATTCTCCGTCATCAATTGGGTTGTATTCAATCAAATTAACTTTACAAGGAACATATTTACAGAACTTTACCAAAGCATCAATCGAAGCTTTGTCGTCGTTGATTCCTTTCCAAACAACATATTCGTACGAAATCTTGTTCTTCGTTTTTCTATACCAATATTCTAATGATTCACGTAAATCTGCCAAAGGGAAATTTTTACTAAAAGGCATAATTCGCGCACGAATTTCATCAATTGCAGAATGTAAAGAAACTGCCAATTTGAATTTCACATCGTCATCGGCCATTTTTTTAATCATCTTTGGGATTCCGGAAGTCGAAACCATAATACGTTTTGGCGACATTCCTAAACCTTCAGGAGATGTTACCATATCGATCGCTTTAATGACATTATTATAATTCATTAAAGGCTCTCCCATTCCCATAAAAACAATATTCGAAAGCGGATGATTGTGATACAAACGACTTTCTTTATCTATCGCCAAAATCTGATCATAGATTTCTCCGGGTTCCAGATTTCGCATTCTTTTTAAACGTGAGGTTGCACAGAAATTACAATCTAAACTACAACCAACCTGACTAGAAACGCAAGCTGTTGTTCTTGTATCAGTAGGAATCAAAACAGATTCTACTACTAAACCATCGTGCAAACGAACGGCATTTTTTACGGTTCCGTCGCTGCTGCGCTGCATGGTATCAACCTTTATATGATTGATTACAAAATTATTTTCGAGCATAGAACGAGTCGTTTTGGCAACATTCGTCATATCATCAAAACTGTGTGCTCCTTTGTTCCACAACCATTCATAGACTTGATTTCCGCGAAAAGCTTTGTCATTGTTTGCGACAAAAAAATCGCGCAACTCCTCTTTTGATAAGGCTCTTATGTCTTTTTTCTCAATTTGCATGGTGCAAAGTTAATCACTTTTGTCATTTTTTATTGGTTTTTAGAACCATTATTGCTCAAAAATCAATAAAACGAAAAATAATCTTTAAAAATTTCAATTGTTTATTATAAGACTTTAATAAAATTTCGACCATGATTTTTATCAGTTCTTTTACAAATCGTTCGCAATAAATTTGACTCAGGAAAAAGATCTGGATTTATAACCAAACCCATAATCAGATCTAAGATTTAACTAAATACCACATTCAGATGAAAACGATCAAATCAATTTTATTAGCAGTAGTAATCACATTATCATTACAAGTAAACGCACAAAAGAGATATAGTTTATCAAAATCAACTTTTGAAGTTGCGGGAACTTCTAACATACACGATTGGACAATGAGATCTACAGAAGGAACTGGTGGCGCCAATTTAATAGTTACGGATTCAAAATTAACAGACATTAAAAATTTAACGATTACATTGTTAGCCGAAAGCATAAAAAGCAGCAAGACCAGCATGGATAATGTTGCTTATGAAGCTTTGGACACCAAAACATACAAAAACATCAAATACGTTCTAAAATCTGCTGATAAAGTAAACGAAAGTACCTGGCTCCTAACGGGAACTTACACTATTGCCGGCGTAAGCAAAGATTACAAAACCCAAATAAGAGTATCATCAAATGATAGCGGAACTTTTGTTTTACAAGGTTCTAATCGCATGTCTTTTGCTGATTTTGAAATGACGGCTCCATCAGCAGCACTTGGAGTTGTTAAGGCTGGCAAAGAATTAACTGTACTTTTCAATATTACTTTAACCGATTTTTCAAAAAACGAAAATACTTTAGTTATCAAATAATAACTCAGCAATAATGTAGTCTTGTTTTTAAAAAGTGAATTTTATTAAAAATTTTAAAGCTTCAGATCTAAAAAATAAAAATTTGGCACGAGTATTGTTTTGCTCTCAAAAGAAAAATAATCTTACAAGAGCTCAATCATTTTAAAATGTGTATCTTTATTTTTCAGCTTTATAACCTTTAAATTTTTATCAACCTAAAAAAAATTAACTCATTATGAAAAAACAAATTTTAAGCTTAGCTGTTGTTGCTTTATTAGCGTTCACTGTGCAATCTTGCGAGAAAAAAGAACCAAAACCTGCAGATGAAGAATTGACTCTTGGAAACAAAGTAGATTCATTAACTACAGACATTAAAGAAGTAAAAGACAGTGCTGTTACTAAAACAGAAGATGCTGCTAAAGATGTAAAAGACGCTACCAAAAAAGCTGCTGAAGATGTAAAAGCTGCTACTGAAAAAGGAGCTAAAAAAGTAGAAAATGCAGCAAAAGCTGTTAAAGACGGAACAGTAAAAACTGCGAAAGAAGTTGATGCTGCTTTGAAAAAATAACTTTTGTTTACATTCAAAACTAAAACCATCCGCCGCGGCGGATGGTTTTTTTTATGCAAAAAAACTAAGCCAATATTTTTTGTATTTTTGTTCTCAAATTTAGAAGAAACTACAAGATGCATTTTATTTCACAAGACCTCGAAGATTATATTGAACAACACTCTGAAAACGAACCGGAATTATTGGCCAAACTAAACAAGGAAACGTATCAAAAAATACTTTTGCCTCGTATGCTGAGCGGGCATTTTCAAGGTCGCGTCTTAAGTATGTTATCTAAACTAATTCGTCCCGTAAACATTCTGGAAATTGGTACCTATACCGGTTATGCTGCTTTGTGCTTGTCTGAAGGAATGCAGGAAAACGGTCAATTGCATACAATCGATATCAAAGAAGAATTGGTAGATTTTCAAAGAAAATATTTTGATGCATCGCCTTGGGGAAAACAAATTTTCCAGCATTTAGGCGAAGCGATTGATATTATTCCAACTTTGGATGTAAAATTTGATTTGGTTTTTATTGATGCGGATAAAGAAAACTACCTTAATTATTGGGAAATGATTGTTCCGAAAATGAACAAGGGCGGAATTATTCTTTCTGATAATGTTTTGTGGAGCGGAAAAATTCTGGAACCAGTTCACCCAAATGATTTGAGCACAAAGGTTCTTTTAGAATATAATTTGCTTTTGAAAAATGATCCAAGAGTAGAAACTGTTTTACTACCAATTCGTGATGGTTTGACGGTTTCGAGAGTATTTTAAAAAAGGCTCTAAGTTTCTGAGTGACTAAGATCTTGAGACTCGAACTCTGAAGTTTTCTAAAAAAACTCAGAACCTTAGCGTCTTAGTCACTCAGAACCTTTCCCCTAAATTATCCCGGAAAATATTGTGGTTTTAGTTTTCTGTAGACCAAATAAAGTAATGATCCAAAAAGTGCTCCGAAGAAATACCCCGTAAGTATATCTCCCGGGTAATGCAATCCTAAATAAATACGGCTGTATGCAAAAATTAACGGCCACAAGAACAGGAATCCTAAATATTTAAAATAGCGTCTTAAAACGAAGTATAAGAATGTTGCAACCGCCATTGTATTAGCAGCATGCCCTGAGAAAAAACTATATGATGTTCTAGTCTGTACTACACGAATAATAGTATTGATTTCCGGATTATTACATGGACGTGGTCGCTGAAAAGTATACTTAAATAAGTTAGTAACCTGATCTGTAAAAGTTATTAAAACCGCTATAAAAAGCAGTAAATACAAGGTTTGTTTCCCTCCTAACTTTTTATATATAAGATAAAAAAGTAACAGAAAAAATGGCGTCCAATACAATTGGTTGGTAATAATTAACCAAAGCTTATCGTATGTTTCAGATCCTAAACCGTTAAGATATACTAATAATTGAGTATCTAATTCTTGTATTTTTTCAAGCATCTTACATTTGGCGTTTTACTGGTCCTGAGATCGAATCGATGTCTTCTTTTACTTTGTCAATTTCTGTTGCAGTATCTCCTAACATGTTTGTTGTATCTCCTAACAAATTAGACTTTGCATCATTAATTTGGGCATTAATATTTCCTGTGATATCCGTAAGAGATTTTGCATCAAGACCATTAGACTCGGCTCCTTTTTGAATTTCACTTTTAATATCATTGGTTGCATTTTTTAATTGCGCCATAGCTTTACCCATTGTACGAGCAATTTCCGGCACTTTATCTGAACCAAAAAGCATCAATACTATAAACAGTATAAAAACTAATTCTCCTCCTCCTATACCAAACATATCTTTTATTTTTGTGTGCCACAAAGATATTAAATTTTGTAGCTGTCAGTTTTAAAATTTACTTAAAAAAAAAGACTCTTTTCAGAGTCTTTCTAGTCTTATTATTAATCAAATTTTGATTTTTGCTCTACTTTTGGCCAAGCGTTGTTGGTTACATCAATATCAGCAGTCATTAATTTTGGATCAATTTGTATGCTTTTGATCGCTTTTGCAGTAGCATAAACTTTCTTGGCAGTATCATTATTTTTTCTCCAGATTTGAGCCGGATATTGATAATTGTCTTTTGTACCGTCTTCATAAGTAATCTCAACCAAAATTGGCATAATCATTCCGCCTGGTTTATTGAACTCAACTTCGTAGAAGTATTTAGGCGATTTTAAACTTGCTTTTTCTTCAGCTGTAAAAGTTTGACTTACATAATCAGCCAAAGATTTTACATCTTCTACTTTTAGCGCTTTTTTACTAGAAGCACCAACCTCTGCATTGTCTCCGGCAACTAAGTAAACAAATGGACCTTTATCAAATCCAAAACGTCCTTTTTTCACTTTTACATCTTTAATATCAGCTGTTGGAGTTTCAGAAACGTAATATTGTTTTACATCTTTAATTCCGATATCTACAAAATCAGTTGAATAAAACCATCCTCTAAAAAACCAGTCTAAATCTACGGCAGAAGCATCTTCCATAGTTCTAAAGAAATCCTCAGGAGTTGGATGTTTGAATTTCCATCTGTTTGCGTATGTTCTAAAAGCATAATCAAACAATTCTCTTCCCATTACTACTTCTCTTAAAATATTAAGACCTGTAGCCGGTTTTCCGTAAGCATTATTTCCAAATTGGTGAATCGTTTCAGAGTTTGACATAATTGGCTCTAAAAACTTTTGATCTCCACTCATGTAAGGAACGATATTTTTTGCAGGTCCACGTCTAGATGGAAAAGTTGGATCTAATTCCTGTTCTGCCAAATATTCTAAAAACGAATTCAAACCTTCATCCATCCAAGTCCATTGACGCTCATCAGAGTTTACAATCATTGGGAAGAAAGTATGTCCAACTTCATGAATAATAACGCCAATCATTCCGTTTTTAACTTCTCTGCTTGTCACTCCATTTTCGTCAGGACGACCGTAATTCCAGCAAATCATCGGATATTCCATACCTTGATCTTCTGCTGAAACTGAAACTGCTTTTGGATAAGGATAATCAAATGTATGAGATGAGTAACTTCTTAAAGTATGAGCCACTGTCATTGTCGAAGTTTCTCCCCAAAGCGGGTTCGCTTCTGGCGGATAAACAGATTCTGCCATAACAGTTCTGTTTCCAATTTTTACAGCCATCGCATCATAGATAAATTTTCTTGACGAAGCGATACCAAAATCACGTACATTTTTTGCGCTAAATCTCCATGTTTTCTTTTTTTCAGAAAACCCTTTTTGTGCTGCTTCCGCTTCGGCCTGAGTTACAATTACAACCGGTTTATCAAATGATTTTTGCGCTTGTTCGTAACGTTTAACCTGTTCTGCAGTAAAAACTTCAGCTCTGTTTGTTAATTCTCCTGTCGCATCAATTACGTGATCTGCAGGAACTGTAATATTTACATCAAAATTTCCGAAAGGAAGAGCAAACTCTCCACTTCCCCAAAATTGCATATTTTGCCAGCCTTCAACATCATTATAAACTGCCATTCTAGGGTAGAATTGTGCAATTACATATAATTTATTTCCGTCTTTTTCGAATAATTCATAACCTGAACGCCCTCCTTCTTTTCTATAATTGTTGATGTTATACCACCACTTTATAGCTAAAGAAATTTTCTCTCCCGGTTTTAACGGAGTAGCCAAATTAATACGCATCATGGTTTCATTGATCGTATAAGACATCGCATTTCCCTTCGCATCTTTTACCTGCTCAATATTAAAACCACGCTCCAGGTCTTTTTTTAAATATTTACTTGAAAAACCATCAAGAGGCAAAACCTGATTAATTTTCTCGCTTTCGGCCAATGTTGACTGTGTATTTGCTTTTGCTTGATTTTGATCTAACTGAATCCACAAATACTCTAAACTATCCGGAGAATTGTTTGAATAAGTGATAATTTCAGAACCATTTAATTTTGAATTTTTATCGTCTAATTCAATATCAATTTTATAATCTGCCTGTTGTTGGTAATACGCAGGCCCCGGTGCTCCTGAAGCTGTACGAAACATATTTGGCGTTGCCAGCAAATCGTACATCTGGCTAAACTTATTTGTATCGTATTTACCTTGCTGTTTAGGTGCGCTGGCTTTTTCCTGAGCTATTAACATTGCAGGAAAAATTAATAATAATGAAAGTTTTTTCATAAAAATCTAATGGTAATTTTGTCAGGGTGTGAAAATAATAATTAAAATATTAATTTGACTTATTAATTAATACTTTAACAATTCTTTCCTTGAAGATTCTGTAAAGAGAACACTCTTTTTAGTACCAAATGCAGTAATATGTGTAATATTTTGCTGTTCACCATTCCAATCAACTAAAATCGTATTTGAGATCTCAATTGTTTTAAACTTATCGACGTCTTTTATTCTCGAGTAGCAAACCAAAACATCATCAGCCTCAACTTCTTTAGACAAAAAAGTAATGGGTTTTGACTGACCGTTTATTTTTATGGTAAAATTCTCAGAAAGATATTTTTTTAAAAGTTCAATATCTTCCTGAGTTTCTTTACTAGTTCCTATGAATGATTTTTTATGATATTTCTTTTCTATTCCGTTGTTCAAATCGTCGATAAAAATTCGCGAAGTGATTTGAATCATTTTTTTCTCAGCGGCATAATTGACCTGAAAAACCCCCATATAAAATTTATGGAATGAAAAGGCTGTAAGCGATAAAAACAATATCCCAAGTAAAGGATAAATTATTCTATTTTTCATTTTGCAGCAACATTCGCTTTTTTGAATTCCTGACCTTTAGTGATTAAAAAATCCATCAATTCAAATTTTTCTTCTTGTTTAACGTGCCTTTTAGATTCCGGATCAACAGAACAATACAATAAAAACATATCTACCTCATCGGCTTTAAGTTTTAATGTATCTGTATAAAAATCAGGCGTAAAATTAGCTTTTGCATAAATAGTAAATGCAACATCACTAATTTCTTGCTCCGGCACAACATCTTCACCTTTTTTCTTCTTCAATGCTTTTTTTGCATCTTTAAAGATTCTAACAAAATCAACTCCGTTTTCAATAGTTCCATTATAAACAAATCTGTTTTTTGGAGACGACTTTTCATCATCAAAATATTGAGTATCTACGATCGTTTGACTATTTTTATTAAATGCTTTTACTTTTAAATCTTTTTGAACAACTACTTCTTTCAACTGGTTATTAACCAAATCCATTTGAACTAAAAAAAGTCTGTCTGCACAATTTTTTTCCGTCAGAACAATTTTTTTAGATTGAAAAGCTGCACTTGTAATCAACAATGTATCTTTGGGTTTTGCCATTATATCAAACAATCCGCTTGGGCTGATAAAAGTTCTGATATTAGCATTCAGGTTCATCACATAGCCACTTTCTAAAGTAATAGAATCATTTACAACTTGTCCATGCAACGGCTTCCTTGAATAATTTTGTCCAAGTACAACTTGACAAATTAAGCACGCAACGAGTATTCCTAGTTTATTTTTCATTTTCGAGAATTGTTAGATATTTTCTTGCTAAATCGGTTATTAAAAACATACTCATTGTTTTGTTTTTCGTATTCAAAGATACAGCAAATTCAGCATCATCTACACAATATAATTGAAATCCTTTGATATCTGCTTCAGGAATTTTCAATCGATCTGTATAATAATTCTCATCAAAAAGGTATTCCATTTTTCTAAAAAGCATTTCCTTTTTCTCCACATTCACCTCTTTTTTAAGCATAGCAGTTCGCCCGGAAATCTTATTAAGTATCTTATCTACAGAAGTTGAAGTTGCGGTATAAACTTTTCTCTCTGCTGCTGTATATTTTTTTTGCCCGTACGGAATTATACCTAAATTCTCTGCCGTAATATTTGCATTTTCATTTACAACTACCTCTTTCAACTCGACCTCTTTGGCTGTCATTTTAATCTGGAGCAAACTCAAATTCATATCGTCAGCAGTAATTCTGCGCTTGAAACCTTCGAGGTTAACTGCCGAAAAAACCAAAACATCACCTTCTTTTACTACAATAGAAAACATACCGTTTGCATCTGAAACAGCAGTAATCTGAGTTGTATTGTTGATAATATTTACAGCTTCGACCGAAGTTGATTGTTCTAAAATTTGACCCAGAATTTCTTTTGAAACTGCTTTTTGTCCAAAACTAACCTGAACAAACAACAACAACAATACTATTATATATGTGGAACTATTTATTTTCACTTGCAATTATTTCTTTATACTTAACAGCCAATTCTCCCAATAAAAATTCTGTTGAAGTTTTATTTTTAGAGTTCAAAATTACTGTGAATTTATCATTTTCAACTGCATAATATTCAAATCCTTTTACGTATTCTAGCGGAATTTGCAACCTGTTTACAAAATGATCTATGCTAAACATTCGCTCTAAAAGCTTCATAAAAGCTTCTTTTTTCTCGACTGCAAGTTCTTTTTTAAGCATTGCAGTTCGTCCTGAAAACATATTCAATAAGGGATCTAACGCAACGGAACCTCCCAAACCTATATGCGCATCTAAATCTGAAGCCGCATGCAACTTTCTCTCGGCTGCTGTATATGATTTTTGCCCACTCGGAATAATACCAAGAGAAACTGCATTAATACCACTATTATAACTTTTAACAACAACCTCCTGCAACTGATGCATTACCATATTTAGTTTGACAGAAAAGTTGATATCGGAAAAATTTTCAGCTGTTAACGGAACTCTATTTTCTTTGAATTGTATGGATGAAAAAATCAATTCATCACCTACTTTAGCCGTTATTGAAAAAGCGCCTGACCCGTTGGTTGTCGTCATAGCTTCGGTTTGCGCATTGATCACATAAACACCTTCCAAATCAAAAGTGTTCGAAGTTATTCGTCCGTTTAAAACAGTCCTTTCCTGAGTCTGAGACCAGATAGTTTGCCCCAAAACAACGATCAAAACACATATAACCTTGTTAATCAAAATGACAAAAAATTAGAGATTTTCTTAAAGGTGTAAAAATATCTTAATGTATTCCAAATTTAGTATTAAGGACTTGGTAAAAATATGTTAATTAAACTTTACTTGTCACTTGCAGAAAGAGACTTTTTAATATCTTTAACCTAAACAATTTGAGTTTAATTTTTATGAAAAGTATCATTATTGCCAGCACTTCTACACTTCATGAAGGCAGCTATTTAGAGTATCTACTACCAACTTTACAGTCGCATTTTAAAAACTGCAAAAGCATCTTATTTATACCTTACTCACGCCCAAGCGGAATTTCGCATGACGACTACACAAAAAAAGTATCGCAAGCATTTGCTTCTATAAATATTTCTGTAAAAGGAATTCATGAATTTGATAATGCTGAAAATGCAATAAAAAATGCAGAAGGAATTTTTACCGGCGGCGGAAATACTTTTTTACTGGTCACACAATTATACAAACAAAATGTCATGCAGGTTCTTGCCGAAACAGTAAAAAACGGGACTCCTTATTTAGGAACAAGCGCAGGAAGTAATATTTGTGGCTTATCTATGCAAACAACAAATGATATGCCTATTATTTATCCGCCAAGTTTTCAAACATTAGGACTTATTCCTTTTAACTTAAATCCGCATTATTTAGATCCTGACATGCAATCAAAACATATGGGAGAAACACGTGAAACAAGAATTAAAGAGTTTCATGCTTTTAACGCTATTCCGGTTTTAGGATTAAGAGAAGGCAGCTGGCTAGAAGTTAAAGGAGACAAAATTACTTTGAAAGGAAACCTGAGTGCTCGTTTATTTCTACAAAATGAAGCTCCCATAGAATTAGAGACAGAAAGCGACTTAAGCAATTTAAACTAAAATTATTTCTCTAGACCATATAAGCGATATAAGCATGTTCTAGATCAAGCCTAAAACCTGTGGAGAAACATAAAAAATGTTCACTAATAATTTTTGCCGCAGAGAACACAAAGATTTTTATCTATGAATACCTCTAAAAGCACAAAGTTCGCTAAGCTAAGTCAATACAAAGCTTTGCGAACTTTTCCTTTTTATAAAAACTAAGAGTAAAAAAACTTAATGCTCTTTGCGGTAATTTTTTTTCTCACTCATGAAACATTTAAAGTTGATCCATTGAAATTCAAAATACTGGCATTTTTCCTAAAAGCAAAAAATCCCCAAACAAATTGTTTGAGGATTTTGAAGAGCGAAAGACGAGGCTCGAACTCGCGACAACCAGCTTGGAAGGCTGGAGCTCTACCAACTGAGCTACTTTCGCATTAACAGGGTGCAAATGTAAATAATTAAATCGTTTAAAAAAAATAAATTTCAACAATTATTTAATTTTGGTAAAAAAACCGAAACGATTAAATTTCGGTTTTTTAGAGCGAAAGACGAGGCTCGAACTCGCGACAACCAGCTTGGAAGGCTGGAGCTCTACCAACTGAGCTACTTTCGCATTACTGTGGTGCAAATATAGAAAATAAGTTAAGTTCAAAACAAGCTTTTTTTGAAAAAAAATCAATAAAAAACGATAATAACTTATAACCTATTTAAAATTAAAAAGTTATAAAATCAATTATTTTTCAAAAACTACGAGTATTATCAAGGAAATACGGTCAAATGAAACTCCACCCTTCAATAACCTATTCTAAGAAAAGAAAAAAACTGCAGAAAATCGTATCTTTGATAATGACGTTCTAAAGTCAATACATACTTTTGGTTTAATTGATAATGAAAATTTAACAGGAATAATTTCATTATTGAATAAAATCAGTCCTATATTTGCCGAGCAAAATCAAGCTCAAATTCATGATGGCTGTTTTAAAGACATACCAAAAGAAAGAAATTGAAACGACTTTAGCTGAACATTGCAAAAACCCAATGCAACGTAAACAACGTTGATTTAGCTTAACGCCACAACCATTAAGTTGGTTTTTTATAAAAAAATGACCCGCAACCCCTAAAGCGAGACATTTAACATTAAAGACATTGGCGAACATTATTTAGTGTTTAAAGAATTATAGAATGAATAAACTTTACTTTTTTTTAGTAGTATGTATTTTTGTCGGATGCAAAAAAGACGCTCCCAAAATTGTTCCTGTGGTAAAAAAAACCGCACCAGCGATTATACTTACTGACGAAAGAAAAGTAGACATTGACACTGCTCTTATTGGCACTTTTAAAAGCGAAACGCTTAAGCAATTTTATAATTCATCTGAAAACAAAACTGTTTGGGGAGATCTTAAAAAAAGGAGTTTTGTTTTATCGCAACTAGAAAACGCCGAAAAACTCGGACTTAATCCAGAAGATTACAAAGTTGCTAAGTTGAAAAAATTTGAAAGCAAAATCGCAACACTTAGCGATTCTGACTTAGCCACATATGACATTTTGCTGACTTACAATTTCGAAAAATATTTAAACCACTTATATAAAGGAAAATTAGATCCTAAAAAATTATATACTGATTGGGATCTTGAAGAAAAAACATTTGACGTTAACAATGTCTTGATAAAAGCTTTCAATAAAAACAAACTGGACAGTATTGTAACAAACATTCAATCAAAATCACGTACTTATAAAGAACTATTGAAAGCACTTGAAATCATCAACACCTTTCCTGACGATGATATTAAAAACATTGAAGCTTTAAGCAAAATAACTTTGCGCGACACAAACTCAGCTTTAATTAATATTAAAAAAAGGCTTTTGTACTGGAAAGATATGACTGGAAAAGATAGTTTGACCAGGATTTATGATCAAAAGACTTTCGAATCTATTAAGGAATTTCAAGCAAGACACGGATTAGCTTCTGACGGTGTTATTGGCCCCGGAACTATTAGCGCTCTAAACTATTCTAAAGAAAAAAGAAAACAACAAATCATTGCCAACTTAGAACGATGGAGATGGTTTACGACTGATTTGGCCGAAAACTATTTTATTATAAACATTCCGGACTTCAGCTTACATGTGGTCGAAAATCAAGACACGATCCTGACTCGAAATATTGTGGTAGGAACAAGCAAAAGAAAAACTCCAATAATTACGTCTACATTAAAAACCGTTGTCTTTAACCCAACCTGGACAGTACCGCCAACTATTTTAAAAGAGGATGTTGTTCCGGCAATGAAACGAAACCGTAATTATTTAGCCAACAAAAACATTACAATATACGATTCTGCAGGAAAAGTGGTTGCCCCTAGTGCCTGGAACGAAAACAGACCCGGCAATTATCGTTATGTACAAAGTCCCGGCTCTAATAATTCATTGGGGTTAATGAAAATTTTATTTCCAAACCATCATAGTGTTTATCTGCACGACACTAATCATCGCAATTACTTTGGAAGAAGCAATCGCTCACTAAGTTCGGGCTGCGTTCGTGTTGAAAATCCTTTGGAATTAGCAGAACACATTTTGGACGATTCTGAAAGATTTTCTAAAGAAAAAATAGATACCATTATTGCTACCAAGAAAACAACCAGTATAAAGATTACCAAAAAATATGCTTTGTATCAATGGTACTGGACTGCTTGGAGCAAAAAAAATCAGCTCGTATTTAGAGCTGATATTTATAATTTAGATTCGGATTTGTATGCTAAATTAAGAAATTAGCTTTTCTTCCATCGCAAAACTTCTTGATGGATGATAAATATACAAACACGATTTATTTTTAATAGTTTCAATTATTTCATCAGTCAATTCAAGCGGAATTGCAGGACATCCTAAACTTCTACCTAATCTCTTGTTATTTCTAATAAATGATTCCGAAACATAATCAGCACCATGCATTACAACTGCTCTTTCGCGTGCATTATCATTAACACCTCTTTCTAAACCATCTAAACGTAATGACGCTCCATGTTTTCCTCTATAAATTTCGCCGGTAGAATAAAAGCCTAAACTACTTTTAAATGATGAATTTGAATTTGAAAAGGTAGACGCAAATTCGTCTCCGGTATTTCTTCCGTGAGCAACTAAAGAATTATACAAAATGGTATTTGTTGTTAAATCAATAACCCACAAACGTTTTGTGTTTGATGACAAACTAAAATCGATTAACGTAAGTATATCTTTTTGAATAACTCCTTTTTCTTTTAATAAATAGAAACCTTTTAAAGCCTCAGAAAAAGTTTTAAGTTCCGGTAATGAAAAATGATTTGAGTTTAAGGTATTATAAATACTCTCAATTTTTGAATCAACAGCTAGTTTCTCAACTTTCGCAAAAGTTTTTACTGTTGCTTTTTTAATTTCGGGTGTACTTTTCGAATCTTTAGCAAAAGACAACATAAAAAATACAAGCAATGGATAAATTTTGTAAATCATTGAATTCGTTTAGGTTGGAAATTTATAATTTGGGTGAGGCAAAAATATAAAAAAATCATACCCGTCAAACTACAACTCTGTAAATCAGGTACTTTTTGTTTAAAATTTAACAGAATCACAGTAAAAAATTAGCAATTTCGAACAAAAACAAATATTTTTGTAGGATATTTATATCTACTAAAAATTTAAATATTTCTGATGATCTTCTTAAGAAAAACTTAATTAAAGTGTAACAATTCGAAAAAATTAATGTCTATTAGCCTAATATTGTCACCTGAAATCGCATTTTAAAATCGCATGAAAAAAATAGTTCTTCTTATTTTTCTTTTTATCACTTTCTGGAGTTATGGTCAAAAAAAAGTTTTGTCGGCACAATTAACCTCACAAAGTATTTCTATTGAT
The DNA here is from genome assembly GCF_044007395.1 of Flavobacterium sp. FlaQc-57. Taxonomy (NCBI): domain Bacteria; kingdom Pseudomonadati; phylum Bacteroidota; class Flavobacteriia; order Flavobacteriales; family Flavobacteriaceae; genus Flavobacterium; species Flavobacterium sp. FlaQc-57. The sequence continues at coordinate 287,745 of NZ_JBIPDA010000007.1, forward strand.
GGAAAACTAGACGAAGTAGCTTGGGAAAACGCAGCAATTGCCTCGAATTTTATCATGTTTGAGCCTGATAACGGAAAACCAATTCCAGAAAACAGAAGAACAGAAGTAAAAGTTTTATATAATAATGACGCGATTTATATTGGCGCCATGATGTATGACGATGAACCTAATAAAATTTTAAAAGAAATTTCGCAGCGTGATAATTTTGGAACCGCCGATCTTTTTGGGGTTTTTATAAATGGCTTTAATGACGGTCAGCAAAATTTTGAATTCTTTGTTTCGGCCGCCGATGTTCAGGGCGACTGCATTATGACGGATGCAAACGGAGAAGATTATTCCTGGGATGCTGTCTGGACCAGCAAAGCTGTTTTGACAGACAAAGGCTGGGTTGTAGAAATTAAAATTCCGTATGCAGCATTACGTTTTTCAGGAGAAAACAAACAAACTTGGGGTATTAACTTTTTTAGAGATCTAAAACGAGAGCGTAAAAAATATACCTGGAATTTAATCGATACTAAAATAGGGACATTCACACAACAAAATGGAGATCTGGAAGGAATCGAAAACATCAAACCTCCTACCCGATTATTTTTTATGCCTTACGCTTCTTATTATTTAAATGCCGGAGATGGCCAAAAAACCTTTGCTACTTTAAAAGGCGGAATGGATATTAAGTACGGCATCAATGATGCTTTTACTCTCGATGCGATTTTAGTACCAGATTTTGGACAAACTAAATATGACGATCAAATCCTGAATTTAGGTCCGTTTGAACAACAATTCAATGAAAACAGAGCTTTTTTTACCGAAGGAACTGATTTATTTAACAAAGGTAATATGTTTTATTCGAGACGAATTGGAGGAAGACCATCAATAGAACCAGATCTTAATGACAATGAAAAAATAATTGATGAAGTTCAAAATGTCAATCTTATCAATGCCTTAAAAGTTTCAGGAAGAACGAAAAACGGATTAGGGATCGGAATTTTAAATGCTGTTACCGAAAAAACTTATGCCACTATTAAGGACACAATTTCCGATCAATCAAGACGTGTAATTGTCGAACCTTTGACAAACTATAACGTGTTGGTTCTCGATCAACGTTTTAGAAAAAACTCTTCGGTAACATTAATTAATACCAACGTAATTCGAAATGGTCATTTTAGAGATGCCAATGTAACGGGTTTAGCCTGGGATTTAAACACAAAAGCAAATACTTATAACTTATCTGGGAATGTAAAATACAGTATGATTAATACCGAAGAAGATAAAAATGGTGTTTATGCAACTCTAGGATTTGCCGAAACTAGTGGGAATTATCGCTACAGTGTTGGCTCCGATTTTGTTTCTAAAGATTTTGACCCAAACGACTTGGGAATTAACTTTTTTACCAATTATTACAACTTTTATGGTAATGCGAATTATAGAATTCTAAACCCAACAAAACTTTTTAACCGTTTTAGAATCAACTATGAGACATACGCAGAATTCAACAAAGAATCTGGCAAAGTGCAAGCATTAGATATAGATATAAACCTAAACCTGACTACTGTAAAAAACAATTATTTTGGAATGGGTTTTACTTTTCATCCTGCAATAACTCATGATTATTACGAACCAAGAGCCGAAAATCGATATGTTAATATACCCCGAAAGTTAGAATCTTGGGCAAGTTTATCTACCAATTACAATAAAAAGTTTGCAATAGATTTAAATCCGTCTATAACTTTTACTGATGAAGAAGGAAGACTGGCATATGCCTTTGACATTGGCCCGAGATACCGTTTTAACGACAAACTTTTATTGAATTATTCTTTTAGTTTTTCCAGAAAGAACAATAACAAAGGATACATTGATAAATTCGACGATGATAATGACGCTAATACTCCTAAAACTATTGTGTTTGCCAATAGAAATGTTATTACCTACTCGAATACTTTGGGCGGAAAATATGCTATAAACAGTACCATGACAATTAATTTGGCGGTTCGACAATATTGGTCTTTCGCCGAAAATAAACAAATGCTCGAATTACAGCAAAATGGTACTCTAACGCCATATGACCTATATACTAAAAACAAAAACTCGAGCTTTTATTCTTGGAATACTGATTTGTCTTATTCCTGGTGGTTTGCGCCCGGCAGTCAGCTTTCTGTTTTGTATCGAAATAATGCCTCTAATTTTGAACGTGTTATTGACAAGGATTTCAAAAACAATATAACAGGACTACTGAACAATGATGCCTTAAAACACATTTTTTCAATAAGTGTAAAATATTTTATTGACTACAATGCTGTCAAAAATAAGGTTAGAAATAGAGTCTAGCGTGAATTAATTTTAAAATTTTTAGTGTTCTTCGACTAAATTATTATTTTTTAATACGCTTCATTTTATTAAACATAATTGTAGCAATGCGTTCTTGTCGATTTTAGAAATGGCTTATCTTTGTACAAAACTAAAAATGATGAACAAGAAAGTAATCCTTATGATTTTAGACGGTTGGGGAAAATCTCCTGACCCTAAAGTATCTGCAATAGACAATGCAAATGTTCCTTTTATAAACAGCCTTTACAAAAATTACCCAAGCGCTCAACTTCGTACTGACGGATTAAATGTTGGTTTACCTGAAGGTCAAATGGGAAACAGTGAAGTAGGTCACATGAACCTTGGCGCTGGAAGAATTGTATATCAAGATTTAGCCAAAATAAACTTAGCAGTAGCACACAAAACACTTGCGAAAGAACAAGTACTTATTGATGCTTTTACTTATGCTAAAGAAAACAATAAAAAAGTACACTTTTTAGGATTAGTTTCAGACGGAGGTGTTCACTCTCATACATCACACTTACGCGGTTTAATTGATGCTTCGCAAGAATATGGTTTAGACCAAGTTTACGTTCACGCTTTTACAGATGGTCGTGACGTTGATCCAAAATCCGGAGCTAAATACATTCAGGATTTAGAAGAGCATATTAAAAATACTCCTGTAAAAATTGCCTCAATCATTGGTCGTTACTATGCAATGGATCGTGACAAACGTTGGGAACGCGTAAAATTAGCTTACGATCTTGTAGTTAATGGTGCCGGAACTCCATCAAAAAATGCAGTTGCAAGTGTTCTTGACAGCTATGCACACGATGTTACTGACGAGTTTATTGCACCAATTGTAATGGTTGATGAGCAAGAAAAACCACTAGCGACAATTGCTGAAGATGATGTTGTAATCTTCTTTAACTTTAGAACTGACAGAGGTCGTGAACTTACAGAAGCTCTTTCGCAACAAGACTTTCATGAGCAAAACATGCACAAGTTAAACTTGTATTATGTAACGCTTACCAACTACGACGAAACATACAAAAACGTAAAAGTAGTTTACAATAAAGACAATATCACTGAAACTCTTGGTGAGGTTTTAGAAAAAGCGGGTAAAAAACAAATTCGTATTGCTGAAACTGAGAAGTATCCTCACGTAACGTTTTTCTTTTCCGGCGGTAGAGAAACTCCTTTTGAAGGTGAATCTCGTATTTTAAGAAACTCTCCAAAAGTAGCAACTTACGACTTACAACCAGAAATGAGCGCTTTTGAATTGAAAGATGCTTTGGTTCCTGAATTAAACAAAGGTGAAGTAGATTTTGTTTGTCTGAATTTTGCTAATGGAGACATGGTTGGACATACCGGAATCATGAGTGCTGCAATTAAAGCTTGCGAGGCTGTTGATGCTTGCGTAAAAGAAGTTATTGAAGCTGCTCTTGCAAACGATTATACTACAATTGTAATTGCCGATCACGGAAATTGCGAAACGATGATTAATCCTGACGGAAGCCCAAATACAGCGCACACAACAAATCCAGTGCCGATTATTTTAGTAGATAAAGAACTAAAAAACATTCAAAATGGTGTTTTAGGAGATATTGCTCCTACTATTTTAGAATTAATGGGAGTACCACAGCCAAATGCAATGACTTGTCATTCGCTATTGTAGAAGTTTTCAGTTTTCAGTCTCAGTAGACAATGAAATCTACAAAGTAAACCCGACAGGTTTCAAAAACCTGTCGGGTTTACTGTTTTATAATCCCAAGTAAAAAACTGAAAACTGAGACTAAAAAAATCTATTCTAAAAACAGAAGCAGCTTTTTTCTTTTGCATAAATAAAAGTTAAACACTCTTTATTAATAGTAATACTATTATATTTGCGTTTAAAATAATTTTTATGGAAATTATACTATCAAATATAAAAATGCAAGTAAACGAAAAGATCTACGTAAAAGATCCCGAAACATCTGCCTTGGGAAAAAAAATAATTGAACAAAGTATTCTTCTTATTGACGCTATTGGTTTTGACAACTTTACCTTTAAAAAACTAGGAGAAAAAATTGGATCAAACGAAAGTTCTATTTACCGTTATTTCGAAAATAAACATAAATTATTAGTATATTTATCTTCATGGTATTGGAGTTGGATTGAATACAAACTGGTGTTTAATACCACTAACATCATTGATAAAAAAGAGAAATTAAAAAAGGCAATAACAATCGTTACTGAAAAAGTCACAAATGATCTTTCTACAGATCATATTAACGAAGCCATTTTAAATAAGATTATAATTGCAGAGTTCACCAAAACATTTCATACTAAAGAAGTAGATCAGGAAAATAAAGAAGGCTTTTTTTTAATCTACAAAAGACTCATTAACAGAATTGTTACTATTGTAAACGAAGTAAATCCAGATTATCCGTTTGCAAAATCATTAGTTTCAACTATTGTAGAAGGAAGTTTGCATCAGCATTTTTTAACAGATCATTTAAAAACAATTACAGATTGCAACGAAACTGTTTCCAGTACTCAGTTTTACATCAATCTTGCAGAAAACGTTTTACGCTAATTACAAAAACCATTATGACACCATTAAAACGATTTTACAATTTACTTGAGTTAGATAAAAAAGATATCTATCAACTTTTTTTCTATGCTATTTTTGCCGGTTTAATTAGTTTATCACTTCCATTAGGAATTCAGGCCATTATAGCCTTCATACAATCTGGAAGAGTAAGCGCATCTTGGATTGTACTTATTATTCTAGTTGTTGCCGGAGTGGGACTTGTCGGAATTTTGGCCTTTATGCAATTACGAATTACGGAAAACCTGCAACAAAAAATATTTGTTCGCGCTTCATTTGAATTTGCAGCTAGGCTACCAAAAATAAAATCAGAAGAATTGTACGGAACTTATCCGCCAGAATTAACGAATCGTTTTTTTGATACTTTAACCATCCAAAAAGGAACTTCAAAATTATTAACAGATTTCTCAGCCGCTTTACTCCAAATCGTTTTTGGTCTTATACTGTTGTCCTTATATCATCCGTATTTTATTGTATTTGGGCTTTTATTATTCATGCTGCTTTACTTCATCTTTAAATTTTCTTATACATCAGGTTTAGAAACCAGTTTAAAAGAATCAAAATTCAAATACAAAGTTGCTGGCTGGTTACAAGAAATGGCTCGTAACAACTTCAGTTTCAAAAATGAATTAAACTACGATTTTGCCCTTCAAAAAAACAACTCAATTGTAACAAATTATATTAATTATCGTGAGAAGCACTTTAGCGTAATCAAAAAACAATTTACGCAGTTAATTTTTTTCAAAATTATTATTACCGCAAGTTTATTGTCTATTGGAGGATATTTAGTATTGAGTCAAGAAATGAATATTGGGCAATTTGTCGCTGCAGAAATCATCATTTTGTTAGTAATCAATTCTGTCGAAAAGATTATTCTTGGCCTTGAAAGCTTCTACGACGTATTAACCGCTGTCGAAAAAATAGGACAAGTAACGGATTTAGAATTAGAAGAAAACACAGATCCTGAAAGCGATAACTGTTACACAAATATCACTTTAGAAACTGAGAATTTAAAATTCAAATTTCCAGATTCTCCAATTAATGCACTCGATTCTATTACCCTAAAAATTGAACAAGGAGAAAAAATTGTTGTCGAAGGAACAAACGGATCCGGAAAAACAACTCTAATTCGTTTGTTATCTGGTCTACTAAAGCAAAGTTCCGGTGCTTTTTATATTAACGATGATACTTTTAGAAAAATAAACATCAAACAATATCGCTCTCAAATTGGCAATATCATTCATAACGAAACACCTTTTGAAGGAACAATTTTAGAAAACATCACTTTTAATGATCCAAATATAAGTTCTGAAGATTTAAAATGGGCATTAGACGGAGTTCAGCTTAGCTCATTTATAAAGCAATTACCAAAAGGCTTAGATACACATATATACCCGGAAGGCAGACAATTATCGTCATCAAATGCGCAAAAAATTCTATTGGCAAGAAGTATAATTCACAAACCAAAAATACTTTTTTACGAAGATCCAACAGACACTATGGACGAAAATGTTGCCAATGAAATTATTGATTTTATTGCTTCTGATAAAAACAAATGGACCATTATTGTTTCGTCTAAAAATCCGCATTGGAAAATAAAATCTACGCGAAAAATAACCATGCAGAACGGCCTTATTTTACTTGATCAAAAAAACGATACGCCATGTTAAACATATCTGATAATAAAACCAAATTACAGTCACTTGATCGATATGAGACTATAAAAAATTTAAACAACAGAGCTCAGTATAAAATTTTAAACAAAATTATAATAGGCACTTCGATTTTAGGGATAATTGCTCTTTTTCTGCCATGGACACAAAATGTTTCAGGATCAGGAGCTGTTACCACTTTAAAGCCAAACCAAAGACCACAATCGATCCAGAGTGTTATTTCTGGCCGAATTGAAAAATGGTACGTACAAGAAGGTGATTTTGTAAAAAAAGGCGATACTATTTTGTTTATTTCTGAAATAAAGGAAGATTACATGGATCCTAATTTGGTACAAAATACCAAAAATCAGGTCGATGCAAAGAAAAACTCTTTGGAATCTTACGATGAAAAAGTACAAACACTTTCGACTCAAATTCAGGCAATAGAAAATGAAAAAAAACTAAAACTAGAACAAGCAAGAAACAAAGTCAGACAATCCCTTTTAAAAATAAAAAGCGACAGTATTGATCTTGTTGCTGCAAAAACACAATTAAGAATTGCAAATACACAATACAATCGTTCTGTACAACTTAATAAAGAAGGATTAAAACCCCTTACAGATGTCGAAGAAAAACGTCTGAAATTACAAGATGTTGATGCCAAAATTATAACACAGGAAAACAAATATCTGACAAGCAAAAATGAATACATAAATGCTAAAGTTGAGATTAACCGAATTGCTGCAGAATACGCTGAAAAAGTAGCGAAAGCAAAAAGTGACCAATTTACAACCTTAAGCAATAAATTTGACACTGAAGCTCAAGTAAGTAAATTAGAAAACCAATACACCAATTACAGCTTAAGAAATGGCATGTACTATATTAAAGCGGTTCAAAGCGGTTATATCAACAGAGCTTTACAAGCCGGTTTAGGCGAAACTATAAAAGAAGGAACACCAATTGTAACTATTATGCCGGCGCAATATGACATTGCTGTAGAGACTTATGTAAACCCAATTGATTTACCTCTAATCAAAAAAGGAGAAAAAGTACGCGTTTGGTTTGATGGCTGGCCAACAATCGTATTTGCAGGCTGGCCGGATATGTCGTACGGAACTTTTGGCGGAAAAGTGGTTGCGATTGAAAACTTTATAAGTACTAATGGAAAATACAGAGTTCTAATCGCTCCTGATCCGGAAGAAGCACATTGGCCAAAACAATTAAGCATTGGTTCCGGTGCGCAAACAATTGCTTTATTAGACACCGTGCCAATTTGGTTTGAAATCTGGAGAACCTTAAACGGATTCCCTCCTAATTATTACAAAAGTGGCGAAAAAGTAACTAAAGAGAAAAAATAATGAAACGGATACTTATAGCTTTTCTTTTTTTGAGTTGCACCGTTTTTGGTCAACAAACAATTTCTAAAGAACTTACTTATAATGAGTTTCTTGGATATGTAAAAAAATACCATCCTCTGGTTAAAAGTGCTAACTTAGAATTAAGCGAAGCACAAGCCAATTTGATGATGGCCCGAGGTGGCTTTGACCCAAAAATTGAAGTCGATTTCAGTAAAAAACAATTCAAAAACAAAGAATATTACTCGATTTTAAACAGTAGTTTTAAAATTCCGACTTGGTACGGAATTGAGCTTAAAGCAGGATTTGATAATAATGAAGGTGTTTATCTTAATCCGGAAAACACAACTCCAAATGCTGGTTTGACTTCGTTTGGAATCAGTGTTCCGCTTGGGCAAGGTTTATTCATCAATCAAAGAATGGCTGATGTTCGTAAAGCCAAAATCCAGATTAAACTAAGCGAATCCGAAAGAAAACTTCAGGCCGTCAGCGTTTTGTACGATGCTTCTTTGGCATATTTTAACTGGAAAAAGAACTTTGAAGAAATGAAGCTTTATGAAACCTACAACAGCAATGCTGAAATACGTTTAACAGGAATTAAATCTTTAATTACTCAAGGCGATAAACCAGCCATCGATAGTATTGAAGCAGGAATTATTGTAAAAAATAGAGCTTTAAGCCTCGAAGATTCTAAATTAAAACTAGCGAAAGCAAAACTTGAATTATCTAATTTCATGTGGATTGACAATAATATTCCGCTGGAAATTTCAGATGATCTTGTTCCGGAAACAGCGCTGGAATCAACATTGCAGGAAACTTTAAAAACAAACGATTTGTTGCAAAAAGATTTTAGTTTAGAGACACATCCAAAAATAAATGCTTTGCAAAATAAAATAGACATGCTAACTGTAGACAAACAGCTGAAGCAAAATATGCTATTGCCGAAAATAAATGTGGGTTACTCCTATTTGTCGGAACCTAGTTATATTGACAATTATCGTTTTGAAGATTACAAAATTGGGTTAGATTTTGCCTTTCCGTTGTTTCTGCGCAAAGAACGTGGTAGTTTAAAATTAGCAAAATATAAGCTTCTGGAAAGCGAATTTACTTTGGCTTTAGAAAAAACACAATTAAGCAATAAAATAAGCGCTCAAAAAATTGAAATCAATTCACTTATAAAACAAAAAAAACTCGCTAAAGATTTAGTAGAAAACAATTTAACAATGCTAAATTCTGAAGAACGTTTATTCTCGTTTGGAGAAAGCTCATTGTTCCTGATTAATACGCGTGAGAATAATTTAGTAAGTGCAAAATTGGCTTCTATCGCTCTCGAAAACCGATTTTACATTTCGAATTCAGAGCTTTTCAAAATCATGGCAAATCCTGATTAGTTCAACAAATCAAAATTATTGAATATAATTATTTTTAACACATAGAAACATAGTTTTTGCAAATTTAAAAGTAGGCGTTTCACTTTTTTAAAAATCACATAGTGCTCTATGTTAAAGAAATGTATTTCTTTTTTTTTATCTTTTTTCACCAAAAAATCTATGTTTCTATGTGTTTATTTTTCTTCTGAATTACACGAAACTTTTTAAATCATAAAATAATGATACGTCCATTCGACGGCATAAATTATAAGTCCGATGAGTCCGCCTACCAAAGTTCCGTTGATTCTAATATATTGCAGATCTTTACCGATTTCTAATTCTAATTTTTCAGAAACTTCTTTTCCATCCCAACTTTTTACAGTTGAAGAAATTAAATCTCCAATTACTTTTTTATTATTTAACAGAATAGAAAGTAAATCGTTCTTGATGAAATTATTGATTTTATCAATCATAACAGCATCTTCCTTGATTCCGTTTCCAAAACTCTGAATTAAACCCGAAATATTTTTCTTAATCGACGACTCTTCACCTTTTTCTAAATCATTGGTAATCGACAATTTAATTTCATCCCAAATTCCGTTTATATAATCCTGAACTTCTTTTTTTCCGGCAAAACTCAGAATCATATTATTGATTTTGACTCTCATTTCTTCTGAGTTCTTTACTTTATCCAGAAAATTATAGACATATTCATCGATTTTAGCCCTAATGGCGCTTCCTGGATTTTTAGCTTCATTTAAAAAATCGGCTAAACCATTAAAGACACCTTCTGAGATACTTTTATCAGCCAAACCAAAACTCAAGAACGGTGTAGATTCTTTTACTTTTTTCCGAATCAAATCCTTATTATTAGTCAATTCTGCACTCATAACATTTAGCACGTTAGTCAGCAATTCGTCTTTTACAGTACCTTTTTGCAAAGGTTCTAAAGCGAGTGCAACCCATTCTCCAAAATTGATTCCTTCCAATTTTGCTGCAAATTGAACCTGAATAAAATGCTTTATATCCTCATCTTTTATTGTTCTTAAAACTCCGGGAATAATATTTACTACAACCAAATTGGCAATTTTATTCGCATTTTCATCATGCGAGAGCCATTCAGCAGCTTTTGTAGCAAAGTTGAATTCTTCTATTTTAATTTCCAGTTTTTCACGATTCAGAAATTCTTCTGAAACAAAATTCCCGAGATTTTCACCGATTTCATTTTTTTTGGTTGGAATAATTGCTGTGTGCCAAATTGGAATTCCCAGCGGATGACGAAATAAAGCCACAACAGCAAACCAGTCGGCAATTCCTCCAACCATTGCCGCTTCACTAAAAGCCTGCAGCATTGGAATTTTAAAATAAATTGCAATTATAAACAGCAATACTGCAAAACCTAAAAGCGCAAGAGCATTGCTTTTCATTTTATTTAAAGCTTTCTTTTTTAATATATTTTCTTGATCTATTGCCGTTTCCATAATTCCACTACTTTTAATTCTTACTAATTTACATTTTTTCTGTCAAATAGTATGCAAAAAGGTATGCCACGAATTTCACGAATTAACACGAATTTATTTTTTTCTAAATTTCGAAACGATGAAATTCCTGAAATTCAATTTTTATATCAATCCTAATTCGTGTTAATTCGTGAAATTCGCGGCAAAAAATTTAAAACTTCTCAACAATAAAAAAATAATATTAAAATTGTACTTTTGCGAACTGAAAATCTGAAAAATATGATTATCCAAAAAAGTAGAGAAGAAATTGAATTAATGCGCGAAAGTGCTTTGATTGTATCTAAAACATTAGGAATGATTGCTTCTGAAATAAAAGAAGGAGTTACTACATTATATCTTGACAAATTAGCCGAGGAATTTATTCGTGATCATGGTGCAGTTCCAAGTTTTCTTGGATTGTATGATTTCCCGAATTCACTTTGCATGAGTCCAAATTCACAAGTTGTACACGGAATACCAAATAATAAACCTCTTGAAAGTGGTGATGTTATTTCGGTAGATTGTGGCGCTTTTAAAAACGGATATCATGGTGATCATGCGTATAGTTTTGAAATTGGAGAAGTTGCTCCAGAAGTAAAGAAACTTTTGCAAGTAACTAAAGAGTCTCTTTACGTTGGAATCAGAGAATTTAGAGCTGGAAATCGCGTTGAAGATGTTGGAAACGCAATTCAAAAATATACAGAATCTCACGGTTACGGCGTTGTTCGTGAATTGGTTGGTCACGGTTTAGGGCAAAAAATGCACGAAGAACCAGAGATGCCAAACTATGGAAAACGTGGTCGCGGTAAACTTTTTATTGAAGGAATGGTGGTTGCAATTGAGCCAATGATTAATCTTGGAACTAAAAACATCAAACAACATAAAGACGGCTGGACTATTACAACGGCTGACGGAAAAGCAAGTGCGCATTTTGAACACGATGTTGCTTTAATAGATGGAAAACCAGAGTTATTATCGACTTTTCAATACATCTACAAAGCTCTGGGAATCGAAAGCAATGAAGAAGATGAATTCAGAAAAGTGCCGTTAGTACTATAATTAAAATCAACCCCGAATAAAACCCTGTGAAAAAATTATTCAAATTAGTCCTTAATACAATTCCTCGTCCATTATTAATTCGTTTGAGCTATGTGGCTCGTCCGGTTTTGGCATTTTCATTAAAAGGAACCAAATATACTGATCCGATTGATGGAAGAAGTTTTAAATCGTTTTTGCCTTATGGATATGGAAAACAACGTAATAATGTACTTTCGCCAAGTACACTTTCGTTAGAAAGACACCGTTTACTTTGGTTGTATTTAAACGATCAGACTGATTTTTTTACAGCACCAAAAAAAGTGCTTCATTTTGCTCCGGAACAAGCTTTTTATAAAAGATTTCGCAAACAAAAAAATCTGGATTACACTACAACTGATTTATTTTCGCCTCTGGCAGATGTAAAAGCAGACATTTGTAATTTACCTTTTAAAGACAATGAATACGATGTGATTTTGTGTAATCACGTTTTAGAACATATTCCGGATGACACAAAAGCGATGCAGGAATTGTTTCGGGTGTTAAAACCTGGAGGAATGGCGATTCTGCAAATTCCACAAGATTTATCGAGAGCCGTAACTTTTGCTGATGATACTATCACAGATCAAAAAGAACGTGCTAAAATTTTCGGACAATACGATCACGTTCGTATTTATGGACGCGATTACTTCGATAAATTAAGAAGCATCGGTTTTATTGTAATCGAAGAAGATTACACTAATAAAATTACACCAGAATTAGTTGAAAAATATTGTTTAGCAAAAGGAGAAATTATTCCGCTTTGCTTTAAGCCGGAAAACTAATTTTTTTTCACCGTGTAAGTGATATAAGTTCATTTAAAAAGAGTTTTCAAATTATTAATATTTTGAAAACTCTTTTTTCTTTTAGCCCAATTCCTCAATTATAAGCCAACCAAATCTCTAAACCTTGGAAACTACAAAATCATTCCAATTTTGTTTTGACATCAGTTTTGAAAAAAATCTGAAAACCTATATCCCAACTTCTTATATCGTTGAGAATAGCGATGAAATCAAATATTTGAATAAAAAAGCCACTTCGGATGTGCTCGAAAGTTTTGGAATTATTTTTGAAAATTTAGATTCGAATACCAAAAAAATACTGACGGTTTGCGAATCTTTAAAGCCAGACTTTATTTTCAAAAAGTTTAGTTCAAAAATTAAATCCGCCAAAACAATCGCTGATTTGCAAAAAGATTCCAAAATTGAGTTTGCAATTCGCCAGCATTTACAACTAAATCTGGACATCTTTTATACTCTAATTGTAAGAGAGCAGTTTCCGTTATCACTTAATATGGGATCTGAAAAAGATTTTTACCGATCCAGAGTAAGTACCAATCCATTACTTTTAGAACCTCAAATTCAATTTGACAAACACGCCGACGGAATTACGTATACGCTATCTCTAAAAGAAAACGAAACTACATTTTTTCCCATGAATGTTGGTATCGAAATTCTACTAGATGAGCCAAGCTGGGTAATTACCGATAAAAAATTAGGACAATTAAAAAATCTTAATTCTAAAAAGCTGCAGCCCTTTATAACGAAAAAGACAATCGAAATACCTTCAAAATTAGTTGACAATTTTTTCAAGAGTTTTATTCCTGAAATAGCCAAAAAAATTGATATTAGTGCAACCGGTTTTGAAATTGAGCATCGCGATCAAATCATTTCTTGCACAATTCAGCCTGTATATGATTTCTTTAAAAACTGTTACTATATCAATCTTTATTTTGATTATGACGGCTATGTATTTGACGCCAGTAAAACTAAAAAAACACATTCGTTTGTTGATTTCAGTATTCCAACTGAACCAAAAATAATTCAGTTTAAACGAAGTTCAGATGAAACTTTATATACAAATAAGTTACTTGAACTTGGTTTTACTAAAATCAAAAACGAATTATTTAGCTGTAATTCTGACGCAGAAATCAATGACCCATATGTCAATATTCAATTTGTTATTGATCATAAAGAAGAACTCGAAAGTTTAGGATTTGCGATCCAAAATTTAAAACTGGAAAGCAAAGCAATCATTACCGAAAACCATACTATCACAGCTTCAAAAGATGAAACAAAAGAAGATTGGTTTGACATTAGAATAATCATTTCGATTGGAGTTTTCAACATCAATTTCAGTGAAATGATTCCGAATATAAAAAGTAAAGAAAGACTCTTTTTATTGCCTGACGGAAACTATTTTTTAATTCCTTTAGAATGGCTCAGTAAATATGGTTCGTTGGCAAAATTAGCCAAAACAGATGATGGAAATCTTCTTTTACGCAAAAGTAATTTTACGGCTTTGGATGCTATTCCGGAAATTAAAAACGATATCATTCAGAAAGCTGAATATACAGCCTCCGAGTTATTAAAAGCAACTCTTAGACCTTATCAAGTTGAAGGTGCAAAATGGCTTTTAGGTCATTTTAACTCGAACTTAGGCGCTTGTTTGGCCGATGATATGGGACTTGGTAAAACATTACAAACCTTAGCTGTTCTGGTTGCCGTACAAGAACAATTAGGATTTACCACTAAAACTACGAATTTTGATTTGTTTGCAAACGAAACAACTATTGAGCGAGAACCATTAAAAGCTTTGATTGTTCTACCTTCATCATTGGTTTTTAACTGGTACAATGAAGCTGGAAAATTTACGCCTCACTTTTCTAAAATGCAATATGTGGGCAACGACAGGAAATTGTTAGCAAGCAGATTAAAATCGACCGATTTGATTTTCACCAGCTATAGTATTATTCATCGTGATATTTCAATTTTAGAAAAATATGATTTCCGCTATTTAATCTTAGACGAAAGTCAATACATTAAAAATAAAAATTCTAAAATTTTCAAAGCCATTAATAAAATAAATACGGCGCATAAAATTGCACTTAGCGGTACTCCTATCGAAAACTCGTTAGACGATTTATGGTCACAAATGCAATTTATAAATCCGGATATTTTGGGCAGTTACGATTTTTTTGCGGCAAATTTTAAAATTCCGATTGAGAAAAAACAAGACGAAAATAGTTTATCTGAACTAAAAAATCTTATTCAGCCTTATATTTTAAGACGAACCAAAGAACAGGTTTTAAAAGATTTACCTGAATTAACAGAGCAGATTTACTATTGCGATATGGATCCTGAACAGGAAAAACTATACGAGAAAGAAAAATCTAAAGCTCGTAATTTTTTACTAAAAACAGACGGAACAAGTCCTGATAAAATCAGTATTATCAATACTTTGATGAAGTTGAGGCAACTGAGCAATCATCCAAAAATGGTCGATCAGGAATCAGAAATTGATTCCGGAAAATATATTGCTGTTACCCATTATCTGGAAAACTTAGTGAAAGCGAAACAAAAAGTGATCATTTTTAGTTCGTTTGTTACTAATTTGAGTTTTTATACTTCTTGGTGTAAAGAAAATAAAATAGAATTTTGTGAGATTACCGGCGAAACTCCTGCCACAAAAAGAGAGCATCAGGTTAAGCAATTTCAGGAAAAAGAAAATCCATTGTTATTTTTTATTTCGCTTAAAGCGGGTGGCGTTGGTTTAAATATTACAAAAGCTTCTTATGTTTTATTTTTAGATCCGTGGTGGAATCCTTTTGCTGAAAAACAAGGTGTTGGAAGAGCGCACAGGATTGGACAATTGAATAAAGTAAATGTTATCCGATTTATTTCTAAAAATACTGTAGAAGAGAAAATAATCAAACTGCAGGAAAATAAAAAACTATTGTCGGACTCACTTTTAGAGGAAAGTTATATCAATGACGAAATCGAAGGCAATCTGGAATTCATTTTAGGTTCGTAACAAATTGTTTTCCGGACCAATAAATCGGCTCATTTTTCGTTGTAAAAAATTGTTATATTTACAATCTTACAAAGTGATACAATGCCAAAATTTTTATATACAAGCTTAGTTCTGTTATTTATTTTCACTTCGGCGAAAGCTCAGGAAGTACAAACTGAAATAAATCCGCCATACAATATTAAGACAGTTTCGTTCGTTCAAAACGGCAGCAACGTAGTTCCGATATTTGAGTTAGGTGATACTTTTTCATTTCAATTTGACGATTTATTCGGTAATGAAGCGAATTATTATTTTGAAATTACGCACTGCGACTATAATTGGAAACCAACTGACATTCCTAAAACAGATTATATATCCGGATTTGATAATCAGAGAATAACAGATTATTCCAATTCATTCAATACGCTTCAGATTTATTCTCATTACAGACTTGCTTTTCCAAATCAGTTTACAACTCAATTGCGAATTTCAGGAAATTATATGCTAAAGATTCTGAATGAGGAAAGAGAGGTTGTTTTCTCCAGAAAATTCATTTTATATGAAAATCATTCTACAGTTACAGCTCAGGTAAAACGAAGTCGAAACGTAATGAATATTGATTACAAGCAAAATTTAGATTTTGCCATTCTATCAAACGACATTGTTTTTCAAACTCCGTTACAAAATGTAAAAGTTCTTTTATTACAAAATGGCAATTTTAATACGGCGATTAAAAACATCCCTCCTCAATACACAATCGGAAATCAGTTGATTTATAAATACGATAAAGAAACTCAATTCTGGGGCGGAAATGAATTTTTATATTTTGAGAATAAAGACATTCGTGCTGCCAGTACCAATGTAGCAAAAGTTGGTGCTAACAACGACATTTACAATTCGTATTTATTCACCAATCAAGCAAGAGCAAATCAAATTTACACTACAAATCAGGATGTAAACGGATACTTTGTCGTTAAAAATATAAACGCGTCAAACAATGAAATCGAAGCTGATTATGCCTGGGTTTATTTCAGTCTGTCAGCTCCTACTTTCAGATCATCAACGAAAGACATTTATATTACCGGAATGTTCAACAATTACAGTTTATCTCCAGAATACAAAATGGATTACAATAGCGAAAAAGGTATTTTTGAAAAAGCAGTAATGCTCAAGCAAGGTTTTACCAGTTTTCAATACACAATTGCCGATAAAAAAGGAGTTATTGACTATGAAAATTCTATAGATGGAAACTTCTATCAAACTGAAAATGAATACACCATATTGGTTTATTACAAAGAAAGCACAGATCGATATCAAAGAGTTATCGGAAAAGGAAATGCAAACTCAATAAACATCATAAATTAAAACATTGTTAAGGTTTTAAATCGAAAGATTTTTTTTTGTAGATTTGCATATATAACGCACACATATATACTACTTTAGTATGGTTTCTCAGATTACAAGAGGCATAAAAATATCTGTTTTGACTAGTTTTGAAGGTACTTACTTCAAGAACTACAAGATTCACTTTGCCTTTAGTTATGTAGTTACAATCGAAAATCACAGTAAAGATTCAGTTCAGTTAACATCTCGTCACTGGGAAATATTTGATTCTTTAAATGATCTGGAAATTGTTGATGGCGAAGGCGTTATTGGGAAAAAACCAGTTTTAAAACCTGGTGAAAATCACACTTATAGCTCAGGCTGTTTACTATCATCGCCATATGGCGCGATGAAAGGTCATTTTAATATGATCAATTTTACTACTACAAAAACATTCAAGGTAATTGTTCCAACTTTTAGAATGTGTGCTCCATTTGCTTTAAACTAAATCATAGTTTAAAAACTGCATTTTTTATCGTTATCTAAATCATAAAATTGTCAAATTATTAATTTATCCTTTGTACTTTTGTGCAACGTTAGATTATTCGTAACAAATCAAATCATCTAACCTTTAAATTGTCTAATTATCTAATTTAAATAACATGCTAAAAGGATTCTTTCATGTACCAAAAGCGGTAAACGAGCCAGTAAAAGGTTACGCACCTAACTCACCAGAAAAAGCAGCAGTTCAAGCAGCTTACACTACAATGTGGAACTCTCAAATTGATGTTCCTTTATATATTGGAAGTGAAGAAATCAAAACTGGAAACACTAGAAACATTACAGCACCACATGATCACAAACACGTTGTTGGAAAGTATCATTTAGCTGAAAAACAACATATTGAAAAAGCAATTGCTAATGCTCTTGAATCAAGAAAAGCATGGGCAAATATGGCATGGGAACAACGTGCTGCTATTTTCTTAAAAGCTGCTGAACTTATTGCAGGTCCATATAGAGCTCGTATTAACGCTGCAACTATGATTGGACAATCTAAAAATATTCACCAGGCTGAAATTGATGCTTCTTGCGAATTGATCGACTTTTTACGTTACAACGTAGAATTCATGACTCAAATTTACGGAGATCAGCCAAAATCAGATTCTACAACTTGGAATCGTTTAGAATACAGACCTCTTGAAGGTTTTGTTTACGCAATTACTCCTTTTAACTTTACTGCTATTGCTGCAAATCTTCCTGCAAGTGCTGCAATGATGGGTAATGTTGTTGTTTGGAAACCAAGTGATAGTCAAGTATTCTCTACTAAAATTATCCTTGAAGTTTTTAAAGAAGCTGGAGTTCCTGATGGCGTTATCAACGTAGTTTTTGGAGATGCATTAATGATTACTGATACTGTATTGGCAAGTCGTGATTTTGCTGGAGTTCACTTTACAGGATCAACTCACGTATTTAAAGATATCTGGGCAAAAATTGGAGCTAACATTCACAATTACAAAACTTACCCAAGAATCGTTGGTGAAACTGGTGGTAAAGATTTTATCATTGCACATCCAAGCGCAAACGTAAAACAAGTTACTACAGGTATTACTCGTGGTGCATTTGAATTTCAAGGACAAAAATGTTCTGCAGCTTCAAGAGCTTATATTCCTCAAAGTTTATGGCCAGCTGTAAAAGAACAATTAATTGCTGATGTAAAATCAATGAAAATGGGTTCTCCAGAAGATTTTGGAAACTTTATTACAGCAGTGATCCACGAAGGTTCTTTTGACAAATTAGCTAGTTTTATTGACCAGGCTAAAAAAGATGCTGACGCAGAAATCATCGTTGGAGGAAATTACGATAAATCAGTTGGATACTTTATTGAGCCAACGGTTATTGTAACTACAAACCCAAAATATACTACAATGGAAACCGAATTATTCGGACCAGTAATTACTATATATGTATACGAAGATGCAAAATGGGAAGAAACTTTAGAATTAGTAGACACTACTTCTGAGTACGCTTTAACCGGAGCTGTATTTAGCCAGGATCGTTATGCTATTGAAGTAGCAACTACGAAATTGCAAAATGCTGCAGGTAACTTCTATATCAATGACAAACCAACCGGAGCTGTTGTAGGAATGCAGCCTTTTGGTGGAGCCAGAGCTTCAGGAACTAACGATAAAGCGGGTTCAGCATTGAATTTATTGCGTTGGGCTTCTCCAAGAACTATCAAAGAAACTTTTGTAACTCCAGAAGATTACAGATACCCATTCTTAGGATAATTTATTGTTTCGAATTAGAAACTGTGTCTATATAAAAAAGCCGAATCTTAATAAGATTCGGCTTTTTGCTTTTCATAATTTAAAAAGCATTAATTGTATCAATTATGTATGTAAACCTGCAGTCGTAAATAGCAAAATGATTTTTACCAATTCGCTTTCCACAACGTAATCAAAAATAATCAACACATTCAAAATCAAAACATTACACAATAAAAAAAAAGCACTGCTTTTCATTATTTTATCTTTGTAGTACTTTTCTTATTTCAATGGTTATCAGAACTATACGTGTAAAAAAAAACTTATTCTATTATTTATAAAACTTATTGTGACACAAAAGCAATAAGTCTCTGTATAAATTTGCCTTACGAAAAACTGCAAAAAATAAGTGCTTATGAAAAGTTTAAAAAATGTACCGCAAATTATTTTAAATTCAAAAAACATTGGACATCCAATTAATTTTAAATGGAATAAAAGAAAAATGGACCAATTCTTAGATCCTCTGGAAGGAAATGAAGATCTGGAAGCTGTATTAGCGCAAATAAACCATAAAGCGGCTGTTGGACTTAGTGCGGCTTTATTAGAATGGATATACTGGCGTTTTACAGGATATTCAACAAGTATTAACGATACAGAAAAACGCATTGAAGCACTTTGGTGTTCTATCGAAAATCCAGAAAATACAATTCCTTTGGTATTTGATATTAATTTTGATCTTCCTGCCTCAGGTTATATAAACGGACCATTATGGGTTGCGCTTATGAATGTTAGAATGATTGATGTAAGATATCGAAAAGGCTCCTATTTTTTACAAAATGAAATTGTTGGATTGGTTTTATTAGCGCGTCATGTTACACCTAAAAGAAAATCCTTTGACAAATGGTTCAATACTATCATAACAGAATTAAATCGTCTTTATCCTTGCCAATACGATTACAACAATTTGGACGAAACCGACGAAGCTATCTTTGATTCATCAAATGAACCTTTAATTTGTCGCGACTTTTTCTTTGATCCTGAATTTCAATATACAACTGAAGCATCAAAAAATGCAATAAACAATTTTATCGCAAATTTAGATTCTAAAGCAAATCCCTTTTTAAACTTTTCCAGAAAGGCATCTTAAATTAAATAAATAACCCTGTGAAATATAAAATTTCACAGGGTTATTTTCATTTTAAGCACCTTCTTCAATTTCCTAAATCAAAGCTGGAAATGGTATGAAAAGCATCTATCTCTTTATTTTTTTCTCCCTCAAAAGTATCATAATTCACTACTAACAATTTTCCTTTATAAATAATGGTTTCACAGGGATTATCTAATTGTCCGTCAGAACCGTTTGCGTCACCGTTTTCCCAAATTAACGAAAGCGTATTGGTATTTAAATTCAATTGATGAACACTATTGTTATTGTAATTGGCTATAAAAATTGAGTTTCTTTTTTTGTCGTAAAAAAAACCATCACAACATTTTAGTTTATCCGAATCAAAAACAACTTTTTCAGATTTAACTTTTCCGTCATTAAAAAATTCAATTTTAGAAATTACACCATCACCAAAATTACCTGCATATAAATTTCCTTTAGCATCAAATGCAATTCCATCTATTCCTATCGAATTTGCAACTTCTGATTTCAGAGTAAAAGTGCTTATCAAATAATTTTTCTTGTTTGAAACATCCAAAACTATACTCTTCTTATTTAATTCCTCCAACGAAAAACTGTAAATCCCGCTTTCTCTTCTATTTTCAAATAATGCGTCTGTGATGTAAACTCGGTTTTTATACCATCTTACCGCTTCTCCAAAATTAAAACCTTCAACTAAAACCTCAGCTTTTAACGGTTTCCCATTTTTTACTATAATTCTAATTAATCTCGAGAAATCTTTTTTTCTCGCAAAAAACTGATTATCCATTATGTACAAATTTCCGTCAGGTCCAAATTCCATTCCCATCGGATGCACTCTTTTTGTTACGGGATGTAAGGGCAATTGATCGAACCAGGTTATCGGTTTATTATTTTTATCAAAAGTGATGATTTTACTTCCATGTTTTTCAAATGAAATTGGATTTGTAATCGAAAGGTATAAATTTCCTTTCTTGTCCAAAGCCATTCCGTCTGGCGTTTGACAGGTTTCTCCCAAATCTGCAAACAAAGTTGGTTTTATTCGTTTTGAAATTTCGAGATACGTGATTTCCTGCGCATTATTCTTTTCAGTTAAACCGACTTTTACTGCGTTTTGAGATGAAATTGAATTTGTAAATTTTGAATCTTCTCTGTAAACAATATCCTGTTTAGCCTTCTGTGCAAATAATTTTGCGGTATTAATTATAAGTAAAATAATAACTGTGGCTTTAATAATTTGTTTCATTGCTTTAATGTTTTTCGGTTTTTAAATTCAATTTTTATTTAAGTTCCTTTCCAGAAACAAGACTATTAGAAGAATAACTTTTATCATTGTGCTTTTTTTAGCGAATATAATCTCAGAACAATTCTGATATTTTATGCGCAAATAAAAACACAGGTTTAGCATTCAAATAATACAATTAACCTCGCTTTTCATTCGTATGCTAAAAGGCAATTTTTAGGAGCTAAATGCTATTATTCATCCTAAAAACTAAGCCCGTTTCTATATTTTATTACCTTGCAAACATTTAAAACACTTATGAATTTCATCCAAAAAATTGATTTAAAAAGAACGGCGCTTCACTGTCTCTACTGGATTTTCTTTTTATTCTTTTATGTTTCAAATAAACCTGATAATGAAAATTATCATGACTTTATTTTTATCTACACATGGAAAATTTTAGCTCAGGCATCTGTTGGTTATGGCCTGATTTATTGGATTATCCCTCAAACACTAAACAAAAAAAGGTATTTGCTTTTCATCATTTCTGCTTTTGGCTGGCTCTATTTTATTTTCGCCCTATTAATGATTTTAAAATACTATTACCTTGAACCCAAATTCCCGAGTTTCTTTGCTGACTGGCTTGGACATAAAATGACCGTGCCTGAAAGACTAACTTCTGTTAAATTGATTTTAAGAGAGTTTTCTTTTATTACTTATCCGGTTATTATTTTAGGTTTTATAAGCTTTAATCGTAAGCAACAACGTCTTTTAAAACTGGAAGAAGAAAAAAAATCTATGGAGTTAAAGGTTTTGAAAAATCAGCTGAATCCTCATTTTCTCTTTAATACTTTAAATAATTTATACACTTTAACTTTAAAAAAAGATGATAAAGCACCTGAAGTTATTGCTAAATTATCTGAAATTTTAGATTTCGTTTTATACCGTTGCAATGACGATTATGTTTCTATTGAAAAAGAAATTACACTTATCGAGAATTATATTGCTTTAGAAAAACTTCGTTACAACGAAAACAGATTAGATATTTTGTTTACCAAAAACATTCAGGAAAGCAACAAAATTTCGCCTTTGATTATATTGACTTTTATAGAAAATGCCTTTAAGCATGGCGTAATTAATGAAACTGAAAAAGCAGCAATTCTACTGAATTTAGAAAGTAAAAAAGGGCAAATTATTTTTAGCATTGAGAATACAAAACCTCAAAATGATTTTGCCGGAATTTCAGAGAAATCCAAAATTGGTTTAGAAAATGTTCAAAAGCAATTGGATTTATTGTATCCTAAAAAGCATCAATTACAAATTGAAGAAACACAAACAAACTTCAAAGTCAAACTTTGTCTTTATCTTTAGATTTTCAAAAACAAATTCTTTTCCTGAATGAAATACAAATGCATTATCGTTGACGACGAACCTTTGGCAAGAGAATTAATTGCTTCTCATTTAGTAAATTTTGAAAATTTCGAGTTAATCGATTCTTTCGAAAACGCACTAAAAGCATATACTTTTTTGGAAACAAATACGGTCGATTTGATTTTTTTAGATATTGAAATGCCCTTATTAAAAGGAAACGACTTTTTGAAGAAATTAAAAAATCCGCCTAAAGTTATTTTTACAACTGCCTATAGAGAATATGCAATAGAAAGTTACGAACTCAACGTTATTGATTACCTTTTAAAACCAATTACTTTCGATCGGTTTTTTGTTTCGATAGAAAAATTCAAACAATTACGAACTCCTCAAATACAAACTCCTCAAAAGGAAATAAAACCAATTAATGACAATCATATTTTTGTAACCAGCGGAAGTAAAAACATCAAAATTGTATTTGACGAAATTTTATATGTTGAGAGTCTTAAAGATTACATCACAATTCATCTCGAAAGCGGAAAATCACATCATATCAAACAAAATATTTCAGTTTTTGAAAAACTATTAGATTTTAATTTTGTTCGAATTCATCGTTCTTTCATCATTCAAACCAAAAAACTAACTGCTTATTCTAAAAATGAAGTTGAAATAAATTTTGCCGAAATTCCAATTGGAAATAGCTATAAAGAAAACTGGTTACGTCATTTAGAAAATAATATTCTACAATAAAAAAAATCCGAATCGTTATAAGATTCGGATTTTGTTTTTTAATCAAAGAAGTTTCAACTTGAAACTATAATTAAGCCTGAAATTTCAAAGGTAAATGCACTACTTTTTTGGTTTCAAAAAATTCATCTTCAAAAATCTCAGCTAAATCAAATAAAGTCGCTTTTGGAAAATCTTTCAATTCTTCCGTCAAATCGCCACCTTTTAGATATAGAATTCCATTTTTTAAAGTGTGTTTGTGTTGCTTTTTGATCTTGTCTTTTATCCATGAAACAAAATCCGGCATATTGGTTACGGCACGACTTACAATAAAATCAAAATCACCTTTAACCAATTCAGCACGTTTTTGTTCAGCTTTTACATTTTTTAGTTCTAATGCATCAACAACACCTTGAACCACTTTTATTTTTTTTGCGATAACATCAATCAAATAGAAACGCGTTTCAGGAAAAAGAATCGCTAGCGGAATTCCGGGAAATCCACCACCGGTTCCAACATCTAAAACTGTTGCTCCAGGTTCAAATTTCATAATTTTTGCAATTCCAAGTGAATGCAAAATGTGTTTTGTATATAATGCATCAATATCTTTTCTTGAAATAACATTGATTTTTTCATTCCAATCGTGGTATAAAAAGTCTAATTTTTGAAATTGTTCGATTTGAAGATCGGTCAAATCAGGAAAATATTTCAATATCTCATCCATTGCTCTAAATTTTTAACAAAAGTACTACTTTACGATCGAAATATTTAACTCAATTTTGCAAATTGAAAATTTATAATAATTACCTTTGAAAACTATTTAAATTAATTATGAATAACACTGCGCCTACATTTGCTAAGCAAGACAATCTGAAGTTCTTCAGAACACTTAACTCTCGAGTAAACAATTACTTTAAGGAGAATAACATTCAGAAAACAGGAAACTGGAAGCTGCACTTAAAAGCCGTTATTCTTTTTGCTGTTTTTCTAACGCCTTACTTTTTGATATTGACTCTTAATATGCCTTTTTGGGCACAATTGTTACTCAATATTCTTATGGGAGTTGGAATGGCCGGAATTGGAATGAATGTAATGCATGACGGAAATCATGGATCTTACTCTTCTAAATCCTGGATTAACAAAATTATGGGAGGAAGTATTTATGTTTTGGCCGGAAATGTACACAACTGGCAAGTACAGCATAATGTACTTCACCATACCTATACTAATATTCACGGTCATGATGAAGATCTTGATGCCGGAAGAATTATTCGTTTTACACAAAATGCTGAATGGCACCGTTTTCATAAATTTCAACATTACTATTCTTTTTTCCTTTACGGATTATTGACTTTCAATTGGGCTTTAACAACCGATTTTAAGCAAATGAAAAATTACTTAAAAAGAAAATTATCCTACGGAGCACCACAAAGTCCAACCAAATTATGGACTGTTTTAGTGATTACCAAAATAATCTACGTTTTAATCTGGATGGTTTTACCAATGATTTTAGGCGTTGTATGGTGGAAAGTTGTAATTGGATTTTTCGTAATGCATTATACTGCCGGATTAATTTTAAGTATTGTTTTTCAATTGGCACACGTTGTAGAAGAAACTTCAAATCCTGTTCCGAATGAAAATGGCGAAATCGAAAATACCTGGGCAATCCACCAATTGTACACTACGGCTAATTTTGCTCCAAAAAACAAGATAATTAACTGGTTTACCGGAGGATTAAATCACCAGATTGAACACCATATTTTTCCAAATATCAGTCATATTCACTACGGGAAAATTGCCGAAATTGTAAAACAAACTGCAATAGAATGCAACTTACCTTATCATGAATTCAGAACCATGAGAGGAGCTGTTATTGCACATTACAAGCATCTAAAAGATCTTGGAATGAAACCTGAACTAGCATAAAAAGAATCTATTAATAATTAACCTTCCTTAATTAAAGTTGAAATTAAGGATCTTCAAAAATTTCATAATGAATCATATTCTTTCAGACAGAATCAACAATTTAGCGACATCACAAACTTTAGCAATGGCTGCTTTAGCACGCGAATTAAAAGCACAAGGAAAAGACATTATCAGTTTAAGTTTAGGCGAGCCAGATTTTAATACTCCTGACTTCATCAAAGAAGCTGTTAAAAAAGCAGTAGATGAAAATTACAGCACTTATTCTCCAGTTGAGGGTTATTTAGAATTGAGAGAAGCAATTTGCAGAAAATTCAAAAGAGACAATAATCTAGAATACAAACCATCACAAATTGTCGTTTCAACAGGAGCAAAACAATCTTTATACAACATTGCACAAGTAATGTTAAACGATGGTGACGAGGTCATTTTACCAGCACCTTACTGGGTTTCATATTTCGAAATTGTAAAACTTTCTGGAGGAGTTCCTGTAGAAGTTCCAACATCTGTAGATACAGATTTTAAAATTACACCGGCACAATTAGAAGCTGCAATTACACCAAAAACAAAAATGATGTGGTTCAGTTCTCCTTGTAATCCATCTGGATCTGTTTACAGCAGAGAAGAATTGACTGCTCTTGCAAAAGTTTTAGAAAAACACCCAAACATATACGTAGTTGCTGACGAAATTTACGAGCACATTAATTTCTCAGGAACTTTTTGCAGTATTGCATCAATCCCTGGAATGTTAGAAAAAACAATTACTGTAAACGGAGTTGCAAAAGCATTTGCAATGACAGGATACAGAATTGGTTATATTGGAGCTCCGGAATTTATTGCAAAAGCATGTACAAAAATTCAAGGACAAGTAACTTCAGGAGCAAATTCTGTGGCACAACGTGCTACAATTACTGCTGTAGATGCTGACCCAAGCGTATTAAACCACATGGTTCAGGCTTTCCATAGCCGTAGAGATTTAGTGGTTGGATTATTAAAAGAAATTCCTGGTGTAAAAATCAACGTTCCAGAAGGAGCTTTTTATGTTTTTCCAGACGTTTCTTCTTTCTTCGGAAAAACTTTAAAAGGAACAGAAATTAAAGATGCAAACGATCTTTCAATGTATCTTTTAGGCGAAGCAAACGTAGCAACAGTAACAGGAGACGCTTTTGGAAATCCAAATTGTATTCGTTTTTCTTACGCAACAAGCGATGATATCTTAAAAGAAGCACTACGCAGAATCAAAGAAGCTTTGACTGCATAACAAATATCAATCATTTTACTAAAACGGCTTAGGGTTCAAAGTTTCATCACTTTATACTTTAAGCTGTTTTTTTATGTCATTATTTTGGGCGTGTTCGCCGCGGCGAATCGGGCTATCAGCTTCAAGTCCTCGCACTTCCTTCGTCAGGCTGTGGGCTTTTTGATGCTATCTCTCACGCAAAATAATAAACAAGAATTAAACTTCTCAAAAAAATATTTTAGAAAAACTACCTGATTAAAAAATGATCCGTTTTTCTTTTTGTCAAAACTCAAAATAAATCTTACTTTCGTCATAACCAATTCCTTAACCAAAAATAAACTTTATGACATTAACTCTACGCAGTATTTTTATTTGTACTCTTCTAATAATTCTATTTCCCAACAAAACAAAAGCACAAACAGAAGGTAATTTCATCAAAGTATCAATAGGTCTTGGTTCAAGCACTTCAAATTATGAGGAAGAAAATCCCGAAATCATAGATGGTTCCGGTTTTTATGCGCAAGGAGAATATATAATAGGTATAAAAAAATGGTTTAGCGTAAGACCGTATGCCGGCTTTATTTTCACCTCAACCAATGAAGATCTCGTTAAAAATCCACAAGGTTACAAAGTCGAAACAAATGCATTTATACTAGGAACAAAAGTTCGTCTTTGCGCTCCAATACCTTGGGTCGCTCCATTTATAGAAACTGGAATTGGTGCTTCAATAGGTACTTTTAGAACCTACATACCAGATTTAAATGTCAAAGAAAGTGGAATAACCGCACACATTCCAATCGGTATAGGACTTGCATTGGGCCGAAAAAACAATATAGAAATTGGAGTTACTTTCTACGGAAATCTATCCGGTGAACAATCTTTTGGAGCTTTTACAGCAGGATATTCTTTTCCTATAGATTAAAAAAACATCCTAAAAATCCCATAATCAAAAACAAATTTAAAAGAATGAAAAAAATCCTATTCGTAATTTTAATAACATTTAGTGTTTTTAGCTGTACAAGTGATAACACAACAACAATACCTGAAAGCAACATTCCAACTGAACCAATTAAACCGACAGTACCACCTATTGTTAAATTAGTACTTAAACCAGCAATTACTAACAACATTGTTAAATTAGCAACCGGAAAGAAACTCGAAAACAATTCATTAAAATTAGTAAAGAAAGTGTATTACTATAAAGATGTAATGAACTTTACTCAGGAAGCAGCTATTAAAGATTCACTTAATACGTTTAGAGATACAATAAAACGCTGGTGGGGAAGCAGAACCGATTATGAATATGACGAAATAAAACAATTAAAATCTACAAAAAAATATGCCGCGGGTTACAATGGTAATCAAGCTAGTACAAATATAGATTTCATGGATACTTTTACGTATTCTAATGCGACAGTAAGTACTACTACAGAAAATAGATACTTGTATGATGCGAAAGGTAATATTAGCGAATTAAAAACCAATAGCGGTGTAACTGTTCAATATTCATACGATGATTTAAACAGAATCACGCAGGCTAAAAGATATGTATCATACGATAATATTAACTTCCCAAATATCTCCGGATATCGATATATAATTGACTTTGTATATGTCGATCTGGGTGATAACAAAATAAAAGTACTTGCCTACTACTGGATGCAAACTTATGATAAAACCGGTCACATCGTACCCGGTCAAGAACATTACAGCCTTAACGAAGATGTTTATAATATTGATACTTCTAAACCCGGAATCTACGCAAACGAAGCTTGGTATAAAGTAACAAGTTATCCAATTCTATATTATATGCAAACTCAAGGTGGCGACTATAATACCTATTCTTGCACACCCACCACTCATATTACAGATTGGCTTTGGTATGCTAGTAGACCAATAACAGAATATTACATTTATGATAAAGAAGGCTATCTCATTAAAAAAATTACCACAACTAATTATACAAATGGAATAGCGTCATCTATAACTTTATTTGAATATTAGTCCCCACAATTAGAAATACAAAAGATTCTATTCATCTTGCAGTTATAGTAATTTACAAAAGAACTAATAGACAATCATTTCCTTCGTAAGTGCAAAATGATTGTTTATTAGACTAATCATCGAAATTATAAAATGATTTCCTAAAACAAACACCAAAAGTCAGCTTTAAGCATCATCATTCCATATAACCCAACTATTTCAAAAAAAGTCACTTCAGCATTAGCAAACTCGAAATATTTATAAGAACTTTGCAAACTTTTTTCCGTGAATACCACAGAAGGTTAAAGTCTTAAAAATGAAGAAGATCGAAATATTAGCTCCGGCTAAAGATTTAATTGGAGGAATGGCAGCCATAAATAGTGGTGCCGATGCCGTTTATATTGGTGCACCACAATTTGGAGCACGCTCAAATGCCAACAATTCAATTGAAGATGTTGCTGCATTGGTACAATATGCGCATTTATTTAATGCTCAGGTTTTTGTGGTAATGAATACCATTTTGTACGACAACGAACTAGAAACTTGCCGTTCAATGATCTGGGAATTATATGATATTGGTGTCGATGCTCTGATTATTCAGGATATGGCAATTATGGAAATGGACTTACCTCCTATCGTACTTCACGCCAGCACACAAGCCAATAATCGTGATGCAGATAAAATTAAATTCCTTAAAGATGCCGGAATCAAACGTGTGGTTTTAGCCCGCGAATTGAACTTACATCAAATAAAAACGATTTACGACGAAGCTGATGTTGAATTAGAGTTTTTCGTAACCGGTGCATTATGTGTATCCTTCAGCGGAAACTGTTATATGAGTGTGGCAAACGGAGAGCGCAGTGCCAATCGTGGTTCTTGCGCGCAAAACTGTCGCTTACCTTATAACTTAATTGACGGAAACGGAGAGACTTTAATCAAAAACAGTCACTTACTTTCTATTAAAGATTTAGATATTTCAGATCAAATTCCGAATTTGATTGAAGCTGGAATCGTTTCTTTTAAAATCGAAGGAAGATTGAAAGATGTTGTATACGTAAAAAACAATGTTTCGTTTTTACGTCAAAAATTAGACAGTTTCTTAGAAGGCGAAGGAAGCGGTAGATATACAAAAGCTTCTTCCGGAACATGCACTTATACTTTTGATTCTTCTTTAAACAGAACTTTCAACCGTGGATATACTGATTATTTTGTAAACGACAGACATAATAGCATTGGTTCTTGGGAAAGTCCAAAATCAAAAGGACAATATATTGGAAAATTAATTAGAACTGTTGGAAACGCTTACGAAATCGAAAATGGCGAATTATTAAACAACGGCGACGGACTTTGTTTCATCAACGAAAACAATGAAGCCGACGGAATCTACGTAAACAAAGCTGAAAACGGTAAAATTTACCCGAACGTTTTAAAAGAAGTAAAAGAAGGAACTTTTATTTACCGTAACAACGACGCCGCTTTTATCAAAATTGTAGAGAGAGAAGACAGTGCCGTTCGTAAACTAAGTACAACTTTATTACTTACAGAAACAGAAACTGGTTTTGAATTAATCGCAACTGATGAAGACGGAAATATAAGTATCGCAAAATTAGAACATTCAAAAGAACAGACTAAAACTGGTGAATCAATAGAAGAAAACATCAAAACACAATTGGCAAAAACAGGTTTCACACCTTACAATGCTGATGAAATTAATGTAATGTTTTCTCAAAACTGGTTCCTTCCTATTTCAAAAATCAACGAAATGAGAAGAACCGTTTACGATCAGTTAACCGAAATTCGTTTGAAAAATTACAAACGCGAAGAACATCAATTGGTAAAAACGTCACATCCGTATCCTGAAACCAAACTTGATTTCATGTACAATGTTTCAAACAAAACGGCTCGTAAATTTTACGAACGTCATGGTGTAACCGAAATCGAAAAAGCATTCGAATTACAATGGGATCCAGGAAAATCACGTGTAATGACAACCAAATATTGTATTAAATACGAATTAAAAAAATGCCCAATACACCAAAAAGACATAATGGGTGTTAAAGTAAAAGAACCGTTGGTTTTAAAACAAGGTGAATTAGAGTACAAACTAAAATTCAACTGTAAACCTTGCGAAATGGAAATTTGGGAAAAAGATGCCGAATTCGAAATCGAAGAAGATCATTTTCATTAAAAAACGCAAAAGCGATACTTTTTTAAGGTATCGCTTTTTTTTATTTATTTCTTTTTTGCCGTTTTTGTTGTAGTCTTTATCGGCGTCTTAGTAGCCGTTTTTACTTTTGCAGCCTTCTCTTCTTCTTTTTGAACCACTTTTTTTAACGGTCTCACATTATACAAATTCACAACTTTTTCAATATCATCGTATTTGTATTCTTTATCCTGAATTTTTTTCGCAATTTCAGCATTGTCACTAAAATAATAAGCACCATACTCCTTAAAAAAAACATTAAATCCGGCAGAAAAACCATTTGAACTTACTGAAACCAAAACCGGATAATCCTCATTACTTCTTTTCAAATAATGATTAACATCCTTACTAACCACTTCCATTTTAGGCTCCTTTATCTTTTCATTAGTCCCCTCATCCTTCACCTTAACTTCCTTAATTCCATATTCCTCACCACCTAAAAACAAAGAAGCTTTACCCTCAATGGTTTTACAGATCCAGCTTTCGTTAATAATTTTAAATTCCGTACCCTTCTTTTTATACACTTTTGTTTTTGTCCATAAAAAAGTATAGCTCAGTTTTTTATTACCATCAAAAATCTGAATTGAATCTAAATCTTTACTTGCATATTTTTCATTTTCCTCGCCAACTTTAATTTTTACTTTTTTATCAGCAGAACCCGGAAACTTAACCAATCCACTTATTTTTTGTTTGTCTTTTTTAAAAACAATTGCATCAGCCTTTTGTTCTCCCATTCCAAATTTAAACGTAATTCCTGCTGATTGTGCTTGCGACAACGAGGTAATACATAAAACACTCATTATTAAAAAAAAATTTACTCTCATGATTTTTTGGGGTTTTATTTATAAGCCCGCAAATATAGAAATATAGAATCGCTTAAAAGAGAGTTTCACATCAGTCAATCACGAAGTTATTTTATAATTATTAACAAAAAATTATACCTAAAAATAATTTGGGCGTGTCCCTCCGGGTCGGGCTATCCGCTGCAAATCCTCGCACTTCCTTCGTCAGGCTGTGGGCTTTCCACTTCTATCCCTCACGCAAAACGTAAAACAAGAACTTTTACGTTTATAATTTTTCATAATCTTGTCATTTCAACCGAAGGAGACCCGAGCGATAGCGAACAGGCGAAGCAAATCAAACTCGGGATTCGACAAAGATTGGCGCTTTTAAGAACAGAGTTTCTAGTGTGATTTCTCCCTTCGGTCGAAATGACAAACTTTTTGGTTATTTAATTTAAAAATTAAATCCCACTTAAATTAAATCTGCTCGATCTGCAAAATCTGCAAGAGAAATTCCCTGCAAGCTATTTTTTAACTTAAAAACAAAAACTTAGCGTTCTTCGCGTAAATCTTTACGAACTTTGCGGTTAAAAACATTTTTCGCTACTTTTACTACTCCATTATTTAGAACACTCCAAAATGAAAATACTACTCCTCGGTTCAGGCGAATTAGGCAAAGAATTTGTCATCGCCGCACAACGAATCGGACAAACCATAATTGCTGTTGATAGTTACGAAAATGCTCCGGCAATGCAAGTAGCTCACGGATTCGAAGTAATCAACATGCTCGATGGCAATGCTCTTGACCGAATCGTAGCCAAACACCAACCAGATTTCATCGTTCCTGAAATAGAAGCCATTCGTACCGAACGTTTTTACGATTACGAAAAACAAGGTATCACCGTTGTTCCATCAGCGAAAGCGGCAAACTTTACCATGAATCGCAAAGCCATTCGTGATTTAGCGTCAAAAGAATTAGGTTTAAAAACAGCCGAATATCAATACGCAACCTCAGCCGAAGAACTGCAAAAAGCCGTTCAGGAAATTGGAATTCCGTGCGTAGTAAAACCTTTAATGTCTTCTTCCGGGAAAGGACAATCGACTATAAAAGCCGAGAGTGATATCGAAAAAGCATGGCAATATGCCGTTGCGGGTTCTCGTGGCGATGTTATCGAAGTTATTGTAGAAGCTTTTATTGATTTCAATTCGGAGATTACACTTTTAACGATTACGCAAAATAATAATCCAACACTATTTTGCGCTCCAATTGGTCACAGACAAGAACGTGGCGATTATCAGGAAAGCTGGCAACCTGCTTTAATTTCAGAAAAAGATCTATATGAAGCACAAGATATGGCCGAAAAAATTACGGAAGCACTCGGTGGTGCAGGACTTTTTGGCGTTGAATTTTTCCTGACCAATGACGGCGTTTATTTCTCTGAACTTTCTCCTCGCCCGCACGATACCGGAATGGTAACTTTGGCAGGAACACAGAATTTTAATGAATTCGAATTGCATTTGCGTGCCATTTTAAGTCTTCCTATTTTCGAAATTACTTTAGAAAAAGCTGGAGCAAGTGCTGTAATTCTGGCCTCTGAAGATTCTGCAAATCCAACTTTTACCGGAATCGAAAAAGTAGCTGCTTTACCTAAAACCGACTTCCGTATCTTTGGAAAACCAACATCAAGACCTTATCGCCGAATGGGCGTTATTTTAAGTTACGATTCATTGGCAACTCCAATCGAAGAAATTGTAGAACGCGCCAAAACAACTTCAAAACTAATAACTGTAAACTCTTAAAAATGAAAAAAGCACTACTTATATTATTCCTATTTGTTGGAATCGCAACACAAGCTCAAAGCAAAAAAACAACCGAAAAACCTCAAATTGTAGAAACAGCTTGCGGCGAATGTCAATTTGGTATGAAAGGCAAAAGTTGTGATTTAGCCGTTCGTATTGACGGTAAACCTTATTTTGTAGACGGAACAACAATCGATGAACACGGCGACGCACATGCTGAAGATGGTTTTTGCAATAAAATTAGAAAAGCATCTGTTACCGGAAAAGTAGAGAATGGTCGTTTTAAAGCTACTTCATTCACTTTGTTAAAAGAAAAATAATGGAGTTAATTCTTGAAAATATTGCCAAACACGTTTCGTTAACTCCTGAAGAACAAGCTCACTTTTTATCTAAAATAGAAACCAAAACGTACAAAGCCAAAACTATTTTATTAAATGCCGGCGAAGTATGCAAACATTCTTATTTTGTAAACTCTGGAATTTTAAGAAGTTTCAACATTAACGACAATATCGTCGAACATGTTTTATCATTTGCTTGCGCAGGTTGGTGGATGAGTGATATGTACAGCTTTTTTTCGCAAAAACCAGGGCAGCTTTTTATAGAAGTTTTAGAAGATGCAGAAGTAGTTTCACTTTCTAAAGAAAATCAGGAACAATTGTATCTTGACATTCCAAAATTAGAGCGTTTTTTTAGAATTTTAATCGAAAACTCATTAGTTGCGAATCAACAGCGATTAATGGATAATTTGAGTTTACCTGCTGAAGAACGTTTTGAAAAATTCTGTAAAAAATACGGAACATTAGTTCACAAAGTTCCTCAAAAACAAATCGCTTCTTTCATTGGCGTTACTCCAGAATTTTTCAGTAAAATGAAAGCTCGACTTTTGAAGAAGTGATTTTATTGCCACAGATTTCACAGATTAAAATGATTAAAAAAAAATGTTGCCACGAATTTCTCGAATTCACGCGAATTTTAATGCAATTTTTGTATCAATTTAATTTGTTTGAATTCGTGAAATTCGTGGCGAAAAAAAACTTTTAATCTGTGAATCTCGATAGCTATCGGGAGTGTCTATAAAAAACAAAAAACCAGTTCAATGAACTGGTTTTTATTTTGAATTAAAATTGCTCAACCTCAGTAGAATGTTTCATTGCTGTTGTTGTTGATTTCCCTATTGTTACAGTATTTTGCACCGCATCAAAATAAGAAGTCCCAACAAAAGCCTGATGTTTTACAGCTCTGAATCCGCTTTTCTGTAAAGCAAATTCGCGTTCCTGTAATTCAGAATATCCTGCCATTCCGCGTTCTTTGTATGCTTTAGACAATTCGAACATACTTGTATTTAAAGCATGGAATCCCGCCAAAGTAATGAACTGGAATTTATATCCCATTGCAGCCAAATCTTCTCTAAATGTTTCCATTTCTGCCACTGATAATTTTGCAGCCCAGTTGAAAGATGGAGAGCAATTGTATGCTAACATTTTATCCGGAAATTCTTTTTTCATGGCATCCGCAAACTTTTTAGCATAAATCAAATCCGGATTACTGGTTTCCATCCAAATCAAATCTGCATACGGCGCATAACTCAATCCTCTTGCAATTCCCTGATCGATTCCGCTATTTACATAGAAGAAACCTTCGTTAGTTTTTTCTCCTGTAATAAATTTAGCATCTCTTGGGTCAGCGTCACTTGTTAATAAATTAGCTGCATCAGCATCTGTTCTTGCAACAATCAAAGTCGAAACTCCCATAACATCTGAAGCCAAACGTGCTGCAATCAATTTATTAATCGCTTCCTGAGTTGGCACTAAAACTTTCCCTCCCAAATGTCCGCATTTTTTAGCAGAACTCAATTGATCTTCAAAATGAACTCCTGAAGCCCCCGCTTCAATCATTGATTTCATAAGTTCAAAAGCATTTAGATTTCCGCCAAAACCAGCTTCGGCATCAGCCACAATCGGAACTAAGTAATCTTTTTTATCTTCAACATTGTTTACGGTCTGAATTTGATCAGCACGCAACAAAGCATTGTTTATTTTTTTTACCACCATTGGTACACTATTTACCGGATAAAGCGATTGATCCGGGTACATTTCGCCAGCCAAATTTGCATCGGCAGCAACTTGCCAGCCACTTAAGTAAATCGCTTCAAGACCAGCGTCGACTTCCTGAATCGCCTGATTTCCAGTTAACGCGCCCAACCCAGCAACATAATCCTGACTTTTTAACTTTCTCCATAATTTTTGCGCTCCCATTTTGGCAATAGAGTGCTCAATTTGATACGACCCTTGAAGCGTAACTACTTCTGTTGCTGTGTAAGGACGTTCAACACCTTTCCATCTTGGGTTCGTAATCCAATCGTTAATCAATTCCTGAATTCTGTCTTCTGTTGTTTTCATAAATAGTATAGTTAAAGTGGTTAGTGAGTAAAGTTTTCAGTCGCAGTTTTAAGTTTTCAGTTTCTACTTAGTCTCAAAAAAGAATATTAATTGTTATGTTGAGTTTTTAAACACATAGCAACATAGCCTTTCTTTATGGTAAAGGCATTTCATTTGTTTAAACAAACATAGCTATGTGTGAAAATCTAGATTTTTTTTAAAACTCTTTTTTATCACATTAAAACCTATGTTTCTATGTGTTTTTAAAAAAAAATCAACGTTTTATTATAAATATTTGTAGCAAGGAATGGTCAGGAAATCAACGAAATCAGCATTAACTACTAATCGGTCTAAAACTTTTTCGGCTAAAGGAAATTGTCGTTTTTCGTAAATTTCTTCTCCTAATTCGTCTTTGATTTTTTTAAATTCATCTAAAGCCAATTCATGATAGTAAGCCAAATTCAATGTTTTACCATTATCTAAAGTCACTTTATTCTGAAGCCATTGCCACAATTGCGATCTCGAAATTTCGGCCGTTGCCGCATCTTCCATTAAATTGTGTAACGCTGCCGCTCCTTGTCCATTTAGCCATGAAGCCAAATACAAAACTCCAACATTGATATTTTTACGAACGCCATTTTCCGTTATGATTCCGATTGGTGGTTCAATCAAATCAGCTTCTGTAATTTTTCGATGTTCTCTTTTTATATGAATCTGATTAGGAGTTGGCATTCCTTTATCAAAAATTTCTTTTGCTATTGCAACCAAATCAGGATGCGCCACCCAAGTTCCGTCATGACCATTTCTAACTTCACGTTCTTTATCTGTTTTTACTTTTGCAAAAGCGACAGCATTGGCTTCTTCATTATTTTTAATCGGAATTTGTGCTGCCATTCCGCCAATCGCATGAATTCCTCTTTTATGACATCTTTGAATTACTAAATTCGAATAAGCATTCATAAAAGGTGAAGTCATATTTACCTGATCGCGGTCGGGAACAATAAACTTTGGATTCTTGCGAAATTTTTTGATGTAAGAGAAAATATAATCCCAACGACCGCAATTCAATCCTACAATATGTTCTTTCAATTCATAAATAATTTCATCTAACTGAAAACTCGCTGTTATCGTTTCAATTAAAACCGTCACTTTTATGGTTCCTCGTTCTAATTTTAAATAATCTTCGGTAAAATCAATTACATTGTTCCACCAGCGTGCTTCTAAATAATGCTCTAACTTTGGAATGTAGAAGTATGGCCCGGAATTATTTTCTAAAAGCCTTTTGTGATTATGAAAAACATACAATCCAAAATCTACCAACGAACCTGAAACTTCTTTCCCTTCAATTAAAAGATGCTTTTCAGGCAAATGCAAACCACGTGGACGCACAATTAGTGTTGCGATTTTTTCATTTAATTGATACGATTTGTTTTTAGCTGAGTCTGTAAAAGATATCGTTTGGTTTACAGCATCAATTAAATTCACTTGTCCATCCATTAAATTCTGCCAGGTAGGAGAAGTACTGTCTTCAAAATCAGCCATAAATGTTTTGGCACCAGAATTCAATGCATTGATAATCATTTTACGATCAACGGGTCCGGTAATTTCTACTCTTCTATCTAACAAATCTTTAGGGATTTCTCCAGCTACCCAATTACTTTCTCTGACAGTTTTAGTTTCTGCTGGAAAAGTGGGCATTACTCCCTGATCAAAAGTGACTTGTTTTTGCTCGCGTTGCAGTAACAATAATTTTCGTTGCGAATCGAATTTTCGATGCAAATCGATTATAAAAACAATCGCTTCTTCAGTCCAGATCTGTGGATAAGAATGGTTCTTTTCGGCTAAAAATTCCATTGCCGTTTCGGTAATTTCTAATTGGTTTTTCATAGCTGCGTATTTTATTTTCATTAGTAATAATGTTATTGCTATTATCAAACATTATCCATTTTAATATTTTTTATTAATAACAATTTCACATCTAATAATTTCTACACCACAATATTAGAAAAAAGTTTTACACAAAACAAGCGAACGTTCGCTAAATGTTTAAAATTATTTTTTGGCGATTATTTTTCAAATCACTATATTTGATATATGGATATCGAAAAAGACTATATAAAGCTGATATTTGGGCTAAAATTGAAGCAAGTTAGAACCCAAAAAAATCTTTCACTTTTTGGCTTAGCTAAACTGACAAATCTTTCAAAATCGTACTTAAACGAGATTGAAAAGGGAAAAAAATATCCAAAAACAGATAAAATTTTACTTCTATGCGAACATTTGGACATTACTTACGACCAAATGGTATCATTAAAACTCGATAACAACCTTGCTCCGATTGGCGAAATCCTAAAATCGGGTATTTTAAAAGAAATTCCGCTGGAGCTTTTTGGCATTCAAGAGGCCGATTTAATCGATATTATTGCAAATGCTCCTGCCAAAGTCAATGCATTTATTAGTACGATTATCGAAATTGCTCAACATTATAATTTAAGTAGAGAAAGTTTCTTTTTAGCCGCTTTACGTTCCTATCAGGAAGCACACAGTAATTATTTTGAAGATCTGGAAGAGAAAGTAATTGCGTTTTCAAAATCCTTCCAAATCAACTTAGATTCTAAAATCAGTATTGAAGAACTGGAAGCTATTCTAAAA
The DNA here is from genome assembly GCF_044007395.1 of Flavobacterium sp. FlaQc-57. Lineage (NCBI taxonomy): Bacteria > Pseudomonadati > Bacteroidota > Flavobacteriia > Flavobacteriales > Flavobacteriaceae > Flavobacterium > Flavobacterium sp. FlaQc-57. The sequence continues at coordinate 326,392 of NZ_JBIPDA010000007.1, forward strand.
GAAGAATACGAATACACTATAAAAGAAATTGCTTTTACAGATCAGGAAGCTTTAGAAGATTTGCGTTCTATTTATGTTCCAAAAAGCAAAACATTATTGCTTTCAACAGAAATAGACAATCCTCAAAGAGCCTTTATATTAGCAAAAGAAATTGCTTACAACTACATGAATTTATCTGACCGTTTATTGACGTTTAGTTGGATTAAATTTGAAAACTTCGATCAGGTTTTACATAATTTCTATGCATCTTATTTTGCCGGAGCACTACTTCTGCCAAGACAATTGATTGTAGACAAAATCAATAACTTCCTGAACAATGAAAAACCAAATCCGGAAGAATTTGTCGCTTTAATAGAAAGTTTCGAGGTTTCGCCGGAATCGTTCTACCAGAGATTAACCAATTTACTACCGAAAGATTTTCATCTAAAAAACTTATTCTTTTTAAGAATGTCTCATAAAATCGGTTCTGATTTTTATCAGATTAAAAAAGAATTACACATTACAAATCAACAAGAACCGCACGCGAACGAAACAAACGAACATTATTGCAGAAGATGGGTTTCTGTAAAAACCATTGACGAAGCAATCAAACAAAACAAACCTCATTTTTTTGATGCCCAAATCTCAAGTTATGTTCATAGCGGAAATGAATATCTGGTTTTTTCATCGGCCACAAAAGATCCATTTGTAAAAGATAACATTCGCAGTATTTCTGTTGGAATTTTAATTAATCCAACAATGAAAAAGAAATTTAAATTCATTGAAGGAAAACCATTAGTTAAAAGAATTGTTGGTGTTACCTGCGAAACTTGCGATGTAAAAGATTGTCTCGAAAGAGTTGCGCCGCCAATTGCGTTAGAAAAGAAAAAACGCCATGAGAATACAGATGCGGTTGTACAGCAGTTTATAAATCAATATAGTTAAAACGTTATGAAATATTTTGCCTTAATAATCACTTTCCTTTTTATTAACTTAAACCCGAAAACAGACAAAATTACTGGCCGTTACAATTATTTAATAGAAGATAACAATACCTATATTCTAAAAGATAAAATCACTTTTAACGATAGCATTTTTGCTTTTGACAACAAATATATGCCTAAAGGAAAAGTTTCTTATGGCGATGTAATAATACTTGATAATTTCATAAATACTGATTTAATTATAAGTATTTCAAAAGATCAAATTAAAAAAGATACTATTGATTTTTACATGCATGATAAGAAAAGTTCTTCTGTGAATTATCTTGATATTTCATCAGGAAAAGGGAAATTGATTAAAATTAAGTAATCTAGTTTTTCATACAAGTTTTTAACATAACCACTCATCACAATCTTGTCATCTCGACGAAGGAGAGATCACACCAGAAATTCCGATATTATAATCGCCAATCTTTGTCGAGCTTCTAGTGTGATCTCTCCTTCGTCGAGATGACAAACTGAATAGCAAAAAAAACCTCTAAACCTTGGTACCTCAAAAGAACTTCTTAATCTAGGTTAAGTGCGTTTCATTGGCCTTGATGGTATCTTTGTACTATAAAAATAACAAAATACATAGATCATGGAAAATATAGTATTACACAAAGCAGAAACAAGAGGAAACGCAAATCACGGATGGCTTAACGCATATCATAGTTTTAGTTTTGCTAGCTGGTACAACCCAGAAAGAATTCAGTTTGGAGCACTTAGAGTATTGAACGACGACACGATTGCAGGTGGAATGGGTTTTGGCACTCATCCGCACGATAATATGGAAATCATTACGATTCCACTAGAAGGTGATTTAGCTCACAAAGACAGTATGGGAAATACTGAGATTATCAAAAATGGAGATATTCAGGTGATGAGTGCCGGAACTGGAGTGCAGCATAGTGAGTTTAACCCGAATGCAGATCAGCAAACTAAATTATTGCAAATCTGGTTGTTTCCAAATAAAAGAAACGTTGAACCACGTTACCAACAAATTACTTTGAACGTTGCTGACAGACACAATAAATTGGCACAAATTTTATCGCCTAATGCTGATGATGAAGGGGTTTGGATACATCAAGATGCCTGGTTCAATATGGGTAATTTTGATGCCGGAACTTCTACAGAATATAAAATAAAAAAAGAAGGAAATGGCGTTTACGCTTTCATCTTAAAAGGAAACGTTACTATCAACGGTCAGGAACTAAATACTCGTGATGCTGTTGGAATTTCAGGAACTGACACTTTAAGCATAAAAGCAAACACAGATGCTGAATTTCTTTTAATGGATATTCCTATGAACTATTAATTCATAAAACACAACTAATATTTTTTTCCGATAAACGATAACGAATCTGAATTTCAGATTGTTATCGTTTATTTTTTGCCCACATTTTCCAAAAATAAAAAAAAGAAACATTAATTTTATAGAAGGAAATTGGTCTGACTTTCAAACAAAAACTAAACTTAAAATTTTTCAACCATGAATCCAAACAACCTAAGCAAAGAATATACAAACGGAAAAGTTACAATTGTATGGCAATCCGGAAAATGCATTCATTCTACAAATTGCGTCAAAAACAATCCCGATGTCTTTCATCCAAAAGAAAAACCCTGGATTTTACCTGAAGCTTCGACTTCTGAAAAAATTATTGAAACCGTAAAAAAATGTCCTTCGGGAGCTTTGACTTATTATTTAAACAATAAAGATCAAGACTAAATATATTTTTATAATCTCAAGAGAGACCTAAAAAGTTTTATCCCGAAGCTTCGGGACTTTTAGGTCTTTTTTATTTCTTAATCTAGGTTAAGTGCGTTAAGCTCACTACCAACGTAACTTTGTCTTATCAAAATGAAATTAATATTTAAAAAATAAAAACTATGGCAACTACAAAATGGTCAATTGACCCAACACATTCAGAAATTGGTTTTAAAGTTAAGCACATGATGTTTACAAATGTTTCAGGTAAATTTGGAACTTACGACGCAACAATTACTACAGACGGAGACAACTTCGAAAATGCAGATATTCAGTTTTCCGGAGATATCGCTTCAATCGACACTGCAAATGCAGACAGAGATGGTCACCTAAGAAGTGGAGATTTCTTCGATGCTGAAAATCATCCAAAATTAATCTTTAAAGGTTCTTCATTCAAAAAAGTAAATGATGGAGAATTTGAATTAACTGGAGATTTAAAAATAAAAGACGTTTCAAAACCTGTAAAATTTCCTGTAGAATTTAGCGGAATCATGACTGACCCTTGGGGAAATACAAAAGTAGGTTTAAGTATTGAAGGTAAAATTAATCGTAAAGACTGGGGTTTAAACTGGAACTCTGCTCTTGAAACTGGTGGTGTTTTAGTTGGCGAAGAAGTTCGTTTGAACATCGAATTACAATTTGCAAAACAAGCTTAATTCATTAAGAATAGATTTAATTTGGTTGGTTATAAAATCCTGTACTTTTCAAGTACGGGATTTTTGCTTTTAGGAGCGGAGTCGAAGCCCTTTATTTTATATTTCGAAATTCAGTTGGCGACATTCCGGTTTGCTTTTTAAAGAATCTGGAGAAATACGAATAATCCTCGTAACCCACTTTAAATGCCACTTCATTTACAGCTAATTGTTTATCGATCAGCATTCTTTTTATCTCTAAAACTACTCGGTCTGTAATCACTTCTGTAGCTGTTTTTTGTAGAATTTCGTTGCAAATTCTATTTAAATGTTTCAACGTTATATTTAGCTTTTCTGCATAGAAAGAAGGCAGTTTTTCAGTTCTAAAATATTCCTCTAAAATTGATTCAAACTTATTTATTTTAATGTTGTACGAATGTGTTTGATGTGAATATGTTTCACTATACTTACGTGCAATCTCAATATGAATACAATCTAACAAATTCAACATTTTATCAAGCTGATATTTATTTCCTTCACTGTTTTCCTGAATCAGTAAATCAAAATAGGGTAGAATTTTCGGGATTTCCTTTTCTTCAAAAACCATTTCCGGCCGATTATGAATGGAATGATAAAAATTATACTCGTTGATTTTTTTTTGCCCAAAATACAGATTGTACAATTCCTGCGAAAAAATAATCACAAAACCTTCAATGTTTTCAGATAAACTCCAATGATGCATTTGTCCGGGCTGCAACACAAACAGACTTCCTCTTTTTATTTCGAATTGATCAAAATCTACCTCATGCTGCCCCGAACCTTTCGTGAAAAATACCATTAAATAAGAATCATGACGATGTGGTTCCTCAACAAAACTATGGCTTTTTAGATGCTCCTTGAACGTATTTACATAAAAATCACGGTGAATATCATTACAGCTAAAATTCTGAACACTATAAACTGGATACTTTTTCATATATGTAGCATTTATTTTTTGTTGGTCATATAAGCGATCGTCCTATCACGTTTTTTATCTACAAAGTCGTTTAAGGTGGCGATATCATAATAAATGTCTTTATTGTGCTATAAGTAGCGAAGATATAAAAAAGACTTTTATCCTGCTCTGAATTACCTTTGTATAAATAAAAAACAACAAGATCATGTCAAATGCATTAACTCATATTTTTAAAAACGAATGTCCTATTTGTCATAAAGGAAAAGTCTTTAAAGACAAAAATATTTTCCTGAATTTCGGCTTTCCAAAAATGAATGAATATTGCAGTCATTGTAATTATAAATTTCAAAAAGAACCCGGTTATTTCTTTGGCGCCATGTACGTAAATTACGGACTAACAGTTGCTCAGGGAATTGCAACCTATTGTATTGCACAATTTTTCTTTGAGAAAAACTTCGATTTAAGAATCATTCCAATTATTGCTGTTGTCATTACTTTACTCACTTCTTTTAATCTTCGATTTTCAAGATTAGCATGGATTTACATGTTTAAGGATTATACGAAATAAAAAAATGCTATTTTTGCTTTCCAATTGAAGCTAATTTTCAATTTCAAAAAAAATAAAAATTAAATTAGACAAATGAAAGCATACGTATTTCCAGGTCAAGGCGCACAATTTACAGGAATGGGCAAAGACTTATATGAAAACTCGGCTTTAGCCAAAGAATTATTCGAAAAAGCTAATGAAATTTTAGGTTTTAGAATTACAGATATTATGTTTGAAGGTACTGCCGAAGAACTAAAAGAGACTAAAGTTACTCAACCTGCTGTATTTTTACACTCAGTTATTTTAGCTAAAACTTTAGGCGAAGATTTTAAACCAGAAATGGTTGCAGGACATTCTTTAGGAGAATTCTCTGCATTGGTTGCCAACGGAACTTTATCTTTTGAAGATGGTCTTAAATTAGTTTCTCAACGTGCTTTAGCCATGCAAAAAGCCTGTGAAATTACTCCATCAACAATGGCTGCAGTTTTAGGTTTAGCAGACAATATTGTTGAAGAGGTTTGTGCTTCTATCGACGGAATTGTGGTTGCTGCAAATTACAACTGTCCTGGACAATTAGTAATTTCAGGAGAAACTACGGCTGTTGAAAAAGCTTGTGAAGCTATGAAAGCTGCAGGAGCAAAACGTGCTTTAATTTTACCTGTTGGAGGAGCTTTTCACTCACCAATGATGGAACCGGCAAGAGAAGAATTGGCTGCTGCAATTGAAGCAACTACATTCGCTACTCCGATTTGCCCAGTTTACCAAAACGTTACAGCAAATGCTGTTTCTGATGCAAACGAAATCAAAAAGAACTTAATCATTCAATTGACTGCTCCAGTAAAATGGACACAATCTGTACAACAAATGATTGCCGACGGCGCTACTTTGTTTACTGAAGTTGGTCCAGGAAAAGTATTAGCTGGTTTAATTAATAAAATTGACAAAGAAGCGGTTACTGCTAATGCTTAATTCTTAGTATTCAGTTTCGGTCGCAGTTTTCAGCTTAAAAAACTATAACTATAAAAAATCCTCATAACGAAATGTTTATGAGGATTTTTTTGTTTGTAGTTGTGTTTTTTATAGATAATATATATCGTAGAGACGCACTGCTGTGCGTCTACACAACGTTTATAATTATAGATTTACAAGACGTAAGACGCACTGCTGTGCGCCTCTACAGCGACTGTGACTAAAAACTATTAAGAACGAATCTTCTGTTCCCATTTCCAGGCACTTGCCATCGCTTCATCTAAGCTTAATTGTGCTTTCCAGCCTAAAACATTATTTGCTTTATCTGTATTAGCATAAGCTTCTGTGATATCACCCTCGCGGCGTGGTTTAATTACATATGGTAATTTTTTATCACTTACTTTTTCGAAACTATTAATCACTTCAAGAACTGAACTTCCTTTTCCAGTTCCTAAATTAAAGGTTTCAACTTTCGCTAAATTCTGTTTGTTAAACAAACGCTGCAATGCAATAACGTGTGCTTTTGCTAAGTCAACAACATGAATATAATCACGAACAGCTGTACCATCTGGAGTTGGATAATCATCTCCAAAAACTGACAATTCTTTACGTAACCCTACTCCGGTTTGTGTAATAAAAGGAACTAAGTTCTGCGGAACTCCGATTGGTAATTCGCCTATTTCATTCGTAGGATGCGCTCCAACGGGATTGAAATAACGCAACAAAATCGCACTGATATTTGTTACTTTAGCTGTATCAGTAATAATTTCTTCTCCAATTTTCTTTGTATTTCCGTATGGCGAAATTGGCTGCTGAACGGGAGCATCTTCAGTAATTGGCATTTTTTCGGCTTGACCGTAAACTGTACAAGAAGAACTAAAAATAAAACTCGCTTCCGGTTTTTGTTGTAACTCTTGTAAAAGATACACTAAGGTATTAATATTGTTTTCGTAGTACAATAATGGATTTTCAACACTTTCTCCAACTGCTTTTGAAGCTGCAAAATGAATTACCCCAGTAACATCGTTGTGTTTTTTAAAGAAATCCTGAACTAATGCTTTTTCTCTTAAATCTAACTTTTCGAATAAAGGCGCTTTTCCTGTAATTGCCGTAATTCCGTTTAAAACATCTTCTGAAGAATTTGAAAGATTATCAATTATCACAACTTCGTAGCCTTCATTTTGCAATTCGACTACGGTGTGAGAACCAATAAATCCTAATCCTCCCGTTACTAATACTTTCATTTTGTGGTTGTTTATGTAGTTAATTTGTAAGCTTGTCTGGCAATCAGAATCCAGTTATTCTTTTGTTTTTGCCAAACTAGCATGATTCCTATTTTAATATCTCGATCTATTCCGTCATCTTTGGTATGAGCCGACAAAACATGGCGAACTATTGCCACATTATCCTGAATCGTTATGCTTTGATTTTGAAACTCAATTGTTACAAAATCAGATTTTCCACTAACAATTCCGTCAATAAATTCAGCTTGATTTTGAAAATTACCATTTGAATGAACATAGTTCAATTTTGCAGATGTTAGCGCTTTTAATTTTTCTCCATCAGCATCAATCATTGCTTTACGCAAAACTTCAATACGGTTGGCAACAGCTGTTTCTTCTTTAGAATTTGATTTTTGGGCAAAAACCGAAATTTGAGTCAGAACCAACAAAATTAAAACACAAAACTTCTTCATCATTTATTTGTTTAAAAATTCTAAAACAGAATCGGTAATAAATTTGATTTGTTCATCGTCAAGCTCAGTATGCATTGGCAAAGCAATAACTTCTTTTACCAATTGATTTGTAACTGGAAACTGCTCTTCTTTATAACGAGTATCAACATATGCTTTTTGTGAGTGCAATGGAATTGGATAATAAATGGCACATGGAATGGCTTTATCTAATAAATGCTGCATTAAAGCATCTCTGTCGGCATCTATAATTCGTAATACATATTGATGAAAAACGTGATCATTTTCGTTTGCATCAAATTCCGGAGTAACAATATGAGGATTTCCAGCAAAAGCTGCATTGTATTTTGTAGCTGCCAAACGACGTGCTGCATTATATTCATCTAAAAGTGGTAATTTTGCATTTAAAACCCCAGCCTGAATACTATCTAAACGTGAATTAACCCCAACAACATCATGATGATAACGCTCATACATTCCGTGATTTACGATTCCGCGAATAATATGTGCTAATTTATCATCGTTTGTAAAAATTGCTCCTCCATCTCCATAACATCCTAAATTTTTAGACGGAAAAAATGAAGTTGCCGCAACGTGACCAATAACTCCAACTTTACTTTTTGTTCCTGATTTAGAAATATAATCAGCTCCAATTGCTTGTGCATTATCTTCAATTACATACAAATTATGCTCAGCCGCAATTTCCATAATTGCATCCATATTAGCAGCACGGCCAAATAAATGTACCGGAACAATTGCTTTTGTTTTTGGTGTAATTGCTTTTTTTATCGCCTCAATATCAATATTCATATTTACCATATCAACATCAACCAAAACCGGTGTCAACTGCAATAAAGCAATAACCTCAACAGTTGCTGCAAAAGTAAAATCGGCAGTAATTACCTCATCACCCGGCTTTAAATCCAGTCCCATCATGGCAATCTGCAAAGCATCTGTTCCGTTTGCACAAGGAATCACATGTTTTGCTCCCAAATAATCCTCAAGCTTTTTTTGAAATTGATGAACTAAAGGTCCATTTATATAAGTATTTGTATCTAAAACCTCTTGAATTGAAGCATCAACTGTAGTTTTTATTTTTTCATATTGACTCTTTAAGTCAACCATTTGAATTTTTTTCATTTTCAATATATTTTTAAAATTAAAGACCTGTTTTGAAACGAGAATCTCTAAAAGGAGGAACAAAAATAGTTATTAATACCTTCAAACCAATGAAAATAATCGAAAGAAACGTAATTTAGCCACAAAAATAAACAGATGCTTTTTCTATATAATTTAGTTATTTCTATTGCAGGGTTTTTTCTGAAAATTGTAGCACTTTTTAGTCCGAAAATTAAGCTTTTTACAGAAGGCCGAAAAAATGTTTTTACGATTTTAGAAGAAAAAATAAAGCCAACTGATAAAACTATTTGGTTTCATTCTGCTTCACTTGGCGAGTACGAGCAAGGCTTACCGGTAATTGAAAAAATCAAAGAAAGATATCCTTCACACAAAATCATCGTTACTTTCTTCTCTCCTTCCGGTTATGAAGTACGCAAAAACAACAATGTCGCTGATGTAACTATATATCTCCCTTTAGACACTAAAAGCAATGCCAAAAAGTTTTTAAAACTAACACATCCTGAATTGGTTTTTTTCATCAAATACGAATTTTGGCTGAATTATTTAAGAGAACTCGAAACGAGTAAAACACCCACTTATTTAATTTCAGGAATCTTCAGAGACAGTCAAATGTTTTTTAAATGGTATGGCGGTTTTTACAGAAAAGCGCTAAAGGCTTTCACTTACTTTTTTGTCCAGAATGAAAGCTCTAAAGAAAAAATAGAAGCAATCGGATTTCACAATGTAATCGTTTCCGGAGACACTCGCTTTGATCGTGTAAATGCAATTTTAGAGAGAGACAATACTCTTGATTTTATTGAAAATTTCAAAAACGATTCCCCTACTATAGTTATAGGCAGTTCATGGCCAAAAGACGAAGCTTTATTAGCCGAGTATATTAACGAAGCACCAGAAAATGTAAAATTCATTATAGCGCCACACAATATCAAAGCAGATCAAATTGCGAGTCTCAAATCGCAAATTACAAAATCAACAGTGTTATTCTCAGAAAAAGACAACCTTGACTTATCAAATTACAATGTTTTCATTATAGATACTGTTGGATTATTAACTAAAATCTATAGCTACGGAACAATTGCTTACGTAGGCGGCGGCTTTGGAAACCCCGGAATTCACAATATTCTAGAACCTGCAACATTCGGAATTCCGATTTTAATTGGCCCCAATTACTCTAATTTTGCCGAAGCTGTGCAATTGGTATCGCTTGGCGGATGCATCGTAATCTCGAACAGCAGTGATTTAAAACAGAATTTAAACCGCTTACTTACCGATAAAAGCTTTCTTGAAGAAAAAAGCAACATCTGCAAATCGTATATTCAAGAGAATAAAGGAGCAACAAACTGCATTATGAGCATTGTTCCGTAAGCATTTTATTCAATTAACAACTTATACATTACTATTATCATTCATAAAAGAGCTCAAACGAGCTCTTTTTACTTTTCTTACTTTACCAAATAATCAATTAAAAACAACACAAACCACAATGAAGAGAATAGAAACAGCCAATTCTCTTATTGAATATTCAATAAAAAATAATTTATTCAAAAAATACGATAATAGCACATATATTTTTCGTTTTGGCATATTCTTTGATAATTAAGATAATCGTGAGCAATGAAAATATTTTAAAAAAAAAATAAAAAAATATTTTACATATTAAAAAATTTATATCTTTGCCACGAATTAATAATTAACCTTTTATAATAAAGTAAGATGAAAAAAGTATTTTTAAGTTTAGCTGTTGTTGCTGTTTTAACTGTTGTATCTTGTAAAAAAGCTGACGCTGCAGCTACTGAAGCTGTAGATTCTACTGCTGTTGCTGTTGATTCTGCTGCTGCTGTAGTTGATTCTGCTGCTGCAACTGTTGATTCTGCTGCTGCTAAAGTTGACTCTGCTGCTGCTAAAGTAGAAGAAGTAAAAAAATAATTAGAACCTAGTTTCTAAAAATTTTAAAACCATCCTTGAGATGGTTTTTTTTTGTGATTAATTCTAGAGGTTAATCATGCGCATAAAAAAAGCGATCACCACGGTGATCGCTTTTTTTATTACTCTATTTCTTCTCCAACCTCTTCCTCGACTAACTCATCTTCAAAAATCGACTCACTCGACGAGAAGTCCAAAATCTCCGACCTTGAACCATATGTCACAATCTCCTTTATTCCCTTTTGCAAAAGCAACTCCGTAGTGTATTTACGGCTAGTTGCAAAATGAACCTCACCCAACATCAATTTAAAAAAATACTTCCCTCCAGAACCTTTAAACTTCAAAAACCTAGCCTGATCAATATTTGCTTTAAACCTCTCAATATCCTCCTCACCTTCAAACTTCAATTCGTAACTCAAACTCGTAAATATCACTTTACCTTTCCTGGAAGTAAACACAAACTTATACTCATCATTAAATCGCTTACTTATTACAAAAGCACCCATTTATTATTATTTATTATTTTAGATTGTTGATTTCCGAATTCTTAGATTCTTAGATTCTTAGATTCTTAGATTCTTAGATTCTTAGATTCTTAGATTCTTAGATTCTTAGATTCTTAGATTCTTAGATTCTTAGATTCTTAGATTCTTAGATTCTTAGATTCTTAGATTCTTA
>NZ_JBIPDA010000008.1:0-108255 GCF_044007395.1 Flavobacterium sp. FlaQc-57
TTGTATTCCATGAATAAGTATAAGTTCCGGTTCCTCCAGTTGGTAGAGCAGTTGCAGTACCTGTTGTTGAAGCATTACATAGCACATCTACTTGCGAAGTTGTAGCTGTTAAAGCTGTTGGCTGATTGATGGTTACCGTTCTGGTTATTTGACAAAGATTCGCATCTTTAATCGTTACCGTGTAAGTTCCGGCTCCCAAACCAGTAGCAGTAGCTCCGGTCTGAACAGGAATTGTATTCCATGAATAAGTATAAGTTCCGGTTCCTCCAGTTGGTAGAGCAGTTGCAGTACCTGTTGTTGAAGCATTACATAGCACATCTACTTGCGAAGTTGTAGCTGTTAAAGCTGTTGGCTGATTAATGGTTACCGTTCTGGTTATTTGACAAAGATTCGCATCTTTAATCGTTACCGTATAAGTGCCCGCTCCCAAACCAGTAGCCGTAGCTCCGGTCTGAACCGGAATTGTATTCCATGAATAAGTATAAGTTCCGGTTCCACCAGTTGGTAGAGCAGTTGCAGTTCCTGTTGTTGAAGCGTTACAAAGCACATCTACTTGCGAAGTTGTAGCTGTTAAAGCAGCAGTTGGTTCTGTAATGGTTATTTGTTTTGTACCGGTACAACCTTTTCCATCAGTAACTGTTACAGTATATGTTCCCGCAGCTAAATTAGAAGCAGTAGCGGAGGTTTGTATCGGACTTGTATTCCAAGAGTAAGTATAAGGCGTAGTTCCGCCAGATGCAGTTACAGTTGCAGAACCTGTTGCGGTAGTTTTACATTTTACATCAACATGTGAGGCAACAGTTTCAGTTATGACAATATTCGTTTGACTAACAACAACCGGCTTGATATCATAGCAGCCGGACTGAGCGTTTAAGCCTTTTATATAGTATGTGCCAACAGGCGCAACTGTTGGTGTTGTATATGCAATTGTGGCTGCAGCATCTTGCCAGTAAGTATAGGTTAATCCTGCAGTACTTCCAGCTGTAATTGCTGGCAAAGTAATATTAGCAGTTCCATTTAGACAAACAGGAGCCGGATTCGTAATCACTAATGTATTTGTAGCAAAACTTTTAGCTTTTAAAAATACACCAGAATCCCATTGTTGATCAGATGCATCGGCAATCGCCATTTTTATTTTGTAGTTTTGTCCAGGTGTAACGGCATAAGTAGCAGTAAGAACAACTGTCGATCCATCATATTCCATTGTAGTAGAGCCAATGGGATTATTGGTGTAAAATGCATCATTTTTAGCAACAAAAGGAACGCCATCTACGGTTGCTCCTGCTGAATGTATGTTGTTTACTGTTACTGCATCGCCATTTGTTAATCGGGCTAAATTAGTAGCGCTGTTAGTATATGTACCGCTTATACCAGAGCCGCTTAAAAAGAATCCAAAAGCATCGTTGAATGAACTATTAACATATTCAAGATATTCTTCCGATGCAAAAACAAATTTAAATTCTACTAAATTTCCATCAGGCACAAAATTAAATTCCAAAATTGAAGCATCGTGCATAGTTCTGCCTGAAATGGCAGCTAAATCTGGATCACTTGCCTCATCAACCATTAGATCAGATTTGTTGGTGTAAGTATTAGGTCCCATTGCAGAACTAATCTTTCCGGTAGATAGAAGAAGACCTTCATCTATTGGGAATGTCGAACTTCCTTGACTGTAATAACCCAATTGGCGATCACCCGCTGTATTAGACCATGCGTGATCAACCCAAGTCCAAGAATTATTATTTCGTCTGTAATATCCAAAACGAACATTGCTAATGGTTAAACAACCGGAAGTTAATATGTTGCGAACCAGTTGGTCGGCAGTATAATTGTTATAACCTGCAGCAGGATTGGCTACATCTATAGATCCGGCGACAGCTGCTAGAGCACTAATTCCCGCGCTTTTTGCTGCAGACTTCGAGCTTACTTTACTCGTAGACAATGTGTTTCCAATTCTAACAGGTACTTCTTGTGCAAGTGCAGTCGAAGAATAGAATACAAATCCTAAAATTAAAATTAAAAGAGATTTTAAACTAATTTTAGAAAAGGCTTCTTGTTGAATGTTTTTTTGATATGGGAAAATATACTTACAACATTCTATGAATTTCCCCACTTTTTTTAGAGTAGATTTAGTTCTCATATTTTAGGATTTTATTTTTGAAGTATTTATCTAATTTTAACAGAATCAAAGTTATATAGTCTGTATTATTTTGATTTTTTTTGTCTATAACTAACCTAAAAACTCGTTGAAGTGTCTTTTTTTTGTTATATAAAGGTTAAAAAAAGTTTTTTTTTGCCATTTTTAACAAACAAGAAAAGGTCTTATTTTTGTTTTTTTGACTAAAAAAGCATTTTTTGAAATACCTTAAATGATTAATTATCAGGTATTTAGTTAATTTTTTTGGAATTTGCATAATGTCGACCAAATGCATGGTTTACTAGATGAACTGCACTTTTTGTTTGAAGAGATTTTTTTTGTTTTTTTTAATTTTTAAAGTTTTTGAGTTCATTTATTCTTGTTAAAAATTTTATTTAATGTTAACAGAAATAAAAAAAGAAGAGGGTTTGAGATTTCTTTTGTAAATTAGAACTTCAATTAAAATAGTAGCCTCTATGTAAGAGGTATGTAAATCTTTTACTTATGAAAAATTTAATTTTAATACGTCATGCAAAATCAAGTTGGGAAGCTCCTTTGAAAGATTTCGATCGGCCTTTAATGAAAAAAGGAATTTTAGATGCTCATGAGGTATCAGCAAATATTTCAAAGTTTCTTCCAAAAACATATATAATGTGGAGTAGTACAGCGGCTCGTGCCTTAGAAACAGCGCTTATTTTTGCTCAAAATATTTCATATCCTATTGAAAGTATCGTTTATAAAGACGATCTTTATACCTTTGATGATAAACAGCTCGAAAAGGTTATTAAATCATGTGATAATAGTTTCGAAAGCGTTATTCTTTTTGGACATAACGAGGCTATTACAAATTTTGTTAATAAATTTGGAGATGTATTTATTGAAAATGTTCCAACCTCAGGTTTTGTATCCTTGCAATTCGACGCAGACAGTTGGGACAGTATTAATAAAGGTAAAACTCATAAAACAATTTTCCCCAAAGATTTAAAATAAATAAAGTGTACGAACAGAAATATATCGATAGAGAAAAAAGTTGGTTAGCGTTTAATGCAAGAGTACTTCAGGAAGCTGCAGACAATACGGTTCCGCTTTTAGACAGACTGCGTTTTGTTGGAATTTTTTCAAACAATTTAGATGAATTTTTTAGAGTTCGATATGCTGCAATTCGAAGATTAAGCCTATCCGGAATTTCAGGGGAAAAATATTTAGGTGGAGTTTCAGCCCACCAATTAATTAAAGATATTACCGAAATCGTAATTCAGCAACAATCTGAAAGTTTACGTATTTTGGGTAATATCGAAGCCGAATTAGAAGCTGAGAATATCTTTATTATAAACGAAGATCAAATTACAAAAGATCAGGAAATTTATTTAAAAGACTTTTTTACCCAAAAATTAAGTCCTGAATTGGTTACAATTATCCTGAACGATTTAGCTGAATTTCCGGTACTAAAAGATACTTTAGGATATTTAGCAGTTCGTTTAGAAATGAACACAAACAACGAAGTTCGTTACGCAGTTATCGAAATTCCAAAAACAATGAACAGGTTTGTGGTTTTACCATCAAACGATGATAAACATTACGTTATTTTAATAGATGATGTGATTCGTTATAATCTGAAAAACATATTTAATATTTTCGATTATAAAAGTGTTTCAGCTCATATGATTAAAATTACGCGCGATGCACAATTAGATATCGATAGTGATTTGAGTAAAAGTATGCTCGAAAAAATTGCTACTTCAGTAAAAGATAGAAGAATAGGAGAACCGGTTCGTTTCATTTATGATAACTTAATTGAAGAAGATACATTACGTTTCTTTCTTGATAAAATGAAAATTGTTGAAACAGATAGTATAATTCCCGGCGGAAGATATCACAATCGTCGTGATTATATGAGTTTTCCGAATCTGGGGAGATTCGATTTACTTTATAAGCCAAATGAGCCATTGCCAATTCCGGGTTTGAGTTTAGGCGGAAGTATTTTGGAGAAAATCAGTAAAAAGGATTATTTATTACATGCTCCATATCAGTCATTTTCATACTTAACAAAGTTTTTGCGTGAAGCAGCTTTAGATCCAAAAGTGACCAGTATAAAAATCACGTTGTATCGATTGGCAAAAAATTCACAAATCATTAGTTCATTGATTAATGCTGCTAAAAATGGAAAAAAAGTAACAGTACAAATCGAACTTCAGGCGCGTTTTGATGAAGCAACAAATATTTCATATGCTGAACAAATGCAAACAGAAGGAATTGATCTGATTTTTGGAATTAAAGGTCTTAAAGTACATAGTAAAATCTGTGTGATAGAAAGATTTGAAGAAGGAAAAGCACGTCGTTACGGGTTTATTTCAACAGGAAATTTCAACGAATCAACAGCTAAAATCTATACAGATGTTACGCTGCTTACTTGTCATCAGGGAATTTTAAAAGACATTTCTAAAATATTTGAATTCTTTGATATCAATTACAGAGTACACAGATATAAACATCTAATTGTATCGCCACATTATACGCGAACCAAGTTTATTAAACTCATTGACCGTGAAATTTTGCATGCTTTAGCGGGTAGAAAAACACATATAAAGTTAAAAATGAATAGTTTGTCAGATTTTAAAATGATCGATAAATTATATGAAGCCAGTAATGCAGGAGTAAAAATTCAGCTTCAGGTAAGAGGAATTTGTTCGTTGATACCAGGTATTCCCGGAATGAGCGAAAATATTGAAGCCATAAGCATCGTCGATAATTATTTAGAGCATTCAAGAGTTTATATTTTTGGAAATGCAGGTTTAACCGAAGTGTATATTTCATCAGCTGATTTTATGACCAGAAACCTTGATGGAAGAGTTGAAGTTACCTGTCCAATTTATGATCTTGCAATAAAGAAAGAGCTGATCGATAATTTCAATATAGCATGGAAAGGAAATGTTAAGGTGAGATATCATTCCTATAAATTAGATAATAAATACAAGCCTCGAAATCATCATGCCCCTTTTAGAGCACAGTTTGAAACCTATAAATATTATCAAAATAAAGTAGAGGTAATAGAGGAAGTTGTGCAGCGTACAAATTAATAAAAACTATAAAAATTAAAATCATAAGTGAGCATGATTAATATAAGGAAACTTGCAGCAATAGATATTGGTTCAAATGCCATGAGGCTACTAATATCCAATGTTGTAGAACAAGATGGTAAAGAACCACAATTTAATAAAAGTTCGCTTGTTCGTGTGCCAATTCGTTTGGGACAAGATGCCTTTACAGTAGGAGAAATTTCAGAAGAAAATATAGATCGAATGGTTGATGCTATGAAAGCATTCAATCTTTTGATGAAAGTACATAAAGTAGAACGTTATATGGCGTTTGCAACTTCGGCAATGCGTGAGGCATATAATGCAAAAGAAGTTGTAGCTTTGATTAAAAAGAAAGCCGATATTAAAATCGAAATTATTGATGGTAAAAAAGAAGCTGCTATTATCGCTTCTACAGATTTGCATCATTTATTAAAAACTGACGAAACTTATCTTTTTGTTGACGTTGGCGGTGGAAGTACTGAATTCACTTTATTCTCTGATGGGAAATTAATAAATTCGAGATCATTTAAAGCCGGAACCGTTCGTTTGCTTAATAATATGGTTCACGATGTAGTTTGGGATGAAATTGAAAAATGGATAAAAACCAATACTGCCGATTATGAAGAAGTTACATTAATTGGTTCTGGAGGAAATATCAATAAATTATTTAAGATGTCTGGAAAACAGCAGGAAAAGCCGCTTTCATACATTTACATCAATTCACAATATGCCTTTTTAAATTCATTGACATACGAACAAAGAATTGCCGAATTAGGACTGAATTCAGATCGTGCCGATGTAATTATTCATGCAACAAGAATTTATCTTAATGCTATGAAATGGAGTGGAGCACGCCAGATTTACGTTCCTAAAATTGGACTTTCTGACGGAATAGTAAAAGCAATGTATTACGGAAAAATTTAAATTTTTACTACAGATTAAATGATTTTTAATGATTTTAATCTGTGGCAAAAAAAACGCAACAACAATTAAACTAGATGAATAAAACTAGACTCGAAGCCTTTAGTGATGGTGTTTTGGCAATCATTATAACCATTATGATTTTAGAAATTAAAGTACCTGAAGGACATGAGTTTGCCGATTTGGAAGCTCTAATTCCAAAGTTTTTGAGCTATATCTTAAGTTTTATTTATGTTGGAATTTACTGGAACAATCACCATTATTTAATTCATAGTCTAACCAAAGTCAATGGAAAAATCCTTTGGGCCAATCTGCATTTATTGTTTTGGCTGTCTTTAATTCCTGTTGCTACCGGTTGGATGGGTGAACACAATTTTGCAAAAGCTTCTATGGCTCTGTATGGTATTGTGTTACTATTGTGCTCTATTGCCTACTTTATATTGCAAAGAATTATAATTATTGCTGAAGGAAAAAACTCAATAATTGCCAAAGCAATAGGTAAAGACGTTAAAGGAAATGCATCGTCAATTTTGTATATAATTGGAATCGTTTTTTCATTTTACAATGAATGGATCTCAGGAATTGCCTATTTTACCGTTGCTATGTTATGGCTTATTCCTGATAAAAGAATTGAAAGAGTTTTTGCATCAAAAGAATAATTCTGCTTTAAAATGAAATCTGTTTTTCAATCCATTCAAAATTTATCTCAGGAAGAATTAGATCAATTAGATCGTTTAATTACTTTTCGAACACTTAAAAAAGGCGAATTATTATTGCAAGAAAATCAAGTTTGCAATGAAATCTTCTTTATCAAAAAAGGAATTTTAAGATCTTATTTTTTCAACCATCAAGCTGATGAGATAACGAATTGTTTTGCTTTCGAAAATGATTTTATGGCTTCATTTTCGAGTTTTATAACACAAAATGCTGCCGAAGAAAATATTCAGGCTTTGGCAGATACAGAACTGCAGGTTTTAAGTAGAGAAAACTTAGAAAAACTTTATAGTCAGGGAATTCATTGGCAGGAAATCGGACGTAAATTAACTGAGACGGAATATGTAACACTCCAAAAACGAATGATTTCTTTTCAAAAATTATCCGGAACGCAACGTTATGAAGAGCTTTATCAGAATCATCAAAAATACCTGCAATTAATTCCACTTCAGTATTTAGCTTCTTATTTAGGTGTTACACCAAGACATTTAAGCAGGATTCGAAAAGCAGTTTTCTAGGACATTTGTCCAGTAATAATTTTCATTGGAGTACTATTTTTGTTAAAAAAGGAAACACATGAAAAAGATACTGATTATAAACGGACATCCAAATCCATCAAGCTTCAATTTTGCTATTGCTGAATCGTACTTAAAGGGCGTAATTACTTCTGGTGCGGAAGTAGATACAATTACAATAGCCGATTTAAAATTCAATCCCAATTTACAGTTTGGTTACCAAAAGCGTACCGAGTTTGAAACTGATCTGGTAGAATCCTGGAAGAAAATCCAAAAAGCAGACCATTTAGTATGGATTCATCCTGTTTGGTGGGGTGGACTTCCTGCTATTACAAAAGGATTTATAGATCGTTTGTTTTTGCCTGGAATGGCGTTTCAGTACCGTGAAAACTCAGTTTGGTGGGATAAACTCCTAAAAGGTAAAACAGCTCATATTATCACGACTTTAGATCAGCCTGGCTGGTATTATAGATTGTTTTTTGGAAGACCAAGTGTCAATCAATTAAAGAAATCTACTTTGGGATTTTGTGGAGTAAAACCAGTAAAAGTCAGTTATATCGGAGTTGTAAAAACTGCTGAACCTTTTCAAAGAGAAAAATGGTTAAAGAAAGTCTTTGATTTCGGAGTGAAAAATAAATAAAAAAGGCTCGTACAATTAGTGCAATTTGTCACAAAAGAATTTTAAGCTTGTAAATCCAATCCAAATGTAGTACGTAAAAGATCAATATTTGGGTTGATTTCCATCAAGCGATTGTATCGATCCTGATCGTTAAGGCTGCGTTTAATCTCGATAGTTTCATTAACATTGACCTCAATTGTAATGTCATGATTGTGTAAATGACCTTTTAAATGTCCTAAAAGTCCATGAATCTGCCCTTCAAAATCTAGTTTAGAACCTTCGTTAGGTAACTCAAAAGTAATAGTAGTCCCGTTTAAAGTAGGATCGTTAATTAATAATAACGATTGCATGATTTTGTGTCCTTTATCCCCCAAACGTTGCGCATATTTATTCCATTGCACCAACATTTCAGTCTCTGTAAATTCTTCTGTTGGCATTACAGAAGTTGGTTTTACGTAAGATTGATTGGCTGCTTCTAATTCTTTTTTCTTGCGAATACTTGATAATGAAAATGCCGAAACTCTTGGCTCGTTACTAACTTCAGGTTTTGGAGCTGCAGGAGTTTCTATGTTTGTTGAAGTTGGAACTTCCGTTGCATGATTTGTAGTTGCTGCTTTTGAAACAGGATTTTGTGTTTCAGCTTGAGCTTCGACTTGCTGCTTTGGATTTTGAACTTCAACTATAGAATAACTGCCGTTTTTATAATAAGTAGGCGGAATTATGAATTGCTCAACTTTTTTTTTTCTCCATCAAAGTTGATAGAGGCCAATTGCATCAAACATAATTCGACCAAAAGGCGTTGGTTTTGACTTAATTTATATTTTAAATCGCAGTCATTTGCAATATCAATTCCTTTTAGTAAAAAGTCCTGAGAACATTTTTGAGCCTGAACACAGTACATTTGTTGTGCTTGTTCCCCCACTTCAAGTAAAGCGATGGTTGCAGGAGTTTTGCTTACCAATAAATCTCTAAAGTGAGAAGCCAGACCAGCAATAAAATGATGCCCGTCAAAACCTTTTGCAAGAATATCATTGTAAGCCAATAAAAGATCCGGAATCTTATTTTCTAAAAGTAAATCGGTAATACTGATATAAGTTTCGTAATCTAAAACGTTTAAATTTTCAGTTACAGCCTGACGCGTTAAATTTGTTCCACAATAGGAAACAACACGGTCAAAAATAGATAAAGCATCACGCATTGCGCCATCTGCCTTTTGAGCGATAATGTGCAAAGCATCGTCTTCAAAATTGATTCCCTGACTTGTTGCAACTTCAGCTAAATGTTCTTTAGCGTCTTTTACGGTAATTCTTTTGAAATCAAATATCTGACAACGAGATAAAATCGTTGGAATAATTTTGTGTTTCTCTGTTGTTGCTAAAATAAAAATAGCATGTTTTGGCGGTTCCTCTAATGTTTTCAAAAAAGCATTAAAAGCTGCCGAAGACAACATATGAACCTCGTCAATAATATAAACTTTGTATTGTCCGGTTTGTGGCGGGATTCGAACCTGATCAATCAAGCTACGAATATCATCAACCGAATTGTTTGAAGCAGCATCTAACTCAAAAACGTTAAAAGCAAAATCTTCATTTGGATCATCGTATCCGGGCTGGTTTATTTTACGAGCCAAAATACGTGCACAAGTTGTTTTACCAACTCCACGTGGTCCGGTGAATAAAAGGGCAGAAGCAAGGTGATTGCTATCAATAGCATTCAACAAAGTGTTGGTAATGGCTTTTTGCCCTACAACATCCTTAAAGGTTTGTGGGCGATACTTACGAGCCGATACTACAAATTGTTCCATATTCTTTTTATTCGATAGCAAATATAGGCCGAAAATTACCAATTCACAAATCTGAAATTGATAAATCTTTGGAGGATTTTTGAGTGTTTTGAATGTGAGGAAGTAACGCGTTTTTTTTATAAAGTTTCCTTTATAATTTATGAATCTTGAATTTAATTTTAAAAGATTAGAAATCAGAATCTAAATTTTTTGTAATAAAAAAGAATTATTTTTAACATCAGAACCACAAATTTACTTATAGAAGAAGGTAAAATGATTGCTTCTTTTATAATTGGAAAGGATTGGAAGAATTCTTAAAAGAAAACAGAATACAATGAAAAGAATAATACTGATTTGTTTGTTATTGCTTAATAGTGTGATTTTTAGTCAAAATAATAATATTGATAAAAAATATCTAATACCTTTTGATATTGAGTTTAAAGGTTGTGTAAAAAAAATTACTTTAAAAACCTTAAGAATCGACAGGATGAGTACGAAAATTGATTCTGTAAAAACTAATTCAGAAGTTTCTTTTTCAAACAACGGAAAGGTTCAATATCTAAAGCTCTATGACTATAGAACTATGGATTCATGGAGAGATATAGAATTTGACGCATTGGAAAGAATAAAGAATATATCAAAAAATAATGGGATTTTGAAGGTCACTTATCTAAATCAATATTTTAGCGGTAATTCTGAATTTCCAGATTCAACAAAAAGTAATATTGATGAAAAATACAGAGAAAAATATATTAATAGATTTACTAATAATCTAGTAACGAAGCAAGAACGTTATGTAAATGACACTTTGCAAGATTACAGGCTTTATAAGTACAATAAACAGAATCAGTTGATTGAAGATTTATATCATAATCCGGAAAATGATAGTGATGAAACATTAATTACAAGTGATTCAAAAGATGGATATAAATTATCATTTTATCCGGAAAGGCAAACACTATATGAATATAAAAAAGATAAGGATACTACAATCGTCATAAAAATAAGTCCAAAGTACTCTCGCAGAGAAGTTATAAAAAGAGCAAAAAATAAAAATTTTGAATTGAAAATTGTAGAGAATTATAGTAAGGACTTTTTAGAAAGAAAAGAAATTAATTGGACTTCAAAAGATTCTTTGTCTACTCGTGTCTACGTATACATGGGCAATAAAGAAGTAAGGGATTACTATTTTAGTTTTCAAACCCCTAAAAAGATTGTGTACAAATCAAAAAGTAATTCTTATAATTATGAACAAGAAGAAGAAAAGATTACTGTTTACAATATTGACACAGTGTATGATAAATTTAAAAATTGGATTAAAAAGACACGTTCAAAAGATGGGGAAATTGAAAGTATTACAGAAAGGAAAATTGACTATTATTGTCACTAAGCTAAAGCTAAATTCATCTGTTTCTGGAAGTAATTTCTTAAACCAAAATAAATCGCATGCAACAATTCAATTTTAAAAATAACATCCTAAACCTAAAAGTCAAAAAATCACCATTGGCAATCAGAATTGTAATGTTTTTTTGGCTTTTGCATCTTTTATTTTACCTGTTTTTGGTACTATTTGGGGTTTGTCATTGGGTGGCGGATTAGATATTGGTTATTTAATTGGAGTGGGACTATTTTCAGTTATAGGATTTTATCTTCTTAGAATTGCATTATGGAATACTTATGGCGAAGAAACTATTGAGATTTTAGAAAATAAGATCACTTATGAAGCAAATTATAACTGTTTTAAGGATGGAAAGAAAGAAATGGCAATTACAGTTCCAAGCTATTCTTTTAAATCGGTTGGATATGGAGAAGATAATGAAGGAGTTTTAGTTATTAGTTCTGAAAATGTCCAAATGGAATCGGTTGTAAAAATGCCAATGGAGCAGATAGAATCATTGTTGTTTATATTGAAACCTGTTGCTAATTCTTAATTTTACTATATGAAAAAATATGTACTGTTAATTGTAATCGCATTTTATTCTTTTCAACTTCAGGCTCAAACTGCCCAGGATACGCTAGATATCAGGCGTGTTGCTTTGGCTTATATTGAAGCACAGCATAATCCGAATCCAAAATTGATGGAAAGTGCTTTACATCCTCGATTGGTAAAAAGGTCCGTTTTTAGAAACAAGGCCGCCCAAAAAGATTATGTGTCTGAATACTTTGCAGAGAACATGGTAATTCTGGCGGAAACGTATAATGCAAAAGGGGATAAGTTTCCTAAAAATCCGCGAAAAGACTTGAAACTACTGGATGTTTCGCCAAGAACAGCATCGGTAAAATTATTAGCTGATACCTGGATAGATTATATGCATATTGTAAAAACGAATGGCGAGTGGAAAATTATAAATGTGCTGTGGCAATATAACGATGTGACGCAACATGAGTAGTATTGATATAATGATTCTTTTGCAAAAGGAGCCTTACAGCTAAAAAGGAATCTGTTTTATTTAATAAATCATAGAAGTTCTGAATTATAAAATTCAGAGCTTTTTTTATGTATTGATTTTAAGAAATTAATAAGAATTAAAAATGTAGGATTCTTTTTTAATTAACTGTTAATTAATTTATTAACTTAGGTGATTAATTAATTTTAAAAACTATCACTATGAAAATTAAATCGATTTTATTGGGATTAAGCCTTGCTTTTTCTTTAGTAGCTTGTGGTCCTAAAGATGCAGACATTCAAAAAGAGATTGCTGCAAAATTGAGTGCTTTACCAGGTGTTGAAGTTACCGTAAAAGATGGAGTTGCTACTATTTCCGGAATTTGTAAAGATGCCACTTTTAAACAAAATGCAGAAACCATTATTAAAGGAATTAAAGGAGTGAAATCAGTTGTGAATAATTGTGAAATTGCTGCTCCGGAGCCAGTTATTGAAACTGCACCGGTTGAAATTAATTCGGATAGTGTTTTAAATACTTCGGTAACCGAGGTTGTAAAAACGTACAGTGGTGTAAGTGCTACAGTTAAGGATGGTGTGGTAACTCTTAACGGAAATATCAAAAGAGAACAGTTACCAAACTTAATAAAAAGTGTACAGGAATTGAAGCCTAAAAAAGTAGAAAATAAGCTAACTATTAAATAAAATAAGTCATGAGTTTACTAGATAAATACAAAGAGTTAACAGATTTAGCTACTAACTTAGGTATAGCAAATTTACAAGTGAGAGAGCAGGATAATGTATTGTATGTTGATGGTACAGCAAAATCTGCAGAGGACAAAGAAAAGCTTTGGAGTGCTTACGGAAAACTTGACCCTGATTTTAGATCGGC
The DNA here is from genome assembly GCF_044007395.1 of Flavobacterium sp. FlaQc-57. Classification (NCBI taxonomy): domain Bacteria; kingdom Pseudomonadati; phylum Bacteroidota; class Flavobacteriia; order Flavobacteriales; family Flavobacteriaceae; genus Flavobacterium; species Flavobacterium sp. FlaQc-57. The sequence goes on from NZ_JBIPDA010000008.1 coordinate 13,042, forward strand.
TGATGTGGTGATGAATATTGCGGTTGCTGAGACAACTACTACAGATTATACTGTTGTAAGTGGTGATTCGTTATCTAAAATTGGTAAAGCACACGGCGTTTCTTGGCAAGCAATTTTTGAAGCCAATAGAGATATTATTAAAAACCCTGACCTGATTCAAGCAGGTTGGAAATTAAAAATACCAACAGCATAAGTTATTTATGAGCTGTTTTAAGAAGTCCGTCATTTTATGATGGGCTTTTTTTGTTTTTAACCGCAATCTCGATAGTTATCAAGATAAAGAATCACTCTCATTTTTGTTATTCCGAGGAACAAGGGATTTTTGTAAGTAATTCGACAAAGTGATTGTCAGGCTGAGCGGAGTCCAAGCCCACGTGTCAATTCGAGCGTCCTTCGACTCCGCTCAGGGTGACATAACATGAAGATAAGAAAAGCAGACAGCAGGACAGGAATAGCTCCTAAGAAATCACCTTCCTTTTATACTCAAATCGCTTAAAAACTTTTCGGTTTCCTGATCTGAGTCGGCAGAAAAACCTGATACATAAACACCTTTTTTACCTGTTGTTGATTTAATTCCGTATACAACTGCCTCATCGCCCGGGTCTGAATTACCCTCGTATCGATACACATGAACAATTTCAAATTTTTCAGGATTCTTTTTTATCATGTCTGAGTTTAAATTAAAATCAAACGTAAATCCTTTTTCATTCAATTGATCTAAAGCTTTTGAAACAGTTGCGTAGTGATACATTCTTGTCATGATAATTGAATTTTAAAATTATGGATTTTAAAGATAACCAATTTAAAATTAAATTGTTACGAAAATAGCTTGAAAATCTAAAATTTAAAATCATTATTCTTAGTTGATAAATCGTTACTTTTGCCCCGCAGACCGCCTTATCGTCGCTCAATTCGTTGAGGGGAGGAAAGTCCGGACACCACAGAGAAGCATAGCGGGTAACACCCGTCGGCGTTAGAAATAGCGCAAGGACAAGTGCAACAGAAAGTATGTACAGGTAATGCTGTAGTGAAACCAGGTAAACTCTATGCGGTGAAATACCAAGTATATCAGCATTTAAGGGCTTCTCGTCCGTTGTTGAAGGGTAGGTAGCTTGAGCTTATGAGTAATTGTAAGTCTAGATAAATGATAAGGCTCTGATTTATCAGAGACAGAATCCGGCTTATAGGTCTGCATTTTTTTATGTTTGTGAAAGGCACTAATCTATTTTCATGAATAAATTCTACAAAACAATAACCCGCAAATGAAACCGATTCGCTACTGCGAATGCATAGGCTTAAAGTAATTTTTTATTATTTTTATCCAAATCTTTGTCATCGCTCGGTTTGTGGCAAAAACTTTTTAATTGATTCAATATGAAAACAAGAATCGGAATTCTGGGACTCGGTGGAGTAGGTGGTTATTTTGGTGGACTTTTAGCAAAAACATATTACAAGTCTGATGATATCGAAATTATCTTTATTGCTCGTGGCGCGACGCAAAATGCAATTATCGAAAATGGATTGAAAATCATTACCGATGACGCAGAAATAATTGTGCGTCCAGAATTGGTTTCTAATAATCTAGATGAAATTGGAGTTTTAGATTATTTAATCTGTGCAACTAAAACCTACGATATTGAAGAAAGTCTGGTTGCGCTAAAAAAATGTATTGCACCAGAAACAATAATTCTTCCGCTATATAATGGTGTTGATGCGCCTGAACGCATTCAGAAAATATTTCCTGAGAATGATGTTTTGCAAGGTTGCGTTTATATTATTTCGATGATTACTCTGCCCGGAACCATTAGGAAAATAGGTTTTTACGAAAAGTTGTTTTTTGGATCGAAAACGGCTCCAGTTTCAAAATTAAATAAGTTGCAAAGTATTTTTAAAAAGGCCAAAATTGAGAGCTATTTGGTTGAAGATATCGAAGAAACGGTTTGGGAAAAATTCATATTTATTTCCGCTTTAGCTTCGACAACTTCTTACTTAAATCAGAATATTGGCGAAGTTTTAAATAATTCAGAATCAAAAGAACTTTATGTACAATTACTGCATGAAATTGATGCTGTGGCTAAAGCAAAAGGTTTGAAATTACCCGAAAATGTTGTGCAACAAACCATAATTAAGTTGGAGAAATCGCCTAAAGAAGCCACTTCATCGATGCACAGAGATTTACTGGCGGGCAAAAATACAGAAGCAATTTCGTTGACAAAATTTGTAGTAAATGAAGGAATTAAATACGGGGTACAAACTCCTTTTTATGATAAAATTTCAGCTGTATTATTGCCATAAAATTTACGATTCATCTTTTGTAGTACGTACTAAACTGATTCCGGACATAAAAAAAACGATTCCTAGTATACCATAAATAATTAATGACTTAATATCTCGTGTTTCACCAGATGTTCCTGCAAATATAACTGCAGTGTAGATTAGTCCCACAATTCCAAGAATAGTAAGTAATCCTCCGAAAAATCTTTTTAAGTTCATGATTTTAGTTTTAAAGGTTCATTACAAATGTATTGTGTTCTGTTTTTTAAACTGTTATACAATTGATTTTAAAACTTATATCATTCACAGTACAAGATGAGAAGTAAGAATTTACTTTTGTTTAAGACACTTAAGATATTATTTTTAATGTAAGAAAATATTTTGATTTTTAGTTTGTTTGTATTGTTTTAATCTTATTTTTGATGCAACTAATTTAAAACCAAATATGAAAAAAAATTACCTGTTTTTGCTTTTATCAGTTCTTTTTGTTAATGCTATTCAAGCGCAAGATGAAGCTCCTAGAGCTGTTGCGAAAAATCAATTTAAGATTAATTTACTTTTGCCCGGCTTTGTTTACGAACATGGTTTTGATGCTAAAAACACGCTTTATTCAGAGGTAAGTTTAGGTTTTGGATTTTCGGCCAACTCAAATAGTTCGAATTTTGCTGTTTTTCCGAATATAAATGAGCAATTTCGTCATTATTACAATCTTGAAAAGAGAGCCGATAAAGGAAAGAGAACTGCCCGCAATTCAGGAAATTTTTTAGCCTTAAATGCTGTTTATAATTTTGAATCTATTTCTACAAATGTTGATTATCGAGAAGCTGTTCCTTCGTTTACTGTAGCTGCACTTTGGGGATTACAACGCACTTATAAAGGCAGATTCAATCTTGAGTTTAATGCAGGTCCGGGAGTTAATTTTGATGAATACGACACTGAATTTACACCGGTAGTCAACTTTACTTTAGGTTGGGTTATCGGAAAATAATGTAAAGAAAATATATAGACAAGCCTTGATAAATCAAGGCTTGTCTATTTTAAATTCTAAACCAATATTTCGAACACTTTCAATACTGATTTTTGGATCAGAATTGAAATATTTTCTTAATCTACTGATAAAAACATCCATACTTCGTCCTGAAAAATAATCATCTTTTTTCCAGACAGACATTAAAATTTGTTCTCTCTTTAATAATTGATTATGGTTGAGATATAAATACTCAACAAGAGAAGCTTCTTTTTCTGTGAGCTGCTGGACATGATTTTTATTATTGAGAGTTAAACGTTCGTTATCAAAAATATACGAACCAATTTCAATTGTATTAATTCCGTCTAGGCTTCTCTTTTGTTCGATTCTCTTCAGTATATTCTGCAAACGCAGAACAAGTTCGTCGACTTCAAACGGTTTTGCAATATAGTCGTCAGCACCTAGTTTCAGCCCAATGATTTTGTCTTCTTTTAACTTTCTTGCAGTTAGAAAAATAAATGGAATTTCGGGATTGATTGTAATTATTTTTTCAGCCAAAGAAAACCCGTCCAATTTGGGCATCATAACATCAAAAACACAAATATCAAAAGTTTGATTTTTAAAATAGTCTAAGGCTATTTCGCCATTTTCTGCCCATATTACTTCGAATTGATGCAGTTCTAAATATTGTTTTAAAATTGCAGCAAAATCAAAATCGTCTTCAGCTAAAAGTAATTTTTTCAAAATAAGGTAATATTAAACTTTTAATAAAATAGTAAACTGTGTTCCTTTTCCTAAATCACTAATAACGTTAACAGAGCCCTGATGCGCTTTTATAATTTGGTCAACATAATAAAGGCCTAAACCTAATCCTTTTGTATTGTGAAGATTGCCTTGCTCTACCCGATAAAATTTCTCGAAAAGCAATGATTGTTTGTTTTTTGATATTCCAATTCCGTCATCTTCAATGCTTATTGAGAACTGATTCTCAACAAGTTTGGTTTTTAGAATAATAGTGTTAGAACCATATTTTACAGCATTTTCCAGGACATTTAAAAGTGCAGTTGTCAAATGAAATTTATCTAATACAAGTTTTGTTTTCTTCGTCTGAAAATCAGTTATAATGCTGATTTTTGAGTAGGTAAGTTTAAAATCATTTACTATAGAATGAAGAAAATCTTCAGTTTCGATTTGTTCTTTCTGCAATTCGATTTGGTTTTCGGTCAAAGAATTTGCCATAACCTGATCAATCAAACTTTGTAAACGATTGTTCTGACGTGAAATTGTATTGACAATTGCATTAAAACTTTCGTCGTTATCACGAATGTTTTTTTTCTCCAAAATTTTAGTTGAGATGCTTAAAGTAGCCAAAGGTGTTTTAAGTTCATGCGTAATATTATTGATGAAATCTGTTTTAACATCGCTCACTTTTTTCTGTTTGATTAAAGCTTTGATCGCAATCACAAACAAGGTTATAAGAGTCAAAATAGAAAGAAGAGAAAGAATTAAAATAAAGGTCATTCGTCTTAAAATAATCATTTCCCAGTCAATTACAGAGATATACATAGAATCTTCGGTGAGTAACTTGTAATTCTGATTAGCGTAAGTTCCGTTTGTCGTTCCCACATAACTTCGAACCAGAAAAGCATGATTTAAAGAAGCCAGATTTCCATACAGTTTATTTTGGATAAATGGTTTTTCAGAGAAAATAGTATCGGCTTTTTTTCTGTTTTGATAATAAATAAACTTATTCAGAACAATTGCGAAATCAATTTTAAGATTAGGCAATTCTCGCTCAAATTTGCGCTGAATTTTTTGAGTCAGAATATCTTTAAACTCATTTTCTAAAATGCCTGTTTTAATATCAATTTTGGTCTTTTTTCCTTGAATATAATTCTCTGTTAATTGTTTGTAAAGAGCCTCTTTTTTAGAGACAATTACAGAGTCAATGTCACTGTAATTGTTTGATATATTGGCGATTTCATTTTTTATTTCAGTATGAAATTGGGCAACTTTATAATCATAAGTAGTTTTTACCAAATAGCATTGAACCGTCGATAAAACGATTAAAGCGACAACTGAAAACGCGATTAATAAATTGATTCTTTGCTTCATAAATTTAGAAATGATACTTCAAAAATAATGTTTTTATAATTGCGCAAAGACATTAACTCCGCATTAACCTTCAATTAACCTTCAGAACTCTTTTTTAGAAGCACTTTTGCAACGTTTCAATCTAAAATCAATCAAAAAATGAACATTTATCTGCCAGTAAAACTTTTTATAATTCTGTTATTATTTTTCTTTTCTTTAATTATGAATGCGCAAAATGAAAAGCCAAAAGACAGTATTTCAAACAAATTGAGCGAAGTGGTAATCATGCAAAACAAAAAAACATTTACCAATACAAATGGTAATATAAAAGTTGATGTTGCGAATTCTATTTATAGCGCTATTCCAAATCCTGTTGATTTACTGGCAAAATTGCCAACGGTACAAATTAGTTCTGACAGAGAAAGTATTACCGTTATCGGTAAAGGAGCCCCGTTGATTTATATTGACAATCAAAAAGTAGGAATGAATGATTTGAATGCTTTAGATGTTGCAGATATTAAAACAATCGAAATTATTCAAAATCCATCTTCAAAATATGAGGCTGAGGGGCGGTCCGTAATTTTAATAACAAGGAAATTTAATAAAAAAGATAGCTTTAAAACCGAAATTTCTGAGGTTGCTTCTTTCAAGAAAAATTACAATAATTACTTGGGATTTAATTCGAATTATAAAAAGAATAAACTGGAATTGAAAGCTAATTTTAATTACAATCGCCTAAATCCTTGGGAAAGTCATAGTATAGATTATCAAATTCCAACTGCTGAAATTGCTTCTAAATATGATGTGTCAGCAAGTACAAAAAGAAAGCAATATATTTTTGGCGGTGGTTTGTTTTATAAAATAAACGATGACGATTATTTTTCGATAAATATAAACGGCAAATTACAGTCAGATACTTTTCAGATCAATACAGTAACGGATAATAAAAATAAAGATCTAGTAAATAATGTTGTGACTTTCAGTGATAATAGGGGTAAAAAGGATTTTGTAAATTCATTTTTAAATTATCAGAAAAAAATAAAATCAATAGACACACAGGTTTTTACAGGGCTTCAGTTTTCTAATTTTGACCAGACCTCTTTGAGTGATATTCAGGATAAATTTAATGATGCTGAATTTGATTTAACGCAAAATCGAGATCAAAAAAATAAAGTAAATGTCTTTTCAGGAAGAATTGATTTGGAGAAAAAGTTTAAAAATGAAATGAAGTTAGAAGTTGGAGGATTATATTCGTCTGCGAATTCAAAATCCGATATTGATATTTTTTACTACAAAGAAAACGAAGATGAAATAAGTCATTACAATTTTAGAGAACAGAATTTGGCAGGATACAGTCAGCTTTCTGGAAAGATTAAAAAGGTCGATTTCTCCGTTGGATTTAGAGTTGAAAATACAAATGTTAATGGTAAATTTAAAACCGATTTACTGCCTCTAATTGATAAAAATTACACCAAATTTTTCCCTAAAGCACAATTTACATACCCAATTGATAGTGTAAAAAGTATTAGTATAGATTATGCAAAAAGTATTTCAAGACCAAATTATTCGTCTTTAAGTCAGGGTGCGACTTATATAAATCCGTATTTTTTATATGCCCGAAATATCTTTTTAGATCCAACAATAATCGATGAAATTGCAATGACTTTTCAATATCATGATAAGTCAGTTAAATTTAGTTTTTATAAATCTAAAGATCCTGTTTACAATAGTTTTTCTTTTGATGATCAAAACAATATAATGACTTTTAAGGATATAAACTTTGATAAAAGTGCTGGATATATGGTTGATTTTACATTGCCATTTACATACAAATTTTGGACAACAACTAATTCTTTGATTTTTATTTTAGAAAAAATTGAAGATCATACTGCTCAATTTATGGCATCAAAACCCTATTTTTATTATAGTTCAAATAACGAGTTTAAACTTCCAAAAGAATATTCTTTAGTTTTGAATTTTTGGGGTTTAACAAAACAATATACAGGTGTTTTTGAAACCAGTCCGAGATTTATAGTTGACTTGGCGGCCTCAAAAACGTTCTTCAAAAAATGGAAGTGTACATTAAGCTGCAACAATATTTTTAAAAACACCGATCAGTCAGAACAATTTACGATTAATAATATTAATTCTAAATCACGATATGTTGTAGATAATCATGAAATTTCGATTGCAATACGTTACTCTTTTGGAAAAATTAAAGACACAGAATTTAAAGGGAAAAGCATTGATGAGAATGAGGGTAGAGTTCGATAATTTTCTTGCGTGTATTCTTTACTTATTAAAAAAAATGACGTTTCTTTAGATGGTAATTAAAGAAATCCTGAGTTCTATAAAAACAAAAACTCCCTTGAAATTTTCAAGGGAGTTTTTTTATGATTTAAAACGAACAACTATCCTTCGTCTTCTTCTGTAACTTTTTTTGATGAATCATCTGGAAGTTCTTCATCGTCATCGGTTGAATTTAATTCGAAGAAACTAAAGAAAGATCCACCATAATTTTTCTGGAAAGAGAAATTACTAAGGTGTTCCATTTTAGTATACTTTGAATGCTCGATAATCATCATTCCGTCTTCGTGAAGTAAATCTCGTTCAAAAACGGTCAAAACGATTTTTTCAAATGCATTTTGATCTAATCCGTATGGAGGATCAGCAAAAATAATATCGTAAGATGTTTTGCAGCTATCTAAAAATTTGTAAACATCACTCTTAGTTGCAGCAATATTAAAATCATATTCTGATGCCACTTGTTTAACAAATTTCACACACCCAAAATCACCATCGACTGATGTTATTGGTTCACTTCCGCGTGAAGCGAATTCATAACTGATATTACCAGTTCCTGAAAACAGGTCTAAAACCTTTAAGCCTTCAAAACTAAAATGATTATTCAAAACATTAAATAATGCTTCTTTACTCATATCAGTTGTTGGTCTTACAGGAAGGTTTTTTGGTGGAAAAATGCGACGTCCTTTAAATTTTCCTGAAATGATTCTCATGATTGAAATAAGATATAATGTTTTTGATTTTGTGCAGTTGAAAAACTATTTTTTTGTTGTAAAGTACTTACATCAAAAAAAGAAATATGTCGGATATATTTATATGCAATGGCATAAAATGGATCGTTTTGGTCTATTGTACCCAACAATTCAAGTTGAAAACTTTCAGGGTTTAGACTCAATTGTTCGGCTGTAAAAAGTAGGTAATAAATAAAATCTTCAGGGGTTTGATACTCAAAAGAATTGAAAAGTAATAATTTTTGATTTTGAACTACAATCACTTCAAAATGACCGTAGTTAAAATTGACAACCATTTTCTTTTCGTCATTATTTCTTGAAGCATCCAGAATTTTTTCGACCAAAATACTATTAGCATGTTTGTAGTCAAAAGCGCCAAACTGGTCTATAAAAAAATTATTGATATTGACATACGGAATATAAACCGCATTCATTTGATAATTAGAAACCTGGTCGAAAGCAAAGAAATCTGTTTCAAAAACCTTTGTATTGTACTGTAAATAGCTTCCAAGATAATTTTCATCAAACAATGCTGTCGGAACAAAAGTCGAAAGATTATTATTATGAATGACTAAAACTTCGTCGTAATTCTCTTTTAATTCCGGATTGTTTTTGAAAGCATCTCCAAATAGCTCTTCAATTTTGGTAGCTTTATGAAAAGTTTCAAAATGAATTTCTTTTAAAGAAGTAATCGTATTATTTAAAGTATCAAAACAACAAAACGACAATCCGGTCAGGGAAACCTGAATAGAAAGCTTTTTGTAATTTTTTGAAGTGATGTTAGTATTTTGTAATGACATATTGATTTACAATTCGTTACCTGTTTTACAAGAAAGAATTTAAGGCGACCACAAACTTACAAATTAAAAAGGAACAATTATAATTGCAATTTCAAAAAACAATTTCGAAAACACTTTAAGACAGCGTTAAATTTTTTTTACCATAATAAGCAGTATAAGGTATTATTGCCTTTTTGAAAGGAAAACTTAAGCCCGGATTATCTTAAATCACTTAAATGATAGGAAATATTAAATTGACAATGCCATTAAAAAAGACGAACTTTGTATCTCAATTTTCTCCCTATGAATTCAGCACTGTTTTACGGCGTTTTACAAAAAAGATTTCCCTTTGCACCAACTTACAAACAAGATATATTTTTTCAAAAGATTGCTATTTTTTTAACTGAACCTGATAATGACACTATTTTTGTGCTGAAAGGATATGCCGGAACAGGAAAGACAACTGTTATTTCGACAATTGTAAATAATCTGGGAGATATTAATAAGAAGTTTGTTTTGCTGGCGCCAACAGGTCGTGCCGCAAAAGTAATTGCCAATTATTCGAATACGCCGGCTTTTACGATTCATAAAAAAATATATTTCCCAAAGAAATCTGCTGGGGGAGGCGTGGCTTTTACGAAGCAATTAAATAAGCATAAAAATACCATTTTTATAGTCGATGAAGCTTCGATGATTTCAGACAGCAATTCAGATTCGAAATTGTATGATAACGGATCACTTTTAGACGATTTGATTTCATATGTGTATTCAGGAACCAATTGCAAAATGATTCTTTTGGGAGATACAGCTCAGTTACCACCGGTAAATTTAGATATTAGCCCAGCTTTAGACACGCATACTTTAGGAATTCATTATGGTAAAGAAGTAGAACATATCGAACTTGATGAAGTAATGCGTCAGGAAGAGAGTTCAGGAATTTTATTCAACGCAACTGAACTGCGTGAGTTACTAAAAGAAAGTTTTATAACAGAGTTTCGATTCAATGTAAAAAAGTTCAAAGATATTGTTCGATTGACCGATGGTTATGATATTCAGGATGCTATAAATTCGGCATATAGTAATTATAGTATTGAAGATACGGCTTTTATTGTGCGTTCGAATAAAAGAGCAAATCAATACAATGAGCAAATCAGAACCCGAATTTTGTTTAAAGAAAGCGAACTTTCGGTTGGCGATTTTTTAATGGTTGTTAAGAATAATTATTTCTGGTTGAAAGAAACTGATGAGGCCGGATTTATTGCCAATGGAGATATTATTGAAGTTTTGGAAATGTTTGGAATCCAGGAATTGTACGGATTTAATTTTGCGAAAGTAAAAATAAGAATGGTCGATTATCCAGATCAGAAACCGTTTGAAACTGTTTTACTTTTAGATACCATTAAAAGTGAATCTCCATCATTAACGTACGAAGAATCAAATCGTTTGTATGAAGAAGTAATGAAGGATTATGAAAATGAAACCACAAAATACAAGAAGTTCCAGAAAGTAAAAGAGAACGAGTATTTTAATGGTTTACAAGTGAAATTCTCCTATGCTATAACATGTCACAAATCGCAAGGTGGACAATGGGATACAGTTTTTATAGAACAACCGTATTTACCAAACGGAATTGATCGTGATTACATTCGATGGCTCTACACGGCTATGACACGTGCAAAAAATAAATTATATTTGATAGGATTTAAAGACGAGAGTTTTGTGGAATGATTAGTTGCCACAGATTAAAATGATTCTCACAGATTTTAAATATTTATAAGTTCTTTTAAAGGAAAATCTTTTTAATCCTTTTATCTGTGGCTAAAAATAAAATATTTTTACAATGACAACACTAAACGACTTACATTCGATTTCGTCTACGTTTTCGAATACAGATAAAATGCCGGTTTTGTTTTTAGGACATGGCAGTCCGATGAATGCAATTGAAGAAAATCAGTTTGTCGCTGGTTTTCGTAATCTGGCAAAAACATTACCACAACCGAATGCTATTTTGTGTATTTCGGCACACTGGTTTACCAATGGAACCAAAGTGACAGCGATGCAGATGCCAAGAACGATTCATGATTTTGGAGGATTTCCGCAAGCACTTTTCGATGTACAATATCCTGCCAAAGGAAGTCCGGAATTAGCTGTAGAAACCAAGAAAATATTAGAACCCGTTCATGTAGATTTAGATGAACACTGGGGTTTAGATCACGGTGCCTGGAGCGTAATCAAACATTTATACCCGGAAGCAAATGTTCCGGTAATTCAGTTGAGTATTGATTATACAAAGTCGGGACAATATCATTTTGAGTTGGCTCAGAAGTTACAATCTTTGCGACATAAAGGGGTTTTAATTATCGGAAGCGGGAATATCGTTCACAATCTTCGTTTAGTCGATTTCAGAAATTTTGATAAAGACAATTACGGTTATGATTGGGCAATTGAAGCGCGCGAAACCATTAATAATTATTTATTAGACGGAAATTTTCAGCCTTTAATTGATTTCGAAAAAATGAATAAAGCGGCACAATTAGCGATTCCAACTCCGGATCATTATTTGCCTTTACTTTATGCTTTAGGTTTAAAAGAAGGATCGGAAGAACTGAGCTTGTTTAATGATAAATTATTGGCGGGTTCTCTGAGTATGACTTCGGTTAAAATCATGTAGAAATTTTATCGTAAAGTTTGCAAAGCTGGCTCAATATCAAGCTTTGCAATCCTCTGCGAATCTCTGTGAAAAGCTTCGTGTCTCTCTGTGGTAAAATTATAACACAAAGCTGTACAAAGATTTTCACAGAGATGCAAGAAGATTTCTATTTCTCTAAATTATAAGCATATAAATAACCATCAGCACTACCAAAATAGATAGTGTTATTATTGATAAATGGAGATGAAAGAATTGCGCCTAATTTATAAAACTGATCCATCACTTTTTTGTTGTTATCGTAAACTGAGAGATCAGCGTTTTGTGCAATATATCCAAAATCAAGTAAGTCATTTTTTAAAGTTGAAGAAGCAAATTGTTTGCGATTTTCTGTACTGATAAAATTTGATTTTTTTCCATTTGAAAGTAAATCCAAGCTGAAAAAATTCCCCGTAAAATCTCCAAAATAAATCGTGTTTCCTGCTATTGCCGGTGATGAGTAAACCCATCCGTTTGTTTTAAATCTGTATTTTTCAGCACCTGTTTTAGCGTCTAAAGCCAATAAAGCAAAAGTATCTGAAGTTCCAACATAAACGATATTGTCTTTGATAACAGCAGAACTTAGTATCCATGAATTTTCGGCATTGTATTTCCATATTAACTTGCCTGTTTCGCTATCTAAAGCAAAAAAGAAAGGTTCTCTTGCTCCAAAATAAACTTTTCCATCAGAAACTGCTACAGACGATTGGATTCCTTTAAAACCAATTTGTGTTCCCGTTTGAAATTGCCAAATAGGTTTACCATTTTCCGCATTTAAAGCGTACAAAGTGGCATCCCAGCCACCAACGTAAATTTTGTTTTTGTCAACTGCAGGAGTTCCGTGAACAGGCCCGTTTGTTTTGAATTTCCATTTTAGATCTCCTGTTTGTGCATCTACGGAATAAATGTTGCCATCACTACTTCCAAATACAACTGAAGCCAATTTTCCGTTTTCATAAACTACAGGAGATGATAAATAAAAATCCCATAAATCTTCCATATATTGCGTTTCCGGTTTCATTCCCCACAGACCAATTTCTCCCAGCCAATGTTCTCCACCAGTTTTAAATTTCCATAATAATTTTCCGGTTAGCGTATTTACGGCGTAATAATTTCCATCAAAACTGCCAAAATAAACAATGTTTTCATAAATGCTAGGAGAACTGTGAATCGCTCCGTTCGTTTTAAATTTCCATTTTAAATTTCCTGATTTTTCTTCGATAGCAGATAGAAAGCCATCTTCGCTGCCTATATAAACAACGCCGTTTTTTGTAATTGGAGAAGAGAAAATTTTTCCATCTGTTTTGTATTTCCATTTTAAACTCCCGAGAGGTTGGTATCCTTTTCCGATAAAAACCCGATCTGAAAAAGCATTGATTATTTTAGAATTGTCTTTTTGGCTGAAAGCCGAATTATTAAAAAATAAATTCACTGAAAGGAGTATCAGAATCAAAGATTTCTTCATGGTGTTTTTTCTGATAAATATAATATATTTTTTAAACTGTTGTTAATCAGTTTTATAACGATCTAATGAAATTATGTTTTTAATCTAAGTTTTGAATAGTTACATTTGTTTGACTTAAAAAATAAATTTATAATGAAAATAATAGCTGTAATTCCGGCGCGATATGCATCAACACGTTTTCCTGCAAAATTAATGCAGGATCTAGGTGGAAAAACTGTGATTTTAAGAACTTATGAAGCTACTGTCGCAACAAAATTGTTCGATGATGTATTTGTTGTAACCGATTCAGATTTGATCTTTGATGAAATTGTGAACCATGGCGGAAAAGCCATTATGAGTATCAAAGAACACGAATCCGGAAGTGATCGAATTGCTGAAGCTATTGCAAATTTGGATGTTGACATTGTCGTAAATGTCCAAGGGGATGAACCGTTTACAGAGGCTGGACCTTTAGAGCAGGTTTTATCTGTTTTTAAGAATGATGAGGATCGTAAAATTGATTTGGCTTCGCTAATGCGCGAAATCACAGATGAAGACGAAATCAATAACCCTAATAATGTGAAAGTAGTGGTAGATCAATCGCAATTTGCTTTGTATTTTTCGCGTTCGGTAATTCCATATCCTAGAGATAAAAATGTTGGAGTGCGTTATTTTCAGCATATCGGAATTTATGCATTTAGAAAACAAGCTTTATTAGATTTTTACAACCTTCCGATGAAGTCTTTAGAAGCTTCTGAGAAGTTAGAACAGCTTCGTTATTTGGAGTTTGGAAAACGCATAAAAATGGTAGAAACAACGCATGTTGGGATCGGAATTGATACAGCTGAAGATTTAGAAAAGGCGAGGGCTATTTTGGCTGCTAAATAAATTGTGAGACAGCACGCGGATGACACAGCTGTGTATCGCGAAAACACGGATTTACGCAGATTTTTAATAATATGTTTTATATGCTAACATATGTCAGGCAGAGCGGAGTCGAAGCCAGCGTTTCAATTGGGGCGCCTTCGACTCCGCTCAGGATGACAGACTTTAATTAAAAAAAGCTCCAAATCATTATAATTTGGAGCTTTTTTTATATTTAAAACCGAGCTAAATTCTTAGTATAAACTAGGGTATTTAGAAGGATTAACTTCATGCATCATGCTGTAAACTTTCTCGAAAATATCTTCGGTAGAAGGTTTTGAGAAATAGTCACCATCAGTTCCATAAGCCGGTCTGTGCTCTTTTGCAGCAAGAGTTTGCGGTTTACTATCTAAATGGTTGTAAGCGTCTTGTTCTTCTAAAATTTGCTGTAAAATAAATGCTGAAGCTCCACCTGGAACATCTTCGTCGATTACCAGCAAGCGATTTGTTTTGGCGATACTTTTTACAATGTCTTTATTAACGTCGAACGGAAGTAAAGACTGAATATCGATTACTTCACAATCTATTCCTAAATCAAGTAATTCAACAGCAGCTTGTTCAACCAATCTTAATGTCGATCCGTAAGAAACTAAAGTAATATCTGAACCTTCTTTTAGCGTTTCAACAACTCCAATTGGCGTTTTGAATTCACCAAAATTCAGTGGCGTTTTTTCTTTTAAACGGTAACCATTCAAACATTCAATAACTAAAGCAGGTTCATCAGTCTCTAAAAGTGCATTGTAGAAACCTGCAGCTTGTGTCATATTTCTAGGAACCAAAACATGAATTCCGCGAATAGCGTTAATAATCATTCCCATTGGAGAACCAGAATGCCAGATACCTTCTAAACGGTGCCCGCGTGTTCTGATAATTAATGGTGCTTTTTGTTTTCCAACTGTTCTATATTGCAACGTTGCCAAATCGTCACTCATGATTTGAATTGCATATAGTAAATAATCTAAATATTGAATTTCAGCAATTGGTCGTAAACCTCTTAAAGCCATTCCAATTCCTTGTCCAAGAATAGTTGCTTCACGAATACCGACATCTGCAACGCGAAGTTCACCGTATTTTTCCTGCATTCCTTCTAAACCTTGGTTTACATCGCCAATGTTTCCAACATCTTCTCCAAAAATTAAAGTTTCAGGATATTTGGTAAACAAAGCGTCAAAGTTATCACGAAGAATCATTCGTCCGTCTAAATCGGGTTTAGCATTATCTGCATATTCAGGAAGCACTTTTTGAACTGAAGAGACTTTTAAATCTGAATCAGAATATAAGTTACTGCTGAATCTTGGCTGCGTAATTTCAATATAATCAGTTATCCAGTTTGATAATAGAACTTTGCTGTTTGGAACTTCTATAAAGCGAAGAATCTTTCTGGCAATTACCAGCATTTCTTTCTTTAAAGGAGATTTTATGACACTTAATTCAGAAATATATTTTCTAATTTTTTCCTTGTGGTTGATACTTGCTTCAGCAATTTGCTCCAATAAAGTCAAAAGATTTTTTTGATCTTCAATAATAGGATTGATGAACGAGCTCCAAGCTTCCTTTTTAGCTTCGAGAACCTCTTTTTTCAATTGGAATTCAATTTCAGATAGTTCTTCAGGAGATGCAATATTGATGGCAATCATCCATAAACGCATTTGGCGAATACAATCGAAATCTCTTTCCCAAGCCAATCTTTCTGCGTTTTTATAACGTTCATGAGAGCCTGAAGTAGAATGTCCTTGTGGTTGCGTTAATTCGTTTACATGAATTAAAACAGGAACGTGTTGCTCGCGCGCAATGGCAGCAGCTTTTTCATACGTCGAAACTAGCTCGGCATAATCCCAACCTTTAACTCTAAAAATTTCATACCCTTTTGAGTCTTCATCGCGTTGGTATCCTTTTAGAATTTCAGAAATATTTTCTTTAGTTGTTTGATGTTTTGCATGAACAGAAATTCCGTATTCGTCATCCCAAACACTCATTACCATCGGAACTTGTAAAACTCCGGCAGCATTTATAGTTTCAAAAAACAGACCTTCAGAGGTACTTGCGTTTCCAATCGTTCCCCAAGCTACTTCATTTCCATTTACAGAGAAATTATCTTTGATAGTAATTCCGTCAACATTTCTGTAAATTTTTGAAGCCTGAGCTAATCCTAATAATCTAGGCATTTGCCCCGCTGTAGGAGATATATCTGCTGATGAGTTTTTTTGTTTTGTTAAATCTTTCCAAGATCCGTCTTCATTCAAACTGTGCGTTACAAAGTGTCCGCCCATTTGTCTTCCTGCAGACATTGGATCAAAATCTAAATCAGTATGACCATATAAACCAGCAAAAAACTGCTTAGGAGTCAATTCGCCAATAGCCATCATAAAAGTTTGATCGCGATAGTATCCGGAACGAAAATCTCCGTTTTTAAAGGCTTTTGCCATAGCAAGCTGTGGCACCTCTTTACCGTCGCCAAATATTCCAAACTTGGCCTTCCCGGTTAATACTTCTTTACGACCTAAAAGACTACATTCGCGGCTGGTTACTGCAATTCTGTAGTCGTTCAATACCTCAGTTTTGAAATCTTCAAATGTTAAAGTAGTATTGCTTTTTTCTTTTATCATAATCTTGTAGGGTCATGTTTAGACTGCGAAATTACTTAAAAACAATCAATAATCATAATTCTTTAAAATAAATATAATTTAATTATTTGTATTTAAAATCAAAAAACTACGTATTTTTTTTATGTTATTTCTATCTAAAAACAGGGTTTAATAATAATAATATATCTTTTTGTTTAAAATTTATTCAATTAGAACCATTTTCTAGTAAAAAGATTAACTAATGTTTTTGGTGACAAAGTGATCACAAATCGTATTTTTTCATTGTATTTATTTTGAGAAATTTCCCATCCATTATTAGAGTAAACAGGGAAATAAAGTTCAAAATAATCTGGAACAAGATTTAACCGAATACCACTATCATACACAAAATCTTCCTTTTGATGTTTGTTTTTCAAAAAACCAACATCGCCATATAATTCAATCCAATTCCAAATAGAGTAACTGGCATTTAATGTAGTCATGCATTGATTGGCATATGAAGGGGCAAGTTTTGATTTAAAGCCTCCTTCTGCCATAACAAATTGCTGGCTAAAAAAACCAGTGCTTTCAGATCTTCCATAAAAATTATAATCGAACATATAATCAGTTGGACGGTCTAAACCAAAACTAAAATAATCGGAGTTTGTTGTGTTGTATAAAAAACTTCCGGCGTAAAACCGTAAGTTTAATTTGTGATTGTTTTCGAATAATCTTCTGTATTCAACTTCACCGGCCAACTTCCCAAAATCGCCTGCAAATTGAATGTCGGTCATAAAACTAAAATGATTAATCAATTCCGTCTTTGTATTCATATATCGGGCATTGAAGATCGAATAATTAGGTTTCGAATTATCAGTGATATACGCGCTGGCTTCCCGATTTACAATAACTTGTCGAAACATAATTAATTGCTTTCTATTGTCTCTAAAATTCTCTTCACGGATTCGAAACTGAACCATCGGATTTAATCTCAAATAGGTCGCATCTGGCGCATAATGAAAGTAATTTTGACTAATAGAATACCTTACATTATAAAGTGTACTATTTCGATAATATTCACTCCATGAAAAAGCAGATGATCCGGAAATTGTTCCAGCTTTGATAGAGTAGGCAGGAGTGATGTCAAACGTAAAAGGTTTGTCTAGAATAGTTTTGTTATGAAAACGAATTCCAGGTGTTAAACCATCGTATAAATTATAAGTAAGCGTCGGGATGTATAGAATCTGATTGTAATAGGGATCTTCAAGATCTTTTGCGAAATTAAATTTTATAGGACGATTGGTTATTGCTAGACTTTTTAATGATTTCCAGTTGTTTCTTTGGTTATATTCAGGAACTTCATTGTCATAATTCAAGACTATTTTGTCAGCATTGGCTCTTTCAAATTCATAAATTGAATCTGCTTTTTTGGGTTCGATCCATTTTTTGAATACTACTTCATTTTTCTTAATTCCATAAACCGGAATCGGAACATAAAGTCCTGTTTTGTTTTTTATCTGAAATTGTACACTGTCTTTTGTTCTGGATACATTCGTAAATTTATAATCGATAATATCGCGGGAATCAATTATAGTTTTAAAAAACCAATTGATATCTTTAGCACTGTTTTTACTCAGTATTTTTTCGAAATCATATCGATTTGCCTGCTCATTTTTATTTAGATTATAAAACTCTTGTACGCTTTCCGGAACAATATTATGGTTAAGATAATCATCGAGATAGCTTAAACTTAAGCCCGCGCGATATTTGCTGGCAATCTGCTCATTAAATTTTATAAGTGTATTTTTGGGGTCGCCAAGTGGCTGATCCAGATTTTTTCGAGCCATTAGCATATAATAATAGCTGTATTGCTCATTAAAAGTCAGATTGGTAATGTTGTAACTTTTAAAGAGTTTCATGTCTGAAAGTTTACCAAGCATTTTTTGATCCAAATGATTTTCTTCCATGTATTTCATCATGACATAAATCTGAATTCCGTCATAAACCCAGTTGTCTTTTCGAGGGTCCAAACGCAAACTCTGCTTTAAGTAATTGTTCAGATAGGTTTTTAAGAAAGTAATTTCGAAGATAAAATCATCTGAAAACGGACTGATAAACGATGGCAATTGATTAAGCCCATAAAACGGATTTCGGTCATAATCAACTTGAGAAACCGTAATTTTTTTATGCGGATACTTTCCAATAAATGTATTGGCATAAGTCACCACTCTATCAATAATAATAGCTCTTTGTATCTCGTTCAGCTTTTTAGTTCTAAGATTCGAAAGAATCTCTAATGAACCAATTTCATAGCTTTTAAAACTGTTTTGTTTTTCGATGAACAAGTTAAAATCAGTTCTGTTTTTTCCCGAAAAAGAGTAAGTCTTAAAAGAAGTATTTGTTAAATCTTCAGAATCCGAATTCAAATCTGAAGTAATCGAATATTGGTTGGGGATTTTAATTTCAATTTCATAGTCAGTGCTTGCATTTGCAATATCATCTAAATTGAAATTGTTGTATTTCATAAAACGATGATTTTCAAAGCGAGCAGGACTCAAAAACCAGTTTTTAAGATTCATTCCGCCGTTTTGATCAAAACCGTAACGCGTAAATTTATCACTAGGAATTTTCGAAATATAAGTTAAATGCAGATCAATTTTTTCACCCGGACGTAATTTTCGATTTAGTTTTACAACAATATAATCTGGGTTTTTAGCAGTTCTTTCCCATTCGAGCGCTGCATTATCAGAGTCTGTTAAATTCAAAATCGTCGTATTTCCTCTTTCAGCGGCTTTAGCCAAGTGAAAACCTCTGTAAAACTCATCCGAAAAACGTCTGGCCAATGGAGTGTTTTTATCAGAGAAAGCATTATTCCAGTCATTGAGGACAATCGAAATCAAGGAATCATTCGATGTGTTATAAAATGTAATATCCTGTTTTACATTCAAAGTTTTAAGTTCAAGATTAACCGCCACTTCCATCTTAGATTGATGTTGCGCGTATTGTTTTATTGAACTAAATAAAACTAAAGTGAAGAATATAATTTTATATAATGGTTTCAAAGATGGCTTAAAAAATTAAGGGGTATATACTTAAATTACGAGCATAGAGTTGTTTTGGTTTTTTGTAAAAATAGCATAAAAAAAGCTGTTATAAAAACAGCTTTAATTTTTTGTAAGATTTAATGTAATTTAATCCTATAAGTAATAAAAATTCATAGTATTTTGGGCGTTACAAAAACTATAATTTATATTTCTTATATCACTTATATGATGAAACTAAATATTAGAAATTTGGACTCAAATCGTACTTTTTATAGAATTTATCCAGAACGTCAACTACTTCATCTTCAGTGTCTACGATCTTGAATAAGTTTAAGTCATCCGGGCTTACAGTCTGCATTTTTTCAACCAAAACAGTTTTTACCCATTCGATCAATCCAGACCAAAATTCAACACCAACCAGAATAATAGGGAATTTTCCAATTTTCTTTGTTTGAATCAAGGTGATCGCCTCAAACATTTCGTCAAGAGTTCCAAAACCACCTGGCATCACCACAAAACCTTGCGAATATTTTACGAACATAACTTTTCTCACAAAGAAATAATCGAAATTCAGGTTTTTATCGTGGTCAATATAAGGGTTAAAGTGTTGTTCAAAAGGCAATTCGATGTTTAAACCAACCGAAGTTCCGCCTCCTAAATGCGCACCTTTGTTACCAGCTTCCATGATTCCGGGACCACCTCCTGTGATAACACCGTAACCAGCTTTACTGATTTTGTAAGCAATTTTCTCAGCCAATAAATAATATTTATCGTCTGGTTTTGTTCTAGCCGATCCAAAAATAGATACACACGGACCAATTCGTCCCATGCTTTCGTATCCGTTTACAAACTCAGCCATGATTTTAAAAATCGCCCAGCTGTCATTTGTTCTAATTTCATTCCACGTTTTTTGTTTCAAACGGTCTTGAATTACTTTGTCCTCATCATTATCAAAATCTTCTAATCTCATTTTAGGTATTTTAATTATTTATATTTTTATTTAAGTTGTGTCTTTTTAAGTTGGCATCCTGGGCGTCCCGAGACTTTGGGAGAAGGAGCTAGTTCCTGCTGTTCACTATATCTTTTGTGGCGAACGCCTCCACAAAAGGATGCCGTTGCCATCAGGGCTAGGGCATTGATTTTTAGTTGAAATTTTAGATTTTTTAAGAGTATCCTAATTAGTATTTTTGCTCTTCAATTGATCTGGTAATGTCGCTTTTGACTTTTCCGGTGTGTTCAGTAGTTTTGGGTTCGATGAGCATTAATAAACATTCTTCTACCGCTGAAACCCTATGATTGATGCCTTTTTTTACTACAAATAAATCTCCTTTTTTCATTATGAAGGATTGTATGTTTTCAATTTCCATCAAAAGTTCTCCTTCAACAATGTAAAAAAGCTCGTCTTCATTTTCGTGATTGTGCCACGGTAAATCCTGACCTTTTATTTTTGCCACTTTGATATATTGATCGTTTACTTCGTCAATTATTTTCGGTGAAAAATATTGGTTTACGTTACTGAAACTTTCTTTTAGATTCATAGACTTTATCTTAGTTTTTGTCAAAATGAAAAGCTTTGGCAAAAAGGGCGTACTAAATTAAGTCTTTTTTCGAGAATTGTTACAAAAATGTGGATTTATTAATTGAAATGTAACGTTTTTAAAAGATTGTTTTTTGTTTGGTATTCATTATCAGTGGGTTGAATTAATAATGATGTTGTTGTTTTGCAAAGTTCAATGAATCGATTTTAATCTATTTTTGGCAATTGATATCCGCAATATTGTCATCCCTCGTTTTTCGGGATGACAATAATTGTGATCACTTTGTGTGAAATTTTTTTAATCTTTCTCCGAGAATTATTTCAAGAGCTTTTTATTCTAATTCCTTCTTCAAGAATTTAGCCGTATAGCTTTTTTTACTTTTCGCTACTTCTTCTGGTGTTCCTTTTGCGATTAATTGTCCGCCGCCTTTTCCACCTTCAGGACCAATATCGATAATATAATCCGCAAGTTTAATTACGTCCATATTATGTTCAATTACCAAAATTGTATTTCCTTTATCGACTAATTTATTGATGACATCCATTAATACACGAATGTCTTCAAAGTGTAAACCGGTTGTAGGTTCGTCCAGAATATAAAACGTATTTCCGGTATCTTTTTTAGACAATTCTCCTGCAAGTTTAATACGTTGCGCTTCACCACCAGAAAGTGTTGTACTTTGCTGACCAAGCGTAATGTATCCTAAACCAACATCCTGAATTGTTTTTACTTTTCTGTAAATCTTCGGAATCATTTCAAAGAACGGAACGGCTTCATCAACTGTCATATTCAATACATCCGAAATTGATTTTCCTTTATAGCGAATCTCTAGGGTTTCTCTATTAAAGCGTTTTCCTTGACAAGTTTCGCATTCTACATAAACATCTGGTAAAAAGTTCATTTCGATAGTTCTAACTCCTGAACCTTCACAGGTTTCACAGCGTCCGCCTTTTACATTAAAGCTAAAACGTCCGGCTTTGTATCCACGAATCATACTTTCAGAAGTCATTGTAAACAGGTTTCTGATTTCGGTAAAAACCTCCGTATATGTTGCTGGATTCGAACGTGGCGTTCTTCCAATCGGGCTTTGGTCTATGTCAATTACTTTGTCTATATGTTCTAAACCCTCAATCTTTTTATAAGGTTGCGGTTTTTTCACACCATTGAAATAATAAGCATTCAAAATAGGGTAAAGCGTTTCGTTTATCAAAGTCGATTTTCCGCTTCCTGAAACTCCTGTAACACATATTAATTGTCCCAAAGGCAATTCTATCGAAACATTTTTCAGGTTATTTCCAGTTGCGCCGCTTAGTTTTAAAAATTTACCATTTCCTTTACGACGTTCTTTCGGAATCTCTAATTTCATTTTACCATTCAAATATTGAGCGGTAATCGTATTGGATTTCAGCGTTTCTGCCGGAGTTCCAATACTAATGATTTCTCCTCCGTATTTCCCGGCTTTTGGGCCAATATCAATTACATAATCGGCACGTTCAATCATGTCTTTGTCGTGTTCTACGACAATAACCGAGTTTCCAATATCGCGTAATTGTTCTAACGAATGAATCAATTTTTCGTTGTCTCTTTGGTGTAAACCAATACTTGGCTCATCCAGAATGTATAAAACACCAACCAATTGCGAACCAATTTGTGTTGCTAAACGAATACGCTGTGCTTCACCACCAGAAAGTGATTTTGAGCTTCGGCTTAAAGCCAAATAGTTCAAACCAACATTCATCAGAAAGTTCAAACGATCTTTGATTTCTTTAACTACTTCAGAAGCAATTAAAAGTTGTTTGTCTGATAAATTACTGTTCAAATCCTGAAACCAGGCTGTTAGATCGGAAATATCCATATCACATAATTCCGTGATATTTTTCCCGTTTACTCTAAAAAACTGCGCTTCTTTTTTCAAGCGAGAGCCTTCGCAAACCGGACAATTCACTTCGTCCATGAAATCTTTTGCCCAACGCTTTATAGTCGTTGAAGCGCTTTCGTCGTATTGATTTTTGATAAAGTGTGAGATTCCTTCAAAATCAATTTTATAATCACGAGTAACGCCTAAATCTTTTGAGTTTATAGTGAATTTGTCTTTTCCGCCATGCAAAATCATATTCATGGCTTCTTCCGGAATTTTCTCAATTGGATCAGTAATTTTGAACCCAAATTTTTCTCCGATAACTTCTAACTGCTTAAAAATCCAAGATGATTTATATTCGCCAAGAGGAGCAAAACCTCCTGCTTTAATTGACAATTTCGGATTCGGAATAATCTTTTTGATATTTATTTCATGAACTGTTCCTAAGCCATTACAATGCGGACAAGCTCCTTTTGGAGAGTTGAACGAAAATAAATTAGGTTCAGGATTTTGATATGATATTCCAGTTGTCGGACACATTAAATTTCTACTGAAATAACGTACTTCATTTGTATCCTGATCTAAAATCATTAATACATTTTCGCCGTGATGCATGGCTGTATTGATACTTTCTGATAATCTTTTTTGATTGTCTTCGGTATCTTCAATCAACATTCTGTCGACTACAATTTCGATATCGTGTGTTTTATAACGATCTAATTTCATTCCCGAAACCAAATCCTGAACTTCACCGTTTACACGAACTTTCAAAAATCCTTGTTTGGTAATTTGTTGGAATAGTTCGGCGTAATGCCCTTTTCTTGCTCTAATAATCGGTGCAAGAATATTGATTCGTTTTCCGGTAAAATCCTGAATAATCAAATCTTTAATTTGATCGTCAGAATAGGAAACCATTTTTTCGCCTGTATTATAACTGTAGGCATCTGCGCCACGTGCATACAAAAGACGAAGAAAATCATATATTTCAGTAATTGTTCCAACAGTCGATCGAGGACTTTTACTGGTCGTTTTTTGTTCGATTGCAATTACTGGCGAAAGTCCGTCAATTTTATCAACATCTGGACGCTCTAAGCCACCAAGAAATTGTCTGGCGTAAGCCGAAAAAGTTTCAACATAACGACGTTGCCCTTCAGCATAAATGGTATCAAATGCCAAAGATGATTTTCCCGAACCTGATAAACCGGTAATTACAACCAGTTTTTCACGCGGAATAGAAATATCGATATTTTTTAGATTATGAACTCTTGCACCAAGAACTTCAATAGTATTGTCTTTTTCTAACATAATTTTGAGCAAAACGCAAAGTTACCACTTTGATTTGTTCTTTTAGTGCTCGATAGCAAAAGTTTATGTTACAATTAGTAACAAAAAACACTAACTTTTGGTTAGCGTTTTTGTAGATAAAAGACTGTAATTATATGTTTAAATTAAATATTGGTTTTTAAATTTGAAAGGAATGTTACTTTAAAATTACTTTTCTAACAGCGATGCTGCCTTCAATTTGTAGATAGATATAATATAGTCCTTCTGATAGTCCTGATAAATCTATAGTATTTATATTTGAATCTACCTCAAATAAATCAGTTTTAATAAGTTGGCCAATAGAGTTGTAAAGAGATGCCTTCTTTAAATTAATATTTTCTATGTGTAATTCTCCTTTGGTTGGATTTGGATAAATATTAACATTATTGAATGAAGATCCTTCTATTCCTAATGAACAAGTTGTAGAAAAAGATGCTGTTGTGTCTTTTTTTTCATTCCAATTAGTTTTTGAGTAGATTTCATTATCAACTTGAATACAAGTTAAATTTGGGTTTTTTGTAAAATCCAAATAACTATCATTAAGATTTGTGTTTTTCCCATTTTTTAAATTTAAACTAATTAAGTTATTAGAATTGCATCTAAAGTCAGTTAATTCAATGTTTTTCGACACATCTATTTTTTTTATTTGATTTCCATAGCAATGTAAACCAGATAATAATAAATTATTAAAAATATTTAAATCGGTTATTTGATTTTCTTCCAACGATAATGTTTTTAGTTTTATATTTTTACTTACATCAATATTACTTATCTTATTGCCAGATAAGCTTAAATCGGAAAGTGCAATATTTGTTGATACATCAAGCGCACTTAATTGATTAAAACCACAATAAAGAGATTTTAGATTTATATTATTAGAGATATTGAGACTTGTTAATTGATTAAAGTTGCACCATAAATAATTTAAATTAGTGTTTTTATCTACATCCAGATTTATTAATTGGTTTTTATGACAATATAAATATTGAAGATTAGTGTTTTTCGAAAAATTTAAGTTTACGAGTTTATTATCATAACAATCTAATTCTTTTAGATTAATATTTTGTGAAACATTTAAATTGGTTAATTTGTTTGTAGCACAGTCTAATTTTAGTAGTTTAGTATTATTTGATAAATCAAGTGTCTCTAATAGATTTCCAGAACAGCCCAACGACTCTAATGAAGTGAAATCTTCAATGCCTGTTAAATTTTTAATTTTATTACTTGAATTATTATTTTCAATACTTAAAGTTTTGGTCTGTTTAGCATCAAAAGTAAAAATTTTACCATTGAGGCCATCTTTGTCGATTTTTAATGAAATTAATTTTGCCTCGAAATTTAAATCTGGAATTAGTGTATATTCCATACAGTTCCCTTCAAAATAGCTTGCTGAACTTTCTTTTAATCGAAACCAATTAGAAGAGGAGTAAATAGCATCATCAACTTGAATACAGGATAAGTTTGGATTTTCTTTAAAATCTGAATCCATCGATAGGATTCCAGTTTTTCGATTTTTTAAATTCAATCCATAAAGAATGTTTTTATTGCATTTTATGGTGTGTATGTATATATTACTACTTAGGTCTAATATTGTTAATTTGTTTTGAGAACAATTTAAGGATCTTAATTCAATATTTTTGGAAACATCTAAGGTATTAATAGTGTTGTTGTTACAGGACATCGAGTTTAATGCACTATTACTTGCTGTATTTATATTAGATATCTGGTTAAAAGAGAAATCAATAACTTGTAGATTTATATTCTGTGTTATATCTAAACTGTTAATTTTGTTATTGGAGCAGTTTAAATTAGTTATAAAACTATTTTTAGAAATATTGAGATTGGCTAGTTTGTTAGAATTACAATATAAATGTCTTAATAATGTAAAATCTTCGATTCCTGTTAAATTATCTATCAATTTATATGAAATGTCTAAATATGTTATTTTATTAATTTTAGACGTAAGGATCTTGCCATCTGGAGTTTTATCATCGTATCCAAGGCTAATTAAAGCTTTTTCAAAATTAATATCCGGAATTACGGTATATTGTCCATAGGAATAAGTACTAATGAATAATAATATAAAGAGTATTTTTTTTGTCATTATTTTTCGATTATATTTTCGGTAACTTTAATAAATGTGCCTGCTTGTGGAGCAATTGTTTTTATTGCGTTATTAACCAGTCGATTAATAGCTTCCTCATTAAGTCTAAATTCATTAAATTCATATTTTTCAACAAAAGAGTAAACGGGATCAAAAACAGGAATTCCTTTCACAAATAATTGACGTTGAAAACCGACATTTACATATTTGTTTTTTTTACCAAAGATCACATAATCTCTTTCTCCTTCGTAAGTCTCTTTGTATGGAATAACACTTACATAGTAGTCTTTTTGGAATTCTGTGGAGGCATCTTTTTTTCCTTTATCATACGATTCTCGCTCAATAATGACAGATTCTCTTTTTAGTTCCAGAATTTGTTGATTTAAAGTGCTAGTTTTATCTTCTAATTTTTTATTTACTTGATAGTCTATATCTGATTTGACGATATTTAATTCCATTTTTAATTTATCATTTTCATGAGATAATTTACTTTGAATATTTTTAAAAAATATGATCCAAACAAGTGTTGTTAGTACCAATGTGCTAATTATAGCTAGAATGATAATTTCCATTTTTTTTAGTGTTTTGTTTGATTTATTTAACTACAACGTCGGTACATGTTTTCCTTTTCGACTTCCATTTGGATGTCTTGAACATGAATTTCCAGTTAAGTTTGAAATGGAAGATGATGAAGTACCACAGTACTTGCAGCTGTATTTTGTTTTTTCTGATCCTTCGTAAAGTTTGTGTTTCCCTTTTCCTGGTCCAAGTGGATGGCGGGAGCAAGAATTTGCTGTTAAGCTAGAGATGCTTGAACTTTTTGTTCCACAGCATTCACAATAGAAATTGGGCATATTTTAAAATTTTGAGGGTTAGAATTCAAAAATATATGATCACGCCTTATCTAATTATTTTACTTTTTAAAAGCATCTTTATTTAACACGAAAGTATCTTTCTAGACTATAAATGAAAAAAGCACTTGTTAGATCTTAACAAGTGCTTTTGAATTTGGAATGAAGAATTTATACCAAAAGTAAAATAGTTACAGTTGTACCGCTATTTTCGGTAAACGCAATTTCGATTGGGTTTTTTAAGTCTTGTAAAAGCGATAAACGCTCTTTTGTAAGTTGAATTCCTTTTGATGGATGTAGTTTGTTCTTTTTGGTGGTTTTCAGACTCATTCCGTTATCTGTAATTTTACACTCTAAAATAGTTTCGGAAATCATTTTAAAGGAAATTATCAATTTTGGAGATATACTTGACTCATTGAAAGCATGAACAAAAACATTCTCAACAAAAGGCTGTAAAAGCATTGTAGGAATCTTGGTGAAACAGGCATCAACTTCTGGTGAAATTTGAATTTCAAAATCGATCCGATTATCAAAACGCATATTTTCGATCGAAATATAAGCCTCAAGATATTCTATTTCTTCATCAATGGTAATCTTTTGTTTTGATGAGTTTTCTAATGTTTTTCGAATTAATTTTGAAAATTCGCCAATGTAGAGTAACGAGTTGTCAATATCGTTGCTAATAATATAATCCTGAATGGCGTTCATTGCATTAAAAGTAAAATGCGGATTCATTTGGCTCAAAAGTGCTTCTAGTTTGGTCTCGGCAATACGTCGCTGAATAATAGTTCTTTCGTTTGATTTTCTTTTAATTCGTATAAATATGAATACGATCATTACTGATAAAGTAATTATAGCTAATAATACAAACCACCAACTTAACCAAAAAGGAGGTTGGATATGAAGCTGTAAAATCGTGAAAAATTTTGATTTTCCGGCATTCATGTCAAAGACTTCGATTTCTATATTATAGTTTCCGTAGGGTAGGTAGGGTAAGAATAAATTTGTTTTTTCACTATAAGGACTCCAGCGATTATTACTGTTTAAACGATATCTAAATTTTAATTTGTGAGGGAAAGGATGTCCTTTTGGAACAAAATCAATTGAAAATGAATTGTGCTTATAGTCTGAAATTAGTTGTTTTGAATTGTATCGAAACCATTTATAAGCTGACGGTTTAAGAGGGATATTATTAATTGCAATTTTGCTGATTCCAATTTCCGAAACGGTCAATTGAGTTGCAATCAAATGGTTTAGGTCTATTATATAAAATCCTTTTTGAGTTCCCAACCATAATGCATTTTCAAAAATTTGAGAAGTACTTATTCTGCAATCTTTTAAACCTTGCTCTTTATCAATAAGTCTTATAATGCCATCTTTATAAATGTTGATACCTTTTTCTGTACCTATTAAAATATAGTTTTTATATGACTCAAGAAATAAAATTGTGCTCCCAATAATCTGTTTTTTGGAAATTGTTTTAAGGATTTTAAAAGATTTTGAGTCATCAATTATAAAAACATCACCAAATTCAGCCGCTAAAATAAGTTGTCCTTTGTTATTTTTTGTAATGTGTTTGAACTTTTTTTCTTTCCAGATTGCATCAGCCAAATACGATTGAAACTGACCCTTTTCATATACATATAAACCATTAAAGACTGATAAAAGATAAGTCTTGTTGTTGTTGGTTAAAATTTTGACGATGTATTGTGGTGTGTTTTTCTTGAACTTTGAATAATGTGTATTTTTTAAGGTTTTTAAATTATCATAAATACGAACTCCTGCGTAAGTAATAGTTTCGATTAGTTTATTGTCATAACCAAAACCAATTTTTAAACTATGTTTAGGTAAGTAATTAACTATTTTATAATTTTTATCAATTTCAAAAATTCCAATGTTACTATTAATCCATAAAGAATTTTGATTTTTCACGATTTCGTAAAACTCAATTTGATTTGTTGGGATATTAAAATTTAATTCAAAATCGCGTGATTCAGGTGATTGTTTATTTATGATATTTTCCGCTTTTTTACAAAAGCTCATTTCAGTTTTCTTAAATTCATCAAGCGAAATTGAATTTATTATTTCCTGTTTTGAGTTTAGAACTTTTACTCCTGTAGTTTCTAGAATTAATTTATGATTATTAAAATTTTCAAAATCTATAATCGCTTTAGCATTAAACGGATTGTAATCTATTATTTTATCTAATCTTACCTGATAGATTCCATTGTCGTTGGAGCCAACATAAAGTATGTCATTAAATTTATCATAAACGACATTCAGCAGAATTTTAGAGTCAATTCCATATATATTAGAAACATCTCTCATTTTATTTTCTGCAATAGTATAAAGACCTCCATCAGGAGTATAAACGCCCCAGGTTGCTGCAAAAATGGTATTTCGCTTGTCTTTTGCATATTGCCAAACAAAAGATTTTCCAAAATTCTGAGATGATTTATCTCCTTTTAAAATTTTATCAAAATCATATTTATTAATATATGTTTCGTTTCCACTGTAAAGTGTAGAGCCAAAAAGGCCTAATGAATAAGAATTTTTATGTAAGACAACCGGAATGATGCGTGGAGTCGAAGAAGATTCATCAATTTTAAATAAACCCTCAAAAGTTGAAGTAAAATATACAACGTCCTTATATTCAACAAAGGCTAAAGAAATAAAATCTTCTTTGTGCTCAGGAACTTTGGGTGTAATCAGCTTGTTTGTTTTGATATCAATAATAGAAACACCTTGTTCTGTACCAACATAAATTTTGTCTTTGAACGAAAAGACTTTTCTTGTTTTATTGGCTAAAAGTCCGTTTTTGGTTGTAAAAACTGTAAAATTTTTACCGTCAAATTTACTTACACCACCACCGTAACTGGCAAACCACATATTTTCATCTGCATCTTCCGCAATATCCCAACAGCTATTATGTCCCAAACCATTGCTTTCATCAATAGTTGTAAACATTCCGTTCTCCATTTTGGAAACACCATTTTCAGTGCCTATCCATAAAATATTTTTAGAATCTAAAAATAAAGAACGAACGGCATTATTAGGCAAACCATCTGAAGTGGTGAAATTTTTGGAAGGAAAATATTGACCAAAGGCAAAAGATGTGATAAAGAGGAAAAAGAGTTGTAAAATGGTCTTACTTGGTAATCGCATCAATAAGTTCTTTTTTATTGAATGATTTGTCTGAAACTGGAATTTTATCTCCTGAAGTCATTTCGAGAAGAAATTCATCCGATTTGAAATTTTCAACATATTCTCTATTGATCAAAAAACTTCGATGCACTTTTAGAAAGTTGGCAGCAGGTAGCAGTAATTCGCAAGTTTCTTTAAATGATCTTGAGGTATGATGTATTTTATCTGTTGTATGAATGTAAGTATATGAACCCTCTGACTCACAAAATATGATTTTGTTAACCTTAATTACTTCAAACCCTTTTTTTGTAGGAAAAGCAATTTGCTGTTTTCCGGTAAATTGATTGGCAATGTTTTCAGAAAGTAATTGATAGCGATTTATACTATTCTTTTTTTCTAAAACCAAATTAAGTCTGTCAATTGCTGCTTTAAAATCTTGTACGTTAATAGATTTGATTAAATAATCTATTGCACTGTTACGAATGGCTTCAATAGCAAACTCTTTGTGCGCTGTGGTAAAGATTATTTCAAAAGGGATAGTGTCAAAATGAGAAAGTAATTCAAAACCGTTCTGATCAGGCATCTGAATGTCTAAAAAGACAAGATTTGGTGAATGTTTTTTTATTGAAATTAGAGCTGCTGAAACTGAATTGCATTCCTCAATAATTTCGATTTTATCTTCATAATATCGGTTGCATAGATTTCGTAATAAACTACGCGCATGCGATTCATCATCTACAATAATGGCTTTAATTTTCATAATAGACTTTTGTGGTATTTGGTTTATTGTTTTTGGAAAGAAAAGAAATTATTAGGTTGGTTTTCCTAAATTTATTTTACTCAATCGTCATAGATCGCAATTTGGTTCTATAAGCTTCAAGCGCAATAGATTTTGATATGAAACCGTAGTATTTGTCATTTCGCACAACAGGTAGAAATGCTGTTTTAGATTTTTCAAATTTGCTCATTACTATTTCCATGCTGTCAGAAGAGGAAATGGTAGTGGGTGGTGTTTTCATAACATCTTTAATCAGCGTGTATTTTACACGATATGAGTTGAAAATGATTTCGCGAATATCATTAAAATGTACAATTCCAACAAGTTCTTTTTCATTGTTTACAACAGCAAAAACAACCTGATTAGAGTGTGAAATTAAATCGACTAATTTGCTTAGGTTTTCTTCTGGATGTACCGTCAAATAATCACATTGAATAATGGTATCGATATCTAATGTAGATAAAATATTAGAGTCTTTATTGCTTGTGAAAGCGTGTCCTTTTTTCGCTAAACCTTTAACGTCAAGCGAGTATTTTTCAAAACGTTTAGAAATTGCAAAACTAATAGATGACACGATCATAAGCGGGATCATAAGGCTGTAACCACCTGTGATTTCTGCAATCAAGAAAATAGCAGTTAATGGCGCGTGAAATAGTCCGCTCAAAATACCGGCCATTCCAACCATCGTAAAATTACTGATTGGTAATTTTGCTAAACCAATAAGACTGATGAATTTTGAAAAGAAATAACCAACATAAGACCCTAAAAATAATGACGGAGCAAAATTACCTCCATTTCCTCCACTGCCAATAGTTAGTCCTGAGGCGAATACTTTTACCATCATCGTGCATCCAACAAAAAGAAGTAAAATCCATTGGTTGTTTCTAAAATCTCCAAACAATGTATTGTCTAATATTTTTCCCGGATCAGCTTCAGATAAGGTTTTAATACTTTCGTAACCCTCACCAAAAAGTGTTGGAAAAATAAAAATAAGCAATGCTAATAATGAAGAACCAATTAAAGCCTTTTTATAAGGTCCAATTTCTAATTTAGCAAAGTAATGTTCTACTCGTTGAAAATTTCGGGCATAGTAAACAGCCATAAACCCAGTTAAAATTCCTAAAAGAACATAAAATGGAATATTATGATAATTAAATGCTTCTTGTTTTTTGAAGGATAATAAGATAGTTTCGTCTAAAACAATTGCAGAAACTAATGCTCCGGTTGCTGCCGAGATCATAATAGGAGTAAAGGCAGAAATACTAACGTCGACCAATAAAACTTCAATTGCAAAAAGCACTCCTGCAATAGGAGCGTTAAATGCTGCTGCAATTCCGGCCGCAACACCGCAGCCAATTAGTAGAGTTCGATCTTTATAGGCTAGTTTATAATTTTGGGCATAGTTAGATCCAAATGCGGCTCCTGTAACGACAATAGGACTTTCTAAACCAGCAGATCCTCCTAATCCGACCGTTAACGAACTGGTCACAATTTGAGCATACATTTGTTTTCTCGGAATGATACTTGCTTTTTTTGCAACGGCATATAATATTTGCGAAGTCCCTTTTTCGATCGTTCCGTTAAGTACTTTTTTTACAACAAAAACAGTAAGCAAAATTCCGATAATTGGCAGAATACTGTTGATAAAACTTAATTTTAAAATTCCGTTGATATAAGTAGCAAAAGAAAATACACTATGTGCAAAAGTCTTTAGGATAATTACAGCCAAAGAACAGGAAATACCAATTAAAACACTTGATAAAAAAATAAATTGCTTTGGGGTCATTAACGATTGAGCCAAAGCGATAATGCTTTCTAGTTTTCTAAAATATTTTTTTAGCATTCGGGTTTTTAAAATTAGGGATATTGCAAATTTAACCTTTTAATCCATAAAAGTTAAATAATAAAATCAGTTGTTTTAAAAACAATTATTGAACTAAAGAGGCAGCATGTTTTGCTACAATTCCAAAATTGTATCCTTGAGCTTCGTCAAATCCTGCATAATTAACAGCAATCAATTGCCCGCATTCATTAAAAACCGGTGATCCACTTGCTCCGTGTGTAGAGGTTACGTTGTATTGTATGCTAACTCCGTCAGATTCTTTATTAATTTGACCTTCGTAAACTTGTACTTTTATTCCTCTTCTTGTATTGGCAAGAGTCATTCCCATTGGGTAGCCAATTAAAATAGCATTTGTCCCCGGTTTTAAAGTTGAATCATCAATAACGGCAGTATCTAAATCAACAATATTTTTAACAGATCCGGGTAATGTTTCACTATCCAATTGTAAAACGGCAACGTCAACTTCGTTTCCATCAGCGATTTTATAGACTTTGCATTTTAACCAATCTTCTTTAGAACCATGTAGCGCAACACTAATTTCAACTGTTACAGGAGTAATTTTAATATCATCTACACTTACATATTTCACTTCTTTTACTTGACTTGGTTCAACGGTAGTTTCAGGAGTGCTAGTCGCAACTGTTGCCGTATTTGTTGCTGTAGAATCTACAGTAGAAGCAACAGCAGCAGGGGTTTCTTCTTCAGAGTCTTCACCTTCTTCCCCTTCTTCAGAATAATAGTCGTTCCAATTTTTTTCAATTACAGACTTGTAACTTCCTTCACTTATAGAATCGGGAAGAACTGCCGCAATATGCTCTTTTATATAATCGTAAGAAGTGGTATTATCGGTTGGGTATTGCCAAGGTTCTGCTACGTGGTGATTGGTTACAATTTTCCCATCTTCTGAAACAAAAAAACCTGTTCCGGATATTGTCTTTGGCTCTAAATTAGTTTCTCCTACTTCAAGTTGAAAAGGTTTAGAACCTTTTATTGATATTTCGACCGTATAAGTGTGTTTTACTAAAACAACAGCATCTTTAAATTTTTCGTAAATTTCTGTCTGACCATTTAGACATACTACTTCTTTTTTATTGTATTTCGCCCAAATTTTAGGAATGAAAATGATTCCAAGTACTGCAATAACAGCTACTGCAGCTCCAATTTTAATATTTCTTGATTTTTTGCTTGGTTGTTTTTCTTCTGAAAACGATTCTTCCGACATATTGGTTTTGTTTAGTTTGGCGCAAATTTAGTAAAAAAAATACTCCATTTTTTTAAAAAACAATATGTCGATAAATTTTTTCTTAGCTCGTTGTTATTTGGTTTTATAATTTAGAAACCAACCGCCGTATCATCTCCACGAAAATCAGCTCCACCTTCAAGAGATTTGTTAGGTAAAACTAAAATGCAATCTAATTTACCAATTACCGGAGTTGTTTTTTCGTTAATTAAATAGCCTTTTGCTTTTAGTTTATCTATTGTCGTATTACTAAATGCATTTGGTTCGAATGTAATTAAATCCGGCAGCCATTGATGATGAAAACGTGGTGCATTTACAGCTTCCTGCATACTTAAATTATATTCGTACACATTTAAAATCGCTTGTAAAACTGAAGTAATAATAGTGGATCCACCCGGAGAACCTACTACCATAAATAATTTTCCATTTTTTTCAACAATTGTTGGTGTCATCGAGCTTAACATTCTTTTTTGTGGCGCAATACTGTTGGCTTCATTTCCAACTAAACCAAACATATTTGGAGATCCTGGTTTAGCACTAAAATCATCCATTTCGTTGTTTAAAAAGAAACCCAATTCATCACAATAATATTTAGAACCAAAACCATCGTTTATTGTTGTAGTTGCCGCAACAGCATTTCCTTGTGCATCTACAATAGAATAATGCGTGGTTTCAGTACTTTCATTGTACGTTACTTTTCCCTCTTTTATTTCAGATGATAAACTGGCTTTTTCAATATTAAAATTTGACATTCTATCTTTTAAGTACGAATCGGCCAGTAAAGCGTTAATCGGAATTTTGACAAAATCAGGATCACCTAAAAACTGACTTCTGTCTGCGTAAGCTCTCCTTTCGGCTTCTACAATTACCTGAATAGATTCATCTGTATTATGTCCCATTTTGGATAAATCGTAAGGAGCAATCATTTTCATAATTTGCGCCAAACAAATTCCACCACTGCTTGGAGGCGACATTGATGTGATTTTTAATTCTTTATAATTAAATTGTAGAGGTTTTCTCCATTTGGCTTCATAGCTTGCCAAATCTTTCATTGTAATAATTCCGCCTTTCTTCTGTAGATAATCTACTAGGATTTTGGCTGTTTTGCCTTTGTAGAATTCGTCTTTTCCGTTTTTTAAAATTCTCTTTAAGGTTTCAGCTAATGCAGAATATTTAATAGTATCGTTTTCTTTAAATTTTCCTGCCATTAATGTATTCGGACCATTTACTTTTACAATTGCATCGTGATAAGCTTCAAGTTGCTTTTGCTGTTTTTGAGTTACAATAACACCTTTTTCAGCAAGAGCAATTACAGGTTTTAAAATTTCGGACATTGGTAATGATCCCAGTTTTTTATGCACAGCAAATACTCCGGCTACAGTTCCGGGAACACCTATTGCCAAAGCTGTTTCTGTACTTTTGCCCTTAATTACATTCCCGTCTTTATCTAAAAACATGTCTTTTGTTGCAGCCAGAGGCGCTTTTTCGCGATAATCTAGCGATCCCACTTCGCCATTGGCTTTTCTATAAACCATAAATCCGCCACCGCCAATGTTTCCTGCATAAGGATAAGCGACCGCCAATGCCAATTCAGTACCAACCATTGCATCAAAAGCATTTCCGCCTTTTTTCATAATTTCGACACCAACTTTAGAAGCCTCTGCGCGAGCCGAAACCACCATGGCTTTTGTAGCAACTAGTCCGGTTGGTTTTATAGGAGTTTGTTGCGCAGTACAATTAATATAAATTAAGAGCAATAAAAGTGTTGCTTTTTTCATGTTCAGTGAAATTTTGAGGTAAGATATTGTGAAACTATATTATTGACAAAGACAATATTTATAGGGAAAGTAATTTTTGATTAGAATGTTTTTTTATGTCTTCAAAAAAGAGTGTAAATTCCTGTTCGAATTCAGGATAGAATTCTTTTAACTCTTCACTTGCAAATTGCATTTTGGATTGATTTTTTGATCTTCTGTCCATTTGAGTCAATATTTGATGAATTCCTTCGACAGTCTGATAACTTAAAAGCCAATTTTGCTTAATCATGTAAGGCATTAAGTCTTGAGTTTTTTCAGTCAAATCAGGATAGTTTTCATGTAAGGATCTATAAAATCTATTAACAAAATGATCTAGTTTTTCATCGGAATACTTTTCCCAGTTTTTGGCCAAAAAATGATCATAAATAATATCTACAATTACACCGGCATAGTGATGGTATTTTTCGTGCAAGCGTTTGGTGCTTTGTCTAAAAACATCGTGCGAATCTGTGTAAGTGTCAATGGAACGATGCAAAATAATCCCTTTTTGGATGTCTATCGGAAAATGTTCAAACTGTTTCCCACGAATTCCATCGGCCATAAAATTGCCAATTTTGATTAAATCATTTTCGCCGGAAAGATATATGTGGGCTAGGAAATTCATCTTTTTGTGAGGTGCTAAGGTTCTAAGATGCTAAGGCACTTAGTTATTTTAGTATAAAAGTATAAAAACTTTTTGACTTCGTTATTAATGAATCCCGAAGCTTTTGAACTTAACAGTCCGTAAAAAATAGTAGTAATTCAGTATCTCAGCTACTTAGCCACTTTTTTTTAAAATCTTAGCACCTTAGCACCTTAGTAACTCAGCAACTTTTCTATATTTGTAATAAAAATAACCATAACTCATTAAAATGACTTTAATAAAATCGATTTCAGGAATAAGAGGTACAATTGGTGGAAAAGTAGGAGATAACCTGACTCCTGTTGATGCTGTAAAATTTGCATCGGCGTATGGTACTTTTCTTAAAAACAATACTTCTAAAGAAAAATTAACTGTTGTAATTGGTCGTGATGCCAGAATTTCAGGACCAATGATTCACAACTTGGTCGTAAATACTTTGATAGGTTTAGGGATTAATGTGATTGATCTTGGACTTTCTACAACTCCAACTGTTGAAGTTGCTGTTCCTTTGGAAAAAGCAGATGGTGGAATTATTTTGACGGCTTCTCATAATCCAAAACAATGGAATGCTTTAAAATTATTGAATGCTAAAGGAGAATTTTTAAGTGGAGAAGAAGGAGCATTAATTTTAGAAATTGCAGAAGCAGAAGCTTTCGATTTCTCAGATGTTGATAGTTTGGGTGAGATTACTGTAAATGATGCCTATATGGATATTCATATCGACGAGGTTTTAAACTTACCTTTAGTAGATATCGAAGCTGTAAAAGCGGCTAAATTTAAAGTTGTGGTTGATGGAGTTAATTCTTCAGGAGGAATTATTATTCCAAGATTATTAGAATTAATGGGTGTTGAAGTGGTAAAATTATACTGCGAACCAAATGGACATTTTCCACATAATCCAGAACCTTTAAAAGAACATTTAACGGATATTTCTGAATTGGTAGTAAAAGAAAAAGCTCATTTAGGAGTTGTTGTGGATCCCGATGTTGATCGTTTGGCATTTATTTGCGAAGATGGAGAAATGTTTGGAGAAGAATATACTTTGGTAGCTTGCGCTGATTATGTTTTGAGTAAAACTCCTGGAAATACAGTTTCTAATATGTCATCTTCTCGTGCTTTACGTGACGTAACTGTTGCGCACGGTGGTAAATATGAAGCTAGTGCGGTTGGAGAAGTAAACGTAGTAGCTTTGATGAAAAAAAATAACGCTATTATTGGTGGTGAAGGTAACGGTGGAATTATCTATCCTGAATCTCATTACGGAAGAGATAGCTTGGTTGGAGTTGCCTTATTCCTGACACATTTGGCTAACAAGAAAATGTCAGTTTCGGCATTGCGTGCTTCATATCCTGAATATTATATGAGTAAAAATAAAATCGAATTGACTCCACAAATTGATGTTGATGCGATTTTAGTTGCGATGACTGAAAAGTATAAAAACGAAGATATTACAACAATTGATGGAGTAAAAATTGATTTTGCTACAGAATGGGTTCATTTAAGAAAATCAAACACAGAGCCAATTATTCGTATCTATACTGAAGCACCTTCGCAAGAAGCGGCAGATGTTTTAGCACTTCGAATTATAGATGAAATAAAAGCGATTGCAGGGATATAATTTCTTTCAATTACTTATTATACAAAAAAAACACCTTTTTCAATTTAATGAAAAAGGTGTTTTTTGTTTTATTGTGCTTTGATATTATTCAACTCGATGTTTCCATCTTTTATGTGTCCACAAATAATATTCAGGAGCTTCATAAATTTGTTTTTCAACTTCTCTTAAGTATTTCTCAGTAATGTCAAAGTTTTCATAATCGTGCGGGTTATCTGCAATAGGTACAAATGTAGCTTCATAATAACCTCTTGCTACTTTATTTACTTTTACAAAAACGACACTAAGGTCATATTTTTTGGCCAGCATTTCAGCGCCGGTGTGTACAGGAACTTCAACTCCCATAAATTTCATCGAATGAAAAATTCGATCGAGTTTTGGCGATTGATCACTTGCCAGACCGTACATACTTAAAATTCCGTCACGTTGATTTTGAGCCATTGTTGGAATCGCTTTTCTTGTTTCAACTAATTCAGTGTCGTATTTCGAGCGAATTTTTCGAACCAATTTATCAAAGTAAGGATTAGCAACTTTTTTATAAACGGCAATTCCACGAAAAGCAATTTTAGGATTAATAGTCAAAAGCCATTCATAGCTTGCGTAGTGTGAAGCAACGAGAATAACGCTTTTACCTTTTTTTGCATATTCGTTTACAAGTTCAAGATTAGTAACTTTAAATCTTTTTTCCATTTCTTCAGACGAAATGCTCATTGTTTTGATCATTTCCAGAAACATATCGCACATATGCTGATAGAATTTCTTTTCGATATCTTTTCGCTCCGTATCACTTAAGTGAGGTAATGCCAGTGCTAAGTTTGCACTAACCACTTTTTTGCGGTACCCAACAATTTTATAGATAATAAAATATACAAAATCTGAAAACCAGTAAAATAATCGAAAAGGAAGTATAGAGATAAGCCAAAGTAAAGGATAGGCCAGTATATAAACGAGAAATTGCATGTATTTTTTTTGTACAAATATAAAGTAAAAATGAATAACCATCGATATTTTGCTTTCGTACCAAGTTATGTTCGAGAATGACTATATTTACATTTCACAATAAATATTTTTTATGAATACCGTAAATACCATTCTAGTTGGGATTATAGTTGCCAATGTTTTAATAAGTTATAAAGGTTTTAATGACATTTCTTTTTTTAGAAAATACGAATTCCATGTAGGGAGTATTCGTTCCGGAGAACAAATCAGAATGCTTTCGTCTGGTTTTTTGCATGTTGATATGATGCATTTGATCTTTAATATGTTGACACTTTGGTTTTTTGCGCCAGTGGTTTTAAATTGGTTAGGAAATTTCTCTTTTGTTTTAATTTATTTCGGAAGCTTAATTTTTGGAAGTTTACTGACCATGTTTTTTCATAAGAATGATTATAGTTATCGTGCGGTTGGTGCATCTGGCGCGGTGACCGGTGTTTTGTATTCGGCCATATTGTTGCAGCCTGATATGATGTTGGGAATCTTTTTTGTTATTCCGATACCAGCCTATTTATTCGGAATTTTATATTTATTGTATTCTATTTACGGCATGCGTGCCAAAAATGATAATATTGGACACACAGCACATTTTGGTGGAGCTATGGGTGGTTATTTGATTACTTTGATAAAAGAGCCTTCATTAATTGTAGATCATAGTTTGATGGTAATTTTGTTGGCAATTCCTATTTTGGTACTTTTTGTAATGGCAAAATTGGGTAAGTTGTAACAATGGCACAACTTTTGAAATGCCTTTATCAAATAACTTAAATATAACAAAAATGAAGAAAGTACTATTTTTTTTAACAATCATGTTTATGACTATGTCTTACGCTCAAGAAGTAAAACAAATTCCTCAGATTAATGTAAGTGGTGAAGGAAAGATAAAAGTAGCACCAGATCAAGTTTGTATTTCAGCTACGGTTGAAACAAAGGGAAATAATGCTAAAGATATCAAAAAGCAAAACGACGAGAAAATCGATGCAGTTTTGAAATTTATCAAAAAAATGAATATCCCGGTTGCAGATTACAAAACCAAACAAGTTTCATTGAATCCGCAATACGACTATGAGAAAAAGAAAACAAGTTATAATGCAACTCAAACTGTTGAAATCGTTTTAAAAGATTTATCGAAATACGATGAATTAATGGAAGGATTGGTTGCGCAGGGAATTAACCGTTTAGATAATGTTTCTTTTGAATCGTCTAAATTAGCTCAATACCAAACAGAAGCTCGTAAATTAGCGATTAAAGATGCTAAAGCAAAAGCGGAAGATTATGTTTCTGTTTTAGGACAAAAAGTTGGTAAAGCAATAACAATTTCAGACAATTCTCAGGTGTATCACCCAAGACCAATGTACTCAGCTATGAAGTCAATGGCAATGGATAGTAATGCCGGTGCTGAAAACGAAACTTTAGCAATTGGAGAGATCGAAATTACAGCAAACGTAAGTGTGAGTTTTATTTTAGACTAATAGCTCTCATTTCATATAATAAAAAATCCCATTCGTGTTAAAACGAATGGGATTTTTTTATTTTGTAACTCATTTAGTATTAAGCTATTTTTTGTTTTATAAAATTTAAACTTCCAATGGCCAATTCCTCGGCATTGTGAGGAGATGTTTGCCATAAAGAAACCGCTTGCTGCATTCCGTCGATAGACGAAGAAAAATTCTCAAGAACCAGATTTCCTTCAAAATCTATTATTTTTAATGCTTTAAAAAGTTCGTCCCAATTTACGGTTCCTTCTCCTGGCATACCACGATTACTTTCTGTAATATGCAGGTGTTTCAGTTTTTTATTTGATGCTATAATTGGATCATAAAAATTGTTTTCTTCTATATTCATGTGAAAAGTATCCAGATGAACGGCAAGATTAGCAGCATTTGTGTTTTGAATTATTTCTAAAACATTTGCAGCAGTGTTACAAACATAACTTTCGTAACGATTTATTGGTTCAATACCTATTGTGATACCTAGTTTATCAGCATAAATGGCCGCTTCTCCCAATACATTTGTTATGATTTCTTTCTCTTTTATTGTAACGGAATTGCCTGTAAATACGCCTATTCCGCTATGTAAAACACCTCCTAAAAAAACACTTTCAACCGCAGCAGTTTTGTCCAAAGCTTTGCAGATAAGTGTTAACGCTTCTTTAGGGTAAAACGGAATATGTGCTTCTTTTGGCAAATTGAGCGAGCAGACCACATCAAGCGCATTTTCTTTAAGTTGCTTTTTTACCGTTTTCGCATCAAAATCCATGTGGTTTGGCAGAAGTATTTCGATGAGGTCAAAACCATTTTGAGCAGTTTTTTGTATGGCATAATAACCGGATTCTGGTGTCCAGTTTGGCGTTATCCAAGATAGTAACGAAGCTCCAAATTTAATTTTCATTGAACTGTTTTTTTGATGATTTAATTTAGATCAGATTTTTGTCATTATTATAAACTAGATTGTTTTTTACTGCATTTTGAGATAAACCAATCGTTTTTGGTTTGTAATATTTGACCGCAAACAAAAGAATTACTAAATAACAAACAATAGGTAAAAGATACGCATATGCAATATTTGTATTGGCTACAAAGCCCATTATAGGAGGGAATACTGCACCGCCAAACATTGCCATTACTAAGAAAGAAGATGCTTGTTCTGTTTTGTTTCCGAGTTTTTTTAATCCGAGACTGAAAATAGTCGGATACATTACACTCAAAAAGAAGTTTAACATAATCAAGGCGATAAAAGATATCCATCCAAAGCTTTGCGAAATGATTAGGCATAAAACAATATTT
Source organism: Flavobacterium sp. FlaQc-57 (assembly GCF_044007395.1). Classification (NCBI taxonomy): domain Bacteria; kingdom Pseudomonadati; phylum Bacteroidota; class Flavobacteriia; order Flavobacteriales; family Flavobacteriaceae; genus Flavobacterium; species Flavobacterium sp. FlaQc-57. Next base: position 55,365 of record NZ_JBIPDA010000008.1, read on the forward strand.
GCAATGCAATATATGGCCAGCAGTTTATTGGGAGCAATATAACGCATTAAAAAGGTTCCAATAAAACGTCCGATCATCATCATTGCCATGCTAAGAGAAAAATAATAAGCTACCTGATTGTCAGCAAGCCCCGTTTTTTCTACTCCATAATTAATGAAATATGCCCAGGTTCCGCCTTGTGCGCCAATATTAAAAAATTGTGCTGCGACGGCCCACATAAAATGACGTTGACGATATAGTGGAGCATTTGAAACGACATCTTGTGTTCCTGTGTCTAGCGTATTTTGCTCTTGCTCGCCGTGAGGATTTTTTAAAGTAGGAACTTTTACGAACCAGAAAGCTATGCCTATGATAAGAATTATAACTCCGATGACTGTATATAAATTTTTGACTGATTCCAGACCATCAGCTCCTTTGGTATTCAATATAAAGAAACCTCCTAGCAAAGGTCCAATTATAGCTCCCAAACCATTAAAGGATTGTGCAAAATTTATTCTTTGGTCACTTGTTCGTTCATCGCCGAGCGAAGCAACAAAAGGGTGCGCAACAGTTTCAAGCGTTGCAAGCCCTGATGCAAGTATGAACAATGCTATTCTGAAATAAGTAAAAGATTCATTTTGAGCTGCAGGAACAAACAGGAAAGCGCCAAGTGCATAAAGTAGTAAGCCTAGCAAAACGCCTTTTTTATAACCGTATTTTTTCATGAATAATCCGGCAGGAATACCCATTACTGCATAAGCGCCAAAAATTGACAATTGTAACAAACCAGATTCAGATTTGCTGATATGCAATACGTTCTGAAAGTGTTTATTAAGTACATCGCCCATAGTAATTGCAATAGCCCAAAATAAAAAAAGCGAGATTACAAATAATAAGGTAATGGTATATTTTTTTTCGGTGAATTTAGCCTGAGATTCCATATTAGATCATTATTAATGGTTTAGTAGTCTCCCATGTTGGATCATTTTTAATACAGAAAGACTCAAAATCACTGTAAGTATAATTTGGGCAAGCACTTTCATTTGAAGTAATAAAAGCTCCAAGTGCTGTTGCCTGGCTCATGATTTCATACGGATCAGCATTTAGTATTCTTTTAGAAAGAAAACCTGCTAAGAATGCATCTCCGCTTCCAACAGTATCCTGAATGGTTACCGGAACAGCAGGAACTTCGTAGTGTGCATCAGCATTGTAATATATTGCTCCCTTGCTTCCTTTACTCACCAATATTTCTTTAATATCGAAGGTATCTTGTATAAAGTGTATTGAGTCTTCTTCACCTTTGTAATCTTTGTTTAAAAAATCTAGTATAAGTCGAAGCTCTGCTTTGTTCATTTTTACAAGATCGGCTTTAAAAAGGAGTTCTTTAATTACTGGAATAGAATAGAAGGGAGGACGTATATTTACATCAAAAACCTTGAATTTTGCAATTTCTAAAAGTTCAAAGAGAGTATTTCTGGAGGTTTCATTTCGTGTAATAAGACTTCCAAAAACAAATGCAGATGCATTGCTTATCTTCTCTTTGTAGTCATTTCTAAATTCGATGTAATCCCAAGCGACTGGTTGTATAATATCATAATGCGCTTCGTTATGTTCATCTATATGTGCAATTACGGTTCCTGTAGGATAGTGAGTATCGATTTGGCTATCTTGGGTTGCGATTTTCCAGTCTGCTAATTGAGACATTAGATCCATACCCAATTTATCGTTTCCTACGCGACTGATCATATGTGCGTCAATGCCCATTCTCATTAGGTTATAGGCTACATTAAAAGGTGCTCCACCGGCACGTGCTCCTTCAGGAAAGATGTCCCAAAGTACTTCTCCATAACAAAATATAGAGGGATTATTAGTTTGTTGTTTCATGATTGTTTTAGGTTAAACGTTTAAGCAAATTGATAAATAAAAAAAGTTAGTTAAGTTTAGGTTCTGAAGACTGACCGATATGCAGTTCAGCTTTCAAAATGATATTTTGTATTGGTAAGGTGTGGTTACTAATTTTAGCATAAAGTACTTCTACAGCTTTGGTTCCTATGGTAGTAAGAGGTTGTCTGACAAAAGTTATAGGCGTGGCAAAAAGTTCGTACGCTTCGGTTTCATCAAAAGCAACTACAGCAAGATCCTTAGGAATGTTTATTCCTAATTTCATCAGTTTTTTTATACCGGAAACGGCAAGTTTATTACTGGTAAAAAAAACAGCATCTGGTTTATTAAGATTATTTTTTTGAAATAGATGATTGAAACCAGAGGAAATTTCCTGATCTATATTGTCTTTATCAATATCAAGTACTGCGTTTTTATTTTGTAAAAGTTGATGTTTTTCTAATGCATCTGTAAACCCCTTTGTTCTTTGCAATAGATGTTGCAACATGGTTTGATAGGCTACAAGATGTATGTTTTTATAACCATTATTTATAAGGTATTGCGTTACATCATAGCTTATCTCGTAGTTATTTATTTGTATGTTATCTGCTTCAATTTTTGGTAAATGCCTATCGATTAATACAAAAGGCATTTTTTGTTTTTGTAATTTATGCAGGTATTTTTCGGTGTTTTCTACAGGAGCGATAATCAATCCATCGGCCTGGCGATCGCAAAACATATTAATAAGACCTTCAAATTTTTCCGGATTTTCATCGGAGCTTCCTATCAATAAAGTATATCCAATTTTATTGGCTTCATCTTCAATGATTCGGGCAATTTGAGAAAAGTAAGGATTGGCAATATCGGCCACGATAAGTCCGATAATGTTTGTACGTTGTGTCTTAAGGCTTTTTGCGATGTTGTTGGGGCGATAGTTAAGCTCTTCTGCAGCTCGCTTAACTTTTTCGATGGTATCTTTTCCAATGCGGCTATCAATCTTATTGTTAAGTACATAAGATACTGAGGCAATAGATACGCCTGCTTTTACTGCCACATCTTTTATGGAAATTCTCTTCACTACATCGATTTCTGAAAAGCAAATATAATCAAGTTAAACGTTTAAGCAAATTTTTTAACACAAAAAAGAGGAGCACATTATTTTGTTTAATTTAAAGTTACGTCTTCTTTATAAAATCTTCATAGAATCGGAAAAATAGAGAACAGGTAAAGTAACTATAGGTTTCAGTCGTTTACAGGAGATTGCGCATTGTATCAATAAGATGAAACCTGCATTAGCAGAAATGGGACTGTATTCTGATGAAGAAAATAAAAAAAATATTTTTTTTTCTTTTTGAGTTTTTATAAGGAAAATCATTTGTAACTATTGCTTTGGCTGTAGTTGCAAACGATTTTAATTTATGAGATGTATCACATTGGTTACTAGTTTTAATGGTCAATTGAAGTTCTGAAAAATAGTCAGTACAACCTTTTTGAGATATTTCTTTCAAGTTAAATTTGTATTTAATAAAGCGCTAAATAAAACTATTTAGTTTAAGTCTAAATAAGTTTAAATGTTTTATCTTTGCACAAAATTTTTAAATGCCCTTTAAATTGAAATATTTCGTTCTACTATTCCTTTTCATTGCAACTACTATTTCGGCACAGCAACACATAGTAAAAGGTCATGTTGTTGAAAGTATCACTCAAAAGCCACTGCAAAGTGTTACTGTTTTAGAGTTAAAATCGAACAAATGGACGATTACTGACGAAAACGGATATTTTGAGATCAAATTAAACGACATCAAAGAATTTAGTTTGAATTTTCGTTTATTAGGAAAGCAGGAAAAAAGTATCGTTTATACCAAAGAGCAAGTTGCAAAATCTATAATTGTAGAATTAGAGAATGACGATTTGAGATTAAAAGAAATCATCGTTTCTGCTCGAAAAGGAAAAAACTTCTCAGAAATCATCATGGGAAGAGAGGCGATTAACCAGGTTCAGGCCTTTTCTCTTAGCGATGTTTTAGAGCAATTACCCGGTCAGGCTACCACTAATTTTGATATGAATGAATTTAAGACTATTGCTTTTAGAACTGTAAAACCTAGTCTTATTGGTAATACAGCATATGGTAATAAATCTTTTGGAACCGCTATTGTCGTCGATGGAATTCCGATTTCGAACAATGAAAATATGCAATCCTATGGAGGAAATTATGGTGAACCATTTTCACCAAATACCCTTGGTTTTGGAGATTCTTCAGCCAATGATTTTAATGGTTATTTTTCTAATGCTAATTATGGAGCAGATTTAAGACAAATCTCAACAGGAAATATCGAGAAGATTGAAGTGGTTCAAGGAATTCCATCTGCTAAATATGGAGATTTAACTTCGGGATTAATTAAAATTGAGCAAAAAGCAGGACAATCACCCTTTAGAGTTTATGCTTCCTTAAGAGACGGAACCAGCGAATATGGTTTCTCTAAGGGATTTAAAATCAGTGATAAGTTTGGGTTTTTAAATGCTGCTGTAAATTATACTAAATCCAACTCAGAGCCACGTGTTTCCTATACAAAATACGATCGTGTTAACACAAATTTGATGTGGAGCTGGGCCAATAAAAATATTCGCAATTCATTTTCTGTAGACTACGGTTTTAATAATGACAATGTGAATTATGAAGCTGAAGGAACAGATGATAAAATTGTAAAAAATAAAAAGACAGACCTTTCGATTTCGAACCGTTTTAAATTGAATTTTTCAGAAAGTTTTTTTGATAATCTAGATGTGAATTTTAATTTTTCACACGGAAAACAAAACACTTTTGAGTCTAAAGTAGTAAACGTTGGGGGAACTATAGTAGGTACAAGTACAACAGAAGGCGTATATACAGGAACATATACATTACCAAGTTATACTACAGTAAAAGCAGTAGAAGGTATTCCTATTTCTTCTTTTTTATCGGCAGATTTATATAAGTCATACGCTACAGGTAGCTGGATGCATAATATGTCTTACGGAACTGCCATAAGAATGAGTGACAATAAAGGACGTGGCCGTTTAGGAAGTCCGGAGACAATGAACAGTGCTTTTACAAACACTAACGGTGGATCAGGGCAGGCTTTTAGACCTTATAATTATGCTGATAATATTTTAGCTGAATACCAATTTTCATTGTATGCTGAAGATAATATAGTAAAAAACTGGGATCGAAGTGCTTTAAACATTGATGCTGGTTTACGTTATGATAATCAATATGGATATTCATTTTTAGCGCCCCGTATTAATGCGTCTTATGCACAGGATAATTTTAAAATTCGCGGAGGTTTTGGTTTAACTTCAAAAGCACCTTCTTTAAATCAGGTATACACAGGTCCTCGTTATTATGATGCTGTTTTGGGAGATTACAGACTTCCGGGTTATTATAATTTAGGCATTGTTCAGACTTTTATAGATTATTCTAATAATGAAAACTTAAAACCTTCAAAAAGTTTGCGTTCAGAAATTGGTTTCGACTACAAACTGCCTTTTGCAACCGTAAATATTACCGGGTTTTATAATAATTTGTATGACGGAATTACAAGTCAATCACTTCCTACAACACGTCAGGTTGCCGATCTGAAAATTAACTACAACGGAAATCAGACTCCGACCTATGATATTACGGGATATTCTCCTTTTTATTATTTGCAAACACAATTGGTAAATAAATATTTATCGAAAGACAGAGGTATTGAGTTCTTCATGAATTTTGATAAAACATTTATAAAAAATATCTCTTTTGATCTTAATGGAAGTTATATCGAAACAACTAATCGTAATGATATTGACCGTTATTACCGCTCTACAAATGTGAATACGGTAGAAAAATATGGTCTTTACAAACCTTATGATGAATATTACAAAAGTTTTAGTTTAGCAGGAAACCTTAGTTACCATTTGCCTAAAATTGGTATGGTGATCGCCATTAGAAGTGAACATTTTATTGTAAACAATAATAATTATAGTAACGATAATCAGTTGTATGCCTATTTAGATCAAAATTTAAACAAGATTTTAATTCCTGCAGAAGATCAAAACAACAAGGTACTTTACGGACATATTTTGAAAACACCATCGGTTTATGACAAAGAGCTTCAAAAAGTGTATCATAACTTCAACCTGCGAGTTTCAAAAGATTTCCTTAACGGATTTAGATTTTCCTTCTATGCCAATAATTTCTTAGATCTAAAACAAACAGAAATCGCACTTGTAAATGGTACGTATGTACAACGAATAAAGCCTGACATGGTGCAATTATCATTTGGAACCAAGATCGAATATCAATTTTAAATTCTAATACAATTTCAATTTTATGAAAAATATAATCCTCTTATTTGCTATTGCGGTTACTCTTTTTTCGTGCACTATCAATGATGATTTTGGAGGCGGTACTAACTTACAGCCTGTTTCTTTTACAGTAAATTTAAAATACGATAAAGATCAATATAATGGTTTAGCGGTTAATACCGGTAATGTAGTTTTAACAAATACAAATACTGGAGATACTTATACAGCAACCTCAACTGCTGCCGGAATAGTGAGTTTTACGAATATTCTTCCGGGAACTTATAATGTTACGGCAACGAAAGCAGTAACAAGCGAAGAGTTTTTTAACTTATTTCAATTTACACCAACTACTGCAACGGTAACATTTAATGGATCACAAGAAAAAGTAATTGTCAATGCTAACATCGCGACAACAAATGTTGAATTGAAGGCAGCAAGAATTGGTGATTTAGTAATTAAACAAATTTATTACGCAGGTTCACATGCTACACAAGGTGCGGTTTTTAGAGATCAGTTTATTGAAATCTATAACAATTCTAACGAACTTATTTATGCCGATGGTTTGTATATAGGACAGTTATACGGAAAAATAAATATTACGCAAAGTGCTATTACATTGGCCAACGGACAGTATGATTGGAGCAAATCAATTGGTATGATAGCTGGAGCTGATGCCAATACCAAAAATGTATATGCAGATTATGTTATGAGAATCCCTGGTACAGGAATGCAATACCCAATTAAACCTGGAGAAAGTATTGTTATTGCACAAACAGCGATTAATCATAAATCTCCTTTGGTTGATAATACAGGTATTCCGTTAAGTGTGAAAAATCCTGATTTAACTGTTGATTTAAGTGCTGCCGATTTTGAAGTCTATTTAGGAGATTATCTTTTATCAAAAGGCAAAGATGTCTACCGTTATGATATTCAGAATCCTGCTGTTAAAGATATGGAAATTGCCTATTGGGGACGCGCCGGATATGAGAGTGGTAACCAGGATTTTTTAATGGATAATCCGGGAAGAGATAGTTTTGTTATTTTCCGTGCTGATAATTTTGATAAATTTTTAGATTATTCAGATCCTTCAATAACGGTAATAGACAGCAAGGCTAAATTTTTTATTCAAATCCCTACAAAGGATATTATTGACGGAGTTGATTTACAGAATTTTAGTCCAAGTTCTCAAAGACCAAAAATGTTACCTTCAGAAATAGATGCTTCTTTCACGAATTGTGATGCTTCGTTTAATTCACAATCTGTTATCAGAAAAACTAAAAGCATTGTCAACGGGCGCAGAATTTTAGAAGACACTAATAATTCGGCTAGTGATTTTGTAAAATTGGCTATGGCAAATCCAAAAGGTTTTGCAAACTAAAATATCAAGAAAGAAATAGAATGACAGTACGTTATTTTATTTCTTTAACAAGTTAGAATCTTAAAAATGATTTCAAAAAAAACAATATTATTTTTTTTACTACTGTTAAGTTGTGCTGTACAAGCGCAACTTACAGATAGTCTACTGGTAAAACAAAATTCATTCTATAACGATATTGAAGTTCGGTTATTTGAAACTCCGTTATTTTTCACCTCTCAGAATTTAAGTGATTTTACACAAACCCAACTTGATTTTGAGCAAAAGATAACACCTTTTAAACGCGTACAAACTGCAGAAAAATCTACAAAATATGCGTTTACGACACAAGGAATTTTTAATCTAAAACCTCGATTACGACTTTTTGGAAATTTTGTTTACAACCAAATGTTTGAAGATGGTTTAGGATACAACCTTTCGACAGAGCGTACTGAAAATCAAAATGTACTTTCACCAAACTATTTTTTCGCTCCAAAGAAAGGAAATTGGGAGATTCAAAATTATAGTCTAAATGGAGGTTTATCCTATCAATTAGAAAATAATATCTTACTTGGAGCAACGGTTTTTTACAACAATAGCAAAAATTATAGAAAAATTGATCCTCGTCCACAAATTGCTTTGAGTAATTATGGAGGAGAGCTTCACGGAGGATATGTTTATAGAAATCATCGAATATTTGGTTCTGTTGGAATGTCAAAAAAGGCAGAAACTGGTGATATCGATTATGTTGATGCTACTCAAAATGCACCTGCCTATCCGGAAACATTCACCACTTTTTCGTCAGGATATGGTAGAGTTGTTTTTAATTCATCTTATAACAAATATATTTTTAGCACGATCGACAAGAATTTTGGTTTAGGATATCAATATCAAAATGATAGAAATAGTTTGGGATTGACTTATAAATTCAACAAATCGATGCAGGATTTTTACGGAAAAGATGCCAATGGTAATGTTTACATCGAAAATGATTTAAGACAGTACCGTTATCGTTTTTATTCGAATACTGCAAAATTGAATTATTATCACGACGGAGAAGTTAAAGATTATAAATTGCAATTAGAATACAGTGCTGGCCAAGGAGATAATTTCTCGGTTGCCGAAAACGGACAGAATTATAGAATGAATTTAGACCGCTTGCAGCTTAGCAGTGGAATCATTAAAAAAGAAAATGATCGTGTACTTTATAATTTTGAATTAATTGGTGCTTATGCAAAACACAAATACATTGATTTACTTGGAAGCACAAATAAAAAGTTAAACACTTTAGAAATTCAGGCAGTATTCAATAGAGATATTTTTACTAATGAAAAAAATAAATTGAATCTGGAATTTGGTATAAATTATTATGTTCCCTTAAATGAGGAATTGTTATATGTGCCAACTTCATCAAATACGGCGTTTGCAGATAATGTGATCATTCCGGATCATGCTTACGATAGTACTTCAAAATTGCAATCGAATATTGTGGCCAATTATTATATCAAATTGCCTAAGAAGAAAACGCTTCAATTTTTTATAAACTATAAGACATTAACAGCATTAGATAATAAATATTTAGAGTATTACGCCAATTTAAATACAAAAGCGAGTACTTATTTTAATGGTGGAATTTCGATAAATTATTAAGTTTTATAGCAATCAAAAAATAATAATTTATAGTTTTGTAATCCCCTTGATTTGAAAGTCAATATTACCACAAATGAAAAAAAAATCAGCTCTAATAATCCTTTTATTACTTAGTATTACATTAGTTTCAGTACGAAATTATAATCCTGATAATGGCACCTATTATTCTATTGCCGAATTAAAAAAAATGTACAGTAGCGGCGATCATAGTAAATGGCCTAAAGCTACTATTGATAGTTCAGTTGTTGATTTTGAAGATATAGGAGTACTTCCGGATGTTGTATTTCCGGCAGATAATCCGTATTCGCTTGCTAAAAGAGAATTGGGTAAAGTATTGTTTTTTGATCCAAGGTTATCTGGTTCTCAACAAATTTCTTGTGCTTCATGCCACGATCCTGAATTAGGTTGGGGAGATGGAAAACGTGTTTCTAATGGACATGACAGAACTGCGGGGACACGAAATTCGAAACCGATTATCAATGTTGCTTTTTCTAAAGTATTTTTCTGGGACGGGCGCGCTGCGACTTTAGAAGAGCAGGCAAAATTCCCTATTGCTGATGTTAAAGAAATGAACAATCATATGGATATTGCTGTAAAGAATATTCAAAAAATTGAAGGCTATAAGAAGTTCTTTTATAGCGCATATGGAGAAGAGAAAGTAACTGAAGAAAAAATTTTAAAAGCAATTGCAACTTTTGAACGTACGGTTGTGAGCCGAAAAAGTCGTTTTGATAAATTTATTGAGGGTGATAGTACACAACTTTCAGATAAAGAAGTTAGCGGATTGCATTTGTTTAGAACAAAAGCAAGATGTATAAACTGCCATAATTCTCCTTATTTCTCAGATAATCAATTTCATAATGCTGGTTTGACTTACTACAAACGAAAGTATGAAGATTTAGGAAGATACAATATTACGCACGATCCTGAAGATGTTGGGAAATTTAAAACACCTTCATTAAGAGAAATCGTACATACAGGACCTTATATGCACAATGGACTATTTCCTCAACTAAGAGGAGTTTTAAATTTGTATAATGCCGGAATGCCTAATTTAAAACCTAAAGGAGATCAGATTACTGATAAATTATTTCCTGTGACTTCGCCTTTATTGAAAAAATTGAATTTGACCGAACAAGAATTACAAGATCTTGAAGCATTCTTAAAAAGTATATCTTCTGGAATTTATCGCGAACCTGCGCCTGAAGAATTTCCTAAAAAGAAAGTGACTAAAGTAAAAAATGGTTCTACAGCTGCTAAAGCTGTCACTGTCGCATCTTAAGTTTTACTTTTTAAATACGATAGAAGCATTTTTTGGGATCAATTTCGGGGAATATTCAGATTTTAGATAACCGTATTTATCAAACAAAGAATCATTTCTTATTAGGCATATCTAAAATGTATTCCATTTTATTAGGTAAAACATAGAATATCAGATTTCTGGAAGTTGCTGATAAATCTTCAAAAGCTACAGCGCCCAAATAATGATTGGCAAGATTAAAACTATTTACCTGCCAGTTTTTGCTGTTTTTTATCAGATCAAAATCAATATCGTGTTGTCCATCTAAACTCGGAATGTGTTTAAAATCTTCGTCGATACCTTTTCCCAGTGCTTTTACAAAGGCTTCCTTACGTGTCCAGGAAGTATAAAAAGCGTGTTTTTTATCGGCCGCATTTTGAATTTGTAAAATTTGGTTATCATCAAAAACATCGGGAAGAAGACTTGTAAAGTTGAAATCTTCTGACATATATTCGATATCTAATCCTACGTTTTTACGCGAAACTGCTATTGCAGCAAAGTCCTCTGAATGTGAAACATTAAAAAAGAGCCATGGATGTGATGCCAAATATGGTTTTTTATTAAAATGATAATCAAGATAAATATTTTTTACGCTCAAATTAGTATGAGCTGCAAGGATAAATTTTAAAATCGACCTATATATAATAAATCGGTCCCTGTCTATTTCTTTAAAAAAGCGTTGTGCTTTCTTAAGTTCTTTAGAAGTTAAAAAATTAGATAAATCAGATTTTAGTTCAATAAAATCAGGCAGATAAATGGTGTAAATGACTATTTCGTCAGTATCTAAAGAATCTAGTTTACAAGGGATCAGTTTTACATCCTTTACAGTTGAATATTCAATAAAAGATTTAGATGTTTTCATGTTTCTGATCTAAAATGTCCTGGAGCAATCTTGCTAAAACTTTGTCATTTGGCGGCGCTACAATATCTAAGTGATTTCCTGAGATATTATGAATTTTAACTCCTCCTAATGCGGCTTTTTTCCATCCCAAATTTGTTGGATCTATTTTATAATCATCATCATCTATTGATCGAAATAAATCTACTTCAATGTTTTGCGGTTTAAGATGATAGCGGTCAACAATTTTCTTAACCATCCCATCAGCTTCTATAAATTGCTGAAGTGCTAATTCTTCTTGTTCTGTCATTAAAACTTTCTTACCAAAATGTCTTTGTAGTATGTATTCTTTTTTTCCATTAATACGCATTTTAAAAGCCTTCCAGCTCAATAACATTTCTTTTAAAAAGTCTAATCTTCGATGTGTAATATCTAAGTATCTAACAAGTTGTTTTCGTCTGTAATTTCCATAATAATAAGACGAATCGACATAAGAATCGAGTAGTGCCGTAAGACTTACTGTTTTTCCCTGCGCTTTTAATTGACGTGTCATTTCAAAAGCTACAATACCGCCAAAAGAAAAACCTGCTAAAGCATATGGCCCTTTTGGATTTACTTTTATAATAGCATCTATATAATGAGCAGCCATGGCTTCAATTGATTCATACCATCCTTCAAAACCCTTTGGTTTAGTGCCCTGAATACCATAAATAGGCTGGTCGTCATCAAAGTGCTTACTTAAATTAACGAAGTTTAAAACGTTAAGTCCCGCTCCGTGAACAATAAAAAGCGGTGCTTTATTTCCTTTAGCTTTTATGGGAACTAAACAATCAGAATAAATTTCAGTTCCTGTATTTAATAGTTTGGCAAACTTCTCAACCGTTGAATATTTAAACAATGCTGATAAAGGAATTCGTTTGCCAATATGTTTTTCTATTTCAATCATGACCTTGACTCCCTTTATTGAATGTCCGCCCATTTCGAAAAAATCACTAAAAATATCGATATCCTCAATACCTAAACTTTCTTTCCAAATAGTAGCAACTATGTTCTCCTCTTCTGTTCGCGGTGCGGTATAGTTGATCTTTTTGTTTGTTTTGTATTGTGATAATGCTTTACGGTCTATTTTACCGTTAAGCGTTGTGGGTATTTTTTCCAATAAATTAAAATCATGCGGAATTAATTGTACTGGAAGTTGCGAGGCTAAAGCTTCGCGCCATAAAGAAATTTGATTTTCGGCGTTTTCTAAGCTGGAATCAGGTACAATATGGGCTACAAGAAAATTTTCGTTAGCTAACACAACAGCAGATTTAATTCCGTCAAGAGAGAGAAGAGCTTGTTCTACCTCGCCAGGCTCGATGCGATGTCCTCTAATTTTAACTTGCTGATCCAGACGGCCCAAACATTCTATTTCGTTGTTCGGAAGTAGTTTTCCCAGATCACCGGTACGATAAATTATATCGTTTTTAATACCGGAAAATTTGTTTTCAATAAATTTTTCCGCCGTGAGTTCAGGTCTGTTCCAATAGCCTTTTGCTACACCATCACCACCAATTAAAATTTCGCCAATGTTTCCCGGTGCTACAAGTTGACCTTGCTCATCAATAATATAAATTTGTGTATTGCCAATTGGTTTACCAATAGTTATTAATTTGTCATCAGCTTTAATTTGCTTAGCAGATGACCATACTGTAGTTTCTGTTGGGCCATATACATTCCAAAGAGTATCACATTTTGATAAAAGCTCTTTGGCAAGATCTGCAGGCATTGCTTCACCACCGCATAAGGCTTTAACTGGTAATGCATCAGTCCATCCTGAGTCTAAAAGCATTGACCAGGTAGTAGGAGTAGCTTGTAAAAAATTAATGTTTTCACTTTTAACTAATTCAAGTAAAAGTCTTCCGTCTCTGGCAGTTTCATGGTCTGCTATTATTAATGTCGCTCCTTTAATAAGTGGTAAAAACAATTCTAAACCAGCAATATCAAATGAAATTGTAGTTATAGAAAGTAGTCTGTCATTTTCATTGATTCCAGGTTCTATGGCCATACTGCAAAGAAAATTCACCAGATTTTTATGCGTGATAGGAACACCTTTTGGGTTACCGGTTGATCCAGATGTATAAAGAATATACGCCATATTTTCCGGACTAACGGTATTGGCTAATGGCTGTGTTGAGTATTGGTCTAATGAATCAATGGCATCTTCTATAAAAAGTGTTTGGGGCCATGAAGGTAAAGACGCAAACAATGTTTTGCTCGTTAATAAAACTTTTGCCCCCGAATCATTCAGCATAAACTCTAAACGATCTTTAGGATATTCAGGATCTAACGGCAAATAAGCTGCTCCGCATTGCAAAATTGCTAACAAAGTGTAAAGCAGTTCCGGACTTCTTGAAAAAGAAACTGCAATAAAATCACCAGATTCAACACCTTGCGCTTTTAAATAATGTGCCAGTTGATTTACTTTTTTATGTAATTCTTGATACGTTGTTTTAGAATCATGAAATTCTAATGCTATATTATCTGGAGTAATTTCTGCTTGTTTTCTAAGTAATTCGATTAAGGATACATTTGGATAGGACATTTCGGTACTATTTAAAGTACTGTACTCTGTTAAATAATTTCCTCCTACAAGGTCTGATAATGGATTGTTTGCGTTAGATATTATTTTTTTCATAATCTCTTCAAATGAATACATCATTTTTTTTATAGTTTCTTCTTTGAATAATGTAGTATTGTAAGACCATTGAAATGAAGGCCCGTTTTTGGTTCTAAACAGATGAAGTTGAATTTCAAAAGTTGCAAATTCTCTTGGGTTTAGTGTAAATTCATGTGATAGACCTTTAAATGAAAACTCATTTTCTATAGTTCGATTCAAATCAACTGTAAGTATAACTGGAACTAAAGGAATTCTGGAAGGATCTCTCGCAATAGCAAAACTTTTTAAGAGATGACCAAAACTAACTTGTTGATGTTCATAGGCATCAAATAGTTCTGAATTTCTTTGTTTTAAGTATTCTGAGAAAGTAATTTCGGGATTAATTTTACTCCGCAACGGAAGCAGGTTAACACAATGACCAATTAATTGCCTCATATCGTATAATGTATTTCCTGAAGAAGGAAATCCTACAACTAAATCATTTTGCCCCGTAATTTTACATAAAAAGACTTCAAAAGCAGCCAGTAAAGTGGTAACTAAACTACAGCCTGCATTTATTCCTATATTTTTTAACCCGTTTATAATGTTATCATCTGAATAAAAATCAAGACGGCTGCTATTGTATGCACGTAACGTAGGTCGTACGTGATCTAGCGGCAATTCGACTACAGGAACAGATTCTTTATAAATATCAATCCAAAATTTTTCTAAAGGCTTGTATTCGCTGCTTTCCATAAAAGAATTTATTTTTTCAGCAAATTCACTAAAACGTATCGCCGTTGGTAGTTTTGGTTCTTTATTTTCAATATATGCAGAATAAATTGTACCTAATTCTTCCAGCACTATATCAACACTTAGTCCGTCTCCAACAATATGGTGAATTGTTATGGTTGCAAGATGTTCAAACTCGTCGACTTTAAGTAAGCTAACTCTAAATAAGGGACCGTTTACAAGATCAAAAAGAACATTAACTTCTTCTTTAACTAAAGCCTTAATTGAGCGTTCTTTTTCGATCGTTGGTAAGTCAGAAAAATCATTATGAGAAATTTCGAAATTAACATTACTAAAAATGCACATAAATCTTGCGTCTGGACTAAATGTAGCTCTCAAACCTTCATGGCGTTTTACCAAAGTATCTACTGCTCGCTCAAATGTATCTACTACTAAATTACCTTTAAGTTTAAGAGATACGGATAGATTGTAAGCTTTGTTTGCATCACTGCCTCCAAAAATACAATCCGACCATATTTCCTGTTGCGAATTTGTAGTTTGAATTACACGTTCGATTTCAGGTGAAAATGGATTAAATTGAATTTCTGTTTCAGTTTCCATTTCTGTTTGTATTTGAGGTTGATTTTTCATTATGATACTATTTTAAAAGTAATTGATATTTTAAACTGATTATTTTAAATCAATTACTAGTTGTCTTTAGCTGATTTTTATAGTTTGATCTTTACGAAATTTCCGTTTTGAGTAGGATCTTCGATAAACCATGCCGGATTTCCATTTTCATCCCGTCCCAGTTTACTGCCTTGAACAGGAGGTTCATTCGCCATTATGGTATACTTTTTTTCATGAATAGTACTTTCAATTGGTTGTTGATCATTTGTCTCGGTTATATCAAAAGACTTTTCTTTTTTGTGAATTCCGTTAGTTCCATTTGTTTCGACTTGATTTGTACTATTAAATTTAGTTACATCGAAATGTTCGGCTTTTAGACTGACAAATGAAGTATTTCCGTTTGATGAAGAACTCTGATAATTTTGTATTAAATCTACTTTTTGACTTAAAATCTGGATTTGCTGAACAATATGCTCTAATGAAATTTGATTTAAAGATGATTGTATTCCGTTTGATGATGTATTAGATTCAATAGTTTGATTAACAACTATTTTATTTTCTTTACTGAAATTGATTGGGTGACTTTCCGGTAAATTAAGGTCGATGTAATCAGCTAAGAGTAATGGTGTTGAAAAGCTCTCATTAAGTTGTCTAAAAGTGATTGGTAAATCAAACTCTTTTTTCAATTTTCCTGATAATTGCGTTAGTGATAATGAATCTAGACCTAATTCTAAGAAAGTATAAGAAGCTGAATCAGAATCATAAGTTATTCCTGAGGCATTTTTTATAATTTCTGAAATATTATAAAGGATTGAATCTTTTTTTGACTCATTTGCTGTGACAGTACTTTTTTCAGTTTCTGTTGAAATTACTGCCGTATCAAAAGAAACCAAAGGTTTTTGAATTATTGTTGTTTGAATAGTGTTCAGAGGTTCGATCCAGCAAAGTTTACGATCAAAAACATAACTCGGCAGTTCGATTTTTTGTCTTTGTTGTTGATTGTAAAAAGATTTCCAATCAGGATTTATACCTCTCATCCACAAATCGCCCAAGGCATTTAATATTGTGAAGTATTCATTTTCCTGTTCATCTTTTGGAAAAGTTAAACTAGGAAAAGCAGCTATAATTTTGCCGGCAGCCTGTTGGCGGGCTAAAGTAGTTAATGTTTGACCCGGACCAACTTCTAATAATATAAAATCATCCAATTCAAACGCAGTATCCATCGCATCTGCAAATCTCACAGTATTTTTTAAATGGTTGACCCAATACATTGGGTTTGTCGCTTCTGTATCAGTAAGCCAAGTTCCCGACACTGTCGAAATAATTGGCAATCTTGGGATATTTAATTTTATTTTTTCTAACTCATTTTTGAATGTATCTAAAATAGGATCCATCATGAATGAGTGAAAGGCATGACTTGTATTGAGTAATTTATTTGGAATGTCTTGAGCATCGAGCTCCTGATTAAATTGTGCAATGTCTTCTTTTGTACCTGAAACAACACAAAACTGATTTGCATTTATAGCGGCAACTGAGAGTGTATCAGGAATTAATTCATTGAGCTTATCTATTGGTACACGAACAATTAACATAGAGCCGCCCGGAAGTTCGCTGATCAATTTTCCTCTAATCGCAACGATATGTAAGGCGTCTTTTAAACTTAGAATTCCGGCCAAATGTGCTGCAGTAAATTCGCCAATACTATGACCGCAAAGAAAAGTTGGTTTTATTCCCCAGCTCATCCATAATTGTGACAATGCATACTCAGTAACAAATAAAGCAGGCTGTGTTAAGCGAGTATCTTTTAACAGCTCTTCGCCTTCAGTAGAATTAATTTCAGGATAGATTATGTCTCTAATATCCAGTTTTAAATCGTCCGTCAAAAGTTCTGCACACTTGTCTATAGCTTCACGATATACTTTTTCGTTGTCGTAAAGTGTTTTTCCCATTTGTAAATACTGAGCTCCTTGTCCAGGAAAAAGAAATCCTAATTCGCTTGGAGCATTTTTTAATATTGAGGATTTGGTATTTTTAGTTTTTAGAGAAATCAATTTTTCGGCAGCATCATTTGTAGAATTGGCTATTAAAAAGCTTCGATGATTAAAGTCATCTCTCGTCATATTTAAAGAATAAGCAATATCTGCTAAAGGAGTGTTTTTTGATTTGTCAATAAAATGACCCAATGTATTTTCATACCCCAATAAACTGTTTTGATTTTTTGCTGACCACATAAGTATTTCAAGAGGTCGCCCGGCTGAAGACGGGATAGGTTTCATTTCATATTCTTCGACAATCGCATGAACATTTGTACTACCTATTCCAAAAGAACTTATACCAGCTCTTCTTTTGCCGTCTGCTTTCCAATCAATTAATTTGTTGTTGATGAAAAAAGGGCTATTATCAAAATCTATATTGGGGTTTGGTTTATTAAAATTAACCATCGGTGGTATTTGCTTATGCTGCATCGACAACAATACTTTAATTAATCCCGCAACTCCGGCAGCAGCTGTAGTATGCCCCATATTACTTTTGATAGAACCTAATGCGCAAAAATTGTTTTTTTCCTGTTTGCCATATGCAATTCTAAGTCCTTCTATTTCTATTGGATCTCCGATTGGAGTTGCGGTACCATGCGCTTCCATATAACTAATTGTAGAAGGTGATATTTGTGCATCGTTAAACGCATTAATTATAGCTCCGGCTTGACCTTTTGGACTTGGTGCCATAAAACTGCCTTTGTCTCCACCATCATTATTTACGCCAACTCCTTTAATTACTCCATAAATAATATCGCCATCTTTTTCAGCTTCTTCTAATCTTTTAAGTAAAACTACTCCGGCTCCGTCACTAAAAACGGTTCCTTTTCCTGAAGCTTCAAAAGACCTTGTAGAGCCATCAGGGCTTTTTATAAAACCATCGTCGTAAAGATGGCCGCTATTAATTGGGCAGGTAACGCTGGATCCTCCTGCAAGAGCAACATCACACATACCGGTTCTTATTGCTTTCACCGCTTCGGCAACTGCCAATAATGAAGTTGAACAGGCTGAATGTACACTAACAGATGGACCTTTTAGGTTTAAATGATAAGAAGTGCGAGGAGCAATAAAGTCTTTTCCATTTACGGTATAAATCTGTAATTCTCCAATTGAACTTTTTAGTTCATTGTTATTAAATATATTATTTTCATAATAAGTATTGATTTCACTGCCAGAATATACTGCAATACTTCCTTTATAATGTTTAGGCAAATGTCCTGCTTTCTCTAATGCTTCGAATGAAATTTCTAAAAACACTCGTATTTGAGGATCCATTGCGGCAGCAAGCTGTGGGTTTAACCCGAAGAAATGAGCATCAAAAGTTTTAGCAGAAGGCAAAATTCCTCTTGCACCTATATAAAGCGGATCGTTACGAAGGCTTTCGGGTAAACTGCTGTCCAGTTCTTCTTTTGTAAATAAGGAGATAGTTTCTTTTCCATCTCTTAGATTTTCCCATAATTCATCTATTGTATCGGCACCTGGAAACCTTCCGGCCATACCAATTATGGCAATGTCTTCAGAAGTTGTTTTATTATTTTCTTTAAATGCAAACAAATTTTCGTTGGCAGTATCACTATTGTTTTCTTCTAAAATAGCAGCAAGTTCTCTAATTGTAGGATGAATATAGATTTTTGAAACAGGTACATCTTTAGACAGATTTTGCCTCATTAATGATGTTACTTTTTGCGCAAGAACAGAACTGCCTCCCATGTCAAAAAAATCATCATCGATACCAATACTTGACATTTTTAATTCTTCGCTCCAGATTTTTGCAATATCTTTTTCTAATTGTGTATTGGGTTTCTTAAAGAGAGGAGCAGAATCAGGTCTGTTATATTCGGGTACTGGTAAATTCTTTTTGTCAATTTTTCCATTAGGTGTTATTGGGAAATCTTCTACCCATATGTATAGAGACGGTAGTAGTATCTCAGGTAAAATTTTAGAAAGCGAGTCGTGAATCTGTTTTTCATCTTGCAATAAATCACCGGATTTTAAATAAGCCACCAGTTTATCTTCATTTCCAAAATGATTACTAACAATTACTGCAGATTGTTTTATACCTGTTAAACTATTTAAAGTAGCTTCTATTTCACCCAATTCAATACGATGTCCTCTAATTTTTACTTGGTGATCTATACGTCCTAAACATTGAAGCTCTCTATTTGGTAATAATTTGCCTAAATCTCCTGTTCGATAAAGAACAGAATTTGATGCTGTAGAAAACGGATCTTCAATAAATTTTTCAGCTGTAAGTTCTGGTCGTTTCCAATAACCTTCTGCGACTCCATCACCACCAATAACTATCTCACCAATTGTTCCCGGCACAACAATTTGATTGTGCTCATCTAACAAGTAGATTTGTGTGTTTGCAATTGGTAATCCAATTGATATTAATTCATCGTCAGCATGAATTTGTTTCACAGCAGACCAAATTGTGGTTTCGGTAGGGCCATACATATTCCAAAGAGAGTCGCATCGCGAAATAAGTTGACGTGCAAGATTCAAAGGCATAGCTTCGCCACCGCAAAGTGCTTTTAAAGCAAGCGGCGTTTCCCAACCGGAATCAAGTAATAACTGCCAGGTCGTTGGTGTGGCTTGTAGTATTGTAATTTCTTTTTTTTGTAGAACATCCCGTAAAAGTTGACCGTCACGAATCGTTTCATAGTCGGCAAAAACTACTGTGGCACCTTTAATTAATGGCAAAAACAACTCTAATCCCGCAATATCAAAGGAAATTGTAGTAATTGATAACAATTTGTCTTCGGCATTTATACCGGGCTCGAGCGCCATACTATAAAGAAAGTTTACTAAATTTTTATGAGTTACAGTCACTCCTTTAGGTTTTCCTGTAGATCCTGAAGTATACATTATATAGGCAACAGTTTTGTTCGAAACCGTGGCAGGAAGCGGTGTTGCAGGATATTGTTCGAGAGAAGAGATTATATCTTCAATTAATATCTTTTTTGAAGAATTTGGTAAAGAATCTGAGAGTGCTTTTGTAGTTAATAAAAAACTGGCTTCAGAGTCTTCCAGCATAAATTCCAGACGTTCAGTTGGAAATTTAGGATCTAAGGGTAAGTATGCAGCTCCACATTGTAAAATTGCAAAAAGAGAAGCGATTAAATCAGGGCTTCGATCCATAGAAACAGCAACAATTTGTCCTGAAGATAAACCTTGCGCCAAAAAATAATTGGCCATTTGATTTATCATTTTTGCTAATGCTCTATAAGTAATCTTACGATTTTCAAATTCAAGTGCTATGGAATCAGGAGACGCTTCGGCTTGTTTTGCAAAAAGTTCATGTAGCGGATTTTCGGGATACTCCATTTTGATCCAATTCATCTCTTTGTCTAAATTATTGTTGTTAGATCTTTTCATTTTAATCATCTTAAAATTAAAGTTGAACAAAATAATATGATAATATTAGCGTTGAACTAAAAGAGACGGGTTTAAATTACTGGCTAATAATGTGTTAGTTGGTAATGAATACATTTTTTTATTACAATTTTTACTTAGTTAATAAATAGATGTAAGAATTTTGATTGGCTTTAGTCTTTATTTTGTCTCCATATTAAAATAGTATTTGCAGCTCATTATTCAATAAGTTGATCAAAAAAAGGAAAAATTTTTCACTAATACTTGTATATTCTATATAAAGCTATTATTCTCGATGAACAGCATATTTTAAATTGAATAGGACAAATTTTATTAAAAAACGATAAGGTTTTGTTTCTTCTTTTAGATGCTTTTTTTATTCATTTTAAAATACTGTTTAAATTATCATTTTGTGTTAGTAAATTATATTTTTAAAAAAAATGGTATTGAATTGATACATTTTAAAAAATAAATAAGTAACTTTATTTTTTATTTAAGTGCTTTAAAATCAAATAGATAAAAGTTAATTAAATAGATATTTTTAAGTTTTTGCCCTATATAATTATGAAATAGAAGCGATATAGGAGGCTATATTGAAGATTAGATAAAAAGCTCCTGTTAATGTAATTTATTGAAGTGAATTAGCGTTGTCTTATAAATAACAACTTGTTTAAATTGGAAGTCAAAAAGATTTCGTCATAATATAACTAATATCATATTAATTCATTTTTTTTTTAATGATCTGTCAAAGAATAAAATCAAGTATTCGATTTTTTTGATGTAAGTAAAAAATCATTAAAATACTACATTTAGTGTGGTTTATCGGAAATAATTTAAATTATATCGATTAGATTTTGAAATTAAATATTTTTGCAGTATAAACAAGTATTAAGAATATTGAGCTGTGAACTATCTAAGATTGAAATATTTAAAACTAATCATAATTGCAATATTATTTCCTTTTATAGGGAATAGTCAAAGTGCGCAAACTACCAATATTATGGGAGCCATAGTGGCAACTGGTAGTAATGCGACAGGAAGTTCAGGATCAGTTTCTTACTCAATTGGTCAGGTATTTTATACTTATAATGGAGTAGGATCAGTTTATAATGTGGCTCAAGGTATACAACAGCTTAGAAAAGATGAAATGTTAGATGTACCTGAAGTTGACAAACCTACTACAGCACAAATATTTGTTTTCCCAAATCCTACAACCGATTTTGTTAATATTAGCATGAATGGATTAGAGTTAGAAAGCGGACAGCGATCTTATAAGCTTTATGACATACAAGCCAGGCTTTTAAAACAAAATAAAATTGATCAAATTGAAACTCAGGTTAGTCTAAATAATCTTAGTTCATCAATTTATGTACTTGTAGTATATGTGGATAATAAAATTTTGAAATCATTTAAAGTAGTAAAAAACTAAAAAGAAAATATAATGAGACTTGCACATACCCTTTTATTATTATTTGTGACTGTAACACTTAAGGTATTTGCACAAGCACCGGAAAAAATGAGTTATCAGGCAATTATGCGTGCACAAGACAATAGCTTGGTTGTTAATTCGAGAGTTGGCCTTAGGATTATAATACATCAAAGCACTTCGACTGGTACTGTTGCTTATCAGGAAACTCAGACTCCTACTACAAATGCAATTGGTCTTGTTTCTCTTGAAATTGGTACAGGAACGGTGGTTACCGGAGATTTTAGTAAAATCGCCTGGGATAAAGGACCCTATTTTATAGAAACACAAGTAGATGTAAAAGGCGGCGTTAATTATGATATTACCGGAGTTACCCAGCTTTTAAGTGTGCCTTATGCGCTATATGCAAAAACAGCTGGTACAAGTGGTGCTCCAGTTAAAGCAGTAATCATTTCATTTACTTCTTCCAGAAATGTTGCTGTCGCAGATATCAATAATACAATAGAATGTACAACATCGGCGACCTTAACATTAACTGCTGATTTTGGAAGTATGTTAGTAGGTGAAACTATTAATTTAGAAGCTCATAATGGTGCTGTGTTAACAATACAAGCAGCATCAGGTGTATCAATTAATTATAATGCAAGCGGAAGTGCAAAGTTTACTAGTGTTTCAGGAAACGTAAGGTTTGGATTTCTTAGAAAAACTAGCGCAAATTCCTATATTATATCGGGACAATGAAACATCTAATTTACTTTTTACTCTTTTCAACTGCAGTTTTCTCGCAAAACTATCATTATGCAATTGATGAGGCTCCGGCTAAAACTCCGGGCGTAGAAAACCAACTGGAAGAAATCGCATATTTTGGTGCTTATTTATTACCACTTACTCAAAAAGCGACTCTTCAGGTTGCTTTAGATAAATATGGCTCAGTGCGACTGGAAAAAGGAGATTATTCAGGAGTGAATATTGTCATGAAAAGTAATCAAAAATTATACGGACATCCCTCTTTAAATAAAATATCTGCTATTACGATAGCTGCTGGAAGTACCGGCGTTGTTTTAGAATCTTTGCTGCCTGCAGATCAAAATATAACCATGCAAGCGGGAGGAGTGATTTCTTATTGTACTTTTAAATCTATCAAATTTGGAACTTTAGTAGGAACAAATGTAATGATGGAGAACAATACTTTTATAAATTTTAGTGGACCAATACGAATTGATTGCAGTCAGTCTGGTTACATAAGAAACAATAAAATAATAAAACACCAATCGCAGGGAGGAGCAAATATGCTTGTCCTGAAAGGAAATAGTACCACGCCTAGTTATGGTAATGTTAGTCTGCATACTAATTTTTTAACGCCCCATGGTGATACTACTGATCTTGACGGCTTACGTTCTCTAACTTTTGTAGGTCTGGACGCTGAAGGGTGGAATCTTTCAGGAGAAGGAACAAAAGCAATGATTTCAGCAAATAATATTGGTGATGTGAAAATTACAAATTTTAATGGTGCAAATAGTTATTCAGCTGTTAAAACGCCATCTTTTGATATTGATGCTGCAAATGTTTTCTTTTTAGAGAAACCTATGAATTTTCCAACAGATGTATTGTCTTTAAGAGCCAATATGTTTTTGGTAAATGGAACTGGAACATATATTAGAAAACCGGGGACAGTAACAGGATTTGATCTTCTTGCAAATTTAAATAGTAGTAATATGATTAGATATAATGGAGTTGATCAAACTACTACTATGACAAATACCGCAGTCATTAATAATATATCAAACACTATTTTAGGAACTAAATACACACCGTGGAGCAGACCTTCATGGGAAACATTGCCGAATCCGTTAGGAGCAAACTGGAAAACTGACAGGGTAGGCAAGCCAGATCAGACAAGTTATATACAAGGATTAATTGATAGCAAAGGTGTTGCTGATTTACCTGAGGGTATTTTTTACATTGGTTCTACTTTAAAGCTTCCTGTTGATTCTAATCATGGTATTGTTGGCCAGGGAACCGGAAAAACAGTTATTGTAGGTTTAACCGATAATTTTCCGCTAATATCTCTTACCGGTGGTCAGGATGCTAATTTTATATTAGGTTATCTAACGCTTCAGGGCGGGAGCGTAGGGGTGTATTCTTCACAAGATTATGGATCACAGCATATTACTTATCAAAACATAAAGTTTGTAGTGTTTAGAAATCAAAATTATGGTATGCAGCTTAGACGAATGAAAGGATTTGATAACAACTTTCTTGATAATTTAGGTTTTGTTGATTGTAATATTGGTTTTTTTCAAGATCCTCTTACTCCTTATGCAAATGATATTGACACTTCTAGTTTTGTCGATAAAACTATGTTTTATAAAAATCAATTTATAAACAGCAGCACAGGAGTTTCTATGATGGCTACCAGAGCCGATAATTTAGATGCCTGGGTAGATTGTAAATTTGATGGAGGAAGAGTCGCTATTGCTTTAAATGCACAAAATACTCCATTAGCAGCAAATTGTGACTTTACCAATTATAGCGGAGTTAATATTATAACTAGTAATGTATTCTCTTTATACAATTCTAACATATACAATAACAAGACTACAGGGCCAACAATAAATGCAATTAGTACTAATATTGAAGGATGTCAATTTTCAGATAATGTTCCGTTGTTTTCACCGGTAATGTTTAATCCGTTAACTAATCATATTGTAAATTCAACAATTACAGGAAACGTAGTAACGCAAATTCCGGCAAATCAAGGTTATGGTTTAGAGTCTGCTATTTATGTAAATAGTACGTTTTTGGCAAACCCAACATTAAGTAAGTTATTGGTTAATGTAAAAGCGGGAGTTCCAACAGTGATAATTAATTCAACACCAAATTCATATCCACAGCTTTTGGTAACACAATAAAATAAATACAGTTGCAGAATTTATGATTGTATAAAGATCTTCAATTATTGTATGATATAAAAGTAAGGTTCAGATTAGTCAAGCTAATTTGAACCTTATTTTTTTTGATTATAGGGATCTGTTTTTAATTATGATAAAACGTGACACGATGAAATAGTTTTGCTTTTATATAGCTTTAAAACGATATGATATTGTTGAGAGACTATTGAACAAAATGAAAAATAAACTAATAAAAAAAAATGAGGACGTTTTTTTAGTTTATAGATTCTAATTTGAAATTTTTAGCATTTTTGATTTTTAAAAAAAATGTCTTTTTCTTCATTTTTGCCTTTTTTCATGTAAATGGGATGCAATCATACCAAGGAATACGTACAATTACGTGGCTGTTGTCCTATAAAATAAGGTTTTTTTGATATTAGTTGAGGGTTCTGAGAGCCGTAAAATGCAACAAGTTGTATTTTATCGGATTTTAAAATACGTTGAACAGATTTATTATTAAATAGTCGAAACATTATATATTTTTGATCGAAATTTAAAATGAATGATAAAGATAAAACGTCATTTAGCTTTAAACCTTGTTGATAATTGAATAGTTGCTGTAAAAAGATGATTTTTTTACAAATAAGATAAAGGAATAAAGATCTTATTATAGGAAATCATTAAAGGATGTGACAGTAGCTTCAAAATAAAAATTATTTATATTTTTTATTTTTTACTTTTTATGAAATATAGTGTATACGAAAATATTAGAAAGATAAGAGAATTAAAAAATTTTACTAGAGAGTATGTAGCCGCTGAATTAAAAATGAGCACCAGTGGTTATGGTAAAATTGAAAGAGGCGATGTCGATTTAACTGTTTCTAAATTAATTGAAATATCAAAAGTGTTAGAGGTTTCAATTGAATTCATATTTAAATTCGATGTTTCAATATTTTTTAGCGAAACCAGATAGAATACCCATATAATACCCATCAAAAACAAATCAAAATATTTTTATTAATAAAACTGAAATTAATCAAAATCAGTAATAAAAAATAAAGCCATGGAAAATTACTATTTAAAAATTAGAGAGTTTCGATTGCAAAACAATCACACCCCTGAGTACATTGCAATCCAAATGGAAATTAGTGTAAAAACATACGAAAAAATTGAGCAAGGTATGGTTGATCTTAAGCTGTCAAAACTAGATCAATTAGTAAAAATTTTAGGAATCAAGAAAAGTCAGATTTTCCAATTGGATAATTAATTTTTTTGAGAAAAATCATTTTACTTGATTCAATAAAACAGAAGAATTTCAAGTTGTTTTTTTTAACTTTTGAAAGCTCTTTTTTAATTCTCTATTTATGTTTTACTTTTAAAACATATCCCAACGATTCTAAGATTAAGACATAATGAGTTTTTGTAATGTCTTTTATCACTGCATTTTGATCACAAAAAGGACCGGAATTTAAATGTATTTTATCTCCAATTTGATACTGCATTACTGATATTTCTGAGGCAGTATCGCCACCTTCAAGCCATTCTTTGATTGTTTCAATTTCTCTGTCTTTTACAATCGCATGTCTTCCCAGCCAAAATAAAAATCGTACTACTCCGGGAGAATGAAATACTAAGTTTCGATCTTTTTCTGCTAATTGCACAAATATGTAATGATTAAACAATGGCATTTCTACCTTTACTTTCCTGTCTGATCTTTGCTGAACTTTTTTAATAACAGGACAATAACAATTGATGTTAAACTTAGTTAACTGTTCTGCAGCTCTTTTTTCCCATTTCGGTTTTGTGTATACTACATACCATTTCATAATCCTTAATTTATTTATCGTATTTGTAAATAAGTTTTTTTTAAAATAGAGTAAGCTGTTTATATCGGTATCCTTCTTGAAAAATAGAAACCTTATAATAGATAGTATTGACAATTTAATTTCGATTGAAATTGGTGTTTTTTACTATCTAAATTGTTGAGTAGTTCTTAGAAAATCATCCTAATAAGATATTAGATGGTTTCGTATATAAACTGAGATGTAAATTTAATTCTGAACATTTAAAAATACCAGTGCTTTTGATGTTAAAATATCCTTATTAAGGACAATTAGTCACAAAAATGCGATTTCTCATCAGGTACATTATTATAATTTTATTTTAAATTATTGTTAGATATAAAGCCTGTAATTGATTAAAATTTCTTGTTTTTTATTTCAGATTTTTTAGTCTTTTAATCGCAGTTAGCAAACATAATTTGTCAATTTTTAGACCATTTATTTTTTCTTTTTTGAGTAGTTAAATTGTAACTATTCACGGGGAACCCTTTTTCTAAATTTTAAAAAAAGCCTCGGAACCCCAATAAAATGGTTGTATTATTTTCGAAGACAATTCTACATTAATAAGCATATTTTTTTTAATTTAAAAACATTAAGCAGATGAGAACTGGAATAACATTTAGTGCTTTTGATTTGTTACATGCAGGGCACGTTAAAATGCTTGAAGAAGCAAAACAACATTGTGATTATTTAATTGTTGGTTTACAAACTGATCCAACATTAGACCGACCAACAAAAAACAAACCAACCCAAACTGTAGTAGAGCGCTACATACAGTTACAAGCCTGCAAGTTTGTTGATGAAATTGTTCCTTATGCAACAGAACAAGATCTGGAGGATATTTTGAAATCTTTCACAATTGATGTTCGCATTTTAGGTGATGAATATAAGGACAGAGATTTTACCGGCAGAACTTATTGCGAAGAAAAAGGAATCGAATTGTACTTTAATACAAGAGATCATCGCTTCTCCAGTACTAATTTGCGCAATGAAGTTTATCAGAAAGAAATTTTAATGCACTCAAATGGCAATTAATACTGTTACTCATGTAGTTTTAACCGGAGGCATTGGCAGTAGATTGTGGCCGCTTTCCAGAAAAACATTACCCAAACAATATCTTGAGCTTTTTGATGGGGAATCACTCTTTGAGAAAACGGTGGCCCGCAATCAAGATGTTTCTGATAAAATGATAGTGGTTGGAAATATTGAAAATTACAAAATGAGTAATTCCATAATGTCGAAATTCAATATTCCTTTTACTCATATTATTGAAGCAGTTCCTCGTAATACAGCCGCAGCAATTGCATTTGCCGCATTTGCATCAAAACCTGAAGATGTTTTATTGATTACGCCTTCTGATCATATAATAGAAGGAAATGATGCGTATGCCAGTGCTTTACAACAAGCCATTACATTAGCCAATCAGGATTTCCTGGTGACTTTTGGAATCAAACCCACTAAACCGGAAACAGGTTACGGCTACATCGAGTTTGAAAACGAAAATGTAATTGCATTTCACGAAAAACCAAATTTAGAAACAGCAAAGACTTATCTAAAAAGAGGAAATTATTTTTGGAATAGCGGACTATTTTGTTTCAAAGCAGGAAAGTTTTTAGAAGAACTGGAAAAACAGGAACCTGAAGTTTATAAAACTTCAAGAGCAGCCTGGAGCGCCAATAATGATGGCTTTTTAGATTATGATTTGTCATTAAGCATTCCTTCCATAAGTATTGATTATGCAGTTATGGAAAGAAGTAAAGACATTAAAGTAGTTCCTGCTCATTTCGAATGGTCGGATTTGGGTTCTTTCGAATCTGTTTACGATTATTTAGTTCAAAAAGGTCATCCTATCGATTCAAATAGGAATATAGTAATAGGAACCTCAATGCATACTACTTTTATAGGGGTAAAAAATTGTATATTAATTTATACCGCCGATGCTCTAATGGTTTTGCAAAAAGAAAATTCTCAAGAGGTAAAACAAGTTTACCAACAATTAGAATCTATTGCTTCACCATTATTATAAAATGAACTCTTGAAAGGATATAAATCACAAGTCTTTAAAAATTAAAAGTGCCTAAAATGATTGATAAAAATGCTATAATATATATTGCTGGACACAAGGGAATGGTTGGAAGTGCCATTTGGAGAACCTTGAAAGCAAAAGGTTATAATAATCTTATTGGAGCTTCAAGCAAAGAATTGGATTTAAGAGAACAAGAAGACGTTCGAAATTTTTTTCAAAAAGTAAAACCAGACGTCATTATAGATGCCGCTGCAAAAGTGGGAGGTATTTTGGCTAATAATGATTTTCCGTATCAGTTTTTAATGGAAAACATGCAAATTCAAAATAACCTGATTAGTGAAGCTCACAATTTTGGTGTAAATAAATTTATCTTTTTAGGAAGTTCCTGTATTTATCCAAAATTAGCCATACAACCATTAAAAGAAGAGTATTTGCTAACAGGTTCTTTAGAAAGTACAAACGAGTGGTATGCTATAGCAAAAATTACTGGCGTAAAATTATGTCAGGCGATACGCAAGCAATATAAAAAAGATTTTGTGAGTTTAATGCCAACAAATTTATATGGCATTCATGATAATTTTGATTTGAACAGTTCTCATGTTTTACCAGCGATGATTCGCAAATTTCATGAAGCCAAAGAAAACAATAATGCTTCAGTAATACTTTGGGGAACCGGTAAGCCTATGCGAGAATTTCTATTTGTAGATGATATGGCAGAAGCAGTCGTTTTTGCTTTAGAAAACCAACTTCCGGGATATTTGTATAATGTAGGAACAGGAGAAGATTTAACTATTAAGGAGCTAGCTTCTGCAATACAAAAAATTGTTGGTCATACCGGTGGGATTATTTGGGATGAAAGCAAACCTGACGGTACACCAAGAAAATTAATGGACGTTTCTAAAATGCATAACATTGGGTGGAAACACCAAGTGAATTTAGAAGAAGGAATACAAAAAACGTACAATTGGTTTCTGGAAAATGTTGAAAATTTAAAAGAAAAGGTTTATTAGTAATCAGTAAATCTCAAAAAAACTTAATAATTAATACTTGCAGCTTTGCTAAAATTGCTTTTGAAACTAATAACTAAATTATGAATCCATTAAAAAAAACGGCCTTTATTACTGGAATTACTGGACAGGACGGGGCTTATTTAAGCGAGTTTTTATTAGAAAAAGGTTATATAGTACACGGATTAAAAAGACGTACTTCTTTATTTAATACAGACCGAATTGACCATTTATATCAGGATCCTTATACAGAAAACAGGAATTTTATTTTGCATTATGGGGATATGACCGATAGTACAAATTTGACACGTTTAATTCAGCAAATTCAACCGGATGAGATTTATAATTTGGCAGCAATGAGTCATGTAGCTGTTTCATTTGAAACTCCTGAATATACAGGTAATGCAGATGGATTGGGAACTTTAAGACTTTTGGATTCAGTACGTTTATTAGGATTAGAAAATAAGACAAGAATTTATCAGGCATCTACTTCAGAATTGTATGGTAAAGTACAAGAAGTACCACAATCAGAAACAACTCCTTTTTATCCAAGATCGCCTTATGCAGTAGCTAAAATGTATGCTTTTTGGATAACTGTAAATTATAGAGAAGCTTATGGGATGTACGCCTGCAACGGTATCTTGTTTAATCATGAATCACCTATTCGTGGGGAAACTTTTGTAACACGTAAAATTACCAGAGCAGCTTCAAGAATAGCGTTAGGATTGCAGGATAAATTATACTTAGGAAATCTGGACGCACAGCGCGATTGGGGACATGCGAAAGATTATGTCCGAATGATGTGGATGATTTTACAAGCTGATGAACCAGAAGACTGGGTAATTGCTACAGGAAAAACTACCGCAGTTCGTGAATTTGTAAGAATGAGTTTTGCTGAGGTGGGTATTGAATTAGAATTTATAGGAAAAGGCGTAGAAGAGAAAGGGTTTGTTACATCTTGTAACAATCCAGATTACCAACTTTTAATAGGTAAAGAAGTATTAGCTGTAGATCCACATTATTTTAGGCCTACAGAAGTAGATTTATTAATTGGTGATGCTACAAAAGCTAAAACTAAGTTAGGTTGGGAGTGTAAATATGACCTATCGGAATTGGTAAAAG
The DNA here is from genome assembly GCF_044007395.1 of Flavobacterium sp. FlaQc-57. Classification (NCBI taxonomy): domain Bacteria; kingdom Pseudomonadati; phylum Bacteroidota; class Flavobacteriia; order Flavobacteriales; family Flavobacteriaceae; genus Flavobacterium; species Flavobacterium sp. FlaQc-57. The sequence goes on from NZ_JBIPDA010000008.1 coordinate 86,417, forward strand.
AAATGATGGAGTCTGATTTAAAGCTTATGAGAAAAGAACAGCACTTAAAGGATGGTGGTTATACGATCTTGAATTATTTTGAGTAACGAATTAAAGAAATAAAAAAAACTTTTTTCTCAAGAAAAGATACATAAATGAAAATCAAAAATATTTGTTGTCTGGGGGCTGGTTATGTTGGTGGTCCAACAATGTCTGTTATCGCGTTGAAATGTCCGGAAATTAAAGTTAATGTTGTAGACTTAAATGAAAGCCGAATTTTAGCCTGGAATGACGAAAATTTGGATAATCTACCAGTTTATGAACCAGGACTTGCAGAAGTAGTTCGTGAGGCAAGAGGCCGTAATTTATTCTTTTCAACAGATGTAGAAAGTGCAATTGAAGCCGCCGATATGATTTTTATAGCAGTTAATACTCCTACAAAGAATTATGGAGAAGGCAAAGGAATGGCAGCAGATTTAAAATTTGTAGAGCTATGTGCCAGACAAATAGCAAGAATAGCCAAGAACGATAAAATAATAGTTGAAAAATCAACTCTTCCAGTTCGAACAGCCGAAACTTTACAGACTATTTTAGATCACGCTGGAAACGGTGTCAAATTTGAAGTACTTTCTAATCCGGAGTTTTTGGCAGAGGGAACAGCTATTAACGATTTACTTCACGCAGACCGTGTTTTAATTGGAGGAAAACAAACAGAAAATGGTCAAAAAGCAATTCAGGCATTAGTTGATATTTATGCGCATTGGTTGTCACCAAAACAAATTTTAACCACAAATGTGTGGTCATCAGAATTATCAAAATTAACAGCAAATGCATTTTTGGCACAAAGAATATCATCAATAAACGCATTGTCTGCATTATGTGAAGTTACTGAAGCAGATGTTGATGAGGTTGCCACTGCAATTGGAACTGACAGCAGAATTGGCTCTAAGTTTCTAAAAGCTTCTGTAGGTTTTGGAGGATCTTGTTTTCAAAAAGATATTTTGAACCTGGTTTATTTATGTCGCTATTTTAATTTAAATGAAGTCGCTAATTATTGGGAGCAGATTATTATTCTAAACGATTATCAAAAATATCGTTTTGCGAAGAAAATTATCACGTCACTTTTTAATACCGTTAGCGGAAAAAAAATAGCTTTTTTGGGTTGGGCATTCAAAAAAGACACTAATGATACTCGTGAGTCTGCCGCTATTTATGTTGCTGAACATCTAATTGAAGATGGAGCAGAAATTCACGTGTATGATCCCAAAGTTTCTGAAGAAAAAATTAAAGCCGATATGCGTGATTTATGGGAGTTAAAAGGGCTTACAGAACAGAAAATTGAATTAAAATTGAAGCAAATTTTCGTATATAAATTGCCTGTCGAAGCGCTCGATCAAGCGCATGCAGTTGCAGTTTTGACTGAATGGGATGAATTTAGAACTTACAATTGGAATTCGATTTATGCCAATATGTACAAACCAGCTTTTGTATTTGATGGACGTAACATCTTGGATGCTGAAAAATTAGCCGAAATTGGTTTTCAGATTAAAGGAATTGGAAAAGGTTAAACTTATCAATTTTAAAAAGGACATATTTTTTAATCGTTTTATTTCTATTTCTTGAAAAATATTTTAATAAAAGTCAAAGAGCATCCCAAGTACGACACGATAATAAACTGGGGGAAATTAATTTCGATAACCGGAAGTGCTCAAATTATTATACAAGCGCTAGGATTTGCTTCGGGAATTTTAATAATTCGTTTATTACCCGTTCAGGAATACGCCTTTTATACTTTGGCAAATACTATGTTAGGTACGATGACAGTACTTGCAGACGGTGGTATAACTACAGGAATTATGGCTCAAGGCGGAAAAGTGTGGGAAGATAAAGCAAGAATGGGAGTTGTTTTAGCGACAGGTTTAGATTTAAGAAAAAAGTTTGCACTGGCAAGCTTGTTAGTATCTGTACCAATTTTATTTTATCTTTTATTTCATAATGGCGCTAGTTGGGTTACATCTTTACTTATTGCGGCAGCAATGATTCCGGCCTTTTATGCCGCATTGTCTGATTCGTTGTTAGAAATTATTCCAAAACTAAATCAAACTATTTTACCTCTGCAAAGAAATCAAATTGAAGTTGGAATAGGAAGATTACTTTTATCAGGCTTAACAATGTTTATTTTTCCATGGGCTTTTGTAGCGGTTTTGGCTGCAGGAATACCAAGAATTTGGGGAAATATTGGTTTGAGAAAAATAGTTTACACTATGGCTGATAAAAAACAACAGCCAGATGTTGAAGTTAAAAAAGAAATACTAAATTTAGTTAAACGTATTTTACCTACGTCTATTTATTATTGCCTTTCAGGACAAATTACAATTTGGTTAATTTCTATATTTGGTAATGCAACTTCATTGGCACAATTGGGCGCTTTGAGCAGATTGAGTGTAATGCTATCTATTTTTAGTGCAATAATTACAACATTAGTTATTCCGCGTTTTGCAAAATTAACGTCGAATAAATATTTGTTACTGAAACGTTTCTTTCAAATAATGGGACTTCTAATAATTTTATTAAGTATAATTATTCTCATTGTTTATTTGTTTCCAACACCAATTCTATGGTTGCTTGGAGATGCATATAAAGGATTGCCATTTGAGTTATTGTTAAGTATTCTTAGTAGCTGCATTGGATTGTTAGGAGGAATTGTTTTTAATTTATACAGTTCGAGAGGTTGGGCAATGTCGCCAATCGCGCTAATTTTAATTAATTTATTAGCAATAATTGTGTCTGCCAGTCTATTAGATTTAACTAGCTTAAGAGGTGTTTTGTTTTTTAATATTGTTTTAGGATTAGTTGCCTTAATGCAAACCATTGTATTTTGTACATATAACATTCTTCTTGTAAAAAATGAATAGTATGAAGCATCCCAACAAATTAGCATTGATTTATAATAAAGTTGTTAGTATTGGTCATTCGCTATCATTTTTCGGTCTTAAAATTAGAGGATTACAAGGGGGCACCGACTCGAAAATTGAAAGTATCACGTGTAATTGGCCCAATAAATTAATTTTAGGTCGTGAATGTGAGATACAAAATGGAGTTGATTTTAGAATATGGCATCCTTTTAATGATAGCTCATATATAAAATTAGGCAATAAGGTCTTTATTGGACATGCTTGCGAATTTGTTTGCAATGAAAAAATTATAATTGGAAACAATTGTCTTATTGCAAGTAAAACAACCATAAATAATACAGGACACGAGTATAAAATTAATGCCAATATAAATCAGCAGCCAATTACAAGTGAAGCGATAATTTTAGAAGATGATGTCTGGATTGGAACTTCGTGCATAATACTACAAGGAGTTACAATTGGTACAGGCTCAATTGTTGCAGCTGGTTCAGTAGTGAATAAATCAATACCTGCAAATGAGGTTTGGGCAGGAGTACCCGCACGTTTCATAAAAAAAAGAATATAAGATATGATTTCAGCTGTTTGTACCTTATTTGAGGGGCATTACCATTATGGAGTTGCTACACTTTCTAATTCACTATATACGCAAGGATTTCGCGGAACTATTTACGTTGGTTATCGAGGATCATTACCAAATTGGATATTAAAAGGTAAAAAAGAATCGGTTGGTAAATGGAAAGAAGCTATCTCGGTCAGTCCTGTTGAAGGTATTCAACTTGTTTTTTTGCAATTAGCGACCACATACAGTCTCACAAATTATAAGCCAGACTTTATGCTGGAATTGTGGGAAGGCGCTGCGAAAGATGCAGATGCATTATTTTATTTTGATCCGGATATTGTAGTTATTGACTCCTGGAAATGTTTTGAACAATGGGTTGATTGTGGAGTAGCAGTTTGCGAAGATATTAATTCACCATTACAAGAATTTCACCCCCGCAGACACGGCTGGAGAAATTATTTTAAAAATTATGATATTGATTTACAATACAAAAATCAGATTTATGTAAATGGGGGTTTTGTCGGTTTAAGTAAAAAAAACATTTCTTTTTTAAAGTTATGGATCAAATTGCAAGAGAGCATGGGTGATGCAATAGGCGGACTTGATAAATCGATCTTTTTTAATCAGACTCATAATTCAACCATATTAAAAATGGAAGGATTTCAGTTTTTTGACAAATCAGATCAAGACGCATTAAATGCAACTATCGAAGCTTATGATGGAGCAATTAGCTATATAGGTAAAGACGGAATGGGGTTTATTCCCGGTGAAGCAACGATGATTCATGCTTTAGGAAGTTTAAAACCTTGGCGAATAAATCACTTTATAAGATTTTTTAAAGGAAGGATACCAAGAAGAGAAGATGTTGTTTATTGGGAAAATAGTAAAAGTCCAATCTTAGCACATTCCAGAGGAGAAATTAGAAAAAAACAAATGGCTATTAAAATTAGCAAGTTCTTAGGAAGGTTTTACAGAGTTTAAATCAAGACATGATTTACTTATAAATACAGTAAATAAAATCAAAAAATGAATATCCTTTTCATTTGTGGCTCTGCCGAAATAGGTAATGATGGAGTAGGTGATTACACTCGACGCTTATGTGGTGTTCTTATAAGATCCGGTCATAAAGCGCAGATTTTATCTTTATGTGATCATCAGGTTACTTTTTTTAAGAGTGAAAATCAAATCGTAGAAGAAACTGCTGTAATGGTACATAGAATACCAGTTTCAACAAATCATAATCAACGTTTAGTTTGGCTGCAAAGTGTTATAAACGATTTACAACCCAATTGGATTTCTTTACAATATGTGCCATACAGTTTTAACCCAAAGGGATTACCATTTTGGTTGCCGTCTTTTCTAAAGAAAATAAAAGGAAATCACAAATGGCATATTATGTTTCATGAATTGTGGCTTGGAATAGATGTTGAGTCTTCATTTAAACACAAATGTATTGGTGTAGTACAGCAGTTAATTGTAAAAAAAATAATTCGCAATACGAAGCCGCAGTTTGTTAATACGCAGAATAAATTATACCAGTTTTTTCTTCAGTCACATAATATTAATGCAGAACTCTTGCCAATTTGCGGTAACATACCGTTAACGGCAATTAGAACCAAAACGAATGAGTTTACTCAAGTTGTATTGTTTGGTACCATTCATCCGGGAGCGCTTTTTAAAGAATTTATTGATGATTTAGTAAGCTTTAAAAGCAAATTTGACAAACCGATAAAATTTGTTTTTGTAGGAAAAAATGGTGCAGAACTTTCTAATTATACAAATGTATTAGACCGTAAAGAGATACCTTATGAAGTAATGGGAATTCAATCTGAAACCGTAATTTCTCAAGTGCTGATTGATAGTGATTTTGGAATATCTACAACCCCTTATTTTCAGACAGAAAAAAGCGGTGTTTTTGCAGCATACAAAGAACATCAAATAAATACAATTTGCGTTTCACGCGAATGGACGCCGACAAAAGGACAGTATATTATACCGAATATTATAAAATACGAAAAAAATAATTTGAAATTAAACACCATAGCTGTTCAGGTTTTTGATTTGAATGGTTTGGCAAATCAGTTTATAAAATCAATATCCATCTCATGAAAATTCTTATTTCTCATCCTTCCGGAAATAGTAATGTACGCGCCATTGCAAATGGATTTTTAACTCAGGGATTATTATATCAATTTCATACTTCAATTGCCGTTTTTCCTAATAATTTTTGGCATAAAATTTCGAAATTAAAAGGTTTAGGAGACATAAGCAGGAGATCATTTGATTCTGGATTACAAGCTTATACAGAAGCTTATCCAGTAAAAGAATTAGGAAGAATGATTGCTTCCAAACTAAGTCTTAATTCTTTAACGAAATCAGAAACAGGTATTTTTTGTGTAGATAGAGTGTATCAAAATTTAGACAAAAAAATTTCAAAGAAACTTAAAAGTGCTAAAAAAAATGGGTTAACTGCCGTTTACGCTTATGAAGACGGTGCATTGGAAACATTTATGGCTGCAAAGAAATTAGGTTTAGAATGTATTTATGACTTGCCGATTGCGTATCACACACTTTTGCAAGAGTTGTTACATGAAGAAGCTCTTAGAAAATCAAGTTGGGCATTTACCTTAGGCGGTGGTATTAACGATAGTGATCAAAAATTAGAACGAAAAAAAAAGGAATTAGAATTGGCTGATACAATTGTGGTTGCAAGTGATTTTGTACGTCAATCTTTGCCTAAATGGGCAAATGAAAAAAAGATTATCCAATCGCCTTTTGGAACACCTTTTTCATCAAATCAATTTGAGTTGGAGGAAAAGAATAATAATAAAAAATTAAGAATTTTGTTTGTAGGTTCAATGACTCAGCGCAAAGGTTTAGCTGATTTATTTGACGCAATGCAATTAGTAGACCCTTCAAAAGTTGAATTAGTAGTTTTAGGTTCATTGGCTGCACCGCTTTCCTTTTATTCTGATCAAATAAAGTTTACTTATGAACCTACGCGTTCACATGACAAAGTTTTGGAATTGATGAGATCTTGTGATGTTTTTTGCCTTCCTTCTATTGTCGAAGGCAGAGCTTTAGTTATTCAGGAAGCAATGAGCCAGGGTTTGCCAATAATTATTACAGCAAATACAGGTGCAGAAGATTTAATAGTAGATGAAGAAACAGGTTTTTTGGTTCCAATTAGAAATCCTGAAGCTATTGCAGAAAAAATAAATTGGTTTTTAACCAATAGAAGTAAAATTTTTCAAATGGGTAAAAAGGCCAAACAACTAGCTGATACATACAGTTGGGATAGTTATGCAAATAAAATTTGCAGTGTTTTAAGTTCTAAAGATAATTAAAGTTTAAAAGAGTAATAAGTTATAAATGAAAGATAATGCTGCAAAAATTGAAAATTATAAGTCTATAAAAACAGCTATTTGGTTGTATTTTTTCTTGTGGATTTTTGAAGGAGCTTTACGTAAATGGGTTTTGCCAAGTTTGGCTACTCCATTGTTAATCGTGCGTGATCCTGTAGCGATATATATAATCATAAGAGCAATTTATTTGAACGTAAAATTTTTAAATGGATATGTCGTTTGTGGTTCTATCATTACACTTTTAGCATTAATTGTAACACTTACTTTTGGTCACGGTAACTTATTTGTGGGCTTATATGGTGCGCGTATAATGCTGATTCATTTTCCTTTAATTTTTATCATTGGCGCCGTTTTAAATAAATCAGATGTTTTAAAAATAGGTTATGCGTTATTAGCGGCAAATATATTGATGACTTTAATTGTTTATTTACAATTTATTAGTCCGCAGTCAGCATTTATAAATGTAGGCTTAGGAGGTGAAGGAAGTGCTGGTTTTTCTGGCGCAATGGGATATTTTAGACCTCCTGGTACTTTTTCATTTATTATCGGATTGGCATCTTTTTACATCTTAGTTTCTGTGTTTATCTTTTATTTTTGGATCTCAAAAGAGCCGGTTTCTAAGGTTTTACTTTATGCTAGTACATTAGCTTTAATATTCAGTTTGCCATTAACAGTAAGTAGAACTGCTGTTGGAGGGGTTGCATTAGTAGGAGTCTTTGCTTTTATTGGTTCGGCTTCTAGTTTTAAAAAGTTATTCAAGATCGCTTTGACCATTTTCGTATTGTTTTTTCTATTTACGATTTTACAAAAGACAACATCAGTTTTTAATTTAGGAACCGAAGTTTTTATGAGTAGGGTAGACACCGCAAGTGGTCAAAGTGGTAGTTTCGAACAATCTTTCTTCTCACGACTTTTTGAAGACTTTAGAAGACCAATAGCAAATTTATTTAAGTCACCTTTATTTGTTGGTAAATTAGGAATGGGGACCAACGCAGGAGCACAAATGTTGTCTGGCAGTAGTTCTTTTTTAATTGCGGAAGATGAATTGGGAAGGGTTGGAGGAGAACAAGGACTTATTTTAGGCGGCGGACTTATTCTTTTAAGATTATTTCTGGCAATAAATTTATTTTTCAAATCAATAAAATTACCAAAAGAAGACAAATTGTTACCCATCACATTTTGTGGTACCGCTTTGTATTTAATTATTCTTGGGCAGTGGGCTCAGCCTAGTATGTTAGGCTGTTCTGTTATTACAGTTGGTCTTTTAGTGGCAAGTATAAATATGAATGTGAAAAAAGAGCAATGAAAATAGTATTGTTTACTCATCCTCCTTTTTTAGCTCATAAAAGCATGCCTCGTTTTGCCCAGATGATTATGGCAGGAATGGAACAAAAAGGACATGAGGTAGTCGTATGGAGTCCAAAAGCTGTTTTCTTTAAATTCTCTCTGAATCAAACGATTCTCGAAAAATGGTTGGGTTATCTGGATCAGTTTTTTGTTTTTCCAATTGAAGTGAAGTTTCGATTGTTTAATTGTAGTAAAGAAACGTTGTTTGTTTTCTCTGATAATGCTTTAGGTCCGTGGGTGCCATTGGTCAGTAAAAGATATCATGTGGTACATTGTCACGATTTTTTGGCACAACAATCAGCTCTTGGTTTATTGCAGGAGAATAAAACTGGAATTACCGGAAAATATTATCAAAAGTTTATTGTTTGGGGGTATCGAAAAGCAAGAAATTTTATACCAATTTCTAAAAAAACGCAAGCCGATTTACATTTTCTGTTAAACAAAACGCCAAAATTATCCAGAGTAGTTTATAACGGCCTAAATCAAAATTTTGAGCCTGCAAACGATTGTAAAGCGATTAGAGAAATAGTATCTAATAAATATAATATTGATTTATCTAAAGGATATATTCTACATGTTGGAGGTAATGCTTTTTATAAAAACAAATTAGGAGTACTTGAAATTTATGATCAATGGGCCAAAGATTCTGAAATAAAAGTACCGTTGATTTTGGCCGGAGAGCCACCTGCAGAAGAAATGATCACTTTTAAGGAAAAATCAATAGCATCAGATTCAATACATTTTATAAATGATATTGACGATTTACAGTTACAGCAATTTTATCAAGGTGCTTCTGTTATGCTTTTCCCATCCTTGTATGAAGGCTTTGGCTGGCCAATAGTCGAAGCAATGGCTTCAGGAAGTTTGGTTATTACAACAGATGAAGATCCGATGAAAGAAGTAGCCGGCGATGCAGGTTTCTATATTCCTAAAAAACCTAATGATTTAGAAAAACTCTTAGAATGGAAAATAACTGCGGCCAAAGAATTAGAAAGAGTCATGCATTTTACTCCTGAAGAACGTAGAAATGCGGTATCAAAATCAATTTCGCGTTCAAAAGAATTTTCAGCCCAGGGTTTTGTTGATTCAATAGAAGCCATTTACCAAGAAATTTTACAAGACAAATGAAAGTTGTTCATTATATAGCAAGTATTGATAAAAGTAGTGGTGGAACCACAGAATATATGCGGTTGCTGAGTAATGCATTAAATAAAGATACTTCTTTAATAATCGCAACAGGAATTTCTAGGCAGCCAATAAGTATAGATGGAGTTTCGATAAACTTTTTTGATTGCAGCATGTTGCGATGGTTTTCTTTACTTAAGGAATTTCGTGTTTTCCTCGAAAATGAAAAACCAGATATTGTACACATTAATGGAATTTGGACTCCTCAAAATTGGGGTTTTCAAAAAGTAGCTCAGGAATTAAAAATAAAAGTTGTTTTATCTCCGCACGGTATGTTAGAATCATGGATAATACAACACAACCCTTTGAAGAAAAAAATTGCACTTTTCTTATTCCAGAATAATGCAATTAGAAAAGTAGATCATATTCATGCGACTGCTCAAATGGAGAAAGACAGCATTAGAAAATTAAATTTCAGTAATAGCATTACAATTATACCAAATGGTATCGATATGAACGATGTAAAAGGAATTAAGGAACATTACGGAACAAAAAAAATGGTCTTTTTGTCCCGTATTCATCCCAAGAAAGGGATTGAAATATTGTTAGAAGCCTGGCGCAATTGTGACACCAAAGGCTGGACTTTGGAAATTGCAGGCAATGGCGATGAAAATTATATAGCAAACCTCAATCAAAGTGCCCAAGACTTAAATAATGTTCATTTTGTGGGGGCTAAGTACGGTAAAGAAAAGTGGGATTTTTTGCGATCTGCAGATGTAATGGTATTGCCTACGCATAGCGAAAATTTTGGAATTGTAGTCGCAGAAGCTTTGGCTTTAGGTGTTCCGGTAATAACAACTCATGGCACACCGTGGGAAGATTTAGAAACATATGAATGTGGCTGGTGGTTTGATCTGACTGTTTCAAATCTTGAAAAAGTAATTTACAAAGCATTGAATACCTCTGCTGAAGAATTGGAAAATATGGGAAACAAGGGAAGAAAACTTGTTTCAGAAAAATACGAAATTAATACTGTAGCAAATAAGATAATCGAATTGTATAAAACACTTAACTAATTATCATTTTGGATTTATCTACTTACAGTCATTCTTTTAGTTTGAAAAATAAAATTTCAAGATTGATTTGGAATTTTGCTCGATTAATTTTATTTCGCCCATTTGCCTCTCGGTTATTTAAAAAATGGAGGGTTTTTATACTAAAATGTTTTGGAGCAAAAATAGAATGGTCTTCTCATGTGTATGCTTCGGTAAAAATATGGGCGCCTTGGAATTTAGAAATAGGCAAAAATTCCAGCTTAGGACCTAAGGTTGATTGTTATAATCAAGGAAAAATAACCATCGCTGATAATACTATAATTTCACAAAAAGCCTATTTATGCGCATCTACTCATGATTATACACAAAAAGATTTTCCCCTAATCTTAAAACCAATCACGATTGGAAGTGGAGTATGGATCGCGGCTGAAGCTTTTATAGCACCCGGAATATCTATAGAAAATCATGCAGTTATAGCAGCACGTGCTGTTGTCATTAAAAATGTCGAGAAAAATACCATAGTGGGAGGTAATCCTGCCAAATTTATAAAAACTAGAAGCTTTGAATAAAATTCCAATTACTGTAATCGTTTCTGTCAAAAACGAAGCTTTGAATTTGCCATCTTGTTTGGATAAATTAAAGCGATTTGACCAAATAATAGTAGTAGATTCTGGAAGTACAGATGATACTACAATTATTGCAGCTGCTATGGGCGCCGAAGTTTTGCAATTTCAATGGAATGGTAAATTTCCTAAAAAAAGAAATTGGGCACTTCAAAATGCAAACCTTCGTCACGAATGGATTTTGTTTTTAGATGCAGATGAATTTGTAACTGAAGAATTTGTGAATGAAGTGGCAACCAAAACTCTAGATCCTAATTATAACGGTTTCACAATACAGTTTGAAAACTACTTTATGGGCAGAAAGCTCAAATATGGTTATGGATTTCAAAAGTCGGCTCTTTTTAAGAAATCAAAAGGAGCATATGAAAAAATCGACGAAGATTTGTGGAGTCATTTAGATATGGAAGTTCATGAACATCCTATTATCGAAGGTAAAGTTGGAGTTATTAAAGCGAAAGTTGTTCATAAAGATTTTAAAAATTTAGAACATTATATCGACAAACACAATGCTTACTCTACTTGGGAAGCTAAAAGGTTTTTGCAACTTAAAGAATCTAAAAATGCGCATTTGTCATTAAATCAAAAGATTAAATATGGCCTTCTTAATACCGGTTTACTTCCTATGGTTTATTTTGTAGGTGCCTATTTTTTTAAATTGGGATTTTTAGATGGTAAACAAGGATTTTATTTGGCCCGTTTTAAAGCACATTATTTTTTTCAAATACAGACTAAGGTTGGTTCATTAAAGGCCAGATAGTAAAAGGCATAAAACTTCATAGAGTAGTTTAAACTATTGCAATTAGAAGTGAAAACAATTTAGACGATAATTAAATTAAGAAAAAGTATGAATATAGCTTTTAACATCAATAGATTAGCAATGGTAGGTCTTGGAGTAACCTTAAATTCTTTATTAAAAAATTGTTCTGACCCACAAAAATTAAATATTTATATTTTATGTGCAGACCTAAATCATGATGACAAAGAAAATATTTATAAATTACTTAAGCGTTATGGTTTAATCAAAATAGAGTTAATTGACTTTAATGCTAAAGAGCATTTTGGAACATTTAGTTCTTTACAAGGAGATTTGACGAACTATGGAAGATTGCTGTTACAAGATTATATTCTGGATGAAAAAGTGCTGTATTTAGATGCAGATCTTGTTGTTGAATTAGATGTATTGTCTTTAGAAAATTTTGATTTTCAAGGAAAAGCGATCGCAGCAGTAAATGCAGGAGAACTGCGCTTTGCACTTGATTATTCTTTTTTAAACAATGATATCGGATTAGATCTTGATTTACCAGTATTCAATTCAGGTATAGTCTTATTCAACTTGAAAATGTGGCGTGAAAAAGATATTAAGAGTCAGTGTCTGACTTTTGGACAAAAATATTCTACTAAATTAATATCACACGATCAGACAATATTGAATGCATTATTCGCAGGAAATTTTGCTTATTTACCAGATGAGTTTAATCTTCCTTGGTATGCACATATTAATAAACCGGTTAGTAAAAAAGCAATTTTACATTTTGTCGGTTCTCCTAAACCTTGGGATTTATTTGGAAGATATTTTCATAAAGGATTTTCAGTCTGGAAAAGTTACCTGGATACCTTTTGGAAAAAAGCATATTACAACTACAATTACAATGATTTTTTAAGAGCATGGCACATACGAAGATCATACGCGAGAACATTGATGGTAAAGATTAAATCAAATAACTAGAAATCGCCGCACTATAAACCATAATTTTTTACTGTTTAGATTGGGATTTATTATAAAAGTTGCATTTAGTCGAAGTAAACGATTGTTTCTTTTATCTCAAAATGAATAGGATAAAAACTTTATACAAAAGAAAATGAAAAGAATATTGATAACTGGCGGAGCTGGATTTGTTGGATCACATTTATGCAAGCGATTATTGAATGAAGGCAACGAAGTTATTTGTCTGGACAATTATTTTACAGGTGCCAAATCTAATATTATTGATTTATTGGATAATCCTTATTTTGAAATGGTCCGACACGACATTACAGAATCGTATTATGCTGAGGTCGATGAGATTTACAATTTAGCTTGTCCCGCATCGCCCGTGCATTACCAATACAATCCGATAAAAACGATTAAAACCTCAGTAATGGGAGCAATCAATGTACTTGGGTTGGCAAAACGTGTAAATGCTAAAGTATTACAGGCGAGTACGAGTGAGGTATATGGTGACCCACTTGTACATCCTCAACCCGAAACTTATTGGGGACACGTAAATCCAATAGGAATTCGATCGTGTTATGATGAAGGTAAACGTTGTGCCGAGACTTTATTTATGGATTACCACAATCAAAATAAGGTTGCCATAAAAATCATCCGAATTTTTAATACCTATGGTCCAAATATGAATCCTGCTGACGGGAGAGTAGTATCTAATTTTATTGTACAAGCTTTAAAGGGAAAAGATATTACAATTTTTGGAGACGGTTTGCAAACCCGTTCTTTTCAATATGTTGATGATTTAGTCGAAGGTATGATTAGAATGATGGGTTCGGGACCTGATTTTTTAGGACCTGTGAATTTGGGTAATCCCAATGAATTTACAATGCTCGAATTGGCTCAGACAATTATAGAATTGACGGAATCTAAATCAAAAATTATTCATATGGATCTGCCTCAAGATGATCCAAAACAAAGACAGCCAGATATTTCTTTGGCAAAAAGTAAACTTAGTGGCTGGGAACCTAAAATACAACTACGTGAAGGTTTGGTTACTACAATTAATTATTTTGACAAACTATTGTTAAATCAATAGCAGACTTCTTTTTTACAAAACACACTATTTAGTCCAACTGTTTTTTCTCTCTCAATTTCCTAATTAAGGAAACAGATTTTTGCGCACCATACTTTCAAGCCTCTTTTTTTGTGCTTTTAACGAGTATTGTGGTGCTTCATCGAGAACATTTTTTAGTCAAAAACCTTTGTTTTATTTTTAACTTATAAATGTGAAAAACAGTACACTATGAAGAATATTTATAATTTAAAAAATAACTATTATGAGAGTTACTATTATCACAGTATGCTACAATCGAAAAAATACAATTGAAAAAGCCATCAAAAGTGTATTAGAACAAAATCATGATAATATTGAATATATTATTGTTGATGGAAATTCTACAGATGGAACAAAAGAAATTATTGAGTCATACAAAGACAAGATAAGCCAATACATTTCAGAACCTGATAAAGGGATGTACGATGCTATAAACAAAGGATTAAAATTAGCCACCGGAGATGTTATTGGTTTAATGCATTCTGACGATGAGTTTTATGATAAAAATGCCGTTTCTAGAATTGCATCACGTTTTAATTTTGACCCCAATTTAGACGGAGTTTACGGTGATGGAGTTTATGTTTCAAATGACAAATATGAACGCTTGATTCGAAATAGAATTGGAGGTGTTTTTAGTCTAAAAAGAATTAAAGAAGGTTGGCTGCCATTGCATCCTACAGTATACCTGAAAAAAAGCATTATTGATAAAAATGGCCTATATAATCTTGATTTTAAAATTGCATCAGATACTGAATTTTTGCTTCGCTATTTGTACAAGTATAAAATTAAAATGGGTTATATCAATGAATATATAGTCAAAATGAGAATGGGAGGAATGAGTACCAGTTTTACACGTGCTTTTGAGGTTTTAAAAGAAGACTATAGAATTTACAAATTTCACGGTTTAGCGGCAATTGTAATTGTCTTTCTTAAAAAAACTATTGCTTTAAGACAGTATATAGTTCATTAATGTGAGAAATATAATTATTAATTTATTTGCTTTTAGAGCTTTAAAATAATTGCAAAATTGCTGGTAAATTCGAGATTAAGACATCTTATTCAAGACAAAAATTAAAGGAAAAAATATTGCAAATAGAAAGATTGAATGCCATTTTAGTGAAGATAGAGGAGATTATTGAGTGCTAAATAGGTTTCATTTTATTTCAAAAGAATTTAAAGTAATTACAATACTAATATATACCATAATAAACATGAAGAAAATATTCCTTTCAATAATTTTGTTGTCTTTATTGATGCTAGAATCTTGTACTACCAAGAAACAAATGTTGTATTTGCAAGATTTAGACAGGTATACAAATACGACCGTAAATTATACTTCTCCTATGATACAGCCTAACGATATCTTAAAAATTGATGTTGGGGATCTTAATCCGATAGTAGCGGCACCTTTTAATAATAATAGCGGATCGACTACGGCACAAAACTCGGTAGAAATGATGAAATTATCCGGTTATTTAGTTAATCCTCAAGGAACCATAATGATGCCGATTTTGAATGAAGTTAAAGTAGGAGGACTAACTCCGGCAAATGCAGAAACCAAAATAAAAGAGCGTCTGATAAATGAAAATTATTTAGTAAATCCTACCGTACAGGTTCGAGTCCTCAATAATAAATTTACCATTTTAGGAGAAGTAAACTCTCCTGGTGTAATTTCCTTTACTGAAGAGTCTATCAGCTTGTTAGATGCAATAGGACTGGCAAGAGATTTAACCTATTCAGCAGTTCGAAAAGATGTCGTGCTGATTAGAGAAGTAGACGGAAAACGCTTAGTTTATCATGTTGACTTAACTACGGCCGCATGGATGTCTAATCCAATTTATCGAATAAGACAAAATGATGTTATTGTTGTAACGCCTAATAAACTAAAAGTAAATAGTGGAGGTTTAATCAAAGATCCAATACAAGTATTGGGTATAACAGCTTCTCTTGCAGCAGTAATTTTACTGATTTTAAAATAGTAAACAGTAAAGAGAGTATATAATAGTTTAACAATAGATTTAAAATACACTTATTGCTATTAATGCGACTGTATCAAATTAATTAAATAGTTATGGATTTAAAAAAAGAATTTTTAAAGTATTTTCAATACTGGCCTTGGTTTTTACTTAGCTTAATTTTGTTTATGAGTGCTGCTTTTGTTTTTATCAAAGTAGTTCCTTCAACATACGAAACTTCAGCTTCGATCTTTATTGACAAAAAACAAGAAGATAAAACAAAAATCATTACAATCAGTACAGATAAAAAAAGCAGTGAAGATAATTTAGAAGATGAAATCAGATTAATGACCTCTAACGAATTTTTGTTAGGCGTTGTAAAGAATTTGAATTTAAATTTCAGCTATTTTGAGAAACTATATACAGTACAAAATAATTACGTGAACGAAGTTCCTTTTGTTTTAATACCTACAGTTTCTAAAGATTCGTTACCGCAAGTTTCTTATGAAATTAGAATCGATCAGAACGGATTTACTATAACCGATCCGGATACAGAAAAGATTTTTAATGTAAAAGGATATGACGGAAAAGAAGAAGTATATGGCTTACCTTTTAAAATTAGATTATCTGCAAAAGCAAAGAAAAAACCATCCTACTATTTTGAGAATGAGTATAAAGTAAGTCTTGCACCAACAAGCGAAGCCTTAAAAAACCTGAAAGCTTCACTTATTGTTTTATCAGATGAAAATGCAAAAGGAGTAATAGAATTGAAACACATTAGTTCGAGTCCTGATCGTTCAAGAAAAATATTAAACGAAATCATCGTATTACTTGATAAAAACATTGTTGTCAATAAGCAAAAAGTCTATAGCAATACCGTTTCTTATTTAAATCAAAGAATAAAAAATTTCAGCAAAGAAAAAGACTCGATCGAAAGTGTAAAAGAAAAGTATTTGCAAAATAATGACATAGCAGTATTAGACAACTATATTGTCGAAAAAACAGCCGATAGAAGTCAAAAAAAGGAAAGCTCTTTACTCAATGAAAAACAATTATCGCTTGCAAGTTTTGCGATTAACGATATAAAACAATCTGGTCCAACCCAAACTTTAGGCACAGATTATAATCTGGAATCTCCAACTGTCAATCAAATGCTTGTAAATTATAATGCAAGACTTATGGATAGTCAATTGATTTTACAAAGAGCGCAGAGTAATAATCCTGCATACATTACTTTAATGACGCAATTAAAAGTTCAAAAGCAAGAAATATTAAATACTCTGGAAGGATATTTAAACTTCTTGAATCAGAATAGTTTATCAAATAGATCTGAGCAAAGTATTGCCGATGCAAAAGTTAAAAGCATACCGACAAAAGATAAAGTTTTGGGTAATATCAACAGTAATCTTACTACAAAAGAAGAAACTTATGTAGCATTATTACAAAAGAAAGAAGAAGCTGTTTTGAATGGAGCGATTTTAGAATCAAATTTAAAGACTCTAAATGCACCTGAGACCAATTATTCGGCAATTTTCCCACAGCCAAAAGCATTTATGTTAGGAGCGTTTATGTTTGGTTTATTGCTTCCTTTTGGAGTTACATATGTTCGTTTGTATTTGGATACCAAAATTCATAACGAAGAAGATATTCAGGATGTAATTAAGGATATTCCTATTTTAGGACATATTCCTAAAATAAACAGCAACGAAAAATTAGACAACACCGCTACTTCACATTCTTTGATAGCAGAGGCATCACGGGCGTTAGTCTCAAATATATCCTACTTATTGCCCAGAAACAAAGAAAATAAAGGAAGCGTTGTATTGTTTACTTCGTCTATCCAGGGGGAAGGAAAATCATTTTGTGCTTTTCACAATGCCATAACAATTAGTAATCAAAATAAAAAAGTACTGTTAATTGGTGTCGATTTAAGAAAACCTCAATTACATGGTTATTTCAATGTAAATAGAAATGAGTTAGGCCTTTCTAATTTCTTAGCAAATAAAAGTGATGACTGGAAAGAATTTGTACATAAAGACAATAATTTTTCTAAAAATCTGGATGTTTTATTCGCTGGAGATCCACCTCCAAATCCGTCTCAATTAATAACCAATTCTAATTTTGAAGCATTAATTGAAGAGGCAAAAACTATTTATGATTATATAATATTAGATAGTGCTCCGGTTCAAATCGTATCAGATACACTCAATTTTAGTTACTTGGCAGATGTGACAGTATTTATTGTAAAATACGATTATACAGACAAGAGTAATTTAACTCAGGTAAGTAATTTTATTAAAAAAGAACAATTAAAAAATGTTGGTATTCTTATAAACGGAGTAAACATGAAAACAGCTTATGGATACGGTTATGGCGTAAGTTACGGGTATCAGTATCAAGAGGTGAAAGCAAAAAGGCCTTGGTATAAAAGAACGCTAAGTGTCAAAGAAGCCTAAGTGGTATAAAGCACATTTAATAAAATAAAAGAATATAAAATGTTTCACAAAATCGTTCTATTGCTATTGCTTTTCATTATAGGTGTCGTTTTTTATTTTTCGTGGCTGTCAGATCCTAGTTTTTCTAGTGAAACTTATTTGCCAAGTTGGCTTTTAAAATGGAGTAATCATTATTACAATTTGCGTACAGCTGTTCCTTTTTTAGGTTTAGGTTTTCTACTGGAAATTTACACAGAACGCAATGATTCAAATGAAACAAGTACTAACAAAAAATTGAATTTGATACAAAATATAGTTTTTGCAGCAATAATTGTTTGCGTAGCAGAAGGAGGACAATTTGTAATTCAAAAAAGAAGCCCGGATTTTATGGATATTTTTTATGGAATTGTTGGAAGTATAATAGGAGCATTAAGTTACAATCTATTGAAAAAATTAAAGAATGCGAAACAGACATAAATTTACGTTCATAATGTGCTGTGCTATTGTAGATATGATTGCGATGGTCTTTGGTACAATGCTATTTTTGAATTTTGCAATTGAAGAAAATATTGGTTGGAATGCTTTGTTTCTAAATAAAATGATTCCGATTACAATTTTAATCTGGTTATTTTCAGTTACTTATTTTCAATTGTATCGGGTAGATGTTCTTTTTAGTTTAGATGAATTTTTTAGAAATAGCTGGCGAGCTTTTTTTACACAAAGAATATTATGGCATAGTTATATTTTTATTTTTCAGGATGACGTCTTGTATTTCTTTGGGAGTAAGGCTAATTTGATTCAATTGAGTTTTTTGCTGTCCTATTTTTTGCTATCCAGAATTTTGTTTACTGTAGTAATAGGAAAAATAAAAGGGTGGGTTTTCAAGCAATATACAGTTGCAATTTGGGGATTTAATAAAACGAGTATCGAACTGGCATCTCATCTAGAAAACAATTCTTTTTTTATAAATTTTGTAGGTATTCTTAATGAAAATTCGTCTGAGGAATATACATGTAATGAAGACTTTAGTTTAGCACTTTGTGAGGCAATTCATAGTGCCTCTGAAGATGATATAAACGAATTATATATAGTTTCTAAACCTGATTTTATTTCAGATTTGAATTATTTCTTTGAGCTTGGCGATAAACGTTGTATGCGTTTAAAATTTGTACCGGATTTTTCGTCGATTTCAAAAAAACATTTTAACTCAAGTCATTTAAATAATTTTCATGTTATTAAGCCCCGTTTTGAGCCGCTACAGAATGCTTATAATCGATTAATTAAGAGAATATTCGATCTTGTTTTTAGCATTCTGGTTATTGTTTTCATTTTGTCCTGGTTATATCCTTTATTAGCTTTTCTGATTAAAAAACAAAGCAAAGGACCAGTTTTATTCAAACAAATGAGAACTGGAAAGAAGAATCAGCAGTTTTGGTGTTATAAATTTCGAAGCATGTATGTAAATGTAGGCGATGAAAGCCAGCAAGCGCAAAAAGGAGATAGCCGAATCACACCAATTGGACAATTTATTCGTCGCACCAGTTTAGACGAAATGCCACAATTTTTTAATGTTTTGATAGGAAATATGAGTGTAGTAGGACCACGCCCTCACATGATTAAACATACATCAGACTACAATGGACATATTAATAATTTTATGGTTCGTCATTTTGTTAAACCCGGTATTACAGGTCTGGCTCAGGTTTCGGGTCTGCGTGGAGAAACCAAAAAAGTATCTGACATGAAGCGCCGTGTTACAACCGACATCGAATATGTTCAGCGCTGGAGTTTAATTAAGGATATTAAAATTTGCTTCTTAACAGTCATTGTTACCTTAAAAGGAGATAAAAATGCTTTTTAAATAATAATCAAATAAAATCAACAATAAATCAACAGAAAATCAATAAAACCAACAACAAACCCAACAATAAACTAATACAATCATGGACATTACAAATTACCTTATTGGTTTGCTCACAGGCGTTTCTGTGACAACCTTTTTTATTGGAAAAGAATGGTATAAATATTATACTAAATACACTATCCAACAGAAACAGCTTGATCGAGTTCTAAAATTGAACGATAAAATTAAAAAAATTAAACACTACAGTCCGACAGAAAACCAAAACATGAATGTTGGAGTTTAGGATTGTTTTATTAACTGTTTTTAATTTCTACTAAGGCACTTTCATCTGGTCTAAATTGACCATGGTCAAAAATGAGACGATTTTACAATTAAAATTAGATAATAATGAGCTCGATACAGTATCGAGCTCATTCCTTATTAATAATAAATTAATGACTGTTGTGCATTTTTCATTGTATTTACAGTCTTAATTTTTTTTTCCTGCGGCTATTTTGTACAATTCTAATTTCTGGATTTGTATAAAAATTTTTACCCAAAAAAAGAATTGCAGCAGCGTTGGATGATTAATAACAATTTTCTTTTTTGTTAGAATAATTCCTTTATGTATTAAGTATTTATCTGTTTGACTATCTTTTTTAAAAGTACAAATAGATACATCTAACCTTCTTTATACAACTTATTAAAGCTTCCAAATCTTAGTTGCAGCTTAACCCTTTACAGGTTTGAGCTTTTTGTTTATAAGCCCTTTTGCTTCTTTTTCATTTGTCATTTTTCAAATAAATTGACTAAAATGAATAGGAAGTAATTATTGTATTATTTCAATTAAGCTCCCAATATCAATATATATGGGACTCTATTTTGTTATAAAGAATGTTTTTATGTTATTAAAGTGTAGACTATTATTAAAGGATAAATACGATTTTAAGAGATGGATAGAAAAGAAAAAGTTTTAGTTCGCGATAATAGGGGGACTTTTTTGAAAATGTTTAAACGAAAGTTCAAAGATGAATTTGAATTTTCGGAGGATTATTTTTTGCTGAAAAATGACTATAAAGCTAGTGGTTTTGACCATTCTGTATTTGTAGTTTATGAATATTCAGAATTGATAGATTTTTTTGAATTAGACGCTATAAATACAAATTTTATGGTTTGCTTGTTTAATAAGCATCTCTATAATAGTTTGTCCAGAATAGAAGAAATCAAAGATTTAATTTTAATAGATGCTTCAAAAAGTAAGACAGAAATTTTTGAGGATTTGAAATTATGTTTCAAAAAATCATCAAGTATAATTCCAAAATTAGCAAAGAAGAAATTCATAAAATCAAAAACACCTATAAAGCAACTTGAAATACTTCAAAGAGCCTTATATTTTATGATGTAGCAATATATATGATACAATTGTAAGCGCATTTATTACACGACTATATCAAATAAAAGTATTATGCTTCATATGTCGGTGACGAATGTGAAAGTAGTGAGAGATTTGAGGTCTAGTAATTATACGCAATTGCGATGTGGTCGGAGGTTATGGTTTATGAGCCAATTGGAGGGGAAATGACTATTTGGCTATTGAAGGAGCTCCTGAAACTTAGAATTTAAATATCATATTCCGCTTGCGATGGACATGAGGCAGAGTTTAATGTTAAAATCTGCTCATCCTGTAAATTATGACGAGCTTATGAATTATTGGGAAGAAAAAGCCAAGACGCAAAGTAAAAAATAATTACTCCTTATATATAAGGGTAAATTCATTTAGTAACCCGACAGGTTTTTAAAACTTGTCGGGTTTATT
>NZ_JBIPDA010000009.1:0-93162 GCF_044007395.1 Flavobacterium sp. FlaQc-57
GATTCTTAGATTCTTAGATTCTTAGATTCTTAGATTCTTAGATTCTTAGATTCTTAGATTCTTAGATTCTTAGATTCTTAGATTCTTAGAT
Source organism: Flavobacterium sp. FlaQc-57 (assembly GCF_044007395.1). Lineage (NCBI taxonomy): Bacteria > Pseudomonadati > Bacteroidota > Flavobacteriia > Flavobacteriales > Flavobacteriaceae > Flavobacterium > Flavobacterium sp. FlaQc-57. The sequence continues at coordinate 92 of NZ_JBIPDA010000009.1, forward strand.
TCTTAGATTCTTAGATTCTTAGATTCTTAGATTCTTGTAAAATAAATTTGCTTCGCAAATTTATTTACACTGTGCGAGTTTACACAATAAAAAAAGCCTCTTCAAAAGAAGAGGCTTTAGTACTCAGAGCGGGACTTGAACCCGCACGAACATTGCTGTTCACTGGATTTTAAGTCCAGCGTGTCTACCAATTTCACCATCCGAGCATTATATGGTAATTGAGCGAAAAACGGGGCTCGAACCCGCGACCTCGACCTTGGCAAGGTCGCGCTCTACCAACTGAGCTATTTTCGCGTTTCAAATTCTTGTAAGAACTACAATACTTGATTTGTTCTGTATTGCGAGTGCAAATTTAGGACATTTATTCAATTACACAAGCGTTTTTCGAAAAAAAATCACACTTATTTTATAACTTTCTGATAACCTAAACTTTAAACTTGAAAACTTTTTTTGATTTTATTTCTTAACCAGCATTCTCTTTATTTCATTCAGCTTCATTAACGCTTCAACTGGTGTTATCGCGTTTATATCAAGACTCATGATCTCTTCTTTTATCTCTTCCAACAAAGGATCGTCTAAATTAAAGAAACTCATTTGCATTTCGTCATTCTCAGATTTAACACCGTTTAAAGCATCGCTTGAATGATTCTTCTCTAATTTCTTTAAAAGCTTTTGCGCCTTCAAAATTACAATTTGAGGCATTCCCGCCATTTTTGCCACATGAATTCCAAAACTATGTGCACTTCCTCCCTTAACCAGTTTACGAATAAATAGAACCGTATCTTTTAATTCTTTTACAGCAACATTATAATTCTGGATTCTTGGCAACGATTCTGTCATTTCGTTTAACTCATGATAATGCGTCGCGAATAAGGTTTTTGGTCTTGAAGGATGTTCATGCAAAAACTCAGCAATAGCCCACGCAATAGAGATTCCGTCATATGTACTGGTTCCTCTTCCAATTTCATCTAACAAAACCAAACTACGATCTGAAATATTATTCAAAATAGATGCCGTCTCATTCATCTCGACCATAAAAGTAGATTCTCCCATCGAAATATTATCTGAAGCTCCTACTCTGGTAAAGATTTTATCTACAATTCCCATTCGCACGCTATCTGCCGGAACAAAACTTCCCATTTGCGCCAACAACACAATCAATGCTGTTTGCCTCAAAATAGCCGACTTACCGGACATATTGGGACCGGTGATCATAATAAGCTGCTGCGTTTCTCTGTCTAAATAAACATCATTTGCAATATAAGGCGTTCCAACCGGCAATTGTTTTTCAATTACAGGGTGTCTACCATTTTTGATTTCTAATTCAAATGTTTCATCAATTTCAGGGCACACGTATTGATTTTCTACAGCCAATTGTGTAAATGAACACAAACAATCTAATTGCGCCACTAAATTAGCGTTCATTTGAACCGGCTTAATATAAGTCGCAATCCAGGCAATTAATTGCTCAAAAAGCTCCGATTCAATTTTATGAATTTTTTCTTCGGCACCTAAAATTTTGGTTTCATATTCTTTTAATTCCTCCGTAATGTAACGTTCTGCATTTACTAAGGTCTGTTTACGAATCCATTCCGTTGGAACTTTATCTTTATGCGTATTTCTAACTTCGATATAATATCCAAAAACATTATTGAAAGATATTTTCAAAGAAGAAATTCCAGTTCTTTCTGATTCTCTTTTTTCAATCCCTTCTAAATATTCTTTTCCAGAGGTTGAAATAGCACGCAAATCGTCTAACTCTTCGCTGATTCCTTTTGCAATTGCATTTCCTTTTGCAATCGCAACTGGCGCATCTTGATTTAAGGTTACTTTGATTTTTTCTCTCAACAAATCACAGGCATGCAAACTATCTCCAATAACTTTTACAGCTTCCTGAGGACTTTGCAACGCTAATGTTTTGATCGGAATAATAGCATCCAATGATTCTTTCAAATAAACAATTTCACGAGGCGAAACTTTTCCTGCAGCAATTTTAGAAATTAAACGTTCTAAATCTGAAATTTGTTTAATTTGATATTGAATATTATGCAAAACTTCAGGATTTGATTTCAGATAAGAAACCACATCGTGACGCCCTTTTATTTTATTACTATCTTTAAGAGGCAAAGCCAACCAGCGTTTTAACAAACGTCCTCCCATTGGCGAAAGCGTTCGATCTATTACATCTAAAAGTGTAACCGCATTTGGATTATAACTGTGGTATAACTCTAAGTTCCGAATTGTAAAACGATCCATCCAAACATACGCATCTTCTGCAATACGCTGAATTGCGGTTATATGCTGAACTCTGTTATGTTGTGTTTCGGACAAATAATACAAAATTGCACCTGAAGCAATGATACCTTCTTTCAGCTCTTCAACACCAAAACCTTTTAATGAAACGGTCTGAAAATGCTTCGTTAAAATTTCCAGCGCATAATCTTCTTTATAAATCCAGTCTTCCAGGTAAAAACTATGAAAATCATCCCCAAAAGCCGCTTTAAAATCTCCTTTATTATTCTTTGGAACCAGAACTTCACTTGGGTTAAAATTCTGCAGCAATTTATCGATGTATTCAGCATTTCCCTGAGCTGTTAAAAACTCTCCTGTTGAAACATCTAAAAAAGAAATTCCTATATTTTTATTAGCAAAATAAACAGATGCTAAAAAGTTATTTGTTTTTGATTGTAAAACCTCATCGTTTAAAGAGACTCCCGGAGTTACAAGTTCAGTAACGCCACGTTTTACAATAGTTTTAGTCATTTTTGGATCTTCAAGCTGATCGCAAATTGCAACGCGAAGACCTGCTTTAACTAATTTTGGCAAATAAGTATTGATTGAATGATGTGGAAAACCTGCCAAAGCTGTCTCAGTTTCAGAACCTGCACCTCTTTTAGTTAAAGTTATTCCAAGAATTTTTGAAGCTCTAATAGCGTCTTCTCCAAAGGTTTCGTAAAAATCACCTACTCTAAAAAGTAAACATGCATCAGGATATTTTCTCTTGATTTCGTTGTACTGCTTCATTAAGGGTGTTTCTTTCACCACTTTCTCTTTCGCTGCCAAATTATTGTATTTTAAATGAAAATTTATGACAGCGAATTTATAATATTTTAGCGGCATATCGAAGGGCTTCAAAAATTAAAATATTTTAAGTAATTTTTAAGTTGAGATATTAGAATTTTATATAGATTTGTTCATAATTAAAAACAAAGACTCTAAAAGATGAAAAAAATAATCTTAATTGCTATGTTAGCAGTAGTTGGAATCGCTACTTCTAACGCTCAAAGCACTAAAAAAGCTGCTAAAACTGCTAAAGTTGAAGGAGCTGGAATGGCTTTCGAAACAGAAACTATTGATTACGGAACTATCGCTCACAATGCTGATGGAAAACGTGAGTTCGTTTTTGTAAACAACGGAACTAAACCATTAATCATTACTAACACTCAAGGATCTTGTGGTTGTACTGTACCAACAACTCCAAAAGAGCCAATCGCTCCGGGTGCTAAAGGTATTATTGGTGTAAAATATGCTACTGACAGAGTTGGTGCTTTTACAAAAACCGTAACTGTTACTTCTAATGCTGAAGGACAACCAACAAAAGTACTTACTATTAAAGGTACAGTTTTACCAGATCCTGTTAAAAGCTAATCTGAAAAACAAAATAAAATAAATCGAAAAAGCTTCCTTATCTTTGGAAGCTTTTTTTATGACCTGAATACAACACAAATGAGAAAACTTGAAAATAGTGAACTAGACAGAAAATCAATTGAAGATTTTAAAAAATCAGACAAAACACCTTTAATTTTAGTTTTGGATGACATTCGTAGTTTACACAATATTGGATCTGTATTTAGAACTGCTGACGCATTTTTGATTGAAAAAATAATTCTATGTGGTATTACAGCAACGCCTCCTAATAAAGAAATTCATAAAACTGCTCTTGGTGCCACAGAAACTGTAGCATGGGAACACCATGAGAATGTACTGGAAGTTATTGAAAATCTTAAAAAAGAAAATGTACTTACTCTTGCCATTGAACAAGTTGAAAGTTCAGTTTTTCTTCAGGATTTTAAAGTAGCAAATAATCAAAAATATGCTTTGGTTTTTGGTAATGAAGTTTATGGTGTAGCACAGGAAGCCGTTGCAATTTGTGACGGTTGTATTGAGATTCCACAATTAGGAACCAAGCATTCTTTAAATATCGCGGTAAGTGCCGGAATTGTAGTCTGGGATTTGTTTCAAAAGTTAAATTGGCCAAGCAATACTTAAATTTTCCAAAATGTTATTTTATATTAAATTCTAACTTTATATGTTAGAATATGAAATATATTTTTTTGTTATTATAAAATTGATACTTTTATGAAATGAAAAATATTAATTTCTTAATAATATCATTTTTGTTTTTCGTTTTTTGTTTTAATCAGTCTTATGCAAATGAGAAGATTAAAACTCTAAATAAAAATGCGGTTGTTATAAATAATGACACCCTAAAATCAAGCAAAAAAAATACCGCAAAGACAAATTTTGCGATAACTCCTCCTATAATCAAAGCTTCGGGAGATCAATTTTATTGCCCACAAAGCACTATCAATATTGTCACCTCTATTGAAATCAAACATGACCCTTTAGAACTGGGAACTAAAGCTGGATATATTCAAATTTCATCAGGATATTCTAGTGGCTTGGATAAATTGGAACTTACTAATATCGGTGCACATTCGACAATCGTAACGAGCTGGGATCCTGTTGCCGGAAAATTGACATTAACAAATTCAACCGGAGGAGATATTCTATACTCTGATTTAGAAGCAGCTATCAAAGATGTTGTATTTTCTAATTCTTCAGCCACAGCTTCTGGCACAAGAACTTTTTCTATAACAATTGGACAAGCTAATTTTTTACCTTCTACGCAACACTTTTACTTATTTGTTCCCAGCATTGGCATAACATGGACTGCAGCAAAAGCAGCAGCTGAAGCAGGTACTTACTATGGACTTAAAGGATATCTAGCTACTATATTATCTGCTGATGAAGCCAAATTAATTGGTGAACAAGCCTCTGGAACCGGATGGATTGGCGGAAGCGATGCTGAAACTGAAGGAGTCTGGAAATGGGTTACGGGACCTGAAGCCGGAACCATTTTTTGGAACGGAACAGCTAATGGATCAACACCCAATTTTGCTTTCTGGAATACTGGCGAACCAAACAATCAGGGAAATGAAGATTATGCTCACATCACTCAGCCAGGAGTTGGAATTAAAGGATCTTGGAACGATTTATCGAACACTGGAGATATTTCCGGGAATTATCAACCAAAAGGTTACGTTGTAGAATATGGCGGAATGCCGGGCGAAACTCCTTTAGAAATTGCCGCAAGTACTAAAATCACAATTCCAGCTATAACCCCTGGACCAAATCCAAGTCCAGTTTGCGATTCCGGCACCTTTACATTGACTGCCACTGTAACTCCCGGTGCAACAATTAGCTGGTACGATGCTGCAACTGGCGGAACTCTATTAGGCACAGGAAACACGTACACTACTCCAACAATAACAACCACAACAACATATTATGTTGATGCCAGTTGCGAGTTAAATCGAAAATCAGTTATTGTTACTATAAACAAGACACCTGATGCACCCGTTGCAACTAACTCAACGTATACAAATTGCGGACCTGGATCTATAATCATTCAGGCCAGTACAAATATTGGTCTTATTAATTGGTTTACAACTTCGACGGGAGGCACAAGTCTTTACACAGGAAATAGTTTTTCGACACCTGTAATTTCAGCAAACACAACCTATTACGCCGAAGCTTCAAACAATGGCTGTATCAATACAAATCGTACTCCGGTAAATATCACCATTTATACACCGCCAGTAGTTACTGATGAAACTGTAATATTATGTCAATCTGAAAAGGTTAATCTCGACGCAGGAATTACAGGAATGACTTATAAATGGAATACTGGCGAAACTGCTCAAATAATTACAGTTACAGCCGGAGGAATATATACTGTTGATGTTACAAGCCCAGCGCCAGAAAATTGTACAAGCCGAAAAACAATTATTGTTGACGAACACTTAAGCCCAAAAATTGCACGGGTGGATGTTAACGGAACTCAGGCTACTATTTACCTTACCAAAGATGCTGATTATTATGAATATTCTGTTGATGGATTAACTTTTCAGGACTCTAATGTTTTCTACAATGTTCCTGCCGGACTAAGAACTGCATTTGTTCAAGAAAAAAATGGCTGTGGAGGTACTACTTTAAACTTTGTTGTAATTGTTTTTCCTGATTTTTTTACTCCAAATAACGATTCATTTAATGACTTATGGGAAGTTACGGGAATGGAAAATTACCCTCAAGCACAAATCACTATTTTTGATCGATACGGAAAACTTGTAGCGCAATTAAACAGTTCTAAAATGAGTTGGGACGGAACTTTTAATAAAACTCCACTGCCTGCGTCTGATTATTGGTATGCAATGAAGATCGATAATAACCACCCCATTTTAAGAGGTCATTTTTCGTTAAAAAGATAAATTTAATTAGAAAATGAGTCAATTTGAAAATTAGAAAATTGCTTAAAACATTGTAAACAATTATCTAATTAACACATTTTCTAATTGACACATTAGTTCAACTTCTTCTGAACTTCGTTTAAGATAAACAGGTAATCTTCGTGTTTTTTTACAAAATCACGATCTGAAACATCGATTATCAAAACGTTCAAATCTGTTTGTGTCTTTATATACTCTAAGTACCCATTATTAATTTTATCTAAATAATCGGCTTCTATATTTTGCTCGTAATTCCTTCCTCGCTTCTTGATATTTTGAAGTAAACGTGCTGTATTTTGATATAAATAAACATACAAATCAGGCTTTGGCATTTCTTTATATATAATATCAAATAAGTTTCGGTACAAACGGTATTCATCTTCTGCAAGAGTAATTTTAGCAAAAATCAATGATTTGAAAATATGGTAATCGGCGACGATAAAATCCTTGAATAAATCAAACTGGGCTAAATCATCTGATAATTGCTGATAACGATCTGCCAAAAAAGACATTTCAAGCGGAAAAGCGTATCGATTTTGATCTTTATAAAATTTAGGTAAAAAAGGATTGTCTGCAAAACGCTCTAAAACTGTTTTAGCATTAAAATCTTCTGCAATCTTTTGTACCAAAGTAGTTTTCCCTGCCCCAATATTCCCTTCAAAAGCAATATAATTAAAGTTCTCAAGTGTAATTTCCTGGAGCGGATTCTTTAAAGTCTGAACCACTTTACAAATACTATCATCCGGAGAAATTGCAATTAACTCTGAAATAGATTTCTGAAAAACAGGATGTTTCCAATCTATATTCAAATCTTGCATCGGCAATAAAACGAATTTTCTGTTTTGCATTAACGGATGCGGAACCTGCAATTTTTCAGACTCAATAATCTCATCATCAAAAAAAATCAAATCAACATCAATAAGACGTGATTGATAACCTTCCTGATTTGATCGGATTCTGCCTAATTGTTTTTCAACTTTCAGAACCTGATTCAATATTTTTTGGGCCGATGAATTGGTGTGCAGAACCAATGCGCAATTATAAAAAGCGTCACTTTCAAAACCCCAAGCCGGAGTTTCATATAATCGCGAAACTTTTATTACGGTTCCCACTTCCTGATGTATCAAATCGATACAACTTTCGATGTTTGCTAACCTGTTTCCCTGATTACTGCCTATAGATAAAACGACTTGATGCTGTGACTTCATAATTAATGCAAATTAACTAAAACTATTTTAGAATTAAGTACATTATTTAGTTCAAGAATCAGAAGTTTCCAACTATATCAAACTCTTTCTTGTTGTCTTTGTTTTCTGAAACCTTTTTTAAAAAATTGTTTAAATCATTTGTTAGCGGCAATTGATTTTGATTTTTCCAAAATTGCTCTGAATAGGGATATTTTACTTTAAAAATATCTTTATCCATCGAAAGATTTGATTTTGCTTTGTCTGCAATAAAACTATTGGTCACAAAAAAGCGGGTTGAATAATCGTAGTACGCCTTCTTTACTTTATCATTTTCAAGTAATTCTACCCTAACATCTGAATTAGCATTGCTTAAATAATACTTATTGACACTACCATTTTTTTATAATTCGAAGTTCGTTTAAAACGGATTGTTCGGTATTCTACCTTTCCGTCTTTTTGAAACGGAACTTTATCCGGATCATCATAAAAATCAAAATAAGTCTCAACTATTGCATAATCTGACTTATTAATGATAAAATAACCGCTTGTTTTTTGCCCCATCTGATTAGTCTCTTTTTTAACAAAACTAATTTTCAAATAATCAGCTGCTATATTTTTTTCCTGAGTAAGCTCAAAATCATCAAGTGCCAGAGATATTAAAGCATTCAAATCGAATAATTTTTCAAAACTTTGAAATTTAAAATATATAAAATCTTCTTTATCAGAAATCCCAACTTTTCTCATATTCAAAATCTCAACTTCGCATTTATTATCAGGTTGCGTTTTTGTTTTAAAAATACTTTTCCGTGACACTTTACCATAAATATCCTGCAACCTTGCTATTTCATCATTTCTTTTCAAAATACATCTTAAAAAGAAGTTTTCATTATAGGGTTCTAAAATGTAGTTATCTTTCATTTTAGCATAAACCTTTTTCATTATAGCCTGCTCATTTCCCACCACTACTTCATCAAGTTCGATCATTTTACTTTGCAAAAAAATAGTGTCCGCCTTTTTTATCTCCTCAAAACTCACTTTTAGATTTTCATAACCAATCAAACTAAAATTCAGTTCATCGACATCCGAAACAAAAGAAAAAGCACCTTCTTCATTCGTCAGCGAATTGTCTTTTTGATTGTAGATATTTACTTTGTCCAGTGGCAGCTTTGTCTGTTTATCGGCGACTACTTTTTTAGTTTGTATTTTTTGAGCGCTGGCGCAAAAACTCATAAGGAACAAAAGATATAATAGCGTATTTTTTTCTTTCATAATGCAGGAGGTTATGTTTTTAAATATAAAAAAGCCTGTTTTAAACAATACATATCTTACAAACACCATGCCTTAATATTAAACATAAAAATGCAAATACCACAAATATTTCATCAATTCATATAAAGGAATTAATTCGTTTTTAGATTACATTTGTAACAAACCAACCTTTTTTACTACTTATTAAAAAAATATTATTATGAAGTTTTTAGGAAATGTAATTGCCACTGTTATTGGTATTTTTGTATTTATTATGCTCTTCTTTTTTGGAGTAATTCTGATTGGAGCAATCTTTGGCGGGGACGATTCTGTTTCAGTCAAAAATGATTCTGTTATAGAATTAAATTTAAAACAAATTCAAAATGATTATGCCGGAAAATACAAAGACCCTTGGGTAACTGTTTTTTCTGATAAAAAAGGAATTGGACTAACAGACGTTATCAATGCGATCGAGGCCGCAAAAACTGATGAAAACATTAAAGGGATTTCGATCTTAAACGATGAATCTTCATTGGGATTAGCTCAATATAAAGATTTAAGAAACGCACTTGAAAGCTTCAAGAAATCCGGTAAATTCGTTTGGGCATATGCAAATACTTATTCTCAAAAAGAATATTACCTAAACTCTGTCGCCAACACTATTTATTTAAATCCTGCGGGAGATTTAGATTTTAAAGGACTTTCGTCTGAAGTGATGTTCTTTAAGGATTTCCAGGATAAATCTGGTGTTCATATGGAAGTGATTCGCCACGGAAAATACAAAAGTGCTGTTGAACCCTTTTTAGAAAATAAAATGAGTGATGCCAATAGAGAGCAAGTAACTGCACTTTTAAATTCACTTTGGACAACGGTTTCGACTGATATTTCAAAAAGTAGAAATATTCCTTTGCCTAAATTAAATGAAATCGCAAATGGTTTATTGGCCAGAACTCCAGAAATGGCAAAAGCAGAACATTTAATAGATATCATCGCCTATGAAGATGTTTATCATAATGCAATAAAAAAAGCACTGAAAGTTACCGGTGATGATGATTACAACAAAATTTCGATTTTAGATTATACTCAAAATAATATTACAACTGCATTAACCAATACAGCTACAGATCAAATTGCGATTATTTACGCTCAAGGCGAAATACAAAGCGGTGAAGGAGATGTTACTGTAATTGGCGAAGGCTCTATGCGTCGTTCTTTGCAAGAAGCTCGTAAAAACGAAGATGTAAAAGCAATCGTTCTTAGAATTGACAGTCCTGGCGGAAGTGCTTTAACTTCGGACTTAATCTGGAGAGAAATTGAAATTACTAAGAAAGTCAAACCTGTTGTGGTTTCTATGGGTAATTATGCTGCTTCAGGTGGTTATTATATTGCATGTAATGCTAACAAAATTTTCGCTGAAAGCAATACCATTACGGGTTCTATTGGAGTATTTGGAATTTTACCGAATTTTAGCCCTTTAGCCAATAAATTAGGAATTAATACAGAACAAGTAAAAACACACGAAAACGCAGCTAATTATAGTCCGTTTGTACCAGTTGATGAAAAGTTTAAAGCTTTTACTCTAGAAGGAGTTGAACATATCTACAACACTTTTGTAACTCATGTTGCCGAAGGCCGAAAAATGACTTTTGCACAAGTTGACGCGATTGCACAAGGAAGAGTTTGGTCAGGAACTGAAGCTCTTAAAATTGGTTTGGTTGATAAAATTGGAGGATTAAATGATGCTATTGCCGAAGCTGCTAAAATTGCTAAAATCAAAGACTATAGCACGCAAAATTATCCTGAGTACGAAAAAACATTCAACGATCTTCTTTCTAATCTTCCTTTTGCGCAATCAAAAGAAGCTTTTATTAAAGAAGAAATTGGCGAAGAAAACTATATGCTTATTGAGCAAGTTAAAAGACTTCAACAACAAAAAGGAGTTCAGGCAATTCTGCCTTTTGGGTTAAATATCAAATAATTCTGTTCGAAAATGAAAAAAATATTTGTCTTTCTGACTGTTTTATTCTTAAGCTTTGTTAATGCACAAGAGAAGAGTGAAAATACTTTTAAGGAATCTCCTTTAGTTTTAAAGATTAATGTAGTTGAGATATACGGTACATTAACGACTCCTGGTTTAACAAAGAAATATCCAGTTGCATTAATTATTTCCGGCTCTGGGCCAACAGACCGAGATGGCAATAATCCGATGATGAAAAATAATTCATTAAAAATGCTGGCTGAAGCTTTAGCAAAAAACGGAATTGCATCGTTGCGATATGATAAAAGAGGAATTGGAGAAAGTAAAGCCGCAGCTGTAGCTGAAGCAAATTTGGTTTTTGAAAATTATACTGAAGATGTAAAAAGCTGGATCAATTTATTAAAACAAGACAGACGTTTCTCTGAAGTAATTGTTATCGGGCATAGTGAAGGTTCGTTAATAGGAATGATTGCCGGTGCAAAAGCAGACAAATTTATTTCGATTGCCGGTCCGGGCGAATCTGCAGACAAGTTGATAAAAACACAAATTGCTTCAAAATCGAGCAAACAATTGGAGGATATGACTTTTCCTATTATTGATAGCCTAAAAAGCGGTAACAATGTAAAAAAAGTTGACCCAATGCTTAATTCTCTTTTTAGACCAAGTATTCAGCCGTATTTAATTTCATGGTTTAAATACAATCCGCAAACGGAAATTAAAAAATTAACCGTTCCTGTTTTAATTATTCAAGGAAACAATGATTTGCAGGTAACTGTAAAAGACGCGGAACTTTTATCACAAGCCAATAAAAATGCAGAACTTTTAATTGTCGATAAAATGAATCACATTATGAAAATCGTTGATGGCGATCAAAAAGCAAATTTTGAAAGTTATAGTAATGAAACCTTACCGATTTCAGAAACTATGACAAACAAGATTATTTCTTTCATTAAAAAATAATTAAAATCATAAAACCATTAAAAATCCGTTTGAAGTATATTCAAGCGGATTTTTAGTTTTAACAAATTTAAGTATAATTCTTACTTTTTATAAAAACTTTATCAATTAACTCAATCAAAAAAAACTATTTTTGCACGGTTCAATTATCAATTTAAACTCTCAATTTTATTTATATGCTAAAGAAAATTTTAAAAATATCTGCCATTGTTCTTGTGGTTATTGTAGCTGCATTATTTGCCATTCCTTATTTCTTTAAAGATCAAATTAAAGCTAAAATTGCTGAAGCAATCAACGAAAGTGTTGATGCAAAAGTTAGTTTTACTGAAGCTGATTTGAGTCTTTTTAAGAATTTTCCAAATGCGACTGTTGGAATCGAAAAATTGGTTATCATCAACAAAGCACCTTTTGAAGGAGACACTTTAGTCTCGCTGGGCGAATTGAACTTAAAAATGAGCATTAAGGAACTTTTTAAAGGAAAAGATGAACCATTAAGTATTCAGGGAATTAGTTCTACAAACGGTTTAATCAATATTATTTTTAATAAAGACGGTATTGGCAACTTTGATATTGCCTTAAAAGACAAGAATAAAACAGAGAAAGACGATAAAAGCAAGCCACTTTCTTTAAAAATTCAGAATTATAAAATTGAGAATTTTACTTTCAGATATATTGATCAGGGTTCTAAAATAAAAATGGTTATTGATAGTTTAGACCACGAAGGAACCGGAGATTTTACCAATTCTAAATTGGATTTAACTACAAAATCTACCGCTAAGGTTTCTTTGGATATGGATAAAATCAATTACATGAAAAATGTAAAACTGACTTTAGACGCTGTTTTAGGAATTGATTTAGAACAAAGCAAATATACTTTTAAAGAAAACAAAGCTTTGATCAATCAATTGCCTTTAGAGTTTGACGGATTTATTCAGATGGTTGATGCGGGTCAGAATTATGATTTAAAATTTAAAACCCCAACCTCAGCATTTACCAATTTCTTAGGATTGATTCCTTCTGCCTATTCTTCAGGTTTAAATGGCGTAAAAACAACAGGAGATTTTACTGTAGCGGGTTTTGCGAAAGGTCAATTAACAGATACAACTGTTCCTAAATTTAATATTAAAATTGCATCAAACAATGCTTCTTTTCAATATCCTAACTTACCAAAATCAGTTCAGAATATTGTAATCGATACTAAAATCATTAATGAAACCGGGATTCTAAATGATACTTACGTTAATCTCGATAAGCTTTCTTTTAGAATCGATCAGGACGTTTTTAATGCTAAAGCGAATATTAAAAACATAACTGTAAATCCGTTTGTGAATGCGGCTTTAAAAGGAACTATCAATTTAGCCAATCTTTCAAAAGCATATCCAATTAAAATGGACAAACCTTTGGCAGGGATTTTAAAAGCTGATGTAACGACACAATTTGATATGGCGTCTGTAGAAAAAAGTCAATATCAAAACATCAAAAATGCCGGAACTATGAGTTTATCAGGATTTAAATATACTGATGAAAACAACAAATCGATGAACATTAGTACGGCTTTGGTAGAGTTTAATCCGAGTACAATCAACTTGAAAAAATTTGATGCTACGACCGGAAAAAGTGATTTGAGTATTAATGGCGTTTTAGAAAATTTCTACGGTTTTATGTTTAAAAAACAAGAGCTAAGAGGAAACTTCAATATGAGTTCTAATCAATTGGCTGTTGATGATTTTATGACTGCCGGAGCACCTGCAACAAAAGAAACTGCGGCAAAACCATCTGAAGCAATGAAAATTCCGGCTTTCTTAAATTGTACTTTAAACGCTAAAGCAACAACTGTTTTATATGATAATTTAAAACTGAAAGATGTTTCCGGAAAATTAATTGTAAAAGATGAAAAAGCAACTTTAGAGAATTTTAAAACCTCTATTTTTGGAGGAACAATTGGTTTAACAGGAACGGTTTCGACCAAAACAAAAGTACCTACTTTTGATATGAATTTAGGTTTTAATCAAGTTGACATTGCGCAAACTTTTACGCAATTGGACATGATGAAAAAAATCGCTCCTATAGCAGGAATCATCAATGGAAAATTGAATTCTACAATAAAACTGAATGGAAATTTGAATGATAAGGAATTAACTCCGGATCTAAATTCAATTTCGGGAGACTTGTTAGGTCAATTACTTTCGACTACTATAAATTCTAAAAATTCAACTTTATTGAATGCTTTAGGTTCAAACATTAAATTTATCGATATGAATAAAGTGAACTTGAACGACATTAAAGCAGCCGTGACTTTTGAAAATGGTAAAGTAAATGTAAAACCATTTGATATTAAATATCAAGACATTAAAATTACTGTGGGTGGTACGCATGGTTTTGACCAAACAATGAACTACAACCTAAAACTTGATGTTCCAGCAAAATATTTAGGAAATGAAGCCAATGCTTTTCTTGCAAAAATGTCTCCTGCTGATGCAGCAAAACTGCAAAACATTCCGATAAATGCAATGATTACAGGTAATTTTTCTAATCCCAAAATATCAACAGATATGAAAAGCGCTGTGAGCAGTTTAGCTTCTCAAGTTGCTAATCAGCAAAAAGAAAAACTAACTCAAAAAGGGACTTCTGCTCTTAATGATTTAATCAATAAAAACACAAAAGCTAAAGATACTACACAAGCTGCAAAAACAGAAAAAGAACAGAAAACTCAAGAAGTTACTAAAAAAGCAAGTGATTTAATAAATGGTTTATTTAAGAAGAAATAAACAAACTGTTACAATCTAAAAAGAGGCATTCGTTTTAATAAACGAATGCCTCTTTTTTATTTCTGTTCTATATTTTTAGATAGCTTTTGAATAGATATTTAATTTTCCATTATTTAAAATTGAGTTGATCGTTTTTATGTAATCTTTCTTAGCATATAAGTTCACATCTATTCCAACGCTGCAATTATCATAAGGTTCATATTTTTTAATGTTTGAAACAGAAAACAATCCTATTGTTGGCGTCTGAACGGCACTTGCTAAATGCATTATACCGCTATCTGCACCAATAAACAAATCGGCATTTGCAATAACAGATCCTATTTCTCGAATATCTTTACTATAAAATGTTGGAGCAATAAACCCAATTTGCGAAACATTTTCTACAGGCAGAATTTCAACAATATTAAAATCTTTATATTCCTCTTTAAGTTGTGAATAAAAATTAGTCCACCAATCCTCTGCTAAACATTTTGCACCTGTTGCATAGGTAAAAATGCAAATTGTTCTTTTTGAATTGTGTACTAAATTATTCAAAATATTCTTTCCTTCAGCAATTTCAGAAGATGATAATTTAAGATCGACAGGAGCAATTATTTTATTACTTTGTGGTAATCCAAGTTTTGTTAAGTAATATCGAAAGTTGTAAACGGGGTATTTTGCAATATGCTCGTAATCATTTTTCACAAGTTGAGATTCTTCTATCAGATCTCCGAAAAATTTATATTTGGCATTAGAAAACTGGACTGCCAATCGCCCTGAAGAGGAGTTTTGATCAACGTTGATCGCAATATCATAATTTTGTCTTTTTATAGAAACCCAGACATTAAGATATTTAATTAAGCTTTTGAAAGGTTTCTTGGGTAAATGAATTATATTATTGACGCTATTATAATTCTCAAAGATTATTGGAGCTAACGTTCCCTTAACAAACAAATCTATTTTACAATTTGGAAATATTTCTGTTACTTCCTGAACAAGAGGTGTAATGAGCAGCAGGTTTCCTAATCTTCCATTTGGTCTGCAAATTAAAACTCTTTTAATTTCGGTTTTATCCACCAAGATAATATCGAGCTCCGTCTTTGGTTTCCCAATGTTTTTAGTCAGACTGCGCATTACGCCCCTCCTATAATGATTTACTTTGTTTAAAATACTCATCTATTAAATAATTTAAGAATTATAAAGTCTTAGCTTAATTTTAAAAAAAATCAAAAGATTTATCTAGCTCAAAACTAGGTTTTCTTTTATTTCAAAATTAAATTCTTCCAATAAGCAATTATTACAAAATTGTAACCAAATGTATCAACATTCACATTTACAGCTTATTAAAAGAGACTTAAAATTACAAAAAATATATCACAAACGATTATATATTAGACAGTTAACCATTATCACTCTACCAACACCCAAAATATCTAGACGTTAATTGTGACAACATATCCTTCTGAACCACGAATATTAAATACAGTTCCGTTTTCAAAAATTAAATATTGTCCTTTAATTCCAACAAGTTTTCCCTGAAACGAAGGTGATTTATCTAAGTTCAAACTTGCTACTTTAATTGGATAATTTAAAACCGGATATTGCAATTCGTATAAATCATCTTTTTGAGCATAAAAGTATTCTTTGACTTCTGACGGGATCAAACTTTCTACTTTTGCTTTTTCTGCAATTAGATCAAAATTTTCACCGGCATTCTGAAGCATTTTTCTCCAATTCGTTTTATCGGTGTAATGATCCTTTAATGCAACCTCCGTAATTCCGGCCAAATATCTATTCGGAACCTCAACAATTGCAATGGCTTGTGTAGCGCCCTGATCTATCCAACGAGTTGGAACCTGAGTTTTGCGTGTAACCCCAACTTTTATTTCGCTGGCTACAGCCAAATAAACAACGTGTGGCTGTAATTGAACTTTTTGCTCATATTCTAAATCACGATCTGCAATTCCTAAATGCGCCGTACTTAACTCCGGACGCATAATCCAGTCACCAACTGCCGGACTTGAATAAAAACATTCATAGCAAAAACCCTGACGGTATATCTTTTTCTTTTTATGACAATTCAAACATTCAAAACCTACAAAGTTAATCTCAATCTCTTTGTTTAGTAACTGATTCATGTTTAAGAAACTGTCTTCAAAAACCAAATAATATTGAATTGGGTTTCCTATTTCAGTTTGCATTTTTGTAAGTACTCCTTGATATTGCATATGATTTTAGATTGCTGATTTTAAATTTTAGATTTATGCCGATAGCGAATTTTTAATTCTTAAAATTCACTTGAAATAGAATTTTTCGTGTAAATAGAATGGTTTTCTTTACAAAAAAACACTATTTTTGATACAACGACAAAGTTAATATTTGTCTATCGATATTCAAATTTTAAATTTTCTGATTTTACAACAACTGTATGATCTAAGATTTAAAATCTAAAATCAGCAATCAAAAATTTAAATTCTTTCCATGCCCTTATCAATAATCAACTCTTTTGCTTCTTGGGTCCTGAAACAAAGGATACATCAGATAGAACTTTTTCTAAAATACCCTAATGAAGTTCAAGAAGAACTATTGCATAATTTATTGACGGCCTCTGAGAATACAGTTATTGGTAAACAGTATGATTTTGAATCGATAAACTCATATCAGACTTTTACTGAAAGAGTTCCGATTTCTACTTATGAAGAACTCCAGCCTTTAATCGAACGAACTCGTCAGGGCGAACAAGGCGTATTTTGGGAAACTCCAATAAAATGGTTTGCCAAATCAAGCGGAACGACAAATGCCAAAAGTAAATTTATTCCTGTAAGTAATGAAGCTCTTGAAGATTGCCATTATAAAGGAAGTAAGGATTTGCTTTGTTTGTATTTGAACAACAATGAAGATTCGGAATTGTTTTTAGGAAAAAGTCTCCGCTTAGGCGGAAGCTCTCAGATTTACGAAAACAACAATACTTTCTTTGGCGATTTATCGGCTATTTTAATTGAGAACATGCCTATTTGGGCTGAATTTAGCAGTACGCCAAGCAACAAAACCTCGTTAATGAGCGAATGGGAAGCAAAAATTGCTGCCATCATTAATGAAACCAAAAACGAAAATGTAACCAGCTTTGCCGGAGTTCCGTCGTGGATGTTGGTTTTAATGAATAAAGTTTTAGAAAATACAGGAAAAGAGAGTCTACTTGAAATCTGGCCAAATCTGGAAGTTTACTTTCACGGAGGTGTAAGTTTTTCTCCATACAAAGAACAATACAAGAAAATATTACCTAGCAAAGATTTCAAATATTACGAAATATACAATGCTTCTGAAGGCTTTTTCGCCATTCAGGATTTGAACAATTCCAGCGATTTATTATTGATGTTGGATTACGGCATTTTCTACGAATTTATCCCAATGGATACTTTTGGAACTCCAGACCAAAAAGTGATTCGTTTGGCTGATGTTGAATTAAATAAAAACTATGCGATTGTTATTACAACCAATTCTGGTTTATGGCGCTACTTAATTGGCGACACCATTCGTTTTACTTCATTAAACCCTTATAGAATAAGAGTTACCGGAAGAACTAAACATCATATTAATGTTTTTGGAGAAGAATTAATGGTCGAAAACACAGACCAGGCAATCGCTAAAGCTTGTCAAATTACACATACTGAAGTTATCGATTATACGGTTGCTCCTATTTTTATGCAAGACAAAGAAAAAGGTGCTCACGAATGGATGATTGAATTCAAGAAAAAACCTGCTGATGTTGGGCTTTTCCAAAAAGTTCTGGATGAAACTTTACAAACTTTAAATTCTGATTACGAAGCCAAACGTCATAATAATATGACCTTAAATCCTCTAGTGATTAATGTCGCGCGTGAAAACTTATTTTATGACTGGTTGAAAGAACGTGATAAACTTGGCGGACAACATAAGATCCCGAGACTTTCGAATCAGAGGGATTATTTGGAACAGTTGAAGGAGATGTAGGTATTAAAGTATAAATATCTTGCAATAAATAATTATAAAATAATGACCCTATTTAATCTCTTTCGACGAAAAAAAATCAATGAAACACAACATGAAAATTGTGTTTATTTTCATGAAGATCTTTTTAATCAAGTTGAATTTCTTCCGCGAGAGAACTTATCTTATCTCAAAACAGAAAACAAACAAATTGAAAATTTTGCAGAAGAACATTCTATTGGGCTTGGATTTAAAGATGTTTATATTCGAAAAGAGAATCCAATAACAATTGCCGACAAAAAAATAGCTTTTGAAAAAATCGATAAAATACTAATGGGCATTGAATTAAACAAATCTTCCGAAGTTTATGAAGGCTATGGTCCAACAAAATGGAAATGCGAAAACACCTTTGCTTACACTTATGATAAAGCCGAAATATTTATTTCGCTAAAAAATGGTTTTGTTAATGATTTCTGGATTAATAACTTTAGATTTCACGAAAATTCAGAAACCAAAACTAAATTAAAACATATATTATCGAAAATCGGCAATGAAATGGATTTAATATTAAACGATTGGGATTTAACCACAATTATTAATTTGAAAGATGATTCAGAGATTCAAAAATATTTAGACGAAGAATTATAACCCTAGCTAACACAAGTAAGTGTCCCGCTCGTAAACATAACCAAATTCAAAACTATATTTACAAAAGATAAATCTACACTTTTGAATTGCCTTTTCTCTTAAAATGCTAATTCCACTAGAGTGCATGAGGGATAGAAGTGAAAATCCTTTTGTGCCGGGGTTCGGCACAAAAGATTGAAATGAATAGCCCGACCTGGAGGGACATGCCCATAAAAAAACCTAAGCTTTTATTAAAAGCTTAGGTTTTGTATTTTTATTAAGTTCTGTATGTCATTTCGACGTAAGGAGAAATCACACCCGGGATTCGACAAAGATTGACAACATTCTGTGCGGAATTACTAGTGCGATTTCTCCTTCGTCGAAATGACAAAACTGTGTCAAATCTTTAATTTTATTTATTTTGATTTCGAGCTTCTTGCAAAGATCCCTCGTTCCTCGGGATGACAAAAATGTCTTAAATATAATCTTATTACATCATATCAATATATCGATCGTGGTATCCTAAAAGATATAAAACTCCATCAAGTCCTAAACTCGAAATTGAGGTTGAGGCACTTTCTTTTACTTTTGGTTTTGCGTGGAAAGCGATTCCTAAACCTGCTAAATTTAACATTGGTAAATCGTTGGCCCCGTCACCAACCGCAATAGTTTGGTTGATGTGAATTCCTTCTTTTTCGGCAATTGCTGTTAGGTATTCGGCTTTCTTTTGTCCGTCTACAATATCACCCAAATATTTACCGGTTAATTTACCGTCTTTTATTTCTAATTGATTGGCGTGAACATAATCGATACCCAATTCTTTTTGCAGATATTCTCCAAAATAAGTGAATCCTCCAGAAAGAATAGCGGTTTTATATCCGTAATATTTTAAGGCTTTCATCAAACGATGTGCACCTTTTGTAATTGGTAAATTGATGGCAACATTTTGCAAAACATCTTCGCTCAAACCTTCAAGCAGCGCCATGCGCTGTTTGAAACTTTCGTTGAAATCTATTTCGCCGTTCATTGCAGATTCTGTGATGGCGCGAACTTGTTCTCCTACTCCATTTAGTTCTGCCAGTTCATCGATAACTTCAGTTTGAATTAACGTTGAATCCATATCGAAGCAAACCAAACGTCTGTTTCTTCTATAAATATTATCTTCCTGAAACGATATATCAACATTTAAGGTTCTTGAAATTTCCATGAAACTTGCTGTCATAGCAATTTTATCTACAACATCTCCTGTTAGGGATAATTGTATACAAGAACGAGGATATTCTTCTTCTTCGACAACAGATGTTCTACCTGTTAATCTTATAATAGAAACGATATTTAAGTTTTGATCTGACAATAATTTAGCTACTGCTGCCAATTGAGAAGCGGCTAACTTTTCGCCTAAAATATTTACGATATAGCGTTGTTTCGATTGTGTTTTTACCCACTTTTCGTAATCATCGATAGAAATTGGAATAAACTTAACCTTAACTTCTAATTCGTACGCTTTAAACAATAAATCTTTTAGAACCGGTCCCGAAGTTGAACCTGCTTGAATTTCGAATAAAATTCCTAAAGAAAGTGTATCATGAATATCGGCTTGTCCTATATCCAAAATTATAGCATCGTAAGTAGCTAATACTGCTGTTAAACCAGCTGTAACTCCTGGTTTATCATGACCTGAAACTTTTAATAAAATAATCTCTTTATCTTCTGCTGCCATTTTATCTTTATTGTTTTTAAGAAGCGACAAAAATCGGCAATCTATCGTTGATAAAAAAGAATATTGTTCGTTTTTTTGAAAAGAAAAAGCACATAAAAATGTGCTTTTTCAAATAATTTAACAATTATGTTTCACTATTGCAATAACATAACTTTTTGATTCTTACCCCGGCTGATTTTCATCAAAATTAACCATCCAGCTTACGCCAAATTTGTCTTTGAACATTCCGAAATAAGCTCCCCAAAACGTTTTATTCATTGCCATAAAAACAGTTCCGTTTACTGAAAGTCCGTTAAAAATTCTATCTGCTTCTGCCGCACTCTCTACATTTATCGAAATTGAAAAGTTTCCTCCAAAAGCTACATCTCCTGATTGCTCGTTACTATCACTTCCCATTAAAATAGTATTTCCAATTGGTAATGAAACGTGCATTACTCTATTAGCATCTTTCTCTGATACTTGAGCGCAGCCTTCTTCTGCAGGCATATCTTTAAATTTTCCGATGTAAGGGAACTCACCTCCAAAAACTGATTTGTAAAACAAAAATGCTTCTTCGCAATTTCCGTTAAAAATTAAATAAGGATTTACTGTTGTCATGATATTTTATTTTTGTTGTTTGTTTTTATTTTTATTATTGATGTTTTTTTTTATTTTTCTGATAATTCTTTTACCTTTTCTAATCCTTTCGGGAAAGCTTCTTTAAAATAATCGATGTATTTTTCGACCACATCAACCTGAGCTGTCAAATCTGTAAACTCGTCGTCTTGAGTGAGTCGATAGGTTTCCATTGCGCCGGTCCATTTTTTGGTTTCGTCGTCAAGGGGTAATTCTTTAAAATCTTTTATTTCTCCTAAGTGCTTAAAAGCCATATACTCCTTTGGCGTTTTCGTTTCAATAATACTATTCATTCCGTCTCCATTTGGAGAAAGAAAATGTATTTTATCACCTTCATTCCAATCACTTATCGCATATGAACCTTCGCAGAATGTTCCTGACCATTCTCTATATGTTTCGTCGTTCCATAAAACATCCCAAACTCGTTGAGCAGGAGATTTTATTCTTACTTTAAATTCCAACGTTTCCATAATTAAGATAATTTACTAAAATCCATAAATAAAACATTCCAGCGATGACCATCTAAATCTGCAAAACCACAACCATACATCCAACCTTGACTTTCGGCTGGAGGAGCAAAAACATTTCCACCGGCTTCTTTGATTTTTCTAGCCAACTCGTCAACTTCCGCAATACTTTCCGCATCAATCGAAATCAGAACTTCTGAACTTGATTGTGTATCTGTCAGTTTGTTTTGAGAGAAACTGGCAAATAAAGATTCTTCAAAAAGCATTACTACAAATTTTCCTTCACCCACCACCATACAAGTAGAACTTGGCGTGTCATGTTCTTCATTAAAAGAGAAACCTATTTTCGAAAAAAAAGCTTTTGATTTTGCCACCTCTTTCACCGGCAAATTCAGCCAAATTTGTTTTGTCATTTTTTGATATTTTAAGTTATTTCACCATATAAGTCACATAAAAACACTTTGAACTTTTGTCACTTTGCCTCTATGAACCTAAAAAAAACTAATTCGCTTCTGCGTAATTTTTAAAATTATCCAAAATTGCTTGCCAACCTTGTTGCTGGAAATTTTCCGGATTTTGTGTCTCAGGATCGAATTTCTGAATCAATTCAATTCCGTTTGGAGTTTCTGCAAAACTGATTTCAACCTTTCTTCCATCTTCCAAAACATATTCAATTGCTTTGTTTTTCTCTACCAAGGTATATTCACCTCCAAAATCAAAACTCATGCTGCCATCTTTTGCAGCCATAGTAGACGAAAATTTCCCGCCTTCTCTCAAATCATTTTCAGCATGAGGCGTATGCCATTCCGGAGAAGCAAAACTCCACTTAGTAATATGTTCAGGCAATGTCCAAAAATCCCAAACTTTATCTATTGATGCGTTAATCTTATTTTGTACTGTTATCATTATGTTTCTATTAAAATTGCACTTAGTTCTTTATAAAATTACAAATTATTTAAAGCAAATTTAAAATATTACAATAAGCTTTGAGATACATTAAAAGTCATTTTTAGGGGCATTTAAGACAAAATACTTATTTTTGTATTGAATCATTTTCCAAAAAACCAAAAATATCATGAGTAAGAAAGTAGGTTTAATTGTACCCCATGACTATAAGTTATTAAGTATAGCCGCTATTTTAGAAGTTTTTGAAACGGCTAATAAAATCACTAAAGAAGATGGAAAACCTTTTCAAATTATGCTTTTCCAATCTGCTGAACAAATCAATGAGAAACGTTTATTTGGATATGAAGTAAACCCAATTGAAAATTCTAATGAAATTCTTGAACTCATTTTGATTCCCGCATTTACGACTGATAATATGAGCGAAATGATTGTGAAGAACAAAAACTTTATTCCGTGGCTGAAAAAGCAGCATCAATCTGGTGCCGAATTGGCAAGTTTCTGTACTGGTGCTTTTTTGTTTGCGGCTTCAGGATTGTTAAACGAAAAATTGGCCACAACGCACGTTGACGCTTGCAGTGCTTTTACAAAAGCTTTTCCGATGGTCAAATTAAAACCCGAAGAAACTTTAACCGCCGATGGCAGTTTATACACCAGCGGAGGCTCCACTTCAACTTTTCATTTGTTGATTCTTTTGGTGCAGAAATATTGTGGAAACGAGATTGCTGTTCAAATTGCCAAGATTTTCTCCATTGATTTAAACCGATACAAGCAGAGTTATTTCAGCACTTTTAGACCCAATCACTTGCACAACGACACTTTGGTTGCCATGTTACAGCAAAAAATTGAAAATCAATACAGCACTATCGAAAAATTAGAAGAAATCACAAAAGATATTCCCACAAGTGCAAGAAATATGACACGCCGATTTAAGCAAGTCACAGGAATTCCGCCAATTGAATATTTACAAAATGTTAGAGTCGAAAGTTCTAAGAAATATCTGGAGCAAACGCAACTTTCGATTTCTGAAATTATCGAAAAAACCGGATACAACGATCCAAAAGCTTTTAGAAAAGTATTTTATAAAATGGTTGGAATGAAACCTATAGAGTACAGAGAAAAGTTTAGAGTGCAGTAGTTTTAAGGAGCAGTAATTATGTTTTTATAATCCACATTAAAACTTTTTTATTCTGTTTTAAAAGTTCGTCAATTTCTTTCATGCTTTCATTTGAGACAGCTGGACAACCCCAACCTTCTGGTGTTCCATTTGGATAAACTTCATTATCTGAAATTGCGTCCCAGGAATGCAAAACTATAGCACGACTTCTGGCATTTGAGTTCGATTTATCTTTTCCCTGTAAAATATAATTGACTTTAATTCCCCATTGGCTTACACCTCGATCTAGAACAACAAATTTGCCAATAGAAGAGCAATGCGAATCAAATTCGTTGCTTATTGGCGCTTTCTCTTTTGACATTGTTGCACCCCATCTATTATCTCCGCAGCCATGACTTACTATATATGATTTGGAAATTTCATTCTGTTTAAAGTCATAAACAAAAAACCTTTTCAAACCCGAATGAACCCCTAAATCAATTAGAATAAATTGATCTTGATTGAGATTATTTCTTTGGCAGTATTGCTTGGCTTCTTTATAATAATTGCTGTAATTACTCTCAACACGAGATGTTTCTTTTGAAGTAATTTCTCTTTTAACTTCATGTTTAAAAACACCAGTTTCTTTATTTCCTTTAGAACAAGAAAATAGAAGTGAAATACAAGTTATCAAAAAAATTAATTTTTTTTTCATCATCATTTTTCTCGAATCTAAATTTTTTGAAACTTCAGTTATCATATTTTACGAAAAAGATTAGACATCAAATATATCCTTTTAAAAAAAAATAGCATTTAAATATTTTATGTACAAAAAACCTACTCAAATAAATGAATCGGTTTTGTAAATTAATCTTTGTCAAAATTCAAACCTATAAACAACCGCTACAACTATAATCTCCAATTTTTTCAACTAGAACCCATTTATTACCCTCTCTTTTCATTATGACAACAATTTGAGGTTTACTGCTATATACATAATTATCTATTGCAAATAAAAACATAATATATTTTTTGTTTTTATAATACATAGGTTCAGATAAAACAATAACATTTTCGACATCTTTTAGCAGTGGGTATTTTTCATAAAAAACATTTGTAAAAAGCTGCCTTCTGTTTCCTTCCACAAATTTATAAGTTGGAAAATCCTCGTTTTTCCAATATTTATTAATAGTATCAGTAGAATATTTTGAGTATAATTTTCTCCAATCCTTTTCATTAAACAAATCACTAGTATAATCTTTGACATTTGGATACACATTGTGTTTAGCTCCTTCTCCTCTATTAAAAATCCTTAAAGCCTGATTATTATTTTCTTTCATTCTTAGCATATAGTTTTTCTGGCTGGAAACATTTTCTAATTGTAAAAAAGTATTTATTGATTCATAACTTTTAAGATTACGAGTACTGTTGCAAGAGAAAATAAGAAATGAAATACAAGTTATCAAAAAAATTAAATATTTTTTCATCATCATTTTTATATTTCTGAATAAACTTGATTATTAAAAAAAGCATTAAACATCTTAAATTCATCTAAATATGAATCTTGAAAACTAATATCCTCCATTTTATAATTCAATATTTCTTTAGGAAATTTTGAATATAACAACTTCTTTTCAACAATGTTTTCTACTTCGAAAATCAAATCTTTCATTTTTCTCGAATCTAAATTTTCCTTTTCCAATTCTTCGAGTCTAGATTTCGAAATTATAATCTGTTGTGTATGAACTCTAGGCACAATTACATAATATGGAATTAAAAAACTCAAATGTAAAGTGATCGAACACAATTCTCCTCCTTCAACAACACTCAAAAGAAATGTATAACAACGATCTTCCCAATCTAATCTTGAAAAATCTTGAAAATCCTTTAAGACTAAATCTTTATCAAACTCTGCCTTTATACTATTTCGTAATTTCTGTTTTTCATCAGAATTAAAAAGATCTATTACTTTCTTTAATCTTTTATACTCCAAAGTTTCTAAATATAGCTCCTTTTGATTCCAGGGACATATATTTTTAGGATAATATAAATATGCTAAATTTTTTAAAACTTCAGTTATCATTTGTTGTCGTAAATAATTAAAAATCAAATATATTCTTTTAAACAAAGAAAGAAAAGTATTACTCAAAATATTAAACATAAAAAAACCTGCTCAAATAAATGAGCAGGTTTAGTATTTAATCATTGTCAAGGTTTAAAACCTCAACAAAGCTATTTCAAGATTTACGAAGCAATTTCCATACGCTTCAATAAATTTTTACTTAAAGTATGTTCCGCATAATCTCTATCGATTGTCAGAACTTTATCATCTGAGCTTGGTAATTCATACATTGCGTCTGTTAGGATAGCCTCACATAATGAACGTAATCCACGGGCGCCTAATTTGTATTCTAAAGCTTTATCAACTATAAAATCTAATGCTTCATCTGTAATATTAAATTCAACATCATCCATTAAGAATAATTTTTGATATTGTTTGATTAACGCATTTTTAGGTTGTGTCAAAATCGCACGCAATGTTTCTCTATCTAGAGGATCCATGTGTGTTAAAACTGGTAAACGACCAATAATCTCCGGAATCAATCCAAAATCTTTAATATCTTTTGGAATGATATATTGCAATAGATTGTCTTTGTCGATATTGTCCACATTTTTTGAAGTCGAATATCCAACTGCCTGACGGTTTAAACGTTTCGAAATAATACGTTCAACTCCATCAAAAGCTCCACCTGCAATAAACAAGATGTTTTGAGTATTTACCTCAACAAATTTCTGGTCCGGGTGTTTACGACCTCCTTTAGGCGGCACGTTTACAACTGTTCCTTCTAATAATTTCAATAATGCTTGTTGCACACCTTCACCAGAAACATCACGTGTTATTGATGGATTATCGCTCTTACGGGCAATTTTATCTATTTCATCAATAAAAACAATTCCTCTTTCAGCTTTGGTTACATCATAATCAGCAGCTTGTAGCAAACGTGTCAAAATACTTTCGACATCTTCACCCACATAACCTGCTTCTGTAAGTACTGTTGCATCAACGATAGCCAAGGGAACATCTAACATTTTTGCGATAGTTTTTGCTACCAATGTTTTTCCTGTTCCGGTTTGTCCCACCATGATGATGTTACTTTTTTCAATCTCAACTTCGTCGTCTAATTGCTGTTGCATTAAACGTTTGTAGTGATTGTAAACCGCAACCGACATTACTTTCTTTGTCTGATCCTGCCCAATAACATATTGATCTAAGAAAGCTCTAATTTCTTTTGGTTTCTTTAAAATTAAATCCCCAACAAGTTTAGCGCTTCCGCTAGATTTTAATTCTTCTAATACAATTCCGTGTGCCTGTTCAATACACTTATCACAGATATGTGCATTAATACCCGCAATCAATAAATTAGTTTCTGGCTTTTTTCTTCCACAAAACGAACATTCTAATACTACTTTAGCCATTCTTTTTTAGTTACTAAGCTGCAAAGCTACTAAGTTTTTGAGATTTATTACTAAAACCTCAAAAACTTAGTAACTTATTAACTTTTTATTTTTTTGTTTCAAGTTTAAAAAAATGGTTTCAAGTTTCAGGTTTCAAGTTAACAATCGCAACTTGAAACCTGAAACTTGAAACAGATAAACTTTTTTTAGCTTCTTCTCAAAACCTCATCAATCATTCCGTATTCTTTAGCTTCGTCAGCAATCATCCAATAATCGCGCTCACTATCTTTATGTACTTTATCAAAAGTTTGTCCTGAATGTTGAGAAATGATATTATATAATTCATCTTTCAATTTCAACATTTCACGTAAGTTGATCTCCATATCAGTTGCAACTCCTTGCGCTCCTCCTGATGGCTGGTGAATCATTACTCTTGAATGTGGTAAAGCCGAACGTTTTCCTGCTGCACCTGCACATAATAATACCGCTCCCATTGAAGCTGCCATACCTGTACAAATTGTCGCTACGTCAGGTTTGATATATTGCATTGTATCGTAAATTCCTAATCCTGCGTAAACGCTTCCGCCAGGAGAATTTAAATAAATTTGAATATCTTTTGATGCATCAGCACTTTCTAAAAACAGTAACTGAGCCTGAACGATATTAGCGATTTGATCGTCAATACCTGTTCCTAAAAAGATAATTCTATCCATCATTAATCTTGAAAACACATCTAATTGAGAAATATTCAACTGACGTTCTTCAATAATATATGGAGTCATATTGGTTGGATTCATTGCAGCTACGATTTTGTCATAGTACATTGCGTTTACTCCTTGGTGCTTTGTAGCAAATTTTTTAAATTCTTTACCGTAGTTCATATTTTAAGTGTTCTAAGTTTTACGTTCTATTGTATATTCTTCTATCAAAGGTTATACCTCTTTATAAAGGATGTCACTTTGTCTTATTTTTTGAAATTGTTTCAGGTTTCAAGTTTCAGGTTACTCTACGTTGCGCACAGAACTTGAATCCTGAAACTTGAAACAAAAAAAATGAGCGTCCAGAAATTTCTTTCCTGACGCTCAAATATACTTATTTTTTTAGAAATTATTCTCCGTAAGAAGCAGCAATAAATTCTTCATAAGTTACTTCTTTAGTTGTTGGATTTGCTTTTTCTTTAAACACTTCTAACAATTTTTCAGCAACTACTTGCTCAGAAAGTCTTTTTACTTCTTCTTGGTTAGATAAAACTCTAGCCACAATTCCTTGAACTTCTTCGTCAGTTGGATTTGTTTGTCCAAATTGAGCCATTTGTTGTTTGATAGCGTTTGTTGTAAAAGCTTTCAAATCTTCAAATGTAATTTGGATATTACTTTGTGCCATTGCTTTTCCTTCGATTAATTGAAAACGTAATCCTTTTTCAGATCTTGCGTATTCAACTTCAGCTTCTTCTGCAGAAAGTTTTTTCTCTCCAACAGTTTGCAACCATTTTTTAAGGAATTCAGACGGTAAATCAAATTTTGTGTTTTCGATCAAGAAATCCTGAACGTCCAACAATAATTTTTGGTCCGCTTGCTGTGCGAATTGAGCTTCAGCATCTTCTTTAATTTTAGCTTTCAAATCTTCTAATGAAGCTACTTTTCCTTCTCCAAAAAGTTTATCAAATAACTCTTGGTTTAATTCTGCCAATTCAGCTCCGTTGATAGCTTCGATAGTAAAGTTAACCTCTACATCTAAACCGTGAACATCATCATGAGATACTTTTAAGTAATCCATTAATTGGTGATCGTCTTCGAATAAACCTTTTGTACTTACTGTAACAACATCTCCAACTTTTTTACCGATGAATTTATCAGCAGCAGCTTTGTTGAATGTAGATACAGAAATTGTAGTTGTATTGTTGATTCCTTTTTCTTCGTTTGAGAAAGTTCCAGTTAAATCTGAATCAGCAGAAACCACTTCTTGTGGAATTGCTTTTCCAAATTGTTTTTGGATACGCTCTACTTGACCATCGATTAATTTATCATCAGCCGTTACGATATATTTTACGATATTATTTTTTGCTTCTAAATCAATTTCAAAGTTTGGAACTAAACCAATTTCGTATTCGAAAGTTAGTTCTTCAGCATCCCAATCAAAGTTTTCGTTTTCTTTAGCAAGAGGAGTTCCTAAAAGATTTAATCTTTCAGATTGAACAAAACGCTCTAAAGCCAAATCAACTACTTTCTTAACTTCTTCTTGCTTAATTGATTTTCCGTATTGTTTTTCAACAAGGTCCTTAGGAACTTGTCCTTTTCTAAAACCTTTAACGGTTGCCAATGGCATTTTTTCGTTTATTCTTTTTGCTACTTGACCTTTATAATCCATGTGAACAACGTTCAAAACTATCGTTTCGTTCACAGCGTCTATTGCTACTCTTTTAATATCCATCTTCTTCTTTAATTTACATAATAAAATTGGGTTGCAAAATTATAAAATTTTTGCAACCCAACCAAGTTTTTAATCTATTGTATTTGAAGACATTTAAAACATCTTTTTTATAACGATTTATTTATCGTCTCCCACAATTTTATAAGTAATAGACTGTAGTATAGACAATATAATACTGAATAATAGTGCTGTCCAAAATGAATCGACTGCAAAACCTCCAACAATATTAGTACACAACAAAATAATGATGGCATTAATAACCAGTAAAAACAAACCTAAAGTAACAACTGTTACCGGTAATGTTAAGATTACTAATATTGGTTTTATAAAAAGATTCAGCAATCCTAAAACAACTGCAACAATTATTGCTGTGGTAAAACTAGCCACATGTACACCTGACAGAAAATTAGCAATTAGTAATACCAGCGCTGCAGTAACAAGAAGTCTAAGTAATAGTTTCATATTTTTTGAATTAAAGTTTTAATAAAAGTAATAAAATTTCAGCAAACTAATTACTGCTTTAAAAACTCAGTAGTCAATTCAAAAAACATCTTAGGATTTTCGGCATGAAGCCAATGTCCTGCGTTTGGAATTGTTTCAAATTTAGCTTTTGGAAAATGTTGGCGAATTGCATCAAAATCCGAATCTAAAATATAACCTGATGCTCCGCCCCTAATAAACAAGGTTGGTTTATCAAAAACCAAATCATCAGCCAAAGCTTTTCCAATAGCCTCCAGATTATTATTAAAAACAGCCAGATTAAATCGGAATGCTAATTGTCCCGGCTCTTTCCAATAAAGATTTTTTAGTAAAAACTGTCTTGTTCCAAAATCCGAAACATATTGCGCCACTATTGCTTCAACATCATTTCGACTTGGTTTAACCGAAAAATCGACTGCATTTAAACCTGCCAAAATATCCTGATGATGTTGTTTGTAAAATTTAGGACCAATATCAGCCACAATTAATTTGTCTACAATTTCAGGATGTGTGGTTGCAAAAAGCATTGCCACTTTTCCGCCCATTGAATGTCCTAAAATATCAATCTTTGACAATTGATTTTCCTGACAATATTCAAATACATCTTGTACCATTGCTTCATAAGACCACTCATCTGAATGAAAACTGCGTCCATGATTACGTAAATCTAAAATATGAACTTGAAATCCGGCTTCTACATATTGTCCTGCAAGTGTTTTCCAGTTATCAGACATGCCAAGAAACCCGTGCATGATGATAAATGGTTTTCCTTCACCTTCTATTTTTGAGTATAACATCTAAACTTTAATTTTTGAAATATAATACAAAGGTAAAAAACTAATCTATCAATCTCTAACAGAACAACTTCTATAAAATCATTTTTAAAAGTAAATTTTAACACATAAAAAATTACGGCTTTACGGTTTTACGTAATGGCGTTTCAATCGTAAAATGTATCTTGCAACTCAAAATTAAGTAAGAAAAAACCTTATTTTATTCATTTAATTAAATCTATAACCATGATTAAAAAATTTGTATTATTATCTTTAGTTGTATCGCAACTTACAATCTCATGTTCAAGCGACGACAGCTCTGAAACTACAAAGGAAACTTTATCGGAGCAAATTGCAAACATCGTTAAACAACCTTACTCTAAATTATCTCCGGCAGACCAAAAAATCAAATTAGAAGCTGAAGCTAATGAAATGTTAACTCAATTAGACAAATCGAAAAGTTCAAGTGCGATTGAAGCTATAGAAAACTTAAACAGATTATTAGATCTAAACCAAGTCGACATTTTTAGCGGAAAAAATGACAATAAAGTTGAGGACATCTTAAACATTTCTGGAGTTTATGGTATATATACTTGGAATAACACTTCAAAAATTTGGGTTAAAACAGCTTCAACTACAGAATTGAAATTTGTTTTCCCTGCTAAATCAACGCAAACTGCAAATAATGCAATACTTTCTGCAAAAGGAGTTTCTTCTGATGTTAAAGTTAAATATTATGACAGCTACGTTTATTCGCCTAATGGAGGGAAAGACATATATGACTCAATTTTTCTTCCTACGTCATCAGATGCTGTTTTAACAATAGACGACAAACAATCAGCAACGTTTACACAAACAGCTAAGTATTCTAACAAAAATGTATCGCCGGATGAGTTTGCATACAAAATGGTACTTAACGATGGTTATACTTGGGAAATGAGTGGTAAAAAAGGCGTTGAAAATACTTCAAAAGCTATTTTTACTTACAACGGAAAATCTTTAGTTGATTTTAATGCTGGAAGCAATGCAAACATCGATGCTTTGATTGATAATGATGCACTTGTTCAATACAGAGGAAAAGCAAATGGATTAATCCAATTAATGGACAATTTTGTTATTGTTGCTGATATGGATTTAGCTACTGCTGCCGCTGATGAAGCTGCATTAGAAAAATCTGTAGTTCGCCCTACTAACTATAACTCTCCAACTTATGCTGCTGACTTAAGTAATTATTACAAAAAAACAACAGAAGGCGAAGTTGCTAGTTTCAATAAAAACATGAAGTTAATTTTAGTTTCTAAAAAAGACGGAACTAAAATCGCAGATATTGTTCAGTATGCAGAAAAAGAAGGAAATTCAGGATCTTCAGTTCAGTATTACAATTCAGTAAATTATTTAAAATTCAGCGATAAAACTGAGGTAGAAATGAGCGCTTATTTCTCTGAAGGTTTTGACAAGTTAGAAACTAAATTTGATGATTTCGTAAAAGCATTCAACAAATAATAGCTTTTAAAATTACAGCTAAAGCCGATTTGAAATAATTCAAATCGGCTTTATTTTTTTGCAGGCGTTTTTACAATCAGAGTACTTTGTCCGTATCCTGCCCAAATACCAATTCCGCCATTTATATTCGATTTTAAACTTGTATTTGATGGATATATAGGATTTTTACTGTTTACAATTTCGTTTTGCCAGCTGTTCCAGAAATCCAATGCATCTTTATTCTGGGTTCTTAATTTTACATGAATCAAATCTCCGTCAGCAAAATAAGGCGTAAATTTAGTTTTAGGAAACAACAAAACACCTCTGTTTATTTGCAACGATATTGAAGTTGTCTCAAAATTTTTATCATCTAAATTTCCATAAAATGACAGAACAAAAATAGGCTCCTCTCCATCAATTTTTGTTGCGATCTGATAGTAGTTTTTTTCGTTTAAAGGATCATCAAATTTTACAAAAACATAACCAGTTGTATCTGTTTCTACCTTTTTTATATACTCCGCACTTTTTAATTGGACCGATTTAGGAATTCTTGTTACAGCTTGTACTACACGATTCAAATATTCAATTTTAAGCGAATATTCTTTTCCCGCTTCTCCTTTTAAATTAGTTCCAAAATAGACAAATGGTGGCACTCGGTTTTTATCATTTTTGACCTTTAAAACTTCTGAATTTTGTCCGTCAGAAATCGTGATTTTTGCAGATCTGATAACGTGATTCAAAACATTTGTCGAATCAATAACATCTGTAACCGGAATACTACTCGACAATAAAACCTGAGCATAATCACCTTCCTCAATCCAGCCTTCAACTACAATTTTAGATTCTATGCTTTTTTCAGCAAAATCATCTTTAGAACAACCCCATATTATTACAGCAAAAAGAAATAGTATATGTTTTTTCATCTTTTAAAATTTAAATCGCCAACTTATCGAAGGTAAAATCCGGTACAAAACCTTCTCTTCCTGTTTTACCACCACGCTGCTTTTATCTTTATTTACCTCTACATTTAGCACCACATAAATTGGATTCTCTAAATTGAAAGTATTGTAAATGGAAAAGTTCAAAGCGCTTTCTTTTTTATTTGTTTTTATAAAAAAGTAATTTACCGAAAGATCTGTTCTGATATAATTTGGCATTTGCGCATTATTATATTCTGAATATTCTTTGACGGGATTATTATTGATAAAATACCATGAAGTTGGCATTGTAAAACGATTTCCCGAACTGAATATCTGCGTAATACCAAAATTCCACTTCGGATTCAAATCGTACATACCAACCAGCGAAAGATTATGGCGACGGTCGTATTTTGCAAAATAAGTTTTCCCGTTATTCAGTTCGTCAAAATTTCGATCAGACCAACTCAAAGTATAACTTAGCCAACCGGTAAATTTTCCGTTATTTTTTCTCAGCATCATTTCAAATCCATACGCTTTTCCGTTCCCAACCAACAAATCGTTTTTCAGTGTTGTTGTTTCATTAAACTGCGTAATCCCATACGGATATTCAAGCAAATCTTTCATCGAACGGTAAAACCCTCCAATAGACGAACTAAAATTCCTTGAGATATTCTGATTTGAACCAATTGAAAATTCGTTTGAAGATTGTGGTTTTACGCCATCTGAACTGGCAATCCAAAAATCAGTCGGAATTCCAACACTCGAAGTCGTAATTAAACTTAAATATTGATATTGCTTATTATAGGAAGCATAAAATGAATATTTGTCATTTGGATAATAATTCAACATCACGCGAGGCTGAAAATGCAAATAAGAATTATTAGATCCTGAAGTATAATAATTAATCCTAAGGCCTAATTCGGCAATTAAATTATCAAATATTTTTGGTTTTGCTGTAGTAAAAACTGCCGCTTCATTTGAATAAATTATGCTGTTTTGCGAAGTATTATTAGAAGTCAGATTCTCAACATTTACTTTTTGCGGCTGTAAATCGTGATACACATATTGCAATCCAGATTCAAAAGGAATATTCCTGATCGAATAACGAAACGAATTTGTAAAGCCAAAATCCTTTACATAAGACGAAACTCCAAACTGAATTGTTGCCTGTTCCATATTTAGCTCATTAGAATACTGACTAAAATAAATCGAATTTGACATACTTACCGTAGGCGAAAGTGTCGTAATCAAACTTGGTGAAACGGTAAAATTACTCCAATTTAAACTGGTCCGTAAAGCAAGATTATCATCTATAATCTTCAATTTATCTCCGCTAATAAAAGCATCGATAGAAAATAAATTATTCTTTGAGATTTGGGACAGAAAGGTAAAATTTACATCTGAAAAACCATATTTCATATCCTGAACATCATTGTTTTTTGAACCGGATTTTAACAATGGCGCAACAATTTCATCAATATACGTTTTTCTTCCTGAAATATAAATTCCATTTTTCTCAGATATAGGAATTGCCAAATTCAATTGCGAAGCTAAAATCCCTACATTTCCCTGAACAGCAAATTCAGAAGGTAGTTTTTTATTTGGAATCAAAAGTGTTGTAGAACTTAATCGTCCGCCATATTTTGCATTTGAGCTTGATTTATCAAATTCGACCTCCTTAATATGATCCGCATTATAAAAAGGAAAAATACCCAATAAATGCGACATTCCATATACAGGAGTTCCGTCGTATAAAATAGCATTATGCCCGGGATCTCCACCTCGCACATATAAATAGCCGTTTGCATCTCCGGAATTCTGAACACCTGGAGTCAATTGTAAAAGTTTTATAATATCTGTAGTTCCCAACACAGTTGGAACTGCTGACAACTCTTTTAAATTGAAAGATAACTTACCTCCGGATAAAGTTGTAATGCCTCTTTTTTTATCATTAGATACAACAACTTCTTTTAAAAGTGAAATATCTTTTTCTAGTACAATAGAAATTATGGTATCCGTCACCAAATTAAAATTGATAGATTTTTTAAGAAAACCCAATTGATTAATGGTTATTCTAACTTGCCCTAAAGAAATATTTTGAGAGAAACCACCAATAGTGTCCGATACGGTGTAATAATGCTGATTATTATTTTCTAAAGAAACACTGGCACCAACCAGATTTTCATTTTCAGAAGATTTTATATTTCCGAGTATGTTGGCTTTAGATTGCGCAAATACATTGAAAAAACAAAGAAATAGAGATAGGGTTATTAATTTTGACACTTGGCTTTTAATAAGAAAAGTGCGAAAATACACAATTATAACCCAATTGTATCAGGTTATAATTGTTTAATTTCTTTAATATTACTTCAACTTATTTAAATACATATTCACTACATTTTCCAAACCAAGATAAAGCGCTTCTGCTATCAAAGCGTGGCCAATAGAAACTTCTAGTAAACCCGGAATATTTTGTTTAAAAAACTGAATATTATCCAGACTCAAATCGTGACCTGCATTGATACCTAAATCTAATTCGTTTGCCAATTTTGCAGCTTCAATATAAGGATCGATTCCGTTTTTATTTCCTAAACCATATTGATGCGCAAAAGCTTCTGTATACAATTCAATTCTATCTGTTCCTGTTTTTTTAGCTCCTTCGATGATTTCTAAAACCGGATCAACAAAAATCGAAGTTCTGATTCCGTTGCGCTGAAATTCCTGAATAACCTCAGTCAAATACGATTGATTTGCAATTGTATCCCAACCTGCTGACGATGTGATAGCTCCAATGGCATCCGGAACCAATGTTACCTGAGTCGGTTTACATTCTAAAACCAAATCGATAAAATTATGTTGCGGATTTCCTTCAATATTATATTCGGTGTGAACAATTGCTTTTAAATCGCGTGCATCCTGATAGCGAATGTGACGCTCGTCCGGACGCGGATGAATTGTGATTCCCTGGCCTCCAAAATTCTGAATGTCGGCAGCCACTTTTAGTAAATCAGGAACATTTCCGCCACGTGCATTTCGCAGGGTTGCAATTTTATTGATATTTACACTTAACTTTGTCATATAAATAGATAATTAATTCTAGTAACACTATATTTGTTACGACAAAAATACAAAGTAAAACGTAGCAGTTTTTGCTATTTTTTGATTATTTTGCATGAAATATCTTCAATTGATTTATGACAGAAATTACAAACTATATCACCAATGATTTCAGAGCGATTGATAGTCAGGAAACGATATCCTCGGTTCAGGACTTTTTTGCTGATTTGAATTTTTCACATTTTCCAGTTTTGGAAAACGGGATTTTCATTGGAAGTATCGCTTCTGATGATGTTGAAACTTTTGACGCAGACAAAAAAGCGATTGACTACAAATATACCTTAGAACGTTTTTTTGCTAGAAAATCTATGTTGTGGCTAGATGTTTTGGAAGTTTTTGCTAAAAGTCATACTAATGTAATTCCGGTTCTTGATGAAAATAATATTTATATTGGATATTATGAAATCGAGGACATCATGAAGTTTTTTCAGGAAACTCCATTTCTAAAAGAACAAGGCGGAATTATTATTGTACAAAAAGGTCTTTTAGATTATTCTATGGGGCAGGTAACGCAAATTGTAGAAAGTAATAATGGAAAAATTCTAGGCTGTTTTATATCTGAAGCCGATCTGGAAAACGTTCAAATTACAATAAAAATTGGTGTTGGTCCAATGAATGAAATCATCCAGACTTTTAGACGTTACAATTACGAAATCATCTCAGAACATCAGGAAGACGCTTATATCAATAGCTTAAAAGAACGTTCTGATTATTTAGACAAATACCTTAATATTTAAATTAGAAAATTGGTCAATGAGAAAATTAGAAAATGATCTCAACTAATAAATTATCAAATTAACAAATTTCCTCATTATCTAATTAAACAGAATGAAAGTAGCCATTTACGGACAGTATTATCAAAACAGTACAGAGCCCATTATCAAAGATATTTTTATGTTCTTCAACAAGAATAATGTCGAAATGGTAATTGAAGAGAACTTTCTAAAAATGCTTTACGAAAAAGAGCTTGTTAAAAAGGAATACAAAACCTTTTCTTCAAATACCTCTTTGGATGATAGCTTTGAAATGCTAATTAGTATTGGTGGTGACGGAACAATTTTAAGAGCCGCTACTTTAGTTCGAAATTCCGGTGTACCTATATTAGGTATAAATGCCGGAAGACTTGGATTTTTAGCAACTGTCCCTAAAGAAAGTATTGACAATTTTTTACAATTTACTATTGATAAAAACTACACCATTTCTGAGAGAACTTTGCTGAGTTTAACCTGCGAACCAAAAAATGATGCAATTGAAGACAGCTTAAACTTCGCAATGAATGAAGTTACAGTGAGCAGAAAAGATACTACTTCGATGATCACTGTTGAAACTTATTTAAACAATGAATACCTAAATTCATATTGGGCAGACGGATTAATAATTTCAACACCAACAGGCTCAACAGGATATTCATTAAGTTGTGGCGGACCAATTCTAACACCAAATGTTGAAAGTTTAGTCATTACACCAATTGCACCACACAATTTAAATGCCAGACCACTTGTTATACCAGATGACACTGAAATCAAACTTCGTGTTACAGGTAGAGAAGATCAGTATTTAGTTTCTTTAGACTCTAGAATTACTTCTATAAAAAACGAATCAATTTTAAAGATTAAAAAAACCGATTTTAAAATAAAAATGGTCGAGATACCAGGCGAGACTTTCTTAAAAACACTAAGAAATAAATTGCTTTGGGGAGAAGACAAGAGAAATTAAGCTCTTTTCTAACTCATCACTATACGATAATACCACATTTTCCCGTTCTGCATGTAGCGAATCATCATTAAATGTCTCGAAATCATATTGTAAATTGAAAAAAAAGCACATTTAACTAAAGGAACGTTGATTCGTATCGATAATTATTATATTTGCACGCAATTTTGAATTAAATGAAGAAAATTTTTAATTTATTGTTATGTTTTTTCCCCTTTATTACACTAAATGCTCAAATCAACGAGCTTGGTGTTTTTCTTGGTGGAAGCAACTTTGTTGGTGATGTTGGAAGTACCACTTATATTGCTCCGGAAAAATTAGCTTTTGGCGTTTTATACAAGTGGAACAAAAGTCCGCGTCACGCCTATCGCTTTTCATACACACAATCAACTGTTGTTGGAAACGACCTTGATTCAGATGAAACAGGAAGAAACAAAAGAGGCTATCGTTTTGAAAACAACATAAAAGAGTTCTCTGCAGGATTAGAATTCAATTTTTTTGATTTCAATTTACATGATTATCATCCAAAAGTAACTCCTTATGTATTTTCAGGAGTAAATTTTTTCATTTATGATCAGTTGTATCGCTTTAAAACAACACCAAACACCGTACATTCGCAAAATTCAAATTCGTTTGCTATACCTATTATATTAGGAATAAAATCAAACATAGCACCGCATTTGGTTCTTGGAGTTGAAGTTGGAGCACGTTATACTTTTACAGATGACATTGATTCAAGCAATCCAAATACAAAAAACACAAACATATTCCAGTTTGGAAATTTAAATAATAATGATTGGTATGTCTTTTCAGGTGTAACTTTAACTTATACCTTTGGACAAAAACCTTGCTATTGCGCATATTAACAACAATGAATTTAATAGACTCTATAGATCACACAAACTTACCCAAACACTTGGCCATTATTATGGACGGGAATGGTCGTTGGGCAAAACAACAAGGTTTTTTAAGGGCATTTGGCCATGAAAACGGAACAAAGTCTGTAAAAAAAACAATTACAACCTGTGCTAAACTTGGCATTGAATATTTAACGCTATATGCTTTTTCTACTGAAAATTGGAATCGTCCAAAACTAGAAGTTGAAGCATTGATGAAGATTCTAATCAATTCCTTGAAAAAAGAACTTGGTACTTTACAAGAAAACAATATCAAACTTAATGCAATTGGTAACCTTGAAAAACTACCAAAATCAGCTCAAAAAGAGCTTTTAGATGTAATTGACAAGACAAAAAATAACACTCGTCTCACTCTAACCCTGGCTTTAAGTTACGGATCAAGAGAAGAATTGGTAAATGCCGTGAGAATCATCAGTGATAAAGTTAAAAATAATATAATTTCAATAGACGCTATTGACGATTCAATTATAAATGAGCATCTTTACACGCAAAATTTACCTGACGTAGATTTATTAATAAGAACAAGTGGAGAACATAGAATAAGTAATTTTTTGCTGTGGCAGATAGCTTATGCAGAATTATATTTTACTAATGTCTTATGGCCAGACTTTAAAGATCAAGATTTATATGAGGCTATTATTAGTTATCAAAAAAGAGAACGTAGATTTGGAAAAACCAGTGAACAAATTAAATAATTTTTTAGTGTTACAAAAAAGAATACAAATAGTCTGTACCCTGATTCTTTTGGGTAGTTTTTCACAAATAAAAGCACAAGAAAGAGTTCCTTTTGATCAAGGAAAAAAATATATTCTTGCTAAAGTTTCTGTTGTTGGTAAAATAAGCTTCAATGAACAAACTGTGGTTACTTTCTCTGGTCTTCAAAAAGGGCAGGAAATAACTGTTCCAGGTGAAGAAATTAGTAGTGCAATTAAAAAATTAGGAAAACTTGGTCTTTTTGATGAGATTTCGTTTTACGTAAATAAAATTGAAAACGATAGTATCTATCTAGACTTAGACATTGTTGAGCTGCCAAAGCTAAACGAAGTCAAATTTGTTGGTATTAAGAAAAGTAAAGTAGAAGGTTTAATTAAGGACAACAATTTGACTAAAAATAAAATTGTCAACGAAAACTTAATTACGACAACTAAAAACTATATTGAAAACAAATATAAAAAAGACGGTTTTTACAACACCAAGGTTACCATTACAAACACTCCCGACACCATTAATGGTCATCAGGTAAATATGCTTGTTCGGGTAGACAAAGGTGATAAAGTAAAAATCAGCAATATTGATTTCATTGGTAATAAACAACTTACCGGAAATCAACTTAGAGCTGCGATGAAAGACACGAAACAAAAAAATATTCTTCGTGTTCTAAAATCATCTAAATTCATACCTGAAAAATATAAGACTGACTTAGAAAAAGTTGTTGCAGCTTATAAAGAAAAAGGATATCGTGATGCACGTATTATTTATGATTCTGTTACTTATAACAAGGAGAAAAATATGCTTGGGATCAAAATTAAAATGGAAGAAGGAAACAAATACTACTTTGGTAATATTAAGTTCTTAGGAAATACTGTTTATTCTGATCAATCTTTAAATCGTTATTTAGGAATTAAGAAAGGTGAAACTTATAACGGCGTTTTACTTGAAAAACGAATCTCAGACAAATCAAAACCTGATGCAGAAGATATTACAAACTTATACCAAAACAATGGTTATTTGTTTTCCAATATTAATGCCGTAGAGGTAAAAACGGTTAACGATACTATCGATTTCGAAATTAGAGTTACTGAAGGTCCAATTGCTTATTTCAACAAAATATCTGTTGTAGGAAATGACAAAACAAACGACCACGTTATTTATCGTGAGCTTAGAACTAAGCCAGGTGAAAAATATAGCAAAGAACAATTAGTTAGAACTATTCGTGAAATTGGACAATTAGGATTTTTTGATCCTGAGGCAATTGATCCAAAATTCAAAAATGTTGATGCTGCTGCAGGAACTGTAGATATCGAATATCATGTTGTAGAAAAAGGATCTAGCCAAGTCGAGCTTCAAGGAGGTTACGGTGGTGGTGGTTTCATTGGAACGTTAGGATTATCTTTTAATAATTTCTCAGCCCGAAAATTATTTGACAAAGAAGCATACAAGCCTTTACCAATGGGAGATGGTCAAAAAGTAGCACTTCGTTTACAAGGAAGTACTTACTTCCAAACTTATAGTTTATCTTTCTCTGAACCATGGTTTGGAGGAAAGAAGCCAGTACAGTTTAGTTCATCTATCTCATATAGTAAACAATTCTTAAACAATTACGCCACTAACACAGTAGACAAAAGCAAAAGCTTTAACATCTTAACATTACAAGTTGGTTTAGCAAAAAGACTTACTGTGCCGGATGATTATTTCGTATTGTCACAATCTCTTAGTTACCAACATTATGATTTAAATAACTACAACACCGGTTTATTTACTTTTGGTAACGGAGCATCAAGAAACTTAGCATATACTATCGGATTGTCAAGAAGTAATAAAGGGGTTAACCCAATATTCCCAACTTATGGTTCAGAGTTTAGTATTTCGGCAAAAGTAACTCCTCCTTACTCATTGTTTAATGGTATTGATTATGGTGATTTACAAAATCAAAAAGAGTACAAGTCACAATATACAGGAGTACCGACTTCTGGTGTAGATGGACAACCGCTTAATCCTGGTGATTATGTAAAAACTGAAACAGTAAACGGTCAAACAGGAACAGTAAGTGTTGGATCTGATTATGCAAATGCAGATACTGATCAAGGAAAAGTAGATCAAAAGAAATACAACTGGTTAGAGTACTATAAAGTTAAATTTAAAGCAGACTGGTATACTAAAATTTATGGTAAATTAGTTCTAAGAACGTTAACAGAGTTTGGTTTCTTAGGAGCTTACGATCAATCAAGAGGAGTTGTACCATTTGAACGTTTCTACTTAGGAGGAGACGGTATGGCCAATTATTCTATGGATGGTAGAGAAACTATTCAGTTAAGAGGTTATGAAAACAATGCTTTAACTCCTGTAAATGCAAATGGAGATCCAATTGGAGCAACGATCTATAATAAATTCTCTATGGAGTTACGTTATCCAATTACATTAAAATCTTCTGCGTCGATTTATGCATTGGCCTTTTTAGAGGCTGGATCATCTTATCCAACGTTTAAGGATTATAACCCATTTGATTTGAACCGCTCAGCTGGTGTTGGTTTACGTGTATTCATGCCAGCATTTGGATTATTAGGTATTGATTGGGGTTATGGTTTTGATCCTCAACCTGGAGAAACTAAAGCACATGGTAAAGAAATTCACTTTATTATTGGACAACAGTTTTAGTAGAAATTTTAGTACATTTGTTTGAAATTTTGAAATAAACTAATGTTATGAGAAAACAATTTTTATTTATATTTTTAGCCCTGATTGCAGCAAATACAATTGATGCTCAAACGAGAACAACAAGGATTGGCTACATCGACATGGAATATATTTTGGAAAATGTTTCTGATTATAAAGAAGCTAAAGCACAATTAGAGTTAAAAGCTCAAAAGTGGAAACAAGAAATAGAAGCAAAGAAACTTGACATTAATAAACTTAAAGAAAGTCTTAAAGCTGAAAGAGCTTTACTTACTAAAGAACTTATTGATGAAAGAGAAACTGAGATAAAATTTCTAGAAGATGAAATGCTAGATTATCAGCAAAAGCAATTTGGAGCTGATGGAAATCTAATTCATCAAAAAGCAGCATTAGCCAAGCCTATTCAAGACCAGGTTTTTACTGCGGTTCAAGATATCGCTGAAGCAAAAAGTTATGATTTTGTTTTTGACAAATCTTCAGATTTAACAATGCTTTTTAGCAATAAAAAATTTGACATTAGCGATCAGGTTATTCGTATTCTAAACAGAACTGACAAGCGTGAGCAATTAACTAAAAAACAGTTAAAAGATCAGGAAATAAAAGAAAGTAAAGAAAACGCGATTGATGAAAATCCGGCATTACAAGATCGTCAAAAAGTATTAGATGAGAAAAGAGCTGCCAGAGAAAAATTAATTGAAGATAGGCGATTAGAACAAGAAGCTAAGAAAAAAGAATACGACGACAGAAGAAAAGCAATTGCCGCAGAAAGAGAAGCTAAAAAAAATGGCACGGTTTCTGAACCTGCTAAAACAGAAGCAACAAAAACTGATGCCACAGCAAAACCAGCTGATGCA
Organism: Flavobacterium sp. FlaQc-57; assembly: GCF_044007395.1. Taxonomy (NCBI): domain Bacteria; kingdom Pseudomonadati; phylum Bacteroidota; class Flavobacteriia; order Flavobacteriales; family Flavobacteriaceae; genus Flavobacterium; species Flavobacterium sp. FlaQc-57. The sequence goes on from NZ_JBIPDA010000009.1 coordinate 43,707, forward strand.
GGAACACCGACAACAACTGAACCTGCTGTTGATAAAGCTGCAGAAAGACAAAAACTTTACGAACAGCGTAAAAAAGAATTAGAAGAAAGAAGGAAGAAAATTTTAGAAGAAAGAGAAGCGGCTAAAAAAGCAAAAGAAGCCGAAACACAAAAAACAAATACGACCAATAATTAATTAATATTTTTAAAAATGATGAAACAAATCAAAACTTTACTAATTGCTGCAATACTAATTTTAGGAGCAAGTAACACAATGAACGCACAAGCTAAGGTAGCTCATGTTGATGTTAGCGAGATTATGTCGAAAATGCCTGCAATGCTAGATGCACAAAATCAACTACAAAAATTAAGTGGTACATATGATGCAGAATACAAAAAAATGGTTGACGAATATCAAGTAAAAATCAAAAAGTACGAAGCTGAAGCTACAACTGTAACTGAGGCGGTTAATACAGACCGTTCTAAAGAAGTACAAGACATGCAAAAGAGAATTGTTGACTACAGAGACAATGCTCAAAAAGAATTGCAACAAAAAGAAACTGACATCGTAAAACCATTAATGGAAAAAGTAAGAGCTTCTATCCAAAAAGTTGGAAAAGCTAAAGGTTTCCAATATGTATTAGATGGTTCTACTCTTTTATTAGCTGATGGTCCAAACATTACTGCTGATGTAAAAAAAGATTTAGGATTCTAAAAAACGAATTTCTTTCAATTAAAACTGTTCAAGCTTTTTAAAAGTTTGGACAGTTTTTTTTTACAATAAAATAAGATTAAAAATCTAAAAAATTCGCAGATTTCCTTTAAATTGGAATATCAATTTATTTCAAAAAACACTAAATTTGTATTATGACGAACAACAATCCTATAGGCGTTTTTGATTCTGGTATTGGAGGAACTTCCATCTGGAGCGCCATTCATGACCTACTTCCAAACGAACAGACTATTTATTTAGCCGATAGTAAAAATGCTCCATATGGCCAAAGAACCAAGGAAGAGATTGTTGCTTTAAGTAAAAAAAATGTTGACTTTTTACTCGAACAAAATTGCAAACTTATCGTTGTAGCCTGTAATACAGCAACAACAAATGCCATTCGAGAACTTCGTGAAGATTATGACATTCCTTTTATCGGAATTGAGCCTGCTATAAAACCGGCAGCAAACAATTCGAAGACACAAGTCATTGGTATCTTAGCAACAAAAGGAACCCTAAATAGCGAGCTGTTTAATAAGACAGCAGAAATGTTTCAAAACACCAAAATAATTGAACAAGTAGGTTATGGACTTGTTCAACTAATTGAAGATGGCAATTTAAATTCGCCAGAGATGACACAATTACTCGAATCTTATTTGCAACCTATGATTGATGCAAATATTGACTATCTGGTTTTGGGTTGTAGCCACTACCCGTATCTAATTCCACAGATTAAAAAAATCCTTCCAGAACACATTCAGATCATTGATTCCGGCGAGGCGGTTGCGAGGCAAACTCAAAATATTTTGCGTGAAAATGTGGGTTTCACAGACAACTCTAAAAGCGACCCAGTATTTTATGTCAATTCAAATCCAGAAGTTTTAAAGTCAATTTTAGAATACAAATACCCTGTTATCGAAAAGGATTTTTAAAATCTTATTCTATTTTTCGCTTGACGAACCAAATACCATCCAAAGATAAATTGAGTGAAATTTTATGATAATTTTCTTTGATTAGATTATCTGAAATCCTTCCCTTTTGTCCGTACGAATAAGAAATATTTAAAGAAGAATACGTGTTTTCAATTGGCAAAGAAAGTCCAAAAGAAATAGCAGCATTATTTACTCTTTTTCCGTCGACTTCAAGATAACCAGTATCAAAATTTACACCGGTGGCATATTGAACTCTATCCCAATATTTACGGATATTTTTCTTGGCGCTATACGTAAATCCAAGGGCAAATCGGTCCTGATTTACAAAATCACCATACAATTCAGACTGACTGGTATTACTCCATAAACTTTTCTCGTAATCCAACGTCATGTTTAAGTTATTCTTGAAACGTTTACTGATACCTATGCCCATTTCTAATGGCATATAATAATCATCTGTATCTGATGCTACATTAGACTCGACAGTTGTGACAACTTCATCGGCAACTGTTTGAACCGTCTGAACTTTAGACGCTTTAATTTGAGTTGGTAATTTAAAAGTTGTTGCAATAGTAAGAGTCGAATCGATTTTATATTGCGCTCCTAATGTAGCACGCAAACCACTATAATTTGTTTTTTTCTGAATACTTGTAATAGAATTCAAAATTAAAAAACTTCTATTATCATTGGTGCTGCCAAACAACACTGAAGCTGTTGCTCCTAGAGACAATTTTTTTCCGAATCGATATCCGTATGCTAAATCAAAATTATTCAAACCACCAGAACCTGTAGCCGTTAGATAATAGTAATCTAAACTATTTTCAATAGGCAATTTTAAATTAGAAATTTTAAAGGTCGTGCTGGAGTATGGCCGTAATGAAGCACTAAAACCAGAATTCTTAGTAACCGGAAATGCAAAAGCAATGTGTGAGAATTGAAAATTGTTCCGACTTTCGCTTTTCGAACCACTTTGATAAGTTGTCATTATGGCTTTTCCACCAATATCAAACATAAAGTGATTTTGAGACATAAAGCCTAACGATGCCGGATTCAAATTATTAATAAAAGTACTCGACGGCAAAGCCATTCCTGAAGAACCAATTGAAGGAATTTCTCCAAAATCAGAATCATACAAACTCCCTACTCCATATAATGAATATGGTGAGCTTGAAATACTTTGAGAGAATGAAGTTAGCGACATCAAAATGAAGCAACTTAAATAGACTATTTTACTTTTCATTTAGTAAGAGATGTAATAAATTTTAAGCAGAATTTTATTGTTCATGTGTTTTTGGTCTCCCAAAACAATTCTATTTACAGTTTTAGAAATACCGGGTAATGTGAGAATAAGTGATGATCTCGAATCAGACTGTTTTAGCATTTCTTTTTGCAAAAAATTACCTATCGGAATTAAGTAACCTATATTTTCATTGAATTCATCACTTTTTTTATTGAGAATACCATAAACTGATGTTCCGGCAGAATTCACTAGCGAAGCGCTAATTCTATTGAGATTATCACCAACATAAATTTTTAATGAATCTGCCAAAGGATATTGTTCTGAGTAGGAATTATTAACTGGTCGTAAAACTAACTGAGCGTCGACAATAGCGCCTTTATCTGAGAGATATTTTAACTGTTTGATATTAGGAAAATCAATTCTACAGGCCACTCCTGTTCCAGATTGTATAAATCCCTCATGATTCGTTAACGAACTTGATAACTTACTCGTTGAAATAGGCAGATTTTGTATTACAGTTCCTGTTTTATCTAATGAGATTGAATTAAATTGTTTTGTCTCGTCTGAAATATTAAGATCAATAAAATAAGGCGTCTCTTCTGTTTCTGCCTGATATTTGGAATAATACAAACGCACTTTGCTTGTTGCAACATGAAAGCCCACAACACTTGCTGAATTAGAAGTTGAAGGAACAAGAACCAATCCTTTTAAGTATTCATTAAAACTATCAAAATCTGTAACTTCTCTCTTCTTTAATTTTTGAAAAAGGGCAGCTCCAAAAGCAGCGCTCATTTTAATATTAATAGAATCTTTTTCAAGCGGCCTGGGTTTATACGAAATAGTACCCAGACTTTCATCACTATAACTTAAAGCTGAATTATTATAAAAATTATTGTCGTCTGTGTTTGGCTTTACTTTTTGAATCAATCGATGAATATCGAACGTTTGCACCTTTGTAGTATCTCCATAATAATATTTATCATATTTTAAAATCATAGAAATCGAGTCAAAAACATAATTAGTCGTTTCAGTATCTGAGCCGCTATTAATTAAAGCATAAGTACCAGGAGTTACTTGAAAATAACTATTCGATTTTACTTTTCCATAAATTGGATCGTCATAGTTTCCAATTAAAATTCGGCTTTGATTAGAGGTTACTAAAGAGTCAAAATTTATGGTTGACATCTCTACAGAAACAGTATCAATCAAAACAACTTTATTACTTACGGCTAAATAATCTGATCCAACAACAAACTCACCAGCGTCAGAATCTGTTCCGCATGAAAACACGGTCATGGCAAAAAGCAATATCAATATAAACTTGTGCATAATCAATTTTTTGAACAAATATAAAATGCACTCACCTGCACCGCACTATAACATATACAGTCTCGCGTTTTTATACTATAAACAGCAAATAATCATCTACAATAGATTAATACAAGTCAATACATCATTCGACATTAAAAAAGGCTAATTAGTCTATCAAAAACTGCCATACATATATCTTCTTTTTTTTAAAACCATTAGGCGCCTACTTTTGAACCAATAAATAAGTAATGAAAATAAGGTTTTTAATTAGTACACTTTTTTTGATTCCATTTTTTGCTATGAATGCTCAAGAAAATTTTTCGGTAAACATGAATTTAAAAACAGAGCCTACTGATAAAATTGATTTTACTGAAAGTAGTATCGGCATATCGTATACTAAAAAACTAAGCGATAAAAACAAGATAACAAACACGTTAGAATATTCGAACTTAAAAATAGATTATGATCTGGGAATTAATAGCGCTATTGGAAATCCGGATAGATTAAATCAGATTCAAAACAAATTTGAAATTTCGCACGAACTTTCAAACTCAACCAATCTGAATTTTTCGATCACGCCTACTGTAAATTTTCAAAGAAATCTGGATGTCAATGATTTCTCCCTTTTGGGAAGTTTTGAGATTAATAAAAAAATAAATACAAAAACAACAATTAATATAGGAGCTGCGAGAGCGACTGTTTTTGGCTACCCTAAGTTCATTCCTACTCTATCATTAAACTATAAAATAAACAATGAAAGTAATGCACTTATTGGTTTTCCGGATTCAAAAATTTCGTACTCAAATAATATTCGAAACAAGTTTAGTCTAACAAATAGCTTTAATGGAAATTATTATCATTTAGACACACAAAACGATCTGTCTAATAATGCTACAAAAGTCACTTTATCACAAATGACCTCAGCATTTGAATATGAACGGAATGTCGACAAAAACTGGTTTCTAAATTTTAAAGCCGGATATGATTTTGACAAAAAATATAACCTGATAGACAGTGACGATCATAAAGTACATGATTTTAATATCGGCAATGGATATGTTTTAGGAATTGGCATCAAATACAAACAATAAATAAATTTAATACACTATGAATAATTTAAAAAAAGGAATATTATTCGCGACACTGTTTTCGGCTCTTGTTTTTATAGGCTGCAGCAACGATGACGATGATGATGATTTGGTAGGAAACTGGGTTAAAAAATCAGCATTTGATGGGCCAGCAAGATCTAGTGCAACCAGCTTTGTTATTGGCGATTATGCGTATGTCGCAACGGGTTATACCGGAGATGTTTATTTGAAAGATTTATGGGCATACAATTCAAACGGAGATTATTGGGAACAAAAAGCTGATTTTACAGGTGTTGGAAGAAGCTCTGCATCAAGCTTTACTCTTAACGAAAAAGGATATATTGGACTTGGTTACGACGGAACTAATAAACTAAAAGATTTTTACCAGTATGACCCATCTAGTAATAGTTGGACGCAAAAAACTGACTTTGCAGGAACTGGCCGTTATGCCGCTGTAGGTTTTCAGGTGGGTGGAAAAGCATATTTTGGAACAGGTTATGACGGAAATTATTTGAAAGACTTTTATCAATATGATGATCAGGCAAATACATGGACACTTGTAAACGGATTTAGCGGAAACAAAAGACGTAATGCAACTGTTTTTGTAATTGGCGACAAAGCGTACTTTGGAACTGGAATTAACAATGGTGTTTATCAGGAAGATTTTTGGGAATTTAATCCTTCTACTGATGTCTGGACTAGAAAACGTGATATTGACAAAGACACTGACGACGATTACACTTATAATGACGAATACGCAGTGGTGCGTTCGAATGCCTCTAGTTTTACGATGAATGGATTAGGATATGTTGTTGGAGGTGAAAGCATCAAAACTATCTGGGAATACAATCCAAGTACTGATTTATGGGTAGAGAGAACTCCTATGGAAGGTGCAAGCAGAACTGATGCTGTTGGATTTGCAATCAATAATCGTGGTTTCTACATGTTGGGAAGAGTAGGCTCTACTTACTTTGATGATGCTTGGGAATTTAAACCGTTAGACGAACAAAGTGACGATGATAATTAATACAAAAAGACAATTCTTCTGGTGTAAAATCCAGAAGACTGTATTGCTTACAATACTTATTTTACAATTTTTAGCCTGTGCGAAAAATGAACCTCTTAAAATCGAAGCCTTCAAAACTACGTCAGGTTGGGGTTATTCGATTGCTTTAAAGAACAAAATCATCATCAAGCAGGCTATTATTCCAGTTATAAACGACAACAAAAGCTTTTCGTCAGAAAGTGATGCATTAAAAGTCGCTGATTTAGTTGTAAAAAAACTCAATCAAAACATATCACCAACGGTAACGAAAAATGATATAATTTTATTAAAAATAAAATTATAAATGAAACTAGACGCCATTAAAAATACAAGTTCAAATAAAATTTTATTCCATTGCATCATATGGATTTTCTTTATTCTGACTTCATTAATTCAGTTTTATGAAAGTCCGTTTAAAATCAACGCTGACTTTTATGTACAATGGACTACAGGAATTATTTTGTTTTATCTGAACTATTTTTATTTGGTACCTGTCTTACTTTTAGAAAAAAAATACTGGCTTTATTTTGTATTTGTATTTGCTGTTATCCTACTTTTTATGATCATCAGGATTAACTATTTCATTCCTGATTTTAAACTCGCGAGAGGACGAATGATGCCTCCTCCTGAACATATTAAGTTAATGTATAAAGGCGCTAAATTTAGAAAAACCTCGATGTTAACGGCACAGCCTTTGTTTTTTAAAATTGGACCATCATTTTTCTATATTTTAATTATTACCATTAGTGCCATTATTAGAACACTAACAGAATTTTATAACAACCAACAAAACAAATTAATTGCCGAATCACATCGAACAAATACCGAATTAATTTATTTGCGAAAACAAACCAATCCGCATTTTTTATTCAATTCATTAAACAGTATTTATTCTCTGGCACACAAGAAATCTGATTTGGTCCCTGACGCCATCGTAACATTATCAGAACTAATGCGGTATATGCTGTATGAAACAGATAATAAAACGGTGGCTTTAGAAAAAGAAGTCAATTACATTCAGAATTACATTGAGTTACAAAAACTCCGTTTAAACAATATTGAAGACATTGTTATCAATGTTCATGGCGATACAAAAAACAAATTTATAGAACCATTATTATTGATCTCATTTGTTGAAAATGCTTTTAAATACGGAACAGATTATAAAGGTGCTGCTCACGTAAAAATTAAGATTTTCATTCTTGACAATAGTCTTGATTTTTGGATTGAAAATACGATTGAAAATTATGTAAAGGATCCAGATAACTCTGGAATTGGATTAGTAAATATTCAAAATCGTTTGGATTTACTCTACCCAAATGCACATAAACTTACCATAACGCAAGACAATCAATATTTTCGTGTTCATTTGAATTTAGAATTAGATAAAATTCAGACTGCAATTAAATAAATACAACTGATTATGGACAGAAAAAAATTCATCCGAAATGGTATTTTAGGCATTGCTTCGTTAGCAACTGCTACCAAAATTTTAGAATCTTGTTCTAAAAATGACAATGATGACACTGGAACAAACGCTTCTGGAGACGGAAGTTGCACTGTTTCACCATCTGAAACAAAAGGGCCATTCCCTATTAAAACTCCAAGTCAATTGGTTTTAGAAAATATAAAATCAGATAGAATTGGCGTCGCTTTACTTATCAATTTGGTGATTGAAAATAAAAATAATAACTGCGAGCCTTTATCTAATGTACTGGTCGATGTTTGGCACTGTGATAAAGACGGAAATTATTCTGAATATGGTGGAACTTCAATGCAACAAACTGATTATACTTCAGTCCATTTTTTAAGAGGAAGACAAACTACCAATTCAAAAGGAGAAGTATCATTTATTTCGATTTTTCCTGGTTGGTACCAAGGCCGGGCACCACATGTTCATGTCGAAGTTTTAACCACTAGCGGATCATCGTTATTGGTGACCCAAATTGCTTTTCCGGAAAATGTTTCAAGTACAGTTTATTCAAGCACAAATTATAGTGCCCACGGTCAAGCCGATACATCAAATACAAAAGACAATGTTTTTTCAGACAGTTTATCAGACGAATTAGCCACGTTAACCGGTAATTTAACTGATGGTTATACATTAAGCAAAACCATTACAGTAAACGGATAATTTTGCACCCAACCAGTATTTTATGATAATTTTAAAACTTAATTCACTGGTTTAAAACTACTTTTGATCCAAAACAAAATTTAAATTTTAAACTTCAGCAGATGAAATGTGTAATTATAGACGATGAACCATTAGCGGTTGAGTTATTAGAAGATTTTGTTCGAAAAGTAGATTCACTTGAATTAGTGCATACGTTTAACAACGCAATTGATGCCGTTTCTTTCATCAATCAAAATAATATTGATTTGATTTTTCTGGACATTCAGATGCCACATTTCTCTGGAATTGATTTTTTAAATACAATCGAAAAAAAACCTTTAGTTATTTTTACAACCGCTTTTTCTGATTATGCTGTAGAAGGATTCAACCTTGGAGCTGTCGATTACTTGGTAAAACCAATTCCGTTTCATCGTTTTTTAAAATCGGTTGTAAGAGCACAACAAGTTTTAAATCCTACAACGGCTATTCAGGCTATCTCTGAAAATACTACTGCACCTGAATTAGAACAGGATTTTATGTTTGTAAGGGCAGAATATGAAAACGTAAAAATGAACTTTTCGGATATTTTATTTATTGAAGGCTTAAAAGATTATGTAAAAATTTACACGACAGATAATAAATTCACTCTGACTTTAATTAGCTTAATTAAGCTCGAAAATTTACTTTCGAGTAAAGGTTTTTCACGAATTCACAGATCTTATATCATCAATATAAAACATGTAAAATCAATACAAAAAAATAAAGTTTTGATTAGCGATAAACGAATTCCGATTAGTGAAAGTTATAAAAATGCTTTCTTCGAAAGAATCAATTTGTAGTTTATTTTTTAAAATTTATTCTTCGTCCTTAAACCAGCCTGAATACATCACATAATTATTTGAAATACGCTCAATTTCTCCCGCAAAGTCAGATTGGTCAATATCTTTTACTTTCTTCGCTGGAACACCCGCGTAAATACTCCCTGAAGTTACTATTGTATTTTGAGTTACAACAGCTCCCGCAGCAATAATTGAGTTGCTTTCGATTACACAATTATCCATTACAATAGCTCCCATTCCAATCAGGACATTATCTCGAACGGTACATCCGTGTACAATTGCATTATGTCCTATAGAAACATTATTTCCGATAATAGTAGGATGTTTTTGATACGTACAATGAATTATAGCTCCGTCCTGAATATTAACTTTATTACCTATTGAAATGAAGTTGACATCGCCACGAATAACGGCATTAAACCAAACGCTGCACGAATCTCCAAAAGACACATCGCCAACAATTGTAGCATTTTCGGCAACATAACAATCCTCTGGAATCAAAGGTGTTTTTCCGTTTACAGATTTAATAAGCATAATAAAAATTTAATTAATCGCCGGACAATTACAGTCGTAACGTTCCTTTTTACAAAATAAATTAATTCCTAAAGTAATTTGATGGTATCCACCGGTATCAAATTTAACATCACCTGTAACTTGCGAATATGTATAGGCAAACATAAAATTCTTATAATTAATTCCAATTATAGGCGTAATATATTGTAGTTTTTGTGTTGCAACTCCACTTGTAGTGCCGTATTGTGTTCCATCAAAACTTCTTCTGTAAGACAATGCAGCCCATATACTTCCAAAGTCCATGTTTTTGTAAGCTTTTAAGTTTAAATCGATTGATTTCTCTTTCGTTTTATCAAACAATTGAAACAAAACTGAAGGCTCCCAAGTAATATTTTCTCTTTTACCAAAAACATATCCGGCACTTAAAAGAAACTTTCTAACATTATCACTTTCATACTCTGTATATAACTCTCTTCTGGTCTCTAATAATCCCTGAACGGTTGCGTGCGCATAAAAATCAAGGTAATTGTACGACGCTCCAACATCCATATTAAAATAAGAATCTTTTTGTATTGAACCAAAAACGATAGGATCAAAAGTAGTTCCAAACTTAGTTTCGTCTAATTGACTCTGAATCACTCCACCACTTATACCAAATGAAAGTTGATTTAAATCTATTTCATCTCTTGAAAACATGATATGATGTGCATAAGTAAGCTTTACACCTTTTTGAGAATGATACCCGTTTTTATCATTAAAAATAATAATTCCGGCACCGGAGCGCTCTCCTACTCTTCCATTAAAAGTCAAAGTTTGAAGTGAAGGTGCATCTTCCTGACCAAACCATTGTTTTCTTGCAGTCAGTCTTATTTTGGCACAATTCGCCGCACCCGCCATTGATGGATGAATCAAGTAATAATTATCTGATAAATAATCTGAATAAACAGGGATTCCCTCTTGCGAATAAGAATACATCGACACGATTAGAAAAACAAATAAAACCTTGATTTTAAATCTCATAAAGGCAATTTTATTTAAATATATTTTAGACTCTCATAATTTAATACGATTAATTTGAAAAGAGTCTTAATTATTTTATTAAAAAACCAAATATAGGTATTAGTAGAAAATAACTTTACTAAATTTGTGAAAAATTACAAATCATGACAAAAATCACCATAAAAGAAACTCAAAATCCTACTATCCTAAAGTTCGAATTTGAAGATTTCATTACTCAAAACCAAAATTTTGAGTTCAAAAATATCGATGAAGCACAATCATCGCCTTTGGCACAACAATTATTCTATCTTCCGTTTGTAAAAACAGTTTACATTTCAGGGAATTTCATTGCTATCGAAAGATATAGTATTGTAGAATGGGATGATGTAAAAGATGCCGTTGCTGAACAAATTACTTCATTTGTTGACAAAGGTGGCGTTATTATAAAAATTGACGAAAATCAGACCAAAAAACAACCAATTACAGTTTATGGAGAAACAACTCCAAATCCTGCAGCTTTGAAGTTTGTTGTAAGCAGAATGCTGACTAGAAATGCTGTTGAATACAAAAACATAGATCAAACTGCTTCTTCGCCATTGGCAAAAGAGTTGTTTAAATTTCCTTATGTAAAAGAGGTTTTTATTGATGAAAATTATATTTCAGTAACCAAATATGATATCAACGATTGGAATGAAATCACTTTAGAAGTTAGAACATTCATCAAACAATTTATTGAAAATGGTGGAACAGTTTTAGATGAAACTTTAATTGAGGTTGCGACTAAAAATGACATCACTAAAGATGAAGCATTTGATAAATTAGATGTGACATCACAACAAATCATTAACATTTTAGAAGAATATGTAAAACCAGCGGTTGCGGCTGACGGTGGAAATATTGCTTTTGATTCTTATAATGAAGAGGACAAAACAGTAAAAGTAATTTTACAAGGTGCTTGCAGCGGATGTCCGTCATCTACTTTTACTTTAAAAAGCGGAATCGAAAATATGCTAAAAAGCATGCTGAATGATGAAGCAATTAAGGTAGAAGCAATAAATGCATAAAAAAATTACCAAATAAGAAAGAAAGCGTCTCAGAAATGGGACGCTTTTTTCATAAACACATATCTCGTTAATAATCAATAAATTATTCAAGCAATAACACTATAATTCTGTAAAAATGGTTAATATTGTATTATAAACTAATCAATATTAAAACTATGGGATTATCTTCGTTTTTTAAGAATTTATTTGGCACTGCCAAAGATTCTGCTACTGATTTGGCCAATCAAGCCGAAAGTACTTTTGAACAAGCTAAAGAAGCTGCTGCTCCTTATATAGATAAAGCAGAAACTTTTGCAGAAGAAACTTTTGCTAAAGCTAAAGAAGCTTCAGAACCAATAATTGACAGCGCAACTCAATATGCACATCAGGCAAAAGATATTGTTAGCGAGTACGTTGAAAAAGCTTCAGATTCAATAAGTGATGTAATCGATTCTGTAAAAGAAAAAACTACTGAAGTTGTAAGCGAAACCAAAACAGTTGTTTCTGAAACAGTAGCAGATGTTACTGAAAAAACAGAAACTAAAACGGATGAAATTATTGACGAAGTTTCTGATAAGGAATCGTAAACTCGTTTTTCTTATAAAAAGAAATATCTTTATATTTGCACAATTAATACACCTTCTCTTTTGAGAAGGTTTTTTTATTCTAAAAAATATGAATCTCAATCCAGATCAAGTTAGCGGTTACGTCACAAAGTTTATTGACGTCTTAGTTGATTACTCTCCAAAATTAATCTCTGCATTTATAATTTTATTTGTTGGTATATATGCCATCAGATTAATAAATAGAATTATAACCAAAGTAATGGTCCAAAGAAATTTAGATCCTACATTAACAAAATTCTTATCAGACATCTTAATATGGGCATTGCGAATTTTATTATTTGTAACCTTTATTTCAAAATTAGGAATCGAAACTTCATCATTTGTTGCCATTTTGGGAGCAATGGGACTTGCGGTAGGTTTGTCATTACAAGGTTCTCTCTCTAACTTTGCCGGAGGAATGCTAATTATTGTGTTTAAGCCTTTTAAAGTGGGCGATACAATTGAAGCACAAGGTGTAATTGCAACTGTATTAGAAATTCAAATTTTTGTTACCAAAATGCTTACCGGCAATAATCAAACAGTGTTTGTTCCAAATGGAGCTTTATCAAACGGAACGATTATTAATTACTCTATGCAGGGAGAAAGAAGAGCTGATTTGACTTTTGCTATCTCTTACGATTCTGATATTAAAAAAACAAAAGATATACTTTTGAATGTTTTAAACACAAACCCTAAAGTGCTTAAAAAACCTGCTCCAGAGGTTTTTGTAAAAAACTTAACAGCAAGTTCTGTAGAATTTGCAGTGCGCCCGTGGGCAAAAAATGCCAACTACGGAGCTGTTTTTTCTGATACTTTAGAAAACTGTAAAACAGCTTTAGATGAGGCCGGAATTTCAGTCCAGCCGTATACACTGCAAAAATAAAAAAGGTTTTATTGTTTTTTTGATGGAGGTGCCATCATAAAATCTTTTAAATAATAAGGTTCAAAATAAGCGACATCTACAATGTCGCTTTTTTGATATTTATCATAACTAATTTTACTCATTGCTGCTGCCGAAGGATATTTAATTTCTTCTAAAAATACAAAATTTGATTTTGTCAAAACTGTTTTGCATTTATCAGCACAATCACCAACGAAGTAAACAGTATCTGTATAAGCCGCAAAAGAATCTTCAGTTATAATTTCGGCCTGAATAACTCTTTCTACTTCTAAATTAGCATTAAACACTTCACTATAAACTTCCATTCTTCTCGCATCTAACATCGGAATAATTTTACCGTCAGCTACTTGGGCTTGTGAAGCTAAAGTCTGCAAAGTATCAACGGCAATTAACGGTATATTTAATGCAAAACACAATCCTTTTGCAGATGAAACTCCAATTCGTAAACCAGTGTAAGAACCTGGTCCCTGACTAACAGCAACAGCCGCTAAATCCTGAACCGTAACTCCGGCTTCTGCAATTACTTCTTCAATAAAGACATGTAGTTTCTCTGCATGCGAATAACCTTCTTCGGCAATTTCTTTACATATAACTGTTTCACCATTTTTAGCAATGGACACTGAACAATTTTTTGTAGCTGTTTCTATATTGAGAATAAAAGACAAAGTTTATAATTTTAAAAATTGATATTAACGTAACTTATTTCTTTGGAGCATCTGCTTTTTTAAGCTTTACTTTATCTCCTGAGTTTAATTCTTTAGAAACCGTTGTATAAGGACCTGTAATTACAACATCGCCAGGTTTTAAACCCGTCAATACTTCAATATTAGTATCATCCTGAATTCCGGTTTTAATGATTCTGATTTTAGCTTTATCACCAACTTTAACAAAAACACATTCGAATTTCTTATCGCTTTTTGGTGCTACTTTTTTGTCTTCACTCGGATCTTCTATTTTAAAATCTTTTACTGCAGTTGTATCTGATTTTACAACAACCGAACTAATTGGCACTGCCAAAACATTGTTTTTAGTTTTTGTAATGATATCAACTGTTGCAGTCATTCCTGGTCTAAAAGGCGAATATGTACTTGGCTGACCTTCTAACAAATCTTGATAAGATTCTTTTAGAATACGAACTTTAACTTTAAAATTAGTTACCTGATCTGAAGTTAATGTTGAGCTCGCCGAATTAGAAATACTAGTTACAACACCTTTGAATTTCTTTTTTAAATAAGCATCAACTTCAACATTTGCTTCGTCACCTATTTTAACTTTAACAATATCATTTTCATTTACATCAACTTCAACTTCCATATTGTTAAGATTGGCAACTCTCAAAAGCTCTGTTCCTGCCATTTGCTGCGTTCCTAAAACACGCTCACCTAACTCAACATTTAGAACTGAAATTGTTCCATCTGCAGGTGCATAAATTAAAGTGCGCCCTAAATTATCTCTGGCTTCTGTAACAGATGCAGATGCACTCTGAACATTGTAATAAGCATTTTGTTTTGTTGCTTTTGCTACTTCATAAGACGAAACTGCTTTATCCCAATCCGATTTCGAAATTACTCCTTTATCGTAAAGTGTTTTGTTGCGCTCATAATTTGCTTTCGCTTCTTTATAACTAGCTTCAGACTGTGTCAAACCTGCTTTAGTTCCAGATAAATTAGCAACTGATCTATCTAATCCTGACGTATATAAATCGGGATTTATCTTTACTAATAAGTCTCCTTTTTTAACAACCTGACCTTCTTTTACATTTAGTGCAATAATTTCACCTGAAACCATTGACGAAAGCTTAACTTCAATTTCCGGTTGAATTTTTCCGGTTGCCGAAACTGTTTCGACAATTGTTGATGCCATTACTTTTGAAATCTCTACTTCTTTTCCTTCATCCTTATTTCCTATTACTCCCGCTTTTGAAAGACCAATTAAGCCTACAATAATAACAATAGCACCGCCTACTAAGAAATAAATTGTTTTTTTTGACATAATAAATTATTTTGTGATCATTGGAATAATTGGAATTCCAAAGTAGAATTCAAGTATTTTAATTTTAAAAATATAATCGTATTTCGTTCTGATAACGTCAGATTGTGCATTAGTCAACAATGTTTGCGCCTGAGTAAAATCGAATGAATTCATTAAACCTACATCATACTTTTCTTTGGCATAATTATAAGCTTGTTGTCTTGCTTCTAATGTTACTGTTGACGATTCGTATGTATTTAAAGCGCCTTTTGCATCTGTAAAAGCTGTAAAAACGTTACGTTGCAAATCTAAACTTTTTTGCTCTAAATCTATTTTAGATTTCTCTAAACTTACTTTACTTCTTTCTACATTATTTCTAGCTGAGAAACCATTAAAAATAGGAACAGAAAGCTGAAGCCCAAACGATTGTCCTTTATTATCACTAAACTGATCTAAAATTGGTGCAGCGTTACCTAAAACTGATGAGTAGTTATCGCGTAATACCGGTTGATTTGTCCCTTGAACATAACCTATCTGTGAGGTCGGATTAGCCGTATTTAACATCTGTCCAGTAACAATATCAGAATAACTTGCTCTTGTATTAAAGTTATAAAAAGCACTCAAAGTTGGCTGATAAGCGCCTTTTGCAATAGCAACATTTTTCTCCGCAATTTCAAGATTTGTTTGTGCTAATTTTAATTCTGTTCTTGTTTCTTTCGCTTTATTATAAATATCAACCGGACTTTGTGCCATGATATTATTTTCATCTTTAGCGCTTGTATCATCAATTACATCAAAATCAGCAAATTCTTTTAATTGTAGCAGCTGAGCCAAACTTAATTTAGAGATCAACAAATTATTTTCGGCAACAATGATACCTTGTTTATCAGTAGCAACTGTTGCTTTCAAATCAAATAAATCTCCTCGCGGAATTGTTCCTGCGTTAACCATTTCTTCAGAGCGAGCCAAACGTTTTTCATCAATAGAAAGCTGCTCCGTTTTTACTTTTAAATTTTCTTTATTGAAAAGAATTTGCAAAAAAGCATTTGCCACATTCAAACCAATGTCTTCCTGCATTTTTAGTAATTGATACTTTGATGCTACTATAGCAAGATTTGATTTTCTAAGTGTATTTTGATTTTGTAAACCCTTATAAATATCAACTCCAACACTTGCTCCTACTGATGAATATTGTGTGGTTTGATTTTCTAACAAACCTGTTGTAATATTTTGATTCAAACCAACGTTCCATGAATGTGAAGCATTCGCATTTACGGAAGGTAAATAATTACCAATTGCAGATTTTTTATCAATTGCAGCGTTCTTAATATCTAATTCTGATAATTTGATTGTGATATTATTATCCATTGCATATCTCACACACTCCTCTAAAGTCCATTTTTTAGACTGAGCCTGTCCTGAAAAGGCAAACCCAAATAACATCGCAAAAAAAAGACTATTATATCTATTTATTTTCATATATTTTGAATGAAAGCGCAGCAAAAAACACCACGCAAATTTAACTTTTTTTAAAACCCAAAAACTCTTTTATACTTTCAAATTATTTCTTTTCACCTTCGTTTATCAAACCTTGATTCCAGATTTTAATTTTATCAGTAGATTTAATTCCGCTTTTAATTTGAACATAAATCCCGTCGCTAACACCTAAAACTAAATCTCTTCTTTCGAATTTTTGAGGAGTAGTTTCAATCTCAACATATGGTTTTTGCGTTTTTTTATCAAACTGCACTAATGATTCTTTGATCGCTAAAACTTTATCTGCTTTTTCTAGAATAATAGAAGCATTTGCACTTAAACCGGCTCTAATAAAAGTTTCGTCTCTATTTTGCAAAGCAGCTTTAATTTCAAATTGAATTGCACCATTCTCTACCACACCTTTTGGCGCAATATCTGTTAGAACTGCTTCGAATTTTTTGTTTTCAATAGCTCCAATTGTGATTTCGATTGGCATTTGAACTTTAATTTTCCCTACCTCAGATTCGTCGATTTTTCCAATAAAAATCATTCTTCCAACATCAGCAACACTGGCAATTGTAGTTCCTTCATTGAAGTTATTACTTTCGATAACCTGATTTCCAACTTTTACAGGAACTGCCAAAACCATTCCGTTTACCGTAGAACGAATTAAGGTGTTAGCATAATTACCTAATGATGTTGTTGTTCCGGTTTTTACGATATCTAAACTTTGTTTAGCAGCTACATAATTTTGTTTCGCTTGTTTGTAAGCCAATTGTGCTGCGTCAAAATCATTAGCAGAAATTACATCTTTTTCAAACAAAGTTTTTTGTCTTTTGTAGATTTTTTCCTGATTGTCTAAAGCAATTTTAGCGGTCTGCACTTGATTTTGAGTGCTGCTTACATTTGATACGTTTGCTACAACTCTAATTTTAGCAATCATATCTCCAGCTTTAATTTTTTGTCCTGCTTTGATATACACTTCTTCAATAATACCCGAAATATTTGGTTTGATTAGCACCTCTTCGTCAGGCTGAATGTTACCAGTAGCAATAGTGTTTTTTACGATCGTTTTAATCTCTGCCTTTTCCGTTTTAAATACAATCGGAGACTCTTGATTCTTAGCGTACAAATAGTAAAGTGCGCCAAAGAAAACTATAGCGATAAAGATTAAAATGGTTACGGTTACTCCTTTTTTCATTGTGTTTTTGGTTTAATCGATTATATTTTGATTGATAATTTATTCTGCTCGTAAAGCATCTACTGGCTTTACATTAATTGCGGTTTGTGCCGGAATAAATCCTGCTAATAAACCAGATCCTACTAATATTAATAATGCAACAAATACAACTCCTAAATCTACGCTTGGATTTGCAAACATAGTGTTACTATCTGCCGGCATCGAAGCCAGCACCATATTTAAAATGGCAATAATTCCGGTTGCGACCGCAATACCCAACATTCCAGAGATAATAGTCAAGAATATAGATTCTGCTAAAATCTGACCTCGAATTGCTGCCGGAGTTGCGCCTAATGCCCTGCGAATTCCAATTTCTTTTGTACGTTCTTTAACTACAATAAGCATGATATTTGAAATACCAATTACACCCGAAATTAAAACTAAACTTCCCACAAAATAAGCAATAACTTGTAAGATATTAAACAAACTTTGCACTTTATTAAATTGTTCGTACAAATCAAAATTCCCCACTGCTCTGTCATCCGCCGGATTTATGGAATGTAGCGTTTTAATTAACTCTAAAATTTTGGGTTTCAAATCTGTAATAGAAACTTCGTCTCTGGCAGTAAGCGCCATCCAACCTACTTTATCTCCATAATTAAATGCTTGCTGAAAAGTAGTAAAAGGCACAAATATATTTTTTTGTTCTTGCTCTGCATTCCCTCCTTGTTGCTTGGATTTATAAAGTCCAATGACCATAAAGTTAACTCCGTTAATTTTTATATACGTACCAACTGCGTCCTCTTCTTTACCATACAACTCACTGATAACACCTTTACCAATCACAGCGACTTTTCGTCTCTCCAGAATATCTTGTTGATTAACAAAACGCCCTTTAATAATGTCCATTGGCTGTTGTTTGATCAACTCAGGATAATCACCATAAATAGTAAATGCAGCAGTTTTTGTACCACGAACCACGTTATTTGATCCGTTAAAATCTCCCAATTGATTTCTTGGTGAAACATATAACAAATCTGGCAAGGCAGCTTTTAAAGCCGCAACATCACTATTTCTAAAATCGTAACGACGTGTTTTGGGTAATCCTTTGTATGCTTTTGATGTAGTTTGACTCCACATAAACATTGTATTAGTGGCAATTCCGTCAAAACCTTTTTTTACACCATTTTCCAGCCCTTTTCCAGCCGCTAGTAATATTACAAGAATAAATATACCCCAGAATACTCCAAATGCAGTTAGCACCGTTCTAAAAACGTTGGCTGTTAAAGCCTGTAAAATTTCATCCCAATTATCTTTCTTAAACATAATTATTCGTCTCTAAGTGCTACAATAGGTCTAATTTTGGCGGCTCTGTATGCTGGAAAAAAACCTGCCAAAGCTCCAGCAAAAACAAGTAATACAAGTGTAGTTAATGCCACACTAAAATCAACCTGAGGATTTCTAAAATATTCGCTCTGCACCATTGGCCCAACTAATTCCAGTAATAACAAACTAGCCAATAAGCCAACAAAACCAGCAATGGTGGTAATAAAAATAGATTCGTGAAGTATCATCGAAATAATTGAAAATGGCGACGCACCAAGCGCTTTTCTAATCCCTATTTCTTTTGTTCTTTCTTTTACAATAATAAGCATGATATTACTTACCCCAACAACTCCGGCAATAATGGTACAGATTCCAACCCACCAGAAAAACAATCTTATATAAAGATTTAAATCATAAAATTGTTTTGCATCCTTAACAGAATTATAAGCATTTATACCGCTGTCATCGTCAGGAGCAACAACATTTTTACTTCTCAGTAAAGCCTTTAAATCAGTTGTAAATTTTTCAGATAGCGCCAAAGCTTCATCATAATCCTTTGTTTTCTTTACGGTAAAAGACATATAACTAATTTTATCTCCACCACCAAAAGCTCTTTGTACGGTCGTTCTAGGTAGATACGCTCGGGCTTCTTCTCTTTCTCCTCCCGGATCTGTAAAAACACCTACTACTTTAAAATTAACATTATTGATTGCAATCTCCTTACCTAAAGCCTCTTTATCTTTAAACAAATCTGTTTTAATTTTCACCCCAATCGCAGCCACTTTTTCATTGTTAGCCAAATCATTACTGTTGATAAATCGGCCTTGAATAATTGTAACATTTTCTACTGCACCATAATCAGGATCTATTCCCCTGAATTGATAACTTCCAGATTCTTTACCATAAGTAATTGTACCACCCCAAAAGTTATATGAGGCAGATCGCAGATCTAATTTATCTTCAAATTTCTGAACTGATTGCGAATAATCACTATTTCGAAACTGAATCTGTCTACCAGGATTTAATCCCTTATACTCTTTTGCTGTTGTTCCGGACCAAACCTCAATAATACCGGCAGCATCTCGTTCAAATTGTTTTTCAATTCCGTTCTGAAGCCCTTTACCAGCTCCTAACAGAATCACCAAAATAAAAATCCCAGACGCCACAGAAACTCCCGTAAGAAATGTTCTTAGTCGGTTTTTAGAGATGGCTTCAAAAATTTCCTGCCAACGTTCAATATTAAACATAAGATGAAGCTCTAACTTGTTCTACCTTTTTATCATCGATAATTAATCCGTCTTTCAGGACTACGTTTCTTTTGCACATAGCGGCAATATCAGGTTCGTGTGTAACGATCAAAATAGTTTTTCCTTCGTCGTTAATTCCTTGAATAAGCTCCATTACTTCATATGAAGTTTTAGTATCTAATGCTCCTGTTGGCTCATCTGCCAACAAAACTTTTGGATTTGAGGCTAATGCTCTGGCAATTGCAACACGTTGTTTTTGACCTCCCGAAAGTTCATTGGGTAAATGGTGAGAATGCGAGCCTAAACCAACTTTCTCTAAATATCTCATAGCAATCTCATAACGTTCTTTTCTCTTAACTCCTTGATAATATAACGGCATTGCAACATTATCTAGAGCAGACTTATAATTAATAAGATTAAAAGATTGAAATACGAATCCTAAGAACTTATTTCTATACTTCGAAGCTATGGTTTCGTTTAAGTTTTTAATTGGAGTTTTGTCTAAAATATAACTACCGGAATCTGCTTCATCTAGAATTCCTAAAATATTTAGAAGCGTCGATTTTCCAGAACCAGACGATCCCATAATCGCAACTAATTCACCTTCTTCAATATTAAAATTAATTCCTTTTAACACATGTAACTGTGAACTTCCCATTTTATAGGACTTGTGTAAATCTTTGATTTCGATCATGGTATTGTTAAATTTTAAAACAATAATAACATTTTTATTAAGTAATTTATGATAAGAAAACGTTAATAATTACGTTTTGTTCTTTGAATAAGACTCAATTCCTTATCAAATGTTACACTTTTTTAAGATAATATAATTGTTTTCTTAATTTTGTCTCACTTAAAAAATCTTAATGATGAAATTTTTTTGCTCTATCTCTTTGTTTATAGTACTTGCGACATTCATTAGTTGTTCTACAACTCAAAAACTAGAAACGTTAAAACCTGAACCAGATGATGCAAGTCCGTTAGTTTATGACGCAAATCCTTCTTTTATCAACTTACCCATTACAGTAAAACTTACTGATATTGAAAACCAGACAAACACTCTTCTAACAGGATTGATCTATGAGGACAACAATATTGAAGATGATGATATTGAAATAAAAATCTGGAAACAGGCTCCGATAAAAATTCAAAACGATCCTGCAAATCCAAATAAAAAAATAAAAACAATTCTGCCATTAAAAGCAACTATTAAATACAGAATTGGTACAAAAAAATTAGGAGTTGAACTTTACGATACTCGCGAGTTTAACCTAAACGGCGTGATTACTTTATCAAGCGAAGTTGCTTTGACCAATTGGAAATTAAACACTAAAACTGAATTCAAATCTTTAGACTGGAATGAAAGTCCTACTATGCTAGTTTTTGGAAAAAGTATGCCGATCACTTACTTAGTAAATCCGGCAATTTCTATTTTTAAATCGAAAATTGAAAAGAAAATAGATGAAGCAATCGAAAAATCAATGGATTTCAAGCCTAATGTTTTAACTGCTTTAGAAAAAATATGCACGCCTTTTCAAATGAGTGATACTTATGAAAGCTGGTTAAGAATTGTACCTGTGGAGATTTACTCAACGAATGCAAAACTTAAAAACGATTTGTTTTTATTGGATATGGGAATGAAATGCAACATGGAAACTATTGTTGGTAAACAACCAGAATCAAAATTTAATGCCAATAAAATTGTTTTAAAACCTGTAGCCAAAATTCCAAATCAAATTTCAGCAAACATCGCAGCGATTTCAACTTATATTGATGCTTCAAAAATTATGACCAAGAATTTTGCTGGGCAAGAGTTTGGTTCCGGAAGTAAAAAAGTGACCGTTAAAAATGTTTCTATTTGGCACAAAGATGGCAAAATGGTGATCGCACTAGATGTTTTAGGCTCTATAAACGGAACTATTTACTTGAATGGTTTTCCTCAATATAATGCACAAACTAAAGAAATTTATTTTGAGAAACTAGATTATGTTTTAGATACTAAAAGTAAACTTATGAGAACTGCCAGTTGGTTGGGTCAAGGTTTTATTTTAAGAAAAATGGAGCAAAGTTGTCGTTACTCGATTCAACCCAATTTAGAAGAAGGTAAAAAAAGTATGGCTTCATATCTTAAAAACTATTCCCCTATGCCTGGTGTTTTTGTCAATGGAAAAATGGAAGACATTCAATTTGATAAAATTCAACTGACTAATCAAGCGATAATCGCTTTTATCAAAATTAACGGAACGGTAAATGTTTCAGTTGATGGGTTGAAATAAAAAAGAAAAAGGCAGAATAATTATTCTGCCTTTTTCTTTTTAGATTGATACATCCTATAAATAAGATACCCAATTATAGTAACAAGCAAATATGGTACGATCATTAAAAAAACGATTCCGTCATTTACTGCTTCGGCTTTCTTTATATTAGACTCTCCCGCAAGTGCCGCTCGACACATTGCACATTGAGCGTTAGCTGCAAGTGAAAAGAATATAGAGAAAAGAATATAGAGATATTTAGCTGAAGAAGCTCTTTCTCTATTATTTTCTACATTTCTCAAACTATATTCTTTATTCTTTATTCTATTATCTATTTTAAGCATAATATGGAGCAATCATTAAGTAAACTACAACACCGGTAACCGCAACGTATAACCAAAGCGGAAAGGTAATTTTAGCTATTTTTTTATGTCTATCAAATCGTTGTGCCAAAGCTCTAACGTAAGTAATTAGAACCAAAGGAATAATTGCGATAGATAATAAAATATGAGTTATTAAAATAAAGAAATAAGCATATCTAATAGCGCCTTCTCCACCAAACTTAGTAGAATCAGATGTCATATGATACGCTACATACATCACCAAGAAAGCCACAGACAAAGCAATCGCAAAAGTCATTAAACGTTCATGTAGTTTTCGTTTACCGTTCTTAATAGCAATTACTGCCAAAACCAAAACAATAGCTGTAACACCATTGGTTGTCGCATAAATTGGAGGTAAAAACGAAAGTGGCTCAACATTGATTCCGAAATCTTTTAATTTAACTCCAAACAAAATCGCAACAACAAGCGGGATTATAATTGAAACTGCAACAATAAACTTGCTGTATTTTTTTTCTAAAGTATTATCTTCCATTTTTATTCTTCTAGTAATATTTTAATATCTTCCTGAATCTCTCTAACTCCTTTTTTATCCAATCCATCATAATAGATATTTGGATTTCCGAATTCATCTTTTCTGCAACGAATATTCCCATCTTTATCAATTAATGCAAACAAACCAGAATGTTCGAAACCACCGCTCACTTTAGAATTTTCACCGGCATACAAATTGAATCCTTTGTTTGATAGATCCATTATAGTCGCTTTATCACCAGTTAAAAAATTCCAGGTAGAAGATTTTACTCCCAATAATTTAGCATGATCTTTTAAAACTTGAGGTGTATCATGAGCCGGGTCAATTGTAATGGATACAATTCCGAAGTTAGGATTACCAAAAAAAGTCTTTTCGATCTCCAACATACTTAAGTTCATTTTTGGACAAATTGAAGGACAAGTTGTAAAAAAGAACTCTAACACATACACTTTTCCTTTATAAGTTTCATTTGAAACTTTTTTACCATCCTGATTTGTCAATTCAAATTTAGGAGCCGGACCAATTGTAATTAATTTTCCATCAGACTTAGAAGTTTTCAATCCAACATTATCTAAACGATTTCCTTTAACAACTTCACCATTTTTAATTCTATCTACAATTTTAGGCACAGCATAAATTCCGAAAATTAAAATAATAAACGAAATTCCGATATATGATTTATTTTTAAACATAATATAAAGATTAAAGTTCTTTTGTTGCGTTGTGATTCTTTTTTAGGGCTGCACGATATTCATACAAAATGATCTTAAAATCATCTAACATTTCATTGCTCAACTCCGAAGGATGAAAAGTATTATATCCTTCTTTATACTCTTCTTTATCCTTTCGCCCTCTAAGGTTTCGTTCTTTATCTACAATATAAACATTAGAAGTTCCAAGATTTTGATCCAGTTTTCCTTTCAAGTGTAATTGATCATAAAACTTTTTTATTTCTTCTGGCGAAGCAAAAACAAAATGCCATCCTGAAACATCTGTAAAAGCCCCTAAAGACTCCACAATTTTTTCAGCATCCTGTTCAGTTCCTAGAGGACAAACAACTACAAATTGCAAATCTTTAAAACCATTATAACGTTGGTAAATTTTCTCGTTTAGATTGAAAAAGTTTCCTCTATTTTTTAAAATCTCAGAACCTGAAAAACCGAGAATTGTAATTTTATCATTTAAAGTTACTTTCTCACCTTTAAGAGATTTCCAATTACCTAAGTCGGCAATTTTGGGAGTTATTGTTGGAAGTTTAGTAAAACTGTTTACGCCCGAAGCAAAAAACAAATACGCTACAATTGGCAAAACAAAAAGTACAAAAAGAACTATATTTTTTTTCATTGTTATGAATGGAAATTATTGAGGTACAAAAATAAAAAAAGCTCCGTTAAACGGAGCCTCTTTTCGAATTAATATCATGTTAAAAATTCCATTTAATAGTAGAATCTTTAAAAACCCCATAAATATAATGTCCTTCTGTAAGTAGAATAAACAATAAATATAAAACTAGGAAAATAACTGGTGAAACAACAGACCATCTAAGGCTGCTTTTTTCACCTTCCATGTGCATAAATGCCCATACTATATAATATGCTTTGACAATTGTAAGGATATAAAATATCCAGTTCAATAAATTCAAACCTACAAAGTGATTAAATTCTAAAACTCCTGGCTTAATAATACCCAAAATAACTTCTACTGTTGTTATCAAAGATAGTAATCCAAAAACAAACCAGATTCTTTTTGCGTTTGATACGTGTTCGTGTGACATAATAATTAAAATCTAAAATTAAACTAAGTAGAAAACTGTAAATACAAATACCCATACTAAATCGACAAAGTGCCAGTATAAACCAACTTTCTCTACCATTTCGTAGCTTCTTCTTTTTTCGTAAGTTCCAACTAAAACATTAAAGAAAATAATAATGTTAATGATGATTCCAGAAAATACGTGGAATCCGTGGAAACCAGTGATAAAGAAAAAGAAATCAGCAAACAATTTACTTCCGTATTCGTTTCTTGTTAAGTTTGCTCCTTCTACTACATATTTAGCTTGACTTAAACGAGCTTCAGACTCTTCTCTCGTCAAAACTGTTTTTTTCTTTTCTGCTGTAAGATGCTCTGTTCTTACTAACAATTCAGGATGTGCTTTAAAACCTGCCTGAATTTCAGCAACTGAATACGTAGGCACTGTCTCAGCGCTTTCCATAAACCATTTCCCTTTTGATCTTGTAAGTTCTTCTGGCTGATTTGGTAATTTTACAGCAAACTCTTCAAGAGCTACTCTTTTACCATCTTTATCAACGAACTGCAATAAGCTTCCACCTACAGTTTCAACAGCACCATACTCACCTTTAATGAAGTTTTTCCATTCCCAAGCTTGAGAACCAACGAAAATAATACCTCCAATAATAGTTAGGAACATATAGATTGCAACTTTTGTTTTTTTCAATTGATGACCTGCATCAACAGCCAAAACCATTGTTACAGATGAAAAGATCAAAATAAAAGTCATTAAGGCTACATAATACATTGGAGCCGAAACACCGTGCATAAATGGGAAGTGAGTAAACACTTCATCAGCCAAAGGCCAAGTTTCGATAAATTTAAATCTAGAAAAACCATAAGCTGCTAGAAATCCAGAGAATGTCAAGGCATCTGATACGATAAAAAACCACATCATCATTTTACCATAACTTGCTCCTAATGGCTGGATCTCATGCCCGCCTCCCCAAGTTTTTTCGTTGTTTGCAGTAGTAACTGTCGCTTCCATAAAAGATATTCGTTAAAAAGTTCCCAAATTTACGTTTTTTTCTTATTTAAAGAAATATAAAAATAAAAATAATAAAACCCACAATAAGTCTAGAAAGTGCCAATACATTGCACCTAGTTCTATACCAAGAGTTTGAGTCGAATTGTATTTTTGTTTAAAATGATTATAAATTACAATTAAAAGCGAAATTAACCCGCCAGCCAAGTGTAATAAGTGTACAAAAGCAATTATATAAAGAAAAGTCGCAGTAATTGAACTCCCCTGACCCGTCATATAATAACCACTTTCCATGATTTGTCCGAAGCCTACAAATTGCAAAACAACAAACAAAACACCCAATACTAGTGTTCCTAAAAGAAAAGCTGTAGTTGCTCCTCTATTGTCTTTCTGAATTGCTTTTTTAGCCAAATAAAAGGTAACACTACATCCAATAATTACAGCTGTACTGTAAAAAAATGCAATTGGTAATTCGAAGTTCTTCAACCAATCGGCTCTGGATTTACTTACCACGAATGCGCTCGTAAGTCCAGCAAACATCATGGTCATACTTACCATTGCGAACAACAAAATCAGTTTTGCCGATTTTGCTTTCCTTAATTGATCTTCCTCTGTTGTCATTGTCATTGTCATTTCCATAACTATCTTAAAAATTTATCTACTATAAATACAATTTGCAGTAACGATATATACGAAACACTAACCAGCATCAATGTTCTTGCCGCTTTTGCAGTTCGTAACTGATACAAACGCACTGCGTAAAACAACATCCATAATCCTAATAAAAACACTAAAATTGCGGCTATCGGCGTAATAAACAATTGACCTGTAAACCCTAAAGCAGGCAATAATGACGCTATAATCAACCAAACTGTATATAAAATAATCTGCAAAGCAGTCTTTCTGTCTTTTTTGCCGGTTGGCAACATAAATATCCCGGCTTTTTCATAATCTTCATACAAGAACCAGCCAATTGACCAAAAATGTGGAAATTGCCAGAAAAACTGAATCAGGAATAACGTTCCGGCTTCAATACCAAACTCTCCACTTGCCGCAACCCATCCTAACATAAATGGAATTGCACCAGGAAATGCACCCACAAAAACCGATAACGAAGTTACTGTTTTTAAAGGTGTATAAACACTTGTGTATAAAAATATCGAGATTGCTGCAAACATTGCTGACTTTGCGTTTATAGTATACAACAATGCAATACCAACAATAGCAAGCAAACTTGCAATAAACAAAGCCATTTTTGGTGACATACGCCCAGAGGGAACAGGACGATTTTTAGTTCGATCCATTAAAGAATCAATATCTTTTTCTATAACCTGATTAAAAGCATTCGAAGCTCCAACCATACAATATCCACCAATTGCCAAGATTGCCAATGTACTCCACTTAAAAGGGTGCTCGTCATTAACTCCTAATAAATATCCTGCAATTGAAGAAAACAATACACTGATCGCCAAAC
Organism: Flavobacterium sp. FlaQc-57; assembly: GCF_044007395.1. Classification (NCBI taxonomy): domain Bacteria; kingdom Pseudomonadati; phylum Bacteroidota; class Flavobacteriia; order Flavobacteriales; family Flavobacteriaceae; genus Flavobacterium; species Flavobacterium sp. FlaQc-57. Next base: position 71,604 of record NZ_JBIPDA010000009.1, read on the forward strand.
CAGCCTTAGTTATCTCTTTGAAATCGGTAAATATTGATTTTAATGAAAATGTATTTTTAGTAGCGTTCAATACGGTAATTATTTGTATGTTTTTTTTGAGTGGTGCAAATGTACAAATTAGATTGTAGAATAGTGACCTATAAATTTAGATTTTTTTCAATAAAACCTTTACAAAATAAGGACTTGCAAATCTTTAACACAATTATTTCGAAAAATCTTATTAAAAATCCTAGTAATCAAAATACCAATTGAAAATATCAGAACGTAATCCGATGGTAAACCAGGTTGTACTTTGCTTAAAAGTTGTCGCTGTTTCTTTAGTCGGGTCAAAATTTCGATAAATAAAACTACCAAACAATTTTAAATTGGTCATCGGATTTATCAAATATCCACCTTGTATATCGGCAATAAAAATACTTGTTTTATTTCCTTGTCCAACTTTCACTCCTTTATCATAAGGACGTTTTTCATCGTAACTTTTATAAATATTACCTCCGTAATTAAAACTATCTTCTGCGGTATTAAAGTCTAAACCCCTTTTTCCCACTGTAAACTTAGCATCTGCAAACAAACGACCTTTATGGTAGCGGCCTATCGCGACAAGCTCTTCAAAATTACCTCCCCATTGATGTCCAATGCTTTGATTATTGTGACCATAATTGGTAATTACAGCGCTATGTGAGTAAACATAAGGACGTACATGATTATACTCTAATTGCACTAACAAGTCTTTAACCTCAAAAGCATTATAATATTTGGCTCCTAATTGGTATCCAAATTTGTTCTTCCAGCTGTTATCGCCGCTTTTCATATCTCCCATAGAAAATTCATCTAACAAAAACTGAGCATACAAATTAACATTGTTATTCCATTTGTATTTAGATGTTATTCCCAAAAGCGCATTTCCACTTTTAGATGACGATGAAAATTCTACTGAACGATAAAAAATAATTGGATTGACAAAATTAATATCAAACCCTCTATTATTTGTATCTGTCCAAACTACCGATTCAAAAAAGCCTAAATTCAATTTGTTCGAAACATTCCAACTCAAATAATGGTTTGCCATGAATTTTGTTGCATAAGTTTTCTCTAAAGTAACTTCCGGACGAACATCTTTTAACCACATATACGTGTTAGTATACTTTATTTTCCAAAATGTTGTATTGATCTTAAAATACGGATAAGGACTCGCTCCATCACTTTCAAGCAAAGATCGATATCCGTCGCCAATAAAATTTCTTCCATAACCTAATTGCAGATCAAAAATTTTACTTGGCGCGTACGTAATATTAGCTTCAGCCAGCGGAAAATCGTAAGCATCTGTTTTAAATCGTTTTGCAATTCCCATTCCCGGAATAATTGCCGGATTTCCACCAGATGGCTTTAAAGTTTCAGCATAATCATTGTAATAACCTGCAAATCGGCCTTGACTTTCAAAAATAGTAGTTGTAAAGTTTATTTGCTTCCCTAAACCTCCTCTAAAATTCAATGCACGTGTATTTACATACGAATAAGAAGCATCCAAATCAGAAGCTTTACCCATTTGCAGATCAAGAATAGGATTTAAAGCCAACCAATAATCTTCTCCTTGAATCTGAACAAGATTTTCATTCCAAAGTTTTCTTCCTAACCAGGTCGCTACATTTTTCTGAAGCGACTCATTTACGGCTTTTAAATTATAATATTTAGAAACCTCGGCATATGTATAAGGTTTAGAAGCAGTATGATTATTACTTCCCACTTGATTCATTGCTCCATCAAATTGAGCATAATAACTATGGGAAAACGGAATATTCAGATGACTTTCAAACTCAGGATTATTGTATTTTTTATACACAATGCTATCCAATTCTGTCATTGGTTTTTCAATCGGCTTTAAAATCTGCGCTGCTGCCAATGCTTCTGCAGCAATTTGATCGGCATTTTTTAAAGGAATATCAATCGAAATGGTATATTTTGAATACGTTGGTTTTCCGTTATAAGTAGAGGGCTTTATTTTCTGAAATTTTCCAAAAACACGTTTTGCTTCTTCTGATAATACATCATTCGCAGCATTTACATAGATCACTTTAAACGCACCATTTGCATCTACTTCAAAAAGCACTTTTACTTCACCTTTGTAATTTGCTTGTTTTAAATTTTCAGGTACCAAAAAATTTTGAAAAACAAAATCTTGTACTTCTTTGTAAAAACAATTCTCTAACTTCTTAGATTGTAAATTTTCGCAATTTGGAAAAACAGGAAATTGTTCTGATGTAAAACCAGCTTTAACTGATGAGTTATTATTTTCTTGAGAAAAGGCAAATAAAACAGATATTGTAAAAGTAAAAGACAGAAAAAACTTATTCACGTAAATTTTGGTTTTCATTTAATATTGATTTGGAGTATTTCCTCCACTTGCGATTGCTTTTGCAGCCGAGGTTCCGATACGCTTAACACCTAAACGAATCATTTCTATAGCATCTTCATAAGACCTAACTCCTCCGGCAGCTTTAACCGGCAGAGGCGATGCATTTTCTAACATCATTATTATAGTTGGAATGGTTGCTCCGTTTGGCAAATCGTTTTCCGTTTTATAAAACCCTGTAGATGATTTCACAAAAACAGAAGAATAATTTTCTTCTTTAAAATTAGAAATCACCACATTCTTGATTAAAGCCGAAAGTTGAATTATTTGCTTATCATTTAAAGCCGCAACTTCAATAATCCACTTTACTGTTTTATTATTTGCTAAACCAATTTGTGTTCCTATTAAAACTTCTTGTTTCACAAGATTAATATCACCATTTTTAAAAGCCTCATAATTGCAAACAAAATCTAAATCGTCTGCTCCGTCTTCAATCGCTTTATTTGCTTCTTTGATTTTACTTTCTAAATCTGACTTCCCTTCATGAAAATCAATAACAGTACCTACTAGTAAAGTCGAATTAGATTTCAGAATCATTTCTTTGGCCAAAACAACATATTCAGGCCTAATCATAATCAATTTAAATCCCTCTTGAATGGCTTCTTTAATAGCTTTTTTAACCACAAGAGTATTTTCTGCTTCCGAAAGTCCGGCTTGAGAAGCAGTTTTTAAGTAAGTTGAATCTAAATATTGCTTAACATTCATGATTTGTGAAAGTTCTAGAATTGCGACAAAAATACATTATAAATTGAGAATAAAATATTCTTTTTAAACCTTGATTTTTAGGCAATAAAAAACCCACCGAAGTGGGTAATTAAATTCTTATATTCTATCGATTTGTTTTTTGAAAGCTATTGCAGTAAAAACTCCAACCAGAGCTCCAATTGCATTTGCTAAAACGTCAGTTACATCTGCTGCTCGCGTAGTAGTTAAAACGCTTTGTAAAATTTCGATTGTAATACCAAAAAAAACTGAAAATAAAAATGAAATAAAATATGCTTTATAATCATCCGGTGCTTTTCCTTTAAGCTCTTTTTTGAAAAACAAAATCCAGGAAATCGTGAATCCGAAATGAAAACAAAAATGAACAATTTTGTCTATACTCGGAAAATTCACTGCAGGAATATTACTGGAATCTGTCAAACAAAAATAAGTAATAACTCCTGAACAAAGTATTGCCCAGATTAAGAGCAGTTGTTTAGGCACCGATAAGTTCTTTATAAGCTTCGTCAGATAATAACGAATCTACTTCTGATGCATCTGCAATTTTTATTTTAATCATCCAACCAGCTCCATAAGGATCAGAATTTACAGTTTCAGGCGCACTCTCCAAGCTGTCATTAAAAGCAATAATTTCTCCTGTCAATGGCAAGAATAAATCAGATACTGTTTTTACGGCTTCAACTGTTCCAAAAACTTCATCTTTATCAAGTGTTTGATCTAAAGTTTCTACTTCAACATACACGATATCCCCTAACTCTTTTTGTGCAAAATGAGTAATTCCTACAGTTGCAACATCTCCTTCGATGCTAACCCATTCGTGATCTTTTGTGTACTTTAAATTTGCTGGTATGCTCATAATACTATGTTTGAAAATTGATAATTTAAATTTTAAGCCACAAATGTAATAATCTTCTAATGAAATCTAGTTTAGAAACTAAAAATTAATTTCCGAAATTATATCGAAGCGTGAATCCTGACCTAATGTTAGTCAAAGGAAATGATGTCGAAATTACAGCTTTCGAGAATGAATGATCATAATAGAATATCGCTGTCAGGTTTTTACTAAACGCATAATCGGCAGTAAGTTTTAATGACCATATATTTTGTCCCGCTGCCAATTGATTGTTATCGTAATCTAAATAACGTACTAATGTCTGATTGTTTCTGTAAGAGAAATCAGCCTTTAAATTAATATCACTTTTAATAATTCCGGTAGGACTATCAGCAAGTCTTGATGAAAAAATAACATCTTTAAATCGGTATCCTAAACCAACTACATATTCCATTCCTTTTACCTCTGTCAATAAATTATTATCAAAACTCATCGATAACGCTCTGTCTTTCTTAATCTCTGTAAGCACACGTAAAGAGCTTTTTAATTCAAAATCCATTCTAATAAGCGGACTAAACTGCTCTACTAAATTGATGTTTGACATGATAGTTTTATTAAAGAAATTGGTATTTACATCTTGACCACCTGGTTTTTCAGTATAATCGAAATTTGATCTAAACTGATTTATTGTATAAGATGCTCTGTAATTATTTTGCAATGAGAAACGTTTAAATTTGTCTTTGAAAAACTTATAGCGCATTAAACCATTGTATTTTATACTCCAGTTTGGAATAGGAAAGCTTCTAAAAATATCTGTCGAACTACTTGAAGCATCTCCTCCTGAATAAGCTGCTAAAAAGGCTGGCAATAAAACAGCCTGATTGCTTTTTGTATAACCAATAGGATACCCTTGATTGGCAACATAAACTTTATAATTAGGATCTGTTTCTGCCGGAATTGGATTGTTCGCATCTCCATATCTTGGAATAACGGCTCCGGCTCCATAATGTTCTGTCGCCAAACGATCTGCTATTATTAAACGATTATTTCTAAAATCATCAAACGCTGCCGACTGAGTTTCATTACTTGTTGAGAATGCCGTTTTGATTAAAATTGTCGAAATCGAGAACATTCCATAAGTATACGGTGACAAAGCCACATAAGGGTTTTCCTTTGTAAAATCAACGCTGTATTGCTCTGATCTGTTTTCAGAATAAGCACGATCCATTGCCAAATCAATTTTTAAATCAGGTAATAAATCTATGTTCGCTGTAATTTTTAAAAGCTTGTTTGTTACTTGAGTAAAATTCTGGTTGAAATCCTGATAAGATGTTAACCAACCATTTTTTGCTGCCTCGTAACGTATATCGTCCTGACTTCCAAAAACAAATCCTAAAGTTGGTCTTGATGTTCCAAAGAAGCCAACACCAGGCGTAAATCCAGGTAAAACAGTTCCGCTATTTTTAGTATAGTTAACCTGAATATTTTTTACACTTGTCAAAATTCCAATCATACCATCATAAAAAGGACTGCTCGTTGTTACAGGCTTAGCCGTATTAACAATCTTTTCTCCTGGTTTTGGCGGCGCGGTTGGCTTAGGTTTTGATGTTGTTTTCTTTCCTCCTGGCGTCAATCCTAAATACTTATACAACATATTCATATTAAAAGTTGTTGTAAGCGTGTTTGAATTTGCGTTCTGAATTGTATTTCCTAAATCATACAATGTTGTTGATCCATCCGGATTTTCTTTTTCATATTCAGAAAAAGCCGTCGAAGAACGTTGCCAGCTATAATCAGCTGTATAAGAATAAGTCGCTTTTACAAAACTAAAAACCGGAATTTTGTTGATTGGAATGTCGTAATTCAACACCAATTGCTGTAAGTGCTGATTTGGAGTTCCAATATCAAAATAATCATCCCAAATATTGAAATCTTCTTTTGGCGAATTATCATCGTTTAAAAAATTTCTTACAATGTTATTTGATGCTGCTGTATAATTTAATTTTAACGATTTTGTCAGATTAAAACCAAATCCATATTGATAATTAAAAGCAAAGTTTCTTCTGTATAAAGGATCAAGCCCGATTCCCTGAACTTCAACTTCTCTATATTGCTGACGGTTGCTTTGTCTTAAAATATTTGAATTAAACGAGATATTAGATGGCAGGTAATTAAAATTAAAATCACTTAGCAATTTCCAATAGTCGCTCTTTTTCATGAATTTAGTCTGCTTGAACGGAACTACTTCTTTTGGCTGAAAAGTATATGCATAATTTACTGCAGAATTTGATTGCTCATCTACATAAGACTCTACTTCATAATCATGTCTCTCAACCTGATTGTACGATTGCGAAAATGTAAAGTTTTCAATATCGTAAACATGTGGTTTTTGTTCTGGCGCTCTATCTTTTCTTACTCCAATAAAATTGATGCTTCGGCGTTTTGTATAATCAACCGCACGTGTTCTGATATTATCTTTTTCTGCCGGATCAGTAGTTTCACTAATCAACTGATTTAATTTTATATCCTGATTAAAAGGATCATACTCCGGAGTTATTACTTCTTCTCCAATCGCATAGTTAAATGGCAAATTGATTCCCCATTTTGGCGGTAATAATTTACCCAAATTAAGATTTGCAACGATATTATATTGCTGAATATCTTCACGATCTCTTTCGTTAGCACCTTGCTCTAAAGACCCAAAACCAATTGTACTTTTTTTACCGGTAGCAGATAGTGTAGCAAAATCAGCCATATTGGTATCAACATTTAATATTGCTGCCATTCCGCCTTTATTCTCCAAATCTGCCATACGAAGTTCATTAAACCAAACCTCTCCTTTTATAACTTTATGGTCAGCCTTACTTTTTACCCCAACCATTAAATTACGAACTAAACCAAAGTTAGGATTTCCTTTTATACCTAATCTTAATTTACTGTCACCATCTCTCAAATCCGGACTTCCTTCAATACTTATATCATCATCCGGATAATAAACTCCATTGATATCTCTTTTATTAGAATTAATATCAAGCGGCATGGCTTTTATTTTCATTCGGGTCAATAATTCAAGTGCCAAATCGATATTGTTTTCTTCAAGCCAAACCTGATCCGGACTTATTGTACAAGATCCTCCTGTTCTGGTTACTTTTAATGGAACTTCGACTTGATAAAAGTTTTGTGTATAATCATTTCCAAAACGAATAAAACCAACCATTTCATCATCTAACAAAGTATTTTCATTAGGTAACGATTCTGCGTGCAAAAACATTTTTAATTTTTTGTACTGACGCATATCAACGCTTACACTTTTAAAAACAGCTCTTGAATCTTGATATTGCAATCCAGATCCTCCAATTCTTACCGCTAATGCTTGCTCGTTTTGATTGATAATTGTATTGTTATTATACAATTGTTCTCTTTGTACACCTGGCGGAACAACATAATTTACAGGACATTTTGTACTGTTTTCCTGAATATTTACTGCCGAAACATCAAATTCAGTTCCATCGTCATCCGGATTTGTATCGTTTGCATCAAGTGTACCTGTATATCTTCTCCACTCTCCTCTTACTAAATCTAAGGCTCCAAAACGAACTGTCATTTGATTGCTAAATCCAGTCATGAACATACGCATGAATCGAATAGATCTAAAATCTGTGATATTACCAATTGTATTTTGTGGTTGAGAAACCGGAATTTTAAACTGAATCCATCTTGCAGTTGTTGTTGATCCGTTTGGCAATTCAACATTACTTACTTCACGAATATCAGTAATATAGTTTTGCCCAACTTGCATTCCTGGTTTAACATCAACGCTATATTCATAATAGGCATTGATTGTACTCATAGTATTATCGCGATTAATATCTTCAACATCCGGCAATGTTGTAGAACCACGATTAGGATCGTCTACACTTACTGCAGAGTTTCCTTCTGTACCATTATAATTTTTATAGCGGTCTAAAACTCCTCCATCTGTATTTAAATAATAAGTGTAATCGTCTGCTGCAGGATCAGCTTCTCCAGCATAATTATTATAAATAGCACCTTCTTTAGAGTTTGGTAAACCATCTAAACCAATATCTTGATTTTTACGATTATTAGCATTTGTATCAAAAGCATAAATTAACGATTGCGATGCAGGAACATCTCCCCAAAGTGGCTGTGGATTAACTACGATTTGATCAGGACCTAATCCGTTTTCGTATTGTTTTCTTCCATCTTTTAAAACATCTTCAGAAATCTCACCTAAGTTAAAATATATTTTTCCTGTGTTAGTCGTTGGTGCTTCTCCGGTTCCAACATAAGGATCCAGAACCCAAAATTGGATATATTCAACATTTCCTTGTTCGAAATTGGTCGAATTTAAAGCACGCATAATTCCTCCAAAATTTGAACTTGCTGGATTTGCACTGAAATTTGGGTTATTATTATATGGCCCTCTGTCAGATGGATAATAACTTAAATCTAAGGTATTAATCACCTGTATTTGTCCCTGTGCAATATCTGTATTTGGATATAACTCTCTACTGTAAATACGTCTGGTTGTATTTAACGATAAATCATCATTTGAAATACCTGACGGTTTTGATGCGTAAAAAATAGGATCAATGGTGTACCATGATAATTTTGCACGCTTATATCCATACTCTAATGTGTTTGAATTCGCATTAAAAGTATTGTCATTTATAGAATTTAAAAATGGGGTTGAAGCTAAACTCCATGCGTATGCAGAGCGCATATCGATTGTTGATTGCGAACCTTCAAAATCATCAACATATATTGTTGCTTCACCTTCAAAATCACTTGCTTTTGGAGCATCTGGTTTTAAGAAAGCTACTTCTCCGCGTATCGAAAGATTTGACGGAACATCAGTATCGATATTTGGTAATTTATTCGCCAATCTGGTAAGAAAAGGAACTTCGGTGGAGTAATTTCCATTAAACCCAAAAATGGCGTTGTTTACAGATTCTTGTCCATAACTCGACTTTTGAGTAAAAGGCTTTTCCGTCATTTTTAAATAGGTTCCGCCAACAACAAAATTATCTGAAATTTTATGCTCTACATTGAATCCTATAAATCTTCGGGTTTGTTGTCCGAAAATAGAATTATTTTCTAACGAAACTTCAATTGGAGTATTTGACGCCTGAAGTGAAGGATCTAAAATTTGAACTCGGCCTAACTGATAATCGACACTATAGTCAATACCTTCTACTAATCTTCTTCCGGCAGCCATAACAACAACAGATCCTTGCGGAACATTAAATGCTCCAATTGGAATACCATTACTTCCTGATGACTTATATTTTCCTCTTAATAAAAATTTGTTTTTATCACTGTCCTGCAAAGCTCCGGATTGTGTATTTCGATACATATTTCTAAATACGTATTTCTGTTGATTTGCATTGTATGTGTTTGGATCATCATAATTTTCTCCCGAACCTGAATTCTGTAACTTTCTAAATAAAAGTTCTCCAAAAGGCTCTTTTGTAGTAAAAATAATTCGACCGTTTTGAACGTCAACTGTTACACCCGGAATATAATCAAAGAAACCATCTCCGCCTGTTTGTGGATCATTGTTATAATTTAATCGATCTAAATTAAATACATTCAATAAAGGAGTTTGATCTACTTTATCTTCCGGAGCCGGGTTCGTAGGAAAAGTGGTTCCTACAACCGGCGAAATATAATTTATTGGCGACGGATCTGTATAAAGTATATTTAATCTAAAATCGTCTTGTTTAATTTGGTACGCCTGAGGTATTTGATACACGTTTTTCATCATCAAATTCCAAACTGGATTTTGAACATTGGTCAAATTACTTTTCAGCATTTTTAAAACCAAACTTTGTGTAATAATTGCCTGATTAGCATTGTTATTTCCTGTAACCACTGTTCCATCAACACCATCACTTCCAAATTCTCCAACCTGATACACTTTACCTCCAACTGTATATTCAAATGCTACAGCCAAGATTTCGTCATTTGCCAAACGTTGCTGCAAAGAGATATATCCTAATTGTGCATTAAAGGTAAATTCGGCAGCTGTCAATTTTCTAGCATTCTCAAGAACAGAATAATCAGTTCCCTCGCTTGTGTTTGCATTATTGAATCCCGATTTTGCAGTAACGATTTCTCTAATATTCGAATTTAAATAAGCTCCCGCCTGCCCAATGGTAGCCGGATCATATTTATTATTATTATTGTTTGTTGGCGAATCGATAGGATTATTAAAAAATCCGGCGGAGTTGCTTATTACTACCACTTGATTATCCGGTACACCACTAACCTGTCCTTCTCCTAAATCCTGAAGTGCAATAATATTACGAAGGTTGTTATTATTTGTCGTTACCCTGTTCTGTTTATTAGTAACCCAAACCTCAATTCTTGTCACCTGAACACGGCTATCAATAAGTGGATACTTTTTTAAAGAAGCGTCATATTTGTTTCTAAAATATTGTGATAAGAAAAAGTGTCTGTCATTATCATAATCTAAAGCGTACAAATCAAAGTTTTGAACCGTTCCGCCACCTTCTGCAACTATACTCTTCGTTTGCGACTTCTGTTCAGAGAAAACTCCCGTTACCGTTGTCTTACCAAATTGCAAAACTGTTTTAACTCCAAACAAGCTCTGAGCACCACGAATAAGCGTACTATTAAGAGGCATACTAACATTACCAACTTCTACCTTTTGAACGATATCATCTTCGGAAGGAGTGTAAGCCAGCTTAAAAAGGTTTTGAAAAGCAAATGTAGATTGGGTATCATAATTTGCATTTACATCTAATCGAGTTCCTACTTTCCCCATTAAACTCATACTGATTCGCTGATCAAAGTCAAAAGTAAGACTTGATCTGTTTCTTGGCGAAAAAGAGGGATTATCTTGTTTAGTGTATCGAACACCCAAATCCATTTCAACTGATCCTGTGGGCTTTACATCGATTGTATTGCTTCCAAAAATACTTTCAAAAAGGCTTGAATTTATATAATAACGAGGCAATAAATCTTTTTTAGCCGCTTCACTACCTAATTTTTTACCATCAATAGCATCCGATTTTTTTCTGAAATAATCTCTTCTGGATTCTTTTAAAACTAAATCTTCGTATTCTTTAGGAGTTAATATAATAGGGTAATTGATTGAAAAACCATCAACCGAATTGGTGTAGATATATCGATCTGTTATGGGATCATACTTGTAAGCTGAGACTATGCTTGGCGGATTTTGTATTTCTACTTTCCCAACTGAAAATTGAGTCTTGGTTGTATCTTTAACCGCTGGATTTACTTGCGCACGCAAAACATTACCGCAAAATAAGAACAGCAAAAAAATACAAATTTTACGCATACAATTCGTTTATATAAATTGAGTTTATAAGCTTTTTAAAGCCTTCTTGATAATGGTCTCTACAGTAGCTTCCGGATCTTCTTTTACGATCTTTTCTACTACTTTTTCAGAAGTTTTACGAATAAAACCTAAAACTTCCAAAGCAGATAACGCTTCATCTCTATTTGTATTGTTTTGGACTACCGAAACTTCATCCAAATCGTACAATTTTAACACTTTTTCTTTTAAATCAAGTATAACTCTTTGTGCTGTTTTGTTTCCTATCCCTTTGATTGACTGTATAACACCTACATCTCCTGATGCAATTGCGTTAATAATTTGTTTTGGCTCTATTGAAGACAACATTGTTCTTGCAATATTTGCTCCAATTCCTGACACAGACAATAACATTCTGAATATTTCACGTTCTGATTTTTCTACAAAACCAAATAATGTATGCGCATCTTCTTTGATTTGAAGATGCGTATACAGTTTTATATTTTCAGCATTTGGAATTAACGAGAAGGTGTGTAAAGATATATTTACCTGATAACCAACCCCTCCACAATCAATTACAACTTCAGTGGGGTTTTTCTCAACTAATTTCCCTTGCAAATGTGCTATCATAGTATAATTTATTAGGGTCAAATATAATAAAAATGCAATAAAAATAAGACATTATTATTCGATCCTTCTTAGACCTACTATTGTGCTAATTTATTTTTTTTGTTTGCTTTTTCCTGAGCATCAATAACTGCAATTGCAGCCATATTAACCATTTCTTCAACACTTGCTCCTAATTGAAAAATGTGAACCGGTTTACCCATTCCCATCATAATTGGACCAATAGAATTTACTTTATATAATTCTTTTAATAATTTATAAGTAATATTTGCTGACTCTAAGTTAGGAAAAATTAAAGTATTAACCTTTTTACCTGCTAATTTAGAGAAAGGAAATTTTTCTTTAAGAAGTTCTGAATTCAAAGCAAAATCTGCCTGAATCTCTCCGTCAACAATCATTTCAGGATGATTTTTGTGCAAATATGCAACCGCTTCTCTTACTTTTGAAGCACTTGCGCTTGTCGATGATCCAAAGTTTGAGAATGAAACCATTGCAATAACTGGCTCAACACCAAACATTTTTGCTGTTTTAGCAGTCATAATTGCAATATTAATTAAATCTTCAGCAGAAGGATTTATATTAATTGCTGTATCTGACAAGAACATTGGCCCACGTGAAGTCAACATCATATTTGCTGTAGCAATTAATGAAGCTCCCGGTGCTTTTTCGATCAATTGCAACATTGGTTTTACAACTGTTGGGTAACTTCTTGTATGTCCAGTTACCAAAGCATCTGCTTCGCCTTCATTCACCATCATTGCTGCGAAATAATTTCTCTCGCGCATGAATTTTTGAGAATCAAGTAATGTAACTCCTCTTCTTTCTCTTGTTTCCCAGTATGAATTTGCAAATTTATTACGTCTTGGCGCTTCCTCATCCGTTTTAGGATCGATAATTTCAAGTTCAGCATCAAAACCTAATTCAGCTTTTAATTCTAAAATTACCTCTTTATTTCCTAATAAAATTGGAAAACCAATTCCGTCCTCGTGAACAATTTGTGCTGCTTTTAATACGTTTAATTGATCCGCTTCAGCAAAAACAATTCTTTTAGGATCTACTTTAGCACGGTTTGTAATTAAACGCACCATTTTATTATCGTTCCCCATACGTTCACGCAGTGCATCTTCGTAAGCTGCCCAATCTGTAATAGGATTTTTTGCAACTCCAGATTCCATCGCTGCTCTTGCAACTGCAGGCGCTACAACAGTAATCAATCTAGGATCGAATGGCTTAGGAATAATATACTCCTGACCAAAACCTAACTTCATTGCACCGTAAGCTACATTTACTTGCTCTGGAACTGGCTCTTTTGCCAAAATAGCTAAAGCTTTTACAGCAGCCATTTTCATTGCTTCGTTAATTTTGGTAGCTCTTACATCTAGTGCTCCTCTAAAAATATATGGAAAACCTAAAACATTATTTACCTGGTTAGGAAAGTCTGAACGTCCTGTAGCCATAATAACATCTTTACGAGTTTCTACAGCTAAATTATAATCGATTTCCGGATTTGGATTTGCCATTGCAAAAACAATCGGGTTTTCTTTCATTGTCAGTAACATTTCTGGCGAAAGAATATCTCCTGAAGATAATCCGATGAAAACATCTGCTCCGTTTACAGCTTCTGCCAATTCAATTTTAGCACCATCAACAGCATATTTTAATTGTAATTCTGATAATGAAGGATTGTCTTTTGTTAAAAGTCCTTTACTATTAAACATTAAAATATTTTTGACTTGTACTCCTAACAAAACATATAAATCTGTACAAGCGATTGCTGCAGATCCTGCACCAGAAACTACTACTTTTACATCTTCTGCTTTTTTTCCTGCTAATTCCAGTGCGTTGATTAAAGCTGCCGAAGAGATAATTGCTGTTCCATGCTGATCATCGTGCATTACAGGAATATCTAATTCTTCTACCAATCTTCTTTCTATTTCAAAAGACTCAGGCGCTTTAATATCTTCAAGATTGATTCCTCCAAAAGTTGGAGCAATATTTTTTACGGTCTGAATAAATTCTTCAATATTTTCTGTATTAACTTCAATATCAAAAACGTCGATATCAGAGAATATTTTAAACAACAATCCTTTTCCTTCCATTACTGGTTTAGAAGCTTCCGGACCAATATTTCCTAATCCTAAAACAGCAGTACCGTTTGAGATTACGGCAACTAAATTTCCTTTTGCTGTATATTTATAAACGTCATCTACGTTTGCTGCAATTTCTAAACATGGCTCTGCAACACCTGGCGAATAAGCCAAAGATAAGTCTCTTTGGGTTGCATATTTTTTTGTTGGAACTACCTGAATTTTTCCTGGAGTTGGTTCTGAATGGTACAGTAACGCTTCTCTTCTTTTACTCTCTTTGTTCATTTATTTTAGCTTTTATTCTAGCTTACAAAGATATAAGTCTTGTTTTAAAATGGAGTCTTTTTATGGTTTTCTTTTCTTAAAAATAAAATTCAGACGGTCCAAAAAAAATAGTCTAAGTAAATTTAGACTATTTAGTAAACCATATTATTTAAGTTTATTTTACTGCGATATATAAGAGTTTAGATGATGTATTGTGTCTTTTTGAATTTCAATAATCGCTTTAACTACATCACTTATAGAAATTATTCCTACTACAGTTTCGCCTTCTAAAACGGGTAAATGTCTAATTCTTTTAGTACTCATCAATTCCATACAATCTTCGATATTGTTTGAAAGTTTTACCGAAAAAACGTTGTTTTCCATAATCTCATGAACAAAAGTTTCTTTTGAAGATTTATCTTTTAAAACAATTTTTCGAGCATAATCCCTTTCAGACAATATCCCTTTTAAATCATTGTCATCAATAACAAGGATAGCACCTATGTTTTTTTCTCCCATCACTTTTAAGGCTTCATAAACCGTAGTTGTTGAAAGAACTGAATAAACATTTTTTCCTTTTGCGTTTAATATTTGATCTACAGTCATATCTGAAAAATTTTAATACTATAAAGTTAAAAAAAAATGAACACACACAACAACGAAATCGATTTTTTAAAATGTAACATATTCATTTTAAACAAAATAACCAATATTCTAAATTTTAAAAATATTAGTTTAAAAAGGCGAACGAATTTTAAGACTTTTTTGCGAAAAGCGCAGGGTTTTTGATGGTTTTAGATTTATTATAAATTAATTTTAATCAGGAGCTAATCCCGCTATTTGTTTCAATCTTTTACGTAACAGTATTTTCGTGTAGTTTGTCATTTCGACGAAGGAGAAATCACACTAGAAAATCTACGAAGAAAATCACCAATATTTGTCAATCAACGCGTGTGATTTCTCCTTCGTCGAAATGACAAGATTGTGGTATGATTTCGATAAAATGATGGATAACAAAAAACCCGACAGATTTTTAAAACCTGTCGGGTTTAGGGATGATTTATAAATTTTCAGAAAATATTTTATGTATTAAAATACTTGGTTCTATTTTCAATGCATCAGCTATTGAAAATAGTAAACTAATGGTAATGTTTTGTTCTCCTTTTTCAATCCGATAAATAGTTTTTCTATCAACATTGCACAATATTGCCAATTGTTGTTGGGCTATTTTTTCCTTTATTCTGAGCTCCTTAATCAGTAAACCTAATCTGACTATCTCTAACTTATATCTATTATTTTCCACAAATCAAATCTATCAAACTATCAGAAAAAAAGAATAGACATATATGTCCCGTTGCAAAATATAATCTTACATTTGTAAAAAATACTACACAACTCTACCGAATGGCAAACCCGACAGGTTTTAAAAACCTGTCGGGTTTAGGTTCGATTGCTTTTACCGTCATAATTTTATTAACACGAAATATATGTCGTGTTATTATTCCCTACTGTTTAATAGATTTGATTAAAAATAAACACAAGAAAATCACTATAATTTATACTATAGTATGTTGAAAATAAAAACAAAAAAATATCCTATTATGGAAACAAATGAAATCAAAAATTTAGAATATTTAAAAAAACTAACTACCCAACATTTTCAAACCTTAAAACCTTCTGATAACAAAACAGAAAGTTATACGGCTCAACTTAAGATTGTCAATTATTTTGAGTTGGGTTGCATTATTACCGACATGCTAAAATTGTGCATTTTGGCTCTGGATCACGAAGGTCCTAAAGTTTCAGGAACAATTAAAAATCAATCTATTAATGTAAGTCTAATTTTAGAAACTGTAGTACAGCTCATTCCTATGGATGAACTCGAATTTTTAAGTGACATTAGTGAGATGCTTGTCGCAGATTCTCAAATTGTCAGGGAATAAATAATTTGATTTTAAAATTAATCACATAACTTTTTAAGTATTCTATAAAAAACAAAAAGCCCTTTTCTAGTATTTAGAAAAGGGCTTTAAATTTGAAATATTTTTTACAAGTGTGTGATTACAAATTCACTTCTTCTATTAAGCTGATGTTCTTCTTCAGTACATTTTACGCCATCTGAGCATTGGTTTACCAATTGTGATTCTCCGTATCCTTTTGCTGTTAATCGGCTTGAGTCGATTCCTTTTTGAATTAACCAAGACATTGTCGATTTAGCTCTCTTGTCTGATAATATTTGATTATACTTAGCGGTTTGTCTGCTATCTGTATGTGAACGAATATCGAGTGTTAAGGTTGGATATTGTCTTAATATTTCGACAATTTTTTCTAACTGATAAGCTGATTCTTTTTTAATAGTAGCTTTATCTAAATCAAAATAAATAATAGGAATATCTAGCGTTTTAGCCAAATCTGTTCCTACGGTTATTTCTTTAACTCTTTTTTCTAACTGAATTAACAGAGTAGTTTTTCCTGATGTTTTTTGTATTGCTACCGGAACTTCTTTGCTTTCGTAATCAACTTTTGCTGCTCGAACGAAATAGTTTTTGCCACATTTTACGTTGGTAAAAATGTAATTTCCTTTTTCATCAGAAACTACGTTTGCAACGGGTTGAAAAGTTTCATCAAACAAAGCAACGGTTGCATTTGCAATTATTGCCTTTGTGTCAAAATCTGTAATTGTACCTATTAATTCTTGTTCGCAAGTAAGTTTTCGCTTTTCTGTAAATCGATAAATATCATCAAATCCATGTCCGTTGTCCCTATTAGAAGAGAAAAAACCATTTCGATTTTTACTGTTAATTATAAAAGCAAAATCGTCTTGTTTACTATTTATTGGTTCTCCAACATTTTGAATATCATCAAAAGTACCATTATCATTTATTTTTGAAACAAAAACATCAAGCCCGCCTAATCCGGGTCTACCATCTGTTGCGAAGTAAAGTTCGTTGTCACTTGATATAAAAGGAAACGTTTCTCTCCCTTCGGTATTAATTTTTGCGCCTAAGTTTTGCGGAGTTCCAAAAGTTCCATTATCGTTTATACTTACTTTAAACAAATCAGATTGTCCTAAAGTTCCAGGCATATCTGATGCAAAATATAATGTTTTTTCGTCAACACTTAATGTTGGATGTGCAACACTATATTGATCGCTATTAAACGGAAGTTCTTCAATATTCTTCCATACGCCATCGACCAGGTTTGCTTTGTACAATTTTAATAAAGTGACTTTCTTTTCGTCTCGGCCTCTTTTTCCGTTTAGAAAATTGTTTCTGGTAAAATACATTGTTCGTCCATCTTTTGTAAAAACAGGCGTTGACTCATTGAATTTTGTGTTTACTTTTTTCTGAAAGCGCTGCGGATTTCCCACACTTCCATCCGATTTTAATTCGGCAGTATATAAATTTGTAAAAGAACGATTTGTCCATTTAAAATTTTTCTTGGCAATTCCGCCTGTATCGCGCGCTGATGTAAAAACCAATTTATTATCAAAAATGGCACTTCCGTAATCAGAGTAATTAGAATTAATACCGGCATCGGCAATTTCAAATCGTCCTGAATTAGCCTTTATTTCTTCTAAGTAATTTTTATTACTTTCGAATAAAACACCTCTTTTATCTGTAGTTACTTGTTGATTGAATTTTTCCAGAATCGAATCTGCTTTAGCATAATTCCCAGCCGATTTTAGACATTGTGCATATCTGTATAAATATTCCGGTTCTTGCTTTTCGTTCATCGCAAACAATTCATCGTACCATTTTAAAGCTTTGACTAATTCTCCATTAAAATAATAGGAATTACCAAGGCGCTGAAACATTTTTTCGTCTTTGTACCCTTTGTTTGCTACACTTTCGTATACTTTTATGGCGTCTACATAAGCATATTTATCGTATTTATCATTTGCATAATTTATACTTGTAGTTTGTGCAATGGCATTTAAAAAGAATAATAGAAATAAGGCTGTATAATTTATTTTTTTGATTGTCATGGGGCGGCTTTTAGAAGAATCTTGGTGATGTAATTCTGTTATAATTATTAAAAAACTCAAAACGCAAGAAAATTTCATGCGAACCAGAATTGTATCTTCTTAAGTTTGTTGTTTCATGATCATAACCATACCCTATATATAAACCGTCTGTTACCTGAAATCCTGCCATTGCACTTAACGAGGCACTCCAGCGATATGCTAAACCTACCACAAACTTATCGTTGAACATGAAGTTTCCTGAAACATCAACTTGCAAGGGTGCTCCTTCTACCATTTTGGTTAATAGAGCAGGCTTGAATTTTATGTACTCTAAATGGTCTAAATTAAAGACGTAACCCGCCATGAAATAGTAATTTATTTTATCTTTAAAAATAGCGGTATCATTATCATCGAATCTATTTGTTTCGATAAAATTTGGAATTGACAATCCTAAATATGCTTTATCAGAATGCCAGTAAACTCCTGCACCAATATTTGGTGTTATTTTATTATTTAAATCTTGAAATTGCGGATCTCCCTGATCTTCCGGATTCAATTTATTTATATCTAAATTAAACATATTTGCTGTTGCTTTTATTCCAAAAGAAAGCTTGTATGTATCTGAAGTTGGAATGGTATATGATAAATCAGCAGATAAAGTGTTTTCATTTGTTGGTCCAATTTTATCATTTATCAAAGAAACTCCTAATCCTAAATTGCTGTTATTTAATGGTGTATTTATCGAAAAAGTACTTGTTTTAGGTGCTCCATCAAGTCCGACCCATTGCGTACGATATAACCCAAAAACACTTAATGCACCTCGAGAACCTGCATAAGCGGGATTTATCGCAATGGTATTATACATGTATTGCGTGTATTGTGCATCTTGCTGCGCCGAACACACAACCGAAAAAAACATGAATATTAAAATTATCTTTTTCATTTTAAAGGCTTTTAAAAAGCGACTTGGCGTAAACCAAGTCGCTCTGTCAGTTTTACTTGTTTATATATAAATAACCAGATTGTTCATGTGGATTTGACTCACTGTCTTTATATTTTAAAATATAAAAATAGGTTCCTACCGGCAATCCTTCGGATTGTTTAATAGTTGTACGTCCTGCTGAGAAACCTATGAAAGCACGATCTTCATTATTATAGTGATCAATATCGTACACTAAAACTCCCCATCGATTATAGATTTCTACAGTATTATCAGGATAACATTCCAGACCTTGTATATAGAATCTACTGTTTTTCTCATCTCCATTTGGTGAGAATGCATTAAAGACTTTTATTACACAACCATTTAAAGGCAGAACTGTAGGTTTATCCTCCATGTTGTTCTCGTCATCTGATTTATCTTCAACAACAACTCCTTTTTTACTGTTTCCTCTTACACTTGCTTGGTTACTAACACTTCCTCTGTTAATATCCGTTTGTGTAATTTTATAAGTAGCTGTAAAACTATGTTCATCAGATTCATTTACATCTAAATCAATTGGCTGTCCAGAAACTACCACACCCGGTAAAGGATCAGAAATCATAACTCCTGTTAACGGAACATTACCTGTGTTTGTCACTTTAAATTTGTAAGTGATAGTTTCGCCTGCATTTGCAACTCCGCTACCATTTTCATCATTAAAGACAGCTGTTTTGATTACCGCAATAGCTGGAACTTCAACAAAAACACTTAAAGTTGCAGTGCTACAATTCGTTTGATTTGCTTTCTCGCAAACTTGATACGTTAATGTATAACTACCTCCAGGCGTATTTGGTTTCACATTTACAGTTCCGTCTGAGTTAAACTCGAAATAAGAATTTTTTGGTGTATTTGTAAGGATAATATCAAGAGGATTAATTGGCAATCCTTTTAATAAATCATTATCTAAAACATTTATAAATTCAAGTGAACCATTTATACCATCAACATTTACTATACCGTCGTTGTTAAGAACGATTTTTATTAATGGTGTTATTGGCGGATCAGGATCTGGAGCGTTAACTACCGAAATCATTGCAACAGCTTCACTACAATTAGATCCGTTTAAAGCATCACAAATTCTATAAGTCAACTGATAATTTCCAGATGGCGTTCCTTGTTTTACTTCGATTGTACCATCAGCTTTTAAAATCAAATTAGGGTTTGGAACAGTAGTGGTTAAAACGACATCTGTAGGTTTAACTTTTTGTCCATTCAAACTATCATTATCAAAGATACTTGTTGTTGAACTATGTCCTTTACTAGTATCTATTGTTCCGGCATTGTCATTATTTGCAATTAAAACCGCACCAGTTACAGGAACATAACTTTTTACAGTCACACAATTTGATGGGTTTAAGAATTCGCAAATGCGATATTCAATCTCATAAATTCCTATTGGCGTTCCTGCATTTACTTTTACAGTTCCGTCTGCATTTAACGTTAAGCCTATTGGAACATTTACATTTGTCAAGATAACTCCCCCATTACTATTTTTGATAACAACCGGAATTCCGTTCAATATATCATTTTTCACTAATGAGAATGTAGTTCCTCCAATACTTCCATTGATTGGATCTGTAGTTTCAGTCAATGCATCGATATTTGATTTACCTACTACAATAACTGAAGTTACTTCATCACAATTACTTGGATTGGTTACTTCGCAGATTCTGTATGTCAGGTTATAGTCGCCTGCCGGTGTATTTGGAGCTACTGAAACTGTTCCGTCTGTATTCAGCGTTAAGCCTGCTGGCACGGTTACCGGAGTTAATTTTACGTCTCCAGGGTTTGTTCCAATTACTACATCAACTCCATTCAATTTATCGTTCAATGTTAATGCTGGAGTTTTTCCGCCTGTGTTACCATTGATCTCAGCTGTTTTCTCTGTTACGGCATCGATTGTTGGCTGACCTACCACAATGATTGATGTTACTTCATCACAATTACTTGGATTGGTTACTTCGCAGATTCTGTATGTCAGGTTATAATCGCCTGCCGGTGTATTTGGAGCTACTGAAACTGTTCCGTCTGTATTCAGCGTTAAGCCTGTTGGCACAGTTACCGGAGTTAATTTTACGTCTCCAGGGTTTGTTCCAATTACTACATCAACTCCATTCAATTTATCGTTCAATGTTAATGCTGGAGTTTTTCCACCTGTGTTACCATTGATCTCGGCTGTTTTCTCTGTTACGGCATCGATTGTTGGCTGACCTACTACAATGATTGATGTTACTTCATCACAATTACTTGGATTGGTTACTTCGCAGATTCTGTATGTCAGGTTATAATCGCCTGCCGGTGTATTTGGAGCTACTGAAACTGTTCCGTCTGTATTCAGCGTTA
>NZ_JBIPDA010000010.1:0-19655 GCF_044007395.1 Flavobacterium sp. FlaQc-57
GTATTTATGTTTTAAGAATGACCTTGACAAATGGTAAATACTTCACAAAAAACCTTTTAGTTAGAAATTAAAATAATTTAAGAGTATGACATCCTCATTTGATACAAATGAGGATGGATTATTCCAAATTTAAAAAATAGAGTTATGAAATTTAATATTAAACACATACTGGGAGTTATGCTCTTGATGATTTCTCAGGGAATAACTGCTCAGTTTTATGTAGGTGTACAGTCAGGAATTGGCAGTATCCAAAGTGATATTGCGGCAGTAGAAGAAGGGAATCGCCCTGGATTAGCTGTAAAAACAGGTTATATTTACTCTTTAAATAATCATTTTGGTATTGGTTCAGGAGTAGAGTTTTCACAATACAAGCAAACAATATCTTTGTTTGAATCTTCGTTAGCGTTGGATAATTTTGAGGTTGATCCTTCAAATTCTGCATTTATTTACAGTGTAAAGTCAAGTAATTACAAGGAAAAACAAACCTTATATGCTATTCAGATTCCATTTTTTGTTCAGTATAAAACAAACATTAACAAAGGAATTGATTTTAATTTCAGAGCAGGAGCTAAATATTTCTTACCTGTAAGCTATAAAATTACATCAACAGCGGATTATGTAAATGGTACAGCTTACTATCCGGATTTCAACTTAATTTTTGATGATCTGCCAAAATATGGTTTTGGAGGTCAAGAGAATTATTCAGCATCAGGTGAATATAATACCAAAGGAATTTTAATGAGTTCTTTTGAGTTAGGATTTACCTTTGATATGAAGGGCAAAAATGCGCTGTATGCGGCAATGTTTTTTGAAAAAGGATATGGTTCAATAGTTGATCAAAATAAAAACGAATCTTATATAGGTTATAATCCAGGATCTGTTTTGGAACGAAAAGCAAATGGATTGTATAGCACAGATAAAAATGCTAAAATACAACCTATAGCCTTTGGTGTAACATTAGGATGGAATTTTAAATAATCAAATAAATAAAGAGATTAAAATTTCTTCCCTATTTTGCCTCAAAGGTGTCGGTCTTGCATTACCATTAGAACTGCAAAGGGATTATTTTTTTAAGGTATTTAAACAATTGGAAAATGAACTTATTTGGAAATAATTCCTAATAACTAACGAATAAATACCACTTGTTAATTTGTGAATAAAAAACAGGAATTCAGCACTTATTTTATGATTCAATTTATTATCTTTAGTATAAACGATATATTTATTTTTGAAAACAAAAAGCATCACTTCGTTGGTGCTTTTTGTTTTACAGCTTTGTTAAAATTAAATGGATTTAAAATTATGCTATAATATCTTATTTTTCGAGGTCGATCATTAATTCCATTAAATATGCCACATGTTACTTTGATTGACTATAATTGAAAGAAGAAATTCATCTTTGGGTTAAGTTTCATATTTAAACCTTAAATAGTAGGTGGGTAATAAATTTGTCAACTTTGGGGCCTAAAGCATCACTTCGGTGATGCTTTTTTAATGAATTAAAGTCTTCTAATCTATTGTTGTTCTACTTTTAATCTGTATTTTATTATTGTTCATTTCTATTATTATCCATTTTTGATAAGAATAGAATAATATAGTTCAATTAATGTGGACATATTTCTAAGTTCATTTTTATTATTGATACAATTGATTCTGAAAATCTGCATTAATTAATAAATAGAAAAAAAACTATTTTTTTACCGCATTTATGATAACAATGTTATAATTGTTATCATAAAGAATAACGACATAAAAAAACACCACTTTATGTGGTGTCTTTTTCCTGATGTACCAAATTAACATCTACCTAAAATTTTTTTGTATAAAATATTGAATGAACAAATATTAGTTTTTTTTTTAAAACATTCAAAGTAAAAGTAATAAGTGGTTGAAATGCAGTATAATGAAATGAAATCAATGACCGTTGCTGTGATATGGTGAGTTCTGATGCAATTTTTTTATGAATTTCAGCAGGACTTGGTTACTCTATAAGCAGTCTCTTTCTTATATTTTTATTTGTAGCTTTATAAGATTAAATTTGCATGTTTGTATAGATAGAATAATTGAAGTCTGGACTTGCTAACTTAGCGGAAATTGGAAGTTAAGAATAAAACTTAACTTTATCAATTATGAAACAAATGCGTAAGATTTACGACCGTGCTTTTAAAGAGAAAGCAGTTAGAATTAAGCCTCAACGGACTAATGTTTCAGAATTAGCTCGGGAACATGGTATAACTGCTCCACAGCTTTACAAATGGAAAAAGGAATATTTAGAGTTTGGTCTTGGAAGTTTTCCTGGTATTGGAAACGTAAAGCAGACTCCTGAACAAGAACAGATCGCTCTGTTGGAAAAAAGACTTAAAGATGCAAATATGGAACGAGACATATTAAAAAAAGCAATAGGCATCTTTTCCAAAAACGGTCACTGATCTATACTTTCATTTTAACTAATGAAAAAACATATACGATTGAAAAGATGTATCAAGTCCTTGAGATAGTCCTCAGGGGATATTATACATGGAAAGTCCGATTGCTGTCTAAAAAAAGCAAAAAACTATTGCGATCAAAAAACAGATCAACATTATCTATTTTTCTTCAAAACAGCGGTACGGGAGTCCAAGAATAGCTGCAGAACTGACTTCTTTGGGAAATAAGATATCCAGGATTGCAGTAGCTAAATACATGATGGCGATGGGTTTATCTAGCAAATTAAGCCGAAAGTTCAAAATCACCACTGACTCTAAGCATAAATACAACACTATGGCTAACATACTAAACAGAGAGTTTACTGTCTCAGGTCCTTCCAAAGTATGGGTATCAGATATAACATGTATCAGCACAAAAGAAGGCTTTTTGTATCTAACAACAGTTATTGATCTCTATGACAGGAAAATCATAGGTTGGATCCTAAGTAACAGTATAAGTACAGATAAAACAGTATTAGCGGCTTGGAAGATGGCGGTAAAGACCAGAAGCATTGAAAAAGGATTAATATTTCATTCCGACAGAGCAATACAGTACGCCAATAAAAAGTTTGGCAATGTTATAGAGTCTTATAAGATCGTAAGGAGGAGCATGAGTAGAAAAGGAAATTGTTGGGATAATCGGTAGCGGAGAGTTTCTTTAAAACACTCAAAATAGAACAGGTTTACGGAAATAAGCTTGTGAGCAAAGGACAAATGAGGCTTGATTTATTCGAATATACCGAAATTTGGTACAACCGAAAGAGCAGGCATTCTGCTCTTCAATACAAAACTATAGAAGAATTTTGGAATCAAAAAAATGACATGAAAAATGTAGCTTAACTTTTAATCTACTTTTAGTTTACGTATCCAGTCTAAAATATTTATTTTAATAAAAATGTAAATAATTAATATGATTAGAAAATATATGGATTTTATTATAATTATAAATGTGGCATATTTTTTTATTTTTCTTGGAGGAGTTGCTGCAATTGTCCTTTGAATTAAGCAGGCACAAGGTGATGAAGATGTTAAAAAAGAAATCATTGAGAAACAAGAAAAAAAATATTGAACTTGATAGCTCCTTAAAAGGGAAAATTTAAATTTGCTGAAAGTTATATTTAGGGAGGTGATGCATATCCACAGTTAGATATAATTGTGGTATTTAAAGTAAATAACATAAATCAAATGTCTTTTCAATTAGCTAATAACTTTGATTTTCCAGTATACGATACTAAAGTTGAAGTGTATAATTTTGATAAAATGAAATCAAAAACAATTAAAGTGGCGGGGAAAGATGCTAGAATTAGTCAATCAGATTATACTAACTGCGTAGTATTTCGTGGCGCTGTAGCTACAATGACTTCTCACAGTATAAAAGGAGGTGTATTTATAACTGATGTACAAGATGGAAACTTTTACGCAAAGTTATTTACACGAAATAAAATGCCCGTACAAAAAATTACCATTTATTATTTTAATAGAATTTTTCATGTGGTAATGGGTGTACATCCAGATGGAAGTACTAAAAAGTTTGATAGAATTTATAGCTTAGAGTCCACACCAGAAATTTAAAAAGTAGTAGACAAAAGATAGGATTTAATGCCAGATACTTTAAATAGTATTTAAAATCAAGAATATTCTTGCTTTATTATAAGGGAATTGTCATGGTTGATGATTTAAATTTGATTACGGAAATTTGTTTTTATTAGATACATTAAGAGAAAATGATGTTGTAGTAGTTTACAAATTAGATAGATTTGCTTGCTATGATAGTGA
Source organism: Flavobacterium sp. FlaQc-57 (assembly GCF_044007395.1). Classification (NCBI taxonomy): domain Bacteria; kingdom Pseudomonadati; phylum Bacteroidota; class Flavobacteriia; order Flavobacteriales; family Flavobacteriaceae; genus Flavobacterium; species Flavobacterium sp. FlaQc-57. Next base: position 4,242 of record NZ_JBIPDA010000010.1, read on the forward strand.
AAAATATTTGATGATAATGTATATTGCAGAGAAAGCCAGGAACGGAACTGATAAAGGAATTTTTAATTTGAATTTTACAGATTTGAAAAATGAAGTAAGTCTCGGGTCATGATTTAAGTTTAGAATCAATAATAACAATAATAAGATATATGAATAAGCTTGTAATAATCCCTTTTTTTACTAGAATAAAATGGTTTTTTATTTTGTCGTTTGAAGCTGCTAATTTAATTTTTTGGATCTTTTTAGTTGTGAAATATATTTCATCGCCAATTGTAATATTTATAATTGTTATAAGTGCTCTAATTTTGATCTGCTCATTAATCCATATTAAAAACAGAGTAAAAATGTTTAAACAAAATTTTATTTAAAAGTTTTTTTCCTTGTTTAATTCTCTTACTAATGATTTAGTTCATAACTGAACTAGTCGCAGTGCGATATATAAAACTAATTACAAAATGATATTAATATTTGTATCTCTGTAAAACGATTTAAAGATTTTTCTATGAAATATTATGAATTAGAGTGTAAGCTAAAAAAGGCTGCATGAGTTTGGTAAAGAGTTAAATCAGGTAGCGTTCATTTGATTCCAAATATTACATCTATAGTGGCACTTATTACTTTTCTCATTTTTTTTTACTGATCGAAAGAATATCTTTGGTCATAATATTTTTCGTCTCTTGAATCAGAAAAAAATATTCGCGTTTGTTTTGGATTAAAAACACTACAATTTGTAGTGTTTTTTTTTTACGACTATTTGAAATTCATTTTTTCTAATTTTAAAACTGCCTCAGCAATATTAGAAGAAATTAAGTCAGCTTCTTTTCCTAAAATAAAGTCAAGTTCAGCTTTATTTGATGCAAAACCTAATTCGATTAAAATGGAAGGTGTCTAGGATTACAGTAGCTAAATATATGAGGGAGATGGGATTGTCAATCAAATTAAGCCGAAAGTTCAAAATCACCACAGACTCTAAGCATAAATACAACAACATGTCCAATATACTAAATCGAGAGTTTACTGTTACAAGACCTTCGAAAGTATGGGTATCGGATTAACTTACATCAGTACAAAAGAAGGCTTCTTATATCTAACGACTTTTATAGATCTCTACGACAGGAAAATCCGGATGTGCTAACAAAAATTGGAGACAAAAATTAGGGAGGGTATTTTTGCACTCTAATTTATTTTATAAAATATCTTTTTTAGAGAAGTGAATAATCTTTAAAATTTACATTAGCTTTTTATAATCTAAAAGGTATTAATTGCGCTCATTTAAGTAATGAATTGCATCACTTGTTTAACTGTTTTCTTTTTCTTTAAGAATAAGGTTAATTTTTGTAAAATTAAGGTTGTCTTACAAAAAAAACACATCTAATTTTGATATCGAAATCTCCAACTTAACGTTAAAATAGAACCAAAAGATGTAGCTAAAGAGATCTTTAAAAGAATAAATTTCCTGTTAATTCGTGAAGAAATATTTATGACCTAGAAACACAAACACCATTTTTTGCCTTTTCAAGGAATAAGGCAAATATACAAAGCGAGTACTAATTGTTTTCTATAAAATGAAAATATAAAATTTTAAACAAATGAAAAAAACTACTTTTTTTATTTTGCTTATATGTTCCATGTTATCGAACATATATGCAGCAAATACTAATGATAATGCTTTTAGTGTTACTGTGCTTGATGCTCTCGCAGCGACTGCTCCTACACTCTCTAGCATTGCCAACCAAGCTGTTTGCGATGGGCAAACCATTAACAATATAGCCATAACCCTTGGCGGAGATACCAATGCGACATTGTCGGCAACCAGCAGCAATGGTAGTATTACGCCAAATATTACTTTTAATGGAACAGGTGCTAACCGCACCATGGACATTGCCACCGTAATGGGACAAACTGGAGCTACAACCATTACTATTACCGCTACAGGAACAGATGGTACGGCAAGCCAGACCTTTTTGCTTGAAGTGGGCAATAAAACCCCTGTAGCTCTTACCACACTAGCGGGGAGTACTCAGGGGGTTGCAGACGGCACAGGCACCCAAGCAAAATTTTATAATCCTCAGGGAGTTGCTGTAGATGCTTCGGGCAATATATATGTTGCCGATACGTATAATAATATAATCCGCAAAATAACTCCCGCGGGAGAAGTAAGTACCCTTGCAGGAAATGGCAGCTATGGTTTTGCCGACGGCATTGGCACAGCAGCACAATTTGATAGTCCTCAGGGAGTTGCTGTAGATGTTTTGGGTAATGTATATGTTGCAGATTTTGGTAATAATAAAATTCGTAAAATAAGTCCAGCGGGCTCAGTAACTACTCTTGCAGGGAGTACTGAGGGTTTTGCCGACGGCATTGGTACCGCAGCAAAATTTAATTATCCTCAAGGCATTACTGTAGATGCTTCTGGCAATGTATATGTTGCCGATACGTATAATGATAAAATCCGTAAAATAACTCCAGCGGGTGTAGTAACTACCCTTGCCGGAAGTACAAGTGGTTTTGCCGACGGTACAGGCACTGCAGCACAATTTAAGGCTCCTTATGGAGTTGCTGTAGATGCTTCTGGCAATATATATGTTGCAGATTTAGGCAATAATAAAATCCGTATAATAACTCCAGCGGGTATGGTGACTCCCCTTGCTGGAAGTATTCCTGGTTTTGCTGACGGCATAGGCACCGCAGCACAATTTTATGCTCCCTTTGGGGTTGCTGTAGATGCTTCGGGCAATGTGTATGTTGCAGATACAAATAATCATAAAATCCGCAAAATAACTCCAGCGGGTGAAGTCACTACCCTCGCTGGAAGTACAAGTGGTTTTGCAGATGGGACAGGCACCACAGCGCAATTTAATATTCCTACGGGAGTTGTTGTAGATGCTTCAGGTAATGTATATGTTGCGGATAGCGGTAATAATAAAATCCGTAAAATAGTAGATGCTACCTATAGCAGCTGTAATCCTAAGCCTTTATTTAGTCCTGCTGTGCTTTCTAATTTATCATTGTGTTTAGTGACTACAGATACGCCTCTTAGTGCAATACCTGTTACTGTTTCAGATGACGGTACAGTGGAAAGTACAACAGTTACCAGCAGTAATACAGCTTTGGTAACAGCGGTTAATACCGGCACAGCTTCGGCAGCAATTATAGCCCTTACCCAAAAAGCCAATCAAAGCGGTACAGCTGACATCACAATAGAAAGTACCGATAATTACGGTGCCAAGAGCACTTTAACCTATACTGTAACTGTTCAATCGGTGCAGCTAACAGCCAATTTACAAACTAATGTCTCTAAAAATGCAGGTAGTAATGGTGCGGCTTCAGTTAATGCAGCAACAGGCGGAACGGCTGGTTATACTTATGATTGGTCCCCTGGAAATCCAACAGGAGATGGTACTGTAAGTGTTACAGGTCTTACTGCCGGCACTTGGACCTGTACTGTTACCGATGCTAATTCTTGTCAAGCAACTCAAAGTTTTACAATTACAGAACCTGATCCTTTAGTAGCGGTTATTGGTTCACAAACAAATGTATTTACCAAAGGAGGCAGTGATGGTTCAGCTACTGTTTCTGTTTCTGGAGGAGTTCCTGGATATGCTTATTCTTGGGCGCCAACTGGAGGAACAGCTGCTACAGCTTCTGGATTATCAGCAGGTATGTATGTAGTGACTGTTACGGATGCCAATTCTAATGAAACAACTCAAATTTTTACAATTAAAGAATTTGCACTTTCTGCCGTTGCCAGCCAGGCTGTTTGCGATGGGCAGACCATTAGCAATGTAGCCATAACGCTTTACGGAGATACTGATGCAGTATTTTCTGCGAGCAGCAGTAATGGCATTATCACACCAAGTATTACCTTTAGCGGTACAGACGCCGACCGTACCATGGACATTGCCACTATAGAGGGGCAAGCTGGTACTACAATTATTACCATTACCGCTGCAGGAACAGATGGTACTGCAACGCAAACCTTTTTACTTGAGGTAGGGAATAAAATCCCTGCAAGAGTTACTACATTAGCGGGGAGTACTCAGGGTAATGCAGACGGCACAGGTACCCAATCACAATTTGTTAGTCCTAGAGGAGTTGCTGTAGATCCTTCTGGCAATGTATATGTTGCGGATACAAATAATCATAAAATCCGTAAAATAACTCCCGCAGGTGTGGTAACTACTCTTGCAGGAAGCACTCAGGGTTTTGCAGACGGCACAGGCACCCAAGCACAATTTTATACTCCAGCAGGAGTTGCTGTAGATCCTTCGGGCAATGTATATGTTGCAGATACAGGAAATAATAAAATCCGTAAAATAACTCCAGGGGGCGCAGTAACTACCCTTGCAGGAAGTACTCAGGGGGTTGTAGACGGCACTGGTACCGCATCACAATTTTCGGGTCCTACTGGAGTTGCTGTAGATGCTTTGGGCAATGTATATGTTGCAGATCAGGGTAATTCTAAAATCCGTAAAATAACTCCGGGGGGTGAGGTAACTACCCTTGCAGGAAGTACAGGAAGTGTAATTGGTTTTGAAGACGGCACAGGCAGCGCAGCGAGATTTAAGAACCCTACTGGCGTTGCTGTAGATGCTTCAGGCAATGTATATGTTGCAGATACATATAATCAAAAAATCCGTAAAATAACTCCAGCGGGTGTGGTAAGTACCCTTGCAGGAAGTACAAGTGGTTTTGCAGACGGCACAGGCTCCGCAGCAAAATTTTTTAGTCCTCTTGGTGTTGCTGTAGATGCTTTTGGCAATGTATATGTAGCAGATCCTGCTAATAATAAAATCCGTAAAATAACTCAGGCTGGGGAAGTAACTACCCTTGCAGGAAGTACGTCTGGTGATACAGACGGCACAGGCATCCAAGCAAAATTTAATGGTCCTTATGGAGTTGCTATAGATGTTTCTGGCGATTTATATGTTGCAGATAACGGTAATTATAAAATCCGTAAAATAGTAGATGTTGCTACCTATAGCAGTTGTAATGCCAAACCAGTGTTCACTCCCGCTGTGCTTCCTAATTTATCATTGTGTTTAGTAACTGCAGATACGTCCCTTAGTGATATACCTGTTGCTGTTTCGGACACTGACGGCACAGTAAATAGTACAACAGTTACCAGCAGCAATACGGCTTTAGTAACTGCTACCAACTCAGGTACAGCTTCGGCTGCAGTTATAGCCCTTACCCAAAAAGCCAATCAAAGCGGTGCAGCTGACATCACAATAGAAAGCACCGATAATAAAGGTGCCAAGAGTACTTTAACGTATACCGTAACTGTTCAATCGGTGCAGCTAACAGCCAATTCACAAACTAATGTATCTAAAAATGGCGGCAGTAATGGTGCTGCTTCAGTTAATCCAGCAACAGGAGGTACTGCCGGTTATACTTATAATTGGTCCCCTGGAAATCCAACAGGAGATGGTACTGTAAGTGTTACGGGGCTTACTGCTGGTACTTGGACCTGTACAGTTACAGATGCTAACTCCTGTACAGCTACTCAAATTTTTACAATTACAGAACCTGCCCCTCTAGTAGCGACTATTGGTTCACAAACCAATGTATCTACCAAAGGAGGAAGTGATGGCTCGGCTACTGTTTCTGTTTCTGGTGGAACTTCTCCATATATCTATATTTGGGCTCCAACTGGAGGAATTGCTGCTACAGCTTCAGGATTATCAACAGGTGTTTATCAAGTGACAGTTATTGATGCTAATTCTAATCAAACAACTCAAATTTTTACCATTACAGAACAAATACCTATTACAGTTACAGCAGCTGTATCTCAAAGTAAAGTTTATGGTGAAAACGATCCTGTTTTTGATTTTACTGTAGTTCCGAGTCTATTGCCAGGAGATACCTTTACGGGAAGTTTAGCCAGAGATCCCGGTGAAAATACAGGTAGTTATGCTATAAATCAAGGAACACTCTCCGCAGGAGATAAGTATTTAATTACTTACGCTGGTTCTAATTTTAATATCACTAAAGCAGATCAAGTAATTACTTGGGATCAGACTATAGGATTTGATTGTGATGCAGCAACTACAGTTGTTTTAACGGCTTCTTCTAATAGTAAACTGCCTGTAAGTTATACTTCGTCAAATAGTAAAATTGCAGCTGTTTCAAATAGTTCGTTGATTTTTAATGATTACGGTTCTGCCTCTATAACAGCTTCACAAGCGGGTGATAGTAATTACAATGCGGCCAAAATAGTAGTTTTACCCGCAGTAAACAGTCAGCCGAACCTGATTAGAAAACAGTTTGAAGATATTATTTCATTTGATAACAGTTCTAACAGTTTTAAATCTTACAGTTGGTATAAAAATGGAGTTTTAATTCCAAGTCAAACTTCACAATTCTTTAAAGAGAACGGTGCTTTAAATGGAATCTATTATGCCGTTGCGACAAAATTAGACGGAACATTAATCACCAGCTGTCCGTTAACTTTATCTCCAACAGCGCAAGAGGAGTATATAATGATTGCTCCCAATCCTGTTAAAAGTAATGCGGTTTTTCAGCTGACAACTAATGTTAGTTCAAGCAGATTACAAAATGCACGTATTGAACTTTATAGTATTACAGGTAGTTTGTTGCTTACTGCAACAGTTAATCAAAACACAGTTGATTTGAATGCTCCTTTTGCTGCGGGTATTTATGTTTTAAGAATGACCTTGACAAATGGTAAATACTTCACAAAAAACCTTTTAGTTAGAAATTAAAATAATTTAAGAGTATGACATCCTCATTTGATACAAATGAGGATGGATTATTCCAATTTTAAAAAATAGAGTTATGAAATTTAATATTAAACACATACTGGGAGTTATGCTCTTGATGATTTCTCAGGGAATAACTGCTCAGTTTTATGTAGGTGTACAGTCAGGAATTGGCAGTATCCAAAGTGATATTGCGGCAGTAGAAGAAGGGAATCGTCCTGGATTAGCTGTAAAAGCAGGTTATATTTACTCTTTAAATAATCATTTTGGTATTGGTTCAGGAGTAGAGTTTTCACAATACAAGCAAACAATATCTTTGTTTGAATCTTCGTTAGCGTTGGATAATTTTGAGGTTGATCCTTCAAATTCTGCATTTATTTACAGTGTAAAGTCAAGTAATTACAAGGAAAAACAAACCTTATATGCTATTCAGATTCCATTTTTTGTGCAGTATAAAACAAACATTAACAAAGGAATTGATTTTAATTTCAGAGCAGGAGCTAAATATTTCTTACCTGTAAGCTATAAAATTACATCAACAGCGGATTATGTAAATGGTACAGCTTACTATCCGGATTTCAACTTAATTTTTGATGATCTGCCAAAATATGGTTTTGGAGGTCAAGAGAATTATTCAGCATCAGGTGAATATAATACCAAAGGAATTTTAATGAGTTCTTTTGAGTTAGGATTTACCTTTGATATGAAGGGCAAAAATGCGCTGTATGCGGCAATGTTTTTTGAAAAAGGATATGGTTCAATAGTTGATCAAAATAAAAACGAATCTTATATAGGTTATAATCCAGGATCTGTTTTGGAACGAAAAGCAAATGGATTGTATAGCACAGATAAAAATGCTAAAATACAACCTATAGCCTTTGGTATAACATTAGGATGGAATTTTAAATAAATAAGAAAAGGTGTCAAATAAATAAAGAGATTAAAATTTCTTTCCTATTTTGCCTCAAAGGTGTCGGTCTTGCATTACCATTAGAACTGCAAAGGGATTATTTTTTAAGGTATTTAAACAATTGGAAAATGAACTTCTTTGGAAACACTCCCTAATAACTAACGAATAAATACCACTTGTTACTCTTACTTTGATTTTTTTAAAAAAAAGACTAACATTTGTCTGTTAAATGTTTTATACAAATATATTTTAGGTAGATTATAATTTGGTACATCAGGAAAAAGACACCACATAAAGTGGTGTTTTTTTATGCCTTTATTCTTTTTGATAACAATGATAACATTGTTGTCATGATTGCGATAAAAATTTATTATTATTTATCCAAATTGGAAATTAAGTAATTTTGCTACAATGTCAAACACAAAAGTAAAACGCTATCGTTTTAAAATATAGCACTCACGTGATTATAGAGTTCCATATTTTTCTCTAAAAAAATAACATTTGATTTCTATTTAAAAATAATTTAATGATATAGCTCTCTTAATCGCTTTGATATTTCTTCTTTTTTATTATTATCAAGCAAGTCACATAACTGCACATATTGTTCGACAATATTTGGATTCTCTAAACACATTTTTATTAATCGTCCAATTGGCATAGTTCTTTTACAAATTGAATTAATCCTTCAAAACCAATTGCATAACCTTTTGTCACTGGATATTCTTTACTTCCCGCAGACTTATTTTTGCCTTCATACTTTATGAGTCGAAGAGCCTTTCTGCTTAATCCGTCGAATTTGTTAAGGTCTTTGGCGGCAGATATAGCTCCAAAATTACTTATATAATAACCTTTTTCATCAACATCAACAATCATTTTTTCGTCTTCCAACCATTTGATTATTTCTGGGATATTGCTAGGGGGCGGTTTTTTAAGTAAATCTAAAATTTTATCGTATTCAAGTAGTGTAATGACTTCAACCTCATTCAACCTCATTCAATAATTTGGAAGAGTGTAGCTCTTCCAAAGTTGGCGTTTTACTATTGAGGATTAAAGCTCCGATTTCTTGACGAGAGGCTTTACGGGTAGTTCCTCCGCTTCGAATATAACTTTCTTCAATTGTTTGACTTTTAATATGAACTGGTTTTATGGCACTTTCTTTAATGTGAATAAACAACAGTTCTTTTCCTCTAAAGGTTTCAATCCTGTGATCAATACTAACCAAAGGATCTACGCCGTCCCTGCACAGTGAAGTCAAACGCTCAACAATAATATTTGCATCTGGTTTTGTAATACCTAAAATTGTAGCGGTTTTATCATCAAGATAGCTCGAAGTTGCTGATTTTATGTAGTATTCCCTCATAGCTCTCTAATCTGATGCTTCATTTTTATAAGTTTCTTTATCGAAATCAAAGCCAGAAGGTTTTTTTGGGAAGCAAAATTCCCGTCTTTAGAAAGTCTCTTACACTGCTACATAGTATCTGCGCTGATAGTAAGCCCAAAGGTCACCTTGAGGATTTTTAGCTGCCTATGCCTATCGATGCAATCAGAATAAACCTTATGTTTTTTTCTTTTTCATAGCTCTAAATTTACACAGTAGTACTCCGCTCTCTTAATTTTTGAATCATAGCGTCAAAAAAACTGAATGTGCTAACGAAAATTAGAGAGGGCATTTTTTACTCTAAATTATTCCTGTAAAATATCTTTTAGAAAGGTGAATAATCTTTAAAATTCATTCTTAGTTTTTTTAATCAAAAAAGCATCAACAAAAAATCACTTAATCTTTTAAATACATCACTTATTTAATGTTTACCCCTTAAAAAACAAATTAAGCGTTTCTTTTGTTATAAATAAAGCTACTCATTTATGATTTGGTTTTACCGCTATTGACAGTATATCATGATAAATTTTAATTACCAGACAACTAAAAATTAGCAAGAAAAAAGAATAGCATATGAAACTAGATCAAAAAAAAAGAGAATTAATACGCTATGACCACTATAAAAAAACGTTTAAGATTGTCAAATCTCACATTTCAACATCCTGAATCGGGCAAAAAGCATATCTAATTTTGATATCGAAATCTCCAACTTAACGTTAAAATAGAATAAAAAGATTTAGCTAAAGAGGTCTTATGAAAGAATATTTATCTATTAATTTAAAAAAAAATATTTATGACGTAGAAACACAAGCACCATTTTTTGTCTTTTCAAGGAATAAGGCAAATACACAAAACGAGTACTAATTGTTTTCTATAAAATGAAAATATAAAATTTTAAACAAATGAAAAAAATTACTTTTTTTATTTTGCTTATTTGTTCCATGTTATCGAACATATATGCAGTAAATACTAATGATAATGCTTTTAGTATCACTGTGCTTGATGCTCCCGCAGCGATAGCCCCTACACTCTCTAGCATTGCCAACCAAGCTGTTTGCGATGGGCAGACCATTAGCAATGTAGCTATAACCCTTGGAGGAGATACCAATGCTGTATTGTCAGCAACAAGCAGCAATGGCAGTATTACGCCAAACATTACCTTTAGCGGGACAGGTGCTAGCCGCACTATGGACATAGCCACCGTAATGGGACAAACTGGGGCTACAACCATTACTATTACCGCTACAGGTACAGATGGTATGGCAAGCCAGACCTTTTTGCTTGAAGTGGGCAATAAAACCTCTTTAGCTGTTACCACATTAGCGGGCAGTACTCAGGGTTTTGCAGACGGCACAAGTTCCACAGCACAATTTAGTAATCCTTACAGTGCTGCTGTAGATGCTTCGGGTAATCTATATGTTGCAGATATGGGGAATTATAAAATCCGTAAAATAACTCCCGCGGGCGCGGTAACTACCCTTGCAGGAAGTACATCTGGTTTTGCAGACGGCATTGGCGCAGCAGCACAATTTGTGAGTCCTATTGGAGTTGCTGTAGATGCTTCGGGCAATGTATATGTTTCGGATCAGGCTAATTATAAAATCCGTAAAATAACTCCAGGGGGTGAAGTCACTACCCTTGCAGGAAGTACTCGGGGTTTTGCAGACGGCACAGGTACCCAAGCAAAATTTGCTTCATTGTATGGAGTTGCTGTAGATGCTTCTGGCAATGTATATGTTGCAGATTCAGGTAATCATAAAATCCGTAAAATAACTCCAGGGGGTGTGGTAACTACCCTTGCCGGAAGTACAGATGGTTTTGCAGACGGCACAGGCACTGCAGTACAATTTTCTTCTCCTTATGGAGTTGCTGTAGATGCTTCTGGCAATGTATATGTTGCAGATTTAGGCAATAATAAAATCCGTATAATAACTCCAGCGGGTGTGGTGACTACCCTTGCTGGAAGTATTCCTGGTTTTGCTGACGGCACAGGTACCGCAGCACAATTTTATAGTCCTACTAACATTGCTGTAGATGCTCCGGGCAATGTATATGTTACGGATACAAATAATCATAAAATCCGCAAAATAACTCCAGCGGGTGAAGTCACTACCCTTGCAGGAAGTACATCTGGTTTTGCAGACGGCACAGCCACCACAGCAAAATTTCTTAGTCCTAGAGGAGTTGCTGTAGATGCTTTGGGCAATGTATATGTTGCAGAATATATGAATCATAAAATCCGTAAAATAGTGGCTACCTATAGCAGTTGTAATGCCAAACCACTGTTCAGTCCCACTGCGCTCCCTAATTTATCATTGTGTTTAGTAACTGCAGATACGGCCCTTAGTGCTATAGCTGTTAATGTTTCAGATGACGGTACAGTGGAAAGTACAACAGTTACCAGCAGTAATACAGCTTTGGTAACAGCAGCTAATAGCGGTACAGCTTCTGCAGCAGTTATAGCCCTTACACAAAAAGCCAATCAAAGCGGTATGGCTGTGATCACAATAGAAAGCACCGATAATTACGGTGCCAAGAGCACTTTAACCTATACTGTAACTGTTCAATCGGTGAAGCTGACAACCAAATCACAAACTAATGTCTCTAAAAATGCAGGCAGTAATGGTGCGGCTTCAGTTAATCCAGCAACAGGAGGAACGGCTGGTTATACTTATGACTGGTCCCCTGGAAATCCAACAGGAGATGGTACTGTAAGTGTTACAGGTCTTACTGCCGGCACTTGGACCTGTACGGTTACCGATGCTAATTCTTGTCAAACAATTCAAAGTTTTACAATTACAGAACCTGCTCCTTTAGTAGCTATTGGTTCACAAACCAATGTCTCTTCCATTAGAGGTAGTGATGGTTCGGCTACTGTTTCTGTTTCTGGAGGAGTTCCTGGATATACTTATTCTTGGGCACCAAGTGGAGGAACAGCTGCTACAGCTTCAGGATTATCAGCAGGTACGTATCAAGTGACTGTTACGGATGCCAATGCAAATCAAACAACTCAAAGTTTTACAATTACAGACCCTACACTTTCTGCCATCGCCAACCAAGCTGTTGCTTGCGATGGACAGACCATTAGCAATGTAGTGCTAACGCTTTACGAAGATACTGATGCAGTATTGTCAGCAAGCAGCAGCAATGGCAGTATTACGCCAAGTATTACCTTTAGCGGTACAGGCGCCGACCGCACCATGGACATTGCTACTATAAAAGGGCAAGCTGGAACTTCAATTATTACCATTACCGCTACTAGAGCAGGCGGCACGGAAACCCAATCCTTTTTACTTGAAGTGGGTACTAAAAACCCGGCAGCAGTTAGTACATTAGCGGGCAATAGTGAGGGTTTTATAGACGGCACAGTTTCTACAGCAAAATTTAGTAGGCCTAGTGGAGTTGCTGTAGATGCTTCAGGCAATGTATATGTTGCAGATTCAGGTAATAATAAAATCCGTAAAATAACTCCCGCGGGTGTGGTGACTACTTTTGCAGGAAGTACTCAAGGTTTTGTAGACGGCACAGGCACCCAAGCACAATTTTATAGTCCTATTGGTGTTGCTGTAGATGCTTCTGGCAATTTATATGTAGCGGATGCAAGGAATAATGCAATACGTAAAATAACTCCAGCGGGTGTGGTAACTACCCTTGCAGGAAGTGCAAGTGGTTTTGCAGACGGAACAGGTACATCGGCACAATTTAATAATCCTACTGGAGTTGCTGTAGATGCTTCGGGCAATGTATATGTTGCAGATCAGAGTAATCATAAAATCCGTAAAATAACTCCCGCGGGCGAAGTAACTACCCTTGCAGGAAGTACATCTGGTTATGCAGACGGCACAGGCACTCAAGCAAAATTTAATTTTCCTGTTGGAGTTGCAGTAGATGCTTCGGGCGATGTATATGTTGCCGATACGTTTAATAGTAAAGTCCGTAAAATCACTCCGGCAGGTGTGGTAACTACCCTTGCAGGAAGTAAAGATGGTGACGGCACAGGTTCCGCCGCGCAATTTACTTTGCATACTGGTGTTGCTGTAGATGTTTCAGGCAATGTATATGTTGCAGATCAGGGTAATTATAAAATCCGTAAAATAACTCTAGGGGGTGAAGTCACTACCCTTGCTGGAAGTACAAGGGGTTTTGCAGACGGCACAGCCACCCAAGCACAATTTATTAATCCTTATGGAGTTGCTGTAGATGCTTCGGGTAATGTATATGTTGCAGATACAAATAATCATAAAATTCGTAAAATAATGGATCCTGGTACCTATAGCGTTTGTAATGCCAAACCAGAGTTCAGTCCTGCTGTGCTTTCTAATTTATCATTGTGTTTAGTGACTGCAGATACGCCCCTTAGTGATATACCTGTTACTGTTTCTGATGATGGTACAGTGGTCAGCACAACAGTTACCAGCAGCAATACGGCTTTGATAACAGCTACTAATACCGGTACAGCTTCGGCAGCAGTTATAGCCCTTACCCAAAAAGCCAATCAAAGTGGTACAGCTGACATTACAGTAGAGAGTACCGATAATAATGGTGCAACGAGCACTTTAACCTATACTGTAACTGTTCAATCGGTGCAGCTAACAGCCAATTTACAAACCGATGTCTCTAACAATGGAGGCAGTAATGGTGCTGCTTCAGTTAATCCAGCAACAGGGGGAACCGCTGGTTATACTTATAATTGGTCCCCTGGAAATCCAACAGGAGATGGCACTGTAAGTGTTACAGGCCTTACTGCCGGTACTTGGACCTGTACTGTTACCGATGCTAATTCTTGTCAAACAACTCAAAGTTTTACAATTACAGAGCCAGAAGCATTGAGTTTTATAACGAAAACTTTACCGGGTTATGATTCTAATGCGCTGTACACTCAAACTATTGAAGCAACGGGAGGTGTTGGAGAAAAAACGTTTTCAGTAACAAAGGGCAGTCTGCCTTCAGGTTTTGTCTTGAATTCAAAAGGTGTTCTTACAGGAACTACAACCCAGATGACAGAGAGTAATTTTACTGTTACGGTTACTGATGCGAATAATTCTGCTGCTTCTCAAAGTTATATTTTAAAATTAAAGCAAATACCTATTACAGTTACAGCAACCCCATCTCAAAGTAAAGTTTATGGTGAAAACGATCCTGTTTTTGATTTTACTGTAGTTCCGAGTCTATTGCCAGGAGATGCCTTTACGGGAAGTTTAGCCAGAGATCCCGGTGAAAATGCAGGTAGTTATGCTATAAATCAAGGAACACTCTCAGCAGGAGATAAGTATTTAATTACTTACGCTGGTTCTAATTTTAATATCACTAAAGCAGATCAAGTAATTACTTGGGATCAGACTATAGGATTTGATTGTGATGCAGCAACTACAGTTGTTTTAACGGCTTCTTCTAATAGTAAACTGCCTGTAAGTTATACTTCGTCAAATAGTAAAATTGCAGCTGTTTCAAATAGTTCGTTAATTTTTAATGATTACGGTTCTGCCTCTATAACAGCTTCACAAGCGGGTGATAGTAATTACAATGCGGCCAAAATAGTAGTTTTACCCGCAGTAAACAGTCAGCCGAACCTGATTAGAAAACAGTTTGAAGATATTATTGCATTTGATAACAGTACTAATAGTTTTAAATCTTACAGTTGGTATAAAAATGGAGTTTTAATTCCAGGTCAAACTTCACAATTCTTTAAAGAGAACGGTGCTTTAAATGGAATCTATTATGCCGTTGCGACAAAATTAGACGGAACATTAATCACCAGCTGTCCGTTAACTTTTTCTCCAACAGCGCAAGAGGAGTATATAATGATTGCTCCCAATCCTGTTAAAAGTAATGCGGTTTTTCAGCTGACAACTAATGTTAGTTCAAGCAGATTACAAAATGCACGTATTGAACTTTATAGTATTACAGGTAGTTTGTTGCTTACTGCAACAGTTAATCAAAACACAGTTGATTTGAATGCTCCTTTTGCTGCGGGTATTTATGTTTTAAGAATGACCTTGACAAATGGTAAATACTTCACAAAAAACCTTTTAGTTAGAAATTAAAATAATTTAAGAGTATGACATCCTCATTTGATACAAATGAGGATGGATTATTCCAATTTTAAAAAATAGAGTTATGAAATTTAATATTAAACACATACTGGGAGTTATGCTCTTGTTAATTTCTCAGGGAATAACTGCTCAGTTTTATGTAGGTGTACAGTCAGGAATTGGCAGTATCCAAAGTGATATTGCGGCAGTAGAAGAAGGGAATCGTCCTGGATTAGCTGTAAAAACAGGTTATATTTACTCTTTAAATAATCATTTTGGTATTGGTTCAGGAGTAGAGTTTTCACAATACAAGCAAACAATATCTTTGTTTGAATCTTCGTTAGCGTTGGATAATTTTGAGGTTGATCCTTC
>NZ_JBIPDA010000011.1:0-3911 GCF_044007395.1 Flavobacterium sp. FlaQc-57
ACAAGCGAAATACAAAAAGAAGATACGTTCGTAGACATATTGAATTGACAGCCGCTTTAACAGAGATGTTAGAGCAAAAGAATAAGAGTAATAGAATTGAGAGATTCGAAGAGAAAAGCTAGAATGATCATCGCAATATAATATAAAAATATACGATGAAGAGTTTGATCCTGGCTCAGGATGAACGCTAGCGGCAGGCTTAACACATGCAAGTCGAGGGGTATTGGTTTTCGGACCAAGAGACCGGCGCACGGGTGCGTAACGCGTATGCAATCTACCTTTTACAGAGGGATAGCCCAGAGAAATTTGGATTAATACCTCATAGTATAGTACAACCGCATGGTTGAACTATTAAAGTCACAACGGTAAAAGATGAGCATGCGTCCCATTAGCTAGTTGGTAAGGTAACGGCTTACCAAGGCTACGATGGGTAGGGGTCCTGAGAGGGAGATCCCCCACACTGGTACTGAGACACGGACCAGACTCCTACGGGAGGCAGCAGTGAGGAATATTGGACAATGGGCGCAAGCCTGATCCAGCCATGCCGCGTGCAGGATGACGGTCCTATGGATTGTAAACTGCTTTTATACAGGAAGAAACACTGGTTCGTGAACCAGCTTGACGGTACTGTAAGAATAAGGATCGGCTAACTCCGTGCCAGCAGCCGCGGTAATACGGAGGATCCAAGCGTTATCCGGAATCATTGGGTTTAAAGGGTCCGTAGGCGGTTTAATAAGTCAGTGGTGAAAGCCCATCGCTCAACGGTGGAACGGCCATTGATACTGTTAAACTTGAATTATTAGGAAGTAACTAGAATATGTAGTGTAGCGGTGAAATGCTTAGAGATTACATGGAATACCAATTGCGAAGGCAGGTTACTACTAATGGATTGACGCTGATGGACGAAAGCGTGGGTAGCGAACAGGATTAGATACCCTGGTAGTCCACGCCGTAAACGATGGATACTAGCTGTTGGAAGCAATTTCAGTGGCTAAGCGAAAGTGATAAGTATCCCACCTGGGGAGTACGTTCGCAAGAATGAAACTCAAAGGAATTGACGGGGGCCCGCACAAGCGGTGGAGCATGTGGTTTAATTCGATGATACGCGAGGAACCTTACCAAGGCTTAAATGTAGATTGACCGGTTTGGAAACAGATCTTTCGCAAGACAATTTACAAGGTGCTGCATGGTTGTCGTCAGCTCGTGCCGTGAGGTGTCAGGTTAAGTCCTATAACGAGCGCAACCCCTGTTGTTAGTTGCCAGCGAGTCATGTCGGGAACTCTAACAAGACTGCCAGTGCAAACTGTGAGGAAGGTGGGGATGACGTCAAATCATCACGGCCCTTACGCCTTGGGCTACACACGTGCTACAATGGCCGGTACAGAGAGCAGCCACTGGGCGACCAGGAGCGAATCTATAAAACCGGTCACAGTTCGGATCGGAGTCTGCAACTCGACTCCGTGAAGCTGGAATCGCTAGTAATCGGATATCAGCCATGATCCGGTGAATACGTTCCCGGGCCTTGTACACACCGCCCGTCAAGCCATGGAAGCTGGGGGTGCCTGAAGTCGGTGACCGCAAGGAGCTGCCTAGGGTAAAACTGGTAACTAGGGCTAAGTCGTAACAAGGTAGCCGTACCGGAAGGTGCGGCTGGAACACCTCCTTTCTAGAGCCTCAAATGTTAGTGCTTGCACACGTTGAGGAAAAAAGATGATTTTATAGTGATTTCTGAAAAAGGAAGTTTTATTACTCTTGCTGTTAGTTCAAATAATAAATTTAAGTAAAACAGAGTCTCGTAGCTCAGCTGGTTAGAGTACTACACTGATAATGTAGGGGTCGGCAGTTCGAGTCTGCCCGGGACTACTATTTAACTTAAAAGAAGGAAATTTTAGAAGTTGAGCGTTTATGAGCAAATTCATAACTCATAATTCATAACTCATCATTTAAAAATGGGGGATTAGCTCAGCTGGCTAGAGCGCCTGCCTTGCACGCAGGAGGTCAACGGTTCGACTCCGTTATTCTCCACAGATCCGAAAGGATAAAAGTTCATTGACATATTGAGATAAGAAAATAATAAAAAGTAGAAAGCGTTTTTTGTTATAAGTAGCGATACGAGTAATAAAAGACAAAAAAAAACGGTCATATTAATTTATGATTGGTACAATAAGCAAAATAAGGGCGTATGGGGGATGCCTTGGCTCTCAGAGGCGATGAAAGGCGTGATAAGCTGCGAAAAGCTACGGGGACGGGCACACACCGATTGATCCGTAGATACCTGAATGGGGCAACCCACTATGTTGAAGACATAGTACACCGATAGGTGGGCAAACCCGCTGAACTGAAACATCTAAGTAGGCGGAGGAGAAGAAAACAAAAGTGATTCCGTAAGTAGTGGCGAGCGAACGCGGATTAGCCCAAACCAATGTTGTTACGGCAATGTTGGGGTTGTAGGACCACGACATTTTATGTACAAGGAACCGGAAGTTACTGGAAAGTGACACCATAGAGGGTGATAGTCCCGTATGGGTAACGAGTATAATAGATAGTGGTATCCTGAGTAGGGCGGGGCACGTGAAACCCTGTCTGAATTTGGCGGGACCATCCGCTAAGGCTAAATACTCCTGAGAGACCGATAGTGAACCAGTACCGTGAGGGAAAGGTGAAAAGAACCGTGAATAACGGAGTGAAATAGATCCTGAAACCATACGCTTACAAGCGGTCGGAGCCCTTTCGTGGGGTGACGGCGTGCCTTTTGCATAATGAGCCTACGAGTTAACGTTGCTGGCAAGGTTAAGTGGTTAAGCCACGGATCCGTAGCGAAAGCGAGTCTGAATAGGGCGCTTTAGTCAGTAGTGTTAGACGCGAAACCGTGTGATCTACCCATGGGCAGGTTGAAGCTGTGGTAACACACAGTGGAGGACCGAACCGGTTGACGTTGAAAAGTCTTCGGATGACCTGTGGGTAGGGGTGAAAGGCCAATCAAACTCGGAAATAGCTCGTACTCCCCGAAATGCATTTAGGTGCAGCGTTATGCGTAAAGTTATATAGAGGTAGAGCTACTGATTGGATGCGGGGGCTTCACCGCCTACCAATTCCTGACAAACTCCGAATGCTATATAATGTTTCATAACAGTGAGGGCTTGGGTGCTAAGGTCCAAGTCCGAGAGGGAAAGAACCCAGACCATCAGCTAAGGTCCCCAAATATACGCTAAGTTGAAAGAACGAGGTTTGTCTGCCCAGACAGCTAGGATGTTGGCTTGGAAGCAGCCATTCATTTAAAGAGTGCGTAACAGCTCACTAGTCGAGCGGACGAGCATGGATAATAATCGGGCATAAGCGTATTACCGAAGCTATGGATTTAGAGTTTACTCTAAGTGGTAGGGGAGCATTCTAACAGGGTTGAAGGTGTATCGTAAGGTATGCTGGACTGGTTAGAAAAGAAAATGTAGGCATAAGTAACGATAATGCGGGCGAGAAACCCGCACACCGAAAAACTAAGGTTTCCACAGCTATGCTAATCAGCTGTGGGTTAGTCTGGTCCTAAGGCGAACCCGAAAGGGACAGTCGATGGCTAACGGGTTAATATTCCCGTACTACTAATTACTGTGATGGGGTGACGGAGTGATGAAAGCGCCGCGAACTGACGGAATAGTTCGTTGAAGTACCTACCTATAAGATCTGCAGGCAAATCCACAGATCTTGGGGAAATACGATAGTACTCGGAGTCTTCGGACAAAGAGATAGTGCGCCTAAGGGCTTCCAAGAAAAACCTCTAAACTTCAGGTAATTAGTACCAGTACCGTAAACCGACACAGGTAGTTGAGGAGAGAATCCTAAGGTGCTCGAGAGATTCATGGCTAAGGAATTAGGCAAAATAGACCCGTAACTTCGGGAGAAGGGTCGCCCTGTAG
>NZ_JBIPDA010000012.1:0-1760 GCF_044007395.1 Flavobacterium sp. FlaQc-57
GAGTATGTCGTCGCCTTTCTTTTAAAAACCCTATCCAATTCGGATAGGGTTTTTTGCGTTATATATGTTTTTGTAAAAAGAATCTACGTTTTCTCTATTCTAAAAGAAAAATTAAATTTTTTACTCGTGAAGGATTAGAATGTCAATTTGTAATTGAGTCTATGTCTCTTTTGTTGGGTTTTAATTGGTGTTCTTCTGATGTAATATCATTTTTTTGTTTGTAAATCGATATAAATATTGTTTTTCTGGTAATTAAACCAGTCACGATAATTCTTGTTGGGTATAATTTTGTTTTGAAGGGGAGGTGTAAAACTTCTATGTCTCCTGAATGGCTATTAAAATTCTAAAACTAATATTGTTTTTAGGTAAAATGCGTCTATTTTAAATTGCTTGTTGTTGTATTGCTTTAATGGATTCCTGTTTGGGTTGTGTAAATAATCTTTTTGTTTTGATGTATGTGGTTTTTTGGTTCATTGTGTTGTGTTTATTTAATCAATGATCTTGAGGGTTGGGTTTCTTAAAGTATTGGAATAAGTACGCAGGATGTTGTGATAAAATATTTTTTTTTTAATTTAATTTGACTTTGTTGTGCTCTGTCCTTTTGGAGTGGATTGATTTCGTTTGAATTCAGGTATTGTGTTTTTTAAAGAATGATTAATTTGAAATATTTAATTGTGTTTCACCAAGGTGTTGATTCTTTCTTTTCTTTATTATTATGAAGTTTTCTTTAATTTAAATTGGCTATTTGTGTTTTTGGAAATCTATCCTGGTGTTTTGCATTGGTTTTTTAATGGAAAGGGATGTTCTTTTGGTTAGAGCGCGGTATGTTTGGTGATTTTATAAGAGTGTTTAGTGGTAAAATAGAATTTATGCTATTGTGCATGGGGTAAATCTTTGTTTGTAGATTGATGGTATGTTAAAAAAGAAGTTAGTTGAATTATTTTTGGTTTTTTAATGGTTTTACTTATAACGTTGAAAAGAGGTAGGTGGTATTTATATTTTATCAAGCATATAAGAAAGTGATGAGTTGCTATTATAAATGATGCGATATGAGCTTTCGTTTATTTCTACTAATGGAATAAGAGAACGCAAAATGCTTATAAAGATTGAAGAGTAGTGATAATGATGTACTGTTGATGTTGTTGTAGAATCTATTCTAAAGTTTTGTTGATGTTGCGAAGTCTGTAAATGCGGTAGGTTTGTGAATATGATTATTGCGAAAAGTTTAATGTGTTAAGGAAAAGTCTTGCAAAGCTAAAAATAGTATAAAAGTTAAGTTTTGTGTTATCAGTTAGTTAAGATAAAGTTTAGAAAAAGATAAAAAATAAGTGGGTTTTAGGTATTGTTAAACGGAATAAAGGGTGTAGTTTTGCACCCGCAACAGCGATAAACGTTCACAGAAATACTGACAGGCATACGAGATAAGGATTGAGATTTATTTTCAAAAAAGATTAAGAAAAGCTTGTGAGATTCGAAAACGGATATTACATTTGCACCCCGCAAAACAAGGGAAGTTCATTGATAGATTGGTAAGGTTTGGGAGTAAAGGGAGAAGAAATTTTCTTTAAAAAAAACTTCAAAAAACATTTGCCATTTAGAAATAAGTTTTCTACTTTTGCACCCGCTTTGAGAGACAAGCGAAATACAAAAAGAAGATACGTTCGTAGACATATTGAATTGACAGCCGCTTTAACAGAGATGTTAGAGCAAAAGAATAAGAGTAATAGAATTGAGAGATTCGAAGAGAAAAGCTAGAATGA
>NZ_JBIPDA010000014.1:0-812 GCF_044007395.1 Flavobacterium sp. FlaQc-57
CTGTTGGCACAGTTACCGGAGTTAATTTTACGTCTCCAGGGTTTGTTCCAATTACTACATCAACTCCATTCAATTTATCGTTCAATGTTAATGCTGGAGTTTTTCCACCTGTGTTACCATTGATCTCAGCTGTTTTCTCTGTTACGGCATCGATTGTTGGCTGACCTACTACAATGATTGATGTTACTTCATCACAATTACTTGGATTGGTTACTTCGCAGATTCTGTATGTCAGGTTATAGTCGCCTGCCGGTGTATTTGGAGCTACTGAAACTGTTCCGTCCGTATTCAGCGTTAAGCCTGTTGGCACGGTTACCGGAGTTAATTTTACGTCTCCAGGGTTTGTTCCAATTACTACATCAACTCCATTCAATTTATCATTCAATGTTAATGCTGGTGTTTTTCCACCTGTATTACCATTGATCTCGGCTGTTTTCTCTGTATTTGCGCAAATGACATTATATATAATAACATTTAATGAAGGTGCAGAAGTACATCCTGTTGCATCAGTTGTAACCGTATAACTATAAACTCCTGAAGTTAAACCTGTAATTAATTTAGTCGCTGTATTACCTGAGATATTCCCTGGATTTATTGTCCAATTCCCTAATGGTAAATCAGTTAAAACAATACTTCCTGTAGGAGCTACGCATGTAGGTTGGATTACTGTTAAAGCTGGCACTACTGGTGCTGATGGTGCGCCATTGATTGTTAAAACAACAGCTGTTCTTGTCAAACTTGAACAAGTTCCGTTTGAAGTCTGACCGTATAGTGTTCTGGTAGCAGCAACTGTACTTACTAATGTTGCCGGA
>NZ_JBIPDA010000015.1:0-552 GCF_044007395.1 Flavobacterium sp. FlaQc-57
AAGTATAAGTTCCTGTTCCACCAGTTGGTAGAGCAGTTGCAGTACCTGTTGTTGAAGCATTACAAAGCACATCTACTTGTGAAGTTGTCGCTGTTAAAGCTGTTGGCTGATTGATGGTTACCGTTCTTGTTATTTGACAAAGATTCGCATCTTTAATCGTTACCGTATAAGTTCCGGCTCCCAAACCAGTAGCAGTAGCTCCAGTCTGAACCGGAATTGTATTCCATGAATAAGTATAAGTTCCGGTTCCACCAGTTGGTAGAGCAGTTGCAGTACCTGTTGTTGAAGCGTTACATAGCACATCTACTTGCGAAGTTGTAGCTGTTAAAGCTGTTGGCTGATTAATGGTTACCGTTCTGGTTATTTGACAAAGATTCGCATCTTTAATCGTTACCGTATAAGTTCCGGCGCCCAAACCAGTTGCCGTAGCTCCAGTCTGAACCGGAATTGTATTCCATGAATAAGTATAAGTTCCTGTTCCACCAGTTGGTAGAGCAGTTGCAGTACCTGTTGTTGAAGCATTACAAAGCACATCTACTTGTGAAGTTGTCG
>NZ_JBIPDA010000016.1:0-499 GCF_044007395.1 Flavobacterium sp. FlaQc-57
GTTTTGTCTTGAATTCAAAAGGTGTTCTTACAGGAACTACAACCCAGATGACAGAGAGTAATTTTACTGTTACGGTTACTGATGCGAATAATTCTGCTGCTTCTCAAAGTTATATTTTAAAATTAAAACAAATACCTATTACAGTTACAGCAGCTGTATCTCAAAGTAAAGTTTATGGTGAAAACGATCCTGTTTTTGATTTTACTGTAGTTCCTAGTCTATTGGCTGGAGATGCCTTTACGGGAAGTTTAGCCAGAGATCCCGGTGAAAATACAGGTAGTTATGCTATAAATCAAGGAACACTCTCAGCAGGAGATAAGTATTTAATTACTTACGCTGGTTCTAATTTTAATATCACTAAAGCAGATCAAATAATTACTTGGGATCAGACTATAGGATTTGATTGTGATGCAGCAACTACAGTTGTTTTAACGGCTTCTTCTAATAGTAAACTGCCTGTAAGTTATACTTCGTCAAATAGTAAAATTGCAGCTGTTTC
>NZ_JBIPDA010000017.1:0-321 GCF_044007395.1 Flavobacterium sp. FlaQc-57
AAGTATAAGTTCCTGTTCCACCAGTTGGTAGAGCAGTTGCAGTACCTGTTGTTGAAGCATTACAAAGCACATCTACTTGTGAAGTTGTCGCTGTTAAAGCTGTTGGCTGATTGATGGTTACCGTTCTGGTAATTTGACAAAGATTAGCATCTTTAATCGTTACCGTATAAGTTCCGGCGCCCAAACCAGTTGCAGTAGCTCCAGTCTGAACCGGAATTGTATTCCATGAATAAGTATAAGTTCCTGTTCCACCAGTTGGTAGAGCAGTTGCAGTACCTGTTGTTGAAGCATTACAAAGCACATCTACTTGTGAAGTTGTCG
>NZ_JBIPDA010000018.1:0-295 GCF_044007395.1 Flavobacterium sp. FlaQc-57
AGGGTTTTTAAAAGAAAGGCGACGACATACTCTCCCACATAACTGCAGTACCATCTGCGCAGGCGGGCTTAACTACTCTGTTCGGGATGGGAAGAGGTGAGCCCCGCCGCAATAACCACCTTAAGGTCTTTAATTGCTTTGGGCAACTTTTTCTTTAATTAACAATTGATAATTAAAGATAATATCTTAACATACTGAGATAAAGAAAAGTACTTTTATTTACTATTTTAGAAAGTTTCTTCTCCCGACCGAAGTCGGGAGAAAAGGGTGTACATAAGCTTACGGATTATTAGTA
>NZ_JBIPDA010000019.1:0-274 GCF_044007395.1 Flavobacterium sp. FlaQc-57
TGTTAAAGCGGCTGTCAATTCAATATGTCTACGAACGTATCTTCTTTTTGTATTTCGCTTGTCTCTCAAAGCGGGTGCAAAAGTAGAAAACTTATTTCTAAATGGCAAATGTTTTTTGAAGTTTTTTAAAAAGAAAATTTCTTCTCTCTTTACTCCCAAACCTTACCAATCTATCAATGAACTTCCCTTGTTTTGCGGGGTGCAAATGTAATATCCGTTTTCGAATCTCACAAGCTTTTCTTAATCTTTTTTGAAAATAAATCTCAATCCTTAT
>NZ_JBIPDA010000020.1:0-260 GCF_044007395.1 Flavobacterium sp. FlaQc-57
ACCATCTGCGCAGGCGGGCTTAACTACTCTGTTCGGGATGGGAAGAGGTGAGCCCCGCCGCAATAACCACCTTAAGGTCTTTAATTGCTTTGGGCAACTTTTTCTTTAATTAACAATTGATAATTAACAATTCATAATTAAAGATAATATCTTAACATACTGAGATAAAGAAAAGTACTTTTATTTACTATTTTAGAAAGTTTCTTCTCCCGACCGAAGTCGGGAGAAAAGGGTGTACATAAGCTTACGGATTATTAGTA
>NZ_JBIPDA010000021.1:0-255 GCF_044007395.1 Flavobacterium sp. FlaQc-57
GTTTGACCTGGAATTAAAACTCCATTTTTATACCAACTGTAAGATTTAAAACTATTAGTACTGTTATCAAATGCAATAATATCTTCAAACTGTTTTCTAATCAGGTTCGGCTGACTGTTTACTGCGGATAAAACTACTATTTTGGCCGCATTGTAATTACTATCACCCGCTTGTGAAGCTGTTATAGAGGCAGAACCGTAATCATTAAAAATCAACGAACTATTTGAAACAGCTGCAATTTTACTATTTGACGAA
>NZ_JBIPDA010000022.1:0-255 GCF_044007395.1 Flavobacterium sp. FlaQc-57
GATAACATCTCCTCTTAACCTTCCAGCACCGGGCAGGTGTCAGGCCCTATACTTCATCTTACGATTTTGCAGAGCCCTGTGTTTTTGATAAACAGTCGCCTGGACCTCTTCACTGCGGCCCTGTATTACTACAGGGCGACCCTTCTCCCGAAGTTACGGGTCTATTTTGCCTAATTCCTTAGCCATGAATCTCTCGAGCACCTTAGGATTCTCTCCTCAACTACCTGTGTCGGTTTACGGTACTGGTACTAATTA
>NZ_JBIPDA010000023.1:0-255 GCF_044007395.1 Flavobacterium sp. FlaQc-57
GATAACATCTCCTCTTAACCTTCCAGCACCGGGCAGGTGTCAGGCCCTATACTTCATCTTACGATTTTGCAGAGCCCTGTGTTTTTGATAAACAGTCGCCTGGACCTCTTCACTGCGGCCCTGTATTGCTACAGGGCGACCCTTCTCCCGAAGTTACGGGTCTATTTTGCCTAATTCCTTAGCCATGAATCTCTCGAGCACCTTAGGATTCTCTCCTCAACTACCTGTGTCGGTTTACGGTACTGGTACTAATTA
>NZ_JBIPDA010000024.1:0-251 GCF_044007395.1 Flavobacterium sp. FlaQc-57
TCTTCACAAACTCTAACAGCTACCGCTACAGTACCAGCAGGTTCAAGCATTGTTTGGTATGATGCTGCCACAGGAGGAAACATAGTAAATCCGGCAACATTAGTAAGTACAGTTGCTGCTACCAGAACACTATACGGTCAGACTTCAAACGGAACTTGTTCAAGTTTGACAAGAACAGCTGTTGTTTTAACAATCAATGGCGCACCATCAGCACCAACTGCTCCGGGTAACGTAACAGTATGTGAGACAGG
>NZ_JBIPDA010000025.1:0-249 GCF_044007395.1 Flavobacterium sp. FlaQc-57
CCTGTCTCACATACTGTTACGTTACCCGGAGCAGTTGGTGCTGATGGTGCGCCATTGATTGTTAAAACAACAGCTGTTCTTGTCAAACTTGAACAAGTTCCGTTTGAAGTCTGACCGTATAATGTTTTGGTAGCAGCAACTGTACTTACTAATGTTGCCGGATTTACTATGTTTCCTCCTGTGGCAGCATCATACCAAACAATGCTTGAACCTGCTGGTACTGTAGCGGTAGCTGTTAGAGTTTGTGAA
>NZ_JBIPDA010000026.1:0-249 GCF_044007395.1 Flavobacterium sp. FlaQc-57
CCTGTCTCACATACTGTTACGTTACCCGGAGCAGTTGGTGCTGATGGTGCGCCATTGATTGTTAAAACAACAGCTGTTCTTGTCAAACTTGAACAAGTTCCGTTTGAAGTCTGACCGTATAGTGTTTTGGTAGCAGCAACTGTACTTACTAATGTTGCCGGATTTACTATGTTTCCTCCTGTGGCAGCATCATACCAAACAATGCTTGAACCTGCTGGTACTGTAGCGGTAGCTGTTAGAGTTTGTGAA
>NZ_JBIPDA010000027.1:0-246 GCF_044007395.1 Flavobacterium sp. FlaQc-57
TATACGGTCAGACTTCAAACGGAACTTGTTCAAGTTTGACAAGAACAGCTGTTGTTTTAACAATCAATGGCGCACCATCAGCACCAACTGCTCCGGGTAACGTAACAGTATGTGAGACAGGGTCTTCACAAACTCTAACAGCTACCGCTACAGTACCAGCAGGTTCAAGCATTGTTTGGTATGATGCTGCCACAGGAGGAAACATAGTAAATCCGGCAACATTAGTAAGTACAGTTGCTGCTACCA
>NZ_JBIPDA010000028.1:0-200 GCF_044007395.1 Flavobacterium sp. FlaQc-57
TCCTCCTGTGGCAGCATCATACCAAACAATGCTTGAACCTGCTGGTACTGTAGCGGTAGCTGTTAGAGTTTGTGAAGATCCTGTCTCACATACTGTTACGTTACCCGGAGCAGTTGGTGCTGATGGTGCGCCATTGATTGTTAAAACAACAGCTGTTCTTGTCAAACTTGAACAAGTTCCGTTTGAAGTCTGACCGTATA